>NZ_JBHMEP010000001.1:1794433-2143798 GCF_042428525.1 Vibrio olivae
GAATAAATGCGGAAGTGGCGGAATTGGTAGACGCACCAGATTTAGGTTCTGGCGCCGCAAGGTGTGAGAGTTCAAGTCTCTCCTTCCGCACCATTATTAGAAACCCAGCTTAAACGCTGGGTTTTCTTTTATCTCGTATTCAGAAAATAAAGCCCCCACGAGTCCTTATTAAAATCATAGACATAAAAAAGCCCAGCTCATGCTGGGCTTTTGGATTATAGCGATAATTAGCCAAGAAGACCAAGTGCCGCGTTTGGCGCTTGTTTGGCTTGCGCAAGAACAGAGCTTGATGCTTGGCTTAGGATTTGAGCCTTCGTCAATGCTGTGGTTTCTTTCGCAAAGTCCGTGTCTTTGATTCGGCTCTTAGACGCATTGACGTTTTCATTAATGTTGTCTAAGTTATTGATTGCATGGCCAAAGCGGTTTTGGAAAGCACCGAGCTGAGCACGGTGGCTATCAACAAATTTTAGCGCTGCATCAACCACTGCCACAGACTCTTGCGCACCACCAACGGTTGTGACATCCAAAGTATCGACAGTGACCGCTTGTGCTTCACCAATACCCAATTCACCTGCAAGGCTGCCACCAAAGCTAGCAACACCTTCGACTTTATTGTTATCAGTAAACACTTGCAGACGTCCCTCTTCGTCTACAGACGCTTTAACCATATCCGTTTGACCATTGATATAAGTCGCTAGCTCTTCGATATCATCACCTTCTTTTGCGTTGATAGTGATATCTTGTTGCTCACCAAATTTATCAGTCAAAGAGATAGTTAAATCATTCGCACCAGACTGAACAGCCCAATCTTTATCTTGACCATTTTCAGCACGGTAGCTATTACCACCCATTTGCGTGTTGTCACTACGCATGTTGTTCAAGCTTAGCATGACTGCCTCGCCGTTATCTGCACCGATCTGGAATGATTTAGTCGCGAACGTACCATTAAGTAGCTTGTTACCACCAAACGATGTGGTCTCTGCAATACGGTTAAGTTCATCATTCAGTGCCGTTACCTCTTCTTGAATCGCCACACGCTCAGACTTAGAGTTTGAACCGTTAGCTGATTGTAGAGATAGGTCACGCATACGTTGCAGAATGTTAGTGGTTTCATTCATCGCACCTTCAGCGGTTTGTGCAATTGAGACGCCATCATTTGCATTTCGTACAGCGACATCAAGACCACGGCTTTGGACGTTCAAACGGTTCGAGATTTGCAAACCTGCAGCATCATCTTTCGCGCTATTAATCTTAAAGCCTGAAGATAGACGTTCCATTGAAGCTTGCTGAGCATTACTCGCACTATTCAAATAGCGTTGAGCGGTCATTGCTGAAACGTTTGTATTTACATTCACTGCCATAGTGATTCTCCTGTTGGATTCTCCGACGAATCGGAAGTTGGGTTGGCTTTCCGACGTCTCAGATCACCAAGTTCTCTCAAAGTACCCTTGTTAACGACTCCAACTTGATAAGCTTTAGAGGAAAAATTCACCGCTAATAAAAACCTAATACTTTTTGCGGATTTAATGATATCTGGCACAAAAACGAAAATTACCGCTCAAGTTTTTCCAGGCTCTGCCGGGGCAAGATTGTTAATAATCATTACAAGTTATTGCACGTTACTAACAATAAGCGACACGTTTACCCATAATCTTGTTTTTAATCAGTATGAGTGCCCTTTTAAAATGATAAAACGCCTCACTTCGAAGTCACACAGACCGTAAGAATCATTAGCTCGACTTCATAACCAAACGCGCATTCAAACTCGCTTTGGCTAGGCGTTACACTAGAAAACATAATAAGGAATAAGGTATGGATTGGTATCTACTCGCGTTTAAGAATTATCTTGGCTTTCACGGCAGATCGAGACGTAAAGAATTTTGGATGTTCGTTCTGTTCGATACACTGATTCGTATCGTACTCGGGCTCGTAGAGCACCGCTTGCAGATTAGCTTTTTAAGCCCTGTTTATAGCTTAGTAGTCTTCCTGCCTTACGTTGGCGTTTCGATGCGTCGCTTGCACGATACAGAGCGCAGCGGATGGTGGTTGTTATTGAGCTTAATTCCGGTGATAGGAACCTTAGTGCTGCTGTTCTTTATGGTTTTAGAGGGCACTCAAGGTGATAATGCCTTCGGTCCGAGTCCGAAGCCAGTCTCATAGACACCAAAAAGGCCAGCGCCGTATTTAACGCGACGCTGGCCATTGAATAGTTAAATCCTTTCTTCCATGGCTGATTTAGATAGTTCGAAACGAACTATTGCGCAACCGTGTACTCAAACGGCGGAACAAAAATTTCGACTCGACGATTACGCTCACGCCCTTCAGGCGTTGAGTTGTCAGCAATAGGCTCACTCTCTCCTCGCCCTTCTGCACGAATTCGTGAAGCAGCAATTCCACGCTCTTGTAGAACTTTAGCCACAGATTGTGCCCGGCGTTCGGATAACTGTAAGTTATACTCTGCAGAACCGGATGAATCGGTATAACCGATGATATTCACGGAAGCTTGCGGATAAGTTCGAAGAAAACTCACTAGGCTATCTAAGCGTGCGTGACTTTCCGGTTTTAAGTTGGCGCTATTTAAGGCGAACAACCCTGAATCTAATCTTTGCGCTTCGAAGGTTTTGATAACAGGTTGAGGTGGTTTTTCAATAATCGTCGTTGTGATTTCTTTACTTTCTTTTTCCATCATCACTGGTACAGGCGTTGGCTTACCGCCAAAATCATAAATGAATCCGATAGAAATCAAATTGCCTTGGGTACGATAACTCTGATCGTTGACATCGGTAATGGTCTGATACTCCAAACGCAATGCGCCTTTGGTCATGACTTTAAACTCAAAACCGACCGCTCCGGTAAACGACCAATGGTTATCACCATCAAAATCGACATAAGCGCCCCCAGCACGGCCGTATATGGCTAATTGCTCCAGCACTGGATAACTCAATTTTGGTGTTAAGCTAAACGCGCTAATCGATTCATCACTCAATCCGTCCCCAGAAACACCGGTGGTAAACTCCCCCAAATAGTCATACCCCAGCTCGATACCGATATAAGGATTAAGGTTATAACCTGCGAATATCCCACCGCCCATATCTTCATCATCACACGCCTCCCCAACAACACAGGCATCGTCTAACCATGACTTACCTATTTTGGCTCCGATATATGCATCGGCGTAGGTTTGCGCTGAGAGAATAAAAAGCCCAAACCCACCAAGTAACGTCGTTAATTTATTCATCTTCACACCTATTTTTAGTTGTTTGCAGGCAATGGCTTCAGCAACAACCAAGCCTTTAATATGAAACTAAGTTTCTATAAGTATGAATTTATAATAGGAAAATATTAGCCATCCGCTGACTTGATAACGTTAATATTTACTCTAAATTCCTTACAAATATTACGGCTTAAAGAGTTAACAATCTGATTTAAATAAATTACTCAATAATAAATACGCAGAAAAATATTTACATGGTTCGTAAATAAAAAGCATAAATGATTCAATCAAAGGAACCAGATAACAGAAAAGTGCATTGAAAGGGTTCAGCGAGGAAATAAATTGCAGAAAAAAAGAAAGCCCCTTTTCCTTTGAGAGAACCGGGGCTAGGTGGTAGCTAAGCCAATGTGGAGATCGAGAGAAATGACACATTTAACTACCTAGGGGTGCGAAGGTTGATTCAATAATATAAAGCAGGTTTGAGAGAGAACTTTATACCATCTAATCATCCACGCGCTTGCCAAGAAATCCTTCATTAACCTCACGTCTGAGACCACGTTAATGAAGGCTCTTTTACTACTGCAATAACGTTAATGCAGAGTTTGGCAACTGTTTTGCTTGGGCAAGGATCGATGTCCCTGCTTGCTGCAGAATTTGAGATTTTGTCATTGCAGTGGTTTCTTTCGCAAAATCCGTATCACGGATTCGGCTATTCGATGCTGCAACGTTTTCTTGAATATTGGCTAAGTTATTAATGCTATGGTTCAAACGGTTTTGAATCGCACCTAGGTCTGCTCGTTGTGAATCCACGTACTTCATTGCCGCATCAATCACACCGACAGCGTTTTGAGCGCCGCCCACCGTCATCACATCAATATCATTGACGGTAACATTTTGCCCAGGACCACCTTCTAAACCCAGTTCGCTAGCAAGGCCACCCGAAATATTCAATTCGCCCTGGATGTTTGGCTCAGCCACGAAGATTTGCAATTGGCCGTTCTCGTTTACCGATGCTTGAAGCTGATCAGTTTGACCATTGATATAGGTGGCAAGTTCTTCCACGTCATCACCAGGTTTTGCGATTAAGTCAAATACGACCTCTTCCCCTTCTTTGGTGGTAAACTCAAACTTCATGTCGTTTGATTGAGCAGGGACACCCCAGTCTTTATTCTGACCATTTTGAGCGATAAAAGCTTGCCCACCCATTTGGAAGTCATCCGCACGTATACTGGTTAGCGCAACAATCATTGCCTCACCGGAACTGGCACCGATTTGGAATGATGATTCACCGAATGAACCATTAAGCAGGCGACGTCCACCAAAGGATGTGGTTTCCGCGATACGGTTCAATTCATCTTGAAGTGCCTCAACTTCTTCGTTCAACGCTGTACGTTCAGACACTGAGTTCGTACCGTTTGCCGATTGCAGTGCTAAGTCACGCATACGTTGCAGAATGTTGGTCGACTCATTCATCGCGCCTTCTGCTGTTTGAGCAATTGAAATGCCGTCGTTAGCATTACGCATTGCCACATCAAGGCCTCGAGACTGAGCCGTCAAGCGGTTTGAAATCTGCAAACCAGCCGCGTCGTCTTTTGCACTGTTGATACGCGCACCTGATGACAAACGTTCCATTGAGGTGTTCAAGTCACCAGTTGCTTTATTTAGGTAACGCTGAGCGGTCATCGCTGAAACGTTAGTATTTACATTAATGGTCATAGGTTGCTCTCCTAGTGAGTTCGCAAGTGCTTTGCGAAGCGGCCAGCTTAATCTCATTTGGAAGCACTGACCGAAATATGCCTTGCTAAAACCTGGCTATTGCCGGTTTACGAACACGTTGTTCACACAAAGATGGTTAATCAAGTTACGTAATACCTATATCAATATGTGTGCCAAGTTTAAAAATCATTTTTTACTCATTTAATTTCAAACACTTATACTAAAATTAACATCTATTTAAGTCTGTATATTGAGCGAATAAATGATTGTTTCTTGCTATCGGCAACAGAGTTTGCCGCTTATTTTGCCGCCTATTTGCCAGCGGCAGTTCACCAATTTACTTACCAACAAGTTCACTCCGCACATATGGCATTAGCACATAAGGCCGTGGAGTGAACGCATTTAGATATAGTTAAATAAAGTGAGATCTTTGGTTTTACCAAAAGCTTGTTGTGACGCTTGAAGTGCTCTTGAGTTTTCATTGAACTCAATCACCGCTTCGGCATAATCCAAATCCTCAAAATTACTTTTTGATTTGGCGAGCGTCATATTGAAGTCTTCATGTTGCTGCTCTTGAATATCGAGCGTATTTAAGCGGGCACCGACATCCGTCCGAGCTTTATTCAGATGAATAAATGCCGCATGAAATTCTTCAGTAATTTGGTGTAGCTTAGCGGTGTTAGAAATATCCGACACCGAGCCTGTGGTGTATTCCATGGCATCTTTGAAAGTATCAAAAATGCTATAAGTCTTACGCGGCTCTAAGGTTATCTCATCGCCTCGGTTAATTTGCCCTTTGATGTGGACATTCAACCCTTCGTATTGAATACCTTCTTTAGGGTCAAATTCATCAGCCGCGACCACCGAACCATTGCGTTCAATTTGATAACCGTATTTGTTATTCGGCATATCAACAAAGGTCACTTTATAAGTGGCATTGTCATCAGGGTCGATGTTGGTTGCACGCTCAAGAAGTAACTCCGAGGCACCTTTAAGATCGTATTGCGGCTCATAATCACCAAATGGGTTATCAATCTCCATGAATAGCTTGCTGCCAGGATCATTGATTGGCATTTCCAAGCTAGTGGAAATTTTCATTTTTCGTTGGTAATCATCCCCCGCATACTCGACATTACCGTCACGATCGCGAAAGAAAGGCTGGTTCTTCGGTTTGGTCCCCGCAAAGATGTAGTTTCCAGATTCATCTTGGACATTGACCAGATTCAAAAAGTTATTGGCTATCTCTTCCATCTCGCGCTTTTTAGCCAGACGATCTTCTGGAGACAACGCACCGTTGATGGTTTCCATCACTGTGCGTTTCGCCTCATCGGCATATTGCTCTGCGTTAGAAATGATGACCTCATGATGCTCAAGACGGTTTCGCGTCAGAACAATGGCATCCATGTACTGACGTAGTTGCTCTTTTTGCTGACCAATATTTTGAATATAGTGGGTCGCTAAAGGGTCATCACTGGCTTGCATTAACTTCTTACCCGAAGCCAATTGCGCCTGATTATGATGAATCTTGGCTTCTTGGCGACGTAAGTCATTTTGCACCGATTGATAATTATGGAAGCTCGCAATTCGATTTAACATGATTTATGACCTCCCTACTTCAGTGCCAAGATGGTGTTGAACGTATCATTTGCCGCCTGCATAATGCGCGACGATGCCATATACGCTTGTTGAAATTTCATCATATTGGCCGCTTCTTCATCGAGGTTAACGCCAGAGATAGACGCGATACGCTCCTGAGCAGCCTCTTTTTCTAACCGTGATACATCGGTCAAACGAGATGCGGTTGACTTTCTAAGCCCCATTTCTGTATTCAGATCGTGATAGACATCCAAAATGGTTGTCTCACCACCGTTGAGCTTTTTATCAGTTTGAATATTCTGCATTTTACGTAAATTGCCGTTGTCCCCTTCAGAAGGGACAAGGTTTGCCGTAAATTTGTCATTCGGCAGCGCCCCATCGGTTAATTCAAAGGTGGTCCCTTGAACGGTGACAGGCCCTGATGGCGGATAACTTTGCGGCTGCATCAGCACACGACCTTTAGGGTCGGTGACGGCAAATTGTGTTCCATCTGGAGAAACGACTACTTCAAATTCACGAAGCTCGCCGGCTTGCTTTATCTCAAACCCAGCAGTTCCTTGCGCGAACGTGGTCGATGCCTCGTAACTTTGAGCGGCAATGGTCGTAGGATCGTTGGTTTCCATTTTCATCTGTGCGGCGCCACGTCGAGTAGGACGAATTAAAACGCGCTCACCATCGGCGAGATCCTGCCGGATCTCCATGCGCATGCCATCAATAACGATGTCACCATCATCCATTTGAGCTTCACTCAGTTCACCATTTGGACGTGTCACATAATAATCGCCATCCACAGATTGCAGCTGATATTCACCCGCGACCACTTGCGATGTGTCTTCTAAGTAAACTCGAAGGTCAGCTTGTGAATTGGACGAGGTCACAACACGTGATTTGGCAACAACATCGGAGTTGATATCGGTAAACATCAGCCCCCCGACATTTCCTCTTAAATCAAGACCTTGAGATTGAAGTTCATTCACTTCATTCGAAAATGACGTGGCCATCTTACCCAGTTGGTCAAGGAGGTACGGAATTTGAGTATCACGCATATCAAGCATCGCACCCATTTTGCCATCAAGATCTTTACTGGTGATGGGTTTGATGCCTTTCCCTTCAAGCATGGCTAAACGGTGCTGATGGGTATCAGGATAACCTTCAATCATTTTTAATTGACTGGCTTCCGTTCCTGAAACCAAGGTATGCCCGTTACCAATATGGATATTAAAGCCTTCGGCGTTTTTACGTGGCGTGACTGTTACCTTGGTATATTCTGAGAGCTCGTTGACTAACTTTTCATGCTCATCCATTAAATCAAGATGTGGGCCTGGGGTTCGCATCATCAAACGGTGCAAATCACGAATCTCAACCGCTAACTGGTTGATTCGTTTAACGCCGAGTTCCAACTTTCGATTTGTCACATCGTATTGCTGACGTACCGTTTCATGGAAGTCATTCATGTTCTGTGTAATGAGGTCGGCTTTCTCAAGTACCACTTTACGTGCGCCGACATCATTTGGGCTATCGGCAAGTGACTTAACCGAATCAAACCATTCATTCAGATTTTCAGGAATTTTCTTTGAGGCGACAGAGGACAGCATATTCGATAACATCTCAAGGTTTTCCTCTACGTCTAGCTTACGCGCGTAGTGGGTAGTTGAGGTGTTAAGCTCTTTAACGGCAAATTGATCCCAAGAGCGGCGAACATTTTCCACATGCACACCCATACCGAAGGTTTGCCCACCGTATTGACGCGGCATGTTCGTGCCTTGAATCACAGACTGGCGGCTATAACCCTCTGTATTAACATTAGAAATGTTATGCCCTGTGGTGTTTAATTGTCTCTGAGAGGTAAGCACACTTTGTGCACCCAAATTCAGAAGATCCGACGCCATACTGCCCCCGAAAACCTTTAAAAATCAGCTGTTACTGAGTATCTAAAGAGATAAAAGCAAAGTGTGTGCCAAAGTGTTTTATTCTGCGCTGTAAATGATAAAAGCTTGCCAACTGGCAAGCTTTTTAAAGAGAGGGAAAGCTGTGGCGTTACTGCATTTTGTCAATTTTTTCTTTGACTCTGAGTACTTTATCCGCGTAAGTCGGATCCGTTGCATAACCCGCACGATGAATGCCATGAATAAATTGCTCCGAGCTGCCATCATGACGAAGTGCCGTTGTGTAACGTGGATTCTGCTGAAGAAAACGCACGTAATCATTAAAGCTATCTTGATAGCTTGAATAAGAACGAAATGCCGCTTTCTCTTTCACAGGGATACCTTGATGATACTCTAATGTTTGAGTCGCCATCTTGTCACCGCCCCAACGCTTATCCGCTTTAATATTAAATAAGTTGTTACTGCTGCCCTGACTGTTTTGAATCACTTTCTTACCCCAACCAGTTTCAAGTGCAGCCTGAGCCAACAATAATGACGAATCGACACCTAATACCTGGGCCGCTTTTTCAGCATAAGGTTTCATTGATGAAACAAAGGCTTCTGGCGAATCAAAACGCGTCGGTTCTGCTTGTTTCTGCACCGCCTCGACTTCAACAGCTGCCGCATTGACAAGTGGGTCATCATTTGCCGCAGTTGCCGCAGCTTGTCGGCGCTGATCAATTTTTTCCATCAACGCTCCGAAGTCTTGATCACGCGCTTTCGCATTAGGGTCATCTATCTGACCTGTACTTAATTGCGCCACAATCATATCGGCCAGCCCAAGCGACCCCGAATCGCTCAGTTCACTCGCACGCTGCTCATCAAGCATTTGACGAAAAAATTGCTGGTTTTGACTGTCCATTAGTCCGGATTCAAACGTTGCGTTAGCATCTCGCATCGACTTAAACAGCATGTTAGTAAAAATCGCTTCAAACTGTTTCGCTGCGGCCTTCAAAGCCGCCTGTTCGCTGTTTTTATCACCACCAACGGCCTTACGACGCAAGTTATCTAAGTTAGCGATATCATGAATAAAACCAATGTCGTTTCCATTGTTCATCATCGACTCCTTAGATAATAATCAGTTGGCCTTCAATAGCGCCAGCTTGTTTCAGTGCCTGTAAAATGGCCATAAGATCTGACGGTGCTGCGCCGACTTCATTCACCGCACGAACCAGGTCATCGAGGGTAAGGCCCGGCTCAAATTTAAACATTTTACCTTGCTCTTCCGTCACTTCGATATCGGTATCAGGCACCACTGCAGTCTGCCCCCCCGCTAATGCATTAGGCTGACTGACATTCAGGTTCTCTTTGATCGCCACCGTCATACCACCATGGGTAACAGCAGCCGGCTTTAGACGAACGTGCTGCCCCACAACAATGGTACCCGTGCGAGAGTTAACGATAATTTTTGCCGCGCCTTCAGCGGGGTCAAACTCTAGGTTTTCAACCGCAGAAAGGAACGCAACTCGCTGGGTAAGATCTCGTGGTGCTCGCACTCGCACTGAGGTGGCATCAACAGGAGAAGCCATTTGCGGGCCGAGGAAACTATTGATCGCATCAGACATACGCTGCGCGGTCGTAAAATCAGATTCTAATAAATTGAAGGTGATGTAGTCTCCACGGCTAAATGGACTTGGGATTTCCTGTTCGACAATCGCACCATTTGAAATCATACCCGCCGCAGGGTTGTTACCAACAACTTTCGACCCATCCGCGCCATTGGCACTAAAACCACTGACCACGAGATTCCCCTGCGCAACGGCGTAGATGCTGCCATCAAGACCTTTCAACATGGTTTGCATCAAGGTACCACCACGCAAGCTTTTCGCTGATCCAACAGAAGAGACCGTGACGTCTATCGTTTGCCCTTGTTTTGAAAAAGCAGGCAATGTGGCGGTCACGATCACCGCGGCGACATTTTTGGTCTTAGGTTTCGTTCCAGGCGGCAATTGAATACCGAAATTGCGTAACATGGCGTTAAAGCTCTGATCGGTAAAGGGAGTCGACTCCCCTGTCCCCGGCAATCCGGTCACGAGACCATAGCCAACAAGTTGGTTGCTTCGTACGCCTGCGACTTGAGAAACGTCTTTAATCCGCGCCGCATTCGCTTGCGGTGCCAGCAAAATCAAGCTGGAGATTAATAGCAACAGTTTTTTCATCGTGTTTACCTTCACTCTAAGTCGCAGTGCCAAAACTTCGACTTTTCTAATCACTAAAGAGCGACATTAAAAAATCGTGCCAAGAATCCAGGTTCTTGCATATCTTGGTTGGTTCCAGTGCCAGAATATTGAATTCGCGCATTGGAAATTCGAGTTGAAGCAATGGTGTTATCGTAATCTATATCTTGCGGACGAATCGTGCCGCTTAAACGAATGTACTCATCACCCGTGTTAAGCGTCAGCCATTTCTCACCGCGAATCAGTAAGTTGCCATTGGCTAAGACTTCAATCACCTCGACAGAAATAGAACCACTTAAGCTATTGCTCTGATTTGCCGCCGAACTGCCACTGAAATTATTGTCGTTGCTGAGGTTATAGGAAAAATTATAATCTCCTACGGTTAATGCTTGCCCCCCGACCTCTAGTGGTTCCATAGATGCATCGTTATTTTTTGACAGATCGGCATCTGAGCTTTTTGCCGCTTTGGTTGCCTCGTCTAACGTCACCGTGATGATGTCGCCGATACCACGCGGTTTCGAATCATCGTATAAGCTGGCCGACCTCGCGACATTGAACAAAGACCCCGTTTCTGCCGCATAGTGCTCGGGCTGATGCTTAGGGTGAATAGGTGCCCAAGCAGGATCATCCGCCACAGGATCACTACGCCCACGCAACGTATCCACAATACCAGCACTGTCTTGACTCGCTCGGTCACCTTCAACCGCATCAACGGTCGTTGTGCCGCGGACTACGTCTTCACTCTCAACAGGCGGTTGAAGTAGAGAACAACCCGACATCAAGGCAATCATCACTAAAGGCAGTAAACGGTTCATAACCTTAATCCTCAAAAACGCTTATAACTGCTGATTCACAAAGCTCATCATTTTATCGACGGCTGAAATCACTTTGGAGTTCATCTCGTAAACACGCTGAGCCTCAATCATATTGACCAACTCTTCTGTCACGTTCACGTTAGAGGTTTCGAGCATCGATTGGCGAACCTCACCAAAGCCATCAAGCCCTGGAACACCTTCTTGTGGATCGCCACTCGCCCCTGTTGGCAGGTACAAGTTTTGACCGATAGGCTCTAGACCGCCTGGGTTAATAAAATCAACTGTGGTGATCTGCCCTAGAACTTGGTTGTCTTGCTGACCACGTACACGTACAGAGACTTCACCATCGTTACCGACGGTGATGCTAATCGCATCCTCTGGGATAGCAATTTCAGGCTGCAGCGCGTAACCCGAACCAGAGGTAACAATGACCCCTTCATCGTTGACGGTAAACTGGCCGTTACGTGAATAGCCGATGTTGCCGTCTGGCATAAGAATTTGGAAAAAGCCATCGCCTTCAATCATCATATCCAAACTATTGTTCGTGGTTTGGGTATTACCTTGAGTGTGCACTTTTTGCGTAGCCACTACTTTTGACCCCGCCCCCAACATCAAACCACTGGGTAGTTCAGTATTTTGCGATGACTGACCACCAGGCTGGTTAATGTTTTGATAGAACAAATCTTCAAACACCGCGCGGCTTTTTTTGAAACCAACGGTCGAGGCGTTGGCCAAGTTGTTTGAAATGGTTGCGATGTTGGTTTGTTGAGCGTCTAAGCCCGTTTTACTTACCCATAATGCTGGTTGCATAATTTATCTCCTAACCCGTTATCAGCTCATACGAAGCAATGTGTCAGATGCTTGATCCATCTCTTCAGCGGTTTTCATCATCTTGGTTTGCATTTCAAATTGACGTTGCAAGTCAATTAAGCTGGTCATTTCACCAACCGCATTCACATTACTGCCTTCCAGAGCTCCTTTAAGGAGCTTGACGTCGGCATCAGCACGTAGGTTGCATTAGGATCTTTCGAACGGAATAAGCCGTTCACATCTTTGTATAAGGATTGATTGGGAGTGCGAGTCAACTTAATACGGTCAACGACTTCCATCGCGTCTGCCGGAGCGCCCATCGGTACGACAGAAATCGTGCCATCTCCACCAATTTCAATTTTACTAATTGGAATGGGTAAAGTAATAGGTGCACCCGTTTCACCGAGCACGAGGTTACCATTACCATTAGACAGTAAACCGGTTGGCCCAATATTAAAGTTTCCGTTACGCGTTAGACCCTCTTTGCCGGTCTTGTCCATAACAGAAATCCAGCCATCACCTTCAATCGTGACATCAAGGTCACGGCCAGTGGTAATCACACTACCTTGAGAGAAATTATGGCCTGGACGTTCTGTCATACTAAACACACGACTTGGCAACCCTTCGCCATACGCTTGCATAGAACGGGCGTGTTCTAAGTCAGCTCGAAAACCGGTTGTGCTGACGTTAGCAAGGTTATTCGCTCGAAGTTGCATCGCTTGCATGTTTTGCTTAGCGCCACTCATGGCAAGAAACAGTGCACGATCCATAATTTGCTCCTAAAATTCGTTATTCAAACCAATTAAAGCAAAGCACGTGCCAATATTTATTTACTATTAATTTCAGAGAGCTAAAAGGTAAAGGGAGGAAATAAAAAGAAGGTTGCCGCTAAATCGGCAAAGGAGCACCACCAGCATTGCCGCTGATGATGCTCCGGAAGAATACCTAACGATTATCGAATCTGAAGGATATTTTGTTGTAGCTGGTTATGGACTTCAAGTGCACGCGAGTTGGCTTGGAAGTTACGCTGCGCAGAAATCAAATCAACCAATTCTTGCGTCATATCGATATTCGACTGTTCAAGCGAACCACTACTGATGGTACCAAACGACCCTTTGTTCGATTCACCCCAGATTTTGTCACCAGAATCTTGAGTCGAATCCCACTGAGTTCCGCCTTTTTTGTCCAAACCTTGCTCATTGGCAACACGAACCAGGGATACGCGTCCCAACGTCACTGCTTCACCATTCGAGTAAGTCCCGAGTACGTTACCCGTTTCGTCAACATCGACTTTGGTCAAGAAGCCAGTGGTCGCCCCATCTTCATCAAACTTAGTTAATTCAAAGGGTGCGGCAAACTGCGTCGTTGAATCCAATTGGAAACCTAAGGTTTGCGTGACATCAGCACCGTTCAAATCGATCGGGTTTGGTCCTGAACCAAGTGGGTCTGACACAATAGGGTTACCATTGTTAATACTTGCTAACGTACCGTCATTGTTAAAACGCATGGTATGACCAACGTGACCACTTGGGCTAGTGACATCACCACCCGTGATGTTGATGGGTTTCTCACCTTGTTGGTCTGTGACGGTGTAGTACGTTTGCCATGTGTTCGGCTGATTTTGATCTTTCAAATAGTAAGTCGTCATTTTGTACGACTGACCCATCGAATCATAAATCGTTGAAGATGTTGAACGGTTATAAGTTTCCGGATCGCTGTAATCAAACAATGCCGGATCATTTAGATCGCCGTTCGCAGGTAAGTTAACCCCAACTTCAATTGTTGATGTCTGCTTTGGCTTACCAAACTCTGCTGGAATGTTGATCGGTTGAGGCTCATAAGAGAGCACTTCACCGGTGTCTTTATTCACATCATAACCCAACAAAAACTCATCATTGGCAGTGACCATGTAGTTGTCTTTGTTGATATGAAACGCACCGTTACGAGTTAACTCGTTTTGCTGAGGCGTTAAGCGATCTTTTGATACCGCGAAGAAACCTGTACCAGAGATACGCAAATCCATTGGGTTGTTAGTATAAATACTTGAACCTTCATGGAATTGTTGAGCAACTTTCGCCGCCTGAACACCTTGGCCTGGGGTGGTTTTTGCGTGTGTGAACAATGAGTTTGAGTACACATCGCCAAATTCAGCACGAGACTCTTTAAAACCAAACGTGTTGGCGTTGGCCAAGTTGTTACTGGTAGTATTCAAATCTAATTGAGCTGCGGATAGACCGCTAAGTGAAATATAAGACATTCCAAAATCTCCTATCTGGCTAGCGTATTATGCTTTGCCAACTTCTAGTACTTCAGCAAGTCGAACTGGCGAATCAAAGCCAGCCAGATTGAGCAGTACGTTGCCATTACCTTTACCAAGAAGCACGCTGTTCACATTTGCATACGTTGATACTGGGAACTCTTTGCTCTCGCCATCTAACAAACCCGCCGCTCTCACTTTGTATTTGCCAGCCGGCAATGGATTACCGTTTTGATCTTTTCCATCCCATTCAACGCGAGTATCCCCTGCCGGTTTCGCGCCGACTTCAAAGGTGCGAACCAATTGTCCCGCTGCGTCTTCCACTCGAACCATCAGGTTATCGAGTGACTTCGGAAGCTTAACCATTGCCGCCATACCCGCGTTATCTTGTTTTATCCCAGCAGCGCCAGGCACTAAAACGTCGCGACCGACCAGAGAAGACGCTTGCAACGCTTGGTTCGATGTCATTGAATCATTCAGCGTTTCGAACTGGTTGTTCATTTTGCCGATGCCATCCACCGTTGCAAACGATGCCATTTGCGCAATCATCTGATCATTGCCAACCGGCTTAAACGGATCTTGTTGAGCCAATTGCTTGGTGAGCAGAGATAAGAAATCTTCTTGTTTAAGATCTTGCTTACCTGTTGTTTCATCAGGCTTTTTTTGGTCTTGAAGCTGTTTAAGCTGGTCGATATAGGACAAGCCGCTTTGACCAACGTCATTGATACCAGCCATACGCTATCTCCTATCCTATTGACCCATCTGCAGCGTACGCAGCAGCATTTGTTTACTCGACTCAGCTATCTGAACGTTCGTTTGATATGAGCGTGATGCTGAGATCATGTTTGCCATTTCTTCCATTACGTTAACGTTTGGTTTGTAGATATACCCTTCGTCATTCGCAAGTGGGTGATCAGGGTTGTACTCTGCCGTAAGCGGCTTATCACTTTCTACAATACCGAGCACTTTCACCGGAACGTTATCATCTCGGTTGTAGCGGGCTTTACTTAACTCTGCGCCGAACACAGCATGACGCGCCTTGTAAGTATCTTTTGCTGAACTAGCGATACTGTCCGCGTTAGCTAAGTTACTCGAGGTCGTGTTTAGACGAACAGATTCGGCGCTCATGGCAGAACCAGTTACATTGAATACATTAAATAAGCTCATCTAAATTACTCCCCTTTAATCGCTTTCGTTAAGTTCTTGAATTTGCCGCCCAAGAAATCGAGTGAAGCTTGGTGTCTGAGCTGGTTTTGCATAAAGAGGTTACGCTCTACATCCACATCAACCGTGTTACCGTCACCGGTATCTGGCTGGTTAGGAACACGATAAAGTACCTCACCTGTCACGTTGGTAGAGGCAGCAATATGCCGCCCGTTAGTACGACTAAGACCAATACTTGCCTCCGACGTTGCCGCCTGCAAAGCGCGTTGGAAATCCATTCCTTTTGCTTTGAATCCAGGTGTGTTTGCTTGCGCGATATTGGTGGAAATCACCTCACTATTGCGCTCTCGCACTCCCACCGTGTACTGGTGGATACCTAAAGCATTGTTAAAAGAAATGGCCATAATCGCCTCTACACTATGAACAGTTTGTTTCTATCAGATTAAAAGCAACTAGTGTGCCAACATCTATAAAACTAGCTAAATTGCTTTTTTGTTATTGATTGAGCAAGTTTTGCGCCAACGGTAATTATGCTTGTCGCTCTGGTTACTCGAGATTTTGGAATTGTCTCATTGCTATATATAGTGCACCGCAAAAGAAAAGCCCAGCAATCACGCTGGGCTTTAACAGAATATCAATAGGGGGACTCCCTATTTCAATTTATAGATAATACCAGGATTACAACGAATCATTTCAAAGCGATCGGTGAGGCCAGTTAAAGACTCTGATGCCCCTAAAAGAAGATAGCCACCCGGATTTAGGCTGTTCGCCATTTGATTCAGTACTTTAGACTTCATATCTGGCGAAAAGTAAATCAGTACGTTACGACAAAAAATAATATCGAACTTACCAAGTAGCGCATAGCTTTCCATCAGGTTTTGCGGACGAAAGCTGACTAAACGCTTAACATTATCTTTGACTTTCATACGGTTATCACCCGCATCTTCAAAGAATGTGCGGCGACGTTCAGGGGACAACCCTCGCCCTAGAGCTAGGTTGTCATAAATCCCTGCACGACATGCTTCTAACATGTTGGTCGAAATATCAGTCGCCGTGATCGATACATTGGGTAATAAACCAGGTTTCTTTTGCTGCGTTTCCAAAATGGTCATCGCCATGGAATATGGCTCTTGCCCCGAAGAACTTGCCGCTGACCAAATTTTTATGGGGCGCTTATTTGCCGCAATCTCCGGCAATAACTTATCTGCCAGTACGGTAAACGGATACGAATCGCGAAACCATAATGTTTCATTGGTTGTCATGGCATCAACAGCAGCAACCCGTAATTCACGATTACGTCCGGTGACAACATCCTTTAAAAGATCAGACAATGAAGCCAGCTTAAACTTCGTCACTAGAGGACTCAAACGGCTTCGTACTAGATACTGTTTACTATCCCCCAATACGATACCGCACTGGGATTCCAAAAAGCGGCTGAAATCACGATATTCTTGATCGCTTATAGTTATCGCTGTCATTGATATCTCTTTATTTGGTTAGTGCAGACTTCACTGCATTCCCTAACTCATCTGGATTAAACTTCGCGATGAAGGAGTTAGCTCCTACCCGCTCAACCATTGCTTGGTTGAATACTCCGCTCAGTGAGGAGTGAAGAATAACATATAAATCTTTTAAGTCGCTATTACGACGAATTTCCGCAGTGAGAGTGTAACCATCCATTTCTGGCATCTCGATATCAGAGATAACCAAAGAGATTTGTTCGTAAATACTTCTCTCTTCAGCCATTTCGACTAACTTATCATACGCTTCTTTGCCATCTTTAACCGCGATCACTTCAAAACCGATGCCGGTAATGGCGCGCTCAACCTGTTTACGAGCCACCGTTGAATCATCAGCAATTAGAATACGGCGCACAATCGGGGTTTCAACTTCGGCTTTAGCGATATCTTCAGCAATGGTGCTATCCATGGTTTCATCGACTGGCGCAATTTCTGCAAGGATCTTTTCAACGTCGAGAATCTCCACCAGTTCGTTATCAATGTTGGTGACTGCGGTCAGGTAGTTTGATTTTCCTGCGCCTTCAGGTGGCGGTAAAATCGCTTCCCAACGCATATTAATGATACGCTCGACCGACGACACTAAGAAAGCTTGTATAGAGCGGTTGAACTCAGCAATAACAACAAAACATTTATCAATATCAGTGGTAGGACGACCACCAACCGCTAGACTGAGATCGATAACCGAAACAGTATGGCCACGAATATGAGCCACCCCTTTAACTAGACGATGTAAATTGGGCATCGCCGTGAGCTTTGGGCATTGAAGAACTTCTTTGACCTTAAATACATTTATTCCATAACGTTGCTGGCCCATAAGGCGGAACGTTAATAGCTCTAAACGGTTTTGACCAACCAGTTGAGTACGCTGGTTTACGGAATCCATGATACCCGTCATAAGCTCATCTCCATGCAAACTTTCTTATAAAAAATGTTAACCTACCTTCAGTAATAAAATCAGAGACAAAGAATGATGTTGAACGAATCTATCTCTAAAGCGACTTCCACTCCTAAGTGTAGAGCTTTCTATAAACTTTTTTCTAAGTCTATCGGATTTTTATTATTTTTCTTTAGTACTTGTGCGTTAAGTGCAACTGAAAATCAGATCCTGACCATACAAAACGCGGCACAAAATTACATTTTAGACAATATCGAGTCTCCTGAAGGGGGAAACCTTGAAGCGGATGCGAATGCCATTGACTCACGTATCTTTGCTACAGATTGCCCTGCGCCACTACAAACGTCCTCTTCTTCTCTAAGCTCAAGCGCAAGTAGTATTACAGTGTTAGTCGAATGTCCTGAGGATAACTGGCGTATTTATGTGCCGGTAAAATTAACCAAAACAGGCCCTCAGGTTATGTTGGTCAACTCAGTCAACAAAGGGCAATTACTCAATCGCCAAGATGTCACCATTGAGATGGTGGATTTATTGCGGTTTCGCCGCCAAGGTTTTTCAAATGTTGAGTCTGTGTTAGGTGCTCGAGCAAAGAAAAACCTGCGTCCTGGCGAGGTGTTAGAAGGCAACGACATTTGTGTCGTTTGTCGAAATGAAACGGTAATCATCAAGGCTGGTAAACCTGGAATGACCATCTCTACAAAAGGGGTCGCATTAAGTGATGGCGCCCAAGGTGAGCAGATTAGAGTGAAAAATAGCAAATCCAATCGTATAATTGAGGCAAGAGTCACAGGGATCGGCGAAGTTCGCGTTCAGTTTTGATACAAAATGAGCGAGGATTAGTTAACAATAATGTTTAATAAAAAAACACTAAAGTTATATACATCTAAGTCGATATTCACTGTACAGGTTTTTCACTCTTAATTTAAGAAGGCAATTATGGCAGGCATAGACAACATTCGTAGCGGGCAAACGTTGACCACGTCAACGCGCAATACTTCGCGTACGGATAGCAACGCATCAAGCAGTACGGAAAGCGCAAAATCTTCCTCTTCGGCGGCGCAAGATGCCGTGTCGCTTAGCTCTCAAGGCAAGGCGATTGGTGAGATGCACAACCAAATGGCTTCGCAGCCAGCGTTTGATAAAGCCAAAGTTGCAGCGATTAAAGAAGCCATTGCTAACGGCTCTTACTCGGTTGACCCTGAGAAACTCGCTGATAACATGGTGAAATTCGAGAAAGAACTAGGCGGGTTTTAGCCCGAGTAAATCATGGCGGCATTAAAAGATTTAGTTGAATTTCAATTACAGAGCGCCAAATCGCTCTCCTTGCTTCTTGAAAAAGAAAAAGAAGCGATCACCCAACGAATCTCAAAAAGCATCGAAGCCATCGCGCACGAAAAGATCACCTTGATCACCCAGCTGCAAACAACTGATGAACGGATCCAACGTCACCCTGATGTGAAAAACCTAACTGACGATCCTGACCTCAAGCCTTATGTCGATGAGATCCGTTCCGTCATTCACGATTGCCAGCAAGCCAATGATGTAAATGGTGAAGCGCTGAAAAATGCCCAACTCAGTTTTAATAAGCTCAATAACTTAATGAAGCAAAGCCAAGGAAAGTTGGGGATGACATACAACTCAGATGGCCAAACTCAAAATGTATCGACATTGGGGACTAACGTCAAAGCCTAATATCGCGGCATCAATACAGGTATGATTAAAATAAAAAAAGCGGCAATGATTGCCGCTTTTTTTATTTGAGAGATTAAGAGTCGTTAACCGTTAATAACGAAGCGTTCTAAAACAGCGTTTGCTGGCGCTTTTCAGGCACTTGTTGCACTTCACCATAATCACGTAGGCGATTCATTTTATTGATATCAAGCCTTAACTCAGTGACATAGCTATCACCGACTTTATAACTTCGCACCACCTCAGCTCCGCGAATCACTCCGTCGACGGCACCAGATGTCAACTCAGTACCTAAACGTTGATCTTGAAGCGCAGCACGGCCACTCACACGCATTCCATACACTTGCTCAGCGAGTTCACGATAAGCATCGATTTTGGATGCACGCATTGCACGAACTTGTTTCTCTTCGTCATTGCGCCCTTTCTGCTCACTGATGCTGGCATATCCAACGGCGGTTAGCCACTCACCGGTTCGCATGTTGGTCAGCGGTTGACAACCCACCATCATCAGAGCCGCAACCATTAGTAATAAAGTTCTCATTGCGGCTCCTATGGACGAAGAATAACAGTGTATGGCTGCGTCATGGTTGGATCTGAACGAATCAATACACCATCTTCCGTACGCATACGATTTAAAGTATCTAAATCTCGTCCAATACGGTCCGCAGGTAAAAACCCTTGCGCTGAGGCAACAACAATACGCGTTTGCATACCAATCACTCGGGCATTAATCAGTACCCCGCCCTCTTGGCGCAACATGGTTCCGGTTAAGACGTATTGGATATCTTGCTCTTTCGCGAGATTTTTCCAATCACGGCTAAATGCAAAATCGCCTTGGTGGGTGACTTGAATGGAACCGGTCGTTTTGAAATCGACCACCTTAAAGCCACGACGCTGGAACTGATAGATGAATCCTTCTGATACCGAGTTACCAAGCCAGTTCGTTGCATCCATATTTTGTAGGTCGACAAATGAGGTGACGGCAATTGGCGTTCTTGCCGATACACTGGTATTTGACACCATTAAATCGTCCGTCAGACTTTCGACGAAAAAGTCCAAAGTATGACGCGGGCTCTGCATTAACATGAATTGGGAGCCGGGATACGGCGCCTTACCATTATAAATGGGAGCATAGGAGCAAGCGGCGAGAAACACTGCAGGCACCAAGATTAACCATTTTTTCATTCTCTTAATCTCCAGAAATTTCGGCATTTTTGTTCCCGCTTTTATCTCTCTATAAAAAGTGGAACACTCTTTGCTTTTCTAAATCTGCTACCATCCAGAAACGCAATGCCTAAATCAGCTAAGACAAAACTAGCAAAAACTGTACCCAACTGGTAAAGAAGTCATGAAAAAATTGTTTTTCCCTCTGTTATCGGCTTTTATAAGCTTGATGTTGGCCCCAGTCAGCCAAGCTGCTTGGTATGAAGTAACGGGCTCGGCGTCAATTGTTTCTTCTCAAGAAAAAGCCCGTACCGATGCTCTGGAAGATGCGTTATATAAAGCCGTGAGTTTTTCTGGCGCAGATATAGGCAGCATCAGCAACCTGCGTCAATACATTGAGAGTAACCGCCAGCAATATCAGTTTTCTAACCATGAAGTCCATTATGTACTCATTGAAAAGGAACAAATTAGAGGCAATCGCCTGTTTGTCACGGCACGTATTGATATCTACCCATCGGCAACAGGTTGCCACGTAAACCAATACAAAAAGACATTTTTGGTCGGCAATATCGATATTGCCTCTCCACAGCAAGCGGTGATGGGGCAAATCTATAGCGTCGGAGATGACTTCGCCCAAGTATTAAACCGCCAGCTAGAATTGGAATCAGCCAGTTTTCTGTCAGTTGGAACAACGGATTATGAAATCAGTAAACAGTATCCTGAGCGCTTGAAAATGATTGCTCAAGATAGTGGCGCACAATACATTATTGGCGGTGTCATTAATGACTTAACAGCCACGATCACGCAAAACGCGCTGTCTGAAGATGACATCAACCGCCAATTCGCGTTGGAAATGACCGTCTTTGACGGCAAAACAGGCAATGAAATTTTTAGCCGCAACTATCGTGAAGTCGCTAGATGGCCTTTCGCTAAGACCAGTAAAGTCGACACCAAAAGTGCGCGTTTCTGGGCATCCACTTATGGTGAGATGATGTTAAGGCTGAGCCGCAACATCATGCTCGACCTAGAATCTGAGATTTCTTGTAAAGTAACCCTTCCTGAAATAGTGGCGAAATGGGACAACACCATTACGATGGATCTTGGTCGTATTCACGGCGTGCAAACGGGTGATAGATTGCAACTTTGGCATACGGGTTCGTTCATCGATCAGCGTGGCATCCCGCGCAATAAGGTCAGCCAAACCGACATCACACTCACGGTAACACGCGTTTATGAAAACGAAGCTGAAGTCTCTGTCGATCAGCCAGAACTGGCAGGAAGCATTCAGATTGGCGATGTAATGCACAAACTGTAGCCATTCGCCTTTTCAAGACTTAACTTTCGCTGAAAATTCAGTATGATAAGCGCAAATGCTCCCATGGCACAGCTGGATAGCGCGGCCCCCTCCTAAGGGGCAGGTCACAGGTTCGAATCCTGTTGGGAGCGCCAGCTCTATCAAGGGCTAAGCGGTTAGTAACTGCTTAGCCCTTGTTATTTTTCGTATAGCCCCAGTGGGTTTACTTACTTTCGCTACCTATTTACGGCTCGACTGCCCACAAGCTCTCCCGCTTTTTAGGCTAAAAGCATTCATTGAAATTATCAGCGGCGAGCTAATAAATTCCTTCGAACAATACCCTTTTCTCACTTATAAAACCCGTTGTGACTGGATTCAGATTTCAAACCTAAAGATTGGCAAAACCGAATAACATCCCGTCATTTAGTGCTAAGTTAATGCTCAATGGTCGCAAATTTGTGAATTATTTTTATCAGATAAAACAGCTCTACCTATAATTTATTATCAAATTGAACGTGAATATAAAAGAGAGCCCAACATGAACAATAAAAGAGTATTTGACGAGTTGGTTATAGAAAGCATCGATGCGGGTGACTTCATTTGCGCTATCGACAAACAGCGTAACCAAGTCTGGCCGATTGAAATCGACTCACTTTGGACACAGCCAAAAGGCAATAATATTTTATTTATGGTGAAAGCCCATAAAGGTGATGATTTCCTTTATCGTCGCTCATTTAGAAACGAACAAGATGCCATGGCTTATATGAATACCGTCAGCAGCTTGATGCATGAATTGGGGCAAAAGAAAGTCGAACGTCAACTGAGACGTTAACCCAAGCCATCAAGTTAATCCCTACCTGACAGAATAGATACGTATCAATAAATGATGATAAAAAAGCAGTGGTTTTACCCTTTACTCGCCACTTGGTTTCTAAGTGGCGTTTCTTTTGCCAACGATCAACAAACCTCGCATTTAGACCACAACCCATTCTACATGGGCATTGACTGGCTACCTGCAAATCAAGCAACTCTTGATTCCGGTGGAATTTCGATCAGTGAATCCGGTGACATCGGTGACATGGGCTACAACTTAGTGGCGGGCTATGAGCTCAACACGCACCGCGTCGTTAAAGTTGGTTTAGAAGCTGAATATCGTCAGTTTGGCGACGTCAGCGTCTTTGACTCCTTAACTCTTGAAGGGCAAGGTGTATTTATTAATGTTAAACCCAAATTTATCGTCGAGTATGAACAAGTGGATGTCTACGTTGCGCTTCTAGCTGGCCTAGGGCGCTTGGATGTTAAAGCCAAAATCCCCAGCATTGGCTTTTCTGAATCGACAACGGAGACAGCCTACCAATTCGGTGCCGAACTTGGCTTTAGACTAACGTCACATTGGGATGTTCACTTGGGCTATCGCGCCGCAAAACTTAGTGACGACCAACTCGATATTCAATTCGATGGTGGCTATGTGGGCGCTCGCTATGCTTTTTAACGATCAAAGCTTGCTCAATGAGCAAGCTATCAAGATTTCTCGCTTAAGATTGACCTAACGCTAACATAACACCAACGAAAAGTCTGGATGACTAAGGTAAGTTCCCTTTCTTTATGTCTATATTTACTCAAACCATTTTATAACCCCAAGTAAAATGAGACATTCCTCCAAAGACCATAATGAAAAAGCGTGGTTTTCTGGATGCATCCTTTTATTGACGCTGCACAGACAAAAGGCTGAGCCCATTCCTCTATTCTGTTTCTTTACACCTTTCCATTTAAAATATTTATTAATATAGAATGTTGATAAGCACACAATGAAAAAGAGCAACCTGGTTACCAATACTGGCCATCGCTTTATTTCTAAAGCTAAGACTGCATTTAAGATACATATCCATACACCTGATGATACCGTTTTACACCGTTCGGTAGGTTATATTCGCATTGGGGAAAAGAGAGGACTAAAGAAAGCCATTAAGCTTCGCAATGAATTGGGAAGTGAAATGTGGGGTAAGTTTTGGCGTCGCTTGTTAAAAGATCCCTACTTAATGACTCGTCTTCCACACTCTTTAGAACCCAAAATCATCTATAAACCTCGCCCAACAAAAGATGATCCAAACGCCAAAGATGAATGTTACATCGCAGCTTGGCGCAACTACGATAAAGACGGTAAGCTCATCTATAAAAGTGTGGTATGTTCGATTAAAAAGCATGGTCGACTTGGTGCCTATACCAAAACCAAAAAAGCATTGTTAGAAGCTAATAAAGATAATCTGGAAATACTTGAATTTATGGGTAGGCTTTCCAGTATCGATTTGAAGTAAATAAACTTTGCTTTGCGCTTCTCTGTTTTTGAATCGATTAGCTGGCCCCCAAAAAACACAAAGCCCTGACCAAAAGGTCAGGGCTTTTTTATTACCAACTGATGTTGTTATTGTATTTGATTACATTCGACGCTTTGAATTACTGTTGAACTTGGTAATCAAATTCAGGAACGATGATTTCTACACGACGGTTTTGAACACGACCTTCGTGAGTATCGTTTGATGCGATTGGGTTTGTTTCACCTTCACCACGAGTTGTGATACGAGATGAATCGATACCTTTTTCAACCAATGCATTAGCAACAGATTCTGCACGTTTTTCAGACATTACTTGGTTGTACGCAGCGCTACCAGATGTATCTGTATAACCCACTACTTCAACATTTGCTTGAGGATAGGTATTTAGGAAATCAACTAGCTCATCAAGCTGAGCTTTCGTTTCAGCTTTCAACTCTGCACTGTTAAGTTCGAAGCTACCAGTGCCAAGACGTTGAGTTTCAAATGTTCTTGTGACTTCAACAGGCGCTGCTGGTTCTTCAACCACGACAGGAGCTGGCTCTTCGCTTGCGCCAAATTTGTAAACCACACCGATCGTTGCCGAGTTGCCCATTGCACGAACGCTGTCGTTGTTGATGTCTGTGATTGCTTGGTATTCCACGCGAACCGCTACATTTTCGTGAGAATCAAATTCAATACCCGCAGCACCAAGGTAAGAGTAGTCATCTTTATCGCCGTAGTTTACGAAGGCACCACCAAATTTACCGTAAAGAGAGATATCGTTAGTAATTGGTAGGTTTACTTTAGGCGCTAAAGTGTATGCTTCTACTTTGTCGTTGTTTAGACCATTACCATCAAAGCGACCTAGGTAATCGTAGCCAGCTTCAATAGATAGGAAATCCCACATTTCATAACCGATGAACGCGCCAACAGTGGAGTCATCTTTATCACACACTGCTGAATTTTTACATGCGTCATCATCTAACCAAGATTTACCGGCTTTTGCACCAACGTAAACTTCTGCCATTGCTGAAGTTGTTGCTGCCATAAGAAGTGACGCTGAGATTACCGCTGCTAATTTTTTCATTATTGATTCCTCTGAAATCCGCTAACTGCTCGTGCAGTCAAAATCGTTGGGTTGGTTAGCAAGGGGGTTCATTCCAACCTCGTTTATGATTAAGCCAACGAGCGTGGTTATCGAACACCTTGTTGTTTCACTTCCGTTTGATTTGTTTCCGACTTGCCACTGGTTCTCAGTAGCTGACGAGGAAAACTATAATCAATTTTTTTCGACTTTGAAGATCAAAAATGTCAATAAATTGTCATGCCAAATTAACGACAAGCATAGAAATCAATGGCCAAGCCTTATGTGAACAGGGTTGCAGAAAAAAATGTTTAAATTGAACTTCGAGAATAAACCAGTGTCTGTGTGTGTTTATTCCAAAAAATAAGACCGAATGGCGTAGGATTTAACGGATAAAGCGGAGTGGATATACTGAAAAATCAAAAAAAAACCGCGGACTAGGCCGCGATTTTTTGTAAGAGCAAAAATAAATTTATTGAGCGTTGGCTTCACGTTCAGCGATAAAATCGAGCGCCATTTTAATTCGAGCTATCACACGTTCTTGCCCGACAAGCTGCATAACCGCATCCACTGAAGGAGATTGACCACCACCGGTTACGGCAACGCGAAGTGGCATACCTATTTTACCCATACCAATTTCAAGCTCTTCACACACTTGAGCTATCACAGTGTGTAAGTTCTCTGTTGACCAGTCTGTCAACGCTTCTACTTTACTGAGTGCCAGCTCTAGTGGCTGTTTTGCTACGCCACGTAAATGTTTCTTCGCAGCACCCGCTTCAAATTCGGAGAAATCTTCGTAGAAGTAACGGATTTGTTCAACCAGTTCTACCAGTGTATTACAACGCTCACCAACCAATTTGATAACGTCAGTAATGGCTGGGCCGTTATCCGTATTGAGGTTTTGGTTTTCAAGATGCCACTGTAGATGTTCTGCAACATACTCTGGTGATGACGTTTTAATGTAGTGATTGTTCAACCAGTTGAGTTTGTCGGTATTAAACGCGGAAGCCGACTTTGAAATCGCCTCTAAGCTGAAATGTTCAATCATCTCTTCACGAGAGAAGACTTCTTGGTCACCGTGAGACCAACCTAAACGAACAAGGTAGTTGTTCAACGCCACTGGCAAGTAGCCTTGATCTCGATACTGCATGACAGAAACCGCGCCATGGCGTTTAGACAGTTTGGCTCCGTCATCACCAAGAATCATCGCACAGTGCGCAAATACAGGAACGGGCGCACCAAGTGCTTTGTAGATATTAATTTGGCGAGGCGTGTTGTTGATATGATCTTCACCGCGAACAACGTGTGTAATGCCCATATCCCAGTCATCAACAACAACACAGAAGTTATATGTTGGCGCACCATCAGTACGGCGAATGATCAAATCATCCATTTGCGAGTTGCTGATTTCAATACGACCACGAATTTGGTCATCAAACACCACGCTCCCCTCTTTCGGGTTACGGAAACGAACCACACATGGGTCACCGTCTTTCGCTGCGTCATTTACCGCTTTAATTTTTGGATGATCCGCATCATAACGCGGCATCTCTTTATTCGCTTCTTGCTCTGCACGAATTTCGTCCAGCAACTCTTTTGGCGCGTAACATTTATAGGCTTTATCTTCAGCAAGCAGCTTATCGACCATCTCGTTATAACGATCAAAACGCTTGGTTTGGTAGTATGGACCTTCATCCCAGTCCAATCCCATCCAAGTCATGCCTTCCAGAATTGCGTCCACCGCTTCCTGAGTTGAACGCTCAAGGTCCGTATCTTCGATGCGAAGAACAAATTCACCACCTTGGTTCTTTGCATACAACCAAGAATAAAGTGCGGTACGCGCACCACCAACGTGAAGGTAGCCGGTAGGGCTTGGAGCAAAACGAGTTTTAACCGTCATTATGATATATACCTTTGATTGACACTGCTGCCTATTACAAGCCATAGGTCAGCGCTAAATTTGGGCGGTATTCTATCACCCACAGCACTCAACTCCAACGCCACATAGCATCTTTCTATGGTACCAGTTGGAAGCCAACTTCGTTCAATTACATGGCTTTCGGCATGAATCGCGTTTTTTACCTTAATTCAGTTACTGTCTATTTCTTCTGCAATCCGTCTCTTGACTTTCCCCTTGAGGGAAGGTTTAAGCTCATCGATATTGATAATCAGATGACGGGCAAACATTATGGCAACATTCGATATTCCATTGCGCGGTCTGCACTGTATGGGCTGTGCTCGCAAAGTCGAGAAAGCACTTAAAGCCGAGCATTCGGTTGATATTCATGAGCTCTCACCGCAGTCCGTTTCTCTTGACTCGAATGCTTCTTTTCAAGAGCTGGCGCACAGTATTGAAGACGTGGGTTATCACGCGGGTCACCATTATGAAATAGCGTTAAGTGGGCTACACTGCGGCGGCTGCGTGAATAAAGTTAAAAAGCACCTCGATGCTGACGATCAAATTGGACACTACGAGATCTCCACCAGCCATTTAAGTGTCGATACATTGCTTTCTGAGCAGGAAGTCATTGGGTTAGTCGAAAAGGTAGGATACCAAGCTCAACCAACGACTGACACCGAAGCCGATGCCACCGGAGAAGCGGATGATAGCAATGCTCGTCAAACGTCACAACAGCACGACGATACGGCAACGAGTAGTGGTCGCTCCTCAGCAAATGATAGTGCGTTACAAACCGGACATTTATTGATTCAAGGAATGACCTGCGCAAGCTGCGTTTCGTCTGTCGAAAAAGCATTGGCTTCAGTGGATGGCGTTGAGAAAGTTCAGGTCAACTTGGCTGAGCAGTCAGCGCTGGTTAAAACCACTCAAACGGTCGAAGCGTTGGAGCCTGCGTTAACAACAGCCGTAAAAAATGCAGGGTACCAAGCCAAAGTCGTTCATGACCCAAATACGCAACAACAACAGCAACTTGAGCAGCAACAAAAGCTGCAAACCGAATATAAGCGTAGTGCAATTGCTGGCTTAATTATTGGCGCGCCCCTAATGCTGTGGGGAGTATTTGGCGGCAATATGATGATTCGCAGTGGTCAAGATCAATGGATTTGGGGGCTGGTTGGTGCCCTCTGTCTTGGCTTATTGGCCACTGCTGGTCGTAGTTTTTTCGTCAATGCTTGGCAAGCACTGAAACATAAACGCGCAACAATGGACACACTGGTCGCCCTTGGAACTGGAGCTGCGTGGACATTCTCAATGTTGGTCGTATTGTTCCCCACTTGGTTTCCACAAGCATCGCGCCATGTTTATTTTGAAGCCAGCGCAATGATCATCGGCCTCATTTCGCTAGGACACTATATTGAAGCTAAAGCTAAAGCCAATACCACGCGTTCATTGCAATCACTTATAAATCTTCAGCCACAGAAAGCAACGCAAGTAACAGATAATGGCGATAAAGAGATTGATGTGGAAGCCATTGAACTTGGCATGAAACTGCGTATTAAACCTGGAGAAAAAGTCCCCGTCGACGGCAAAGTGGTGCAAGGCGAATCATACATTGATGAATCCATGCTCACCGGTGAGCCTATTGCCGTGAATAAAAGTCCAAATGACACCGTTGCAACCGGGACGCTTAACCAAGATGGCAGCCTAGTCATCGAAGCGACGGGCATTGGAAGCGATACCATGTTGTCACGAATTATTCAGTTAGTTCGCCAAGCGCAAAGCAGTAAACCAGCGATCGCGAAACTGGCTGACCAAATCTCGGCAGTTTTTGTGCCTGTCGTGGTCGGTATTGCTATTTTGGCCGCATTGGTTTGGTGGTGGGTTGGCCCCGATCCAAAAGCAAGTTATATGTTGGTGGTCGCGACGACAGTACTGATCATTGCTTGCCCTTGCGCTCTCGGTTTAGCGACGCCATTGTCTGTGACCGTTGGTGTCGGTAAAGCTGCGGAGATAGGTATTTTAATCAAAGATGCCGATGTTCTGCAGTCGGCCAGTCAAATTGATACCGTGGTATTTGATAAGACGGGCACCTTAACCGAGGGACAACCAACGGTGCGTCAAGTCTATGCGCTCAGTAAAGATCAAGATTCTGTGGTTAGCTTTGCCGCCAGTGTTGAGCAGCACTCAGAGCACCCACTTGCCAAAGCGATTACCCAATACGCCAAGCAAAACCAGTTTTCGTTAATCGAGGTATCCAACTTCAATAACCAACGAGGGCAAGGTGTTAGTGCAGACTATAAAGGCTCACCGATACAAGTGGCTTCCATCAATGCGCTGCAAGAGAAAAATATCGATCTGTCGGCCGCTGACCAAGCGCTTGAAGACGCTCGTCAGCAAGCTTGGACGCCCATCGGCGTTGTAGAAGGCGATACTCTGATTGGTGTGATTGCCATTGCTGATGCACTCAAAGAGGATGCGAAACAAGCCATTACTCAGCTTAATACCATGAATATTCGCTCGGTTATGCTCACCGGTGATAATGATGCAGTGGCACAAACCTTAGCCAAACAGCTCGGAATCAGTCAGGTGATTTCACAAGTGTTACCGGATCAAAAAGCTCAGCACATTGAAGATCTTCAACGTCAAGGGGCCAAAGTGGCAATGGTTGGAGATGGCGTCAATGACGCTCCGGCACTCGCTCTGGCTGATATTGGCATTGCAATGGGCAGTGGCAGTGATGTAGCTATCGATAGTGCACAAATGACTTTACTGAATACCTCACCGCTATCCGTAGTGAAGTCGATTCAGCTTTCTCAAGCAACAGTGAAAAACATGAAACAAAACCTTCTTGGGGCCTTTATTTATAACGCTTTTGGCATTCCGATTGCCGCTGGCGTGTTGTATCCGGCATTTGGCTTTTTGCTCAGCCCAGTTGTCGCTGGCGCAGCAATGGCCTTGTCTTCTATCACGGTGGTCAGTAATGCCAACCGACTTCGACTGTTTAATCCCAAAACAACTCAATGAGGCTTAATCAATGAAACGTTCTTTATTGGCTTTCGCACTGCTCTCGACAGTGACAGGCACAGCTCTGGCCAGTGATGTCATTAATCACAAATCCCCTTACTGTGGTTGCTGCAGTGAATGGGCAAAGCATATGCAAGAATCTGGCTTTACGGTGAAAGAAGTTCCCCACGAAGATATGGCTCCGATCAAAGCAAAGTTTGGCGTCCCGGACAATTTGGTCTCATGCCATACCGCCCAAATCGATGGGTATATTTTTGAAGGCCATGTTCCAGCTGACGATATTAAAGCTTTTCTCGCGGACAAACCCAGTGATGCAAAAGGCCTAGCCGTTCCGGGTATGCCGATGGGGTCACCAGGCATGGATTATGGCGATAAACGCCAAGCTTATTCCGTAATTCAATTTAACGCGAAAGGTCAGCAAAAAGTTTTCAATCAATACAAAGCATTGTAAAACAAAAGTTTAACTGTTCACATTTTCAGCAAAGCCTCTTAATACCCTTGTTTTTAGGAGGCTTTCGCTCGTCTATCTCTATCCTCAGCTATCATTGATAGTATAAAATACTCGCCGTTAGTCATTCATTATTGTTATTTTTCAGCTCATCGGTTTGCTGGTTATCAATATCAATCCCACTGAAAGGGCCTTCACATGATACGTGTCGTTGTATTTTTTCTCTGTTTTTTCTCGGCAATGCTCAAAGCAGAACCCATGTACTGGATGGCGCAAAAAGGTGATTTGAAGCTGATGCTACTCGGATCAGTTCATGTCGGCGACGACAGTTTGTACCCCCTGCCCGATACCGTTAACCAATTTCTCGAACAAAGCGATGGTTTAATCATTGAAACCGATGTTCGCAAATCATCAGGGGTTAACTACCCCACTTCTGATATCGCCACACGTGATGTATTAAGCCCCACCCAACAACAACAGTTATCCGCCATTGCCAAACAGTTTGAACTCGATAACAAAACGTTATTAGACGCACCGCCATGGGCCGCCGCAATCAGCTTACAGATAAAGCAACTTGAATATTTGGGGTATCGTTCAGATGACGGTGTTGATATTCGCCTTGTCTACCAAGCGACTGTCAAAGGCATTCCTGTGCTTAGCTTGGAAACCATGCAGTTTCAAATCAATTTACTCACCTCGCAGCCCGAGGGTGGTAAAGAGCTGCTGACCAGCTTTATCGATGAATATGAGCGTGCAGACACAATGATCCAATGCTTACTCAAAAGCTGGAAAACAGGGGATCTCAAAAGCCTAGAAAGATTTTCAGAACTGGCCGCTCTTTCAGAAGAGTACGAAAACCAATTTATCACCCAACGCAATCAAGATTGGGCAAATAAGTTGGCTAATCGCTTCATTACGCAAAGTAAAGGCAATTATCTTGTTGTGGTTGGCATGCTCCACTTGGTTGGTCAGGATAATTTAATCACGCTGCTGCGCCAAAAAGGCTTTGTGATTACGAAACTCAGCAATGAAGGGAACGCTCAGTGCTCATTTGGCTAAAAGCCAGAGAGTTCAAGAGAATTACTCAACCGCAGTATTTCTACTGCGGCTTTCTCAAATAGGGTCGGTGAAGAGGAATTCGATCGGACTGGCGCTCCAGACCACGACCCACTAGCCTTAAATACAAATATCTTTGCCAACAAACGTAAAAAAGCCGCAGTATTTCTACTGCGGCTTTCTCAAATATGGTCGGTGAAGAGGGATTCGAACCCCCGACCCTCTGGTCCCAAACCAGATGCGCTACCAAACTGCGCTATTCACCGAGTGCTTGCCATTATCGTTGGCAACGGAGGCGTATGATACGGATTCTTAATGTGAACGCAAGCCATTTTATGAAGTTTTTCTTGAATTACTTTCGTTCGCTCAAAACTCAATCAATCACGATAAAACGTGATTAAAGGCACAGCTTTCAACACTCTTTTCATGACTCGCTTTCGTTATTGATCTAAGTCAGTGTTGATTATTTAGCCAACTCCTATGCTTAGCTTGTCTTCGATAACTTTAGTGATGATATCGGCTGATTGTTTGCTATCTGGTAATGCGTAGCAGGTGACAGAGCTTAGCTCACTGTCCTCAATAGGCCGAGAATGTATACGGGATCATCCGATAAGTTATCAACGGCAAATCTCCTCACTAAATCGCTTAGCGTTCATCTTAATCAGTGAACACTCGCTTTGCACCGGGTTAGATGTTTATCTAATCCGGTTTTTTGTTTTCCAAGATATCGTCACCGTTTCAGCCCTGATATACTCACCGTATTGTTCCCACTTTTTGAGAAGCCGTTATGTCTCAAGACGATGATTTTTCTCTGTTTCAAGAGATGATGGGGGATGTAAAACCTCTCCAACACGATACAGCAGAACATAAGAAAACCCATTCGGTGACAGAAGCCCAACTCGCAAAACGTGAGGCGGCAATTTGGCTTAATGAGGACAACCCTGAGTATCTCTCCGTCGAACACACCACCATGATCAAACCAGAAGATGTGATTGAGTTTAAACGTGACGGCGTACAAGATGGCGTGTATCGCAAATTACGCTTAGGAAAGTATCCAATACAAGCTCGGCTCGACTTGCATCGAAAAACCATCAAGCAAGCCCGCGATGAAGTCATTAGGTTTCTCAAACAATGCATTGAAATGGACATACGCACTGTCGTGATTGTTCATGGACGTGGTGAGAAATCGAACCCACCAGCGTTGATGAAAAGTTATGTCGCAACTTGGCTGGAGCAAATTAAAGATGTGCAGTGTGCGCACAGTACGCAACGTCATCATGGCGGAACAGGCTCGGTTTACGTCTTACTGCGCAAAAGCAGTGACAAAAAGCTAGAGAACCGAGAACGCCATCAAAAACGCATGGGCTAGCCCCCCTATTGGTGTTAAACTTAATCTCCTATATGAAAAGCAGCCTCTCGCTGCTTTTTCTTTCCCTAACGCCGTTGTGAAACGTAATAAAGAGAGTTCGCATGTCACAAAGTTCAGAGAAACGCCTTAATAAATACATCAGTGAGACAGGGTTTTGTTCGCGCCGAGAGGCCGATAAATTAATCGAGCAAGGACGAGTAACGATTAATGGCGTCGTGCCAGAAATGGGGACCAAAGTTCAACTTGGTGATGAAGTGTGCATTGATGGTAAGCCTGTCGCCAGCAAAGAAAAACCTATCTACATTGCGCTCAACAAACCCACAGGCATCACCTGTACGACAGAACGCGACATTCCGGGCAACATCGTCGATTTTATCGGACATAAAAAACGTATATTTCCTATCGGTCGCCTTGATAAACCGTCTGATGGTTTGATTTTTTTAACCAACGATGGCGATATCGTCAATAAGATTTTGCGCGCGGGTAATAACCACGAGAAAGAGTATGTGGTTCGTGTCGATAAACCAGTAACTGATGAATTTATCAAACGTATGAGTTCCGGTGTTCACATTCTAGATACCGTCACCTTACCGTGTAAAGTCACCAAAGAAACCAAGTTTTCTTTTCGTATCGTGTTGACCCAAGGTTTAAACCGTCAAATTCGCCGTATGTGTGAATCTCTCGGTTACGAGGTCTACAAATTACGCCGTGTGCGGATTATGAACATCTCTTTAGATGGTATTCCCAATGGCGAGTGGCGCTATTTAAGCGATGATGAAGTTAAGCAGATTCTTACCATGTGCGAAAGCTCAAGTAGCACTGAGGAAGCCTCTAAGCTCGATGCCCAAGGGCGGAAGATTCGCAAAGCAACGGACGCTAAGTTGTATGATAGTCGAGAAGAGAACCAACCCTCTAAAGCTCGCCGTAATCAAACACGGACTTTTAAAGGGAATAATGCTGATACACTTCGCCATGCTCCAAATTCTAAGAAAGCACGTGGTGAGCAACCATCAAAACCGGCCAACAAATCTCGCTCGGGCCGCCCACAAACCAATGAATCACGCCCTAACGTAAACAAAAAGCGCGTTGGTGGAACACTCAGCCTGAAAAAGTAATCCGGCTGAACGCTATAAATAAGCATATTTATCGATCAAAAAAGGGAGCGCTATGCTCCCTTTTTAATATCTCAGTAAACACCTATTTGGTGCCGAAGATCTTATCACCAGCGTCGCCAAGACCCGGTACGATATAGCCTTTATCGTTCAGCTTTTCATCGATAGCGGCGGTGTAAAGCTCAACGTCTGGATGGGCTTTTTCGAGAGCTTCGATGCCTTCTGGTGCTGCCACTAAAACCAACACTTTAATGCTTTGACATCCCTGCTCTTTCAGTAGATCAATCGTTGCAATCATTGATCCGCCAGTCGCAAGCATTGGGTCAACAACCAAAGCGATGCGCTCTTCAATATTCGAGGTTAATTTATTAAAGTAAGGGACTGGCTCAAGGGTTTCTTCATCACGGTAGATACCGACAACACTGATACGAGCACTTGGCATATGCTCAAGTACGCCATCCATCATTCCAAGACCCGCGCGTAGAATCGGAACAACAGTAACTTTCTTACCTTTTAATTGATCAACTTCAACCGGACCATTCCAACCTTCAATGGTCACTTTCTCTGTTTCAAAATCAGAAGTCGCTTCATATGTGAGCAAGCTACCAACTTCGGTGGCTAATTCACGAAAACGCTTAGTGCTGATATCACCCTCTCGCATAAGACCTATCTTGTGTTTTACTAGCGGGTGTTTTACTTCAACAACTTTCATTTTCATCTCCGGCAATAGGCAAATTTTAATCAAACCTGCTGATTATATACGATTCCGGTTCAAATATCTTGATCTATCATAAGATAAAAAAACATGCGCAAACGTTTGCTCTTTAACTTTATACGCTGTTAGAATAGCGCCGTTTTCATATCCACAGATAACCGAGGACTTCCCTGTGAGCGGTAATAACTCTTCACTTAGCTACAAAGATGCAGGCGTTGATATTGATGCAGGCAACGCGTTAGTCGACCGAATTAAAGGTGCAGTAAAACGCACTCGTCGCCCAGAGGTCATGGGTGGCTTAGGTGGTTTTGGCGCATTATGCGAATTGCCAACCAAATACAAGCAACCGGTTCTGGTTTCAGGTACCGATGGTGTAGGGACCAAACTACGCCTCGCCTTGGATATGAACAAACACGATACCATCGGTATTGATTTGGTCGCAATGTGCGTCAACGATTTGATTGTGCAAGGTGCAGAGCCCCTCTTTTTCCTCGACTATTATGCAACGGGTAAACTGGATGTCGATACCGCAGCGGATGTTGTTTCAGGTATCGCAGAAGGCTGTGTTCAAGCAGGCTGTGCGCTGATTGGCGGAGAAACAGCTGAGATGCCAGGCATGTACGAAGGTGAAGACTACGATGTCGCTGGTTTTTGCGTCGGCGTCGTAGAGAAAGAAGACATTATCGATGGGACCAAAGTCCAAGCTGGTGATGCCCTTATTGCTGTCGGTTCAAGTGGCCCGCATTCTAACGGCTACTCATTGGTTCGTAAGATCCTTGAAGTGTCTAACGCGGATAAAAACGAGCAACTTGAAGGACGCAGTGTTGGTGAACACCTTCTAGAACCAACCAAAATTTATATTAAATCGGCACTGAAAATGATTGCCGAGCATGATATTCACGCGATTTCACACATCACAGGTGGTGGCTTCTGGGAGAACATTCCACGAGTCCTACCTCAAGGCACCAAAGCCGTGATCGATGGCAATAGCTGGCAATGGCCTGCGATTTTCTCTTGGTTGCAAGAGAAAGGCAATGTCGATACACACGAAATGTACCGTACATTTAACTGTGGTGTGGGCTTAATTGTCGCACTACCAAAAGCTCAAGCAGATGCCGCTGTCGAACTTCTTAAGCAAGAAGGCGAAAATGCTTGGGTCATTGGTGAGATCGCCACAGCAACAGATGAAGAAGAACAAGTAGAGATCAACTAAGCATGAAAAGTATTGTTGTTTTAGTTTCAGGAAATGGTACTAACTTACAAGCCATCATTGATGCCTGTGAAACCCAGATTAAAGATGGCAAAGTCACTGCTGTTTTTTCAAACAAAGCAACGGCGCATGCGTTAGAACGAGCAACAAAAGCGGGTGCCTCAGCGCTCGCTTTAGATCCGAAATCGTTTGAAACACGTGATGCGTTTGACCATGAATTAATGCGTCAAATCGACGAATACGAGCCAGATTTAGTCGTACTTGCTGGCTACATGCGTATTTTGAGTAACGAGTTTGTTCGTCGCTACCTTGGTCGAATGATCAACATTCATCCTTCTCTGTTGCCTAAATACCCTGGATTAAATACTTATCAGCGTGCGATCCACGCTGGCGATGAGGAACATGGTACCAGCGTTCACTTTGTGACCGAGCAGCTTGATGGTGGGCCCGTTATTTTGCAAGCCAAAGTGCCGATTTTTGACGAAGATACAGTTGAAACCCTCACTGCGCGAGTTCAAACTCAGGAATATCGTATTTACCCGCTGGTCGTGAAGTGGTTTGTCGAAGGTCGTTTGGCGATGGTCGATGGTAAAGCCGTGCTTGATGGTCAGCCTTTAGGGATTCATGGTCACGCGGGTGAATAACACCTCACCTTCAACACCTTCAAATGATTAACAAAAAAGCGAGCCAGTAAGGCTCGCTTTTTTGTTAATCTTCTATTCATCACTACTCTCTTATTCTGTCGTTACTGCCAATAGGAGGTAACTATGGATCTCAAAGGTTTACTTAACCAAGCACTGACTTCCGATATCGTTCGTCAGGGTAAGCAGCAATTGCAAACCCAAACCCAAAACCTCAAACAAAACCCCAACACGCTAAAAACGCTGGGGACAGGCGCTGCTGCCGGTGGGCTCGTTGAGCTCTTGATGGGCTCTAAAAAAAGCAAAAAGATGGGTAAAACGGCGCTAAAAGTCGGAGGCGCGGCGGCTCTAGGAGCACTTGCTTATAAAGTTTACAACGATTGGCAAAACAAGCAGCCTGATGGTGCGCCACAGGAAACCTTTGATGCCAACGATGAACGCCACCATATCATTATCATTAAAGCGATGATTGCTGCAGCGAAAGCCGATGGCCATGTAGATGACAATGAAATGGCCCGCATCGAGGAAGCTTTACAGGGCTTTGGCGCTGATGACAGCGTAAGAGCGCTTATCCAAGAAGAGCTGAATAAGGCGCTGGAACCAAGCACGATTGCCAGACTCGCTCAATCACCACAACAAGGCGCAGAGATTTATTTAGCGTCACTTATGGTGGCAGACGAGCAAAACTTTATGGAGAAAGCTTACCTTGATGAATTGGCCAAACAGCTTAATTTATCAACAGAGGTCATCACTCAACTCCAACAGCAAGCACGACAGTAAGCGATGAATTATTCACCAAACCCATCACTTAATTGAGACAGAGCAAGTTCACGCTTTGTGTTTGCTCTGCGCCATGTGTATATTTGAGAGTAGTTATCATTTATTCGGAAGAAACCATGCAAGTATACGATTGTTGTGATTTGATTCGTGAACTCTATGCACAAATTGGTAGTGGTGACCAAGGCTATATTCCCAAAGCCATTGGCTGTGCTTTAAGAGCACTCAACGATGTCGCTGCTGATACTTCTCTGCCGCAAGCAACACGTGAAAAGGCGGCCTTCGCCGCAGCGAATCTACTTATCTCTGACTTTGAGGACCAATGATGAACTTAGAGAATTTTGAAAAAATGGACCCAAACATGTTAATGAGCATCGTTAACATGAAGCTGCGTGATAACTTTTCAGGCGACCTTGATAAGCTAGTGAACTACTTTGATATCGACAAAGAAACACTGGAAACCAAGCTCAATAAAGCCGGCTACGACTTTCTTCCTGAAGCGGGTCAATTCCGTTAATTAAATACGTATATCTTGTCTTCGATGTGAAAATACATTTCGAACAACATTACGAACTAAAAAAGCCGTGAGCATGAGCTCACGGCTTTCTCTTTTACAGCAACAAAAGGTAAGTTAACCGATATTCTTACGCGCATTTTGGAACATGCGCATCCAAGCGCTGTTCTCGCCCCACTCTTCCGGATGCCAAGAGTTTGCCACCGTACGGAACACACGTTCAGGGTGTGGCATCATAATCGTGACACATCCATCACGCGTTGTTAGACCGGTAATCGCGTTGGGTGAACCGTTCGGGTTGTTTGGATATTGCTGAGTTGGATTACCCAGATTATCAACAAAACGTACTGCCACGGTGCCCGACTGTTCTAGCTCAGCAAGATGCTCAGCACCACGCACTTCAACACGACCTTCACCGTGAGAAACCGCGATTGGCATACGTGAACCTTGCATACCGTCAAAGAAGACTGAATCCGACTTTTGTACCTCAACAAGGCTAAAACGCGCCTCAAAACGCTCTGACTCATTGCGCACAAAGCGTGGCCATAAGTCAGCACCCGGGATCAGTTCTTTCAAATTCGAAAGCATTTGACAGCCGTTACATACCCCGAGCGAGAAGGTATTGTCACGGTTGAAGAAACCTTCAAATTGGCTGCGTGCTTGCTCGTTAAACAGCACGGATTTAGCCCAGCCTTCACCAGCGCCAAGTACGTCACCGTATGAGAAACCGCCACAGGCAACCAAACCGTGGTACTCATCAAGGACAGCTTTACCGGTTAAGATGTCGCTCATGTGAACATCCGTGGCTTCAAAACCAGCGCGATCAAACGCAGCTGCCATTTCAACGTGCGAGTTAACACCTTGCTCACGCAGAACCGCCATTTTAGGCTTAGCACCTTTGGCAATGTACGGCGCCGCAATATCTTCATTGACATCAAAGCTGAGTTTGACGTTCAAACCTGGGTCTGAATTATCTTGCTTCGCCGCAAATTCTTGATTAGCACACTGTGGATTATCACGCAGCGCTTGCATCTTATGAGTGGTTTCAGCCCAAATCGTGCGAAGCTCAGTACGAGAACGTTCAATAACGACGTTGTTCGCGGCGGTAATCACAAAAGTATCGCTGTCATTAACTTGGCCGATAACATGTGAGCATGTCTCGAGTCCATATTGGGCTAATGTCGCGTTCACGGCACCCAAGTCGCTGTTGCGAACTTGCAGCACCGCACCAAGCTCTTCGTTAAATAACGCGGCCAGAGTATCGTCACCCAGTCCTTCAATATTGGCTTTAACACCACAGTGACCGGCAAACGCCATTTCGGCTAGCGTGACCAATAGGCCACCGTCACCTTTATCGTGATATGCCAGCACCTGCTGGTTTGCTACCAAAGCTTGAACGGCATCAAAGAAGCCTTTGAGCTGCTCTGCATTGTCAACATCTGCGGGTTTATCACCAAGCTGTTTGTAAACTTGCGCCAACGCAGTCGCGCCCAGGCGGTTTTTACCATTACCTAAATCAATCAAAACAAGGCTGGTTTCGCCTTTATCAGTACGCAGCTGTGGTGTAATTGTGTTACGAACATCTTCCACACGAGCAAATGCCGTAATGATGAGAGACAGCGGTGAGGTCACTTCTTTCTCAACCCCATCGTCAGACCATTTCGTCTTCATCGACATTGAGTCTTTACCCACAGGAATGGTTAAACCCAGTGCAGGACACAGCTCTTCACCTACCGCTTTAACGGCTTCATAAAGACCAGCATCTTCACCTGGGTGACCCGCAGGTGACATCCAGTTGGCAGACAGTTTGATGTGTTTGATATCGCCAATATGCGTCGCCGCGATATTAGTCAGCGCTTCACCAACCGCAAGACGAGCCGAGGCGCCAAAATCAAGTAGAGCCACTGGTGTACGTTCACCCATCGACATTGCTTCACCATGATAGGTATCATAACTTGCTGCGGTGACCGCACAGTTCGCAACGGGAACCTGCCAAGGGCCAACCATTTGGTCACGAGCCACGAGCCCTGTTACCGTGCGGTCACCTATGGTGATCAAGAAGGTTTTTTCAGCCACAGTAGGTAGACGCAGTACGCGATCAACCGCTTCATTCAGCTCAATACCTTGGCGGTCAATGGCCGGGTTATTCACTTTGAGCGTCGTCGCATCGCGATGCATTTTCGGCGTTTTACCAAGCAAAATGTCCATAGGCATATCGATTGGCGTATTGTCGAAATGTGAATCTTCAAGGACTAAATCACGCTCTTCTGTTGCGATACCGACAACTGCATAAGGCGCACGCTCGCGCTGACATATCGCGTCAAAGACATCCATATTCTCTGGCGCAACGGCCAGTACATAGCGCTCTTGAGATTCATTACACCAAATCTCAAGTGGGCTCATTCCAGGCTCGTCATTGGGCACATCACGCAGCTGGAATTTACCGCCACGCTCGCCATCGTCGACTAATTCAGGCAGCGCATTAGAGATGCCGCCCGCACCAACATCATGGATAAAGGCGATTGGGTTATCGCTACCCATTTGCCAGCAGCGATCGATCACCTCTTGGCAACGGCGTTCCATCTCTGGGTTTTCACGCTGTACTGATGCGAAATCCAAATCTTCTGCTGATTGACCTGAGGCCATAGAAGACGCGGCGCCACCACCAAGGCCAATATTCATTGCCGGGCCGCCAAGCACGATAAGTTTGGCGCCAACCGGAATTTCTTTCTTTTGCACGTGTTCGTCGCGAATGTTGCCCATACCACCAGCAATCATGATTGGCTTGTGGTAACCACGAACCTCTTCACCTGCGTGCGAATTCACTTTTTCTTCGTAAGTACGGAAGTATCCCAACAGGTTTGGACGACCAAATTCATTGTTAAATGCTGCGCCGCCCAGAGGGCCTTCCAGCATGATGTCCAGAGCATTAACGATACGCCCAGGTTTACCGAAGTCGGTTTCCCAAGGCTGCTCAAAGTTGGGAATACGCAGGTTTGACACGGTAAATCCAACTAAGCCGGCTTTAGGTTTGCCGCCGATACCCGTTGCGCCTTCGTCACGAATTTCACCACCAGAGCCTGTTGATGCGCCAGGCCAAGGCGAGATAGCGGTTGGGTGGTTATGGGTTTCCACTTTCATCAAAATATGCGCATCTTCTTGATGGTAACCATATTGACGAGACTCAGGATTTGGGAAGAAACGCCCAACTTTTGATCCAGTCATCACCGCGGCATTGTCTTTATAAGCCGAAAGGACATACTCTGGGGTGGTTTCAAAGGTGTTTTTGATCATCTTAAACAGCGATTTCGGCTGCTTGACGCCATCAATCGTCCAATCCGCATTGAAGATTTTATGACGGCAGTGCTCTGAGTTAGCCTGCGCAAACATCATCAGCTCAATGTCTTTTGGGTTACGACCAAGAGTGTTAAAGCTTTCAACCAGATAATCAATTTCATCTTCGGCCAGTGCCAGACCAAGGGAAACGTTTGCTTTCTCAAGTGCAGTACGCCCACCTGCCAACACATCAACCTCAGTCACAGGTGCTGGTTGCGCTTGAGTAAATAGAGCGCTAGCTTGCTCTACCTCAGTAAATACCGTTTCCATCATACGATCGTGAATAAGCCCCTTCACAATCGTGAGTTGTTCGTCGCTTAATGAAGATGACGATTCGATATAATAAGCCGTTCCGCGCTCAAGGCGCTTTATTTTTGTTAAGCCACAGTTGTTAGCGATATCAGTTGATTTAGAGGACCACGGAGAGATTGTGCCCGGACGTGGTGTGACAAGCAGCAATAGACCTTGAGGCTCATGTTCCTCGATGGTTGGTCCGTAGGTTAGCAGCTTCTCTAACTTCTCTGATTCTGTTTGGTCTAAATCAGCCGTTAGATGAGCAAAGTGCATAAACTCTGCGTAAATACCCGTAATTGGGAGTTCTTGTTCACGACACAGTTCCAGAAGTTTATTTACTCGGAACTCAGAAAGAGCTGGGGAGCCACGCAAAATTCTCATGTGCTTAGGTCTCTTGTACGGTTGATTAAGGAAATATTGGAATAAATTCAGAAGGTTAATCTGTAATTTACACAAATTTATACCAATACGACCTCGTCATTTCGGGCGCATTATATCGGAATTGTTTTTGTGATGTAACACCAAACGCAACCGTTTGCGTCATTTTTTTTGTCAAATTTGAAATCCCGCAACTTCACTGGGATAAGGATTGTTTGCATCACTATAGATAGAAGTCTTACTTGCGATGTACACAGGCTCTGTTATAAATGCCCTACCGGATAGTGAGAATGTCGTTAATGAATACCCATTACCTAAAATATTTACAACGTGGCCTAACCCTCTTTTCTGCCTTGCTGCTCCTGACAGGTTGCCAGATCGAATCTAACCCGAAAAGTGATCTCGATAAAATACGCGAACGAGGTGTATTGCACGTAGGCACACTGAATAATCAGCTCTCTTATTATATTGGCCCTGACGGCCCCGCAGGGCTTGATTATGAGATTGCTCGTGACTTTGCCAACCAACTTGGCGTAAAGCTAGAGATGAAACCTGCGTATCGCATTTCTAGCCTCTACCCGGCGCTAGAAACGGGTGAGATTGATATGATCGCGGCTGGGCTGAGTCAATCAGAAGATCGCGTGCGCCGTTTTCGAACCGGCCCTGCTTATTATTATGTCAGTCAACAACTGGTTTATAAGAAAGGTCATTGGCGACCGCGTAACATCGACCAGTTAGTAGAAAGCTTGCCTGAGCTTACCGCGGCAAACCAAGGTGAACCGGTGCTCAATATTGTCGGTGATTCTCATTTTAATCGCACTCTTTCCGACATTCAGCAGCGACACCCTGACTTTGAATACAAAATTGCCCAAAATGCTGACGTCAACGATCTCCTCAAGCAAGTGTCTGAAGGTGACTTAATGTTTACCGTCGCAGACTCCGTCGAGGTTTCTCTTTCACAGCGTGTTTATCCAGACCTCGCGGTCGCATTTGAACTGACCGAAGATCAACCTGTTTCTTGGTTTACTCGCCGCTCGGGTGATGAGAGCTTGTATGCTTTAATGATTGAATTCTTTGGCGATCTCAACCAATCAGGCCGTTTAGCAAGCCTGGAAGAAAAATACTTAGGCCATATTGGCAGCTTCGATTATGTCGATACTCGCGCCTTTATTCGCTCGTTGGACACTCGCTTGCCCAAATGGTCACCTCTGTTCAAAGAGTACTCGGATGAATTTGACTGGCGCCTTATTGCCGCTCTTGCCTACCAAGAATCCCATTGGAACCCACGCGCTAAATCTCCTACTGGGGTGCGCGGTATGATGATGCTAACCCTCCCAACGGCTCGTAGTGTCGATGTAAGTAATCGTCTCGATCCAGAACAATCTGTTCGCGGTGGAGTCGAATACTTGCGACGTATGGTGTCACGTATTCCCGATAGCATTAATGAACACGAGAAGATTTGGTTTGCTCTGGCATCATATAACGTTGGTTATGGTCACATGATGGATGCACGCCGTTTAACCAAAAAACAGGGCGCAAACCCAGACTCTTGGGGCGATGTGAAAGACCGCTTGCCGCTACTTCGTCAACGTAAATACTTTAGTCAAACCCGCTATGGCTATGCGCGAGGTGATGAAGCACGCAATTACGTCGAAAATATCCGTCGGTATTATCAAAGTATTATTGGCCATGTTGAGCAACAAACCACGGACAACAGTGACGTGGATATCAATGACCTCACAGTGATTGAACTTCCTGAAGAGGCACTTTCTGGTGCTGAGCCAAGCGATGCCACCGATGCGCTGCAGGAACAACTCAATGAGTTGATGCTCGGTGAACAAGCGGATGAAAGCGATGACTTACCCGCTGATAACCCAGACTTACCACCAGCACCCGAGGTTGATTCCAGTGGCGATCTTATGGGGAAATAAAGCGAAATATCGATAAATAGCCGCGAAACATAAAAACAAGAGGGGAACCCCCCTTCCCCTCTTGACCTAACACTACAAAGCCCCTACATTTATTGTCGCCGTTTTGAGCGCAAAGTAATCCGAGCTCTCTCCTTGGCTGACCATTCATATCAGCCATCGGCATATCACATTACGTTGGACATTTGTGGAGAAAACTGATGATGCGTCGTCGTCAAACACAAGCGAAACGCTTGTACAAAACCGTCTCTGCTAACCGTCGTAAACGCAAGCTAGCCAATAATAAAAAGAAAATTATTTGGCGACACAGAGCCTTTATGCAATTGTTAGCGTAGACAATCAGGAAGTAGACACCGATTTGGTGTTTACTTACCCCCACCTTCATTAGGCTGCGGGTTCTGTTGTCGTTTGGTTGCTTTTATCTCTTTACGCCGACGTTTAAAAAAGGCCTGCAGTTGAGTTCGGCATTGCTCTTCAAGTAACCCTCCCTCAACCGTTGCATAATGAAACGCCGCCTCACTGTTAAATAGATTCAGCACCGTCCCCGCTGCGCCAGCTTTCAAATCGGGCGCACCAAATACAATCCGTTTCACTCGGCTGTGCAATAGAGCACCAGCGCACATTGGGCAAGGCTCAAGCGTCACGTATAACGTTGTGTCGAGCAGGCGATAGTTTTCAATGATCTGCCCGGCTTCGCGCAGTGCTTGCATTTCGGCATGAGCAGTGGCGTCATGCTGAGTGATTGACTGATTCCAACCACGCGCAATCACCTGATTATCACGCACGAGCACCGCGCCAACAGGCACTTCGCCTTGGCGTTCGGCCTGCTCGGCGAGCTCAATCGCCAGCCGCATAAACTGTTCGTCTTGGGTACTAAAAGCGCTTAAAGTCATAAAATTTAGCCAGCATTAAATCAGAGTCGACATCAACGCCGAGAGTATAGCGTTTTCACACCGTAATCTTAAGCGAGTTCTCGATTAACGCCCTTTTAAACCTTCAACCAAATGGTCGAGCAACATCTTGGTTTTATAAGGAAGAAAACTTTTTTGTGGATACAATGCCCAAATCCCCTCTTCTTTTTCACGAAACGGCAGCAAGAGCTCAACCAAATCGCCACTCTCAAGGTCTTGATGCACATACACATCGGGTAACTGGGCAATACCTATTCCACGTTTCGCGGCCATCGCTAAGAAGTGACCACTGTTACAACGAAAACGGCCATCCACTCGAATCTGCCGATGGGCGCCTTTTTCACTAAACCGCCAATAGGGTTGGGAACCCACCAAGCACTGGTGGTACGAAAGCTCGGCCAGTGAATGGGGTTGGCCGTATTGAGCTAGGTATTGCGGGCTCGCACACACATGCATTTGCCGCGTACCGAGCTTCTTGGCAATCAAGTTAGAGTCTGACAAGTTGCCGAGACGAATGGCTAAGTCGAAACCGCCCTCTATAATATCGAGCTGACGGTTAGTCAGTACGATATCCAACTGCAGGTCGCTATGCTGCTCGGCAAAATCCGTGAGCAATGGAGCCAGTTCGTTTTCACCAAAATACACCGGCGCGGTTAAGCGAATTTTACCTTTCACCGCCGATTGCATCTCCGTTAGCGCACTGTTCGCCGCTTCTAGGCCAGAAACCAATTGCTTACAATGATGGTAATAGACTTGGCCCGCTTCCGTTAAGGCGACACGACGAGTGGTGCGAACAAACAGTTTAACCCCAAGATGCGCTTCTAAACGTGCAATACGTCGGCTCACCTGAGCGACCGACGTAGAGAGCTGATTGGCCGCCGAAGTAAAACTTTCTAACTCCGCAGCCGAGACAAATTCTGATATTCCTTCCCACTGACTCATAACTCTCCCATTATTACAAATATGTAATAGTGTTTTGCTTTTTAGCTATATTATAAAACCATAAAAAAGAATTAAACTAGTCTTGTATTATTCAGCCAACAACACGAAGGAAATCCAATGACTGATAAATTCATCAAATCACGTGCAGCGGTTGCATGGGGACCAAAAGAACCACTGAAGATTGAAGAAGTCGACGTAATGTTGCCAAAAGCGGGTGAAGTACTGGTTCGCATCGTTGCAACAGGGGTTTGCCACACCGATGCTTTCACGCTTTCTGGTGAGGATCCTGAAGGTGTATTCCCAGCAATTCTTGGCCACGAAGGTGGCGGTATTGTTGAGATGGTTGGCGAAGGTGTCACGAGCGTTGAAGTGGGCGACCACGTGATCCCTCTCTACACCGCAGAATGTGGTGAATGTAAATTCTGTAAATCAGGTAAAACCAACCTATGTAGCGCCGTTCGTGAAACACAGGGTAAAGGTCTCATGCCTGACGGAACGACTCGTTTCTATAAAGACGGTGAGCCTATCTTCCATTATATGGGTTGTTCAACGTTCTCTGAATATACAGTTCTGCCTGAAATCTCGCTGGCTAAAGTCAACAAATCAGCGCCACTTGAAGAAGTGTGTCTCCTTGGTTGCGGCGTTACCACAGGTATGGGCGCAGTACTCAATACCGCTAAAGTAGAAAAAGGCGACACTGTCGCGATTTTCGGTCTCGGCGGTATCGGACTGTCTGCAATTATCGGCGCACGCATGGCTGGCGCTGGACGCATCATTGGTGTCGATATCAACGACAGCAAATTTGAACTGGCCACTCAGCTAGGGGCAACCGACCTTATCAATCCAAACGACTACGACAAACCTATTCAAGAAGTGATTGTTGAACTAACCGACGGCGGTGTCGATTACTCATTTGAATGTATCGGTAACGTCAACGTGATGCGCAGTGCACTTGAATGTTGTCATAAAGGTTGGGGCGAATCCGTTATCATCGGTGTTGCAGGTGCAGGTCAAGAAATCTCAACCCGTCCATTCCAACTCGTCACAGGCCGTGTATGGCGTGGTAGCGCATTTGGTGGAGTGAAAGGCCGTAGTGAACTGCCGGGTATTGTAGAGCAATATCTCGCCGGTGAATTTGGTCTTCAAGAGTTCATTACCCATAACATGGGTCTTGATAACATCAACGAAGCCTTTGAACTCATGCACGAAGGCAAGAGTATTCGTAGCGTTGTATTGATGGACGAAAAATAATCAGTCAGCCTAGGCCCGCCAAGCGCGGGTCTTTTCAAAAGGAGCATTCAATGAGTCTTGCTTTACACAGCCAGGCCAAAGTCTTTGACGGCTGGCACAAGCAGTATACCCATAGCTCAGCAGTGCTTAACTGCGACATGCGTTTTGCGATCTTTTTGCCACAAGAAGCGAGCTTTGAAAACCCAGTCCCTGTCTTGTATTGGCTTTCAGGTCTAACTTGCACCGACGAAAACTTCATGCAAAAAGCCGGAGCTTTCCAAAAAGCAGCAGAACTTGGGATTGCGATTGTCGCTCCGGATACCAGCCCTCGCGGTGAAGGCGTCCCTGACGATCCAGAACAAGCTTACGATTTTGGTTTGGGCGCAGGTTTCTACCTTGATGCGACACAAGCACCTTGGGATCAGCACTACCATATGTATTCCTACGTGACCAAAGAGCTTCCAAAATTGATCGAAGAGCACTTCCCCGTTACGTCTGTGAAGTCGATCTCAGGCCATAGTATGGGTGGTCATGGCGCACTGGCGATTGGTTTGAAAAATCCGCAGCAGTATCGCTCAATTTCCGCCTTTTCGCCGATTGTTCACCCAACCATCTGCCCTTGGGGAAATAAAGCGTTCAGTCACTATCTGGGTGATGATAAGAATACATGGTTAGCGTATGACAGCTGTGAGCTTCTCAGAAATAGTGAGCAATCGCTGCCAATTTTGGTTGATCAAGGTGAAGCGGATAACTTCCTCTCCGAGCAGCTAAAAACCGAATATTTTGTGGCTATCGCGGACAAAATGGACCGTGACATCACTGTTCGAATGCAGCCGGGCTATGACCATAGCTACTTCTTTATTCAAACCTTTATTGATGAGCACCTTGAATTCCATGCTCAACATCTTAAAGGCGCATAGGTGGATTGAGCAGGTATCACAATGAAAAAGAGCTTTTGGTTACCTGTAGACCAAAAGCTCTTTTCTATCCGTTATCTCAAACCAAAATCAATGCTTAACGCTCAAACTCACCGAACTCAAAAAGTCGCGTTTCCAACGCTACACTCTGCTCTTCTCCATGGCGATCCAACCAGTTTGCTTCGATTTGAATGTCTCGTAACCCTTCCACACCACCTTCTTCAATACGCCAAGTCAACTGATACCTAAAATGTGAATCGTCACTGCCTGATATAAGATTGGTAGCGAAATCCGCAACGGGCCGAGTAGGGAGCGAACTGGTCGCGCCTCGAGAATAAAACCAAGTTAATTTCTCTTCCATCACCATCAATGCTTGCTGGCGATGGCGAGCAAATTCACTTCTTTGTTCCAACTCAATGTGCAGCTTCACCAAACCTAATGTTGCCGTCGCGATCAACATCATCGACATCATCACCTCAACAAAACTCAGCCCTTGCTGACTATTTGGCATACCATGATCCTTTTCGCCATCTCACCGAGCGTAACCTCTGAAGAGGCGCATTGAGCACATCACGGTCAAACCTAATTTCAAGTGCAGACGCCACCAATGCCTGATGAGGTGCAATATCCAACACTAAACCACCTTGTGGTCGAACATCGCCATGTTGAAAATAAACCAACTGCTCAAGCTCAAGCCGCTCACTTTGCGCTAATGCTTGGTTGAGCACTTGCCTTTGGCTTGCTGCTATGGCTTGCCATCCTGAAGATATTTGCTGCGATGTGAGCGGTTGCTCAATCAACTGATAGATCATTATCGGTAATTCAGCCTCACCACTTAATGATAAAACGCCATTTTGGATCACAATTAAAGCGCCGAAAAAGGTAGAAGAGGCTGGGTTTAATAGGTATTTAAGAGCAAAAAGATCATCGGTATCCAAATGACAACTGCCGTAAATCCAAATAAGATTTTCCCCATTAAAAAACGCCTGATGTAATTGCTGGGCACAGTCACTGATCACTTGGCTTTGAGGCAATTGCGCTTGGCTAAAGCGTATAACGCCCTCGCTATCGGTTAAGCTTTGGTGAGCAATTTTAAAAAACTCTGGCTGTGACATGACCTCAAACCATTGATGGCGAGCGGTCCCAAACAGGTTTTCAAACGGTGCCAGCTGTGGATCCACAACGACATCTTGCTCAAAGCTAGAGCCACGGTTAACAACCGTTTGATAACCAGAGAAACACGCTTGTGATGGCGGGAACTCCGCGTATGGCAACGAGGTATGTAACCCATGATTGACCAGTTCACCGCCGAGTACCAATCGGCCTTGGTAAGCAATTAGGCGGCAGCGCCAGAGATTATCCTCAACCCACTCGCCAGCATCTGGTATCATCATCGCGCCAGCCGCCAGTTCTAGCTCTCCACGTAACGTTAACGGCGCTGTCGGGCTAACAGTTGGAAACTGTAACTCACGGCGTAAAACCACGAATCCAACCTCCACTTGAAGCAGATAGCGTTGATGACCTGAAGCAACAAGATGTATTTGCTCATCTTCTTCTACACATGACTCCGCGAGCATCTGAGACAAGCGTTTCTGCTCAGACGCTTTTGCTAGCACACACTGCAATATACCTTCTGCTTGCCAATGTTGAGTACGGCTGATGACTTCATTTTGCTCGCGTTTCAATTGGTAAAAAACACTGCGGTAACTTGCCATCACCAGTAATAAAACCGCGCCTAACAACAGTGACGTAACCAGCAATGTCGCCATTCCTTGCTGAGTTTGGCGAATCATAAGCTGTTCCTCGGAGACAAGGTTAAAGTGAGTGATTCGGTCACTGAAGCGTTTTTCGTCAGCTGAGCATCAAGGCTCACGCTGACAACCTCACGACGTGCTTTGGGCCCAGTATAGACCTCACGCTCAAGACGAAAATGACGAATGTTGATCTGCTGTTCATCAAAGAGCGAATAGCAGTAGCCGTTAAAGCCGGAAGTGGCAGCAGAGGCAAAGCGGAGTACCTCACTCTGGCTTTTCTCACAAACTTTAATGGTACCGCGCTGCTGGCTAAGTGCCTCAAACTTATAAACCACATGGAAAAACGGCTCAGTCGCACGTTGATCGTAATAGAGAAAGCCCAGTGATTGAGAGTGCGTGCCGAGTGCAATAAGATTCTCAGCGCCAGAAAGGGTGAGCGGCTGTTCATTCAGAGGGTGAAAGCCAGCTCTGGCACTTTGTTCTTTCATCTGAGCCACTGCGCTAAAAATATTTTGACTCAGTAATAATTGCTGATTTTGACGGCTCACCGCTGAATGAATAGATAAAAACACACTGCCTATCAGCCCAATAACCACGACGGATAAAAGCGCTGAAATGAGTAGCTCAATCAGCATAACGCCTTGCTGATAACCCAATTTGCACCTAGGAAGCGCAATTGGGGTAACCATATGCCGAACCATTTTTACCACAAATTCGAATACGACTCGCGCCGTATGACGTCACCAGTTTGAGAGACTTTTGGGTATGGTGAATGACGTGGAATTCAATCGAACCATTCTTAATTTTACCGCGAACACCATCAAACTTAATTTGATTGGCACTAAAATCGGGCGACAACTTAATTTGACGATAGGGTGCCCCTGAAAACGTCATTAGTACCGTCCCTCCTTGCCGCTCAGAGTCAGTCAGTTCAATCAACCACTCGCTCTGCTGCTTGTGAGACTCAGGCATAATAAAGTGTGCCCATAAATCCTGGTTACGAAATATCGCTTCTGACTTCGCTTGATAAAGAAAACTCTGTAATGAACTGGCTAAGCTCGTCATTTGAGTTTGGGTGGACAAACTTGAAAAGTTAGGGATCGACAGTCCTAAGACAAGTGCCATAACGGCAATACTAACCAGCAGTTCAAGTAGGGTAAACCCGCGAGTCATTTCCAAAATCCTTTTTGCAAACAATGAGATGTATTGAATTTCATTGTGCTTATCCTAGCAGAACACCAAGATATGAGAAAAAGGGGACATGACTGTTACACGAAACGATTCGAAAAATTCAATGTAAGGAGCCCGCCATGAAACCTCAAGGCATGACACTGATCGAATTGCTGATCGTTGTCGCCGTTCTATCGGTGCTATTAAGTATTGCGTATCCAAGCTATACCCAACACCAACTCACTCGTCACCGTCAGCAAATACAAACTGATATGGCTCGAATTCAACTGCGACTTGAACAAGATTATGATCAAGGTTATCAGGTTGAGAGCATTCTATCGGCTGGCGAATGTTTGATTTGCAGTTCGGATGCTTCGCGCTATCGCCTCGCCATCGACCATGAAATGTATCGCTACGTTATCCGAGCGATACCAATTGGGCATCAGTTACAAGATCAGTGTCGTGGTCAGGGTTATAATGAGCTCTCACTCGACTCTTCAGGACAGGCCGCGCCAGTAAATTGCTGGCACTAAAAAGCCCGCATCAAGCGGGCTTTTCTCTCACCAAGAAACCTAAGATTAAACAGCTTGAGGAACCCAGGAATCGACAACTTCGGGTTGCGGGAATCCACTGGTTAACACTCGTAAATAAGCATCTTTAGGCGTGTTATCACCCTGCCCCTGAATACTGACAATATCTTGAGGGCAAGCTGAAAAGGCAACGTAGCAATCCATTTCCGCACGTAAAATGATGTAGTCTCCAGGTTGAGTTACGGTAGGGAGCGTTTTTAGCGTGATGCCATCGGGCTGAACTTGAATATTCATAAAAATATTCAATGACGCCAAGTTACCGCACGGCAAACTCACTCCGAGCTCTTGCATCGCTTGATGCAAATTATCATGACAATTACGGTGCGGCTCAGTACAACCTAACAACTCATAACGTCGCGCATCACACGCTGCCATAAACGAATCATGAACACCAGGTGACGTATCTTCAACCAATGTCAAAATCGGGTGACGCTGATCAGTGATGAAACTGTCTCCGACGATGGGGTTTAAACGCTGATTCCAAACACGTGTCGCTTCCATACACATATATTCATTAATGTCGTCGGCATTATATGCCCAACAGTCAACAACTTGGGTTCCATGCAAGTTCACCACTTGCACTGCTTCTCCTTTTGCCAAACGCACCGCTTTTCCATAGCGAGCAGGAATAACCATTTCTTGACGACACACAATTTCGTTACTCATTCTATTCTCCTAGGCACCCGCATTGAGGTAACGCGTCATTCGCGACTCAGTCCGGCGGGCAAGCCAATCAATAATGCTGTTTAAAATCCAATAAATTGCCGCCACGGTAAGATAAATTTCTAACGGAGCATACGTCTCCGAGATCGCTTGTTTCGCTGCATACATAAATTCTTGTACTGAAATGACGGAGAGCAACGCAGAATCTTTGATTAACCCAATCAGTAGCCCAACTAAGGGCGAAATCATTTGCGGCACGCATTGTGGTAACACCACTTTGCCAAGCGTTTGACGTCGATTCATACCAAGTGAATGACAGGCTTCCCATTGCCCTTGCGGCAGGTTGCGAATGGCTGAACGAATAACCTGGGCAACATACGGTGAGTAATATAACGTCAAGGCGACGATGCCTACCGTTGGGGAAGACCAAATAACATCGAATTCAGGCAGTACGAAATACAGCACATACAACACAATCAACAACGGTAAGCTGAGAGTAATATCTGAATAAACCTGTACGATTCGACGCAGTTTGAGAGGGTTGCGCAGCAAGACAAAAGCGATCAATGCACCTAAAAGCAATGTCAGCGTGGCGGACAACAAACACAGCTTTAACGTATAAATGAACCCATCGGTTAAAGTAGGTAATGAGCTGACAACCGACGACCAATCCATATTACTATCCTCGCTTTAGCTCAAAGTGACGGGCGCATTTAATCAAAGGAAACGCAATCAACATGTAACCTACAGCCACAATCGTCATGACAGTGGTGGCTTCATAGGTTCTCGCAATCACAATTTGTCCTGAGTAAGTGAGCTCGGTTAGCGCCACGACAGAAGCCAGTGGCGTTGTTTTTAATAAAATGGTGAATTCATTGACCAGCATCGGCACACTAGCCCGAACAACCTGTGGCGTGGTGATATACCACCAAGTCATTCGGCGTGTGAGCCCAAGAGTACGTGCAGCTTCCAGTTGCCCGGCAGAAACCATCGTGTGGTTTACTCGAAAAATTTCGCTCACATAGGCCCCACTATTCAAGCCTATCGCAATGACAGCGGCAAGCATCGGCTGTCCGCCAAGCCCAAAGCTAGGAAGCGCGAAGAACACGACAAACAGTTGAACGATTGCCGGAGTACCACGCATGATACTGACATAGCTACGGCCAATAAAACGCCAGAAACGATAAGGTCGTAGTTGTAAATAGCAGCCTAACTGTCCCATACACAAACTCAGGAGCGAGGCCATCACGGTTAACTGTAAAGTAATCCACAGCCCGTGGCCCAACTCGGGAAGCGCCGCTAGAATCTGTTCACTACTACTGCCCATCGTTCCTCCGATTAGTCATTAAAACCCGATAAATCTTCTGCCACTGATAACTGCACAGCTGCAGGTTTGTCATTGCCCTCAATCCCGGTGCAACACGTTGAGACAATAAACTGAGTATCACTGACCACTCGACATGTAATGCTATCGCCTGCCTTGGTTAAGTTAGGCTGAGGAATAATTTTCCCTTCGCGAGTCAGTTCCACATGCATAAATAAGTTTATGGGATCGGGTAACTTGGGCACGTTCATCCCGAGGTCAGCGAGTGTGGCTTCAACGGCTTCAATGCATCCTTGTCCTGCATAGCCTTTATCTGCAAGCCACTGAGTTGTAGAGCCAGGAAGTAATAAATCATGACGCTTAACATCGTCTTTACCCAATACCATCATGGGACGACGGCGGTTGTTGACCATTCGCATTCCAGAACCAAGTAGATAACTGTTACTAAACACTCGGGTATGGTGAACAGAAAGCCATTCGTTAGGATTGGTTGTACTGAAGCCAAATAGTGAGGCGACAGCCCCCTCTTCCAGTGCCGTAATCCGTAAAAGTTGACCGCGCAGCACTTTAATTGCTCCTGATGTGCCAGCTTCAACCGTGACGGGTTCAGCTAATTCACGAACTTGTGTTTCGCTGTATGCTTCTCGCATTAATAACATGATCGTCTCCTACTGCTGAATCGGTTGGTTATCAACGCGAATATCGATGGGGGTAACCTGCAAACCATTACCCGGAATAATATCTTGTGGGCAAGAAGACACAGCGCAGACCAAATCACACAAAGCTTCAAAGGTGATAGAATCACCTGCTTTGCTATTCGGGTCGGTCACTTCCATCTTACCTTCAGCAGTCACTGGGCCGTTTTGGAACAAATTAAATGGCTCAGGCAAACTATAGTAAGTCACACCATGCTCACGCATGCCTTCCAGTAAGTTGTCCACGCAGTTGCGATGCCCTTCAACCGCAAAATCAATGCTAAAGCGAGTACGGTCACAAGCCGGCACGTTCGCATCGTGAATCCCGATGGTATCGGAAATAATCTTAAGCATGGGCCGATTATTGCTTGACCACAACTCATCACCCGGCTCAAAAAACAGCGAACGAAGGTGCTGACGAGTGTGAACAGGGGACAGCTTCTCATCGATATCATTCGCATTCACTGCCACAAAATCCGCGGCTTGCTGACCGTCACTATCAATCACAGTAATTTGCTGACCTTTACGAACAGTGAAAGTTTGTCCGTGGCCGGCTGGTACATGAATATTCTGGCACATCCTCTGTTACTCCTCGGAAATGAAGTTGTCAGCCGGTACCGTAAAAGTGGCACCAAGGAACTGTTTTTGTAGCTGAGTCAGCTCACCACTCTCTTGCATGGCAAGAATATGCTCGCTGAGGGCTTTATTGAGTTCCGTATCCTGCTTGCGAGTTGCCCACCCCATCCACTGGGTAGGCCCAAGCTCACCCACTTTCTTCAAACGATTAGGATACTTGGTTACAAGAGGTGCCAGCACAGAGATGTCATCCATAACGAAATCCGCGCGTTTGGTCATTAATGTTGAGACGGTTTGGTCAAGGGTATCAACACTGATGATAGTGATAGGCTCCTTTCCGGCGTCACTCAGCGTTTGGTTGAACGACTTAAGCAGCTTTTCTGGCACGCTGGTACTCTTCACTGCACCACGCAATCCTGAAAGGTCTTCAACCGTCAACATTTTTGCTGCATAATTTTCAGCAAGCTCACTACGCATCATGACACCATTAACCGTTTTACTGTAAGGGACAGTAAAGGCCACTTTCTTAGCGCGCTCAGGTGTATAGTTTAAGGAGGAACCTTCGGCATCAAACGAACCAGAAATTAGGCCAGGTAAAATGCCACCAAAAGACATTTTTTGCATTTCAAGTTTGAGGTCATGCTTCGCCGCAAAGGACTTCATGATCGCGACGCTATAGCCAACAATCTCACCCTGATTATTGGTGTATTCATAGGGAGGGAAAGTAGGGTCAATGCCCACCGTCATTTTTCCACTACTTTTGATATCAGCTAAGGTATTAGCATTCGCTGTCGACATCACCCCTAGTGATAAGGCGGTAATCAGCAGTGTCGTTATCTTTTTCATCTCTAGATTCCTTTACTTCAATGAAACATCTCTAGAGATAGAGCACTTATTGTGCCAATTTATTTATTTGCTCGTTTAAAAAATCATCAAAATTGCATTTTTAACCTTTCAAAACAATAAGAAACACATGTTTCATGAAATGAAATAATCGTTTCACAAATTCCTTAAAGTTATAAAAATAACAATCGCCGTCAGCAAGATTGCACGATAACGGTGAAGAAATCATTGCAGGTCGCACCAAACTAAAGCGTGAGTTAACTCAGTTCATCAATCCATTGATGAGCCAGTTCGATTCGTGACAGTAAGTCTTTCCCATTCTTTTCGACTTTTTGCCCAACCAGAGAAGTGAGAAGGTTACACACACCGGATAATGATGCTGTGCTATCAAACATCATGCTGCTTTCCGTATGGCAACGGATTATCCAATTGGCGTGTTTTACCGACTTGCCTGATAGTGAGTCGGTAATGTAAATCATCGGTACACCGAGCTCTTCCAGAGCGCCCATTGCGGAATCAAGAATCGACATTCGGCGTCTTAGTCCAACACAAATCGCAACATCTTGTGAGTCAAGCGCGGCTAAATGTTCAGCCAGTGAATCGCCCGTACGAGGCAATAAGCGCACGTCTTGATGAAGGTTGATCAAATCGCGATAAATCACTGTCGCGATCGAATAACTATGCCGCCAGCCAAGCACCACAACTCGTCTCGCTTTAGCGATGGCGGTGGCCATGTCATCAAGTTGCTGGTGATCAATAAGGCGATAGGTATTGACTAGGTTTGCAATCTCTTTTTCCAAATGAGATTGAACGATGTTATCGATTGAGGAGTCTCGAGATAGCGCTTGTAAATAGAGTGGCGAGCCGCTATTTTGCATCTCGCGCGCCTGACGTCGTGCTTCATCATAGCTATCATAACCAAGATGGCGGAAAAAGCGTGATGTCGTGGCTTTTGAAACGTTTGCACTCTCCGCCAGTTCGGTGGCCGTATTCATCGCTAACTGTCCTGGTGCAGCAAGCAATACGTCAGCCAGTTGCTGCTCATGGCTTGATAATTTTTCCCAATTCTGACGTATACGGTTCTCTAACGAGAGTGATTTCTTGGGCATATACATTTCCCTACTACTTTTATTTCCCTATACCTAGCATGGCCGTTCGCCCAATACTGAGCTTGTTGTAGCGAGTTTACAATAACTGTGCCATTCTCATACGCTATGTTACCAGAACTCACCTCAAGCTCGCATAAGCAGCGCCATGAAGCTTGATGTGAAACAGACATAAAAAAAGTGGCCCTTATTTACTAAGAGCCACTTAATTGCTGAGTGTTTAGATTAACTGGTTAGGTCATCAAAAAACTTCTTAACGCCTTCAAAGAAGCCTTCAGACTTCGGCTTATGCTTGGTCGCGGCATCACCACCACAAGACTCTTCAAACTCTCGTAATAGCTCTTTTTGGCGTGAACTCAAGTTGACTGGGGTTTCTACTGCCAATTTAACAATTAAGTCACCCACGCCGCCACGTACGCCTTTCACACCTTTACCACGCATGCGGAACATGCGTCCCGTCTGAGTTTCTGCAGGTACTTTGAGATTCACTCGGCCATCTAAAGTGGGTACTTCAACTTCCCCACCCAGCGCTGCCATGGTAAAGCTAACCGGTACTTCGCAATGTAAGTTGTTACCGTCACGCTCAAAAATATGGTGATCTTTTACGTGAACTTGCACATACAAGTCACCAGCGGGTGCGCCCATTTCGCCCGCTTCACCTTCGCCAGAAAGACGAATACGGTCACCCGTATCGACACCTGCAGGAATTTTAACATTCAGCGTTTTACTCTTCTGTTTACGGCCATGACCATGACAATCATCACATGGATCTTTAATGATTTGGCCCTTGCCGTGACAGGTTGGACAGGTTTGCTGTACCGCAAAGAAGCCTTGACGCATCTGTACTTGGCCATGCCCATGACAGGTCGAACACGTTTGAGGCGATGAACCTTTCTTCGCACCGCTACCATTACACGTGTCACAGTGCACAAGCGTTGGTACTTCAATCTCTTTTGATACGCCACGTACCGCTTCTTCAAGCGTTAATTCCATGTTGTAGCGCAAATCTGCGCCACGTTGGGCACGCGCTTGGCCACCACCACGACGGCCACCGCCGAAGATATCGCCAAACACATCACCAAAAATATCACCGAAGTCAGCACCGCCGCCGCCAAAGCCGCCACCGCCACCGAAGCCGCCACCACCTTGTTCAAAGGCAGCATGACCGTACTGATCATAAGCCGCTCTCTTTTGAGGGTCGGTCAGTACTTCATACGCTTCTTTTACTTCTTTAAATTTGTCAGCCGCGCCTGCGTCATCTGGATTACGGTCCGGATGATATTTCATAGCAAGGCGTTTATAAGCCTTTTTAATATCGCGCTCTGCGGCATCACGGCCGACACCTAATACTTCGTAAAAATCACGTTTTGACATGTTGCTCGTCACCAAATGTTACTGCAAACGGCCCATTGCCGCTTGGTGGTTATATCGATATAGCTAAAGCAAAAAACTTTAGCTATACGGACACGCTTGACACATAGGCGGGCGTAAGAGTCTCCCCAAACGCCCGCGCAAATGCTTTCACTTGTTCCAGAAAATGCACGCTACATAAATTCGTGAGCACTTCCGTTACGAAATCAAGCGTAACGACTCAAAAATTATTTTTTGCCGTCTTCTTTTACTTCTTCAAACTCAGCGTCAACAACGTCGTCTTCTGGTGAAGATTGTTGTTGAGCACCTTCAGCGCCCTGAGCTTGTTGAGCTTGCTGCTGAGCAATTTCCATCAGCTTTTGAGCCGCAGCCATCAGAGCTTGAGTTTTCGCATCAATCGCTTCTTTGTCGTCGCCATTGCGTGCTGTTTCTAGCTCAGAGATTGCAGCATCAATTTTCTCTTTCTCATCAGCTGGTAGAGCGTCACCCGCTTCTTCCATCTGCTTACGAGTGCCGTGAATCATTTGGTCAGCTTGGTTACGTGCAGTTGCTAGCTCTTCGAACTTTTTGTCCGCTTCTTTGTTAGCTTCTGCTTCTTGAACCATTTTCTCGATTTCTTCGTCGCTTAGACCACCAGAAGCTTGGATCGTAATCTTCTGCTCTTTACCGGTGTTTTTGTCTTTCGCTGAAACATTCAGAATACCATCGGCATCCAAGTCGAACGTTACTTCGATTTGCGGCATACCACGTGGTGCAGGCTGAATACCTTCTAGGTTAAATTGACCTAGAGATTTGTTGTAAGTCGCTTGCTTACGCTCACCTTGCAGTACGTGAATGGTTACTGCACTTTGGTTATCTTCCGCTGTTGAGAACACTTGGTTCGCTTTAGTCGGAATAGTGGTGTTCTTCTCGATAAGCTTGGTCATCACACCGCCCATGGTTTCGATACCAAATGACAGTGGCGTTACGTCAAGAAGAAGAACGTCTTTCACATCACCCGCAAGAACACCGCCTTGAATTGCAGCGCCGATAGCAACCGCTTCATCAGGGTTCACGTCTTTACGTGCGTCTTTACCAAAGAACTCAGCAACCTTAGCTTGAACCATAGGCATACGAGTTTGACCACCAACAAGGATTACGTCAGTGATATCACCAACAGAAAGATCCGCATCAGCCAGAGCAACTTTTAGTGGCTCAAGTGAACGTTGAACAAGGTCTTCAACTAGAGATTCTAGTTTCGCACGAGTCACTTTCACGTTCATGTGTTTAGGACCAGTTGCATCCGCAGTCACGTATGGCAAGTTAACGTCAGTTTGAGAAGCAGAAGAAAGCTCGATTTTCGCTTTTTCAGCCGCTTCTTTCACACGTTGCATCGCAAGTGGGTCTGTTTTTAGATCGATTCCTTGTTCTTTCTTGAACTCATCAACCAAGTAGTTGATTAGACGGTTATCAAAGTCTTCACCACCTAGGTGAGTATCACCGTTGGTTGCAAGAACTTCGAAGGTTTTCTCGCCTTCAACTTCATCAATTTCGATAATAGAGATATCGAATGTACCACCACCAAGGTCATAAACAGCGATAGTGCGATCACCGCCTTTTTTGTCTAGACCGTAAGCCAGCGCTGCTGCTGTTGGCTCGTTGATGATACGTTTCACTTCAAGACCCGCAATACGACCCGCATCTTTGGTTGCTTGACGCTGTGCATCGTTAAAGTAAGCAGGAACGGTAATAACAGCGCCTGTTACTTCTTCACCAAGGAAATCCTCAGCGGTTTTTTTCATTTTTTTCAGTACTTCAGCAGAAACCTGAGGAGCCGCCATTTGTTGGCCTTTAGCTTCAACCCAAGCATCACCGTTGTCTGCTTTAACGATTTTGTACGGCATGATAGAGATATCACGTTGTACTTCTTCGTCTTCAAAACGACGACCGATTAAACGCTTAATTGCAAATAGCGTGTTGGTTGGGTTAGTTACCGCTTGACGTTTTGCAGGCTGACCTACTAGCGTCTCACCATCTGTATATGCAATTACTGATGCTGTTGTACGCTCGCCTTCCGCATTTTCAATAACGCGTGGCTTGTCACCGTCTAATACAGCAACACATGAGTTAGTAGTACCTAAGTCAATACCAATGATTTTACCCATCAGGCTATCTCCGAATAAATTCTATTTTCGTTTGGTTTATATCCCCTTATGTGGGGATGGAGAATTGGGATTCAACCCTGCTCACAAACAAAAACATTAATGTTTGCTTCTCTTATGCACCTTAGATAAGGGCGCCAAATATGTTTTCAAGGGGGAATTCAAAAAAAGTTGTTCTTTTTCTTCTTTTCCGCCGTTATTTGAACAAATGTTGAATTTGTTCAGCTTACTGCATGAAAAAGGAGGCGATTCTCGCCTCCTTTTCAACTATTAATGTAGGCTGTTTATTTTGAAACCATAACCATTGCAGGACGAATCACTCGGCCGTTCAATTCATAGCCTTTTTGCATCACAAACATCACCGTATTCGGCTCATGATCAGGGCTTTCTTGAATTGACATCGCTTGATGCAATTCTGGGTTGAACGCTTCACCCTCAGGGTTGATTTCGCTCAAACCAAATTTCGTCACGACATCAATGAAGGTTTTATGTGTTAGCTCAACCCCTTCGAGGATTGGCTTCACAATTTCATTTTCAGCATCTGCCGCTTGAATCGCACGTTCTAAGTTATCAATAACTGGCAACAACTCTTCAGAGAATTTGTTCAGTGCGTATTTACGCGCCTTATCAATCTCTTGTTCGGTGCGGCGACGCATATTTTCAACTTCCGCCTTGGCACGAAGCACCGAGTCTTGTTGCTCTTTCACTTTCGCTTCGCTGGCCAACAGCGCGGCTTCAAGTTGAGCAATTTTGCTGTCTGCGTCATCTAGCTCTGATTCTTGGTTCCAATCGATATCCGCTTCCATACCCACAGCATCGACATCGTCTTGTTGTTCAACGTTCTCTGGCTGTAGTTCTTCTTCGTTCGGTTTGTTTTCTTCGTTGCTCATGAATATCTCCGAGAATTCAACGTTAAGGTGCTTGCCGCTCAGACCAGCGGAATTAAACACATAAAAATTCGCATAAATACGTGACTTGCCATTATTATGGGGATGAAGAAACTCGATTCAAGCCTATTTCGTGTGGAAAAGTTATGAAAACACCTTTTGAAACGATCGCCATCATTGGGAAACCAAGAGATCAGCAAGCAATTCAAACCCATAAAGAGCTTTACTGCTGGCTTTCAGAAGAAGGTTATTCCGTCTTTATTGATGATAGATTAAGCGATATTTTGGTCGATCTTCCACGCGAGCATTTTGCAAGCTTACTTGAACTTGGGCAAAAAGCCGATTTGGCGATCGTGGTGGGCGGTGATGGAAATATGCTGGGTGCCGCACGTGTTCTATCGCGCTTTGACGTGTCTGTTATTGGGGTTAATCGTGGCAATCTAGGGTTTCTTACGGATCTCAACCCTGAAGACTTTCAAGCCTCGCTGCAAAAAGTGTTGCAGGGTGAGTATATCGAAGAAGAACGCTTTTTACTCGAAGCGGAAGTGCATCGCCATGGGCAAATCAAAAGTCATAACTCGGCACTCAACGAAGCGGTTCTCCACCCAGGAAAAATCGCGCACATGATTGAATTTGAAGTTTATATTGATGACAGCTTTGCTTTCTCTCAACGCTCGGATGGAATAATCGTCTCTACTCCAACCGGTTCAACCGCTTATTCTCTCTCTGGTGGTGGCCCTATTTTATCACCAAGTTTAAATGCTATTTCGTTAGTTCCTATGTTTCCTCATACCTTGTCTTCTCGTCCTCTCGTGGTTGACGGCAATCGCCAAATTAAACTCATCGTCTCACCAGATAATCGAGGAACACAAGAAGTAAGCTGCGATGGGCAAATCTCTTTACCTGTCTCCCCTGGGGACGAAGTGCTTATTTATCAAAGCCCTAACGTTCTGCGTCTTATCCACCCTCAAGATTACAGCTACTATCACGTCCTACGAAATAAATTAGGTTGGTCAAGTAAGTTGTTCTAGTTCCAAATTTTTTCAACTGAACAAAAAAAACGCACCTCAAGATCTTTACTGTATAAAGAAACAGTATATACTGTTTTCTTATACAGTATTGTTCAATTATACAGGTGCAAAAATGCTGGCTCATCTAAGTGTTAATAATTTCGCTATCGTCAAATCCTTACAACTGGAACTTGCTAAAGGAATGACCACCATCACTGGGGAAACTGGTGCGGGTAAATCGATCGCCATTGATGCTCTCGGCTTATGTTTAGGTGGCCGCGCAGAAGCTGGTATGGTGAGGCCCGGTGAGGAAAAAACCGAGGTTAGCGCCGCGTTTTTGCTCGACAATAATATTCACGCCTCGCGCTGGCTGGAAGATAACGATCTCCTTGATGGCAGCGAATGCATATTGCGCCGTATTATCACCAAAGAAGGCCGTTCTCGTGCGTTCATTAATGGCAGCCCAGTTCCTTTATCTCAATTGAAATCACTAGGGCAACTACTGGTCAACATCCATGGACAACATGCCCATCATCAATTGATGAAAAGTGAGCATCAAATGTCGATGCTTGACCAGTACGCAGGCCACGTCAACCTGACTACAGCGACTCGTAAGGCGTACCAAAAGTGGCGACAAGCGGATAATCAACTCAAACAACTGCGCGAAAACAGCCAACAAAACCTCGCACAAAAGCAGCTACTCGAATATCAAATCAAAGAACTTAACGAGTTAGCCATTGGCGAAGAAGAGTTTACTGAGTTAGAACAAGAACATAAGCGTCTTGCTAATAGCGGTGAACTGGCGGCAACCTGCCAACAGGTCATTGAACAGCTTTATGAAGGCGAAGAAGTTAACGCATTGGGTATTTTGCAAACCGCTAGCCATTCAATGATTCAAATTGCTGAAATGGACAACGCACTGAGCGAGCTTCCAAACCTAATTTCAGAAGCGATGATTCAGATTGAAGAAGCCAACAATGAATTACGCAGCTACCTTGATAGTATTGATGTCGACCCAGCACGAATGGCCTTTGTTGAAGAACGCTTCTCCAAAGTTATGTCGGTGTCTCGTAAACATAGTGTGATGCCAGAGGAACTTTATCAGCATCATCAAAATTTGCGCCAAGAAATAGAGCAACTTGATTGCTCTGATGAGCGAATTGAAATGATCGAAGCTGAAGTAGAATCGCTGTATCAAGCCTTTCTAGTCAGCGCTGAGAAGCTGCATAAATCTCGTAGTCGCTATGCCAAAGAACTGAATAAGCTGATCACCAAGAGTATGCATGAGTTAAGTATGGAGAAAGCACAGTTCTCTATTGAAGTGATGAATAATAACGAACATCCATCACCACTCGGCATGGATTCCGTCTGCTTCTTAGTCTCAACCAACCCAGGCCAACCCTTGCAGCCAATTTCAAAAGTGGCTTCCGGTGGTGAATTATCACGAATTTCATTGGCAATTCAAGTAATTACGGCGCAAAAAGTCGATACTCCAAGCCTAATTTTTGATGAAGTAGACGTAGGGATCAGCGGACCAACAGCTGCCGTCGTTGGCCGCATGCTTCGCCAACTTGGTGAATCAACTCAGGTATTGTGTGTTACTCATTTACCTCAAGTTGCAGGCTGTGGTCATCAACAACTGTTTGTGGCAAAACAAACCAAGAAAGGCCATACCGAAACACAAATGCACTGTTTAGACCAAGAGCAACGTATTTCTGAGCTCGCTCGCTTATTGGGTGGAAGTGAGATTACCCAATCAACGCTTGCCAATGCCAAAGAGCTATTAATCGCCGCGTAAACACAGAAATATTCGCTTAACTTTGCAACCAAATTCAAAAATAACGGTCTGAAACAATTCAATCGCTGGGCATGTTTTTACTTTCATGCCCTGCTTGGTTTATCATCACCGCAGTTTTATGATTTCTCAGTAGTAGAATTTGAGTATGCAAATGAAAAAGTGGCTTGTAGCCCTACCGCTCGCGATGACCATACTGACAGGTTGCTCTTTGGCAGAGAAACTGGTTTATCGTATCGACATCAATCAAGGAAACTATGTTGAACAGCAAGCTGTTGATCAGCTCAAATTTGGCATGACAAAGGAACAGGTGCGTTACGTTATGGGTTCGCCAATGTTAATCGAAAATGGCTACCCTGACACTTGGTACTACATTTACCACCATACCGAAGGTCACCATGACTCCATTCAAAAAAACTTAGTGGTGAACTTTAATGATAAAGGTCAACTGGTTAACCTCAATGGCGACTTCGAAGCCAGTGATAAGTTTTTTGAAGGTTTGAATTAATCCGCTAATACGCAACCACAATGTGTGTGCCAACAATATTCGCGTTTTCTGTTATTCAAACTCGCTATACAAAAAGAAGGCTCGTTACAACGAGCCTTCTTTTTTGCGCTGGGTATTCGGTTTACCGCCAGTCACAGGGTCTGCAGTCCCTTTTTGTTTAGCCTGCTCAGCTCGCTTACGACGAATCTCTTTGGGATCAGCTAATAAAGGACGATAAATTTCAATACGATCATGGTCGCGAACCGTCGCATCAAGCTTCACATTACGGCTAAACACACCGACCTTATTCTTGGACAAATCTATCTCAGGATAGAGTTCTAATACACCTGATTCAGATATAATTTCCTCTACGGTCATCGATTTGTTCACCACCATCGTAAAAACTCGCTGCTCTTGTGGAAGCGCATAGACGACTTCAACATGGATCATATCTGATTCAATACTCATGCAAGAACACCGGTTTTATTTGCTGGTTGATAGACATGCTTTGCTCGCTGAGTGAACGCGTTCACCATGTTATTGGTCAGTTCACTAAATACTTTGCCAAACGCCATTTCTATCATTTTGCTTGAAAAATCAAATTCTAATTTCAATTCAACTTTACATGCTTGTTCATCGAGTGGCGTAAAGTACCATCCACCTTGTAAGCTTTTGAATGGCCCATCGACCAAATTCATTAAAATGGCTTCGCAAGGAATAAGCGTATTGGACGTGGTAAACGTCTTGCTAATCCCCGCTTTGGAGACATCAACAGAAGCCACCATCGCAGTCGCTGAGCTTTCTAGTACTCTCGAACCGGAACACCCAGGCAAAAACTCAGGATATTTTGCGACATCATTGACGAGGTCATACATCTGCTCAGCACTAAAAGAGACCAGTGCAGAGCGAGTGACTTGCTTCATACAAACTCCTATAACGACAGCCTGATTCTCAAGCTTTGGTTAATTTTACTGTTATTCACGCTTTGCGCAAATAAAAGCATTTCCTAACCCACTTGTGATCCGTATAATGCCCCCATTATGGCAAAGAAAAAATCAAAACAAAAAGCGGGTAGCAATACCATCGCACTCAATAAAAAAGCTCGCCACGAGTACTTCATTGAAGATGAGTACGAAGCGGGCCTTGAGTTACAAGGCTGGGAAGTCAAATCACTTCGCCAAGGCAAAGCAAATATCGCTGAAAGCTATGTTTTCATGCGTGACGGAGAGGCTTTTATCAGTGGGATGACAATCACGCCACTGACTCAAGCCTCCACCCATGTGGTTTCTGAGCCAACACGGGTTCGTAAACTGCTACTTTCGCGTCGTGAACTCGATAACCTATTTGGTCGAATCAACCGTGAAGGCATGACTTTAACCGCTCTATCCCTTTATTGGTCTCGCTCTTGGGCGAAGCTGAAAATTGGTGTGGCTAAAGGTAAAAAACTTCACGATAAACGTACTGATTTAAAAGATAAAGATTGGCAACGTCAAAAAGCGCGTGTGATGAAAAGTTCACTGCGTTAATCTTAACCGATCAGACGCATAGAGCTAGACAGCCGCTACTTATCTGTTACTATGCACACCATACCTTGGGGCTGATTCAGGATTCGACGGGAATTTTGCAGTCTAAGGTGCATGCCGAGGTGCGGTAGGCCTCGTTAACAAACCGCAAAAAAATAGTCGCAAACGACGAAAACTACGCACTAGCAGCTTAATAACCTGCTTAGAGCCCTTCCTCCCTAGCTTCCGCTTGTAAGACGGGGATTCAGGAAGGTCAAACCAAATCAAGCTGGCGTGGATTCCCCCACCTGAGGGATGAAGCGTGAGATATAATTCAGGTTAGCCATTCGGTCGCGTGTCGGTTCGCAGTCGGGTGGTGAAATTAAAGATCGACTAAGCATGTAGTACCGAAGATGAATGGTTTCCGGACGCGGGTTCAACTCCCGCCAGCTCCACCAATTCAACATCTAAAGACGTCCAAGGGCGTCTTTTTTTGTGCCTACAATAACGAAAAATCAATAACTTAGCATCCATCAACATCCAAGGACGTCTCACTACTTCTTTGATCTTTGGGTACACAACAGGGTACACTGATTTTAATGAGTTAATCTGGTGTACCCAACATGGCAAAAATAACTACTCGTCTAACAGACAAAGATATCAAATCAGCGAAGCCCAAGGATAAAGAATACAACTTGTTTGATGGTGATGGCCTTCGATTACGTATCAAGCCTAACGGTTCAAAACAGTGGCTCTTTAACTACTACAAACCCATTACAGGAAAACGAGCAAACCTTAGCCTAGGTAGATATCCAGACTTATCTCTTGCCAATGCTCGTAAAAATACTATGGCAGCCAGAGAGCTGCTAGCTCAGGGGATTGATCCTCAAGAAGAACGAAAACGCCAAGAACTCGTTCACAAAGAAATCTACGAACATACCTTTGCTAAAGTCTCTGAAGATTGGTTCAACCTCAAAAAACACGAAGTCACTCCAGACTATGCTGTCGATATCTGGCGCTCACTAGAACTTCATGTATTTCCGCAAATAGCGAATTCACCAGTAAAAGATATCGATGCCCCACTCGTTATTGATCTACTTAGGCCTATCGAAGCAAAAGGCAGCCTAGAGACCGTTAAACGCTTATCTCAACGCTTAAACGAAATAATGAACTACGCGGCAAACTGTGGTCTTGTAAAAGCTAATCCATTAACCGGTATTCGAGCCGCTTTCAAAAAGCCCAAAAAAGAAAACATGGCAGCACTAGCACCAAATGAATTACCAGAGCTCATGGGAGCTATCGCCAATGCCAGTATAAAGCGTACTACTCGTTGTTTAATTGAGTGGCAACTACACACCATGACTCGTCCTTCTGAAGCCGCAGGCGCTAGATGGGATGAGATTGAGTGGGAGGAAAAGATATGGACTATTCCAGCCGAGAGAATGAAAAAAAGAAGAGAGCACCGCATCCCGCTCACAGAGCAGATGCTGGCGCTATTAGATGTAATGAAGCCGATAAGCGGCCATCGTGAATTTATCTTTCCTTCAGATCGCGATCCGAAGAAACCGTGTAACAGCCAAACGGCAAATATGGCTCTAAAACGTATGGGGTTTGCAGGTCGACTTGTTAGTCACGGTTTACGATCGCTAGCGAGTACCACTCTCAATGAACAAGGCTTTGACCGTGACTTGATCGAAGCGTCACTAGCACACGTCGATGATAACCAAGTGCGTAGCGCCTATAACCGTACTGACTACCTTGAACGCCGCCGCCCTATGATGAGCTGGTGGAGCGATCATATCACCGCTTCTGCTGAGGGAAATGTATCACTCGCGAGACGAAAAGGGCTTAAATTGGCAGGTTGATTACCATATAGCTCTATACCTCTACCCACCACATGGAAGCAGGTGTGCTGCTAGAGCTTGTAAAATAAGTGGTTTAAAGGAATTTACCCATAGAAAAAATAGCTCTGGGTACGGCGCAGGGTGCGGGGTCGTGTGAACTGAACGGAGGTATCTCAAGTATTTGGCGTTGACACATAGCCCCAGTCACCGAGCTAGTTGAGAATCACTTAATCATTTATACATGCTTAAAAAGAAAAGAGGATGCTAGTAGCATCCTCTTCTTAAATGAACTAGCTCACACTCGAACTGATAGTTTTAATTACTGTATAACAGCACCTAAATAGCTGATATCTACCGGTACCTGCTGTGATTGAAAGCCCTTGATTATATACTTCGTGCTTAAATTACTTGATTCCTAGACGTTTCGCCAGTCTATGCAAGTTTCCTGTATCAATACATAGCTCACGCGCGGTTGCTGCCCAGTTTTTATTATTTTTTGTATAACATTCTTCTATGAACTGCTTTTGAAATGACTCGGTTGCTTGCTTTAAATTTTGCTCTCCTTCATAGACCAAAAATGGCTTTTGATTCGTCGTTACCGAACTTATAGATATATCTTTCGCAGCCATAATTGAGTCACCATGTTTTGGTAACACTAAGTGTCGTGTTGTGAGGACGATATCCAGATCAGTGCTGGACGCATTAGCTAAGACTGCAGCTCGACTGATGACGTGCTCGAGTTCACGTACGTTGCCCGGCCATTGGTAATGTTTGATATTATCGATAAACTGATTATCAAACCGGATGCTTTTGATATTTAATTTCTGGCGAGTGCGCTCAGCAAAAAAAAAAGCCAACAGAACCACGTCGTTTCCTCTGTCACGTAAAGGCGGACCGAACACAGGAAATACACTTAATCGATGGTATAAGTCGGCACGAAACCTTCCTGCTGTGACCTCTTCATGCATGATTCTGTTGGTTGCTGCGACTATCCGAGTATTCACCGTAATATGGCGATCGTCCCCCACACGCTGAATATCACCATATTGCAGTACGCGCAGTAGTTTTGCTTGTAAGGCGAGAGAAAGTTCACCCACTTCATCTAGAAACAATGTTCCCCCATCGGCTTGCTCAAATTTTCCTTTACGATTACTGATAGCTCCTGTAAATGCCCCTTTTACATGGCCAAAAAGTTCGCTGTCAGCCACTGATTCAGGTAGTGCAGCACAGTTAAGATAAACTAATTGTTTCTCTGCACGCGAAGAGCGGTGATGAATTGCACTGGCAACCAACTCTTTACCAACCCCGGTTTCGCCCATGATCAGAACGGCAAGATCAGTGTTTGCAACAGCGTCTATCTGCTCTTGCAAATCGAGCATACCCACAGAGTTTCCGATCATCTCCTGTTTAATACCATGACTTTCCGTAAGCGTTTCATTGCTACCAACAGTCTGCTTTTCCAGTTTTTCTAGGAGCAAAGCAGTGTGAAGCCCACTAGCAGCCAGTGCGCTGACAAAACGCAACTCATCGCTATGCAGTTTATCGAATTGACCTGGGTCGAAAGCATCGATAGTAATTGCACCGTTCAAATGGTCGTCAATCAACAGCGGTAGTCCAATGCAAGAGTGAACATGCAACTGCCCGCTGTGGTTGGGAATCAGGCCGTCGTAAGGATCAGGTAAGTCGCTGTCAGCAGGAAAGCGTACAATATCCCCTGCTCGAGCAATAGCTTGAAGCCGAGGGTGTTCTTCAATTTCAAAACGCCGCCCCAATACTTCTTCAGCCAAGCCATTAATTGCCAAAGGAGTAAATTGCTGGCCTTGTAGTAATAGAAGGGCCGATGCGTCGCAGTTGAGCACCTGCCGAATGGCTGCCAAAAGTCGGTTAAATCGATCTTGGCTGGTAAAACCGGATGTGTGATATGCAGCCATTGGACTAAGAGTGAAGTCATTAGGTATCTCCGTAATTGTCATATTGACATTATAACTGTCATTATGACAACGCTCATGATAACAATAATAAAAAACCATAAGTATCAAAACGTTAAACATTGGCACATCCTGTGCAAATACTCGTACAGTTAAGCTAATTTGATTAAATTGATATTAGGTAGTAGACAATGACAATTCATGTAAAAAATAATATCCACTGGATCGGTCAACGCGATTGGGAAGTACAGGGTTTCCATGGTACAGAGTACAAGATAACCAAAGGAACCAGCTATAACAGCTTCCTGATCCGCGAAGAAAAAACAGTTCTTATTGATACGGTAGACCACCGCTTCAGTCATCAATTTCTTCAAAACTTGGAGATGGAACTCGACCTTAATGAGATCGATTTGATCGTTGTTAATCACGCAGAAGAAGATCACGCTGGCGCACTTTCAGCTCTGATGGAAAAAATCCCAGGTACACCTATTTATTGTACGGAAGCCGCAATCGACTCTATCGTCGGTCACCACCATCACCCGGAATGGAATTTCAAAACTGTAAAAACAGGTGACAATATTGATATCGGTAACGGCAAACAACTGGTCTTTGTTGAAGCACCAATGCTTCACTGGTCAGACAGTATGATGACTTACCTGACGGGCGACGCGGTTCTGTTTAGTAATGATGCGTTTGGTCAGCACTATTGTGATGAGCATTTATTTAACGGCGAAGTAGACCAAATTGAGCTGATGGATCAGTGCTTACGTTACTACTCGAATATCTTAACGCCATTTAGTAGCTTGGTAACAGCAAAGATAAAAGAGGTTCTGAGCTTCAACTTGCCCGTAGATATGATTGCGACCTCTCACGGTATTGTATGGCGCGATAACCCCACACAGATCATTCATCAATATTTAGAGTGGGCAGATAACTATAAAGAAGACCGTATCACCATCTTTTACGATTCAATGTCTAACAATACTCGAATGATGGCTGATGCCATTGCTCAATGGTATTCACGACATTGATCCGCGTGTTGCAGTCAAAGTGTTTAATGCTTCTAAACATGACAAGAATGAAATTCTATCGCACATATTCCGCTCAAAAGGCATTTTTGTTGGTTCATCAACCATGAACAACGTGATGATGCCAAAAATTGCAGGGATGTTAGAAGAGATCACAGGTCTTCGTTTTAAAGGAAAAAAAGCCGCCGCATTTGGTAGCTATGGCTGGAATGGTGGGGCTGTTGATCGAATACATGCTCGATTGACGGATGCCGGCTTCGAGACAGCATTAAGCCTGAAAACAAAATGGCGTCCAGATGGAAAGGCCATGCGAGAATGTCGCGATTATGGCCGTCAAATAGCTAAGCAATGGGCTTTGCATCTGTTGACAGAATCCGTAATGCCAATACCGACTTCCGAAGCGTCTGCTTCAATGGAGTATTCAACAATAAGTGTAGTTCCCACAAATCACCCCCGTGGCTGTCAATGCATGATCTGTAGTGTATGTAATTGGATTTATGATCCTGCTATCGGTGAACCAAATCAAGGTGTTGAACCGGGTACTGTTTGGGATGAGGTTCCTGACTACTTTCTTTGCCCAGAGTGTCACCTAGACAAAGACGTGTTTATTCCCCATAACGGTTAAGGAACAATGATATGTCAGCACCTATTGTGATCATTGGAAGTGGTTTCGCCGCTTACCAATTGATTAAAAACTTTCGCCGCCAAGATACAACAATACCTATTCAGGTTTTTACTGGTGATGAGGGCGATGAATATAACAAACCGGACCTTAGCCATGTATTTACAACACAGCGCGCCGCAGAAGAATTAGTTCAACTCTCAGGAGAAGAGTTTTCTAAACATTATAAGGTTGAACTGTTTGCTAATACTTGGGCAGAGCAAGTAGATATCAAGCGGCAATGTATCCATGCGAAAGGACAAGCTTATCCATATTCGAAGTTGGTTTTTGCAACAGGCACGAATGCCTTTGTTCCACCCATTAAAGGCAATGGTACATCTAGTGTTATTACCTTGAATAGCCTGAATGAATATCGTTGCTCGCAACAGCAGATCGATTCGGCGAATCATGTGTTAATTATGGGGGGGGGCGGGCTGATTGGTGGAGAGCTGGCAATGGATCTTTGTGCTAGTCGTAAGCAAGTGACGATCGTTGAGCCTAACCGTCATTTGCTCGTTAATCTAACCCCTGATTTTGTGGCATTGCGATTAGAAGATCAGATACGTGAAGAGGGAATCAAACTTCAGTTGCTAAGCCACGTTGAAAACATCACTCATACAGATACGGGCTTTAAGGTCACTACCAATTTAAGTCTGGACGGCAGCATTGATTGCGTCATTTCGGCGGCAGGTCTAAGACCGAATACTCGGCTTGCTCGAGAGGCAGGTATTGTCACTGAGCGTGGCATTGTGGTTGATAAGAGGTTGAGAACGTCAAATGAGCATGTCTATGCTCTAGGTGACTGCGCTGAGATTGACGGAAAAGTGATGGCATACCTACAACCGATAGTTCTCAGTGCCAATGTGCTTGCCAAACAATTGTTGAATCAAGAGTCACTGCTTTCTTTGCCACCGATGATGGTGAAGGTGACCCCCCCCCTCTTATCCAATCCAGATCGGTGGACAAGTTAATGACGCAACAGCTTGGAAGGTTGAGTATGAAAAGCAAAGTGTTATTGCGCAAGCTTATGATGATAATAATCGAATGATCGGTTTTGTTGTTACCTGTGACAAGGTTGATCAAGCTTTTCCGTTGTTGCGTGCAGTCTCATCCGCCTAAAAACAGAGTTAACCCTTTAAGATCTGTCATCATTACTTTGTGATGGCATTTCCCCCAAGGATATTGCTTTTCGGAGGTTGTATGGTTCCACATGGTTTGATTCCCGGCAAAGTGGTACATCGCATTGATTGGACGCCCAGCCAATTCTCAATTGCCGTTCGTGCTGATATAGACCCTTTTGTCGCAGGTCAGTTTACTAAACTTGCTCTGCAAAACGAACACGGTGATTGGGTTCGCCGTGCTTATTCGATTGTTACTCCCCCTACCGAGTATTCGCTTACTGGTGATCTGGAGTTCCTAATTGTTGCAGCCTCTCAGGGAGAGCTTTCGCCCAAACTGCATCAGTTGCAAAGCGGAGACTCCGTATGGGTAGCAAAACAGCCAGCAGGATTTATGACAATAGAGGAAGTTCCTGAATACGCCAAACAACTATGGTTAGTGTCGAGCGGTACGGCTATTGGGCCTTATCTCTCCATATTGATGGCCCCCTTTTATCTTTTGAAAAAATAGTATTGGTACACGCGGTCAGAGAAAAAAGAGATTTAGTGTATCGAGCACAAATCGAAGCACAATTACAGCGTTATGCTGGGAGGTTGAAATATGTACCAATTGTTTCTCGAGAATCAGTCAGCGGAACATTGTCTGGAAGAATTCCGGCACTACTGCGCGATGGGTCACTTGAAAACACCGCAGCAGTTTCACTCAATCCTGAAAAAAGCTTTGTCTATCTGTATGGCAATCCAGCCATGGTAAAAGAGTCAGTCCAAGCGTTAATAGAAAAGGGGCTGAATAAACACTTAAGGCGTAAGTCGGGACATTTTAGTAGTGAAACTTATTGGTCAATAAGGACATATTATGAATCATCAAAGAATTCCTAAACATTGGACTATCCAACGTTCAACGCCGTTTTTCACCCAAGACAATGTACCAAGAGCATTGCTATCGCATCATAATACTGCCGAAGGTATATTTGGACAACTTTGTGTAATGGAGGGCATTGTTATCTACTATGGGTTTGCTTCTGAGCACGCAACAGAGCCTGAAATTAAGCTTCTTATACCCGCAGGTACTTTTGCCACTAGTCCACCGCTGTATTGGCATCGTATTGAAATGAGTGACGATGCTCATTTCAACATTAACTTCTGGTCTGAATCTGAGAAGAAAAATCAGAACATGTTTAACACAAAATCGTAACGTCCCCAAAAGATAAATATCAATCAGTAGCCTCTGGTCAAATACAACTAGTGGTTAAGGAATAGTCATGAAATCTCTTTTTCTTCGAATGCGCACGATCCATTGGGTTGGCACCCTAGCTCTATTTACAAATGCATTTATATTTACTGAATCTGTTACATCACAAGTCATTCAATTTCTGGTGGCGACATTTCTTATCATTCACGATTTCGATGAAAAAATCTGGGGGTGTTGATTCGCTAAGGCATGTAACCTCGTATATGACGTTGTTTGAAAAGAAAGACCTATCAATCGCGTGCGAAATAAACAGTCGCTATAACAGTGAAATCGGCAAGGTGTTGGGTGTGATTAACAGCTTTCGAGAAAATGTCCGACTAGCACTAACAGATATTCAGCAACAGGCTTCCACCTCAGATGATATTGCGGAACATTTGAAATCTAAAACTCATAATATATCTATGCGCATAAATGAACAGAATAAGCGTGTTGGCGAGATTTCACAGCTCGTAGACATTCTAGATAAGTCGTCAGTAACCCTTCAATCCAAAGCAGATGAAACTAGGCAAAAAGTGGAAGGCACCAAGGTTAGATTACTTCGCTTCAATAAAAATATGGACATCATGGTTTCTGAGTTAAATGGCTATATTATTAAAAATGATGAGCTGCAAACTAAATTTCAATCTCTTTCTGAACAAACAGGTTCTATAGGACAAGTCATCACGGTTATTAGTAATCTAGCCGATCAAACCAATCTATTAGCTCTAAATGCAGCAATAGAAGCAGCAAGAGCTGGAGAACATGGGCGTGGCTTTGCCGTAGTCGCTGATGAAGTACGAAACTTAGCGACTTCAACTCAGAGCAGCCTTAATCAAATCAATCAGATCATTGCAAGAATCTCAACTGCTGTACTAGATGCAGGAGATCAGATGAGATCACAATCTGGATCTCTTGGAACCCTTAGCACATACACCAAAGCTAGCCAGAATGAACTGGATACTGTTAGCAGTAGCATAGATGGAATACTGACTCTGATAGGAACTGAAAATCCAAGCGATAATATTGACATTATACAGATAAATAAATTGGTAAAGGATATTGCTGTAGAGACCGATGCACTTAAAATGCTGTCAGGATCTAACGCTCAAGACTGTCAGGAACTAAGAAATCAGGGTAGTAGGCTAACAAAAGTGACGGAGCAAATTGTTGAGCACTTGAGCCTATTTAAGACACAGTAAGCTCTAGTAGATAATCAATAACCTCGGTTTTCGTAACCAAGCCTTTGTAACGATTGTTGGTGACTAATACGATCGGTAGAGAAATGGCACCCTCTTTAATCAATGGAAACACCTCTGTAAGCATAATTTCCGTATCCATGACGGTGAATTGAGTGTCCATCATACTGGCAACGGGCTTTTTCCAGATACTCGCTTCTTTCATCGTTTCATGTTCGGTACCCATCGCTGGCGTCAAATGAAGATTAAGCTGCGATTTGTCCACTAATCCAACACACTCACCTTTGTTAATCACAGGAATAACGTTAATAGTGTCGGGTTTCAAATATTCATTGGCAAGAACGAGTGGGTCTCCGGGATCTAAACGAGGTAGGCTTTTACTAGCAATATGGAGCAAAGTGGTAGCTTCTTCATCCACATCTGAGCTATCCGTCATCCCATCGGTATGCAGTTGTCGAAGTATGATATCAACCTGTTTCTCTGTATCCTGCAGTTCGTTGTAATCAACAGGCTTGGCAAAAAGATACCCTTGCATATAATCAACCCCCAGATAAGACAGCAAACGTGCCTCATCAGGTGTTTCGATGCCTTCAGCAATCACCTGTACATCCAAGCGATGGCATAATCTGACTAGCAACTTAATGACTTGATAGTATTCACCGCGTTTATGGCTGCGTTCAATCAGCTCACGACTAACTCGGAGATATTTAAACTCTCCTTTGCTGAGCAAGTCAGCCAATCGAAAACCTTTAGATAAGTCATCCAACGCAAACTGAATGCCGCGCTGGCGAAACCCTGGTAGAAGTGTTGCAAGGTCAAGAGTCGCTGCTGGACTTTTAACTTCGTTTATATCAATAATAATTTGCTGCAGTTCAATCTCCTCTTGCTTCGCCAGCACCACCATGCACTCCAATACTTCTGGCAAATTCTGTTGGGTATTCGGCGACAGATTGAGATTCAGAAAATTTCCGGACTTTTTCAATAGAAGTGAACATTGTGAAAATGCACTCTGATATATGAGTAAATCCAAGTCCGATATAAGGCCTAAGTCCTCTGCTACTCCTATCAATTCAGTGGTTGTAGCGTCAAGTGCAGAGTCTATATTAAAACGACAAAATGCTTCATATCCTGCCACCTCCCAATCCAGACAACTGATAATCGGCTGATACTGAACGCCCACCTCTCCTTTCTCGATAGCGTCATGCACAAGATCTTCTAGAAGTACATAGCGTTTAATCGTCAATTGCAAATCGGTGTCGTAAAACTGGATACGACTTTTATGCCCTGCTGGTTGCACTAATGTTGCTTGAGATGCATGTACAACAGCCCTCTTCATAGATTGAGTGTCCATCCCCAACACAGACACTCCCACTTTCCCAGAAGTTAAATACCGGTACATACGCTCATCGGATTTTTTTACTTCAGAGAAGAAATGACGAATGCTGAAATGAATTGCTCGGGCGCAGTTTTGACTAATGCAAATAGGCTGACATAAGTACACCAAGAAGAAACTTTGCTTCAAGCTTCCTACAACCTGTGCGCTTTTAACGGTTTGCATGACTTTATGAAATGCGTCAAACGCTCTGGGTTCAAGATTACTGGGTTTAATGGCAAGGACGATAGAAACATTTTGATAACGTGCACCATGTTTTATGGATTCGGCATTACATACGAACGTTTCTTGGTTCATCGTGAGTAAGCAATCGGGTTCATTTGACGTTGATTTAAAGGCCATTAATGACTCCTTAGTACTGAAATCAGACGTGAATATCTAGGTGAACTGATGACATAAAACTCACTCATGCCTCTTTGACGTCATCAGTTCACTCGTAAAGCTACCGAGTAACATGACCTTACGTTCAACGGTGCAGTGTCCAACTGGTCTCAGTAGTGTCTGCGTACGCACGCACTCTGAGTATCTATTCGAATATTCATCTAGATAATAGACTATACAGAGAGCTACTGTTACATAACAGTATACGGACATTCTTCTATTCATAAACCAATTTCAAATCTAATAAGTAGTAACCGTGCGTTTGGTCATAAACGAAATAAATGATCGGAAATGTGGCTATACAGGCAGCTCTCTCTGGACTACAACATACGTTTTCGAAACAAAATCCCTGTACTCTAGCCGAATGCTAAGTGCTGTGCTGATTAAACTAATGTCAAAAGGAATCCCCCCCTTAGCTCGTTGAACATTTTGGAGTAAGCCTGAAAACTGTAAATTTCATTTAAATGCTGTCGTCAAAAAAATCAACGCGAAGAACTGGGTTCATACCGTCATTTAAGCAAAAGATAGTTTAATTGTAGAGCGCTCTTTCACAGATTCAATAACATGCCGCAACTGACTTTTACACTATGCAAACTCATCGTTACGCCTTGATATTGTAAAGGAATTCAATGAGATCTGATTGAGTCATCATACCTTTAAGTCGGTTTCTATTATCGACAATAGGTATATGGTGATACCCTGACGTTAGAAGAGGAATCATTCGCGCGATATGAGTATCCGAGCGCATAAACACTGGCGCTACATTCATAAACTGGCTTACCTCTTTCTTAGCTTTTTTCTTTGCTTGTAGGTAAAGCGCGATAAATGGGTCAAACTTTCTATTCTCAACACTTCTTAGAAAATCAACCAAGGAAAATATCCCCACAAGCTCATACTCATCATCAACCACAGGTAAAGCCGCGAATTGATTCTGCTGAAGTAGTTCCAATGCTTTATGGATAGTGTCATTTGGCTTCAATGTTATCAACCGGCTCGTCATTATATGCTCACAAGTCAATTTTTGATGCCGATGTTCCAGCGCAAGTAAATGAGTCTGTTTGAAAATATCGTCTAGCGTTCTCTCATCTATATCGAGCCACTCATTTCTCGTTGCAATGGTTTCATGTAACTCACTAAAAAAGATAGAGCTTTTGTTGTGAGCGGATGTTGATTTTGAGCCTGATGACTCTTTTTTAGATGCCCTGAGGTTGAGGTACCAACGGTAAAAATAGCCACAAATGATAAGCGGGATAATATTAAATAATACCGGATCTAGAAGAAATGAGAGTCCCATTGCTGGCTGTGTACTTTGGCTTATTGCTGGCACCAGTGCTGTGGCCACACCTGGCGGATGAACGCACTTGAAAATAACCATCGTAATAATACTCAGCGTTATCGTCGTTAAGAAAAGTATTGTCGCATCATCTATCAAAGATGTAAGACATACACCAACTAATGCCGGCAGCAGATGACCTGCCAAAACAGGCCAAGTTCTCCCCATTGGACTGCTTGGCAGAACGAATACGATTGTAATCGAAGCGCCTATCGAAGCGATCATCAATGGTGTTGTGGGTAGGTGATGCATTAGGGTCGCAAGGTATGAAACGATAGATGCCGTTAATAAAACTGGTAGAATCAATGATAAAACTTGTCTGATTTCGTTTTTTATGATCATAAGGTAATGATTATATTAGTAAACTTAACGCATCATATAATTATGCTTTAAGAAAGTTTACAGATTTGTTGAGTAATAAGTTGGGCATTCTATGAGATGTACAAATAGAATTAAAGCCCACATAGAGGCGCCGATGCTCCCATGTATCGAGCTCAGTCATTTTGGGGACATTGCATAGAACAGCCCAACGACCTAATAACGCCCCTTGAACCTCAATCCAAAAATCTTCAGGCATATGTCATCAATGTGAAACCCCATCATTGATTCCGACAGGAGCCTGAAATGAATCCCAAAACTTCCGATTACCAAAAGCAGCAACGCTATCAGGAAAATGAAATCCTAGAGCATGCCGCAGAGATACTGGCAACACGCTACGTGCGTGGTGATGCTCTAATCAACCCTGATGCCACCAAAGAGTATGTGCGCTGCAAGTTAGGCAGCTATGAGCGCGAAGTGTTTGCCTTATTGCTACTGGATAACCAAAACCGATTGATTGAGTTTAAAGAGCTGTTTCAAGGAACGGTGGATGCGGCCAGCGTCTACCCGCGAGAAGTGGTGAAAGCAGTGATACACTCTCCCAGAGAATGCCGAACGCCTCGTACTGAGCTGCCGCCAAATGAGTTACTACCGACATCGCCAAGGTATACATCCCATTGAGGTGCAACTTAAACGTGAGTCAGCCTCAAGCCCTTGGCTGGTGGTGTTCTTTGCCAGCTTCTCTTATCCCGATGACCACAGCACAACCGTTGAGCCTGAGTTGTACTTTCACCTTGCTAATCGCTGGTGCTATCAACCCGATGTGGGGAGCACGGATTTATCCCACCCAGAGGTACAAGAGCTGCTCTCGGTATGGATGAAAGCCTTTGCTCGTCACCTGTCCAGAAACGTCTTTGATGACGTGCAACTGACAATGCTCGGTACGTTCCAATAATTCTCACTCTGTATTTCTTATTTGAATCCTGAAACAAGGAGGACTCACTATGTCCAAATTAATCTTTAGAGCTCGTGGGCGTCCATTATCAAGCTATGCTATGGAGTTTTGTTTGACTCTGCCAAGAGGGTTTAGACCCTCCGTAAATGATTGGCGCTTGATTATTGGCGACTGCTGTAGAGAGTTGGCTCGTCACCTAAAGCTCACACACAGTGAAACGATAGCATTCAAAAAGGTAATTCGTGCAGTATTACATCAACAACCTCAACATGGACGTAATGGTAGTGGAGACCATGTCCACCTAATTATAGGGAAAGTCTTGGAAGGGAAAGTCTTGGAGGGAAGGGTTCTTAAGAACCTCCAAAAAAAGGCTGTTACCAAGTTAAAAAGACTGCGTTTAATGCGGCTGTATTGAAACACTGCCAAATAGACCACCGTTTATACGTCCCGAACACTCCATCACGAGGAGCCCGAGTAGATGAATGGAGGTATCAACAACAGCAAGCTAAAGAATCACTCGAAGTACAAAAGGTCATTCTCAAGTTACAACATCAAATAGATAGATGGCTCGACGCTAAAAATACGGGCATGGTCTCTCAAGAAAAGCGTCAAAAAAATCGTATATCTAATACTCTCAAAGAACTATCTACATGCCGCTTAGCTGAAGAACAAAACTCAACGGTTAATCGCCTTAAATCTTCGGCACAGCAAATCAAACAACTCAGTTCAGCTCCTCATTAGGGAGTTGAACCGAAAGTAATAACAGCGGATATTATTGAGTTTTCATGCTCTTATAATTCCGGTAAAGTGTTTACTAACAAATGGTACTAAGCCACCTAAAAACAATCACAAAAAAAAACAGTTAAGTTATTGATTTTTAAAAGTTTGGTGGAGCATCCTGCCAGCTCCACCAATTCTAAGTTTAAAGACGTCCTAGGGCGTCTTTTTTCTTGCCTGCAACAACAAAAATCAATAACTTACAACTCATTTTTTGGCAAAGTGCCTCTATTCATCGCTTTGAAATCATCAAACGTTCTAGCGAATAAGCTAGCGATGCGCTCATCAAAAGTCCATCCTTCGTAAATAGCTTAGACAATCGAGCAAACATTGTGGAGTTTAGCCACATCACACCCTTGCCAATAACCGATACACTGGATGCCATCAGATTTGGGTGAACTAAAATGCTCAACATATCACTACCCTGCTGATGATCAGCTGAAGTGTAAATGGCCACAACCACACTCACATTTTGGCCAAGCATTTCATTCACACTCAGCCAATAAAGAGTTGGTGCTATCAAACTTCTTTAATACTGTGATACCTCGTTGAATCCGATTGGAGCCTCGATTCACGGTGCAAAGCACCTTCTCTGTGTCTTAACACCAATATTCTTCATCTTCGAGGAGGTAACATGTCAGTCTCTTATGATTTTTCTGGAAAGGTAGCCTTAGTAACAGGGGCCGCATCTGGAATGGGCTTTTCAACAGCGCAGGCGTACGCCAAAGCAGGCGCCTCAGTGATGCTATCGGATGTCAACCAACAAGCATTAGATGCTGCGGTAACCGAAATCAACCAATCCGGAGGAAAAGCGGCGGGATTCGTTTGTGACGTCACCAAAGAAGAACAAGTCGCCGCATTAGTCGCGCAGACCGTTGAGCAGTTCGGTGGTTTGGATATGGCATTTAATAACGCGGGTATTCAAGTACCTGCTATCGATGCTGCGGATGAGCAAGCGGAAGATTTCGATCGCGTCAACGCGATAAACCTTCGTGGTGTTTGGGCAAGCATGAAACACGAGCTAAAATACATGCGCGACCAAGGTCACGGCTCTATTGTAAACTGCGCGTCTATTGGCGGTCTTGTCGGGCTTGGGAAGCTTGCTTCCTACCACGCCTCTAAACACGGCGTCGTTGGCTTAACAAAAAGTGCAGCTCTCGAATATGCTACGCGAGGAATTCGTGTAAATGCGGTTTGCCCTGCCGCAATCGACACTCCTATGGTCGCGGACATGAAAGAGAAAGGCGTTCTCACCGACGACATCATTGAAGGTATCCAGCCCATTAGCCGACTCGGCAAAGGTGAAGAAGTTGCGGCAGCGGTATTGTGGCTAAGCAGCGATGCAGCATCTTTTGTTTTAGGCGTATCGCTCCCAGTAGACGGCGGAGCAACCGCTCGTTAAAGCCAAATGGCCATTAACGTGACTGAATAAGCGAGGAAATTTCCTCGCTTATTTTATACCTTGAATTTATCGCGTCTCCAGCATTCCCCATTGCACTAAACAATGTCGTTTCACTTCTTCTATCACGGCTTTATTACGGAATTAAAACTCGTTTCTGACATATCAAAATTAAATTCTCACTCTCTTAACTATCGATTCAATCATTGCCTCCACACACAACTTTCTAATTAATATTCTCATTATTAATACGATATTAGTGCTAGAACTGATCGTCGTTGTCATGACGTGATTATTCGCATTATGAAGGTATTAAATCTCGTATAAGGCCATGTAGTAAAAAGAAGTTTCATTAACGAGACTCGCCTCATGTTGGAGATCACACTTCCTTTCACTATGGTATCTTATCGTGCTTAAAGGAAGTGGTACAAATGGAATTCGGTTGTCACCCTTAGAGTTAATCCTTCTGACTTAAACACTCTTAAACGACTGAAATAAATGAATTTAGTTTTAATTCTGTCGTTACTGAGATGACTTACTCATTGATAGATTTTCTAAACGATAACGCTTTGGGGGAGCGGTAAACCTTAGGGCGGCAGCGTGGGTGGGCATCATATGTTCATGCCCTTTCAGTCAAGTGAATGGCTTGAAAACCGAAAAAGAATGTAGCCTTGGCATAAGGAAATAACAAAATATCTTCTTTATTAGAGCATTATAGATTTTTAGTAAAAAACTATAATTTTTGCACTTACTAAAGTTCTGACTTCAATTCTAAAAATTATATCGTTGCAAGGAAACACTCTTAAATGATAGGTAATATTTTAAAATGGCAAACAATGTCAAAAGCCTTTATATTTTTTATATCTATGGGGCAAGTTGCCATATTAGCTAGATTACTAGAGTTATCAGACTTTGGTGTTGTAGCTATTGTCATGGTTGTTATCAACATTTCTCAGATCCTCGCTGATTTGGGCATGGCAAACTATTTAGTACATAAGCAAAAGGTTTCCAGCGTTCTTAATTCCACAGTATTTTGGTTTTGTGCATCATCAGGATTGCTGTTGTTTCTCTTTCTTTGCGCCATTACCCCACTTGTAGCAAATATGTATGATAATAGTGAGATATTATCTTTGCTGCCTTTTGCTGCTCTAACCTTTGTTCCCCTTTCGTTATCCGCCCAGCTTCAAGCTCGATATGTATGTGATTTCAAGCTCAACCTGTTGGCAAAGTTCGATATGATTTCCAGATTTGCCGGCACTGTACTCACAGTATCAACGGCTTATTTTGGTATGGGCGCAGCCTCCATATTCTTTGGTTCTGTATTTACCAGTTTTGTTCGTTGCTTTTTAATTTGGGGCTACGCCGACAAGAGTTGGTATCCTAAATTTTCGTTTTCAATGGAAGAGGCAAAGGGTGCTTGGCGTTATGGTATTTATCAGATTGGCTCACAACTGATTAACCAATTCATATTAAACCTAGATACGCTATTGTTAGGTTTCTACATTAGCAGCAACCAGTTAGGTGCATTCAACCTAGCCAAACAACTTACTCGCAAACCTTCTGAGTTTATACTGCCTATTGCTAGAAGCATCAGTTTGCCGCTGTTCGCTTCATCGCAAAAAGACATGGGCAAGATGAACGAGATAGCAAGAAAAGCCCATACTTATGTCTCTGCAGTTTTAATTTTTCCATACGCAATAATGTGTATGTTGAACGAAGAACTGATCTCCTTTGTATACGGTGATGGAAAACTAGAAGTCGCTTATTTCATGGTGCCATTAGCTATTTTCTGGGGCGTACGCTCTGTGGGTGGTGCATTAGTGGGAACGCTGACTCAAGGTTTAGGCAAAACCAAAATCGATTTTTATTGGAACCTATCAGTACTGGGCCTATTTGGTGTGATGTACTCAGTCCTTGCCCGCTACGGAGCCTACAATCTCGCTTGGGGCAGTGCGGTGCTTCAAACTTTATTGCTAAACGTCGTATTCCTGGTTTTCTATAAACATATTATTAATTTTAAATACTCTTGGTATATAACCCCTATTATAACTTTCCTCGTTATATCCGTCGGGTCCATTTTCATATCTGAGTATTTTGTTTCATATGCATCACTCATTCACAGTAATTTTGTGTACTTAACACTAATATCAATTATATCGATAGGTATCTACTACATGGGATATTACGTTACTCATAACAGCTCAGCACCTGTCCCTACACCAATGGGTTTAATCAATAAAAAGAAGAAACTAGGATAATAACGGAAAGATAAAAATGAAAATTGCAGTGTATACGAATAACTTTCCAAATATCTCTCAGACATTTGTTATAAACCAAATAAGTGGTTTAATTGATTTGGGCGCTGATGTTGATGTCATCACGAGTACTGTCCTAAGAGATAGCATGATGCATGATACCGTCGAAAAATATAACTTGATGGATAGTGTTATATGTAAAAAAGTGTCCGACACACCCAAATTAAAGCGTCTGCTTTTAACAGCCAAGAATGCGACTAAGTTAATATTGCAAGGAAAATTTAGCACCGTATTAAGTGTTATTCGTGATCCACTGATCACCAATGACCAAAAAGTAGACTTACTATATTGGTCAAGCCTTAATCTTCCAAAAAGACAATATGATAATATCATTTGCCATTTTGGTACTAACGGTTACTACGTATGTAAAATGAGAGAGGTCGGGATCATCGGTGGACCAATATCAACCATATTCCATGGATATGAACTCAGCCGTTATCGTACCCTCAAAGAAAATAAGCCTCACTACAAAAAGCTATTTGAATTAGGTGACTTGATGCTACCTATCAGTCATCTATGGAAAGATAAGCTTATCGAAATGGGCTGCAAACCAGAAAAAATTCGCGTACATCGTATGGGCATTGATGTGAATGATTTTACACTAAGAGACGTTGATTCAGAATTATCAACACCTTTAAAAGTTATTCAAGTCGGACGCCTTACAGATAAAAAGGCGATCTTGGACTCTATTAATGCCGTTCTGCTTGCATCTAAAAAAATTCCTATCGAGTTTACAATCATCGGTGATGGTGAGCTATACAACGAAGCCAAAGAGCTCATTGAAAAATCTGATGCAAATTCGTTTATTCACCTATTAGGCAAACAACCTCAGAAAGTCGTTAAAGATAAACTCGATGAAGCGGACATATTCCTATTGCCTAGTGTAAAAGCAAAAGATGGTGATATGGAAGGCGTACCCGTGGCACTCATGGAAGCAATGGCCAAAGGGTTAATTACGTTATCGACTTACCACTCAGGTATCCCTGAATTAATAGAAAATGACGTGTCCGGTTACTTAGTCAATGAAGCGAGTATTAATGAACTTTCAGACACACTGATTAAAATTAGTCAGTTATCACCGGAAAAGGTTGAGAGTATTCGTAGAAACGCGCGAGAAAAATGTGAATCTGAATTTAATAACATCACTCTTAATAAAAACATTTTCAACTATTCAAATTTAGTTTTAGTTTGATATAAATTTAAGCATAACTATAAGGTATATGTCTCCAATGAAGTATTCGATAATTGTACCTCATTTTAATGACTTTAAATCTCTTGAGAGGCTTCTTGACAGTATACCTCACCGAGATGATATTGAAGTCATTGTTGTAGATGATAAAAGTACAGATACTTATGAACTGACTAATATAAAGTCTAAATGTATTTTTTTAGACAATAATACTGAGCAAAAAAGTGCGGGAACATGCCGTAATTTAGGACTTAAAATTGCCAAAGGTAAGTGGTTACTTTTTGCAGACTCAGATGATGTTTTTACTGACGAAGCTTTCAACTACTTAGATGCCGTTTCCCAAAGTAATGATGATATTATTTATTTTAAGTCTTTGAGCTTAGTAGAAGAGACAGGCGAAATTTCAGATAGAAACTCTTACCTATTGGATTTAGTCAATCAGCATTTACAAACTGGTGATGAATCTATCCGCTATCGTTACTACCCGCCTTGGGGTAAATTAATCAGACACCAGCTCGTTAAAGATAACAATATCTCTTTTGACCAAGTTATGGCCTCTAATGATGTCATGTTTTCTGTTAAAACCGGTTATTACGCAAAGTCAATCTCTTCTGTTGACAAGCCAATTTATTGCGTCATGCAACGAAAAAATAGTTTAACGACTAAACCATCTAAGAAAAATCAAAAAATAAGGTTAGTTGTCGAGCTTAATAAAAATGATTTCTTATATGAAAAAGGATTAAAATACTACCAGACTTCATTGCAATCATTATTATCAAAATATAAAGATGTTCTTTCGTCTGAAACATCGTTTAGAATAGTAAGATCTTTTATTTCATTCAGACAAAGAGTATTGCCTAACAGCATTCAAGATAAGCTGGGTTTCAAATAATAAAGTATCATTATATAAACCTAAAATGAGAAAACCCTTACCAAATTAACAATATTTCAAGGTTAGAATTCATTAGGGTCACAAGCCAAATTCAAGCATATGGATACGGCTATCATATAAATATAAATTATAATTTAAATTGAGTTTAAACAATATGAAGAAAATACTAATCGTTGGCAATCACTCTTGCTCAAACAGAGGTGACGCGGCAATTTTACGTGGTCTAATCGATTTCTTGGAAAGTGAATTTCAAGAATACGATATTGATATAACATCCCGATATACTGATGGAGCGCAGTTTTTTTTCGGCCATAAAGTTTTTAAAGACACACTCTCATTGGCCAGAAAGCAATATACATCAATATGGGGTCGAATCGAGAAAAGGCTTGTTAACCGAATTGTCCTGCCTAAATATCTCGATAAAAAAATCACTTCACCTAAGTTGCTTCCAAAAGCCTATAAGGAATTTTCTGAGTTCATTCAACCTTATGATTTGGTTATTCAAGTCGGGGGCTCTTTTTTTGTAGACTTATATGGTGTCGCGCAATTTGAAGCCGCAGCAGTGGCGATTCGTGAAGAAAAGCCCTTCCTTATTATTGGCCATAGCGTAGGCCCTTTTAAAGATCCAAACGTTGCTAAGGTCGCGAATAAAGTCTTCAAGCAAGCGAACTCTTTAATTCTAAGAGAATCGGTTAGTGAAGAACATTTAGACGAAGTAAATGTTAACTCCAACCATTATGTTTTGGGCAGTGATACCGCATGGTTAATTGACCCAACTAAATACAATCCGGATATTGAAAACTTAGAGCGCCGATATATTAAAGACAAACCAACGGTTGCGATTACTATGCGAGAGCTTGCGCCTTTTGATGTTCGACTCGGCGTATCCCAAGCACAGTATGAAGCGAAAGTTGCACACTTATGTCAGTCTCTCATTGAGAGTGGCTATAATGTCATCGCATTATCGACATGTACGGGTTTCGATAACTACCATCGAGATGATCGTATTCCTGCCCTTCGCGTGGGAAGAATGGTGAACGACTCAGAAAATTACTCTGTGGTCATGGACGAGTTAACCGATATCGAACTCGGCACGCTGTTGTCTAAATGTGTGTTAACCATCGGTACTCGTCTACATAGTGCTATTCTATCTATGCGTTTTGGTACCCCAGCCTTTGCTGTTTATTATGAGCATAAGTCTCAAGGGATTCTGAATAAAATAGATATGGGTGATTACTCAATCGACATCAACAGCTTAGATACTGAAAGTTTCAAAAACCGAGTTTTGGACAAAATTGCCAATATCGAGTCGGAACGTGAAGCGATGAACCAAAAGTTGAGTGTCGAAATAGAACGATGCAAGAGCGTTATTCGAAGCGAGTTAGCGAAAGTTGAGGTCTCGAGTGTAGAACTTGAGCGCCCAAGCCCAGTGGTTTCGAATCCTGTCTCGGAAGTCTAGTGCCTTTCGGCTCTGTACCACGACCACAACGTAATTAAAACGCATATAGCCTTTCACAACGGACATCCTCGGATGTCCGTTTTTTATACATCTCATCACTCATCTCATCGATAACTTCCTTTTATTCACACTTTTCACCATTGCTACCTAGGGCTAAATAATCGCACCGAGAAGAAAAGTATTGCTCCTAATATCTGCCTTATGCTGGGCGTTGTTTTTCATCAACAGCTATTACCTGCATAAACGCCAAAACGGAGTTTACTATGCCCTACCATCCTGCTTATTTTGTTTTGAGGCGATATACAAATTCTCTCGTCCCTCTTCTCTTTACCTTTTTATTAGCACTGCTGATTACGGCTTGTGACGATGATGATTCCCACTACACGTTCACCGTAAACGCGACAGAACATGGCAGTGTGAACGTCTCTCCTGAGGCAACAGATTACCTCGCAGGCACGCAAGTCACCGTAACGGCAACGCCAGAGCAAGGCTACGTGTTTACTGGTTGGAGTGGTGATCACCCCAGCGAAAACCCTCTAACCTTAGAGATCGATGGTGATCAATCCATTCAAGCTAATTTTGAGTTGGGCGTAACGATTAATCTTTCAGAGGCCGAACACGGACAAGTCATCATCGATCCACCGATAGAGTCTGGCACGGTGGTTCCTTTTGGTAGTCAGTTCACCATTACTGCACTGCCAGATAATGGTTATGCGATTGACTCGATCTACAAAATGATTTGGGTCGTTGGTACTTGGAGCGCCTATCTAGATGAATCAACCTCCTCACCGCATACCATCGTAACGGACAACCAAGACGCGCGATTTAAAATCTACGGCGGAGACCTTGATAGTTACACCATTGGCGCGAGTTTTATTCCTGACGATACATGGCAAGATCTGCAAATCACAGAAGATGTCGTCTACGCCACTTCAGGAAGTAAAGCGCTTAAATACGATGTTTACACACCACCAGGGGCGGTTGATTTACCCATCGTTGTCATCGTTCATGGTGGAGGGTGGAGTTTAAACTCTGAAGATATTATGCGTGGCCAAGCGCGTTATATCGCCGAAAGTGGTCGTTATGTGGTCGCCAGTATTAACTATCGACTGTTGGTTGACCTTGACGAGCCAGCACCAACTCACGCTGACATGATCGAAGATGTCTACGGCGCAATTGCCCATATTCAGGAAAACGCCGCTGTGTACGGCGGCGACGCCTCTCGAATCATCATCACTGGAGACAGCGCTGGCGGTCATCTTAGCGCGAGTGCTGGGCTATTAACTCCCTACATCGGTTCGCAAGGCTATACTGGAGAAATCGGCCAATCCTACTTTATGCCAAGCTACATTCCATCCAGTATGAGCGTAGAGCAACTCCAGCAGCAGATTTCCAACTCACTGCTCGCGGTGGCACCAAGCTATGGTGCGTTTAATCGAACAGACGGTGTTGGCGATATGGATCCTGCCGTTGAACCCATAAGCAATATTCCTTCATCTAACCAGCGTCTGTTACCTCCGTTTTATCTTCAAGTCGGATCAAATGACACTACCGTTGGGCCTGAAGGTGTTCGCCAATTCGCTCAGGCACTTGAAGATGCGGGTCAACAGGTTGAATTTGTCGAATATCCTGGCGTTGGTCACGCTTACTTTGATTGGAAGCCAGAAGCCGGGGTTCGCGAGACCTTTAACACCGTTGGCAAACCCGCGCTGGATGACATGATCGCCTTTTTTGATGCGGTCGTCGCGAGTAACAATTAACGGCGCTCACCACATATCACTCTCGACCCACCCGCCTAAATTCCCTAGTGGGAGAGAGTGATAATAAACACGAAAAAATGGACACCATTTTTAAAACTTGGCTCCCAAATCAAAGACTTCAACGCCCTAAAATGTACGATTAGGCAAGTATTTGGTAGGAATCAATCTGTCTAAAAACTCACCATTCCATAATCATAAGGTTTTAGACTTTGGTGATGGAGTGCTCTTATGCCGACCCCGATCTTTCTTCAAGTGAATGATATTCGAATTCCCGCAACATTAAACGACACGGTCGCTGCCCAAGATTTTAAATCGCGCCTGCCTTTTACCGTTTCAGGGCATCGCTCAACCTACGATTATTGCTGCACTGCAAGCAGTGGTCGTTATGATGAAAGTGAAATGCAAGCGGGCTGGAAAAATGGAGATATCAGCTTGGCGGGCGGTTGGTTTGCTGTTTTATTTGAAGGAGAAGAGGTGTCGCAAAGCTATGAGCAAATGATGATTATCGCTCATATCGATAGTGCAGACTTACCTGCCATCAAAGCCCTTGAACAGCAAGTCACCTTTGTTGTTGATTTCGCATAGCCCTCAATCACTTAGAGTGACACTGACTGACATGAAAAAACTCTCTATCCATCCTATGTTTGTGCGTTGCTTTAGCCTAAGCCTGTTGCTTTTAGTCGGTTGCAGTAGCACAGGTCAAGCCAATAGCTCGGTAGAATTCCATAATCAGGAGATTGATTACCAGCCAGGATTTACCACCTTTGTAAGTGGTTTTTGGAATATGCTAACGTCTGACACGCCTGACTTAACACCGGATTCACCACTGCCGATGACGGCGATGACCAAACAGCAATTACTCAATGAAGATGCTGATGTGATTTATCGGCTAGGTCACTCGACGATGCTCATCAAGCTTGGCAATCAATGGATTTTAACCGATCCGATGTTTAGTGAACGCGCTTCGCCCGTGCAATGGATGGGGCCGAAACGCTTTCATCCAACCCCAATCACCATCGATCAGCTTCCGAGCATTGATACCGTCGTGATAAGCCATAACCACTTTGATCACCTTGATGAGGCGTCGATTGTCAAACTGACTCCCAAGGTCAAACACTTCTTGGTACCGAAACAAATAGCGCCATTACTAGAAGAATGGGGAGTGCCAGCGGCTAAAGTTCAGGCTCTGAACTGGTGGGAAACAACACAAATTGGTACGACTAAATTCGTCTTTACGCCTGCTCAGCATTACTCAGGACGTGGGCTGGTGGATAGAAATGAGACTCTATGGGGAGGCTGGTTAATGCTTTCTGCGACCCATAAAGTCTACTATAGCGGCGATACTGGCTACTACGATGTATTCAAAAAAATTGGGGAGCAATATGGGCCTATCGATGTCGCTCTCCTTGAGGATGGGCAGTACAACCATGGCTGGGCGGATATTCACATGTTTCCAGAGCAAGTCGTTCAAGCCAGCCTTGATTTGAAAAGCCAAGTGATGCTTCCCGTTCACAACAGCACATTTCAACTGGCCGACCATGCTTGGTATGAACCATTAGAGAAAGTGGTTGAGATTGGTCAGCAGAAGGGGGTTGAAGTTGTCACTCCAGAATTTGGCGAACGGTACCAAATTGGTGAACCGTGGGCAGAAGAGAAATGGTGGTCACAATGAAACGAATCTTGTGTTTGGGGCTACTGCTTGTCAGCACAGTATGTGTGGCCTCCACGAAACAAGAAATTGAGACCATGCTGGATACACTTCGCCACTCTGATTGCCAATTTGAACGGAGTGGCACTTGGTACAGCGGTAAGCGAGCCGCTGAGCATTTAAAAGACAAATGGGATTACGCCAAAGACGAGGTCGATAGCAGTGAAACCTTTATTAAAGAGGTCGCAAGTGGCAGTTGGTTATTGGGCAATCAATACCATGTGAAGTGCCAAGATACGACCACGACAAGTGAGCAATGGTTAACCGAGCAACTTCAAATCATCCGTAGCAAAAGCTAAAAAAGGGAAGCATTAAGCTTCCCTCTTCTTATTTATCGGCTTTCATTTCAAGTAAGCTTTGAGTGATGGCTTCGCCGTTGTAGAGAATCGACATCGCCCCACCGTAGCTCCATACCGCAGACATTGCATTCACATGCCCATTTCTCACGAATGGCATCGCTTTCCATAAGATGGAAGAATTCAATTTCTTCTCCTGTGCAAAAGGCAAAATATACATAACGTATCCGTCTTTGATATTTTGCAGCTCGGTGATGCGTTGCTGACTGATTCCCCACTTAGCCGCAGGTAGAGGTAATGGACTCTCCAGACCTAACTGAGACATCGCATACATGGTGGTAGAGTTTTCGGTAAACAGAAAGGCGGAGGTCTCATTAGCAAATCGTAATGGCAAGACTTTGGGTAACGGCTGACCAAAAGCATCAACCAACTGCTGATGCATTTGTGCAAAACGCTGAGTCATATTATCCAATTTTTTCTTCGCGACCTCTTCTTTATCAAACACTTGTGCAAGCTGTTTAAATTGCTTTATCGCCTCTTCGGCTTGCTGATCGCTCTGCTCAAAGTTTTGGTAATACAAGACCGGTGCAATGCGTTCAAGTTGCGGAAGCAAATCTTTTTGCGTCACTGCTGTAATAATCACATCCGGCTTTAACTCAGCAATTTTCTCAAGATTGGGCTCAGCGCGAGTGCCAATATCTTCCACACCTTTTGGTACCGAAGGTTGTACAACCCAAGTGTTGTAACCTTCTATATTTGGGGCTGCGATGGGGGTGACACCAAGTTCTAATACTTGCTCAACCAAATCCCAATTGAGCACTACAGCTCGCTGTGGCACTCCATCCAATTGATGCTCACCACGGCTGTCATGAACGGTGATCGGAGCAGCCATTAACGTGCCAGCAAATGCCACACTGACAAGGGCAAGTGCGCGAAGACATAACGACATAAAAGTTCATCCTTAAAAAAATTAATGCAGTATGGGAGTCTCCCGCTCTGCCCAAAAACACGTGTTTCTATTACATCAACAGCGCGATACTCAACGCCTGATTGATGAAAGCCCCGTATCAAGAACCGCCACAAGCATGCATTGACATCGTGAGGCATCGAAACTAACCATCTGATAAATTAAATAAAAAAAGGGCGCATCGCAAGGATACGCCTATGTTTATTGTTCTACCACATGTAGTTAATGGTGGCTGTCGCGCTCATCTCTTCACCGTAGTAACAGTAATAATCACACGCTGAAACGTATTCTTTATCCGTTAAGTTATTGATATTGAGTTGAGCTCGCCATTTTTGGTTAATGTCATAACGTGCCATGGCATCAAACAAAGTCACACTTGGTACATGCAGTGTGTCATTGCCTGCTGAGTTGTGGCCTGTCGTTGTTCCCATATAGCGTGACCCCGCACCGACGACAAAGCCCGACAAACCGAGATGACTCAAGTCATACTCTAACCACGCAGAAGCCATATGACGTGGGATCATTGGAGTGCGTGTCGGATCTGCGTCCGCTGTCATGTCGGTTTTTGCATCGGTATAGGTATAGTTTGCCGTGAGCATCAAATCATCGGTCGCCTGGATTTTGGTCTCGACTTCAATACCTTGTGATGTCAACTCACCACTTTGCGTTGTATACGCACCACCGGTCGTCACCAGGCCGTTTTTCTGAGTAATATCAAACCATGCTAAGTTCACGTAACCGTTCACCAACTCCGGTTCATATTTTACCCCCACCTCAGTCTGCTTACCTTTCAATGGTTTGTAAGCTTCACCGTTTTCATCGACGGAAGTTAAAACCTCGAAAGACTCGTCATAGCTGATGTAGGGTGATAACCCATTTTGCGCAACGTACATCAAACCACCAGAGAAAGAGAACTCATCATTGTGTATATCTTGGCTTGCTGACACGGTGTCATTTTCCAAACGAACAATATCGTAACGTCCACCGAACTTGGCTACCCATTGCTCGTCTAAAGTCACTTGATGCTGAGCGTAGAAACCTGCCAAGGTTTTCTTAATATCGACCTTGGTCGCGCGGTCATCAATCGGAGTGTAATTACCGTAGACTGGATTCAGCGCATCGATACCACCAGTCGTACCACCATAAGCTATCCCCCAATCATCCGCTTCTTTGCTGTCATTTTTAAAGCCTTGTAATTCAAGGCCAAATAGCGTGACATTCTCGGTACCAGCGGTATCCCACTTGGCGATAAGGTTATTATCGCTGCTTAATGAGTGGGTTTTCCCGTCACGAAAAATGATTCCGCGGCTGACATCTGTGGAAGTTTCACTGCCAAAGGCATACGTACTGCGCAGCAACAGGTCTGTGTAGGCATAACGGGTGTTTTGCTTAAAGGTCCAAGTATCATTTATGTGATGCTCAAGCTCATAGGCTAATGAAAACTGAGTGTTTTCATTTTTGTCGTAGTCTGGCTCACCTAGGTTCGTACTTGGGTCAATCTTGCCATTTGGCGTATCAATGAGCGTACCGTAAGCGGGCTTGAATGGGTTGGTCGGCGTGCCGTCATCCTGCTTGTAGGAAGCAAGCAATGTCAGTGTGGTGTCTTGCGAAAAATCGATAGTCAAACTTGGAGCAAGATAAATTCTTTGGTTATCAGTATGATCGAGAGTGCCATCTCGCTCCCCAATCAAGCCAACAAACCGAAAGCGCATATCGCCGTCTTCATCGACATAACGATTAATGTCAATACCCAACTCGCGCTGCTGCCGGTTACCCAACTTCAATTGCGCTTCACCAAATTCGATATCATCCGGACGCTTAGAAACCGCATTAACCACCCCGCCTGGAGGCGCTTCACCATATAAAATGGCCGCTGGCCCTTTGAGTACTTCAACACTTTGCAAACCATATGGCTCCAACGTCCAGACGTAATACCCTGTTTCGTATAAACGGTTATTATCTAGATACATTGCTGCATCGAAACTTCGAATTTTAAACCAGTCCGTATCGTTATCAGAGCCGTAAGGCTGAGTCACTACCCCCGGCTGATAACGCAAGGCTTCATCAAGTTTACTTGGCTGTTTGACTTTCAAGGCTTCTTGGTCAATTAAAGAGACCGCGCGCGGTGTCTCCTTTAAAGGCGTTTCCACTTTTAACGCTGACGCAGTGACCACCACGGTCTCCTGCGGCTCATCAGCGGCAACAGCATTATGAGTAGTGAATAAAGCGACTGGTATAAAGCTAAGTCGTAAGGCTTGACGTATCAATACGCCAAGACGTGAAGTGTTAAAAAAGGGAACGAACGTGGTTTGACCCTGCATAGTCATGAACTCCTCGAAATAGAATTGGTAATTATTATTATTTCTAATTGTATCGAGGTTGATTTTACCGTACGAAACATTAAATCATAGATAAAAAAGCGAGAAACCATCGTTCTTTTAACCTAGATCATGCTGCGAAATGTCAGGTATACACCCCATAAATACCTAACTTAAAGATAATGGGAACGATGTATATCTTATCGTTGTGTTGTCGAGACAAAACTCCCCAAGCGAACGTTGGGGAGCTAAAAGACCAATAGCGGCGTTATTTCGCTTGCCATTGCTTTGACGTCACTAACCGATCCATGACTTGATTCACTGCTTGATGGGTTTTATCAACGATGGTGTCAATATCATTGCGAGTCGCCACCAGCGGAGGAGCAAAACCAAGAATATCCCCATGTGGCATGGCTCTCGCTATTAACCCTTGCTCCAAACACGCCGCTGAAATTTGAGCGCCGACTTTAAGGTTTGGATCAAACAGAGAGCGATGACTTCTATCGGATGAGAACTCCAACGCATGCAGCATACCAACACCTCGCGTATCCCCGACCAATGGATGGTCAGCAAACGTGTCTGCCATACGCTGTTGAAGGTAAGCCCCGGTTTGCGCCGCGTTTTCTATCAGCCCCTCACGTTCAATAATATCGAGGTTGCAGTTCGCTGCCGCTGCGCCAAGTGGATGACCAGAATAGGTATAACCATGGCCGATGGCTCCCCATTCATCCGTGCCCTGCTCTAGCACTGACCATACTTTATTACCAACAATCACACCGGAAAGCGGCTGATACGCCGAAGTTAACCCTTTCGCGATGGTAATAAGATCAGGCTGCATATCGTAATGGATGGATCCAAATGGCGAGCCTAGACGACCAAAACCACACACGACTTCATCAGCAATCAATAGCACATCGTATTTATCGAGCACTTTGCGTATTGCCTGCCAATACCCTTGTGGTGGCGGTACAATTCCCCCAGTTCCAAGCACTGGTTCAGCAATCATCGCAGCAACGGTGTCCGGCCCTTCCTCAAGAATCATTGCCTCCAATTGATCCGCGCAGTACTGAGAAAACTCGAGTTCACTCATCGAGGCGTCTTCACGGCGATAATAATACGGTGCGACCGTGTGCTTCATGCGGTCAAGGGGAAGATCAAAATGAGCGTGGAACAGAGGCAACCCAGTCATTGAACCTGATGCGATACTTGAGCCATGATAACCACGATCTCGAGAGATAATTTTCTTTTTCTCAGGTAAACCGCGAACATTGTTGTAATACCATACCAGTTTCAACTGAGTTTCATTGGCATCACTTCCCGACATACCATAGTAAACCTTGCTCATTCCCTCTGGCGCCATATTAATAATGCGATCAGACAGCGTGACCAGAGCTTCGTTGGTATGGCCCACATAGGTGTGATAATACGCTAACTGCTTGGCTTGCTGGTAAATTGCATCGGCCATCTCAGTGCGTCCGTAGCCAATATTGACGCAGTAAAGCCCGGCAAAACCATCAATAAGTTCAATGCCTTCTGAGTCGGTAATACGAAGGCCGCTACCGCCAGAAATGATGCGTCCTGGTAGCTCACCATGGGCATATTGTTTGAGGTGCGTAGAAGCATGAAATACACGCTGGCGATCCATTTCAAGTAAACGTTGTGTTTTATTGTCCATCTTAACTCTCCTTATTTATTCGCTCTCAATCTGTAAGTTAGCTGCCACTGACCGTGGGTAGCGCGCCTAAGCAGTAGTATTTCAACTCACTGAATTCATCTAACCCATGACGACTGCCTTCTCTGCCCACACCGGACTGTTTGACGCCACCAAATGGAATGGAATGTCCGGTCATTTTGACCGAATTAACACTGACCATACCGAATTCCAGTGCTCGTAAGCAGTGCCATATTTGGTGAATATCATGACCATAGACATACGCGGCTAAGCCATACTCGGTGTCATTACACATGGCGAGCATGATGTCGAGGTCTTGATAGGGAAGCACGCCCGCTACCGGGCAAAAGTTTTCTTCACGATAAACATCCATGTCGGGTGTAACATCAGCCAGTAATGTGGGGGGAAAAAAGTTGCTGGGCCATGGCTGACGGTAATCCGTGGATTGAGTTTGATCGCAGGTGATCAATCTCGCGCCTTTGTTTAACGCATCTACGACTAAATTCTGCGCTTTTTGAGCGGCTTTGCGATTAATCAGCGGACCGAGGTCTACCCCCTTCTCAAAGCCGTTCCCAACCACGAGTTGACGCATCTTTTCGGCAAAGCGTTCAATAAACGCCTCATACATCGATTGAGGAACAAAGATTCGATTTGCGGCGAGACAATCTTGCCCTGAGGTTTGAAATTTAGCCTCTAAAGCGGATTGCACAGCCGCATCAACATCCATATCTTCAAGAATAATAAACGGGGCATTTCCGCCTAATTCCATGCTGCATTTTTTGACCGTTTGTGCGGCGTCTTGCAGTAGCAATTTGCCCACTCGTGTCGATCCGGTAAACGATAGCGCCTTTACTTTGGTGGAATGGCATAACGTTTTAGACACCATCTCCGGCTCCCCAGTTATGACGTTAAACACACCCGGAGGAAACCCTGCGCGATCAGCCAATTCAGCGAGTGCCAATGCGGAAAAGGGGGTCTCGCCAGCAGGTTTAATCAATACCGGACACCCTATCGCAAGCGCCGCCGCGGCTTTTCTCGTGATCATTGCACAAGGAAAATTCCACGGTGTAATTAGTGCCGCAACACCGATGGGTTCACGAATGGTTGCGAGTTGCGCATTAGCAATGTGGCTAGGAATCGTTTCACCATAACTGCGCCGAGCTTCTTCAGCGAACCAGCGAATAAAGGAGGCGCCATAATCGATCTCTCCCATGGCTTCAGCTAAGGTTTTACCTTGTTCCATTACCATAAGCCGGGCGAGATCGGTTTTGGCTTCGATGATCAAGTCGTGCCAAACCATAAGGATGCGGGCTCGCTCATCGGCTTGCCATTGACGCCAAGTTACAAAGGCTTTATCCGCCGCATCAATCGCCTGATAGATCTGTTGTTGAGAGAGTAAGGTCATATAACCAATCACCCGCTCATCGGCTGGATTATCGACGGCAAGAAATTGCTCGCCGCTGGTCCACTTACCATTGACATAAGCTAGGTTTCGTACCAGACGAACGTCATCCATCATCGCCATCATGTCATGAGATGCTTTGAACTGATGGGCGTGCATACTTAAATGTGCGGTCATTGGGCTATCCTCGCTGCGTTGTCCGTACTTCAACTCTACGCAACAAATCACACCAATAATTTCTTAACCAAGCTCGTTTATCGGCTATTTTTTTTGTTTGTCAGCCGCAAACGACACATTTTTTCTGCTCTAATTTTCGAGTCAATATTTCGAAAAATACCGATGACAAAAAAGAGCGGTGAAAAATCACCGCTCTTTTTAAACCACCTTTGATACTATTTTACCCATTGCTGTTCTGGTGGCGTGATGGCTAACTCACCTACATCCCGCTTGATGGTCTTGGTGACGATATAGGTAAAATAACGCTCAATCCCCAAGCCTGATTCCAACCAGTTATCAATCAACCGCTGATATTGGTCAATATCTTGTGATTGGACTTTTAAAATGTAGTCAACACCGCCCCCTGTTGCGTAGCACTCTGACACCTCCGGGGTATGCATCATCACCTGTTCAAAGCGACGAAACGTCTGAGCGTTATGCTCTTTAAGGGAAATTTCGACCATCACTGACGTACGTTTAAATAACGCGTCCGTATTGAGCTTGGCACCATACCCTTCAATAATCCCTGCTTGTTCGAGCTTTTTCACCCGCTCCCAACATGGACTCACCGATAAATTGATGGCTTCCGCCAAATGGGACTTTGTGATCCGTCCGTTTTGATGAAGGATCTGCAAGATTTTTACATCATAGCGGTCTAATCGCATTAGAAACTCCCTATGTATTCTCAATCCACGAACCAACCTTAGCCGGTTACCACCTTATGCTAATGGCCCGCAATCCTTAGCGATCACAGCAATCGTATCCCCCATATTCACCATTGATGGGAAACGCCTTGCTGCCAATATACCGATTTGCTTGGCTCGATAATCAATACTGGCCTCGCCGCTTCTCAGTGGTGAATAGAGACTGACAATCACCTCTCCCACTTCCACTTTGGCGCCGAGTTCGACATGATATTCAGCAATCCCGACATGCTCACTTTGCAAGTAACACTGGCTATCTTGCATATCAAGCAGCCGAGTCGGCTCCGCAGGATATTGGTACTCTCCGGCCAAATTACCCGCAAAACGTAAAAAATTGCGAATGCCGCGCTCAGCATAAGCCATCGTCTGCGGCGTCGTTGTTCCTCCACCCCGAAGTTCAGTGGTCACAAAAACCTTACCTTGTTCTTCAACCACCGTATCGTAAAGCGCACTGGCATCCAATTCATGCATCAACATGGTATAGGGGGCACCAAACAATTTGGCTCCCCGTAAACAAGATGTCGCTAATAGTGGATCCTCTAAACGATGAGCGGCAGCAAAAGGCACGATGTCTAAGGTTTTTCCTCCAGAGTGTAAGTCCAACGCAAAGTCACACATCGGAACCAGATAACGAGTAAAGTAATCCGCGATTTTTTCGGTGAGAAGTCCGGTAGGATCACCCGGGAAACTGCGATTGAGATTCCCTCCATCAATCGGTGAGGTTCGGGTCCCCGCTTGTACTGCTGGATGATTCATCATTGGCACAATGATCACTCGGCCGCTAATTGCTTCCGCATTGAGCTCGTGGCTTAGCTTTAATAAAGCCGTAATTCCCTCATATTCATCACCGTGATTACCCCCTGTTAATAATGATGTAGGCCCTTCGCCATTTTTTATCACCGTGATAGGAATCATAACGCTCCCCCATGCCGATCCATCATGTGAATGAGGTAAAGTGAGAAAGCCATGTTGAACCCCATCAAGCTCAAAGTTGACAGTCGCCGATATAGAACTTGGCTGCATTATTACTCCTAAAGCTTCACAAACAGGTGACGCGGAAAATCGCACAATGTTTTGGCACCTTGGGCAGTGATAACGATACTTTCCGTGGTTTCTAGCCCCCAGTCTTCAAACCATAAACCGGGCATAAAATGAAATGTCATGCCTTCTTTTAGAATGGTGTTATCCGTATCACGCAAACTCATCGTGCGTTCTCCCCAATCAGGAGGATAACTCAACCCGATGGGATAACCGCAGCGCGCCCCTTGACGAGAGATCCCTGCTTGCTCCAGCTCATGATGTAAAGCACGAGCAATATCAGCACAAGTATTTCCCGGTTTAGCCACCGCGAGCCCGGCTTCAAGCCCACGACTTAATGCCTCGTCAGCACGCTTAAATTTATCGTCCGGTTCACCGAGAAAAATGGTGCGTGATAGTGGACAATGATATCGGCGATGGGCGCCGGCTATTTCAAAGAACGTTCCTTCACCGCGTTTAAACGGACGGTCATCCCATGTTAAATGTGGCGCTGAGGCGTCCGTGCCGGAAGGCAATAGCGGTACGATGGCGGTGTAGTCGCCAAAATGGTCGTCACACCCGAGCACAGCATGACGGTTGATTTCAGCCACCAAATGGTGTTTCGGTAAGCCTGGCTCAATCATCTCGTAGGCGACACGATGCATGTTTTCGACAATACGTGCCGCACGGTACATATAGATAAGCTCTTGCTCAGATTTTACAGCGCGACACCAATTCACGAGCCCTGTCGCATCAAGCAATTGCGCGTTAGGAAGATGAGTCAATAACGATTCATAGGCCGTCGCACTAAAATAATAATTATCCTTCTCCACACCAATTCGCCCGCGATCCCACATCCTTGGCGCCAGTACGGCTTCTAATAGAAAATCCATCGGATGCAATGGTGGATTCATTACGTAATGATCAGGATAAAAAGTAATATTTTCGGGCGACATATAAGCGGTGCGATACGCACCATTGGCATCTTGAACACGGCCAAACCATACCGGCTCTCCGCTCATTCCTATCACCACACATTGCGGAACATAGAACGACCAACCATCATAGCCAGTTAACCAAGACATATTTGAAGGGTCATGAATAATCAGCACATCAAGCTCTTTCTCTTCCATTGAAAAACGAACTTTCTGCAAGCGCTCTTGATATTCATCTGGGGTAAAGTGCATAGCAACGTCTCTCATGAGTTTCTCCTTCTTCACATTACGGCGCCATACGACACTCGAAGACGTTGAGGTATTCCTACCTAAAAGCAAACCACTTGGTTTACCGACCTCCATTCTCGAACGAGGGGAACAATAAGTCTGCTGCTAATGAATGGTCATAACATTAAGTGTTACCTGAATCAGACACTCATGACAATCAGTACAATACCGTTCACTTTATGTGCTCTATCACACATTTATTGTATTAATTTTAGCCAAGACCTAATTTCAAGTTACAGTTGGGACATAAAATGAAGCAACAAAAACATTGTGTCATGACAATTTCTTTGAACCCGATCATTTCTTCAGGACAAGCCAAATACCTTTCGATTGGCCAATATTTGGTGGAATGCGTGCGCAGCGGTGACTTGGCGCCCGGTACCCGCCTGCCTACTCATCGTGAGTTTGCTGAGCAAATTGGTGTTAGTGTTCAAACTGTTAGCCATGCTTACGCCTATGCAGAAAAGAAGGGGGCACTGGAATCGTGGGTCGGCAATGGCACGTTTGTCAAAGCGGGATTTGTCGATGACAATACCGACATTGAATTCATGCTGGCTCATGAAATGAAAGAAACGCCAGATGAAATTGACATGTCCATTGCTCATCCAGTGATCACTGAAAGACATATGACGCTGTTCAATCAAGCACTCTCCAACATCGCGTCTCAGGCAGATAATCACCACCTACTCGCTAAAGCGCGGCCGATTATGGGTCAACCTGTTCATCAAGAATCCGGACAACAGTACCTAAAAACACAAGGGCTGGACGTAGAATCTGATTTATTAATTTTAACCAATGGCGCCTGCCACGGACTAATGCTCGCTCTGAGTACCACTGTGGAACATGGCGATGTCGTTGCATGTGGAGAGCGTGTCGATCACGGGTTAATCTCACGCTCTCGTATGCTGGGGTTTAAGCTGCTGCCTTTAGAGATGGATGAGCGTGGCATTACTCCTCAAGCATTTGAATGGGCTTGCCAAACTCGCAATATCAAAGTGCTGTGTTGCACCCCAAGTATGGCCAATCCGTGCAGCTCTCATATGGATCGAGAGCGACGTCAAGCCATTGCCGACATTGCTCTGCGCTATAATATTCTTGTTATTGAAGATGATGTCTATGGCGCGCTCGAACCCCAGCGAGAGCCGCCCATTGCTTCGCTAATTCCTCAGCAGACCTTCTACATTACCAGCTTAACAAAAGTGGTGGCACCTGGGCTACGTACCGGTTACCTGGCAGTACCACGCCATTATTTGCAACATGCATTGGGAAGACTTGCTGCCAGCAGTTGGGCAGCCACTCCCCTGGCTTTTGAAGTCGCCGATCTGTGGATTCGAAATGGCACCTTGGAACGGTTTATTGATTTTCAGCGTGATGAATTTGCTAAACGTCAACGGTTAGCCGCGAGCATCCTTAAAGACTATCACTACCAAGCGCACCCTCAAGGTCAGCATCTATGGTTATCGCTGCCCGAGCAATGGCAAAGTGACGATCTTGTGGTCGCAGCCAAACGCTCAGGTGTACAGATCACCAGCTATAAACCGTTCGTAACCAATGTCAATCAAGCTCTGCCGTTTGTCCGTGTGAGCTTAGGCGCCGAAACCAATCGCGGTTACATCAAACATGGTCTCTCTGTTATCGCCGAAATTCTTACTACCAATCCACCAACATCGTCATTTTTGGTGTGAACAAAGCGCCCTGATTGATAAGACAAAAACGTTACCAAAAAAAAACCAGCCAATGGCTGGTTTTTTTTATGTTTCAACATCACTTTATTTAGAAATCATAGCTCGCTGAAATGACCACCGTACGCGGCGCACCTTGGACTAAATAGTTACTCCCCGGATAACCACCAGCCGATGCCCAATAGCTCTTATCAGTTAGGTTGTTAACTCGAGCACGCAAGTTTAATTCGTGTCCACTCAGTTGCATCGCATAGCGAGCACCTAAATCAAAGCGTGTCCATGAACCAATTTCCATGCTGTTATCAGAGCTTGCATATTGAGAACCGGTATAAACGGTGCGACCTTCAAGCGTTAAACCTTGAACAAAAGGCGTTGCCCATTCAAGGTTAAGGTTGGCCTGAACTTCTGGCACACCAATAGCGTTTTTACCTTTTTCAGCACTAGAGGTACTCTTAACCATTTCACTATCAATCAGAGTTACTCCACCGACCACAGTTACATTGTCAATCGGTTGACCAAAGGCTGTCAACTCTAGACCACGATGACGCTGTTCGCCGTTATCGCCATAAGTGTCAGTCCCATCACCATTATCAATATACATATAGCTAGGTTTACTAATTTGGAATAACGTTAGCGTTGCGCCATATTCCCCTGTTTCATATTTAGCACCAACTTCATATTGCTCGGATTTTTGTACATCAAGAACCTCTTTAGCATTCGTCACTGCATGTCCGCTCGAGAAATTAGTATTACCTACGACTTCGCCTGGAATCAGGGCTTGAGAATAGTTAGCATAAAGCGATACATCAAAATTTGGCTGATAAACAACGCCTAATGACGGTGTGAACTCCGTAGCGCCATAATATCCTCCATCATTTAACTCAGCCGTTCCATAAGCAAAGCTCTTGGTTTCAATACGCTGTAAGCGCGCGCCAAGCATCACTTTAACTTGATCGTCAAGCATAGAAAGTTGATCTGCGAGTGCTAAGCTCCCATAGGTTGTACGCTCAGTTTCCTTAGGATCGTCCATATTACCGCCAAAATTTATCCCGCTTGGCTTATCAATCTGGGAATAATTATTCAGAAATCCGACTGGAATCTGATTTTGTGAATCTGACGTCACATACGCATTTTTGGAACGAGATTGATAAAGCGACCCTGAGAAAACCACAGTATGCGCGACGCTGCCCGTATCAAATTGGTGGCGAATACCACTGTCGGCAGAAAAGACGGTATCCTCACGAATATTATCAAAGAGGTAGGTTTTCAAATTACCATCAGAATCTGCGGTTGGATTTGCTAACAAATTATGCTCTTTCCCTTTCCGTGCGCCGCCTGCAAGCCAGATACTGGTAGAATCATTAAGATCATATTCACCACGGACTGCACCAAACAGTTGTTTGTCATCTGTGTATGTCCAATCTTGAGCATAATTACTGCTTGCATCAGGAGCTGAAGGAATTTCAGTTCCGGGAGTCACGGAAGGACGTGGAGAGTCAATATGGTGATCTTGATAGCCCACATCGGCTGACAAGCGGAAATTTTCGCCTTGATGATCAAACCCGACCGTCAATACGCCAAGTTGAGTATCTTGCTCATCAACACCATCTTCACCATCACGCGCTACCAAGTTGATACGAAGACCATTTTCTTGGTTATCACCAAATCGACGAGCAAAGTCCATCGCACCATAGGCTTGATCACCAGTTTGCGTCCCCACCGTTACGCGAGTTAATGGTTCACTCCCTGCACGCTTAGGAACCAAGTTAATTGCGCCGCCGATACCGCCGCCAGCCGTACCACCCGGCGAAGCTCCGTTCAGAAAAGAGTTCGCACCGCGCAATACTTCAACACGCTCCAGCATTTCTGCCGCGACATATTGGCGCGGTAAAATGCCGTATACCCCGTTGAGCGTCATATCATCAGAGAAGACGGGAAAACCACGCATCATATACAGCTCTTGGAAGTTACCAAACCCCGTCGCGACGCGGGCCGTAGGATCATTTTGCAATACATCACCAATACTTGCGGCTTGCTGGTTTTCGATCAGCTCTTGCGTGTAATTGGTTGAAGAAAATGGGGTATCCATGAGGTCTTGAGCCCCAAACATTCCGGCACGCCCGGTACGAGCGACTTGACCACCTTGATACGCATCACCTAAGTCAACTTGTGAACCAATAACGGTGACGACTTCCGTTGCCTCATCTTGAGAAACATTTGTTGCGTCATCGGCGAAAGATAGTGTGGAGTGAGCATACGAAAGCGCGGCGATCACGCTAAGCCCCACCCGAGAAAGGTGATACGGTGCCATAAAAAACCTCTGCTTAAAAATAATGAAATCAATAATATTGTTATAAAATCAATACTATTGCTAATGATAATAATTTTCAATATCAAACAAGAGGAATAACGGCGGCAAAATGCCGCCTATTATTGATGGTTATGCAGAAAAGGAGAGTCGGGCTTTTACACGGTTAAAAATGAGTAAGCCCAAAAAGTAGATCGCACCGATGATCGCGACTAGGGTTCCTGCTGCAACTTGATTTGGATACAACAAGACCTGCCCGAGCCAATCCGCCCACAGCATCGTTGTCCCACCAATCAAGCTACCAAAAAGCAGTTGTTGTCGTGTTTGCTGAGCGCCCAACATTCTTGCTAAATGCGGAGCAATTAAGCCCACGAACGCGACAGGCCCCATAGTGGCCGTCACGACGGCACACAGCATGGCGACCAATGCCAATAGCAGCATCGACATTAATGAAGTATTTAAGCCTCGAGCTTTGGCAAACTCACGACTGATGGAAAGCAGAGTCAAACCACGAGATGCAGAGAGGCTCAATATCAACATCACCAAAACCAAACCGCTAAGAAGTAGAGCCTGTGTATCGGTAACACGGTATGTAGAACCCGCTAACCACTGCAATATCGTGTAACTGTCTTGGCTGCCTTTCGATAAACAGAACTGAACAAAGGCTTGCAGCAAAGCACTCATTGCAATCCCAGTGAGAATCACGCTCGATGGTGCAAACTGGTGGCGTTTCCCCAAAAAGATCAACACCAACAACACCGCCATACTGCCAATAAACGCAACGCTCCACTGCGCCGAAAGTAGCGATTGCTCCAAAAAAATGGTGGCAAAAACCAGCGCAAACGTTGCCCCGGAGGAAACCCCTAAAATGTCAGGGCTTGCCAGTGGATTGTAGATCAAACGCTGAAGAATCGTTCCGGCAAGCGCTAACCCTACCCCTGTACACAATGCGGTGAGTGCACGAGGCCAACGTAGCATCCATTGATAATCGCTTGGCATAGCAAAATGCCACGTTTGTTCATCAACTTGGAATAGAAAATAGACCGCGATACCAATCATCAGCATGCCAATTACGCTCAGAGCTAACCCAGAGCTTAGTGATGAACGAGACCCCGGCAAGGCAACCGCCATCCCATCTTGAGCCTTTAATTGGCGACGGCTGAACCAGATAAGTGCGGGCGCACCAACCGCGGCGGCGGTCACCCCGCTAGGTACGACTTGCCCGGCCCATAAACTCATAAGCTGAGCAATGACATCGGTCATCAGAAGCAATAATGCCCCAAACAGTAGACTTGCAAACAGCTCCATTCTTGGCGTTCTCGCCCCAAGAACACGCACTATATTCGGCGTTAGGAGGCCGATGAAACCAATAATACCGACGGCAGTTATGGCGGCAGAGACTAACCAAATCCCGATCACCATCAAAACAAAAAACGCAGGAATAACCGAGAGGCCACGAGCTTCAGCGCCTTGCTGACCCAATCTGAGCAACGTCAGAATTCTTGGTGCCACTAGCAACAAAATAATCACAGGACTGAGGCGAGGAACAAGCCACTCGAGCATCTCCCATCCGTTTTGTGCCAAATCTCCCGCGCCCCACATAAATACATTTTGTGCATAATCTTGGTGAAGTAAAATAACCGCGCCCGCAATCGCACCGAGTAAAATATTAATCACCATTCCCGAAATCACCATTGGCAATCCGGTCATGTTATCCAAACCTGTGATTAACAGAATCATACTAAACGCGAGAAGTGCGCCTGCCATCGCAGCAAAAGCACTGTAATCATTGACCGCATCCGGCCACCAAATACTGAGAATCACCAATGCCAACCACGCACCTGATGACGTCCCCATCGTCAATGGGGACGTTAGCGTATTTTGAGTCAATTGTTGCATTAAACTGCCAACGACACCGAGCATAGCACCAACGACAAGCGTTATAACGGCACGTGGTAACTGTGCATAAGCAAACATAAAGTCATCAAAAGACTCGGCACTTGATGGATTAACAATCAGTTGCCATTGCTGCTCTACGGCGAGAGTCTGATTCAACTGTAGACTGAGTGCGGCACCGACAACCAGTAACCCAAAGACACTAAACAGAGTTTTCCAACCCATTACTTTTCTGTTATCTCCTGTCATTGTTGTGTCCAAGGGTTTGTACGTTTGGGTAGTAGCTTTATGCACATACAATCGCGACCTTTTTGTCTTGAGCCGCTTCAAGAGGCTGAGGGTGAGAAATCAACTTGATCGGAGTTTGATAGAGGTCGGAGAGCTTCTGCTCATCCATCTGCTGGTCAGCAGGGCCAGAAAATGCCACTTTACCTTGCTTTAACGCCACAATATGAGTCGCATAGCGTAGTGATAAGTTAAGATCATGAAGAATAACAATAATCCCGCAGCCTTGCTGTTGGTTTAATTCCGCTAACAATGCCATTAATTGATATTGGTGCTGAATATCCAGCGCTGAGGTCGGTTCATCGAGAATGAGAACCGGAGATTCCTGTGCTAATAGCATTGCGACCCATGCGCGCTGACGTTCCCCTCCGGAGAGTTCATCTACCAGCGTATCAGCAAAAGAACTCACTCCGGTTTTTTCCATTGCGGCGTCAATAATAGATGCGTCTTCTTTGCGCCAGCGTCCTAATGCACCGCGCCAAGGGAAACGCCCTAAACGGACTAATTCACGTACAGTAAGCCCTGCACTTGCCGGCAACTTCTGAGGCAAAAAAGCCACTTGCTTGGCCAAGTCTTTAGCCCCGTAGTGACTGATATCCTTAGTATCGAGTTCAATTTTACCGCTATCTGGTGCTTGCTGACCGGAAAGTAAACTCATTAATGTCGATTTCCCAGAGCCATTGTGGCCAAGCACCACAGTCAGTTGATCGGTTGGAATAGTAAGTTCATCGATCTCAAGAATCGTTCGTTGGCTACGAACCATTTTGACACCCGATACCTTGAACATAAGCGGCCCCTCAGTCTCCACTGCAACTAGTTGAGAACTATTTTAATTATCATTTATTAATAAGAGGGCTATTTTACTGATAATCAGAGTGATGAAAAGAGTAGCAAAACCAATTCTTTGTTGAGTAAAAGAAATTCGTCGTCAGTTTGTCCGAAATCAAACTTAGCGTGCACACCGCTTTTTACGCAGGTGTACTCACAAAAAACACTGAGAATAGAATACCAACCCACTCCCACACCGAGTATTCATGCGGTCAATTATTAATCAAACCTCTATAAAGCATAAAAGATATAAAAAAATAAAAATTGAGGTGACATTTCTTTAACCAAAAAACACACATAACAAATTGAATAATATAAAAATAATGACAAAAAAAGAAAGAACGTTCTAATTTTTCGAATGAGAGGAGCGAGTTTTTGCTATAGTCAAAAGTGTGAGCCACCTCTAATATTGACCTCAGGTAAACGAAACACATCGATTTCATTTACTCGTCAATTTAACGAATGAGGTAAATATTATGTTTAAACTAGCTACTGTAATTTTCACTGCTGCTGTATCAACTACTTTTGCTGCTGGCGCACTTGCATCCGACATTGAAATGAATGTTGTCGAACACGGTTCTGAGGCATCAGTTTTGGTCACTCGTGACGGCCAGCCTGTTGCAGACAAAACCATCCAGGTATCAGGTCTTGATCAAGATACGTATAAAACATCAACTGGTGGTGCTGTAATTGTACGCAATGATACACGTCAACTTCGCAAGGCAACTTTCACTGTAACAGCAGATGATGGTGAAAGCTTAACCACTCAAACATGGTTGGCTCGTCCTCAAAACTAATAACATAAAGGACAACCAACTCAATGGAACTGATTGGCATTACACAAAAGCATAATTAAGCGGCTGGTTCATGATGAACTGGCCGTTTTGTTTTTCTCCCCCTCTTCACAACTTACCTTTGTTTCATTTACTGACTCAGCTTTGAGAATAGGCACAATGATTTATTAGCGTACCTCGGTAAATTCTATATTTATCAAAGGGTGACGCGCCATTTATCGCAATATGGTTTTCGTTATTATTGACCTACGTCTAACAAGGTTTTAGAGCATCACCTCTATATTTTGCGCACTTTAAGCAAACCCGAATTTGCGTGCATGTCTGCCTTTTCTCTATGGCATCAGGCTTAGGTAAAAAAACTGTGTTAATCAAAAAAATTAATCCTCAAAATAATTTTATCTACCTGACTCTAGCCTTGATTGCATTGCTAGTGAGTAGCTCAATCCTCCCTTTACTTGAAAACCGACTGATTGATTCTCTATTTATGGGGTTTGTCACCCTAACTCTGGGAGTGTGTCTGTTTAGCCTTCGTTTTGACCCGCAGTGGTTTCGGTTTTTATTACTACTACTGGTTTTGTGGCTCGCTCTTAACGTTGCTCACTTAGTCTTTTCAACGCTACCACTTGAGCCATGGATGCTCGCCCTAAATTTTGTGTTTTTCTTATCGACGTTTAAATCGATTGCGAAACAGATCCTCTTTACTGACCAAGTCACCGCAAATCAAATCGTTGGCTCAGTCGCGCTGTTTCTTCTTCTGGGATTAGTATGGGCCTTTGCTTATCTAATCATTTTGCAGTTTATCCCTGAGGCATTTGCCGGTATTAAATCTCAATCATGGGTCAATAACTTTTCTCACATTGCCTATTTTAGTTTCGTCACCTTGACCACTTTAGGCTATGGCGATATCAGCCCAATCACGCCGTTATCACAAGTTTTAACGTATCTCGAAGCGATCGCGGGCCTGTTTTACATGGCCATTGTCGTCTCCAGTTTAGTGAGTGCTCACATTGCTCATAAAGGTAATCAAAATGCATAAACAATTCGAACAACGTCAGAATAAAATTTTCGTCAATAATATGGTGGAGTCTGCGATACGCATCGGTCTTCTGATCATCTTGTTGGTCTTTACTTACGACATCATTAAGCCTTTTATTATTCCTGTTCTGTGGGGAGCGATCATTGCTGTTGCACTGCTTCCAGTGACCAACCGGCTCGAAGTGTTACTGAAAGGACGGCGTGGACTCGCGGCAACGTTGGTCTCGATTGCCGGTATTTTAATTTTGATGTCGCCATTTTTAACTGTATCCGGCTCAATTTATGATGGAATAACGCACATCACCCACAGTTTGCAACAAGGTAGCATTGAACTTCCCAGGCCAACAGAAAAAGTCGCTAATATCCCGTTGATTGGCGGTAAGCTCTATGAAATTTGGGCGTTATTTGCCACCAATTTAGAAAAGGCAATTAGTAACTTCCTGCCTGAAATTAAAGCATTAGCCACCACTCTCGCCTCTATACTTGGCGGAGCCTTTACCAGTTTGGTGGTGTTTATTATTGCGTTAGCCATTTCAGGACTGTTCATGGCGAACTCCGAGAAAATCACCGCCACCTTACAAACGGTCGCAGTCCGCACTGCCGGTGAACAAGCCACAGAATGGACAGAAATGATCGCAGCAACCATTCGCAGTGTATTGGTTGGGGTGATCGGCGTTGCGTTTATTCAATCGATGATCATTGGAGCCTCATTCTTTGTATTTGGTATTCCTGGTGCAGGGTTATTAACCCTGTTAGTTTTGGTGTTGTGTATTGCCCAACTCCCTGCGTTACTGGTTGTGGCGCCAGTCATGTTTTATGTCTACTCCACCAGCGATACCACAACCACCACACTATTTGTCATTTGGGCTTTGGTTGGCGGATTATCTGATAATGTATTAAAACCCATGCTAATGGGGCGCGGAGTCGATATTCCGATGCCGATTATTCTCATTGGGGCGATTGGAGGCATGTTGTTTGCGGGGATTATCGGGTTATTCTTAGGCGCGGTCATTCTCTCTATCTGGTATGAATTATTTGTTCTGTGGCTAAAAAGATCGCCAGAGGCGAAAGCCTCCATCGCAGAAATCGTCGACCAAGAATAATCCTCTAACGGGCTGACTTGCGATTTAGCAAGTCAGCTTCTTGCCAACATAAAACGCCCACGATTCTACTTGTCCATTTTATACTGACGCCACATTTGCGTTATAAAAGGGATAAATATGCTGATTTTTCAACCATTTTTCAGCGTTAACGTTCAACCGCCCAACATTTAACCAACTGAATAAAACCTCAAACCAAGCACATACCTACTCTAAATTCGAAAATATAAGCCATTTCTAATTTATATCTCTAGTTATTGGCTCTATCAAAGTGTTTTGCGCCATCAATCACGCTTAATGACAGAAATAGATAAAACGTTTAACAAATGAATTACAAAAAGGGTAATATTCCGCTGGAATAACAAACACAACATACAAAAAAACAGGGAAATACTTATGCAGTCACTCGTTGATTTTCTTAACGGAATCATCTGGAGCCCTGCTCTCATCTATTTATGTTTGGGAGCCGGACTCTTCTATTCCGTCATGACACGTTTTGTGCAAATTCGGCACTTTTTTGAAATGTGGCGTCTTCTTCTATCCGGAAAAAGCTCAACCAAAGGCATCTCCTCTTTTCAAGCGTTAGCCGTTTCGCTTTCTGGTCGAGTTGGTACCGGTAATATTGCTGGCGTTGCCGCCGCAATTGGATTTGGTGGCCCTGGGGCTATCTTTTGGATGTGGATGGTCGCGTTTTTTGGGGCCGCAACTTCATACATTGAATCGACACTGGCACAGATATACAAAGAAGAAGATAAAGGCGAGTTTCGCGGTGGTCCAGCCTACTACATCGAAAAAGCCATGGGTCAGAAATGGTATGCATGGATTTTTGCCATCGCGACCATCTTCGCATGTGGCGTCCTGCTTCCTGGCGTTCAATCAAATAGTATCGGTAATGCGGTTGAAGCGGCCTTTGGCACTGGTGCGATGATCGAGACTGCAATTGGAACCTTTAGCTTTGCTAAGATCTTCACAGGAACCGTCATCTCGATCATTCTGGCATTTATTATCTTTGGTGGTGTAAAGCGTATCGCAAACTTCACTCAAGTTGTGGTGCCATTTATGGCGCTTGCCTACATCATTACCGCGTTTATCATTATTTTGCTCAATATCGGCGAATTGCCTCGCATTTTCTCTATGATCATCGATGATGCCTTTACACCGATGGCAGGCTTCGGTGCAGCCATTGGTTGGGGGGTAAAACGTGGTGTGTATTCAAATGAAGCAGGTCAAGGGACTGGTCCTCACGCAGCCGCAGCCGCTAATGTCGACCACCCAGCACAGCAAGGTTTAGTGCAGTCATTCTCCATCTATATTGATACGTTGCTTGTGTGTTCAGCGACCGCCTTTATGATTTTGATTACAGGCTCTTATAACGTACATGGCGACGATGGTTTCATCGTTCAAAACTTAGCTGCGAATATCGGAGCCAATGGCCCAGTCTTCACTCAGATGGCGATTGAAAGTGCCCTACCCGGTGTCGGCAAACTGTTTATTGCCGTTGCGTTGTTCTTCTTCTCCTTTACAACGGTACTGGCATATTACTACATCGCAGAAACCAATATCGCATACATTCGCCGCAGCGTGAAAGTCAGCGGTTTAATGTTCTTACTTAAACTGGTGATCATTGCCTCTGTCTTTTATGGAACGATTAAAACCGCAAACCTCGCATGGGCGATGGGTGATGTCGGCGTAGGCTTGATGGCATGGCTCAATATCGTTGGCATCTTAATTCTGTTCTTTATGGCGAAGCCTGCAATTAAAGCGCTGAAAGATTACGAAGAGCAACAAAAAGCGGGCGTTGAAGAATTTACCTTTAACCCTGTGAAGCTTGGTATCAAAGGGGCCAAATATTGGGAAGAAAAATACTTACGTCGAACTGGCAAAGCACCAGAACAAGAAGCGCCGACCGCTTCTACTGATGGTGAACGAGTGCCTTACTAATCGTAGCAAGCATTTCGTCTTTTAATAAAAGGGTTAGCCATATGGCTAACCCTTTTTTAGTTTCAAACATTTATTTATCGTCACCGGGATAGATTTGCTTCCAGTCTTTTTTCATATCCGCGATTAACCAGCCGCCAGCCTTGGCTTCATCCAGTCCTTTGTCTAATTTCCCAACCGAAGAGTGTCGGTCATACTGCCACTCCCGTTTCGCATCAGTATGGTGAACAAACATAGCCAATCGAGGCCCTTCACCTGCGATCGTCCATTGCAACATCGCTAAATCACCATCAGAGTTACCAAACGCAGCAACAGGCCTACGCCCAATCGCTTGATAAATTTCCACTGGCTTCATGGCTTTATCATTGTTTACCACTAACTCAGGCAAACGCGTGATTTGGGGTTTTCCATCAATAAGTTGGTATTCTGCCGCCATTCTCGACCCAATCACTTGCTCGGGAGGAATGTTATAGGTTGATGAAACCCAAGCTCGCATAAATGCATTGCCTCCACCAGAAACAATGAAAGTTTTAAATCCATGGCTACGGAAATAATTCATTAGCTCAAGCATCGGTTTAAACACCATCGAGGTATAAGGCTTACCCGTTGTCGGATGTTTCGCGGTGCTAATCCAGTCTTTAACGATTTTATCAAACTCATCACTCGACATGCCTGAATGCGTGGCTTCAACGATAGTCAGAATATCTTGTGTGGAAAGCTTATCGGTTTCCCCGTTTAGTACGTAAGAGAAAGGGGGGGTTTTTGGCCACTGGGGATGATCTTTGGCCAGCTGAGCGACACGATCTAGGGCAAAAAGCAACTGGAAATAAAGCGGCTTCTCAGACCACAAGGTTCCATCGTTATCAAACGTCGCAACACGCTCATCAAGTGGGACATACTGCTCCGAGTATTCATCCGTCGCCTTATCCATAAACTCAATAATAGCAGACTTAGTTGGGCCGTCATTCCAAGAAGGCAACGGATCGCTCTCTTTCGCCATCGCAGTTTGGCACAAAGCCAAACTTAACATCGCGATAAAAATGGCGCGCACGGATGTCACGAATATTTTCATTTTGGCAATTCCTGTTTGAGGTCATGTAAATAGGATCGGAGCCAGTTTAGGACACCAGCCAATATGAAAAATAAGAGCTAAGTTAATAACGTATTTTCTTAGATGAAACCGAAGAAATATCTTAAAAGTAATACGTTTCACGCACAAAAAAAGCGAGCTTATTGCTCGCTTTCTCTTTTCAAGCCTTCAGCGTTAAGCCGCCGCTTTTACCGCTTGTAAAGCTGGCTTTTTCTTATCGCCGACAGGTAACACAACGCGACCAAATTCGTTGTTAAGCACTTGGGCCATCGCGAAGTAAATCGCACTTGCGCCACAGAAAATGCCGACAACACCAGCGGTAAAACCAATCGCTTCACTGCCAGTAAAGTCACGAATCGCCAGTAACGCAAACAAAATTGTGAGTGAACCAAACACCACACGTTTCGCCACAGGGTAGCAAAAAGTACCGATAAACATAAAGCCAGTAAAGACGCCCCACAATGCTAAGTACCAACCCATGAAATGAGCCGGGCTCGCAGGTAGCCCCATATAAGGCATGACAATCAGACCAACCAAGGTCAACCAAAATAGACCGTATGAAGTAAATGCTGTAGTGCCAAAGGTATCACCACGTTTAAAGCACATGATACCGACAATCACTTGGCTTAGCCCACCGTAGAAGATGCCCATCGCAAGGATCATAGAATCCATAGGGAAAAACCCAGCATTGTGAATGTTGAGGAGAATGGTTGTCATACCAAATCCCATTAAACCTAAAGGTGCTGGATTAGCCAGTTTTGTCGACATCGAATAAAACCCTTTTTCAAAAATATGAATAAAAAATACGCGCGGATTTTAAATGCCTCATCGCCAAAAGATAAGATTGTATTTATGAAAACTAAGATTCCATTTATATAGTTATTGGGTTGATTAAAAACAAAAGCTCAACAAACGAAAGTAAATAATAAAAAATACATTATTAACAGATAGTTAAAAACAAAAAGCTCGCCTATTGCGAGCTTTTTTAAATCATTAACCTAATGTAAAGTACGTTATTCTAGAAGTGCCATTTCACTAACAAAGCGGCATTACGCTCATCCGCATCTTTAATACCAAACTTATTGTTCCAGAATGAGTACTCAATGCCTAAATACAGCGGCGAAGACAAACCTAGCAACTTACCAGCGTTCCACTTAACCTGTGATGTCCAGTTCATTTCAGCCGAGTTGGTATCTGATGCAGAGGACCAGTCTAAGAAACCATCCCATAAGAATTCTGCCCCGCCAATCTCTACCGGCAATCCCCACGTCCAGGTTAACTGCTGATCATCATCAGACTCATCGTTGTCGGCTTGATAAAAGTTAAGGTTGAAATAGTTAAACCCAGGAACATCAAGCGCAAAACCAACGCCATATAAAAAGTTATCAAATCCTTCACCAGATTCCCAAGTTGTTGAGATCAAAACATCTTTTACTGGACCAAAAGAAAGTGAAGAACCAGAAAGATGACTTAAGCTCGCACGAGGAGAAAACTCACTGTAGTTTTCAGTGGTCCCATCATCCCATTTCAAACGGTCTAAGAAGAAGAACGTATCGCCCCAAGAGTGGCCACTGGCATGCTCAAACGTGATGACTTGGCGATCCTTATCGCCGACTTCATAATCACTACCGTTCAAATAACTGACACTAAAGTCTTGCCAGATCATTTCAGCATTAGCCGTTGTTGCCGTTGCCGCCGTGCATAAACCGATGAGCAAAGTCGTCGTGACTTGTTTAGATTTCATTATCTGTCTTCCTTTACATAATTTTTATTAATATCTCCTAACTTGGGGGAAGCCCTTTCACTCTGAATGTATTTCCTCAAGCAAATGTGGCTCTATGGTGCCTGACGCTTTATGGTGGCAATGACTTCACCCCAAGTAAGCTACGCGTAGCAAAAAGCTGACCACTTGGTTAATTTATTTAAAAAAAATTAACAACATTATGATTATCAATAATATATGAATAATTAATCATCCTTTATTATTGATAGGCAGCGTTCTAAACGCATACTTTAGGTGCAAATTCCCGCTGCTTTTATCCAAAACTGTGCATAAAAACAGACTGTTATAGATCTAGGAATAATAAGTAATGTTGACTGGGGAAATTGCCTGGATGAAATACGGGAGTGAATACACTAAGAGCAAACGCATATCATTGACGACCAAACACCTTGATATGAGACGAGTGGAATCAAACTGGGACCAGTCTGTGGGGCGTTAGAAGGGCACTACGCTATTTTTCTCCACCTAGGAGATGCCGAATAACAGTGTTAATGTGGTGGTTAGGTATTCGCTTGACCTATAAATCAGACAAATACACATCAAAACCCTGAGATAGGAGATTTTACCCTCATGATTCATAAACCTAAACTCATTGGTATCGAGCAGTGATGGTAGTAACACTCATTGTTGTTTATATCCTTGGTATAGTGACAGCTTTGCATGCCGCCATGACCGCACGGACACCGACTGGCGCGGTCGCATGGGTTATTTCTCTTGTCACCGTTCCTTTTATTGCTATTCCTTTGTACGCCGTTTTTGGACGAAATCGCTTTCAAGGTAGAGTTGAAGCATTTGAGCAGCGAGCCAAAGAAATGAGTAATTTGAAGACCAATTGTGCTCAGCACCTTAGACCATGGCAAGTTCCAGAAAAACAATGCCCACATTGGTTTCAAGCAACCCAAGACATTTCCCAGCACCCAATCGTCAGCAATAACTCAATGACATTACTGATAAATGGGCACGCGACGTTCGAGAGTATCCTCGAAGGGATCGCACAGGCAAAGCAGTACATTCTTTTTCAGTTCTACATGATTCGAGATGATGAACTCGGGCAAAAAGTCAAAGCTGCACTCACAAAACGCGCCCAAGCAGGCATCAAAGTGATCGTCTTATTTGACGAAATTGGCAGTCAAGATTTATCCAAAACGTATGTCAAAGAAATGCGTTCACAGGGTATTGAGGTCAGCTCTTTTAAACCGAACCAAGGATGGTTAAATCGTTTTCAATTGAATTTTCGCAACCACCGAAAAATGGTAGTGATCGATGGCCTCAGCGCTTGGCTCGGTGGGCACAATGTTGGAGATGAGTATTTGGGGCGAAATCCAAAGTTAAGCCCATGGCGAGATACTCATATCAAACTCGAAGGGCCAGCGGTATTACCAATACAATTAACGATATTATCTGATTGGTACTGGGCAACTCGCAAAATCCCGACGGTCAACTGGACTCCCACCGCCTCCCATCAAAATAACCAGAAAGTGATGGTCTTTCCCACCGCGCCAACAGGCTCATTAGAAAACGCCAGCTTGTTTTTCGTCGCCGCCATCAATAGCGCTAAGCAACGTATCTGGTTATCTTCCCCTTATTTCATTCCAGATGAAGCGGTCATGAAAGCATTGCAACTTGCAGCCCTACGCGGGGTGGATGTACGAATAATTACGACAGGCAAGCCCGATAGCCTTCCTGTGTACTTGGCATCATTCCACTATATACAAAAGTTGTGCGAGCTAAACATTCGCTTTTATGCCTATAAGCCGGGGTTTCTGCACCAAAAAGCGATGTTGATTGATGAGCATACCTCAAGCGTGGGAACACATAACTTCGACAACCGCTCGTTTCGTCTTAACTTCGAGGTATCGGTGGTAACTGTCGATACAGACCTCGCCAACCAAATAGAAACAATGTTTGAGAAAGATTTCGATAATGCGCAACCAATAGATCCAGACGCTCTAAAGCAGCGACCTTTATGGTGGTGGTTGGGAGTGAAATTATCGCGATTACTCGCTCCAATACTATAAAAAAGCCCGCTGTTATGCGGGCTTAATCATCACTGAGTGATTGCTAGTGTCAAACTCTACGGCCTAACAATTATTCCCACTCAATTGTCGCTGGTGGCTTACCAGAGATATCGTAAACCACGCGAGAAATACCGTCGACTTCGTTGATGATACGGTTCGATACGCGGCCAAGGAAATCGTATGGCAAATGCGCCCAATGTGCAGTCATAAAGTCAATGGTTTCCACTGCGCGCAGCGAAACTACCCAGTCGTATTTACGACCATCGCCCATAACGCCAACAGAACGTACAGGTAAAAATACCGTAAAGGCTTGAGAGACTTTGTTATACAGATCAGCAGCGTGAAGCTCTTCAATGAAGATAGCATCCGCACGGCGAAGTAAATCACAGTACTCTTTCTTAATTTCACCTAGCACGCGGACACCAAGACCAGGCCCAGGGAATGGATGGCGGTAAAGCATGTTGTATGGCAAACCAAGTTCAAGACCAATCTTACGCACTTCGTCTTTAAACAGTTCACGCAACGGCTCGACTAACCCCATTTGCATATCGTCTGGCAAACCGCCGACGTTATGGTGAGATTTAATTACATGTGCTTTACCAGTTTTCGATGCTGCCGATTCGATCACATCAGGATAAATCGTTCCTTGAGCAAGCCATTTTGCATTTTTCAGTTTCTTCGACTCTTCATCAAAAACTTCAACAAACACATGACCAATGGTTTTGCGTTTTTCTTCAGGGTCTGATTTCCCTTCTAACGCTTTAAGGAAACGTTCTTCCGCGTCAATATGAATGATGTTGAGGCCAAATTTATCGCCAAACATCTCCATCACTTGCTCAGCTTCGTTTAAACGTAGTAGCCCGTTATCAACGAACACACACGTTAAGCGATCTCCGATAGCACGGTGAACCAGCATCGCAACAACCGATGAATCTACCCCACCCGATAGACCAAGAATGACTTCATCATCACCAACTTGTTCTTTGATACGAGCAACTGCATCTTCGATAATGGATTCTGATGTCCATAAGCGTTCACAGCCACAGACGCCCAGAACAAAGTTCTCCAGCATCTGAAGACCTTGTTTGGTATGAGTAACTTCAGGGTGGAACTGAACACCGAAGTATTTCTTCTCTTCATTAGCCATTGCCGCATATGGGCAGGTGTCCGTTGAGCCAACTTGAGTAAAGTCAGCAGGAATTTCGACAACTTTGTCACCGTGGCTCATCCAAACGTCTTGAATCGCATCAAGATCTTTGAATAGAGAACACTCGGTGACGTTCACTTGTGCGTAACCAAATTCACGTTCGTTAGAACCGGCAACTTGCCCGCCTAACTGCTCTGCCATGGTTTGCATGCCGTAACAAACACCCAATACCGGTAAGCCACTATCAAATACATATTGTGGGGCACGAGGTGAGTTATGTTCGGTTACACTTTCAGGGCCACCTGAAAGAATAATGCCGTCAGGATTGAATTCACGAATATCCGCTTCATCTACATCCCAACTCCAAAGTTCACAGTAAACACCGATTTCACGAACGCGGCGTGCGACCAATTGTGTGTACTGAGATCCAAAATCAAGAATCAGAATACGTTGGTCATGAATATTTTTCGTCATTGTGGGCAGTCTTTTAGCTAAGTGAAGAAAACGGAGGCGAGTGTACCCGCCTCACATCAAGGCTTCAAGGAAAAAAGCAAACGTTTACGTAAGCCTAATACCTTAACCTAAACGATAGTTCGGTGCTTCTTTCGTGATCTGCACGTCATGGACATGAGATTCCTGCATGCCCGCACCAGAAATACGGACGAATTCCGCTTTAGTTCGCATATCTTCGATAGTCGCTGAGCCTGTAAGACCCATGCTTGAACGCAAACCACCCATTTGCTGGTGAACGATCTCTTTTAGGCGGCCTTTGTACGCGATGCGACCTTCAATACCTTCAGGCACAAGTTTGTCTGCCGCGTTGTCTGTTTGGAAGTAGCGATCAGAAGAGCCTTGAGACATTGCGCCCAGAGATCCCATACCACGGTATGATTTGTACGAACGACCATTGTAAAGAATGACTTCGCCTGGAGATTCTTCCGTTCCAGCGAACATTGAACCTACCATCACACACGATGCGCCAGCAACGATGGCTTTACAGATATCACCTGAAAAACGAATACCGCCATCAGCAATCACCGGAATACCGTATTCATTCGCCACTTCGACAGCATCAGCAATCGCGGTAATTTGTGGAACCCCTACCCCAGTAACAATGCGAGTCGTACAGATAGAGCCTGGGCCGATACCCACTTTTACAGCACTCACACCCGCTTCAATCAGAGCTTTTGCTCCGGCGCCCGTTGCCACGTTACCACCAATGATATCAAGATCTGGGTAAGCAGCGCGGGTATCACGGATGCGTTGTAGAACGCCTTCTGAGTGCCCGTGAGAAGAGTCAATCAAAAGCACATCGATACCAGCTGCAACCAGAGCCGCAACACGTTCTTCGTTACCTGCACCCGCTCCCACGGCCGCGCCAACACGTAAACGACCACGATCATCTTTACATGCATTTGGTTTACGTTCTGCTTTGTGGAAGTCTTTTGCGGTGATCATACCGGTAAGCTGGAATTCATCATTCACAACCAGAACTTTCTCAACACGCGCTTCATGCATTTTTTCTTGTACTTCAGCGCGAGTAGCACCTTCTTGAACGGCAGCCAAGCTCTCTTTCGGCGTCATCACTGAAGCGACTTTTTTGCTCAAATCTGTTACAAAGCGTACATCACGCCCGGTAATAATACCGACCAATTCGTTGCTTTCAGTCACCACAGGAAAACCAGCAAAGCCATGTTTTTCGGTTAACGCAACCACATCGGCAATGGTCGCATCAGGGCTGACTGTTACAGGGTCTGTAACCACACCTGCTTCAAATTTCTTAACTTTACTGACTTCTGCCGCTTGTTGTTCAATCGACATGTTTTTGTGAATAAAACCAATACCACCTTCCTGAGCAAGCGCAATCGCAAGGCGAGCTTCAGTGACCGTGTCCATGGACGCGGAAATCATAGGAATGTTCAGGTTTATGTTTTTGGTCAACCGAGTGCGAAGATCGGCTGTATTTGGGAGAACGGTGGAGTGTGCTGGTACGAGTAATACGTCGTCGAAAGTCAGCGCTTCTTTGGCAATTCTTAACATTTGCAATATCTCACAACAAGAGGTTTAAAAAAGTAAATCCAAGCTTTATCGTTTCGCGTAATAAAGTCATTTGGATTAGATATTGCGGAGGGATTATACGGCGAACGAAATCGCTTGGCTACACATTTTTATATATTTTATTTGCATTATCCCCCTTGATATGTATTATATTGCCGCTAATTTCCATACTCACGTCTTCGGAATTAGCCCTCTCATATGACCAATCAAAATATATTCACCGTTTCACGTTTAAATGCTGAAGTACGTTTGTTACTAGAAAATGAAATGGGAATAGTTTGGCTGGTTGGCGAAATCTCCAACTTTTCTGCGCCTGTTTCTGGGCACTGGTACTTCACACTAAAAGATAGTCGTGCGCAGGTTAAATGCGCGATGTTCAAAGGGAACAACCGCCGCGTCACCTTCAAGCCCCAAGCTGGCAATCAAGTATTAGTCAAAGCGCGTTTATCGCTTTATGAACCTCGTGGTGATTACCAGTTAATTATCGAATCAATGCAACCTGAAGGCGATGGTCGTCTACAGCAGCAGTTTGACGAATTAAAAATGAAGCTGGCTGCCGAAGGCTTATTTGCTCAAGCTCTCAAGACACCGCTTCCCGAGCATCCTCAACGTGTCGGGGTCATAACGTCTAAAACCGGTGCCGCTTTATACGATATTTTAGATGTGTTAAAACGCCGAGATCCAAGTTTGCCTGTTGTTGTTTATCCAACGCTCGTTCAAGGCGAGGAAGCGGCTATTCAAATCGCTCAAGCGATTGGTCGCGCAAATGCACGCGCCGAATGTGATGTTTTGATCGTTGGCCGGGGCGGTGGCTCACTGGAAGACTTGTGGTGTTTTAACAATGAAATCGTCGCTCGCACTATCGCGGCGAGTCAAATACCAATCATCAGTGCTGTTGGCCATGAAGTGGATGTCACCATTGCCGATTTCGTTGCCGATGTTCGTGCACCGACCCCCTCAGCAGCAGCCGAACTCGTCAGCCGAGATAATAGCCATAAACAGCAAGTATTCCAGCAGCGTCAACAGCATCTAGCGAGCAGTATGCTGCACTATTTTTCTAAACAGCAGCATCAGCTCTCCATGCTATCGCACCGCCTGGAACGTCAACACCCGCGCCAACGCTTAATGCAGCAGGCGCAACAACTTGACGATCTACAAATACGCTTAGCGCGTGGTATACAGCACCAACTCTCTCAGAAAAAGCAAGGTTTACAACGGTTAGATCATCGACTAGCTTTGTGTTCTCCTCAATATCAATTGAGCCATCAGCAAAATCATCTCCAGCAGTCGACACGTCGTTTACAAGACGCACTGAAGCATCAATTACTCAACCGTCGCCATCAACTTTCCTTAGCGGCTGAAAAGCTTGATACCGTAAGTCCACTCGCGACACTAAAACGTGGTTACTCGATTACACAATCAGCAGATGGTGATGTCATTACCGATGCCTCCTCGTTGCAGTCAGGAGACAAAGTCATTACTCGACTTGCATCAGGCGAGTTCAAGTCAACGGTCGATTAGTCCGCTTTGGCAATAAATCGAAAAGTTAAACGCGATTTCGATTTAAGTTCATTACAGTGATTACAAAAGTAACTTGCCGCACCGCACGCCTGTAATTTTTCAAGTTGATGACCGCACTCTGGGCAATCGGCTTGTTTTTGATAACGTTGGCTGCATACTTTGCACACATACCCATTATCCCATTCAAGAGACTGCTGACAGTTAGGGCATAGATTGTCACTCATCATTGGGTTCCTCAGTAAAGCGCATATCCAGATGGTAAACGTTGCGATCATTAATCAGCATTGATCTTCATCACAATAGACAAGTAACGATCTATATTAGCGCTCATATTGACGATAGATTGAGCGTAGTCGGCGAAACATACGCACTCCTCTACCCCTGTCTGTTGATCGAAAAGATCCTTTGACGATCGGAGGCTTAATACTCTTTGTTCAGCGATCTGCCCTTAAAAGAACTTTTATATAACCACATACCGAAAGCATAAGTTACATGTGCTGCATTTGGATTTAATACAGATAAATATCCTGACTTTTATATTTTTTATCTTTAATTCAGTATTAAATAAAAAGATCGCTTATTGCGATGGCGCAATTACATGCGTGTGCATTTCGAGATTTTGTTCATCAACCTTCACTAATCGTACCTGACACTCAGCGATATCTGCGAGTGATTCAATATGAGTCCCACCGCAAGGAATAACCGCGAGTTGTGGCTCGTGTAGATCGCACTGCCAATAGCGAGAATCCGTTAGACTGGGGCCCTCACAGCGCATTGTCACTTTTGAATCCAGCGCTAGCCAATCTTTAAGTTGTTGATTAACAGAGTTTTCTATCGAAGATAACTGTTCAATCACCTCAGCACTGTTTAAACCTCGCTTACGCAACGTTTTCCCCAATCGATAACAATCGACACATTGGTCGGTGGTCACCGTACTTGTTTGCTGAGCATAACTATTGAAATCTCGGTGACCAAGCGTATCTTTACGCTCTGCATCCTTTCGCCAGTAGGCTATATCGAGCACTTTGTTAAGGGCTAAATACGCTAAATGTCCTGCGCTATGGCCTCGGCTAAGTGCACGTTGGTAGTTCTCATCAACAGATAATTTCACTATATCGCCGAATTTAACAATACAATTATCTAAAACTCGATGTACTACAACAAACTCCCACCCCGGTGTATCGCGTTTTACGGGAATATTCTCACCTATCCATAATTGTTGGCTTTGATGTTCAAAGGCTCCAACCAAACAATCAACGACCGCCACTGATTGAGCTTCGGTACAAATAACGCCCTTATCCGCTGGATGGTCTGGCCATATATGACTCACAGGGTGAAAAGGTGAAATATCGGTAACAATATCTAGGCCTCCCTCGCAGGGTTGAATCCATTGTACCGACGCATCTAACTGCCAAATTTGATGGCAAAAACGAATGTGGGTTGCACTGACTGTCATGCTCATTCCTTTTGATTGATGACAAAACCTAAAGATAAAAAAAGCGCCAACGATCTTCATCGTTCGGCGCTTGATTCAATCAAGAAAACTATTTCTTGCGATCTTTCATCATACTCATTAGGCGCTTACGCTTTCTCTCCTGAGATAATGTCGCTTTAGTGGTTTTCTTCTCAAATGGGTTTTCGCTGTTTTGGAATTGGATACGAATTGGCGTTCCCATGATCTCCAAAGACTTGCGATAGTAGTTCATCAGATAACGTTTATACGAATCTGGAAGTTCATTCACCAAGTTGCCATGGATAACAATAATCGGTGGATTATACCCTCCAGCGTGAGCGTATTTTAATTTTACTCGACGGCCACGAACCATTGGCGGCTGATGATCTTCCGTTGCCATCTTCATGATGCGAGTCAACACGGACGTACCGACACGAGTCGTTGCCGATTTATACGCTTCTTGTACTGATTCAAATAAGTGCCCAACCCCAGTGCCATGCAACGCTGAAATAAAGTGAATACGCGCAAAATCAACAAAGCCAAGACGGCGATCCAATTCTTTCTTCACGTATTCTTTTACTTCGGAATCTAAGCCATCCCACTTATTAACGGCGAGAACAATCGAGCGACCAGCGTTAAGAGCAAAACCTAATAAACTCAAATCTTGGTCAGAGATATTTTCGCGTGCATCAATGATCAGCATCACCACGTTCGCATCTTCAATGGCTTTCAATGTTTTAACCACTGAGAACTTTTCTACGGTTTCATTAATACGCTTACGACGACGAACACCCGCAGTATCGATAAGTACATATTCACGTCCATCACGTTCCATTGGAATGTAGATGGAATCACGGGTTGTACCCGGCATATCGTAAACAACCACACGCTCTTCGCCAAGAATGCGGTTGGTCAATGTTGACTTACCAACATTTGGACGACCAATGATCGCCAGTTTAATGGGTTGGTCTTGAAGACGCTGGAACTCTTGCTCTGCTTCTTCTTCCGTAAACTCAAGTTGCTCTTGCTCTGGTTGTTCATCACCAGTCAGATCTTCGATCTGCTGTGACTCTTTAAGCAATTTCTCTGCAAATGGGTTAAGAACACGGTCAATCAGCGAGCTAACACCACGTCCGTGAGCTGCAGCAATCTGGTACATGCTTTCCATCCCCAATTGCCAAAAATCGGCACTGGCAGCGTCAACATCGATACCATCGACTTTATTCACGACCAAATAGCTAGGCTTTTCGGTGCGACGTAAATGATTGGCTATCGACACATCCGATGGGGTGAGACCTGCGCGACCATCAACAAGGAATAGGACGACATCTGCTTCATCAATTGCCGCTAGCGATTGACGCGCCATCTCATTTTCAACGCCTTCTTCACTGCCATCAATACCTCCCGTATCGATAACAATAAACTCGTGTTCACCAAGCTTTGCTTGACCGTATTTACGGTCACGGGTGAGGCCCGGGAAATCGGCCACCAACGCATCTCGAGTGCGCGTTAGGCGGTTAAACAGCGTCGATTTACCCACATTCGGGCGGCCCACGAGGGCAACAACAGGTAACATAGTAACCTCTACAATATTTCTTTCTATGTAGTTATAGGTAAGGATAGCGGGCTTTGCGCTGTCTTTGCCTATAACCACACACTTTAGGATTTAACTCAACAAAACGGCCCCTAGCTGTTACCAACCAGGAGCCGACTGTGAATTATATCACGTTATTATTCGTTGATCGTTAGTTTCTTTACTTCGCCTTCGCGAGTTACCAGCACATAACCATCATCGAGTTGGATTGGTGCCACGGCAAAACCGCTGCTATCGACATGTTGCTGAGCAACAAATTCACCACTATCACGATCAAGCCAATGCAGATACCCTTCGCTATCGCCAACCACTAAGTAACCATCAATAATCGCTGGTGCCGTTAGTAGACGATTTTCAAGTTCATCATTGGTCCAAATTTCAGTGCCGCTACGCGCATCTACCGCCGCTAAATGGTCATCTTGCGTTACGACGAAAATACGGTTGCCATCCGAAGCGAGATCGGTGGCCGATGAATACTGGCGTTTCCACGCTGGCTTACCAGAACGTAGATCAATGGCGGTGAGCTGACCGTTGTAACCGGCAATGTATAATACAGGGCCAATAACAACTGGGGTTGCGTCTACATCCACTAAACGGTCGATTTCAGTCGCACCTTGCGGAGTGCCTATCGGCTGTTGCCAAATAAGCTGGCCACGGTCAACAACTGCTGCCGCTAAGCGACCATTTGCCGTTCCCCAAAATACACCACCACCAGCCGCAACCGGTTGGCTATCACCGCGTAAGGTGAGGTTCGGCACCTCGGTGCTAATGGTCCATTTCTGTTCGCCAGTATTTTGGTCAAGCGCGACAAGCATGCCACGGCTGGTATTAACAATAACCAAATTGCTGTCGGTCGTAGGTGCAGCAAGTACTTCACCTTCGACATTACTGTGCCAAACTTCTTCACCGCTTTCTGCGTTGAGCGCCGTAACACTGCCGTTTTCACTACCGATAAAAATTTTATCGTAGCCAGCGGTGATCCCGCCCGACAAACGAGCTGGCACATCTTTTTCTAAATCAATTTGCCAAACCGTTTTCCCGTTTTCTGGATCAAGGGCTTTGACGAGTCCACTTCGACTCGCGACAAACACATGATCATACGCGTATTCAGGCTTTAGCTTAGAGTAATATTCACCAACACCATCAGCGATAGACGTCGCCCAATCCATTTTAGGAGTGAATTGGTTGTCTACACTTGGCACCGGTGCCATGACAATGGTGTCTTCCTCACTGGCACAGCCAGCAAGCACACCCATCACCACGGCCGAGATTAGAGCTTTACGAAGCAATGTTTTCATTGTTCACGCCTTGTTATTTGGCCAAATCATCCAATTTCATTTGCAGCGTCTGGCTTGCGTCCTGAGCTTGTTGAGCTTCGGTGTATGCAATATAAGCCGCGTCATTGTTACCTTGGCTTAATTGAATATCACCACGCAATTCGGCAACGCGACCTTTCCAAGATTCAGCGCTGATCTGCTTGAGATCATCAAGTGCGGCTTGATAGTTTTGCTGATCTGCGTGTAAACGCGCGAGACGGTAGTTAATCACCGCTTTCAACGCATCATCCGATGTTGCACCTTTCGCCCAAGTTAGCTGCTCAATTGCAGCATCAGCTTGCTCGGCCTCTACTTGCACTTTTGCCAATTGCAGAGCAGCCAGAACCGAGTACTCGGTGTCTTTATTCGCATCAATAAAGCTTTGTACAGATGACTGAGCATCAGTCCCTTGTTCCTGCAGTGAGGTCATCGTCGCCGTGTAGGCTTTCGAAGCAGCTTCCTGCGCCTCGGTGACTGTATCTTGATAAAAACGCCAACCAAAAATGCCGCCTAAGCAAATAACTAAACCAGCAACAACAGGTTTGCCATTTTCTTTAAACCACTCTTTAATCTGTTCAACTTGTTGTTCTTCAGTATCGTAGAGTTCCACTTCCTGCCCTCTTAAATCTAAAAAAATGGTGATATCAAATCACCATTTTGAATTTGAGTCGTTAACTTAAATAAGTTCTGCCAGTTTGGCGGCAACGTCACTTTGTGCATAAGTGGTTTGCTCACCACCGACGAGGTCTTTCACCACCACTGTGTTATCTGCCACTTCATTTTCGCCGAGAACTAAAGCAACTGCGGCGCCGACTTTATCCGCACGTTTAAATTGTTTCTTAAAGTTTCCACCACCAAAGTGATTCATCACTCGAAGGCCAGGAACTTGTTCGCGCAATTGTTCGGCGAGTTTCATTCCCGCCATCATTGTGCCTTCGCCAGCAGTGACAACATAAGCATCGACACTACGGCGGACATCGTTAAGTTCTAACGTTTCTAGCATCAGAACTAAACGCTCAAGGCCCATGGCAAAACCAACGGCTGGCGTCGCTTTGCCGCCAAGTTGTTCAACAAGGCCGTCATAACGTCCACCGCCACATACTGTACCTTGAGCACCTAGGCTTTCGGTGATCCATTCAAAAACAGTGCGGTTATAGTAATCCAAACCACGCACTAAACATTCGTTAACTGTGTATTCGATACCTGCAGCATCAAGAAGTTCACGTAATCCAGAAAAATGTTGTTTAGATTCATCATCTAAATAATCAGAAAGACGTGGGGCATCCCCCAAAATAGCTTGAATCTCTGGATTCTTAGTGTCGAGTACACGCAAAGGGTTTGTGTACATTCTACGTTTGGCGTCTTCGTCTAATACCTCAGTATGTTGTTCAAGGTATTCGATCAACGCCGTACGGTAATTTTGACGAGCCTCTAGTGAACCGATTGAGTTAAGTTCAAGGCGAACGTATTTATCGATACCCAACTCACGCCATAGACGTGCTGTCATCATAATCAGCTCGGCGTCGACGTCAGGGCCATCAATACCAAACACCTCAACACCGCATTGGTGGAATTGACGATAACGACCTTTTTGAGGACGTTCATGGCGGAACATTGGCCCCATATACCAAAGGCGTTGCTCTTGGTTGTACAGTAAGCCGTTTTCAATACCAGAACGAACACAACCTGCTGTCCCTTCAGGACGCAAAGTTAGGCTGTCACCGTTACGATCTTCAAAGGTGTACATCTCTTTCTCAACCACATCAGTGACTTCACCAATCGCACGGCTAAACAGATGCGTCATCTCGACAATCGGCATACGCACTTCGTTATATCCATAAGCGCTAATGACATTTTTGGCGGTATTTTCGAGTTTTTGCCACAGTGGAGACTGGGTTGGGAGGCAGTCGTTCATGCCTCGAATTGCTTGAATAGTTTTTGCCACAATACTTACCGTAATTCTGGTTGAGAAAATTAATCTTTGATATTGATGCTGATACGATTTTGCTCGTCCATCATCGATGCTTTTGCGCGGATTTTGGCTTCAAGCTGATCCACAAGATCATTGTTGTCAAAACGCTCTTTTTGACGTTTACCGTCTTCATAGAAAGCGCTCTTTCTGGCACTGCCCGCTAACCCTAGATGCGAAACCTCTGCTTCACCAGGGCCATTGACCACACACCCGATGATTGAGACATCCATTGGAGTGAGAATGTCTTCAAGACGCTGTTCAAGGGCATTCACTGTACCAATGACATCAAATTCTTGTCTCGAACAACTTGGGCAAGCAATGAAGTTAATGCCTCGCGAGCGAATACGCAGCGATTTCAAAATATCGAAACCCACTTTGATCTCTTCAACCGGGTTAGCCGCCAACGAGATACGTAACGTATCACCAATACCTTCTGCCAGTAGCATACCTAAACCGACGGAAGATTTCACGGCTCCAGCACGAGCGCCACCAGCTTCAGTGATACCAAGATGCAAAGGTTGATCAATCTGTTTTGCCAGCAAACGGTAAGAATCCACCGCAAGAAAAACGTCAGACGCTTTTACGCTAACTTTGAACTGGTCAAAATTGAGACGATCAAGAATATCCACATGACGCATCGCCGATTCCACCAGTGCTTCTGGTGTCGGCTCGCCGTATTTCATTTGCAGATCTTTCTCAAGCGAGCCGCCGTTAACCCCAATTCGAATCGGAATGTTCTTATCACGGGCACAGTCAACGACTGCGCGAATGCGATCTTCTTTACCGATATTACCTGGGTTAATACGTAAGCAATCAACACCATATTCCGCCACTTTCAACGCAATACGATAGTCAAAATGGATATCAGCCACTAAGGGGACTTGGACTTGCTGTTTGATCAGCTTAAACGCTTCCGCCGCTTCCATGGTCGGCACCGAGACACGAACAATGTCTGCACCCACTTTTTCCAAAGAACGGATTTGCGCCACTGTTGCTTCTACATCAGTGGTTCGAGTATTGGTCATGGACTGAACCGCAATCGGTGCGCCATCACCAATAGGAACGTCGCCCACATAAATTCGTTTAGATGGACGACGTTTAATCGGAGATTCGTGTTGCATAGTAATATCTAAGGTAAGGTGAATCGTGCTACTTTGCCTGAAGTATACCCAGAAAGGTCGACAGGTTCACTTGCTAATGTCATTGAGACGTTTTCTGGAGCGCCTAAAACGACACGATACGGCTTAGCACCATCCAATTCTAGACTTTGTCCGGCTTTTTTTACGCCTGTCGCTAAAGTTCGACCCGACGCATCTTTAATTTGAATCCAGCAATCCGCTTCAAAGTTCATCACCAATAAATTTGGCGACACCACTGGCGCTGTATTTTCTTGTATTTCAGTGTTTTGCTGGGAGTCTTGAGCGTCAACAATCTCCTCGTCCGTGATCGCGGCATCAAGACTATCTTCGACAGATGGTGTATCTTCTTCAGCAGCACTGCTCTCTTGCGGGTCAATTTGTGTCTCTTCCGCATCTTCTAGCGCTTCTAACGATACAAAATCTGTCTCTGACGCAGACATAGGAGCATCACTTTCAGGTATGTCTTCCACTTGCGCTTGGCTTTCTGCTGGCGGAGGCGTGAGATCATCATTTTTTTGGTTTTGCCACCACCACACCGATGAAATACCAATGATGACAGCAAAAATCCCCCAAGTGAGTAACATAATGCGGCTGTCATGTTTGTCGGTCTTGGTTTTGCGCGAGAAGCTTTGCATCTCATGTTCTTCAGAGCGAACACCACCTGTGCTCTCAAGCGCCCCCAACACCTCACTCTCATCAATACCCACAGCCTTGGCGTAAGAACGTAAATAGCCACGAGTGAAAGTGGCAACCTGACCGTCCTCATATTGATTTTCTTCAATATTTTGAATAAGGGTTAAACGCAAACGTAGTCTATCTGCAATCTGCTTTTGGCTCAGTCCGAGCTCTTCACGTTTGCGCTTTAAAATAGTTCCTGGCTGAAGTTGAGATGGTTGGGTCTGTTCTAATTCGCTTTCAATACTCATACGGAGTGCTATCTCTTTTATTGTGTGCCAGATGCTTTGTCACTTTTGTTCTTTTCCTTTAGTAGTGACACCGGATCAGGCTAAATGTTTGGAAATTGGGTCATAAAGATCCGCCTATTTTGATGAAATAGTCTCAAATAGGATAAATCAATTAGTTAATTCAACATTCTAATAGATATTAGTCAATACACAACACGAGGAAGGTTTAGAAATCGCAGACGGGTCAAGCTTTTTCCCAAAATTAACAAACGAGTGACTTCAACCTGTCGTCTTGCATATAAAAAAGCCGGAGTAACAACTCCGGCTTATAAAACTGATTTTACTGCATGGCTTTAACTGGGATCGTCTCACCTTTCGCCGCAGCAAGCATTTTAGTTCGTTTAGTACGATCAATGACATCGCCGACCAGCTGACCACAGGCTGCATCAATATCATCACCACGGGTTTTACGCACAGTAACAGTATGACCAAGCTGCATCAACGTCTTTTGGAAACGGTCAATGCGTGAGTTGCTGGGTTTCTTGTAAGGCGATCCTGGGTATGGATTAAACGGAATCAAGTTAATCTTACAAGGCGTATCTTGCATTAGCTGTGCCAATTCACGAGCATGGTCCATATCATCGTTCACGTGATCTAGAAGTACATACTCAACCGTTACTTTACCGCGGTTTGCATTGGAAGAGGCAATATAACGGCGAACAGACCCAAGGAAGTCGTCAATGTCCCAGCGATCGTTAATCGGCATAATTTCACTACGCAGCTTATCGTTTGGTGCATGCAAGGAAATAGCCAAAGCAACATCGATTTTTCCGGTCATTTGATCGAGCCCAGAAACAACGCCGGACGTTGAAACGGTAACGCGACGTTTTGATAATCCGAACGCATTATCATCTAGCATCAACTCAAGGGCAGGCAAAAGGTTTTTCATATTAAGCAGTGGCTCACCCATTCCCATCATCACCACGTTGGTGATTGGACGACGACCCGTCTCTTTTTCTAAACCAATTTCACGCGCCGCTCGCCATAACTGACCAATGATTTCAGACACTTTTAGGTTACGGTTAAACCCTTGTTGAGCGGTTGAGCAGAATTTACATTCAAGCGCACATCCGACTTGAGATGAGATACATAACGTCGCGCGATCATCTTCTGGAATATACACGGTCTCAACATCTTGATCGCCAACATTCATAGCCCATTTAATGGTGCCATCAGACGAATGCTGCGCTTCTGATACGGTAGGCGCTGTGACTTCACAACGCTCAATCAGCTTAGCTTGCAGCTTCTTGTTGATGTTGGTCATCTTTTCGAAGTCATCGACACCGAAATGGTAGATCCACTTCATAACTTGATCGGCACGGAATGCTTTTTCACCCAGCTCTTCAGCGAAAAATTCACGCAGACCTTTGCGATCAAAATCGAGTAGATTGATTTTTTCAGTGGTCATGAAACCTCACAAATGACGGAACGATAATTAAGGGCGCGAATTGTACAGCCTTTATTCAACGACAACAAGGGGTGTAACACCCTGTAATTACTAAGGCATTAAAAACGCAATGATTAAAGTTTATACAACAAAATAAAGGTGTAAATCGTCGCTTAAGAAACGATCAATCACTCCATTATTTGCTGCTTGATTTGAGCCACAATGGCGTTCAAGCCGTTGCCTCTTGATGGGCTTAAATGCGCAATCAACCCGGTTTGTTGAAAGTAGTGTTGAATATCAAACTGCTCGATTTCAGCGCCCGTCTTGCCATTAAACGCCGCCATCACCAATGCAATGAGGCCACGAACGATACGCGCATCGGAGTCAGCACAGAAAAACCACTGTTTGTCATGTTGCTCTCCCACGAGCCAAACCTGGCTTTCACATCCCGAAACTTTGACTTGCTCGGTTTTGAGGGTATCCGGCATAACTGGCAGCTTTTTCCCCCACTGAATCACTTGGCGATATCGATCTTCCCAACTGGTGAGGGGCTGCATCGTGGTAACCACATAATCGGAGTCTATTTCAGGACCAAACGGAGAATAAGGCAATGCGGACATACAGTGCTCCCTAAGCGTTATAATGCTTTTGAATCAGTTTTTCGATGATTCTCGAGACGGCGATAAACCCAAAGCTCGCAGTCACGACAGTTGCGGCACCAAATCCACTGGCGCAATCCATACGCTTAGGCCCTTCTGCGGTTGATTTAACCCCGCAGACGCTGCCATCCGCTTGTGGGTATTTCAGTTGCTCGGTCGAAAAAACACAATCAATACCAAATTTACGCTGCGGGTTCTTCGGGAAGTTGTGGTGACGGCGCAAGGTATCTTTGAGCTTTTTCGCCAATGGATCTTGAATGGTTTTAGTTAAATCGGCGATTTTAATTTGTGTCGGATCGGTTTGCCCACCCGCACCACCGGTGGTGATCACTTTAATTTTATTACTACGGCAATAGGCCAGCAGAGACGCTTTTGCCTTTACGCTATCAATCGCATCCAGCACATAGTCGTACTCTTTTGACAAATACTCGTGCTGGTTGCTTGGCGTAATAAAGTCATCGATGAGGTTTACCTTACAATCTGGGTTAATCAGCGCAATGCGCTCAGCCATCACCTCGATTTTGCTTTGCCCTACGGTGCCGCTCATAGCATGAATTTGGCGATTGATATTCGTTACGCACACGTCGTCCATATCAATCAGAGTCAGTTGGCCAATACCGCTGCGTGCTAGCGCCTCAGCAGCCCATGAACCCACCCCACCAATACCGATAACACAAACATGTGCCGCACGAAGAACCTCGACTTGTTGATCCCCATATAGGCGGCGAGTGCCCCCAAATCGCTGGTTATAACTGTCAGAAGCTGGCGTCTCAAGTTCACGCATAATCAATGCCCAATCCGTACAAAAACAAAGAGTGCGTTTTATACGCACTCTTGATCAAAAAGTCTAGATTCGTTCTACGTTACTCTTTGGCTTCCGTTTGCGGTTTTCGCTCTGGCGGCATGACCCAAGGCGCTTCCGTGGGTGAGTTTTGTAAGCCAAGTTTCCATACACGCCCAAAGTGCTTATAGTGCCCCGCTTCCGTCCCCGCTCGTGGTCCCATACCATGGTATAAATCAAGGTGGTTTTGTTTGACTGCGCCGCCAGTATCAAGAACCACCAGCAAACGTAATTGATGCGTCCCACTCCACGTCCCATCCGCATTTAGCAGCGGCACTTCGGCAAGAATAGGAGTTCCCATTGGAAACACAGTGCGATCTCCCGCCACCGAAGCCATCGGCAATAAAGGAATGCCCGCCGTCCCAGTCACTGGTGCTGCAGAGCGTGGGTCAAAGAAAACAAATGAGGGGTTTTGTTCTAAAAGTTCGCGTACGGTCTCTTCATCATTCGCCAATACCCAATCTTTTATGGCCTTAAGCGACATTTTTTCACGCTCAACAAGCCCACGTTCAATCAGCACTTTACCGATGCTCACATAGGCTTTGTTATTTTTACCCGCGTATGCAAAATACTCGAGCGTATCATCTTCAAAGTGAACAAAACCGCTGCCCTGAACTTCCATGATAAATGGGTCAATCATGTTCGCAGCATAACCGAGCTCTAGGCCATGCTCACTCAACGCGCCGTTATAAATCTGAGCTCGTGTTGGACAATCCGCCTCACATTCAGGTTTGGCATAAACGGGATATTTAAACTTGGCATCAGGTGTATGACGCAGTTCCATAACCGGTGAAAAGTACCCCGTGAACAGGACATTGCCTTTACTGTCGCCTCCACCAAGCTGAGCGGCTTGTATTCCATATTGAGTGAGTTCTTTCGGATCACCACTGGCCAACACCCAATCATTGAGTTTTTCGTAGAGTGGTTGATAAATGGCGGCCATTGACGGCGAGTTTTCAACAACTTGCTCGGCTTGAGTGTAAAACGTGCTGTAATCACGTGGTTTATTGGAGTCAATCGCAACGGTCGGATTTAAGATTTCAGGGAACTGTTTATTGTCGTACTGCTGAGCACGATCAGTAGGCTGGGCACAACCAAAAAGTAAGGCTAACGTTGCGACAGGCAGGCATTGTTTGAACACAAAAAACATCCTCAAGTTAAGTTGTAATGAGGATGACAAACTCCGTCTCAAATCTCAATCATTCCATTATGATTAGTAACGATTTTGGTCTTTTCCTGACAATCGATACACGGGCTGGTAATGCGGCGATGAGATCCGCTTCATTTCGGCATTATTGTGATCTTTCATTTTGTAACGCAGCGTGTGGTTGCCGAATTGATAACTCAATTCAGTACCATCAAACTCAAACTGAGTCGCGACCACTCTTCCTTTAATCGTCACTCCATGTTTAGACAGCACTATTTTCTCTGCCGCATACGTCGCCACATTCTGCTCCACCCAAGTTCCGTAGACGGATGACTTAGGATTCATAATCTCACTGATGTGTTGACCAATATTGCCAAATATAGAAACAACCACCACGGTGCCAACCACGGCAATGGCAATAACCATGCGCTCAACCAGTTTTCTCTGCGGTGTTTTCATCTCACCCTTTTGTTGGTTTTCTGCTACAACTTTACTCACAAGCGTTCTCTAAGTGTTGTCTCTATTTCTCTACAGTCAATTAATCTATCTCAGTGATAAATGCCCCAACAACGACGCTAACAACAAAATGGCTGTCTAATTCCAAAATTAACTTGCCTTCAAAAGAATAAAACATCAGTATTTATACATATAAATTCAAAATAAATGGGTATTTTGTGAAAATTCGCAGCACCGCTCTTGTCAAAGGCTTTCGTCAATCCGCCCCTTACGTTAATGCGCATCGTGATAAAACCATGGTCATCATGCTCGGCGGTGAAGCTATCGCCGATAATAACTTTGCCAATATCATTAGCGATCTTTCTTTGCTTCATAGCTTAGGGGTTAAGATTGTCTTGGTGCATGGTGCTCGCCCACAAATTAATGCGCTTTTAGAAGAACATAATTATTCAACTCCATATCACAAAGGCATTCGCATTACCGACGAAAAAGCCCTTAATTTTGTGATGCAAGCGTCCGGTCGCCTACAACTGGCGGTTACCGCTCAATTGTCAATGAGCCTTAACAACACGCCAATGGCGGGGACTCAGCTCAATGTGGTTAGCGGTAACTTTGTGATCGCTCAGCCGCTTGGTGTCGATGATGGCATTGATTATTGTCATAGTGGTCGTATTCGGCGCATTGATAGTCAAGGAATCAATCGCATGCTAGACCAAGGTTCAATTGTTTTGCTTGGCCCTATTGCTAGCTCCGTCACAGGGGAATCTTTTAATCTCACCTCCGAAGAGGTCGCGACTCAAGTCGCGATCAAATTGAAAGCGGATAAACTCATCGGCTTCTGCTCAGAGCAAGGGATCATGAATGATAATGGTCACGTCATTGCGGAGCTCTTCCCTCGTGAGGCAGAAAAAGTATTGCAGAAGTTGGAAGCAGATTATGATCCGAGCAGCGAGCAAAGTTCAGGCACGGTACGATTTATTCGTGCTGCGACCAGCGCATGTCTAGCGGGAGTACCGCGTGGTCATTTAGTCAGTTACAAAGAAGATGGCGCCCTGATTCAGGAACTGTTCTCTTTTGACGGTATTGGCTCGCAAATCGTTACCGCTAGTGCCGAGCAAGTAAGGCAAGCGCATATTGATGACATCGGCGGCATTCTGGAACTGATTCGCCCGCTTGAGGAGCAAGGTATTCTCGTACGACGCTCGCGTGAGCAACTCGAACAAGAAATCACGCTATTTACCATCATCGAGAAAGATGGCCTAATCATCGGCTGTGCGGCGCTCTACCCATATAAAGAAGATAATATGGCGGAGATGGCATGTGTTGCCATTCATCCGGAGTATCGAGATGGCGACCGCGGTCTTCTACTGCTCAACCACATGAAGCTCCAATCCCGTTCGCAGGGCATTAAACAAATTTTCGTATTAACAACTCATAGCTTGCATTGGTTCAGAGAACAGGGCTTTACCGAGATTGGCGTCGAAGGTCTACCGATGAAAAAGCAAGGGCTGTATAACTATCAACGCAAATCTAAAATCCTTGTTCTCCAAGTATGATTAGAGAGCGATAGGAATTTAAGTTCATAATCAATTAGTTATAAAGGTTAAAAATTAACCTTTATTTTGTGATATTGATCGTATAATATTTCGCCTCAATTCCTAGGAAGCGAATTGATCAATCTTATGATTGAATAAGCATTTAACACGCAGGGATTGCTTTTAAGTCGATAAAATATCACTGAGAGCAACGATTGAATGAAGACCATTATTTGTAATTCAGTACAAAGTTTTTGGGACATGGCTGACAATGAACTTCTACACGGCCAACACGTCCATTGTGTTTTTCCGGTTACTGAACCATTGAGAAATTTTATTCTCAACTACCAAATCAAATACAACATCGAAAAAATCTCATTTAGCAGTTTATTCAACTCGGTCGGTTAAACCGACCGAGTTTTCCATGCATTCTTAACTTAACCTCTCCACCAATCCACTTGCGCGCTGAGTCTGTATTTGTACACCACGCTTGAGTAAGCCAATATTGGCATAAACGTTCAATTGCTTTTTCGCTCGTGTAATTCCGGTATAGATCAGTTCTCGAGTGACAATTGGCGTGAAGTCAGGTGACAGAATCATTAACGTAAAGTCAAATTCGCTGCCTTGCGACTTATGAATCGTCATTGCATACGCCGTTTCATGTTCAGGGACACGACTTGGTAATACCGCTTTGATTGTGCCATCTGACTGTTCAAAATAGACCTTAAGTCGTCCATTCTCTCCAGGCTCTTGAATACAAATACCAATATCACCGTTATACAACCCCAACCCGTAATCATTACGAGTGATCATAATCGGCCTGCCTGAGTACCAAACTTCATCTTGAGTACGAATTAGACGCCGCGCCGCGAGCGCCTTTTCAATTCGCTGATTAAGCCCTTTTACACCAAAATCACCTTCACGAATAGCGCATAACAATCGGCAGCGATTAAAGGCTTCTAGCGCTTGTTTTGCGATGTTTTGCTGCTGCTGAGGGGATATTTGTGAATGATTGATATCCGATTTATCAATCTTAAGCAGCTCGAGGTAATGACGATATTCGCTAACCAAGGTTTGAAGCATCTGATGGTAGTGATGGCTATCTAAGTCAAAATGCGCGATATCATCAAAAGCGGCATTGGCAAATACGGCATCGATCTGCGTGCTATCACCTGCATTGACCGCCTTAGCTAATTGCCCTATTCCCGAACGACCATCAAAACGGTAACTCTTTTGCAGCATGCACAGGCTATCCGCTATGTCGCGATTATGGCCATTGGTGTTGGCTAAACTTTCAAACCCTGTCAATTCGGCGAGTCTTGTACTTTGCGTCTGGCTATAACCAAATCGATGAAATGAGCAAATGTCACCAAGTACCGCTCCGGCTTCAACGGAAGAAAGCTGATCTTTATCACCAAGTAAAATCAATCGAGCATGCGCAGGCAACGCATCGACCAATTTATACATCATCGATAAATCCACCATCGAGGCTTCATCGACAACTAATACATCTAAATGCAGCGGATTTTTTTGGTGATGACGAAATTCGGCACTACCAGGAATGACGCCTAATAAACGATGCAAAGTACTTGATTCTGTGGGGATATGTTGCTTAACGTCTGGACTGACTGCCAGTGAATCAACCGCTTTAGCGATGGATTCGGTTAACCGTGCAGCGGCTTTGCCGGTGGGGGCCACCAATTTAATATTGGGCAACGCTCCTTGCTGCTTTTCTTGCGCCACCAACGCGGCTAATAGTTTCGCCACCGTGGTGGTTTTCCCTGTGCCAGGCCCACCTGAAATCACAGCAAAACGTCTTGTTAGCGCCATTGCTGCCGCCACTTTTTGCCAGTTCAGACACACGGCGTTAGGAATCAAATCATCCAACTCCGTCAGCGCGTCTACCCGAGACGCCTTCACCAATACCTGATCAATCGCCTGCCAGTCTAGTGTATGTGGCGTTATCACATCCAACATATCGCATACTAATTGCTGACGGCTTACTTGGTTATCTCGGCCTTGTTGTTTGGCCTGATTCAGCGCACTAAATAAATAACGATATTCACGCGCAAAAAGATGGTCGAGCAGCGATTTAAGCTTTTGGATCATGGGAAGCTCTAAGCTCACTGGTGTCCCAAAGCTAACTAAACGCGAAGCCAGCTGACATTCATAGTGCCAATAGCGATTTAAATACAATCGCTTACCATCAAAAATAAGTGGCAACGCAGATTGTTCACTGGCCACCATCGGCGACGAGGAAAGCCGCTCACGCCAATCAACCTGTTGCCATTGATGACGTAACGCTTGCGCTATCTCGCCATACAGACCTAGACTCGCTGATGGGTCAAATGGTGTCTGAGCCTTCTGGTCAAGCACCATGCAGATGTGCCCTTTTCCCACCTCACTGCTGACCAGCGCGGCAATAAACGCCAGCGTCCAGTCATCACTTTGGTGGTAAATAAATTGCCCAAATTGATGGTCGAGCTGACGGAGATAACCTTGCGCAGTCAGCTGTTTCAGTGCCTGTTCCCAGCGAAAATCCCTCATAACCCCAACTCCATCTGACCGTGTTGCTGATCACGATGGTCCACTTCCAAGCCATCAATTAATTTGTCCATTTCATCTAAAAATTCAGCACTCGGTTTTGCAGAGAAAATCCCATGCTCACTGTGCCCATCCATACCACGTAGGAAAAGATAATAAACGCCGCCAAAATGTTGCTGGTAATCATAATTGGCCAAACGACTCCGCAAAAAACGGTGTAGCGCCAATGCGTAAATTTGATACTGTAGGTCGTAACGATGCTCTGCCATGGCCGAGTTCAGCGCCTCACCGTGATAGCACTCAACTCGATCACCCAAATAGTTAGACTTCCAGTCGAGAACATAATATTTACCTTGATCGACGAAGACTAAATCAATAAAGCCCTTGAGCATACCTTGCACCGTTTGAAAACCGAGATCGCCTGCGCGGGCAGAAAGGTTATCGTGGCGCTGAACAACACGATTTAACGCCGCAGAAGAGAGTACTTTGATGGGTAAAAGAAACTCCATTTCGACCAGTTTTTGCCGATCATCTTTAGTATTGAGACGAAGATTTTTACCATCCAACGGGGTACTTAACACCGTATCGACTAATGATTGGAGAATTGGCAACCAAGATTCATCCAACTGCTCCTCGACAAGCAACTCGCGAATCACTTGATGGTTATAGTCACTGTCGGCACTCTCAGTAAACCGAACCTCTTCAAATAAAGTATGTAAGAACGTCCCCGGGCGAGCGCCTTTGGGAAACGTAAAAATACTCTGCTGCGGCTCAATCAGTTCTTGCTCACCCTGCTCTTGCGCTGAATCAATATCAAAGCCAGAAACTTCCATCGTCGCATCATAATCATTGTGGTGACTTTGCTTAATTAACCCAGAATAACTGGTAATACGCCATAAGCGATCCACCGCTTGGCTAAGCTCACTGGCTTGATAATCATTGGATTCTGAAGATATCGCCTGATAACGCTCGGAAGTTAACTCGGGCGGCTCGGTATAACTGACACATGACAATTGCGATGCGTGCTGACCGATGGCAGCACTTAAATCAGAAATCGTTCCTGGCTCTCCGTTTTGCAGCAGATAGCCAATCGCACTTAAATGCACACCTGTTGGCTCTTTGGTTGAGCGCCCGTTACGCAGCGGCGCCGCCCCAATAAAACAGCCGTAGACAGCACGCGTGAGGGCGACGTAAATTAAACGAAGATCTTCTGCTAAACGTTCTTTATCTGCTTGCTTAAGCGATGCTGAATTGGCTGATATATCAAGCATAATTCGATCATGCTCGCTGTCGTAGTACTTAGCTTCCGATGCTTCCCGATACGCACAGACAAACGGCAAAAACACCAAATCATATTCCAGTCCTTTGGATTTATGGATAGTCACAATCTGTACTAAGTTACGTTCTGACTCCAAACGCTGAATTTGCTCGTCGCTACCGCTAAGCCCTTGTTCAGCCTCACTGATTGCTTGCGCTAACCAGCGTAGTAACCCATGATCACTTTCAAGCTCACTGCTTGCCTGTTGCAGTAATTCCCCGAGGTGCATCATATCCGTCAGTTGGCGCTCTTTTTCTTCGGCTAACCAGCGCTCGGCAATGTGTCTTTTGCTCATGACACTACGCAGCATGGGTAATACGCCTCGCTGCTGCCAGAGTTTGCGATACTCTTTAAACTCTTCAACCGCATTTTCCCACGCGTTTTCATCGTTATTAAGCGCATCAAGTTGCGCCGCATTCAGCGCAAACATTTCGCAAGCCAATGCCGCGCGCAGCGCACGGTCTTGCTCTGGAGTTAACACTGCCTGCAATAAACGCTGAACGTCTTGAGCGACCGAACTAACAAACACGCTGTCTCGATTTGACAAATACACACTGGCAATCCCCTGCTCAGCAAGTGCTTGCTTGATTAATCGACCTTCACTTCCGGTACGAACTAAAACCGCGATATCGCCCGCTTTAATCGCCGTGCGTTTATCGCCATTACACAGCGATGCCATACCTTGCTGAGAGGCGGTGAGAATAGTTTGGATTTGACTGGCGGTTGCCGACGCCATGACTTGTAAGTAACCCCCTTTGCTTAGTGGTTTATCATCGGCAGGTTGCAACCAATAAGTGAGGGCTGGCTGTTTTTGGTCACCGATAGCCCAAAAGCGTTGATTGGCATTTGGGCTAGCATTGACCGGATAAAATGGAATATCTTCATCGTAGATAAATGGGCTGTCTGCGGCTGAAAAAACTTGGTTCACAGCGGCAACCATTTCAGCGCTCGATCGCCAGTTTGTCCCTAGAGTGTAATGTTGAGAAACTTGGTTTCGCGCCTTAATATAAGTAAAAATGTCTGCACCGCGAAACGCATATATCGCCTGTTTCGGATCTCCGATCATAAACAACCCGCACTCGGGGTGGTTAAGATACACTCGGCTAAAGATCGAATATTGCAACGGATCGGTATCTTGGAATTCGTCAATCATCGCCACCGGATATAACTCTCGAATGCGGGCGACCAATTGCTGCTGATCATCTTGATCAATCGCCGCCGATAACTGGGCAAGAAGATCATCAAACGATAGCCATTGCTTTTGCTGTTTGGCTTTTATCAACATGGTTCGACATTCACGAATGGCATGCGCCATTAATGGGCTTTTGAGCGACACATCTGCAGCAAGAAACGTTTCAATTAACTCAAAGACCGAGTGAGTTGGCGCTTCACCTTTTGGGGTTTTCTCAAGCAGCACATTCTGAGCAAATTTTCCAAGCGCTTCTGGTGTATGGTAATCATGCGTGTCACTGTTCGCCCAAAGGTCCACCGCTTCAAGCCAATTTGGCAACGACTTTTTGCTATAGCTGCGCTTGTTGATATCGGAATTTGAAATCAGCTCGAGAAACTCATGGCTGTGCTCAAGCCAACGATTTTTCAGCGATTGAACTTGCTGCAAATTGTGTTCATGGAGTTCGGCAAGCTCGCTGTCCATTTCAGGTTCAGAAAGCGTCAGAGCTTGACCGCTCAAATATTGGCTAATGTCTTTGAGTAACGCGTGTGGTGAAGACCAAATCTGCCTGACCTCACCGGCCAGTGTTAATCCCAAAGGATAAAAATAACGTCGCCAATAATCGGCTACCACTTGCGCTTTAAGGTGGCTTTCATCCGTCACAAACTCGTTATTAAACCGGCTGCCTGATTCAAAGGCATTTTGAGTCAGCATCCGCTGGCAAAAACCATGTATCGTATAGACTGCGGCTTCATCCATTTGACGTTCTGCTTGCAGTAAGGTTTTTGCCGCTTCACGGTGATCAGTCACTGAGTCCAATAACGGTCTAATCACTGGATCATCACTGTGACCACGAGCAAAGGCCATTCGCGCATCGTGGATCCGGCGACGAATTCTATCACGCAGTTCCGCGGTCGCGGCTTCCGTAAACGTCACAACTAAAATTTGATCCACCGTCAGCGGTTTAGCATGGCGCTGCTTATCTGCACCATGCCCTAACAATAAACGCAGATAAAGCCCAGCAATGGTAAATGTTTTCCCTGTTCCTGCCGACGCTTCGATGAGACGAGCACCGTGAAGAGGGAATGTCATCATATCCAAGGCTTTTGGCTGTGCCTTAACTGTCATAGTATTGAGACCTTTCATTGCAATACGCTGTTCTAATTGTGAGTTAGGCCAGATTATTTAACTCCTAAGCTCACACCTAATTTTAATTTGCTAAGTAGTGAGATCTGACTCACGGACGTCACCGAAGTCAGCCTTTACTATCGCCGCAACTTCGATGAGCTAAGTATCATCGTCACCCTATAACGGTCCCTCTGACCTATGGCCGCACAGCGAACGCCCTACACACAATAATGATTTTCTGGCGGCCATTATTTCTCCTCCTCATTATCCTGCAGCAGTAAGCGCGGGTTCTGTAAGACCAAACTTGCCAAGGTATAGGCTTGACTGGCCAGTGTGTCATTCCATTGTGGCCAGATTCGTTGAATATAACTATTACTCCCTTCCCCAGCGAATAAATAGCTATCGTTAAATGTATCCGCCATTTTCTTGAGTGATTTGCCTTGGTCATCGACCCATTTTCCACGACTAAATCCCGCTTCCACTGACGCCAGTGCTGTTTTGGGAAAATAAGGCAGCGGCTCACTCATGCCTTGGAAATACAGTTCAATCAAAGCTTGTAACCACATTTTCGCTTGCTGGCTATCACTAAGCGGTGGATAACGAAGATGCTCGACGCCTTCTTTACGCGAATAACCGAGAATATGGGTCGGTTTTACAACCCCTGATGCAGCCATCGATAAGTGATCAATCCACGCTGAGAGAATATCTTGTGAACGAATGCCTCCGGTTCGGTAGCGCACCAACCCAGACTGATAATGTTGAGTTAACCAACCTTGTAAACGTACCGGTTTATCCGCCCCTAAAAAGTCAAACTCAAGGTCGATATCTACGTCCTCTTGCGGAGCTTGAGTAATAAACAGCAGTTCATTGAGCAAGTCCTGAATCTGGACCTGATTCGTTTCAAACTCAATCTCACCAAATGCACCATAAGGCAACTTGCCTTGGGCGCGCTGCTGCTCAACGAACTGCTTAGCCACATCATTCAAAGCTTGTGGGGTTTGTTCTGCACTTTGCAAAAAACGCTCAAGCAAAGCATCTCGAATTTGGTAGCTTTGTAAACCATCGAGAGCGAATGGCTCTTCATCTTCCATCACTGGTAACGGAGGTTCAAACACCACTTTTAAGCGGCGGTTAAAGAAATATTGAACAGGCAAACGCCAAAAACGTTGTAACTCGACTAAATCCAGTTCGAACGGGAAGCTTGCCTCGAGCGTAAAATCATCAACGGGCTGTTGAAACTCACCACTCTTTTCTCCGCGGCGATTAACCGCTGGTAACCACTCTTTGGCATAACTCGCACCATCACCGCGAAATGCGTCTGGACTAAAAGGCGTCATCGGATGGTGGGTGGTGAGGTGCGTAACAAGCTTATGCCCTGAGCGGTCAACATCCAGCGATGTATCGCTTGGTAAACAATAGTTCTGCTGACAATACTCCATCAGCTCAGACACCAGCACGGAGGGTACGCGTTCCGTGTTGTCTTGAATTGAGCGCCCGACATAACTGATGTACAGCGCCTGCTGAGCAGACAGCATGGCTTCAAGAAAGAGGTAGCGGTCATCATCACGGCGAGAGCGGTCGCCCGGACGCGTTCTTCCTGTCATCAAATCAAAGCTTTCAGGCGGCATGGAGCGCGGGTACACCCCATCATTCATTCCCAACAAGCAAACGACGCGAAATGGAATAGAACGCATTGGCATTAAGGTACAAAAGTTGACTTGTCCCGCGAGGAAACGTTGACTCACTCGTGTGCCAGAAAGTTTATCTTGTAGGTATTGAGTCACAACCGTAGGTGATAACGGTTGTTGATAGCCCGCATCGCTAAGCTGCTGTTTAAGCTGGGATAACGTATCAGTTATATTTTTTAACGCCAGCTCACCTTCCAGTTCAACAGCAAAAAAATCATCCAGCATTTGGTAGAGCTTATCGCGCCATTCCTCAACAGACTGACTCATCGCCAGAGCTTGATGGTAGTGACTGACAGTCTCTATAAAATGAGCCAATTTACCTGCCAGCTCTGCGCCGAGGCCTTGTACTTCATTATATGGCGCAATTTTTTCACCTTCACGCGTTTCAAAAAGCCCAGCAGATTCCGGCATCGCGTAACCGAGCAACATGCGTTCAATACCAAATTGCCACGTGTTGTGACGATTTGCCGGCAAATCAAACTCTTCCGCCGTTTGAGCATTCAGTCCCCAGCGGATACCTGATGCTTCCACCCATTGTTTGGCCAGTAAAAATTCCTCTTCACTCAAAGCAAAGCGCGCCATTACCGCAGGAATTTCAAGTAGCTCCAGTAACTCAGAAGCCAGGCAACGACTCTGTGGCAAAGCCACAAGTTGCAAAAAAGCATTGAGAATCGGGCTTTCTTGATCGGCGCTGCGATCGGAAATCGAATAAGGAATAAAACGCTCACCTGGCGCATTACCAAATACCGCTTGGATTGCAGGACTGTAAGCATTGATATCCGCGACCATGACAATAATATCGCGCGGTTTGAGGCTAGAGTCACGATCAAACATCGCCAAGAGTTGATCGTGTAAGACTTCGACTTCACGCATTGGCGAATGGCAAGCATGGAGTGTTAATGAGCGATCTTCTTCCGCGATAATTTGCTTATGCTCGCTAGACAGCAAAAGACTATCGTCTTGATGCTGTTCTAAGTTGAGAATATCGGCTTGCAACTGATGCAATAAACAATCACGACTGACATCGACAAACGCTTCAATTTCGTGAGACTCCAACTGTGACAACAAATACATATTGTCACGACCAAGCTTCCCCATTGAGGCCAGTAAACTATTGCCGACCGCATCGGTATGCAGTTCATCCGTTATATTCGCTTCTAATGACCCTTTAAGCTGCTCACTGTGTCCATCAAGTTGTGAGTGATCCTGTTGCCACACCAAGTGTTGACGATGTTTGGCGGCCAAACGCGCTAAATACTTACGATCTCGCACTTCTCCCCAGTAGTAACGGCAAGGGTTAGTGAACATCAGATGGACATCGATATGCTCGCCCATGGCCTTTAACGCATCCATGTAGCGCGGAGGTAGAGACGTAATACCAAAAACAAACAATCTTTCAGGGAAGGCGCTAGGGGGAATCGCCCCTTGTTGTAAACTCTCGATAAAATCTTCGTACAGATTCGCGCGGTGATAAGGCGATTGTCCTTGCGCCACGGTATGGTCATAAAGCGCTTGCCATAAAATCGGCTGCCATGGATGTTGGTCTTCGAGCTCAGCAACACTCTTACCCGCTTCCCACTGCGCGATCCATTCTGGTCGATAAACGAGGTAACCATCGAAAATATCGGCAATTTTTTCCGCTAGTTGATACAGTTTGCCATCGTCTTGATCGTCACGCAGATAGCGCTCAAGAGGAGCAAACTCACTATGCTTGAGCAGTGGAGGCAAAACGTGCATGAGTTTCCAAGTCATCGCCTCTTTATTGAAAGCACTACGCTCAGGCACATCAGGGAGAACATGCGTAAACATTTGCCAAATAAACGTCGCAGGCAGAGGAAATTCAATATTTGCCGCCACTCCAAATTCATTGGCGAGTTCCATTTTCAGCCACTGCGACATACCAGGACTTTGCACCAAAATTCGCTCGGGCTCAAAAGGGTTTTGCAGAGGATTCAAGCGAATCAACTCCACCAGCAAAGATTTGAGAATGTCGACTTGATTTGAGTGATAAACCGTAAACACAGTAGCTTGATGCCTCATGACCAAAATTAGCTCAAGGTTAGCATAGCGCGCCTAGTTTCCAGAGCAAAAACCATTGATGAACCTCGCAAAAGGTTAAGCCCTACTCAGTTACTACCCCATCTTGAACGCGTTTGATCTTCAATCAAACCAGAGTCATAAAACCAACTAAGAATTGGGTTACACTTGTATTATGTTCTTAATTACCTAATTATGAACGCAATACGTTCAGAATATCTAAACAGCATGGCAAACAACATCTCTTTTAAACAGCTCAAAGTCTTTACCGCCATTACTCAACATAAAACCATGACAGCAGCGGCACAAACGCTGTTTTTATCCAAGGCCGCAGTAAGTATGGCACTGGCAGAATTGGAAAAACAAATTGGTCATGCGCTGTTTGATCGCGTCAACAATCGGCTCATTCTCAATCAAGAAGGTCAAAAATTACTTCCGCTGGCCGACGAATTACTGCAGCGCAGTGATGACCTTACCCACTTATTTGACAACACTCATACTCTGGCAGGACAACTGCATATTGGCGCAAGCGATACCATAGGCAATCAAGTTGCGCCTTATTTGCTGAGTGACTTTCGCCGAGAAACTCAACATTTGTCGCAAAGCGTGTTTATCTCCAATTCTGCGTTGATTTGTCAAAAACTGGTAGACTATGAACTCGATCTTGCACTTATTGAAGGTAAAACACTCCACTCTGAATTAATCTCCACCCAGTTTAGTAGCGATGAAATGTGTATTATCTGTAGCTTAAAGCATCCGTTAGCAGGATTAGAGACGATCACGGTCGATCAACTTGAAGCCAGCCAATGGATACTACGAGAGCCAGGCTCTGGCACTCGTGAGTTTTTTCTACGCACCGTCGCACCTCGGCTAGAACATTGGCATGAAGCTTTTGAATTAAATACTACCGAAGCGATCATTAATAGTGTCAGCGCCGGGCTTGGTTTAGCCTGTTTGTCAACGTTGGCAGCAGAAGCAGCGCTCAATGACGGCCGTGTGACTCGGCTTAATGTCCCGCTGGACATGAAACGTCGCTATTGGCTGCTGGTGCACAAGGAAAAATACCAAAGTCCACTGCTTAAACGGTTTATTGAGTTTTGTCAGCAATGGGGGAATTAACCCTCAGCGGGTTCTCATTATTCAGACTTCGGCTGGACTTTTGGTCACCAAAACTGTATAAAAAGACAGTAATTAACTCACGAATTTAAAATCAGAGGATGCACCATGGCTGTAATCGTCAAGTACGTGGTAGAACGTAACGGAGAAGAGAAAATGACTTTTACCTCTAAAGCGGAAGCAGACGCCTATGACAAAATGCTGGATACGGCTGATGAACTGTTTAGCTTACTAGGAAAAAGTGAACTGATCGAAGACGAGACTAAACAAGAAGATTTAGCCATGTTCCTTGCGCAAAACAAAGAAGATTTACTCTACGCGCTGGGAGCAAAACGTAAGCCGACGCCAAAGAAAGCCAAAAAAGTAGCCGCTGTTGAACCTGAGCAACAAGACGACGCTGCATAAATACGAGATAATTCTCTAAGCCCTCGACTGCGAGGGCTTTTTTGTGGCTGATTGACTCTCTTTCCCTAACCCCAATTAAGGCAAACAATGACCTACCAGCTCGAAGTTTGTATTGATAATTTAGAATCTTTGCATCGTGCGCTTAAAGGCGGCGCGACTCGTATTGAACTTTGCTCTTCACTGGCACTTGGCGGCCTAACCCCAAGTGTAGGCATGATGAAACAAGCAGCAAAACATAGCAATGTACCGGTCTACGCGATGATTCGCCCGCGCCAAGGCGACTTTGTGTACGACCAAGATGACCTCGACATGATGGCTGATGACATCCAAGCCGCGAGCGATGCTGGACTACAAGGTGTTGTGCTTGGTCTTCTCACCCCAGAAGGAAACATCGATTCACACAATGCAAGTGCTTTGGTTGCAAAAGCCCATGCGCTTAACCTTGGGGTCACTTTTCATCGTGCGATCGATCACTGCCGTAACGGCCCACAAGCGTTAGAGGCCATCATTAGCTTAGGATGCGAGCGAGTATTGACGTCTGGCCTAGCGCAAGACGTCAATGAGGGCCAAATGATGCTTAGCCAGTTCGTTGAGCAAGCGGCAGGCCGCATTATCGTGATGGCGGGCGCAGGGCTTTCACAGCAGAATGTTGAAACCATCGTCAAGCAGTGCGGTGTGCGTGAAGTCCATCTATCAGGCAAAAGCACTCGAGACTCTGAGATGATTTATCGTGTGCAGCATACTCATATGGGGCAAGATGGTATTGATGACTATAAAATCCCCGTGACAAATCCTCGTCTGATCAATGGCGTTGCCAGTGTTCTCAACACACTATGATAAAACTTAAAACGCCGAGCAAAGCCCGGCGTTTTTGATCACATCAAAGCATACTTACTTAAGTGCGTCATCAATGCTTTGATTGTGACTAAGATGGCGCACGTCTTTCCCCTTTACGAAGTAGATGATGTACTCACAGATATTTTGACATCGGTCACCAACACGCTCTATCGCTCGCGCAGACCACATAACTTGCAGAATGTGAGGGATATTCTTTGGGTCTTCCATCATAAAGGTCATGAGTTGACGAATCACCGCTTCATATTCGGCATCAATTTTATCGTCAATTTTGTAAACCTCGGCTGCTGCATCCACATCCATTCGAGCAAAAGCATCCAAGACTTGATGAAGCATATCAATCGCTTGACGACAAAGGGGTTCAAGGGAAACATTAAACTGCCGCTCTTTCGATGCGGGGCTTTCAATCGCCACGTAAGCGATTTTAGTCGCGACATCACCAATTCGCTCAAGATCAGTAATGGTTTTGATGATCGCCATGATCAGCCTTAGATCTTTGGCTGTCGGCTGGCGTTTAGCGATGATTCGTGTACACGCTTCATCAATCGACACTTCCATACTGTTGACTTTATGATCATCACGTACCACTTTTCTCGCCAATTCGACATCTTCTTTATGCAAGGCTTGCATTGCAAACGACAGTTGCTGCTCGACCAATCCCCCCATGGTTAAAACATGCGTGCGAATCGATTCTAGTTCGACGTTAAATTGTCCGGAAATATGGCGACCAAAATTCATTCTCGTTTGCGACTCCTTCAACAATGTACGAGGTGACGGCGGCGAAAAGCTTAACCGTATCGACCAGTAATGTAGTCTTCTGTTTGTTTTTTCAATGGCGAAGTAAAGATAGAGTCCGTATCTGAGTACTCGATCAACTTTCCCATATGAATAAAGGCAGTATGGTCACTCACCCGTGCGGCTTGTTGCATGTTGTGAGTCACAATCACCACCGTATATTTGGTTTTGAGATCGTTAATCAACTCTTCGATGGTTAACGTTGAAATCGGGTCCAAGGCGGATGTGGGTTCATCAAGAAGCAAAACTTCCGGCTCAATGGCAATCGCTCTGGCAATCACTAAACGCTGCTGCTGACCACCTGACAACCCAAAAGCATTTTCATGTAAGCGATCTTTCACCTCATCCCATAGAGCCGCTGCCCGTAAAGCGCGTTCAACGGCATCGTCCAACGCTCGACTATTCTTTATCCCTTGTAAGCGTAAGCCATAAACAACATTTTCGTAGATCGATTTAGGAAATGGGTTTGGGCGTTGAAAGACCATCCCCACTCGACGCCTTAATGTGGCAACATCGACATTGGGGTGATACACATTTTTACCGTGCAGTTTGACTTTACCTTGGACGCGACAACCTTCCACCAAATCATTCATACGATTAATGCAGCGCAGCAGCGTCGACTTCCCACACCCTGAAGGGCCAATAAATGCGGTCACCTGCCCTTTGGGAATACGCATCGAGATATCACTCAATGCCTGGCTACTTTTATAGAACAAGCTAAGGTCTTCAATCGCAATCGCGGTTTGCTCATCACTTAAATTATTCACATCTAATAGGGCGCCGTAGCCCAATGCTTGATTGACAGAAAACATGGTTAATCTTGCCCTAGCGTTCGATATTTCTCGCGCAAATTGTTGCGAATACTGATAGCGGTGAGGTTCAAACTGATGATCACCGTAACTAATAAAAATGATGTGGCGTACACTAATGGCCGTGCTGCCTCAATATTAGTGGTTTGAAAACCGACATCATAAATGTGAAACCCCAAATGCATGAACTTACGCTCCAAGTGCAAGTAGGGAAATTGTCCGTCGACGGGCAGACTTGAGGCCAGTTTGACCACGCCAACCAGCATTAAAGGCGCGACTTCACCGGCAGCTCGAGCAATCGCCAAGATGAGCCCGGTGATGATCGCAGGGCTTGCCATCGGCAGTACGATGCGCCACATGGTTTCAAACTGCGTCGCCCCCAGCGCCAACGAACCGTGACGCACCGAGGACGGAATGCGAGTTAACCCTTCTTCTGTCGAGACAATAACGACGGGCAGTGTTAATACCGCCAAGGTTAATGCCGACCATAGCAAGCCAGGGGTACCAAACGTTGGAGCCGGCAGCCTTTCGGCATAAAACAGATCATCAATGCTGCCGCCAAGGGTATAGACAAAAAATCCAAGCCCAAAGACACCGTAAACAATGGAAGGAACACCAGCCAAGTTAATCACCGCCACTCGAATAATTCGCGTCATCAACGTATTACGCGCATATTCATGAAGATAGATCGCTGCAACCACACCAAGTGGCATCACGATAATCGACATAATCAACACCAGCAGCACAGTGCCAAACATGGCCGGGAAGACACCGCCTTCGGAATTCGATTCACGCGGAGGTTGAGACAAAAACTTCCAGACTTGTTTTCCCCAGTGGGCCACTTTTTCCATCCCCGACATCTGGTTTGGGAACCAAATGTCCAAGATATTCTCAAGCGCGATGTTTACACGCTGACCATGCATGTCTTTAACCACCAGCACTTGCTTTTCAAGCTCACTGCGTAGGTCATCCACTTGGCGTTCAAAACCAATCAATTGCTCAGTGTAAGTCGCAAGTTGTTGCTGGTATTGAGCTTGATATTCGGGGGTTAAATTATCATTTAATTCTCGGCGCCGTTTTTGTAAACGCAATGTCTCAAGCTGATGGCTGACCACTTCGATGTCTTGGTTGATCACTCGCTCAACTTCCGCTCGAATCACATCAGCATACGCTAATCCAGCCTTCATCGCCGCGACAATATCTTGATGAGACTTTCCTTTCGCATCTCGATACTCTATCGGTAGGCCATAAAAATCACCGTCACGGTTTCGTTCAATGACGGCCCACGCCTCTGGCGTCGATACCTGAGTCACTTCAAAAGCCAATAAAGATACAAAGTCACTGTTGTAGAGCTCTCGGTTAGCAACCTTAATACTTAGCCGTGTGGCCAATCCCTTCTCTTCGATAGCTTTAGGAAGCGCGATATTCATTTCTCGTAAATGGCTAATTGGCACATCTTCTTCTGCATATAGCTGGCCAATTAAGGTATCGCCGTCGCTGTTTTGCCACTGGTACAGCGGAGCCGGCCAGAAAAACGATAGCCCTTTCCAGCCGATAAGCAGGATCAACCCCATCACCGAAAGCAAGCTGACGCTCACTGCGCCTCCCGTTAACCAGATCCAAGGCGCGCCTGACTTAAACCATTTAAACACGGAGCATCACTCCTCGTTGGTTGCTCATGTTATAACGCACGATACCGCTCCCTTAACCGCTGTCGCACCCACTCGGCCAATGAGTTAACGGCAAAAGTGAATACCAATAATAAAAGTGCGGCGAGAAATAGAATTCGATAATGTGAACTGCCCACTTCCGACTCTGGCATCTCAACGGCAATGGTTGCCGACAGAGTGCGCATTCCTTCAAGAATATTCCAATCCATGATTGGAGTATTGCCTGTCGCCATCAGCACTATCATGGTTTCTCCAACCGCTCGGCCAAGCCCCATCATAATGGCTGAAAAGATCCCCGGACTGGCGGTGAGAAGCACAACATGAATCAGTGTTTGCCAAGGGGTCGCTCCAAGCGCCAGAGAGCCATCAGAAAGATGTTTCGGTACTGAAAAAATCGCATCTTCAGCGATAGTAAAAATCGTTGGAATCACCGCAAACCCCATGGCAAAGCCCACCACTAGCGCATTACGTTGATCAAAGTTTATTCCGCTTTCAGCCAAAAAGACGCGAACATCGCCATCAAACAGACAATACTCAATCTCACCGCTATAAGCGACGACCGTTGCGACCACGACACACAGCACAGGCATTAATATCGCCGCATGCCAACCTTTAGGCAGACGGTTTAACCACATCGTTGGTAAACATTGCCAAAGCGCCCCTAGCGCAATCATGGCAATGGGTAATACCACCAGTAAACTCATGACTGCCGCTAAATGACTTTCCACAAAAGGGGCGAACCACAACCCAGCAAGAAAGCCGATGATCACGGTTGGCAAAGCTTCCATAAGCTCAATCGATGGTTTGACGACGCGGCGCATTTTCGGGCTCATAAAATAGGCGGTGTAAATAGCGCCAAACACCGCCGTGGGTACAGCAAACAACATAGCAAACATCGCTGCTTTAAACGTACCAAACGCAATAGGAATCAAACTGAATTTAGCTTCGAACTGCTCGCTCGCCGACGACGTTTGCCAAACATAATCCGCTTCAGGATAGCCTTCGTACCAAACCTTTTGCCACAATGATGATAAGGAGACTTCAGGGAAAGGATTATCAATATAAGCGACATTCAACTGGCCATCGGTCAGTGTCAGCAAGTATTCCTCGTTGCTCGACATCGCCGCCAGTTGCGGCGCTTTTTGATACGCGCGCTTAAACAGCACTAACTTTTCACTGGTGGTGTAATGGCTTTGTATCGTGCCATTTTGGTAGAAGCTGTAAAAACCTTTACGATAGGTATCAGATAATAGCAATTTCAGTTCTGAAGCCAGATGAAACTCACGAATATGAGTCAGTTCACGCTGCCCCGATGTTAAAACGTCGAACCATTGTGAAACCAGACCATCAGAATGAGACACCAATAACGAATATGCGCCGGATAATAAATGCAGCTCCGTCACCGAATGTTTGCGATTGCCTAAGCTCAAATCAACAATCTCTCGTACTCGGTACTGGTCTGCTTGCTGTTTAAATACCAATAGTTGATCACCTTGACGCACATATAGCGTTTGCGCATCTGGCGTCATTAATAACTGATCAACCTTAGCCAGTGGCTTAGACACGGTATAAGACTTGATTGCGCCCTGAGCATCTTGCCATTTGAAACGCAAATAATGATCGTTATACCAACCAACCAACGCGACACGTTGCTGACTATAGGCAAAGCTAAATTGCTTAAGTTGGCTTCCTTCGACATACAGAGACAAGTTGTTCCCTAGCTCTACAATATCAACCGAGGGGGAGAAATGACGCGTTTCCTGGCTCAAAACACTGCGAAGCCGAGGGGCAAACAGTGTCACCTTGCCCGTATTATCAGCAAACGCAAACCAGCCTCTGTCCGGCGTTGTTTGACTCAATAAATACGCATCATTTGTGATTTGTACTGATTTCACTGGCTGGGATGACGAAGAATTTAACGACCAAAAATCCAGTTGGCCTTGTTGAGAAATCACATACGCATTTTCGCCATAGTCGTCGATCCCCATAGCGCTGGGCGCCGAAGTAGAAACAGGATGCGTTCCTTGCCGAGGGGTTAATGTTGCATCCCCAAACAGAGGCAGCACCATCAACAAAAGGTAGATAAATATCAGTAGCAAGGCACCAAGAACGGTTGCGCCCCCCATTGTCACTGCCACTCTCACTAAACGGTCTTTGATTAGCCGTTTGCGATCTTTCTCCTGCAGTGAAAAGTTGGCGTTGGCCATGAAATGCGGTACCTCAAATAAAGCGTTGCTCGATGTCACAATGACTTGATTATTAAAATCCTCAAGATCGAGACAGACAGCGTATAAAACTGCCTACAATATAATATGTCGATAAAGTGACAATTATATTACAGATCGCATTAAACATCTGAAAATCATGCAATAACGAATTGAAATAAAATTGTCACATAAAGCTCTTAACTTGATAGTTCGGTTCCAAACTTTCAAGCAGACATTTTTCTGCCAACAGTCGTGCCCAACCACCAAGTGTCATACAAATTGGTGGTTTATCATCATGAAAAATTCTTCACCATCAATGCGGAGGCATCACCTCCTTGAACGTCTTCAGGCAAGGACAGGCATGAGTACGGAAAAATTATACATAGAAAAAGAGCTAAGCTGGCTATCGTTTAACGAACGCGTGTTACAAGAGGCGGCAGACAAAAGTGTGCCGATCATTGACCGTATTCGATTTTTAGGCATTTTTTCTAACAACCTTGATGAATTCTACAAAGTCCGTTTTGCCGATGTAAAAAGGCGCATCATGATCAGCCAAGAGCGCGGTGGAAGCAATAGCGCCAAGCACTTGCTGAGTAAAATGCAGTCAAAAGCATTTAAATTAAATGAGCGATTTGATGAACTCTATTCAGAGCTGATTCGGGAAATGGCACGCCGCCGAATTTTTTTGGTTAACGAAACCCAGTTAAACGAGTATCAGCAGCAATGGGTGCGTGACTACTTTCGCCGTGAGGTTATCCCGCACATTACTCCTTTGCTGATCAACAAAGATACTGATGTTCTGCAATTTCTCAAAGACGAATATGCCTACATCGCCGTCGACTTGCAGCATCAGGATCACTCGCAATACGCCTTAGTCGAGATTCCAACCGACCACCTGCCCCGGTTTGTTATGGTGCCTGAACCGAAAGGACGGCGACGCAAAACCATCATCTTGCTGGATAACATCATTCGCTACTGTCTCGATGAACTGTTCAGGGCTTTCTTTGACTATCAGCAGCTTAACGGCTATGCCATCAAAATGACCCGTGATGCGGAGTACGACTTAAGCAACGAAGTTGAACATAGTCTGCTTGAACAAATGTCTGAAGGGTTAAGCCAGCGACTGACAGCGATGCCTGTACGCTTTATCTATGAACGTGAAATGCCCAGTGAAATGTTGGCTTTCCTGTGTGAGAAATTGCAGATCTCTCACTACGACAGCCTCATTCCCGGCGGGCGTTACCATAATTTTAAAGATTTCATCGGGTTTCCTAATGTCGGCCGAGACTACCTAGAGTACAAACCGATTCCGCCATTACGTTGCAGTGACTTCATTGGCTACGCCAACAGCTTTGATGCCATCAGCGCTCGCGATATTTTACTCCACTATCCATACCATACCTTTGAACACATCACAGAGCTTGTTCGCCAAGCCTCATTTGACCCGAGAGTGCTCGGAATTAAAATCAATGTGTATCGCGTGGCCAAAGATTCACGGCTAATGAACTCCCTGATCGATGCCGCGCACAATGGAAAAAAAGTCACCGTGGTGGTCGAGCTTCAGGCGCGCTTTGATGAAGAAGCCAACATCGAATGGGCTCGTATTCTCACCGACGCAGGCGTGCACGTTGTGTTCGGAGCTCCGGGGCTCAAAATTCATTCTAAGTTACTACTAATCAGTCGACGTGAAGACGACCAAATTAAGCGTTACGCACACATAGGGACAGGGAACTTTCACGAGAAAACCGCACGTATCTACACTGATTTTTCGTTGCTAACAGCTGATCCTGAAATTACCAGCGAAGTACGTAACGTCTTTGGCTACATCGAAAACCCCTATCAGCCAGTACATTTTAACCATCTGATTGTGTCACCACGCAATTCCAGAATGCAGCTTTACCATTTGATTGATTCCGAAACCGCCAATGCTCGCGCAGGGAAAAAATCAGCGATAACGCTTAAAGTCAATAACTTAGTTGATAAGGGGCTGATCAACAAACTGTATTCAGCCAGCAGTGCAGGCGTCAAAATCAAGATGATCGTACGCGGCATGTGTTCTTTAGTACCCGGCGTCGAAGGCTTTAGTGAAAACATCAAAGTCATCAGTATTGTTGATCGCTTTCTCGAGCATCCGCGAGTGCTAATAACTCATAACAACGGCGACCCGATTGTCTATATTTCCTCAGCGGATTGGATGACTCGCAACATCGATTATCGGATCGAAGTCGCAGCGCCAGTACGAGATCCATTATTAAAACAACGCATTATTGATATTATCAACTTACACTTTATTGATACGGTTAAAGCTCGCTACATTGATAAAGAGATGACCAATCGTTACGTTCCTCGTGGCAACCGTAAAAAAGTGCGTTCACAAATGGCCATTTATGACTACCTCAAACAGGTAGAAAAACAGACATTAAAACTCAGAGAGCAATCGCAAAAGCATGACATCTGATTCAGAACCCCGTTACATCGCCGCCATCGATCTTGGCTCAAATAGCTTTCATATGGTGGTTGCGCGTGTCGTTGGTCAAGACTTGCAACTCATAAGTCGTCACAAACAACGTGTCCGCCTTGCATCGGGCTTAGATGCACAGAATAACCTCGACAATGCCGCGATAGAGCGTGGTTTAGAGTGCCTCGCCATGTTTGCCGAGAGGCTGCAAGGCTTTGATGAAGAGAACGTTCGTATTGCGGCAACGCACACCTTGCGCCAAGCCAGTAATGCCCATCTGTTTATTCAGCGAGCACAACAAGTATTGCCCTTTGCGATCGAAATCATTCCCGGCGTAGAGGAAGGACGGCTTATCTATTCTGGTGTGGCCCATACGCAGCCAGAATCGGACTCAAAGTTGGTCATCGACATTGGTGGTGGCAGTACTGAGATTGTCATTGGTCAAGGATTTGAAGCCGAGTTGGTGAACAGCAAGCAGATGGGTTGCGTCAGTTACACTAACCGCTTTTTTGCCAATGAAAAACTGTCGAAAAAGAACTTTGCAAAAGCCTCACTCGCCGCCGAGCAAAAGCTTGAATCCTTAGCGCATCAATATCGAAAACATGGTTGGGATATTGCTTTTGGCTCTTCAGGTACGGCAAAAGCCATTCGCGATGTACTCATCGGGCTTGGTCATGAAGACGGCCAAATTACCGCAAAGCGACTCGAAGAGTTAATCGATACACTGTGTAAGTGGTCCACCATCGAGGAGATTGAACTCGATGGGTTAACCCCAGAGCGTAAGCCTGTTTTTGCCGCCGGTGTCGCGATTTTACAGGCGATATTCAGCAGTTTAAAAATCGACACTCTGCACTTCTCAGAAGGCGCATTGCGTGAAGGTTTGCTGTACGAGATGGAAGATCGCTTTAAACGCACTGACATTCGTATGCGAACCACAGAATCTTTAGCCAATAAACACTTTGTCGATTTAGATCATGCCGCCAAAATCAAAGGCCAAGCCAGTGAGTTCTTTGAACAAATTCATAAAAAAATTGGCATCAGTAAAAAGAATCAACTTTCGGACTTATTGCAGTGGAGCGCACTGTTGCATGAAGTTGGCTTGAGTATCAGTTTACAGGCGTTTCATCGTCACTCTGCCTATATCTTGCAACATACTACGATGCCAGGTTTTAACCGCGAGCAACAGCGCGTGTTAGCCATGCTTGTGCGCTTTCAGCGTAAGTCCCTCAAGTTAAAAGAGATGGATGATTTTTCCCTCTACAAGAAAAAGGACATCATTAATCTGATTCGCATTTTACGCTTGGCCATTTTGCTCAATGGTCAACGTAATGACGACCCTTTACCGCCCTTAAAACTGAAAGTGGATGGTGATCAGTGGACCTTAACCAGCACCGACGAAAATTGGCTTGAAAACAACAAATTGCTCAACGCGGACTTACAAACCGAGCAAGAATATTGGCGCAATGTTGAGTGGACACTGAAGTTTTAAACCGCCATGCGATTACTCAATGCCTACTTTACTGAGTTCTTGCTGAGCAAAGTCGCCAGACACCGACACATAACCATCCTTTTCAACCAAAGCCTGGCCTTGGTTTGAAAAGATAAACCGAATAAATTCACGCTGAATGGGCGTTAAAGGTTGATTAGGATGTTTATTCACATACACATACAGGTAGCGAGCGAGCGGGTATTCCCCGGATAAAATATGCTTGCGTGTTGGTTTCACGTATTGATTTCCCTGCTTGGCGATAGGCAGCAATTTTACGCCAGTCACTTTATACCCAACGCCTGAGTAACCGATACTGTTTATCGAAGACGCAACGGACTGCACTACTGACGCAGAACCGGGCTGTTCGTTGACGTTAGCTTTGAAATCCCCGCCACACAACGCATTTTGTTTAAAATACCCATACGTGCCGGATACCGAATTACGGCCAAAGAGCTGCACGCTGCGTTTGGCCCACTCGAGATCAACACCCAGTTGTGACCAATGCTCAATCGGTTTGACCGCGCCGCAGCGCAGCGTGGCCGAGAATAAACCGTCCAATTGCTTAAAGTTAAGCCCTTTAATCGGGTTGTCTCGGTGAACAAAGACGCCAATGGCGTCAATCGCCACACGTAACGCCGTTGGCTTGTAGCCATGCTCACGCTCGAAAGCTTCGATTTCACGGTGCTTCATTGGCCGACTCATCGGGCCAAACTGCGCGGTACCTTCCGTTAGCGCTGGCGGCGCCGTTGACGACCCAGAGGCTTGCACTTGACCATTAATACTCGGATAGAGGTGTTTAAACTCTTCAACCCATAATGTTGTCATGCCAGCTAAGGTGTCTGAACCAACACTGGTTAAGCTGCCCGAAATACCCGGCACTTTCTGGTAATCAGTTAAAAATTTAGCTTGAGCAAAAGGTGCTGAGCAAATCAGGGCGACAAGTGCCGCTGCACGACGGTGACGATACTTCAAGCCATCCCCTTATTGGTTGACGATTAAGCGACGCGGCAGTACAAATGAAAACTGACTCCCCACGCCCACTTCACTGTGAATTTCAAGGTGAGAATCATGATGGGATAGCGCATGTTTCACAATCGCTAACCCCAACCCGCTGCCACCGGTATCTCTTGACCGCGCTTTATCAACCCGATAAAAACGCTCGGTTAAACGATGAATATGTTGTGGTTCAATACCATCGCCGCTGTCCTTCACTTCAAGACAAGCGCCTTGCGGACCTTTAAACCAGCGAACATGAATATTGGCACCTGAAGGCGTGTACTTGACTGCGTTATACACCAAATTCGAGATAGCGCTACGCAGCTGATCTTCATCCGCTAAAACCTTCAATTCATCATCAATATCAAAATGAATCTGATGCTGATGTTCGCCGCTTAAGCTTATCGCCTCTTTTTCCAACACTTCAAGCATGGCCGGAACATCCACCACATCTTCCAATTCATGCATTGGTGCCGCTTCAATTTTTGACAACGTCAGAAGTTGATTCACCAAGCTGTTCATTCGGTTTAATTGTTCTGTCATCACACCATGGGCTTTGGGCCACATCGGCCCGACCACCATTTCGGGATCTTCGGTCATTTCTAAATAACCTTGCAGTACCGTCATTGGGGTACGTAATTCATGTGAGACATTAGCAAAGAAGTTGCGTCGCATGCCTTCAAGCTGCTTCACCTGAGTAACATCACGCACAACCATCAAATGTTCCCCTTCGGTATACGGAACAATTCGCAGCTCTAGCGATCGCTCGACATTAAGCGGCGAGCGCATTTCCAGCGGCTGAGAGTAGTCTTGTTTGCTCAGGTACTTAATGAAATCGGGCGTGCGAATCAGGTTGGAAATTGGCTGACCTGAATCATCAGGCCAATGAAAACCAAGTAAATGTTGCGCCAAACGGTTACACCATACGATGTTACCTTCACTGCGAAACACCACGACAGCATCGGGTAAGGATTCTGCACCATTACGAAAGCGACGAATTAAGTTGGTGAGTTCTTTACGCTTGCGACGTTGACGCTGCTGTAATCGGTATATGCCATTGAACAGATGTTCCCAGTTGCCACTGCCTGACGGCGGAGTTAGGCGTTTTTCATCCCATAGCCATGCAGAAAGGCGCACTTGATTGCTCAAGTGCCAAATCAACTGAATCACCGTTGCCGTCAGCAAAAGCCAAGGCATGTACCCGAACAACCACCCAACGATAACCCAAGGGGCGTAAAAAAAAGCCAGCCCCCAGGCCAGCTTTTTCCAAGTTAACCTTTCAACCACTTACCTCTCCATTGATGGTTAAGCTTTTGTCGAAAAACGGTAGCCTGCGCCGCGTACCGTTTGAATCAATTTATTATGTCCCGCCAATTCTAGCGCTTTGCGTAAGCGCCGAATATGAACATCAACCGTGCGATCTTCGACGTAAACATTGGTGCCCCACACATTATTCAGCAGCTGTTCGCGACTGTAGACACGCTCTTGGTGAGTCATGAAGAAATGCAGCATTTTGAATTCAGTCGGCCCCATATCAAGAGGCGACTCATTTGCTGTAACGCGATGAGAGACAGGATCCAATTTCAAACCTTGCACATCAATAACATCTTCAAGTGCGGTTGGCGTTACGCGGCGAATCACGGCTTTTAAACGGGCCACCAGCTCTTTGGGTGAGAATGGCTTGGTGATGTAGTCATCGGCTCCCACTTCGAGCCCACGAACTTTATCTTCTTCTTCACCACGAGCCGTTAGCATAACAACAGGAATGTTGCGCGTTAGCTCTTCACGTTTCATGTGCTTGATAAAGTTAATCCCACTACCACCAGGTAACATCCAGTCAAGTAAAACCAGATCAGGAAAGGGTTCAGCAAGTTTGGTCACCGCGCTGTCATAATCTTCCGCTTCGATTGCGTGATAACCTTTCTGTTCAAGAACAAAGCACAACATTTCACGGATAGGTGCTTCATCTTCAACGACCAGAATCCTTCTCGACATAATTAAGGAACCTTTTTAGTTAAGTGTTCTGAATTTCTTTCAGTTATAAGCCTTTGCCAACACTACGCATTATCACTAGCAATTATGACACTTTTGTGACCTTTGCAAACAAATTTTCATATAACTGTCGTCACGAGTACCAACAAACTTCACATCTTTTCATCAGTAATTTACCGAGTTTTTTCTGCGTTGGTAACTTTGAGTGTTAAGCCCAGAATTTGAAATTCCATTAACACATGACCGTCAAAATTGCCTATCATTGCGCTTCTGTATTTCGCTATGAGAAGAATTATGTGGTTTAAAAATTGTCTGGTATATCGTTTTAATCGCGATATTGAATTTAATGCTGAGCAACTAGAAAAGCAGTTAGAAGAATTTCGCTTTACGCCTTGTGGTAGCCAAGACAAACAAAAATTCGGTTGGGTGACCGCATTGGGTAAACACGGCGACATGATGACGCATGTGTCAGAAAACCGCATTCTTATCTGTGCCAAAAAAGAAGAGAAAATGCTGCCAGCACAGGTAATTAAAGAGTCACTCTCGACGAAAGTCGATGCTATGGAAGCAGAGGAAGGCCGCCCTCTTAAAAAAACCGAGAAAGATACGCTAAAAGAAGACATCATCATGGACTTGTTGCCACGCGCCTTTAGCCGTAGCAGCCACAGCTTTGTGTTAATTATGCCTGAACAAGGGTTTATCTTGGTGGATGCAGGCAGCTTTAAAAAAGCGGAAGAAGTCTTAGCGCTGTTGCGTAAAACCATGGGAAGCCTGCCTGTCGTTCCTGCGATTCCGGAACAAGCGATCGAAACCACCCTCACAGAGTGGGTCAAAACGGGTGATGCACCAACTGGTTTAACGCTTCAAGATGAAGCCGAACTCAAATCCTTGCTAGAAGATGGTGGTGTGATTCGCTGTAAGAATCAAGAATTGACCTGTGATGAAATTTTGAGCCACATCCATGCAGATAAAGTCGTCACCAAATTGGCTTTGAGTTGGGAAGATCGTCTAGAGTTCGTACTTACTGAAGATGGCAGCATCAAGCGCCTGAAATTCTCAGATGACATCAAAGACCAAAATGAAGATATTCCCCGTGAAGATCAAGCGGCACGCCTCGATGCCGATTTGTCTTTGATGTGTGGCGAGTTTAGCGCTTTCTTGCCGAGCTTGTATCAAGCGTTGGGTGGATTGCCTGCTCAAAGTGAATAATACCTGACCTTCTCCAAAGCCCGCCAACGCGGGCTTTTTTGTTTCTTACCGCCACAAAGCCTTAAAATTAGTCCGTGTTTAATCTGGTCAGCGGTCACGTTTTGACGTAAAATTTGCGCCCTTTCTAATCCCATTAGGTGGGATTAGCCTGACTTGAGATCAGATTAGAGATACCACAATGACAACCCAAACTCCTTTTGTGCCTGAGCTATTGTCTCCGGCAGGCAGCTTAAAAAACATGCGTTACGCGTTTGCCTATGGTGCTGATGCGGTTTACGCCGGGCAACCACGTTACAGCTTGCGTGTACGTAACAACGAATTCAACCACGAAAACCTACAGATCGGCATCGATGAAGCCCACGCTTTAGGTAAGAAGTTTTACGTGGTGTGTAACATTCAGCCACATAACTCAAAGCTCAAAACGTTCATTCGCGACCTAAAACCTGTTGTTGATATGGGTCCAGATGCCCTGATTATGTCCGATCCTGGTCTTATCATGATGGTTCGTGAAGCCTTCCCTGATATGTCAATTCACCTGTCCGTACAAGCCAACGCGGTGAACTGGGCAACGGTAAAATTCTGGGCGGCGAATGGTGTTGAACGTGTGATTGTCTCTCGTGAACTCTCACTTGAAGAAATCGAAGAAATTCGTCAGCACTGTCCTGAAACCGAACTCGAAGTGTTCGTTCATGGTGCGCTTTGTATGGCCTACTCTGGCCGTTGCTTACTCTCAGGTTACATCAACAAACGAGATCCAAACCAAGGAACTTGCACCAACGCGTGTCGCTGGGAATACAAAGTAGAAAAAGGCAAAGAAGACGACGCTGGTCAAATTGTCGAGCAGTTTGATCCCTCTGCAGCACAAGCGATTGAAGTGCAAGAACAGCGTCCAGACAATACCATCGGCCTTGGTAAACCAAGTGATGAAGTGGTATTGCTTTCAGAAAGCCATCGCCCAGAAGAAAAAATGGCGGCGTTTGAAGATGAACACGGCACTTACATCATGAACTCTAAAGATTTACGTGCAATTCAACACGTAGACCGTTTGACAAAAATGGGGGTTCACTCACTCAAAATTGAAGGCCGTACCAAGTCGTTCTACTACTGTGCTCGTACTGCGCAAGTGTATCGTCAGGCAATTGATGATGCCGTTGCAGGCAAACCATTTGATGAAAGCCTAATGAGTACACTGGAAAGCCTTGCTCACCGCGGATATACCGAAGGTTTCTTACGTCGTCATACTCATGATACGTACCAAAACTACGATTACGGTTATTCCGTTTCAGACTCTCAGCAGTTTGTCGGTGAGTTTACAGGCAAGCGCCGTGGTGATTTGGCCGAAGTTGAAGTGAAGAATAAATTTTTGGTGGGTGATAGCCTTGAGTTAATGACACCAAAAGGTAACGTAATCTTCACGCTAGAAGCGATGGAGAACCGCAAATCACAAGCGGTCGAGGACGCCAAAGGCAACGGCCACTTTGTGTTTATTCCTGTTCCACAAGAGTTGGACTTGGAATATGCATTATTGATGCGTAACCTCAACTTAGGTCAGGATACGCGTAACCCAACAGGCAAATAATTATGGCATTGTTGATTACCGATAAATGCACCAACTGCGATATGTGCGATCCGGAATGTCCGAATGGCGCGATCTCTATGGGTGACTCTATCTTTGAAATAGACCCTGACCTGTGTACTGAATGCAAAGGTCACTATGAAAAGCCAACGTGCCAATCGGTGTGCCCTATTAGCAAATGTATTATCACCGATCCCAATCATTTGGAAACCGAAGAGCAATTGCTTGAGAAATTTGTGATTATTCAGGGCCTCGCTTAACGCCATCCTCACTCGTAAAAAGCGCCAGTTTCTACTGGCGCTTTTTTTATGCTTAATGGGCAACTCGACTCAATAACGCTCGACACATCGCTGGCAGGGTTGGCGGTTTTCGCTTTTTCGGTTTGGCGGTCACAACTTTCGGTGGCGATTCAATCTTTGGCTTAGGTTTCCAGCTAGCAAGCTCCGCTCCACAACCATCTCCCTTAGGGGGAGGAGCTTGGTTGTGACATAAAAAATCCCCTTTCGGACAGGTCAGCCTTACATGGAAATGGTAATTATGCCCCCACCACGGTCGTACCTTACGCAGCCACAACCGCTCGCCCCCGGTGGCGCTTTCCTCAGCACATAATTGCTGTTTGATCACCGGATGAACGAAAATTCGCGCCACTTGAGGCTCACTGGCTGCCATTTTAATTAATTCAAAATGCTGGGACTGCCATTTATCTGATCGCAATTGGTAAGCGGGCACATTGACGACACTGTAAGGGGTTGGAACGGCAAGTTGATTTACACTAAGCGGTTTGGAGGCAAGGCGCAGCCAAATATCGACATCAAGCCCCGTTTGGTGACTGGAGTGTCCAGATGAAAAACGCCCCCCTTGCGCCAGTGACATATCCCCCACCAAAATTTGTACGCCAAGCTGCTGCTGAGCTTGTTTGGCCAGTTTCTCAACCAGAGCAATGGTTGAAGCATGCCCATAATAACGGTGATGTTGAGGGCGCAAAACTTGATACCCCTCGCCTTTCAAAGGCAAACGTTGAGCACCAGCTATGCAGCCATTGGCGTAACCACCGATCGCTTGTAGTTTGTCATCGGACGGAGCGCTCATATGCTCCCACGGCGTATCTGCCGCATGAGCAAAGCTAAACCATGACAAGGCGCCCCACACTACACTCGCGCATTTCCACCTTGCCATGTTGTCTCCTTATGAGCCGTAGTGTTGGCCATTATCGTAGTAGTCACTGCCATTTAAGGGCGTGAAAATAACCGCAACATCGAGATCACTGCCAAACACATCACGTACTTGGCGCGTTACTATTTCGGCGACCGCGTTTTTCGTCTTTTGCCCGCGGTCAAACCATAAAATTTCAACAAAAGGATAAGCTTGAGTCACTTTCCCTTCGTGATAAAACGTAGTGTAGATGTATTCAAAGGTAAAATCCTCACGTGGGCACTGCATATGCGGCTCAAGCTCATCAATGAGAGATTTAGAAAGAAGTTGAACCATTTGTGGCTCAACTGCGCGAAAACGTAGATGTGGCATGACAAGCTTCCTTTTAAATTTTTATCATTTTATTCATAGTAACAAGCACTTATTCAAAGTGCGATATTCGCAGATATAAAAAAACCGCAGCCGAGACTGCGGTTTTTTATCACCTAAATAGCATTAAGGCATTTCATCAAATTCAGCACCTTCTTTCTCCACTTGTGGAGGCATCAAGTGCTCTTTGGTGATACCCAGTTTCAATGCCAAGGCCGATGCAACATAAATAGATGAGTATGTACCGACTGTAATACCCATTAATAATGCAGCCGCAAAGCCATGGATCATCGCGCCACCTTGAGTAAACAACGCGATAACAACAAATAAGGTTGTTCCCGAAGTAATCAAAGTACGGCTTAAGGTTTGGGTGATTGAGCTGTTCATAATGTCAGCGGGTTCACCTTTGCGCATCTTGCGGAAGTTCTCACGAATTCGGTCAAAGACAACGATGGTATCGTTGAGTGAGTAACCAACAACCGTGAGTAGCGCCGCGACAATCGTCAAATCGACTTCAATCTGCATTAATGAGAATACGCCTAACGTAATGATCACGTCGTGCGCCAAAGCCAACACAGCCCCAGCAGCTAAACGCCACTCAAAACGCATCGAAACATAAATCAAAATACAGATTAAAGAGACCAGAATCGCGAGGCCGCCCGCTTCTGTTAACTCATCTCCGACATTCGGCCCTACAAACTCGATACGACGCATCTCAACGTCTTTACCTGTTCCTTGGTGAATTGCCGTAATGATTTGGTTACCCAGAGTTTCCCCTGACACATCTTCACGTGGGCGCATACGGACCATAACGTCACGCGCAGAGCCAAAGTTTTGTACCGTTGCATCGCCAAAGCCTTCAACTTCTAGCGCACTACGAATATCTTCAAGCTGAGCAGGTTGGTCAAAGCGCACTTCAATCAGAGTACCACCTGTAAAATCCAACCCCCAGTTCAACCACTTCGTGGAAAGGGTAAAGATCGACGCGGCAATCATCAGGATTGAGAAGAAGAAGGCAAACTTAGACCAACGCATAAAGTCGATCATTTTGCCCGGTTTTAGAATCTGAAACATAATAAATTCCTAGCCTTAGATCGACAGTTTATCGACGCGCTTGCCGCCATACATCAAGTTCACCACACAACGGGTGCCGATAATAGCGGTAAACATGGATGTAAGAATACCGATAGACAGAGTCACGGCGAAGCCTTTGATCGCACCAGTGCCCACAGCAAATAGAATGATTGCCGTGATTAATGTGGTGATATTGGCATCCGCAATGGTACTAAAGGCGTTCGCATAACCTTGATGAATCGCTTGTTGTGGGTTGCGTCCATCACGAAGCTCTTCACGAATCCGCTCAAAGATCAGCACGTTAGCATCCACCGCCATACCGACGGTCAAAACAATACCGGCAATACCTGGTAGCGTCATCGTCGCGCCGGGAATCATCGACATCACACCAATAATCAACACTAAGTTCGCGACCAGTGCCATATTGGCAATCAAACCAAATTTACGGTAGTACAGCAGCGTAAACAGCATAACTGCGACCATGCCCCAAACACACGCTTGAATACCCATATCAATGTTTTGCTGACCCATTGAAGGACCAATAGTACGCTCTTCAACAATCGAGATAGGCGCAATCAATGCACCCGCGCGTAGCAGCAAGGCTAAGTTATGCGCTTCAGCAACAGAATCGATACCCGTGATGCGGAAGTTGCGTCCCAGCGCCGATTGAATCGTGGCTTGGTTGATCACTTCTTCATGCTTAGTAAGAATGACTTTACCTTCTTTGGTACGCTTGCCACTGTCTTTGTACTCAGCAAATACGGTTGCCATAAGCTTGCCAATGTTCTTTTTAGAGAACGCTGACATCTTGCTACCACCTTCGCTATCGAGCGAGATGTTCACTTGTGGGCGACCATATTCATCGGTACTGGAGCTAGCATCGGTAATGCTTGAACCACCAAGAATCACGCGTTTTTTCAGCACAACAGGGCGCCCATCGCGATCTTGCTTGATTTCACTACCGGCTGGCGCTCGGCCACTGGCAGCCGCAGACAGATCCGCTTTGGAATCGACTTCACGGAACTCAAGCGTTGCGGTCGCACCCAAAATTTCTTTCGCGCGCGCCGTGTCTTGAACACCAGGCAGCTCAACCACAATACGGCTCGCACCTTGACGCTGAACCAATGGCTCAGCGACACCAAGCTCGTTAACACGGTTACGTAAAATCGTAATGTTTTGCTCAACGGCGTAGTTACGGATTTCTTGCAGACGCTCTTCAGTAAAGTTGGCGACTAATGCCGCACGTCCACCAGCGCTGGATTCAACAAACGTCATATCGCGGTGTTTATCGACCAGAATGTCTTTGGCTTGCTCCATTTGTTCACGATTGCGCAGAACAATTTCAACCGCATCAGAGCCAGACGGACGAATGGCACGATAGCGAATACGTTCATCACGCAATTCAGAACGAAACGCTTCTTCTTGCTGACTAACCAATTTTTCCATCGCAGCATCCATGTCCACTTCCATCAAGAAATGTACACCACCACGAAGGTCAAGACCCAGCTTCATCGGCGCGGCGCCGACAGATTCAAGCCAGTTAGGAGTAGAAGGCGCTAAGTTTAAAGCAACAATTGTATCTTGGCCCAGTGCTTCGCTGATGACGTCACGCGCACTGATTTGAGTGTCTGTATCGTTAAAGCGGACAAGAATCGATCCATTTTCGAGAGCAATGGATTTATGAGAAAGGCTCTTTTCATCAAGAGCTTGGGTGACAGCATCCAGCGTTGACATATCTACAGAGGCGCCACGCGCCCCTGTAACTTGAATAGCCGGATCTTCACCGTATAGATTTGGAAGTGCATAAAGTGCAGCAATGGCGATGGCAAACACCACCATCAAATACTTCCACAATGGATAACGGTTTAGCACAGCGAGGATCCTCTAGCTGTTTTATAGAGATTTAAGTGTACCTTTAGGCAGCACGGCAGTAACAAAATCTTTCTTAACGACGATTTCATTATTTGGGTTTAGCTCAATGCTTAGGTAGTCATTGTCTTCTGCAATTTTAGTGATTTTACCCACTAAGCCACCCGTAGTAAGCACTTCATCACCTTTAGCCATTGAAGCCATTAGGTTTTTATGCTCTTTAACGCGTTTTGCTTGAGGACGGTAAATCATGAAGTAGAAGATCACAGCGAACATCGCCAACATGATCAACATTTCAAAACCACCACCAGGTGCAGCACCCTCAGCCGCTGCATGAGCTTGAGAAATAAACATTAAAACATCCTCTATTATTTATTGATAATCCAACAAGTTGGGGAGAAGCACGTTGCTTTCAATCGTCAGTGTATCGATTAGAGATCGAACTCTCAAAAATAACGTGCTATCGATTAATTATTTGCCAAGAGGTGGCACTTCACGGCCACGACGAGCATAAAATTCAGTCACAAATTCATCGAAACGGTCTTCATCAATCGCTTGACGAATGCCTTCCATCACGCGTTGGTAGTAACGCAGGTTATGGATGGTATTCAAGCGCGCGCCAAGAATTTCATTACAACGATCCAAATGATGAAGATACGACTTCGAATAATTCTGGCAAGTGTAACAGTCACAGTGCGGATCCAGAGGCGAAGTATCGGTTTTATGTGTCGCATTACGGATCTTGATCACACCCCCTGTCACAAACAGATGGCCATTACGCGCATTACGGGTTGGCATCACACAATCAAACATGTCAATACCACGGCGCACCCCTTCAACCAGATCTTCTGGTTTGCCCACGCCCATAAGGTAACGCGGCTTATCTTCAGGAAGCTGAGGACAAGTATGTTCAAGAATGCGGTGCATGTCTTCTTTGGGTTCACCGACAGCCAGTCCGCCGACTGCGTAACCGTCAAAGTCTATTTCAGTTAGGCCTTTTACCGAAATATCACGTAAATCTTCGTATACGCCACCTTGAACTATTCCGAACAAGTTATTTGGGTTTTCCAGTTTGTCGAAATGATCACGTGAGCGTTGTGCCCAGCGCAAAGACATCTCCATCGATTTCTTTGCTTCATCATGAGTGGCTGGATACGGCGTACACTCATCAAAAATCATCACGATGTCAGAGCCTAAATCTTTTTGGATTTCCATCGATTTCTCGGCATCCATAAAGATTTTGTCACCATTGACTGGATTACGGAAATGCACACCTTCTTCAGTGATCTTACGAATATCACCGAGACTAAAAACTTGGAAACCGCCCGAGTCCGTCAAGATAGGACCTTGCCAATTCATAAAATCATGCAAGTCGCCGTGCATTTTCATCACTTCTTGACCAGGACGCAGCCAAAGGTGGAAGGTATTTCCCAAAAGAATTTCAGCACCAGTGCCTTTGACTTCTTCTGGTGTCATGCCTTTCACCGTACCGTAAGTACCAACAGGCATAAACGCTGGCGTTTGCACTGTGCCGCGTTCAAACTTTAACTGGCCGCGACGTGCATTGCCGTCTTTTTTATTCAATGTAAATTGTAACTTCACGAAGCCTCCGTGTCAGAGAAACAGTCTGACAGTCTATTTAGTGGGTAGTGAGCCCATGAAGAGCGGTCGCCAATTCCATGCGAAAAAAGGAGTGTCCTTTTTCTAGCCTACTGCTAGCACTCGATATCTCTGCGCGTTAACGCTGACTAAGCAGCTGTCGTCTGCTTATTAATAAACATCGCATCACCATAACTAAAGAAGCGATATTGTTGCTCCACGGCATGATGGTAAGCCGCCATGGTGTGATCATAGCCAGCAAATGCACTGACCAACATAATCAAAGTTGATTCGGGCAAATGAAAATTGGTAATTAAACAATCAACCAATTGGTATTCATAACCGGGGTAAATAAAGATTTCGGTATCGTCAAAAAAGGGTTGTAAATCGGCCCCTTGTTGCTTCGCATGTTGCGCCGCACTTTCTAAAGAACGCACGGATGTCGTCCCCACAGCGATAATGCGCCCACCGCGTGCTTTTGTCGCGTGAATAGCGTCCACCACCTCTTGTGAGACTTCAACATATTCAGCATGCATGTGATGGTCGTTAATGTTCTCAACGCGTACCGGTTGGAAAGTGCCCGCACCCACGTGTAGCGTCACGTAAGCAAATTCGACACCTTTGGCTTTGATTTGTTCAAGTAAGGCATCATCAAAATGCAATCCGGCAGTCGGGGCGGCTACAGCACCTGGTTTTTGGTTGTATACCGTTTGATAGCGCTCTTTATCTGCATCTTCATCAGGACGGTCGATATAAGGCGGAAGCGGCATGTGACCAACTTCATTGAGAATATCTAATACTGCTTTATCACTGGTAAATCGCAGTTCAAATAGCGCATCGTGACGAGCCACCATTTGCGCTTCATATTCATCATTTTCGCCAAGCAGAATCATCGAGCCTGGTTTAGGGGATTTTGAACATCGAACGTGCGCCAAAATCGAATGCTCATCAAGCATACGCTCGACCAGCACTTCCAATTTTCCGCCTGAAGCTTTACGGCCAAACAAACGCGCTGGGATCACTCGCGTGTTGTTAAATACCATTAAGTCACCCGGCTGAACTTGATTCAATACGTCTTTGAAGGTGCCATCCGTGAGCGCCCCGGTGTTGCCATCAAGCTGTAATAATCGACTCGCGGTTCTTTCAGGTTGCGGGTAGCGGGCTATGAGCTCATCAGGGAGATCAAAATGAAAATCGGATACTTGCATGGTATTCATCTTGTTTGGTTACAACGGATTGGCTTTTCTTCACATGAAGGGCCGTGGTTTCGCGATGCTTTTCGCAGCCGACTAGTATAGGCACGCCGCATACAATAGCAAGAATCGGCCACAGATTTATTGTAAGCGAAAGGAAAATTGACCCACCTCAATCAAGGCGGGTTTATCCATATCATTGCCCGTAAAAACGAACTAAGTCCCAACTTTGCTCGGTGTGCGAGGCTATATTAAGAATAAATAAAAACATAAAGAAGCACAGGAGTCTGCCATGATCAAAATTGAAGACATGATGACCCGTCATCCACACACGCTCTTGCGGTCAAACACCCTTGAAGATGCCAAAGCAAGTATGAATAAGCTCGATATTCGCCACATTCCGATTATTGATGCCGATAAAAAACTGCTCGGCATCGTCACCCATCGTGACGTTCTTGCCGCTCAAGAATCTAGCCTGCATAAGGTGCCAAATAATCAAGAGTACACATTAAGTACGCCCCTTGGTGATGTCATGCGTTCAAAAATCATGACCGTCACGCCACGTGCAGGGTTAAAAGAGAGTGCGCTGTATATGCAAAAGCATAAAATTGGCTGCTTACCCGTCGTCGAGCATGGTGAGTTAGTCGGCATCATTACAGACAGTGACTTTGTCGCTATTGCGATTAATTTATTGGAATTACAGGAAGAAGTGGAACCTGAAGAAAATATTTCCGATTTCTAACCCCAAGGCTGCCACCACTGTAGCAGCCTTCCTCTTTATCTGGCAGAAATACCATCAGCGGCTGTCAGGTATGCCTGATCTTGCCATCAGAAACCACGCTAATCCGACCAGTTTTACCTCACAACAAAAACCATTAAATTTCAATAGCTTAAAATACTTTAAATTTAAGGTCATTTTGGTGAACCCGCGCTAGCAGGATAATATTCGGTCATACATTTCATCACCGAGATATTTTGTCACGATGCTAAATAAAATTTCGAAAGTTTCGTATAAGCTCTATCTAATTTTGGGGGTCACTACGTTAGTCACCTTACTGATCGTAGCGATTTCATGGATGGGTATTCGCTCAATCCAAAGTGGTTTTGATCAATTTCGTCAGATTAACCGCAACGCATTAACGGCAACCGATGTTCAAGAAAGCTTACTGATGACTCGAACTCTTGCTCTGACCTTTCGCGCCACCCACTCTGAGCAAGATTATCAAGCGGCTCAGAACCAGTTAGCACAAACACACGAGCAACTTGCACAATTGATCCTCGAGACCAGCGAGCAGAACCTCAAACGTGTCTTTATCCAAGTGGAGCAAGATACCAACGCTTACAGTGATAATCTGACGCAAGTTGAAAATCTCATGACGCAACGTGATCAACTGGTGAATCAGCAGCTCAGATTAACCGAGGGCATGAAACAAACGTTGATCGATTTTAAAAACAGCGCAGAGGCTTCAGATAGCGTTCAGATCAGTAAGGTCATTGCGACAGAAATGCACTTTAACCAAGCTATCCAGCAACTCACCAATTACCTGCTGGATAATAGTGAGGTCAACTTCACGACTTTTAATGCGCAAATCGCTACGCTCAACGCCGCGCCTTTACCCTCTGACCGCCGCAACAGTGTGCAAACTCGTCTTAAACAACAATTTGAACATGACTTAGAAACGCTGGAATCAATCACCGAACAGATTCATAACACCATCATCCAGCGCAACAAAATTTGGAATATCGAGCTAGCAAAGCTTGGCCGCTCAATTAGCGACCAGTTGCAACAAATTAAATCCGATGCCTTTCATACTCAAGCAACCCTAGCCAACCATGTCGAGTCCGTGGCCGATAAAGCTCTTACGACGGTGCTCTTGGCTTGGCTTATCTCCATGCCGATGATTTTGGTTTTGTGCCACTTGATCACCAAAAGCCTGACCAAGCCGATTTCTCAGGCGAAAGCCAAAATCGAAAATATGGCACGTGGCCACTTTGTGCAAACCGCACTTCGCGGAGGGCAATGATGAAGTTGCCGCGATGCAGGTATCACTGGAACAAATGGAGAAAAAGTTTTTTGAGACCATTCAAGAGATCACTCAATGCAGTGACCTGCTAGCGTCTGCTTCTGAAGAGCTTTCCTCAATTAATGGTGAGGTATTGCGTGGCGCGCTCAATCAGCAACAAGAGACGGATCAAGTTGCGACAGCAATGAACGAGATGTCTGCGGCCATTAGTGAGGTCGCACAAGGTGCAAACAACGCATCACGCGAAGCCGAGGCCGCGACTTCTCAAGCCGACAACGGAAACCATGTCATGCACAATGCAATGACGAAAGTCAGCTCATTGGCATCACAAATGGGCGAGCTGAGCACCGAAATCTCGACCCTAAAATCCGGGACCGAGGAAGTGGGCAATGTTATGAGTGTGATTCAAAAGATTGCAGAACAAACCAACTTATTAGCACTTAACGCCGCGATTGAAGCCGCGCGAGCTGGTGAGCAAGGACGTGGCTTTGCGGTTGTTGCTGATGAAGTGCGTCAGTTAGCACAGCAAACACAAAAGGCCGTTGAGCAGATCGAAGGTCAAATCGCAACGCTTCAACACAATACGGCGCAAGTGGTGGAATCCATTGATGCCAGCCAACTGATTTTGCAGCAAACCGTCGAACAAGCCGAATCCGCCAAATCCTCCTTTGAGGTCATTACTCACAGTGTAACGGAAACCAACAACCTCAACACCCAAATTGCAGCTGCTACCGAAGAACAAAGCGCAACGGCAGAAATGATCAGCGAAAGTATTACCAGTGTGCGAGATAACGTCGACCAAACCGTGAACATGATCAATGACAGCAATCAGGCGTCAGAAGAGCTCGCCAAAATGGCAACATCACTGTCTGATATGACGAGTTTCTTTAACTTAGACGTTGCTAAAAACACCAATTAAAAATAAATCAGAGAAGAGGAATGAATCATTAAGGCCTCTTCTCTATATCACTCATCGTGGATTACAACGTTCAAAATTTTAATAACGAGAATTTTATGACTGCACTTACTGTGCTTATTTTAGATGACCAGCCAATCACTCTAAATATGGTCAGCCTAATACTTAAAAAAAACAACGTCACTGACATTTACTGTTGTCACCAAGCAACACAGGCTTTAGATATTATAAAGAACAATCATATTGACCTTGTTCTGAGCGATCTCATTATGCCGAATATGGACGGCATTGAATTTATAAACAACTTAGCCCGATTAGATTACCAAGGGCAAATTGCGATTATGAGCAGTGCGAAAAGTGATATTGTTTCGGTGGCCAATCATTTATGCAAACTACTCCATATAAAAACCGATTACGCGGTAAAAAAACCGATTAGCCAACAGCAAATAGAAGACATTATTTTCGATATGCGAGCTAAAAAGCAGAAAAAAATAGACAGTGATACACTTCTTCCTTCACTCACGATTAAAGATCTTTTGTTTGGTCTAAAAAATAGACAAATCTCTACTTACTACCAACCTCAAGTGAGTTTTGATAATAGAGAAATCATTGGTGTCGAGGCACTTGCTCGCTGGAATCATCCGGAGCATGGTCTTATTTATCCGAATATTTTTATTCCTATGATTGAAGCTCATCATTTAGAAAAAGAGCTCTTTGATGTTGTACTTGATCAAATACTGCGTGACATTAGCCTTGGGTTAATCACATACAATGTTTCCGTGAACTTAACTCAAATTGATTTAGAAGATCCAGACTTCACTGACAAATTAATAAAAATTTGTAAATTTTATAATGTAGAACATTCCAAATTAACATTGGAATTGTCTGAACATGGTATTTACAGTGATTCTGTTGATCTAGTAACTAATATCTCTCGATTAAGGCTAAATAACTTTGGTATCTCTATCGATGATTTTGGCATCGGTAAAACCTCGTATTTTCAATTGTCTAAAATCCCGGTTACTGAAATAAAAATAGATCGTAGTTTTATTAGTGACTGCTTTAACGATGAGACGAGTAAGTCAATCGTTAAGTCTATTTGCATGTTATCCAAAGACCTTAATGTAAAGCTTGTGGCTGAAGGTGTAGAAGATGAAGTCACTTGGAACCTAGTCAAAGACTATGGCGTTGATATCTGCCAAGGCTACTTTACTGGAAAGCCAATGCCGCTTGAGAAAATACAAGAAATTTCATATTAAGGATATACGATGAAAACGATCATCACATCCATTGTAAAAGGAATACTAATCGCGATTATTTTATACTCATCGCTTTCATACCTATTTATAAAAAATATCTTAAAACAAGAAACATCAAAGTATAATGAGATCATAAGTACTATTGAAATTTATAAGCAAAAGATTGTGTCTCTGGCTTTGCTCAGCGAATCAGAGACATCAAGACCTGTCTTTGCAAAGAGAAATAACCCTAGCAATAGAAAGATATATAAGAAGTCACTTTATAATGAAGAGTTAACCGATCAAGAAGACATCATTGTCGAACTGATGCAACTTGCTCAACATTATACGCCGAGACTTTTTTCATCGAGTTATACTTTTATTTATTACCGTTCTTATGAAGGTAAAAGTTATTTATTAAACCGAGAAGTCAAAGACTTTCCTATTTCTGAGTCTTTATTTAACCACGAACGTTGTGATACACATGAAACTTGCTCAATTTATGCGAATAATGACCAATTAGAAGACCGTGTTATCGTTTCGCCTGTTTATAGAGACCTCTTAACAAACAAACGAATCATATCAATATCCTCTCCTGTCTACGCTTTTAATTCAGAAACCATTTTAGGAGATTTTGTTGTCGATATTACCCTTCCAGAGTCATTTGCAGATAAGCATCGTTTTTTTTACGTATCGAGATAATAACTATAAATACAATATTATAGAAACGGAAAAGTGGAAGTTTGAAAATTATTTTTACTCGATTGAACGGTTTATTGATAATAAGACTAAGTTTATCTATAAAATATCATTAAGCAGCCTACTTATTAAAAACTCGTGGTTACTATTGGTCTTTATCATTCTCTTTTCTATCATATTTTGGAAATGGGATGAATCAAAGTTTCACAAAAGTAAGTTTTATGCCGCTGAAAAAACCTCTAGCCATGACGAACTCACCGACCTTTATAATCGTAAGATTTTTAGGGATCATGACTTCCTCACTCGCGTAGCATCAGAAGGTGCAAGTATTATTGCCATCGATGGTAATCGTATCAAAAAAATCAACGATACCTATGGGCACGCGACTGGAGACAAAGCGATCAAGCTCATTGCTGAAAAAATGAAGCTGACATTTCGCAAAACCGATTACCTGATTCGTTGTGGTGGTGACGAATTTATCGCGGTATTGCCTGGCTGTAATTTACAGAAAGCCAGTAATTTAACGGAAGAGCTAAGATATCAAATCGCCACTCAACCAATTACCAAAAAAGACGATATTAGAGTGACAATTAGCGCGGGGATTGTCTCAAAAAGTAACTATGAAAATATTCAAGAAGCGATAGTCCGTGCAGACGAAGTGTTATATCAAGATAAACTCAACCATAGGCACAGTGATCGGCCGGAATAAACCAAGCCCCCATTCTCGGGGGCTAAGTAAATGTTGATTTAAAACTGGTCCTCTTCTGTTGACCCCGTTAATGCCGTCACTGATGATTGCCCGCCCTGAATGGTGTTGGTCATCTTATCAAAATAACCGGTTCCCACTTCTTGCTGATGCGCCACGAAGGTATACCCTTGCTCCGCCGCCTCAAACTCAGGACGCTGCACTTTCTCTACATAATGGCGCATTCCTTCCCCTTGAGCATAAGCGTGCGCAAGGTCAAACATGTTGAACCACATATTGTGAATACCCGCCAAGGTAATGAATTGATATTTATACCCCATGTCAGACAATTCCTGCTGGAATTTAGCAATGGTGTCGGCATCAAGGTTTTTCTCCCAGTTGAAAGATGGGGAACAGTTATAAGCCAACAACTGATCCGGATACTGTGCATGAATCGCCTCAGCAAATTTACGCGCTTCTTCCAAACAAGGTTTCGCTGTTTCACACCATACGAGGTCAGCATAAGGTGCATACGCCAAGCCACGAGCAATCGCTTGGTCAATACCAGCACGCACACGATAGAAGCCTTCGCTGGTGCGCTCTCCGACAATAAAATCTTTGTCATACGGATCGCAATCCGATGTTAATAGGTCCGCTGCATTCGCATCAGTGCGCGCAATCACTAATGTGGTCGTGCCCGCGACATCTGCCGCTAAGCGCGCCGCCACCAACTTTTGTACCGCCTCTTGGGTAGGAACCAATACTTTTCCTCCCATATGGCCACACTTTTTCACCGATGCGAGTTGGTCTTCAAAGTGAACCCCAGCCGCACCGGCCTCAATCATCGATTTCATTAACTCATAGGCATTCAGTACGCCCCCAAATCCCGCTTCAGCGTCGGCAACAATCGGTAAAAAATAATCAACACCGTTTTCATCTTGTGGTGTTACGCCTGAAGACCATTGAATTTGGTCAGCGCGGCGAAAGGCATTATTAATACGCTTTACTACTGAAGGGACAGAATCAACAGGGTACAATGATTGATCTGGATACATGGTTGATGCGGTATTGTTATCCGCTGCCACTTGCCAACCTGATAAATAAATCGCTTCGATGCCAGCCTTAGCTTGCTGGACGGCCTGCCCACCAGTGAGTGCACCGAGGCAGTTTACATACCCTTTTGTTGCTTGGCCGTTAACCAAGGACCAAAGCTTATCAGCCCCTCGCTGAGCAAGGGTGTTGGCAGGAATGACCGAACCACGTAGTGCAACAACTTCTTCTGCACTGTATGGTCGTTTAACCTGTTTCCAGCGTGGATTAGTGGCCCAGTCTTTCTCTAAAGCTTCAATTTGTTGGCGGCGAGTTAATGTCATGGTCTTTCCCTCTTATAGATTCGCGCAAGCGCGGTCGATTCTTATGAGGCTGTACTTCCCTATCAGCCTTAAATAGTTCACGTTATTGGTTGTTGGGTGGAACGGGTTAGTTACTCCAAATAGTCGTAACCAGGTAGTGTTAAAAAGTCGCATAAGTCGTCACTAGTCGTCAGTTGGCTCATCAGTGCAGCCGCTTGGTCAAATCGGCCTTGATCAAAACGTTCCTCTCCTAGCTCCTGCTTCACGACTTCAATTTCCTGCTGTAGATAGCGTTCAAACAGTGATTTAGTCACCACTTCGCCGTTATCCAGCGTCTTTTGGTGTTGAATCCATTGCCAAATAGAGGCTCTTGAGATCTCTGCAGTCGCAGCATCTTCCATCAATCCATAGATAGGCACACAGCCATTACCCGAAATCCACGCCTCAATATATTGCAAAGCAACACGGATGTTATGTCTCATACCAGCTTCGGTCCTTTCACCGTCGCACGCTTCCAGCAGCTGGCTCGGCTCTATGGGTGAATCCTCTTCTCGCATCACATCCAACTGATTTTTTCGGTCACCAAGGACTTCATCAAACACGGCCTTAGCGGTATCGGCTAAGCCAGGATGAGCAACCCAAGTGCCATCATGTCCATTGGTGGCTTCAAGTAATTTGTCATGATGTATTTTGTCGAGTACTTGCTGGTTTTGTTGTGGATCTTTGGCAGGAATAAACGCAGCCATGCCTCCCATGGCAAAAGCACCACGGCGATGACACGTTTTGATTAACAATCGGGAATAAGCGCTGAGAAAAGGTTTCTCCATGGTCACCACTTGTCGATCGGGCAACACACGATCAGGATGATTTTTTAACGTTTTGATATAGCTAAAAATATAATCCCAACGTCCACAATTTAAGCCAACGATATGCTCTTTGAGAGCAAACAGAATTTCATCCATTTCAAATACTGCTGGGAGCGTTTCTATCAATACTGTGGCTTTAATTGTGCCGACATCTAAACCAAAATATTCCTCGGTTAAGTGGAAAACGTCACTCCACCATTGTGCCTCTCGATGAGACTGGAGTTTTGGCAGATAAAAATAAGGTCCAGAGCCTTTTTTAAGCAGCGAATCATAGTTGTTAATAAAATACAGCGCAAAATCAAACAGTGAGCCAGGAATCTCATAGCCTTCAAAGGTGACATGCTTTTCTTTTAGATGTAGGCCTCTAACTCGGCAAATGAGCACCGCAGGATCAGAACGGAGTTGATAGCGCTTCCCGGATTGAGGATTGGTGTATTCGATAGTGCCATTGATCGCATCACGTAAATTAATCTGCCCATCTAACACTTGGGCCCAGCCTGGCGACATCGAATCTTCAAAATCCGCCATAAAGACTTTAACGTTCGCATTCAGTGCATTGATCACCATTTTTCGGTCGGTTGGCCCCGTAATTTCGACGCGTCGGTCTTGCAGGTCGTGAGGAATACTTTGGATTTTCCAACTTCCTTCGCGTATTTCACGCGTATGTTCAAGAAAATGAGGCAGTTGACCACGGTCTATTCTCTGCTGAAAAACGTCACGTTCGGCCATCAATGCTTCAAGGCTAGGGATAAACCGCCCACACAAATGCGCCAAGAAAGTTTGCGCCTCAGTAGAAAAAATACCTTGTTGCTGTGGAGAGATCGGCGCATTGATTTTCAGTTTATTCAGCGCGTTCATTGGTGGTGTTTCATACAATGGGGTGACGGTTTCTTTTAAAGGGGCAAGCATAGTCTCATCCTTGATCAGGTTATTTTGATTAGGCTCATCACCGACAATTACATTTGTAACTATAAAACTACTTATCTCGCTAAAAACATAATGTCGACCAGACCAAAACATATAATTTATTGGTAGTTCTTCACTCTTCTCGACAAAGACCAAAATGTTCAAAAAGTGTTTAATTAACTTATAACAACAAGCCAAATCATGAAATGGGCAAGACTTAAAAACAGAAAATTCAAAGTTTTATTCGGTCAGTGGTGAGTGGATAATGCTCACCCCAAAGATGTAATGATTTACGTAATAAAATTACAGTAAAATTGGATGAGTAAAATAGATTGTTTGAGCTGTGATTCACAGAGGAATGGACATTCACCCCATATATGACGGGGCTTAAAACCAAAAAAGCCTACGCAAAATACGCAGGCTTTGGTTCCCTATTGTAAAATTGACAGTGTGAAGTTTCATAATTTAATGAAACCTTCACTCGAATTTTTTGTGTAAAATTTTACAAGTTAAAAAACACCAACAGAATAAAAAACCATAAATACAATAAAATAAAACACTAACCAGCATAAAAAACTAGTATCATTACTTATAAAATTCACAATAGCTCGACGACAAGCTCTGAAAGCCGTTCAAACGTACTGATTTTTGATGAACTTGGGCGCCAAACGAGACCAATATTTCGATAAGCCTTATGCCCTGGCGGATCCACCACTACCAAGTTTTGATTGTCGAGCAAACCATGATCGATCGCCATTTGCGGAATAAATGTGGTTCCCAAACCATTGGCAACCATTTGCACCAGAGTGTGTAGGCTGGTTGCGGTAAATGGATTGATCTTTTCTTTCCCCGTGAGTTCGCATGCAGAAACTGCGTGATCGGTTAAACAATGCTCTCTTTCCAACAAAAAAACAGATTCATCAGGTAAGTCATCATATTTAATGGGTACACGGATATGATTGGCTTGATCACGGCTTATGATCATCCTAAATGGATCTCTCCCAACAATTTGACTCTGCATCCCCTCGATATCGACAGGCAAAGCCAAGATCAAGACATCTAGCTCACCATGCTTAAGCGCGTCGAGAAGATTGGTGGTCGTATCTTCTCGTAACAGGAGATGAAGTTTAGGAAAACGCATATTCACTTCTTGAACCATATCCCCCAACAAAAAGGGAGCAATGGTCGGAATACAGCCGACTTTCAATTGACCGCTCATATGACTTTCTTGGCAAACTCGACCAAGCTCAACGATGTCTTGCCCTTTGGCAAGTAGCTCTCGCCCTTGTTGGACCACAAGTTCGCCAGCATGAGTGAAAACCAACGGGCTTTTTTTGTCTAATTTTTCATACAAGGGGCAACCAATCAGCGCTTCGAGATTTTGAATTCCCTTACTTAGGGTTGATTGACTGACGTAACAACGACTGGCGGCTTCACTAAAATGTCGCGTTTCATATAGGGTCACAAGATAATGTAACTGCTTCAAACTTGGCCATTTATTCATAGTATTTGTTCTTTCTGAGCATTAAATTGATGCGTCTTTATACTTAGTTCTTTTATCGCTTTTTTCGATTAGCTTAATCTATTTATTTCGCTTTTTTCTATACTACAGTCTGTACTATAGTTTGTCCCGTACAACACGAACTGAGCTCTCCATATAGGATTTTGAGCTCGGGAATTTATTATTGATTTAGGAGCAATAAAAAATGGTACTAGTAGGTCGTCAAGCCCCTGATTTTACCTCTGGAGCTGTTCTTGGTAACGGTGAAATCGTAGATAACTTCAATCTGAAAGAGTTTACTAAAGGTAAGAAAGCAGTTGTATTCTTCTACCCACTAGACTTCACATTCGTTTGCCCATCAGAAATCATTGCATTCGATCAACGTCTAGAAGATTTCCAAGCGAAAGGCGCGGAAGTTATCGGCGTATCAATTGACTCTGTTTTCTCTCACAACGCATGGCGTAACACTGCTGTTGAAAACGGCGGTATCGGTCAAGTGAAATACCCACTGGTTGCAGATACTACTCACGATATCGTAAAAGCGTACGACGTGGTTGATCCAAACGGCCCTGGCATTGCACTACGTGGTTCTTTCCTAATCGACGAAGACGGTGTTGTTCGTCACCAAGTGATCAACGATGGTCCTCTTGGTCGTAACATCGACGAAATGCTACGCATGGTTGACGCTCTAAACTTCCACCAAAAACACGGTGAAGTTTGTCCAGCGCAATGGGAAGAAGGTAAAGCAGGTATGCAAGCATCTCCAGACGGTGTTGCAGCATTCCTATCTGAACACTCTTCAGACCTAGCGAAAAAATAATCGACTTTCAGCCTCGCTCAACAGGCAATGGTTGGTTAATGAATTAAAGTAATAGCGTAATAAACGCAGCGCCAATCAGTGAAAGTGAAGTCACAAAGCCCAAGACTTAGGTCTTGGGCTTTTTTATCACCAGTGACTCAAATCTTTTCTTAATAGAAAAATATATCTTTAAAAAGACAAACGGTATCGTCTTACGGACTTTATCTTGATTTGCTCTTTTCTCGCTAAGACAGTGTCATTATGATGACTCTCAACCAACACATTAACTGCACTTTGCGGTCATTGAACATTTTAGATGGAGATAGACTATGGCTTACTTTTCTTTAGCCTTTGGTAGCGCAACAAAAAACCGCGACGGAAAAATCATTGAAGCATTTTTTCCAAACCCGCTTCTTAACCCAAGTGATGAATTGGTAAAAGCTGTCGCAGCTATTTCAGGTTACGAACAAGGTAACCAAGCAATTGAAATCTCCGCCGCTCAAAGTGCTGAACTGGCCACGGCATTTGAAGCAAATGGCGATACCCAAAATGCATCATTTGCGAACAAAGCGGCACAATCAACTCAGTCTTTAGTCGTTGTTATTCTTGCAACGGATGAACAGCCACAAAGTGTTGCAGAAGGTTTCTTAAAACTGCAGTTGATTTCTAATCGCTTAGCTAAACCACACACCATCGTACTTGATGGTATCTTTGGCTTGCTACACAACATCGCTTGGACCAATGAAGGCCCTATCGATTTGCCTGAACTTGCGGAGCGTCAAATTGAAGCACGTCTAGCTGGCCGTGCGCTAAGCGTAGATTGCGTCGATAAATTCCCTAAAATGGTCGACTACGTAGTACCAACGGGTGTACGTATCGCTGATACGTCACGTGTACGTCTTGGTGCTCACGTCGGTGAAGGCACCACCGTTATGCATGAAGGTTTCATCAACTTCAATGCTGGCACAACTGGCGTTAGCATGGTTGAAGGCCGTATCTCAGCAGGTGTACTGGTTGGTAACGGTTCAGATATCGGTGGCGGCGCATCAATCATGGGTACGCTTTCTGGCGGTGGTAAAGTCGTGATCTCAATTGGTGAAAACTCACTACTTGGCGCAAACGCTGGTTTAGGTTTCCCTCTTGGTGATCGTTGTACTGTTGAATCAGGTTTGTACGTAACGGCAGGCACGAAAGTGCGCATGTTAGATTCTGATGGCCACGAAGTAGAAGTCGTTAAAGCTCGCGACCTCGCCGGTGTGTCTGACCTTCTATTCCGTCGCAACTCAGTCACTGGACAGATTGAATGCCTTGCCAACAAGACAGCAGTGGAACTCAATAGCGAATTGCACAGCAATAACTAATACTTTATATCCCGTACAAAGCCTCGCCAATGCGAGGCTTTTTTTATAACCAAATCCCCCCACACTCTCTTTCTTTTTATTACAAAAACGATTACTTTGAGTAAAAAATAAGGAGCACGGAATGACGACTTACATCTTTGGCTATGGAAGCCTCATGAACTCTGCATCACGCCAACTCACAGGGCAAACTTCTCCTGCTATTCCAGCCAATGTCAAAGGCCTTGTTCGCTATTGGAGCAAGATTGATGACTCCTACGTTTTATCTCCGCTTATTGTGAACCAAGGCGATGGGCAAGTTAACGGTGTGTTGCTTGCGATTGAACAAGCGGCGTTAAGTGATTTTGATACAAGGGAGCGTGGCTACCATCGATTGCGGGTTTCTCCTAACGATATCGAATGTGAATTTGCTTTAAATGAAAGCGATGATATTTGGGTCTATGTGAAAGAGACACCTGAGCCGCCATGCAATCTCGTCCCTATCATGCAAACTTACGTTGATACTGTCTTAGCAGGATGCCTCGAGATCTCTGATGCGTTTGCCAAACAGTTTGTAGAACAAACCATCGGCTGGCACTTTCCACGAGAAAATGATCGCCACTCCCCAAAATATGGCAATTTTGCTGGTGTTAATGAAATTCACCAAAGCCAAGTGGATGCGTTGTTGCAACAACTCAAATAGTGACAGCACTCAAAAGTCAATAACACGCCAAGCAGCGTTGTCTTCATTCAACTAAACTTTAGTAACAGAGTATGTACGGATGAAGACATTGACGGAATATTGGACACTTCAAATATTCGACCAATCCCTTCCAATAAAGCCTTCCTAATACGTCAAGCGATAAAATCGTTGCAATATTTCAGCTGTAACAAACCTGTGAAATAGTCCAAGTAACAATTAGTAAAACACTCCGTTTGCAGTTATCGCAAACTCTGCCTAACTTAGGTTCAAACTTCTTATCGAACGATGTATATGCTCTCAATATTTAAAATATTTTTTGCGCTTGGATGGGTTAGCTTTGGTGGGCCTGCGGCGCATATCGGCTACTTTCGACGAACATTTGTCGAGCAGAAGCAATGGCTCTCTGATGATGAGTACGCACAGCTGGTCGCGTTAAGTCAATTTCTTCCTGGGCCAGGCTCAAGCCAAGTTGGTTTTGCCATTGGCTATCACAAAGGTGGGCTTTCTGGCGCCATAAGCGCATTTTTAGGCTTTACACTACCTTCTGTTCTACTGATGCTACTGCTTGCGATTATCAGTCATCAGTTTATCGATACCCCCTTGTTTGACTGTATTATTCACGGGCTAAAACTGCTTGCTGTGGTAGTGGTTGCTGATGCGATATGGGGTATGTATCGAAGCTTTTGTACCACCACAACTAAAGTGACATTGTGCATTAGTACAGCGGTGGCCATTCTTATTTTTCCTTCAATGCTGACCCAAATGGCATTACTCGCCGCGACGGCTTTGATCGGATTCCTGACCCGAGACAAACATCACGCAAAGCCTCATCAGCGCTTTACTCCAAACTATTGGCCTCTGATTCTGTTTATTGGACTGCTTATCGTTCCACCCCTTTTCAACTCCGTCTCATCGACTATTCCTATCTTCAATGCTTTTTTCCAAGCGGGCAGTTTAGTGTTTGGAGGGGGGCATGTGGTCGTTCCGCTACTACAAAACATTGTGGGTGACCAACTACAACCGGATATGTTTATTACCGGATACGCCGCAGCCCAAGCAGTCCCAGGGCCAATGTTTAGCTTAGCAACCTTTTTAGGCTATCAGCTTTCTAATGAAGCCCCATTACTCGGTGCCGCCGTGGCAACGGTTGCCGTATTTTTACCTGGATTTCTTCTGCTACTTGTAGTGCTAAAAAAATGGACGACGCTTTCTGAATATCCAGCTGTAGCCGGAGCTCTCAGCGGTGTAAACGCAGCCGTCGTTGGACTGCTTATCGCTGCGCTCTATCAGCCAATATTCTCCAGCTCAGTCCTCTCTCCTATTGATATGGCTTTAATACTCATTGGATGGTTTTTATTGAAAGTATTGAAGCTGCCCATTTTGGCATTAGTCGCCTTTTTTATTATTAGCGGTGTCGTTCAATACTTAGTTATTTAACAAAAAGAGAGCGATAAGCTCTCTTTTTCCCTTTAATTTTCACCCTTTTCTTCTTTGACCAAAGCCAAAGCTCGTTCAAGGTTTTCATTCGCCACTTTATAATAGTTTGGCTTCATATTGATGGCCTGTTGTAAATAAGGTATTGCTTTATCTGGCTTGCCTTGGATCATAAGAATATATCCAACATTATTTAATGCCTCCGGCGTTTCCATTTTTTGCTGAAAAACGCTTAACCCCCTGCGCACCTCACCTTTCGCAAGATATATCAGAGCAAGGTTATTTAAAGCCTTGTCATTCTCAGGCTGCTTTTCTAGTGAAGCCAAAGTAAAACGCTGCGCAGTGGTGTAATCACCCGACATATAATAAGAGTATCCTAAATTCATTAACGTCTTAGCAGAGCTGCCATCCACCATAAGCGCTTTACTGTACCAAGCCTGAGCAAGATCATGCTGCTCTCTTACATCCGCTAACACTCCTAGAGCCATCAAAGCCTCTTCTGGGGATTGATTATCGACTAATAAAGCTTGTATCAACTTGTTGTCTATTTTTTTGTCTTTATTTACTCTCAACTGGCTACTTAGTCGGGCCTGATCAGCATTAACCGCTCTGAGTAAGTAACTTTCTCCAAGTTCGATACTTCCCGACTTGCTATATTCAACACCTAACTTAGTCAAAGAAGGAATATGGTTTGGGTTACTTTTTACTGCCATTAAATACGCTTTTTCAGCCAATAAATTATTGTTTCTAGACTGATGAATTCGACCTATATTGTATAAAGTCTTATCCTGAAAACGGGCCTCTTCAAACGAGAGCGAGCGAATATATTCATAAAGAGCCAAATCAAGGTTGTTATTCGTTAAGGCGATATCACCACGAGTAATCGCCTCTTTTTCACTCAAAGGCGGAACATCAGTAGATAACGTCTCTATGGGCCTACCATCATAAAGTGTTGTATCAAATTTATCCCTTTTAGGATTACTATTTGAGCATCCCAAAACTAGGAAAAAACTAGTCAGCATTGTAGTGAAAATTTTCAACTTCATAAGTCTATCCTATTTTCCAAAAGCATCAGCTAGCATCAGTAGAGAGGGGCCTATTGCAACGATAAAAAAACAAGGCCAAATAAATATCAACATCGGAAATATCATTTTTGTTGGTATTTTTGCTGCCAGCTCTTCTATTTCTTGGTTTCGTTTATCTCTATAATCTTCAGTGTATTCACGTAAGCTCTGAGATAAACTCCCGCCAATTCTGGAGGCATGAGAAAGCATCGTCACTAAACCAGAGATTTCTACAACGCCTGTTCTTTCTATCAAGTCATTAAATGCATCAGAAATATCAACACCCGCTTTTATCTTGGCGCAAACAGTATCCAGCTCATCAGCAAAGTCGGGGTGAGAGAGGGCTAATTCATCAGCAACTCGTCTTAATGCTGCATTAAATCCAAGACCTGACTCGGTACAAACCACCAACAAGTCGAGTGCATCCGGAACCCCACCTCTTAATCGAAATTTCCTTTTTTTTACCATGTTATGCAAAATAATATTGGGAACAAAGGTACCAGCAGCAATTGAGGTACACATGATAAACCAAAGCATGTTGTCCAAATTTGGATAAATAAAATAAATGCCTGCGGCAACTCCGAACCCAAGCGCCAATGAACTGCCTTTTAAAGCATAGAAAGTCGTCAATGCACTTGCATCATGAAACCCAGCATGCATGAGTTGGTGACGAACACTTTCTCTTTCTTTTAAACTCTTTGGTGTCATTACTGGCGCCAAAGACTCTAATGTATTTTCAAATCTATGTGTTTTTTTTCCTGAAGGTAAACCTTGTGTACTTTTTATTTGCTCTAGTTTTACCTTTAATGGCGATCTTTTTCCTACGACAAGTAAAACAACTGTAATTACGATTAATATCGTAGAAATAAGCAACATGATTAAAAAGATCATTTGAGAACTGACTTGAAATCCAGAAATAAAACTCAACATACTCTCCATGTTACACCTCGAAATTAATGATATTTCGAATCCATAACGATCCTAGGAACAAACATATTAAACCAAACCCAACCATATTCATTCCATTCGTGGTTGAATACAAAGGTTCAACATAGTTTGAATTCGTAAACCAAAGCATTACAAATAATCCAAATGGAGAAAGCACCAGAATCCAAGCAGATAAACGACTTTCCGCAGAAATAGTTTTGATTTTCCGTTGTAGTTTAAATCTAGCTCTTAATAAATGAGATACTTTTTCCAAGTTTTCAGATAAGTTTCCACCCGTTTCTTTTTGTAATAAAACTGCACTAGAAAATGCCAGCATAGAGACTGTCGGCGTTCTTTCTGCCATCTGCATAATAGCTAAGCGCATATCGTAACCGTAATTTAATAGATTAAAGGTATTTTTGAACTCAACACCAATCGGATCGGGCATTTCATTGCCAACTTCATTAAATGTTTGAGTTATGGGTTGTCCAGCTTGTAGCATTCTACGCATAATATCTAGGGCATCCGGTAGTTGCTCTTCGAAAAGCGAAAGACGCTTTGCGATCCTGCTTTGTAGATAAAAATGCAAACTAACCCAAGTAAAAATAAAGCTAGCTATTGATGTGTAAAACGGTTGATTAAAAAGAACAAATAAAATGGAAGAAGAAAAAGCAATTATGCTCGTAACAGCTAATGTTTGACTTAAAGCCCAGTCTAATCCGGAGAGCTCTATATTTTTTTAAGTACAGAAAACCATTTAAAGGCAACAAGTTTTCGATCCAAAGGTGACAAGTTTTTCAAGTATTGTTCATTAAGAATAGAGCGTGCTTCCTCATCAAGACTATTCTGAGTTTCTTTCAAGCGTTCAGATAGCTGCTTGTGTTTCGCTTTGCTACCAGCGGCAGGAAGAATCAATGCCTGAGAAATAAATACAACCGCAAAAAATAATAAAACAAAAAACAGTGTGGCATCTTGCGGCATAATAAATCTCCTTATAAATGAGTTTCATTAAAAATTTCAAAAGGTAAATACATACCTCTTTTATTTAATTGGTCATGGCAAGCAGGAACAATACCTGTTGCACTGTAATAACCGATGACATTCCCTTCTTCATCCATTCCTTGGCGTTTAAAGCGAAATATTTCAGACATCGTTATAATTTCACCTTCCATGCCATTAATCTCACATATGCTGACCATCCGTCTTTTACCATCTTCTTGCCGTTCCATTTGCACCACAAGATGAATGGCCGAAGCAATTTGTGCGCGTAGATTTTTCGCCGACATGTTCCAACCTGCCATCGCAAACATATTTTCAACACGGCTCAGGGCATCTCTCGGAGTATTAGCGTGAATGGTTGCCAATGAGCCATCATGCCCAGTATTCATTGCAGCCAACATATCGACAGCCTCACTACCACGAACCTCACCCAGAACAATGCGATCAGGTCGCATACGTAATGAATTTTTTACCAAATCACGCTGGGTGATTTCTCCTTTTCCTTCTAGATTAGCGGGACGAGTTTCTAATCTAACCACATGTGGCTGTTGAAGTTGCAGTTCTGCAGAGTCTTCAATCGTAATGATGCGGTCATCTGAAGGTATAAACCCTGAAAATATATTTAGTGTGGTTGTTTTTCCTGAACCTGTCCCCCCCGAAATTAATACATTCAGCTCCCCCTTCACTGCCGCTTCAACGAACTGAGCCATCGCTTCAGATAAAGAGTTATAGCCAAGTAGATTTTCCATGGTCAGTTTATCGACAGCAAAGCGACGAATAGATACCGATGCGCCATCAAGCGCTAAAGGTGGAATGATCGCATTCACACGAGACCCGTCAGCCAAACGAGCATCGACCATGGGTGACGCTTCATCAATACGACGGCCAACTTGGCTAACAATACGATCAATAATATTTCTAAGATGGCGACCATCTAAAAAAGTGTATGGTGTTCGTTCTAATTTTCCTCGGCGTTCAACGTAAACGCTTTTAGGACCATTAACCAGGATATCGGACACCGTTGGATCGTGGAGTAACGGCTCAAGCGGACCAAGACCAAATACTTCGTCTTCGATTTGTTGGATAACACGTTTTCTTCCCTCAGCACTCAAGACATGACTTTGGTCTTCAGCCATCAGTTGAACGATAGCCTCGTGGAGATCCTGTTTCGCTTTTTCCTTCTCTAAACTTGCCAAAAGTCCAAGGTCAAGCGTCTCTAATAAACGCTGATGATAGTAGTGCTTAGTAGAAAGTTCCTGCTCAAGCTGCTTTCGAGCATCATCTATTGCTTTCTCTTTCGCTTCGAGTTCTCTGAGCCTAAGTTCTTTGGTTGAAGGAGGGTCTACTTGGGGTTCACCAACTAACGGCTGTATTTTCTCGTTTTCAACGGCCATATTATCTCTGTCTGCAGCTTCTACTTTTTCCTGCAAGTCTGAGTTAATATTTTTTCTTTTGAATAACATTATTCGCCCTCTCTGAATTAGCTAAACAAGCGCTTTATCCAACTTAATTTCTGCTCAGTTTCAGGGACTAAAGTACGTGTAAACTGAATAACAGATTTAGCTAGAGAAGAGTTTTTCTTTGACTGAACATACGGTTTACCCAAATTGGCACTTTCGACTGCAGCCTTAAAATCATTGGGAATCATATGCACTTTAACGCCAGGTAACGTCTCTGAAATATCTTTTAATTTTATGCTTTGCCTTTTTTCATAGCGGTTAACAACTAATTCAATTTGCTCTCTACCAAGACCAAATTCGAATGTCAGTGTTTTTATGATTCGAGCACTGTTTTTAACCGCAACCAAGTTCTGTTGAGTAACTAAAAATACTTTGTTAGCAGGAACAATGACGGACGCAAATATGCGATCTAATCCGCGAGACAAATCCACAATAACATAAGGGTAAACCTCTCTAAGAACTGGTAATAATTTATTAAAATTCTTAGCTTTATCGTAATTATCGTGACCATTTTCAGGCTTAAATGTCAGCATGTGAAGTCCGGACTTATGCTTGGTCACATAGCTAGCTAGAGACATCTCATCCATATCAGACACATTAGCTATTGCATCTGCGAGCCCATACGAAGAACTAATATTCAAATAATCATTTGCTACACCAAATTGAAGATCAAGATCGAGTAATAACACTTTCTCTGGGTATACTTTAGCCATTTCAATCGCCGTATTTACCGCTAGCATAGAGGCACCTGCCCCACCTTTTGTATTAACAAAGGCGTACATATCTCCAATGCTGCGACTAGCGAGTTTATCTTCAACCGCATTTTTGAACATAGGCATCATTTCAGAGAGTACAACCCTATCCGAAATGAAATCCGCAGCACCAATTTTTAAAGCGATTTTTAATGCACCATTATCATTTTCATTCCCAAAAACAATTAGGGACGCTTCGTGGTTATCTTGCTGTTCCTGAGGAGCCTCATAGTGTTGAAGCTCCATCACTTTCTGGGCCCAATTCGGTCCGGTCTCAACAAAAATAAGATCCGGTGGGGAAAAATGGGCGAGGTTAGCAACGACTAAACTGTGTAAAGAGATTGTTTCAAAACTCAAGTTGTCACAGTTCGCTAACTCTTGACTGATATGAAGATGAAATCTATCTGAAGAATAGAATACCCAAACCGTTAAGTTCGTTTTTAAACGAAAATGATTATGACTGTTTGAGTTTAAGGTCACCGCTTCTCCCATTGTTACTCCTTAACAATCAGTATAAACATCTTCACTATCTGAGCTGTGATAACCCAAATTCTCTCTAGGCCTGATAGTTTCAAAACTCGGAATACTTATGGCCCCCTCAACTCCAAAGAGACTAAGTAAGCCAGAAAGTTGATATTTGAAACTTTCATTAACTTTGGCTCGTACATAATTAATCTTAGAATAGGTTTCCATTTCTGCACTTTTAGATGACACATCAATATCAATTTTCGAACCATTACTATCTAAATACTCAATATCAATATCATTCGCACTAAACCCTCCAAGCAAAGGCTTAGGGACTGCAAGAAGAGGAATATCGGCTTGGTCTTGAACTCGACAAACGACGGCTAGCCGAGCGCTAACTCGAGTCGCATTATTGATAAGCTGAAGCGAATACATATAACGACCCGCTTCCATCACCCAAAACATGATCAAAAACAGAGCAGTAACAACAAATGTAAATTCGATAATGCTGAGACCATGGTGGCTTTTATTCCTTTTTTTCATGGTAGAGTCCTCATAACGACAGAGGTATTAAGTGGAAACTCTAAATCTAGGGAAGTAGGAATAAAATCGATGATTGGAATGTAATTATAGTTAATCGATATAGTGACGTATCCATTACTATGATCCACAGTAACATTGTTCGTTGTGAGATTTTTTACCGAACTCTCATCATCGAAATTTGGGGTAACCTTGCCATACACAACCATATTTTTAATGTTTGTTTCATTGGCAATTTGATCATAACTTGCCGTCCCCTGAATTGCGGACGTTGCATACCTAATCCCATTCTGAGCCTGCTTGTTCAATACATTAAACGTGATAAACGCCTGCCCAAACTCAGCAACAGCAAGAAGAATAAAAAGCAGCAGAGGTAAAACGGTTAAAAACTCTACAGCAGCAATACCACGCTGATTAGTTAATCGTTTCATGAATCCTCCGAATATGGGTCTTCATACAAAACAATTCGATATGGTCCATCGTTGTTAGAATCACTACCCGGCATACCGCCAGTGACTTCACACTCAGAGATAAACTCGCCATAAACGGCATCTTTACCACTATTGTTAGTCGGTGCCTTCTGAAGCATAAAAAAGCACCCAATAGCCGTTACGCGATACGTTGTTTTTCCGTTTTCGCTATCATCGACTCCGCTTGAACAGTCAACAATGGGCACAGGTAGAATTCTACGGTCTGGTTGGCCATTTACGGGACATAACGAGGTATCTTGAGATTCCCCAAAACAGGTTTGTCGCTCACTCAGATAATCGGCGTAATACCACTCTCCTTCGTATACCACTTCACCATTGTTATCTAAGCGAGCTTTTGTCGTAGGCTCTTTTATGTACTGGTCCGGAGGGGTCATATCATCATCACTATCTAAACGAGTATTTAACCCTTGACCAACGGGTCCCGTGGATGCACCAGGTTTTGTATCTACCGTGCCTCCAATCTTTACTTGGCCGTAGAAATGTCCAGCTAATCCATTTCTGACGGAAGATGCTCCAGAATTTGTCTTATAATCAATATCAATAATGTTCCCTTCACCATCAGTACTGCTCAGGTCAAGTAACTGAAAGTTACCAGGCCCCATAGATTCACCTTCAGGATCATCATGACCAGAAGATGATGGAAGTTTTAATGCATAAATCGTAGAACTTGAATATCCATAAAAACTGTCATTAATTTCCTTTCCTTCACACACAGCCATAGGCACCACATTAGCAACGACCGCCCCTGGGCTTGGTCCGGCAACGGCGCTCGCAGTAATGCTTTTAGCTATATCAAAGATATCGGTAAAGAAACCATAGAGAGGGTAGTCATTGATCGAGACTCGAACAAAGCGAGGTGAAGTAACAGTAGAGTCCGAAGAGAAAACTTTCGCATTGTCAGAAAATAGAACCTCAAGATTGGTAAAATCAAACTCCATTTCATCATTACCATCGGATAAGGCCATCTTGGTTAAAGTCTCTTCGGCTGCCGACTTGGCAGACTCAGATGTGCCCTCATTATCCAGTACAATTGCAGCCGCAAGCGCCGCTGCATCCACACTATTTTGCAGGCGGCTTTTATTCATCAACGCATGGTTAACATCAATGGCGAGGGCTGCTATGCCAATTAAAGAAAACATAGCTAAGGTTACGATCGCGACAACCAATCCTGATTGATGATGCCGGTGTTGGGTATACATCGAAACGCGCATACCACCATCCTTAAGGGCTAATCACTAAACCCTTCAATAAATTGACTATCAGAGCTTGATAAATCCTCGCTCTGCTTCCCTGTATATACTTGGTATGCGGACTCCATTCTTTCCCCACTTCCTGAAGGGATATACCCCAAATTATCTTGGCTTGCTTTCGGGTTGAAAGTCTGCAGCTCTTTTACCACGACAACATGTTGTCCTAAAGGTAATGGTTCACTGCTACACCCAACAATCATTGAGCTAACAAAGGTCAAAGACACAAGTTGAAATCGTTTTTTCATCATAATGCTTTCCTATAAACCATGACCAAATACCCCTTCAGCACCGCCTTTATTAGATCCTGCGCTTGTCTCTTCCGCGTTAGAATAACGAGGTTTAAAGTCTGAAGATGGTGCAATATACGAACCTTTGCCAAGCAAATAAAACTCAATATCGCTGGGTTTGATATAAGCATCGGTAGGTAACCTGACAGCGTTTCTATCGATAGGCTGAGCTAAGCGTGGGGTTACGAGGATAACGAGTTCCGTTTCGCCAGACACAAACTCCTGGCTATTGAAAAGCTGACCGATAATTGGGATGTCACTAAACCCAGGCATTTCACTAATAGCATCACGAACGTTTTCACTTAATAGTCCAGCAATTCCGATCGTTTGGCCATCGGCCAACTCTAACGTTGAAGATGCACTTCTCCGAGTAATAGGAGGGATCACGTATGTTCCATTAGTCGAACCGGGAGAAAGCGTTAAAGAGTTAGAGTTAGCTATCTCACTAACATCAACCGCGAGGTTTAAATTGATTTTTTTGTCACTCAGTACGGTAGGAATAAATTTGAGGCCAACACCGTACTCTTTGTATTCAATCGTAATGCCATCATCATCTGGCACCGGTATCGGAAACTCTCCACCAGCCAAAAACTCGGCTTTAGCTCCGCTCAACGCGGTTAAATTAGGCTCGGCTAATATTTTTGCTGACCCATTTTGTTTGGCGATATCTAAAGCGAAAGTGAATAAAGTATCACTGTCGATAAAAGAACCTAATAATCCGGTATCTTGAATAGAGGGCGAATTAAATATCGGCCCAATAACGCCGTTGACGTCATCAATAAGACCTCCAGCAGAAGTTCCCCCCCAAGAAAAGCTTCCGTTTTGCTCAAAGAAATGAAAGTTGGCATCGAAACGACGAACCAAGCTGCGTTGAACTTCTGCCACAGTAACTTCCAACATAACTTGTTGAGCACCTCCGATGGTCATCAGGTTAATGACGCCTGTCTGACCTACTTGTTCACTCAATGACTCGGTTTGCTTATCCACAGCAACCCCTGAAGCGTAGGTCTCTGCAATTCTTAACGCCATATTCATCGCTGACTGAGAACTAATTTGACCGCTTAATACTAAACGCTGTTGTGAACTATGCACTTTAATCACTTCATCAGGCATAAATTCGAAAAGCTTGGCTTTCAAACTATTTAGATCATGAGTAACCTGAATATTGATCGATTCAATCAAGCGACCATTACGATCCCAAGCCATGAGGTTTGTTGAACCAAGCTTCTTACCAATTAAAAATAGCTCGTCAGATTTCAGCATCACAATATCTAATACACTAGGATCCCCCAACGAGACTCTTTTGGCTTTTCCGACTAATGTAACGTGAGTGGATTTATGATGGGGCACCGTCACAATTTTTCCGGTCTGAGGAGCAGCGTAAGCCCCCCCGCCAAAGCACAGAATAAAAAGGCTAACAACCCAAACATTGACTCTTTTCATTTTTCACCTCAGTCCGAAACTCGAATATTAGAAGACTCTGTGCCCTTAATAATGGTCACACTTGGCGCCACATAGCGCCGTACTACTGGTTTTGGTTTTTCATGAGGGTTTCTTAAAGTGAGTTGAATCTCTCCTCGGCTTTTTGCAGACAGCAATTTTTCAGCCTCTGAAGGAGAAACTTCTAACGTTACTGCGCGAACAATGATTGGTTTGTTTTCATCGGTTTTCGCCGTTTGGTCTACGGCCAATACCTTAATATCTTTTAAAACCGTTCGAGTATTGGCAGAAGTTTGTCCATATTTGATGGTGTTTAGTACATCGACCTTATTTCCCGGCAACAAAAATCCCGCGACACCAATAACGTCATTAACTCGAATCGTCACTGCTCGTTTGTTTTCCGGAATCAACGCGGCGAGTGTCGCCCCTTCACCGGGGGTCGTAACACGATTTAGCGTAATAATCTCTCCAGGAAATATCGTATTTTCAACAACCTGACCAACAAGATCATCGGCGCTTGTGTATTGCTCTTCCGTTCTCCAGCTCTTTTCGAGCAATTTTGTTGAGAGGTGAGCGGAGTCAACGATAGTTCCCGCCTTAATCTCCTGGCTCGCGATCACCACAGGTTCTCGCTCAACCACTTCAACTTCCACCTGGGGGTGGGTCTGACTATCCATCCATTGCTTAGAAAAAAATACCGCTCCTAAGCCAAATAGAATAGAAAGGAAAAACAATAAAATAATCTGGTTGCGGCTCATCGTTTACCTCCGCCTTTTCCATCGGCAGTAAAATACACTTCCCATGCCCGAGATAAAATCTCGGAAGTAATTACCGGCTCAGTCTGTTCAAAAGCAATAATATCGCGGCTGATGCCAACAATATCTTTAGGTAAGCACGGATAAAAACCGACTTCATGTTGGCGATGTAAAGAAAGAAGAGTGTCAAATGAAGTCGATGCGATTTCCAATTGACGTCCTTGTGCTAATTTATCCCAGAGAGCCGTATATTCCTGTTCAAGCAAAGGTTGAAACTGAATCTTATAACCTAGTCGTCTTAGGAAGGCCGGATCACTGATTTTTTCGGGATCGAGATTGGTTGAAAATGCAAGTGTCAGAATGAAGGGGATCGTAATCTGTTGACCGTTAGGGAGATTAAGATGGTCAAAGAAGTACTCCATGGGCACAATCCAACGGTTAAGCAATGTTGCGACAGGCATGGGCTGACGCCCCAAGTCATCAATAATAAAGATGCCATTGTTTGCCATCATTTGCAGAGGTGCCATCCACACCCGGTTATGCTCAGAGTGGTTAACTTCAAGCATATCCATTGTTAATTCGCCACCGACTTGAATACTAGGGCGCTCACATAGTGCCCATCGCTGGTCATACTGTCCTTTAAAAATGATACTTTGACTTTGTTCTTGATGTACTTTTCGATGGTGCTGTGGGGAATAGACCTTGATAATATTTCCAGCGGCATACACGGCGTAGGGTATGTAAACAGATGTATTCAAAGAGTTTAAAAGCCGCGTGGCGACAAAGGTTTTACCTGTGCCCGCATCACCATACAGTAAAAGCGCTCTTCCTGAATTAATCGCGGGACCTAGCAAAGAGATCAGTCTCTCGGCGCCATAAACTTCATTCAGTGCTGCCGTGACGTCACTTCGTGTTACTAAGTTTGCTCTAACATCTTGAGCTTGGACCATTTCGTTATATTGCTGCAGAGAAACAGGGGCAGGGCCTATGTAAGCATCTTTTTTAAACGCGACATCTGCTTCTTGGCTTCCCATATCAGAAAGCGCATAAACAACTCGCCCAGCATGCGTGTGTGAAGGAGAGGCGTCTGACTGAAACACTTCAACGAGGGATTTTTTACGCAGCGTAGCAATCAACTCTTCAACCAAGTGACTGTTGATGCCCATCAATTTGGTGACTTGAAGCAAGTCGGATTTTGGGAATGCAGCAAGCTGTTTAAGAAGCAAATTTTCTAAAACCGCACGAGGAACCTGCAAAAGATCAATAGACGTCGGCACGCTTGGCGCGAGAGCTTGAGGCTTAAGTGTTGTGGCTTTTTCTTGGGTTTCCTCAGAGCTTGTTTCCATCACTTGCTTCCTTGACATTTAATAAAGTTAATAGAAATACTGATACCACGCTAAACCGATAACGACGATAGGCGCAAAAGGCATTCTCATTTTGTCTTTTGATTTCCCCCCGGATTGTTTTAAAGCCTGCAGTCCACCATAAGCAGCTAATTGGTAGCGAGTTAATGTCTGTTTGAGCAACGTAGGCTTGTAAGCCAAGTATTGAAAACAGTAGAAACTACCAACCACTACCGTCGCAAAGCATATTGAAACGAATACCGGAGCCAGACTCCCCCAGCCAACGATAAAACCAACAACAGCAAGTAACTTTACATCCCCAGCTGACATTGCTTTAGATAAATACATCGTCAAACCCAAACCGAAGAAAAAGCTACCGCCTAAAATTGCTGAACTCATCCCAACTGGAACGTCAGAGGAGAGAAATATTTCTAATATCGCTGCGCAAAGTAGAAGGCATAAATACTGATTAGGTATGCGATTTTCTCTAGCATCAAAAATGGCCAAGACACTGAAAAGAATCCAATAAATAAAGCTCATGGGAGTATGTACTCATTAGCAATTCCATCCATTAGTAATGAGTGGCTTATCCATTATGAAAGCCACTCATAGCGTCTAGATTTCAAGTAAACTCATTCGGGAGTACCGCCACCCGCATTACCAGCAGCGTCGGCACCGCCAGAGAAAAACGTGGCTAAACGTGTGCTCAAATCTGTACCAAAAGTACTGAACAGTGTGGCAATAGCAGCGACAACCATCGCACCACCAATAACATACTCCACAATTGTCAACCCCTCTTCATCTTGCATAAAGGACTTAACAGATTTCAAAAACTTATCCATAAACTTCTCCTTGGGTAATGGCTGTTTAAACGCCTAATTAAAAATTACAACCAAAACCCCTTAACGGTTAGTATTTATGTATTAATGAATAGCACTTTCTTGTTATGAATCTAAACTCATAACAACTCCAAAAGCATCAAAAGAAGAAAAATTGCAAAGAGAAGCACAAACAGAACTACAAATAAATAATTGAAAAACAAAAACAAAAATACAAAGACAAGCTCTTCCAAAACAGAATTAAGTCACTCTTATTCATGAAACTTGACAAAAAATACTTATGGAATATTTGTGATATCGATTCATAAAAAAAGGCTCACTAATGCCTTCATTATCATTTGCGCAAGTAACAAAATCATGAATAGAGCATTGAAATCGTCAAATGCTCATCTAAGCTTTAAAGCAAACTTTTGATTGATGGATAAACAATGGGTTTAAGGCACAGAGGGAACTGGCTAGGCCAATCTCTCTCATTTATTCCTAGAGATACAATGCTAAGCATTGAAAACAATTTTAAAATCAATGAATTTGGATTCGATGTATCCATTCTGAGCGATCCAAACACTCAATACTGTTTTTTCTTCCATGAAAAAGAGAGTGAAAGTGGACTCCTCAATAGATCACTCAAGATTTGTGAGTTTCTTAAAAAGAACCTAGTTGTCATCCATACAGGATTATTAGATTCAAACAAACTTAACCATGAGAGCATCATTGCCAGTTACAACCTCAAGGAAAACAATATCCTTCCTTGGCTAGATAAACTTTCGACCCAACTGACCTACTTACTTGGTGAAACGACCCTTTCTCTCGAAGAGGGTGAACAGCAAGATCAAGCTATCAATAAAGATCTCATCGAAATTTTACGTTACATCGATAACAACCTATCTCGCACGATTCGTGAGGAGGATATCGCTGACTACTGCCACTATTCTGTCAGTTATTTTTCCAAAATTTTTCATCATTCCATCGGGATGACCTTTAGGGATTATCTGATCCAGAAACGCATAGGCTTAGCCAAACAACTGCTAAGAGAAGATAAAAAGACTAAAGTTGCCTTTATCGCGTTCCAGTGTGGCTACAAGGATGTTTCCTACTTTACTCGTATCTTTAAAAAGAAAACTGGGGTCACGCCTGCGAGTTACAGGCATTCTGTATAAACTAAATATCTGCTATTGAGCTCTCTGTTTAGAGCGAAACTCTTTTCATAAGCGACGTCAGCATGCTAACTTAACATTGATTTAACATTATAATTACAAAATATATTAAATGGAGTTTGCATATGATGTTGCCAAATGAAACTCAAGAGCTCTCTTGTACCCTGCCACCACCAAATGAATTGATTCTGAAATGGGCAGAAGAACAACCAAACTCTGTGTATTTAAAGCAGAGCGTGAATGGTGAATTTATTGAATGGACATTTGCTGAAGTTGCGGACAAAGCACTGCGCTTAGTCACTGCTCTAAGAGATTTAGGGATTCAACCAGGAGAGCGGGTCGCACTGATTTCAAAAAACTGTGCTGAATGGTTCGTCACCGACCTAGCACTGATGTTGGGAGACTATATCAGCGTACCTATCTTCCCAACCGCGGGTGACGACACCATTGACTACTGTTTGAAACACAGCTCAAGTCGAGCCGTGGTTGTTGGGAAGTTAGATAATAAAGAGGCAACAGAGTTAGCTTTAAAAGCCAACAGTGATATTACCTCTATCGCCTTTTCTTACCCTTCCGCCCCTAACGCGCAATACAATTTTGATCAATTAATCGCTCAATCTTCACCCAGCGACGCGCGGCCACAGCACAGCGACAACAAGATCATGTCTTTGGTTTATACATCCGGAACGTCAGGAAAACCAAAAGGGGCAATGCTCAGCTACGGCGCTTTTTCGTGGTCGGTGAAACAGTTAGTAGAACTGATTGGTCTGAGAGATGACGACCGGCTCTTTTCCTACCTTCCATTAGCCCACATTACGGAACGGGTTTATGTATTTGGTACCTCAATTACGGGCGCGGTGCCGACGGCTTTTTCGGAATCCCTAGATACCTTCATTGAGGATGTAAAACGTCATCAACCGACATTTTTTATTTCGGTACCCAGGTTATGGACGCTTTTCCAGCAGCGCATTCAAGATAAGATGCCACAGAGAAAGCTCAATCTTCTGTTAAAAATTCCGTTTGTGAATACCCTTGTCAAAAAGAAAATCGCAGATGGTTTAGGGCTGAGTCAGGCTCGCATTTTAGGTTGTGGTTCAGCTCCGGTCTCGCCTGCATTATTAAAATGGTATCACTCTATCGGATTAAATATTACAGAGGCTTGGGGAATGACCGAATCCTTTGCCTACAGCACCATTAATTATCCATTTAATCCCGATAAGATTGGAACCGTAGGAAATGCAGGGCCTGGTGTAAAAGTCAAAATAGCGGACGATGGCGAAATTCTGGTCCATAGCCAAGGAATGTTCTCCGGTTATTATCATAATGACGAAGCCACCAAAGAATCTTTTAACAGTGAAGGTTGGTTGCATACTGGTGACATTGGTTCGCTTGATCAAGACGGTTATCTCACGATACAAGGACGGAAAAAAGACACGTTTAAAACAGCCAAAGGGAAATTTGTCTCCCCTGTCCCTATCGAGAAAAAGCTATTTGAATATAGCCGAGTTGAAATGATGTGCTTGATAGGCCTTGGATTACCCGCTCCTATTTTGTTGGTTGTTCCGCACCAGTTTAAAAACTTTGATCGGAACCGCTATGAAAAAACCACACGTAAGATCATAAATCGAATGAATTCAGAACTTGAATCCCATGAGCAGATTAAAGGCGTGTTAATGATCAAAGATCCTTGGAGTATTGAGAATGGCATTTTGACGCCGACGCTCAAGATCAAACGCCATGTTCTAGAGCAAAAATATCACGACATGGGCCAACAATGGCCGAAAGATAAATTGGTCATATGGGAAGAGTAACTTTTTCTGATTTCGATTATTGTCTTTAATTAAAGGAGTGCTTTGCGCTCCTTTAATTATTAGTAAAGATAAAAGTTCGTGTCGTGTTTCGTTTTGACAACGGCTGGGTCGACATCGTCTCTGAAGAATTAACGAAATTAATTTGTGGCTGAAAAAAGAGCTATTACTGGCAACGCAACAATAGCTCAGAGGGTTGAATGCTTATTGCCAGAACCATTTCTTTGCTTCTCGTTCAGCGATATTCGATTCGATACCAATATCACGTAGCTGCTGCGCGGAAAGTTGAGATAATTGATGGCGTGTTCTTGAATTTTGACGCCACTGTTTAAGTTTAGCTAAACTAATCCTAATGATACGTTTAAATGTATTGTGTGATGGATGTCGTTGCCGTAATACCAATTCAACCATGTTATTCTCCTGTTTTATCTCGTTCTTAGGGCAATAATCAACCAATACCACTTATTCGACAAACGATAGATTCTATTCTTCAGTTAAGGAAAACTAATGTGAGTGAGCGTCTTCCACCATTACAGGGTGTGTATTACTTTTATATGGCCGCGCAGCAAGGAAGCTTTAAGCTCGCCGCCCACAAACTGTTCGTGACCCCCGCAGCAGTGAGTCAACAGATACGTCAATTGGAGGAGTGGTTAGGGGTCGATCTTTTCACCCGACATCATAGAGAGATCCGGCTCACTCATGAAGGTCAAACACTGTATCGACAAGCAGAAAAAGGCTTTTCCTACATTCAGGATGGAATACGACTCATCAACCAAGATCCCACGCCCAATCAACTCTCAATCTCTACTGTGCCCTCTTTTGCACAGCATTGGTTGGTACCCAGAATCCGCCAGTTTCGCGAACAGTATCCAGACCTTGCGATGCTCATTGAACCCACAGATCAACTGGTAAAATTTCAAGATTCGAGTATTGATCTGTGTATTCGTTACGGTCGTGGAGAATATGATAATTTGGAGTCAGAATGGTTGATGGATGAGGTGCTTTATCCGGTTTGCCATCCGATCTATCAAAAAGAAAAGCAGATCTATGAGTTAGAAGACCTCTCTAAAGCTGATCTTCTTGAAGATATTTGGCCTGATATCGATTGGCATACATGGTTAGATAACGTCGGTATTATCCATAATGACCGCTCCACAATGCGCTATAACGGCTCATTGTATGTGCTTGAGGGGGCTCTATCATTACAAGGAGTGGCCTTGGTTAAACACTCAATTGTTCAGCGTTATCTCAAGGAAGAAAAGTTAGTTCGCATTGGTGACGTAGCGATTAAGCCTCATTTTGGCTATTACGCATGTGCACCAAAAGGCTATTTTAAACGCGAAAAAGTGATTCAGTTTATGCACTGGATGAAAAGAGAAATTGCCCAATTCCAACAATCTTCACCCTGTGATTTTATGACATTGGAAGCGAGCTACGCACGTGAATCACCTTAAATACAGAGACTAAATCATCTTATTAGACATAAAAAAAGCCCCAAATATGGGGCTTTTTATCAAAGAATTATCAGTGATAATTACTTCTTAGCGTTACGCTCTTTCACTTCAGCAATAACTTGCTCAGCAACGTTTGCTGGACATGCTGCGTAGTGTGCGAACTCCATAGAGAACTGACCACGACCAGAAGTGATAGTACGTAGGTGACCGATGTAGCCAAACATTTCTGATAGAGGAACGTCAGCTTTAATACGAACACCAGTTGCACCAGCTTGTTGGTCTTTGATCATACCACGACGACGGTTAAGGTCACCGATTACGTCACCCACGTTGTCTTCTGGAGAGAAAACATCAACGTGCATGATAGGCTCAAGAAGCTGTGCACCCGCTTTAGGCATAGATTGGCGGAATGCGCCTTTCGCTGCGATTTCGTAAGCGATTGCTGATGAGTCAACTGCGTGGAAACCACCGTCGAACAATTCAACTTCAACGTCTAGCGTTGGGAAGCCAGCTAGAACACCTTCATTCATCATTGATTCAAAGCCTTTTTCAACTGCAGGCCAGAATTCTTTCGGTACGTTACCACCAACAACCGTTGATTTGAACGTGAAGCCAGAGTTTGGCTCACCTGGTTTGATACGGTAGTCAATCTTACCGAACTGACCAGAACCACCAGACTGTTTCTTATGCGTGTAGCTATCTTCAACTGCTTGAGTGATAGTTTCACGGTAAGCAACTTGTGGTGCACCAACTTCAAGTTCAACACCGTAAGTACGTTTTAGGATGTCAACTTTGATGTCTAGGTGAAGTTCACCCATACCTTTAAGGATGGTTTCACCTGAATCTTCGTCAGTTTCAACTTGGAATGATGGATCTTCTGCAACCATTTTACCGATCGCGATACCCATTTTCTCAGTTGAACCTTTGTCTTTTGGAGTAACTGCAATAGAGATTACAGGCTCAGGGAAGATCATTGGTTCTAGAGTACATTCGTGTTTCGGATCACATAGAGTGTGACCAGTTTGAACGTTCTTCATACCGACAACAGCGATGATGTCACCCGCTTGAGCTTCAGTGATCTCGTTACGGTCGTCCGCTTGCATTTCACACATACGGCCGATACGTTCAGTTTTACCTGTCGCAGAGTTAAGGATGGTGTCACCCTTCTTCAGACGACCAGAGTAAATACGGATGAAGGTTAGTGCACCAAAACGGTCATCCATGATCTTAAATGCTAGAGCACGTAGTGGCTCATCAGCAGAAACAATCGCTTTTTCGCCTGTTGGCTCACCCGTTTCAGGATCAGTAAGATCTTGTGGGTCTACTTCAGTTGGCGAAGGTAGGTAATCTACAACCGCGTCTAGTACAAGTTGAACACCTTTGTTCTTAAATGCAGAACCACAGTATGTTGGGAAGAATGCTAGATCACGAGTACCTTTACGGATACAACGTTTTAGGTCTTCGATAGAAGGCTCTTCACCTTCCATGTAAGCTTCCATTAGATCGTCGTCTTGCTCAACTGCCGTTTCGATTAGCTCTTCACGGTAAGCTTCAACATCATCAACCATGTCTGCAGGAACGTCTTGAACTTCGTAGTTTTCTGGAAGACCAGTGTCATCCCATACGTATGCTTTACGAGATAGTAGATCAACAACACCAACGAAGTCATCTTCACGACCGATTGGAAGAACCATAACTAGTGGGTTAGCAGCTAGCACGTTCTTAACTTGGTCAACAACGTTGTAGAAGTCTGCACCCATACGGTCTAGTTTGTTCACGAAAATGATACGAGAAACTTCAGATTCGTTTGCGTAGCGCCAGTTAGTTTCTGACTGAGGCTCAACACCACCAGAACCACAGAATACACCGATACCGCCATCAAGTACTTTCAGAGAACGGTACACTTCTACTGTGAAGTCAACGTGTCCAGGAGTATCGATAACGTTTAGACGGTGGTTTTTCCACTCACACGTTACAGCTGCTGACTGGATAGTAATACCGCGCTCAGCTTCTTGATCCATGAAGTCAGTTGTAGACTCACCGTCATGAACTTCACCCGTTTTATGGATTTTACCAGTAAGCTTTAGAATACGCTCAGTGGTAGTGGTTTTACCCGCGTCAACGTGCGCGAAAATACCAATGTTTCTGTATTTCGATAAATCTGCCATTGTCTTACTCTGTTTATAAGGTATAAATTGCGCGCAGAGTATATCACAATCTAAAAAGACTGATACCCTTGCGAGCTGTTCGTATAAAAAATATTTAGGGATAACATCCCCACCCCCAAAAAATCATAGACGATATTAGGGTAGGACGTTTATTTACCTAAGCTTAGGCTCTATTGTGACACACTTTAATGATGATTATTACAACTCATCAAAAGCTTCAATCGCTTCGGAAAGTTTTTTAACCCCGTGAATTTGCATTCCGGGAATGCCCCCTTTGGGCATATTCGCCATCGGCACGATGGCTTTTTTAAAGCCATGCTTAAATGCTTCGTTGAGACGCTCTTGTCCACTTGGTACCGGGCGAATTTCACCGGCCAACCCCACTTCGCCAAATACGACGACGTCTTTAGGCAAAGGACGGTCTCGAAAACTCGACAGTAGCGCCATGACCAAAGCTAAATCTGCGCTGGTTTCGGTTACTTTAACACCACCAACGACATTCACAAACACATCTTGGTCGGCCATTTGTAAACCACCGTGTTTATGCAGCACCGCTAATAATAGAGACAAACGGTTTTGTTCAAGCCCAACCGCCACCCGACGAGGATTAGCCAGTTGGGAATAATCAACCAACGCCTGAATTTCCACCAGCAATGGGCGGGTCCCCTCCCACACGACCATGACGGAACTGCCCGACGTCTCCTCTTCGCCGCGAGACAAGAAAATTGCCGATGGGTTGCTGACTTCACGCAAACCTTGCCCCGTCATAGCGAACACACCTAACTCATTCACCGCACCAAAACGGTTCTTATGGCTGCGCAACGTACGAAAACGGCTGTCAGTTCCCCCATCAAGCAATACCGAACAGTCAATAATGTGCTCAAGAACTTTAGGCCCAGCCAAGGTTCCATCTTTGGTAACATGACCAACGATAAATACCGAGACATTATTTTGCTTGGCGTAGCGTGTTAGCGCCGTTGCCGATTCACGGACTTGGGCGACACTACCAGGAGATGACTGAACATCTGACACATGCATCACTTGAATCGAGTCAATCACCATAATGCGTGGCTGCTCTTTTTCTGCGATTTGGCAAATGCGATCGACATTGGTTTCCGATAACATCTTTAGGTTATCTTTCGGTAGTCCTAATCGAGAAGCCCGAAGTGCCACTTGCTGTAAAGACTCTTCCCCGGTCACATACAACGCAGGCATTTGCGACGAAAGCAAACACATGGTTTGCAATAGTAAGGTTGACTTACCTGCGCCTGGGCTACCGCCAATCAAAATCGCCGCTCCAGGAACAATACCACCACCCAGTACGCGATCTAGCTCTTTAAAACCACTAGAAAAGCGCGGCACTTCTTGGAGATCGATCTCTGACAGTGTTTGCACTTGCGCTTCAGTGGTTGCCCCACCCGCATAACCGCTTAGACGCTCATTGCGCGCGACGGTTGGCGAGGCAGCAATTCTGACTTCAGTTATCGTATTCCATGCGCCACAGGCATTACATTGTCCTTGCCAACGCGGGAAATCCGCTCCACAATCATTACAGACATAAGCTCGCTTTGCCTTTGCCATACTACCTCGATTAAATTCAACTCTGTGACAACGCTATCTTTTTGAAGTCATATTCAAGTTGATCATGCGTTCCAAATATCTAAAGATTATCGCATCGTAGCCGATAACAAGAGCGACCGATTGAATCGCCGTTATCTTGGATAACCAGCCTTAATTATTGAGAGTGAGATACTCTAACAGAAAATATGCAGCAATCCGATATTCTCTCTTTAGCAGAAAGACTCATCCCCGCATACCATTCAGGTGACTTTGAAAAGCTTCTGAATCAAATTACTGCGGACGAGCCTCCTTCGGTCAAAATCCTTCTGAAAATGGAATTAAATCGTATTATGGCGCCTTGTCAGAAGGTCATCGATCTCCGTGGTCGCGTGCAAGGAGAATGTCGAGAATATGAACTCGATGGACTCACCCACTGGCTAGATGACGTCGCGTTTAACGCTTACCATAAAAACACCCGTAAGTTTGGCGGCTATACCGAAGGGGTATGGGAAGCCTTGTCCAACACTCGTAATAATTTTCGCGTGATGCAACAGCGCGGTAAACCTCTCGGCCGCGAGGTTACCGCCAAAGAAAATCAGTATGACGTTGAGCCGCTGACCTTAGGTTATGATCTCAAGCGTAAAGAGAATCGTCTCAAAGTCAGCTCGCAAGTTGAAATGACGCTTCGCGGTTCACAATTGGTGCATGGATTGACGTTAGACCTTTCGCCTTCCGGTGCCAAAATCAAAGTCCCTAGTGCCTTTGAGTACAAGCTTGGCGATACGCTCACCATGTTGTTTAGTGAGTTGGCAAAAACTTCTGAAGTCATAGGGCTACAGTCGCCAATGACTTATCGAATTCTAGCGGTCGATGAAAGCTATGATAATGATGCGGTGAAATATTTACGTCTGCTGAAGCTCGACAACGACGATACCATAGACCAACTGATTGACGAATCGCTGCGCAATGATACTCAGCGCACCAAACACGATAATCAAGATAAAGTCATTCGTGCACGTACTCGAAGCTTTGAACATGCCTATCTCAAACATACCTGTGCGTTACCGCTGTTTTTTAGTGGCAGTGAACTAAAGTTGGCGCTGATGACCGAAAATAATCAGCCTATTTGGCAATATTGGCACGATGAACGGAATCAACAATCGCTGACCAGCTTACTGAACCCTCAACGTCTGTCTCTGCTTACCAGCCCTGGCGTTCGCGCAACCAATAATGTGCTTTATACCTTTACTCATGAGCACCAAGACAAAACACTGTTTTTTTCAATGATGATGCCGGAGGCAACCCGAGAGCAGCGCCAGTTTTTCTGGCACATCGGAGCCAAAAAACCAAGCTGGAAAGTTTTTCGCCTGCATATTTTTGAACTGAACAAAGAAGAGTGTCGCGAATTAATCGACCACGCTGAAGAACTCGCCGTAGACACCAATACATTAACTCACTGCGGCATTTTGCAAGAGATTGCCGACGATACAGCGAGCCATGATTACTTGCTCAGTGAAAAACCAAAGTTGGCGAGCAGTGAACTGAACGCTTTTCGTCATCCACGAAACCAAGCCTACGAGCCAAGGTGCTTATATTTTGATGCCGTTTCGCGAAGAAAAGAGCCACGCTATCCACTGCAAACTCCCGTCGAATTAACGGCCAACCAGCAAACAATCGCGGGGAAAAGCTTTGATTTCTCCAAGCGAGGCTTAAACCTAAAGCTGGAAACCCCTTGCGCACTTAAAAGCGGCGACGAATGCCTAATCAACTTCCTAGAACTACAGCTTTACGATAAAAACTTACCACTCAATACGGTACCTTACCGTGTTATACGCGTTAGCCCCAATGGGAAACAACTGCAGATGGTGATGCTCGAAGACAGTAAAACCATTAAAACCATTGCCTTCTTTAATACGTTGATTGAACACAATCAGGCGAAACTCAAACCAAAAACAGAAATTCTGCCTAGTGATGCATTGCTTGAAGGGCTCCACGACATTTTGTTGGATAAAATGGTGAGTACCCCGATTTTTGTTGATAAACCGGGCGCCAATTTAAGACCGAAAGTGATGGGCGTGAATTACCCATTATTACCTCACTTGGCTCTTTTCGCCCAACTCGGTAATAGTGAGCAATTTTCTCTTGCACCAATATATAAAGGGCACACCAATACCCTCTTGGCTCAGCCGATGAAGCGGATTGACGGTGCCATTCCTCAATACCATGAGCTTTATATCTGCGCTTTTAAATTTGGCAAGCGGATTCAGTCAGTCGAAGCCAAACTGCGAGAAGAGTTTACGCACATTAAAGAGCGCATTGCCTTTATCAAAAATGCTCAATCTGTTGGCGAATGTTTTGTGCTACGCATTTGTGGTACCCCGGTGTTTGACCCGATGACAACGCTACTGAGAAAAGATCTTGAGGAGTTGGCGACGATCAGCATGCCGCAAGCAAAAAAATTGGAGAAAGAGATCGCGTCAATCATCGGTTACAGCGAAATTACGGATATCACCGAAGAAGTATTAGTTCGTTTGCAACTCACTCGTTAACACCTCATCGACGCTATAAAAAAGCGCCATATACGGCGCTTTTTTATTATCTAAGGCTTACTTTGCCAACTCAATTTCTGGTGTTTAGCCAGCATTGCCGACAAGACACAAACAACGCCGCCCAACCCTGAGTAACGAATCGCAACTTGCGAAGCCGCCTCAACTTTCGGTTTGGCATGATACGCAATACCAAGGCCAGCGGCATTCATCATGATCAGGTCATTAGCCCCATCGCCAATCGCAACCGTATTATGGAGTTCTATATCGTGCTCTTCGGCTAATGCTTGCAGAATATCGGCTTTAATTTGCGCCGTGACAATCTCACCCTTCACTTGCCCTGTGAGCTTACCATCAATAATTTCAAGTTGATTGGACTGGGCAAAATCTAATCTCAGCATCTGTTTCAAATGATCAGAAAAATACGTGAAGCCACCAGAGGCTATCGCGGTTTTCCAGCCAAACTGTTGAAGTGTCGCCACCATAACCTCAAGATCATTCATCAAGGGTAAAACGTCGCGAACGGTGGTTAAAATACTTTCATCGGCGCCAGCAAGCTTGCCAACTCGTTGTCTCAGGCTTTGCTCAAAATCCAGCTCACCCTGCATCGCACGTTCGGTTACTTCTGCAACTTCGTCTCCAACTCCCGCCAATTTGGCGATTTCATCAATACATTCTATTTGAATTGCCGTGGAATCCATATCCATAACAATCAGTCCTGGTTTAGACAGATCAGGGACTTCCGTTAGGCGTGCGTAATCGAGTTGAAGGCTCTGTAAAATCTTTTCGTGCTGAGGGGTCAACTCACCAGCCATCAGCGCGACTTCATAGCCTCCGACTTTCCATGCATCGACGATGGGGTTCAAATACCCTAAGAAAAAGTCGATATCTTCAAAGTAACGCGGCGATAAATACTCTCCATAAACAATCCAATTGGCTTGGCTGCATTGATGTTGAGTGGTGTCGAGAATCTCTGGCAGACGAGATAAAAGGGTGGTATGTCGGCGTATTGGTAACGTCTTTAACTTATCCATGTAGTTCTTCCTCACTGAATCCCCCTCACGTTACCCTATTGCAATTTACTTAGGCAAGTATCAATATGGACGTTGTTAAAATAAGCTTCTTTTAGGTTAAGGTATGAACGCCTCTTTATTCTCTTTTCGCATGGTTTTAAGGGTCATTGTCATCCTGTTGCTCGCTGTGATGGTGGTGGTCATTGGCATTAACAGTGTCAAAATCACAAAAGGTAATGAAGAGATTCAAGCCAACCAGCTTGAAACCTTGACCAAAGTCCTAATTTCTCAAGCCTCTCTCTCTGCGAGTGAAATGATCGCTCAGCAAGATCAAGAACGTTTATTAAAGCTGACCAATCAACTTGCTCAAGACAAACTGGTGTTTGATGCCGCGATTTACGATTCGGAAGGTATTCGCTTAGCCTCTAGTGACAGTGCCAAATCGGTACGGGAAATTCTTGGTCTCGATACGCCACTTGAAACCGCAAGAATCGGCAAGCAACAACTGGTAGAACCGGTAATGTACGATGGCAGTATTATCGGCTATGTGCGAATCACCTTTGAAACAGGGCTTCTGACCGCCTTCTCTGATCACTATTACCGTAAAAGTGATCGCTATATGTACACCATGGTGGCAATGAGCTTTATTGGTGGAGTGCTGTTGACCATCATCATTCGCCGTCGTCCAAAAAAACGCGGTCCGAACCTGCTGCTACAAAATGTCGGAGAAACCGAGTAACACCGCGATTTCATCAGATACAAAAAACCTCAGCCAAGGCTGAGGTTTTTTTCTATTTATCGCTTACTTATCATCAAGCAGCACGGAATCCAGGGCAATTTCAATCATGTCGTTAAACGTGGTTTGACGCTCTTCAGATGTGGTTTGCTCACCGGTTTTGATGTGGTCAGATACGGTACAAATGGTTAGTGCTTTCGCGCCGTATTCTGCAGCCACACCGTAGATACCTGCAGCTTCCATTTCCACACCAACGATGCCGTATTTGTCCATCACATCGAACATTTCAGGATCTGGCGTATAGAACAGCTCAGCAGAGAACAAGTTACCGACTTTCACATCGACACCGCGCGCTGCTGCCGCTTCTTCTGCAGCCTTTACCATGCGGTAATCGGCAATCGCAGCGAAGTCATGGCCTTTAAAACGAATGCGGTTCACTTTAGAATCGGTACATGCCCCCATCCCAATCACAACATCACGGACTTTGATATCTTCACTTACCGCACCGCAGCTACCCACGCGAATGATCTTCTTCACGCCGTAATCTTTGATAAGTTCTGTTGCATAGATTGAGCACGATGGAATCCCCATACCGTGGCCCATCACCGAAACTTTGCGACCTTTATAGGTCCCAGTAAAGCCGAACATATTTCGAACATCACACACTTTTTCTACATCTTGAAGAAAGGTTTCAGCAATGTATTGAGCACGTAGTGGATCACCCGGCATTAAAACGACATCAGCAAAAGCGCCAGCTTCTGCATTAATATGAGGAGTAGCCATAATACTTTCCTTCTCGTGACTTAGGCTAAATAAAGAGTGGGCTTATCAAAACAATGAAGCCCAAGCGCTAGTATTCAATTATAGAAAATTCTTACCGAAATCCATTGGCGTGGTTGCAAAATAACTCGCAAGGCTCTGTCCAATGTCGGCAAACGTTTCGCGTCGACCCAATGAGCCAGCTTTCACTTGCGGCCCATAAACCAACACCGGAATATGCTCACGAGTATGATCAGTCCCCGCCCAAGTTGGATCGCAGCCATGATCGGCCGTGAGGATAAGCACATCGTCTTGCTCCATGATGTTCAGAAGCTCAGGCAGACGCTTATCGAAATATTCCAGTGCCGCAGCATAACCCGCCACATCACGGCGATGGCCATACGCAGAATCGAAATCAACAAAGTTAGTGAAAACAATCGTATTGTCGCCTGCAGCTTTCACCTGTTCAAGAGTGGCATCAAACAGGGCTTTAATTCCGTTGGCTTTGACTTTATCGGTAATTCCGCAGTGAGCATAAATATCAGCAATTTTACCAATAGAGACCACACGTCCTTGCTTTTCATCGACCAACTTTTGCAACACCGTCGCCGATGGCGGCTCAACCGAAAGATCTCGACGATTACCCGTGCGGACAAACTCACCCGCTCTCGGCCCAATGAATGGACGAGCGATCACGCGGCCAATGTTGTAATCTTCCAGCTCTTCACGCGCAATTTGGCAAAGCTCCAACAGTTTATCTAAGCCAAAGGTCTCTTCATGACACGCTATTTGGAACACCGAATCCGCTGATGTATAGAAGATAGGTAGGCCCGTTCGCATATGCTCTTCGCCCAAATCATCCAATACCTGAGTTCCTGATGCGTGGCAGTTACCCAGAAAGCCCTCAAGTCCTGCTCGCTCAAGAATGCGATCAGTCAAGACTTTAGGAAAACTGTTTTGCTTATCACTAAAGTAGCCCCAATCGAACAATACAGGAACACCGGCAATCTCCCAGTGCCCCGATGGCGTATCTTTTCCTGAAGACAATTCAGCCGCATGAGCATAGGCGCCTATGATCTCGACGCTTTCATCTAACCCTGGCGCGAGTCGACCTGTTGACTCTTTATGCGCCATCGCTAACCCTAATTTGGATAGATTAGGCAAACTCAATGCACCTTGACGTCGCTCGTTATCAGCCAAACCTTGAACACAGTGATCGGCGATATGTCCGAGTGTATCAGAGCCCACATCACCAAATTTAACTGCGTCTTGTGTTGCCCCAACCCCAAATGAGTCAAGGACTAAAATAAATGCTCTTTTCATTGCTTGCTCTCACGCTCACCAAAGGAATACATCAGCGAGCAAAGTATTATTACAAATCGTCTGCGCGAATTTGACGATAAACCTCTGGCGTTGGCTGATATTCTCCACCAACGGTGATCACCTGTTGTAAGGCATTGGCGGCTTGCTGCCATTGCGCTTCATCACGAGCGTGAATCACCGCTAACGGCGTCTTATCATCGGCCTCTTGCCCAAGACGAATAAACTGCTCGAAACCTACCGCGTAATCAATTTTGTCTGAAGCTACTCGGCGACCACCGCCCATTCCAACAACCGCCATACCGATGCCGCGAGTGTCCATTGCCGAAACCACACCATGTTCTTTGGCGTATACAGGGCGAACCAGTGGCGCAACTTCAAGGTAGTCATCGTAGTTCTCAATAAAATCTACCGGCCCACCAAGCCCAGCAACCATTTGGCCAAAGCATTGTGCGGCTTTACCGTTATCTAATACGGTTTGCAATTGCTCACGAGCTTGCGCAGTGTTTGATGCTAGGTTACCCAGTACGAGCATTTCCGCGCATAGCGCCATGGTCACCTCGTACAAGCGTGGATTACGATATTCACCAGTTAGGAACTGTACCGCCTCACGGACTTCGAGCGCATTCCCTGCCGAAGAAGCCAACACTTGGTTCATATCGGTTAAAATAGCGGTGGTTTTCGTCCCCGCCCCATTGGCGACAGCCACTATAGACTTGGCCAGCTCTTCCGATGCTTCAAATGTTGGCATAAAAGCACCAGAACCAACTTTAACGTCCATCACAAGAGACTCGAGACCTGCGGCGAGTTTTTTCGATAATATAGACGCCGTGATCAGTGAGATATTGTCGACAGTAGCGGTAATATCACGCGTTGCATAGACACGTTTATCAGCAGGAGCGAGGTCACCCGTTTGACCAATAATCGCAACGCCAGCCTCTTTCGTGACTTGTCCGAACGTTTCGTTATTTGGCGTAATATTGTAACCAGGGATAGATTCGAGCTTATCAAGCGTACCACCCGTGTGACCTAACCCACGGCCAGAAATCATTGGTACAAAACCACCACAAGCCGCCACCATAGGACCTAGCATCAACGAGGTAACATCTCCGACACCGCCTGTTGAATGTTTGTCGACAATGGGGCCACCAAAATTCATCTGGCTCCAATCGATAACCATACCGGAATCACGCATCGCACAAGTTAAGGCGATACGCTCGTCCATGGTCATTTCATTAAAAAAGATGGTCATCGCAAAAGCAGCGATTTGACCTTCGGAAATCGAGTCATCAGCCACGCCTTGAATAAAGAATTGGATTTCTTCATTACTCAGTGTTTCACCGTCGCGCTTTTTGCGAATGATCTCTTGAGCTAAAAACATGAAAGCCTCCCAAGCGCTAAACGCCTTGGTAGAATGTCAGAGATGGAATAGGAAAGAGCAGAACGCTCTTTCCTATCAGTTCGGATTAGTACGCGTTTGGATCCGCGACTTGGTCTGAAACCTCAAGCGTATTGAGCAGGCTGGTCAACAAGCTTGACGCACCAAAACGGTAGTGACGAGCATCAACCCAGTTATCACCGAGAATGTCATCAGCCATAGCGAGGTATTGCGCTGCATCTTCTGCTGTGCGAACCCCTCCAGCAGGTTTGAAGCCGACGCTTTCAGCGACGTTCAAATCACGAATCACTTCAAGCATCATGCGTGCGTATTCAGGTGTTGCGTTCACTGGCACTTTACCCGTTGATGTTTTGATGAAGTCCGCTCCCGCTTCGATCGAGATTTGTGATGCCTTTTTGATCAGCGCTTCTTCTTTAAGTTCACCCGTTTCAATGATGACTTTCAGCAAAATATCACCACAAGCTTGTTTACACTGTTTGACTAGGTCAAAACCCACTTGTTCGTTACCAGCAATCAATGCGCGGTATGGGAAAACGACATCCACTTCATCAGCACCATACGCAACGGCCGCTTTCGTTTCTGCAACAGCAATCTCGATATCATCGTTGCCGTGTGGGAAGTTAGTCACGGTAGCGATACGAACATCAGGCGTTCCTTGTTCGCGTAGTGTCTTCTTAGCGATTGGAATAAAGCGTGGGTAAATACAGATCGCTGCCGTGTTACCAACGGCTGTCTTTGCATCATGGCAAAGTTGGACCACTTTCTGGTCTGTATCGTCGTCATTTAACGTCGTTAGATCCATCAATTTTAGGGCGCGTAGCGCTGCTGCTTTTAAATCGCTCATTTCTTTCTCCGATCAATATTCATAAACATTTACTGCTTAACCATAACGATGGCTAAGCGGTCATTAATGAACGGACTTGGTTCCTTGAAGACTCAATGTAGGCGAAAGCACTACATCAATTGCTATCCTTGTCACCGCACAGTCCGGTTTGGTCTGTGGCACAACAATCACAATTGCGGTGTCTAAAAAGCATCAGTGTTTCCCCGCCTCTATTCTCACGGCGCTTTGCATCATGCTTTGGCCTAAACGAATAATGAAGCAACGGTGTATCACTGCGTTTTTGCTTGTATAGAGTATAGGTATTTACCGCAAAACTATCATTGGCTACAAAGCGCAAACGGTTTGTATCTCAAAAAATACCCACGGGGTGAACATCTCACCACCATGCTCAGCCAGAAAACCACTTTTTCTCGGCTCTAAAACAAAAATGCCCCGCAGCAAATACATGCTACGGGGCAGATTGAGTAAACTGGCGTCTATATACAACGAGTCCTTATTACAGGCCGGTAAGGCTTAGACAGAAGCCAGCAATTGTTGCCGCCATAAGGTTAGATAACGTACCTGCAAGTACCGCTTTAATCCCCATGCGTGCAATATCGTGACGGCGACTTGGCGCTAGGCTGCCAAGACCACCAAGTAGAATCGCGATAGATGAAAGGTTCGCGAAACCACATAGAGCAAACGAGATGATTGCCACTGTCTTCTCAGACATGACTTGACCTGTGCTTGCAATAATTTGTGCGTTGTCACCAATGTATGGCGTAAAGTTTAGGTACGCGACAAATTCGTTCACAACGATCTTCTGACCGATGAAAGAACCTGCAGTCACGGCTTCCGCCCATGGCACACCAATCAAGAATGCAAGAGGAGAGAACGCGTAACCCAGAATCAGTTCAAGTGTTAGTTCTGGCATACCGAACCAACCGCCAACACCACCTAGGATACCGTTGACAAGAGCAATCAAACCAACAAACGCGATAAGCATTGCACCAACGTTAAGCGCAAGCTGTAAACCAGAAGCTGCGCCACCTGCTGCTGCATCGATGACATTGGTCGGTTTATCATCACCACCATCCAATGCTTCTTCGATGTCTTCATGAGGCTGTTCAGTTTCAGGGAAAAGAATTTTAGCAAATAGAAGACCACCAGGTGCTGCCATGAAAGAAGCCGCAACAAGATACTCAAGCGGTACACCCATTGATGCGTAACCAGCAAGTACACCACCAGCAACAGATGCTAGACCACCACACATTACCGCAAACAGCTCAGATTGAGTCATGCGAGGAACAAACGGACGAACCACAAGTGGTGCTTCAGTTTGGCCTACAAAAATGTTAGCTGCCGCAGACATTGATTCCGCACGTGAAGTCCCCAATGCTTTTTGCAGACCGCCACCAAGAATCTTGATAACCCACTGCATTATGCCGAGGTAGTAAAGTACAGAAATCAGTGATGAGAAGAAGATCAGTGTAGGAAGAACTTTGAACGCGAAGATAAAACCGCCGCCGCCGAAGACTTCAAACATCTTGTCAGAAACAAGACCACCGAATAGGAAAGAGGCACCATCGTTACCATAGTTGATAACGTTAGAGACACCACTAGAGAAGCCGTTTAATAAGTCACGACCCCAAGGAACGTAAAGCACGAATGCACCAAGAATAAATTGGATAGCAAATGCGCCACCTACAGTTCTGAAATTGATAGCTTTGCGGTTTGAGGATAGTGCATATGCGATAGCAAGTAGCACAACCATACCGACTAGGCTCATAAACAGGCTCATAGTTTATGATTTCCTTATAGTTGTTTGTTGGCGTGTAAAACACTGGTTTGTTGAAGCGGGGCGATTATACGTATTCAGTACACAAAAAGTAATGTCCACATCACGAAATAGTGCACGAGTTATCAATGATTCATTCTTAATTGAGAATTTAGTCACAAAGATAGATGGAACCATCTATTTTATTAACAAAATACCAACCATAAGGAAACCAAATAAAAACAAAACCAGAATTTCTAAGCAACCGTTTACGTATGGAAAGATAGCGCAGCGCAATCGGTTTTTAGCGACAAATTTACGCGTTTTCACTGTTTATCAGCAAAAACCATGTCTTTAAACGTAGATCATTTACTGAGCAAGTGGTCACATTTCACTCAGCAAAGAATTACAAATTTCGTTCGAATTGACGCTCTCAACGGCTTAAGCCAAATAAAAAACAGATCGAGTTCACATTATCGGCGCGAGATAATCGCCATTAGACTAAAAACACAACGAAAAAAGTGCGTATCTTGCTCTATTTGCACCTTTTTTAACTGTTTAGATCACATTTATTTAATTAACAAATTTGACATGCGGCACAAATTAGAGCAAAAATTCAACAGAACTTTCATGCACGCCCTAACAAACGTCAGAAAATGTGATTTGATGTGAAGTGTACGAATTTTTTTTCTTTCGCAATCGATAAACTGATGCGTTATTTATTTCTGTATTGCCTACTCTTTTTGGGCGATACATGCTCTTGGACAACACATTATTAAAAGGATTTAAGTGTGAAAAAAACAATACTCAAGCTATCAGCACTCACCCTAGCCTTGGCTTCAACAGCCGTATTTGCTGAATCAAAACCAGCGGTTATCTACGACACTGCAGGCAAATTTGACAAGTCATTTAATGAAGCGGTTTATCAAAATGGTGTGAAATCAATGCAAGCTGACGGCTACAAAGTCCGCGAATTTGAGCCCCAAAACGAAGCGCAACGCGAACAAGGATTGCGCCGTCTAGCCAGTCGTGGCTTTAGTCCAATCGTCGCGGTTGGTTTCAACATGGCATCTGCCGTTGAAAAAGTCGCCACTGAATACCCTGATATACACTTCACCATTCTCGACATGGTGGTTGATAAACCAAACGTTCAGTCGATTGTCTTCAAGGAACAAGAAGGCTCATTCCTTGTCGGTGCACTTGCGGCGAAAACCTCTAAAACAGGCACGATTGGGTTTATTGGTGGTATGGATATTCCACTTATTCGTAAGTTTGAGTGTGGTTATGAGCAAGGCGCGAACTATGCCAATGCTGATGTCACCGTGCTTGAGAACATGACTGGCTCAACGCCTGCTGCATTTGCTGACCCAGCCAAAGGCTCTGAGCTCGCGAAATCTCAATTCTCGAAAGGTGCCGATGTAATTTACGCGGCTGCGGGCGGTACCGGACTTGGTGTCTATCAAGCGGCGAAAGATGCGGGTAAATACGCAATCGGCGTTGACTCAAACCAAAACCACCTACAACCAGGCACCATGCTAACTTCAATGGTTAAATTAGTGGGTAAAGCCGCAAAAGAATCTTGGATGGCCGATATCAACGGCGACTGGAAACCAGGAATCAAGGCGCTGGGTCTGAAAGAGAATGCTATCGACTGGGCCTTAGATGACAACAACAAAGCACTGATTTCTGAAGAGATGAAAGCCTATATGGACTCTCTTAAAGCAGACATCATCGCCGGTAAGATCAAAGTACACGACTATATGTCAGACAACTCTTGTAACTACTAAACCCGATATATCGTGCACAATCACGTCATACTTAGGTATGGCGTGATTTGACTGATCTCGCGGTGGGGTATTGATGATCTTGCTAATTGCCTAACCACATTTAGTCAACGATCAACCCTAGCCCTCTGTCTAAGTCATTCTAGGAAGTATTCTCGTGACCGAACGTCAAGACTACGCCATAGAACTGAGCAAAATCGATAAACGCTTTGGAGCGGTTCACGCGAACAACACCATCGATCTGCAAGTTCCCAAAGGCACTATTCACGGAATTATTGGCGAAAACGGCGCTGGTAAATCCACTTTAATGAGCATTATCTATGGCTTTTACCAACCAGATTCCGGTTCTATGCTCGTTGATGGTAAAAGCTACAGCCCAAACAACTCTCAAGATGCCATTCGCGCGGGAATTGGCATGGTTCATCAACACTTTATGTTGGTCGATACCTTCACTGTATTAGAAAACATCATTCTCGGCGCTGAAAACGGCTGGCAGCTTGATGTCAGTCTTGCTGAAGCTCGCCGCCGTCTAGTCCAAATCGAGCAAGATTACGGTTTAGAAGTCCCTCTCGATGCATTAGTTGGTGATCTTCCCGTTGGTCTTCAGCAGCGAGTAGAGATCCTCAAAGCCCTCTACCGCAATGCGAATATTCTTATTCTTGACGAGCCGACAGGCGTTCTTACCCCACAAGAAGCGGATCATCTATTCGCAATCTTGGACAAACTGCGTGCCCAAGGCACCACGGTCATGATCATCACCCACAAGCTGCGTGAAGTCTTGGCGATCACAGACAACATCTCGGTTATGCGCCAAGGACAAATGGTAGAACACTTAGCTACAAGTAGCGCAACTAAAGAGCAGTTGGCAGAATCCATGGTTGGCCGTAAGGTACGGCTAAAAATCGATAAGCAAGAGGCGAAACCAGATAATGAGCGTATTCGTGTAGAAAACCTCAGTTACGTTGATGCCAGTGGCGTACAGCGCGTCAAAGAGATCAGTTTCAATGTCCGTGCTGGTGAGTTGGTCGCCATTGCAGGGGTATCTGGCAATGGGCAATCTGAAATTTTAAGCTTACTTTCCGGTATATTGCCGCCAAGTTCAGGTTCAATCACTCTTAATGGCAGCACCATTACAGCGCAAAATGCGGTCAATCCGCGTGATGTGCGGGCAATGGGGGTTGGGCATATCCCCGAAGATCGTCATAAGCAAGGATTGATCAACAAGTTCGCAGCGAAAGAAGCCTATATCCTTGGTTACCACCATTTAGAAAAATACAACAAAGGCATTCTTCAAGATCAACAAGCGATCGACACCTTGTGCCAAACCAGCATGGACAAATGGGATGTTCGCCCTAACGACATCGACCTAAAAACCGCCAATTTCTCCGGTGGTAACCAGCAAAAGTTAGTGATCGCCCGTGAAATGGAAGAAGACCCGGATGTTCTGCTCATCGGTCAACCAACGCGCGGCGTTGATATTGGGGCAATTGAATACATCCACCAGCAAATTATTGCCAGCCGAGATGCAGGAAAAGCGGTGCTCTTAGTCTCGGTGGAGCTCGATGAGATCCTCACGCTGGCGGATCGAATTATCGTGGTCTTTGACGGCGCGATTGTCGGTGAATTGGATGCTTCCCAAGCGGATGAACGTACGCTGGGTCTGATGATGGCCAACATCGTTCCCGATCATATTAAGCCGCATATTACCCAAGGAGAAAACGCATGAGTCAGGCAAAAGTACCAACATGGGTAACCATTGGCCTGCTGCCAGCCGTGAATGTTTTTGTGGCATTTTTAGTCTCCGCATTGCTGTTTTTATACATTGAGATCAATCCTTTAGATGCGATTGAAGTGATGTGGACCGGCGCATTTGGCTATGCAGAAGGCTTTGGTTATACCCTTTATTACACAACGGGGTTCGTCTTTACCGGCCTTGCAGTGGCTGTCGCCTACCATGCTGGTTTATTTAATATCGGGGTGGAAGGACAATCTTATATTGGCGGATTAGGTGTCGGCCTTATCTGTTTGACGCTCGGCGAATACGCACCTTGGTATGTGGTCTTCCCTGTTGCGGTGATTGTTGGCGGTCTATTTGGTGCGGCTTGGGCGTTTATTCCCGCCTATCTACAAGCCAAACGCGGATCGCACATCGTCATCACCACTATTATGTTTAACTTCATCGCGGCTTCGTTGATGGCCTATCTCCTCGTTGACATCCTCAAACCGGAAACCACCATGGCAACTGAAAGCCGTGTCTTTGCGGCTGGCAGTTGGCTACCTAAAATGCATGAAATTCTGGCTGTTTTTGGCGTGAATGTCGCTCCGAGCCCTCTTAACCTGAGTTTTATTTTTGCGCTCTTGTGCTGCGTGTTTGTCTGGCTATTTATCTGGAAATCTCGCTGGGGTTATGAAATTCGCGCGATTGGAGCTAATGCATCAGCCGCTTCATATGCTGGAATCAACTATGTAAAAATCATTATCCTGACCATGTTGCTTTCTGGCATGTTAGCCGGGTTCTTTGGCATCAATGTCCTTCAAGGTGAACTTCATCAAATCAAACTGAACTTTGTCGAAGGCTTTGGCTTTACTGGTATTGCCGTCGCTTTAATGGGCCGCAACCATCCTGTGGGAGTCTTACTTGCAAGCTTACTGTTTGGTTTCTTATATCAAGGCGGGGCAGAACTTAGCTTTGAATACGGCGTAGACCGCAACATCGTTGTGGTATTACAAGGGTTAGTCATTCTGTTTTCCGGTGCTTTAGAGCACATGTTCAGGCCAAATATCGAACGTCTGTATTTGAAACTATTTGCCAGTAAAAAACAGCAGAAAGCACAGGGAGTGGCTTGATATGTTTGAAACCATTATTTTGATGCTTGATGCAACTATTCGCATGTCTACACCTCTGATTCTTGCCGCGCTAGCTGGCATGTTCAGTGAGCGTTCCGGTGTGGTTAACATCGCTCTTGAAGGTAAGCTATTAGCAGCCGCCTTTGCTGGCGCAGCAACGGCACACGTCACAGGTTCAGCTTGGTTAGGTGTTTTTGCGGGCTGTTTTGTCTCGATATTATTGGCGCTACTGCATGGGTTTGCTTCCATTACCCATCGCGGTGATCAAGTTGTCAGTGGCATGGCAATCAATATTCTGGCTGCAGGGCTAACCATTACCCTCGGTCGTTACTGGTTCCATCAAGGAGGACAAACGCCAGCACTGAGTGGAGACGCACGTTTTGCTCCACTAAACTTCCCAGGCGCAGACGCTGTGCAAGATGTTCCGGTCATTGGCTTGCTGTATTCTGAGCTGCTCAGTGGCCACTCGGTGATTGAATACCTCGCCTTTATTATTGTCCCCGTCGCTTGGTATGTCCTTTTCAAAACACGCTTTGGTTTACGACTGCGTGCTGTAGGCGAATCACCTGCAGCTGTCGATACGGCGGGGATTTCAGTCGTGGGCATGCGCTATTCGGCTATGGTGATTTGTGGACTCTTAGTCGGCCTTGGCGGTGTTTACCTGTCAGTAGGCCAAACCGCGCAGTTCATTCCGAATATGAGCGCAGGTAAAGGCTATATGGCGCTTGCTGCACTGATTTTTGGTAAATGGCGCCCCTTTACGGCCATGGCAGCATGTTTACTGTTTGGGTTCTTGGATGCGCTCGCGATCCGTCTGCAAGGGGTCACCATCGGTGATGTCGCCATTCCTGTCCAAGCGATTGAGGCAATGCCATACATTTTAACCGTATTCCTATTGGCAGGCTTTATCGGTAAAGCCATTGCACCAAAAGCCATTGGAGTTCCGTACACCAAAGAGCGCGAATAGTCACAATGACAATGTTAAAAAAAGGCGACTCAATGGTCGCCTTTTTTATTCGTCACTCATGCGTATTCAAGCCAAATAATCGCGAGCTATTGGCCCAAGTCTCTGCCGCCATCTGTTTCTCAGGCAACCCACGCAGTTGGGCGAGAGTCTCGAGAACCAGAGGTAATCGCTTAGGGTGATTAGGCTGGCCTTGAAAGCCGCTCAGTGGCATATCCGGTGCGTCGGTTTCCAACACTAAACGCTCAATAGGCAGGGATGTGACCGCTTGCCGGGTTTTCTTTGCGCGCTCATAAGTAATCACGCCACCGATACCAAGATAGAATCCACGCTCAATAAAATTATGAGCCTGTTGCTCACTACCTGAGAACCCATGCCAGACGCCCCCCTGGGTATACTGAGCCTGTTTGAGAAGTTGAAGAATGCGGTTATCCGCTTTACGGCTATGTATAATCAAAGGCAGTTGATAACTTTGCGCGAGTTCTATTTGCTGAACAAAAAATCGCTCTTGTAGCTTGCTATCCACATCAATGGCGACATCAAGCCCACATTCACCAATAGCAACGCAACGCTCACTTCTCGCATCTAACGTATCGACCAATTGGTTTAACGCACCACCAGGTTGGCCATTCAAAAAATAAGGATGGCAGCCTAATGCATAGTAAACGCCAGAAAAACGCTGACTTAATTGCTCGATACGTCCCCAGTTTTCAGCGCCAATCGCAGGAAGTAAAACCCGCTCAATGCCCGCTTGATTTGCCTGTTGCCATTGGTTTGCAAAATCCTTCCCGAAGGCGGCAAAATCCAAGTGGCAATGGGTATCAAACAGTTGCATGTCAGTGTCGCTTGTTTTGGTGATCGTCCGCTTGCCACTCTTTTCGATACGGCACACAACTGCGCTTCTGCTCAGGTGTTAACCCCATAGACTGACACCAAGCATCATAGCGAGCGAGCCATTGCTTGAAACGTTGCCACATAATCGTTACCTATTTTTGCTCTTCACGCTTAAACACCAAATCGGTCGGCGTTGACTCTTGTTCGCAAAAGTAATAGCCAGCCGTATCAAACTTAGTTAAGTCAGCCACACTTTCAATGCGATTTTCAATGATGTAGCGCGCCATCATTCCGCGAGCCTTTTTGGCATAGAAGCTGATGACTTTATACTGGCCATTTTTACAATCTTTGAAAATAGGCGTAATAATCTGCGCATCTAAGCTTTTAGGTTTGACCGATTTAAAATATTCGTTCGACGCTAAATTCACCAGAACGTTATCCCCTTGCGCTTGAATCGCTTGGTTTAACTTTTCAGTGATGATGTTGCCCCAAAATTGGTAGAGGTTGCTCCCTTTTGGGTTGCTCAGCTTGGTTCCCATCTCTAAACGGTAAGGTTGCATCAAGTCCAGCGGCTTCAAGAGACCGTATAATCCAGACAGCATTCGTAAATGTTTCTGAGCATAGTCTAAATCGTCTTGAGAAAGAGATAGGGCATCTAGCCCGGTATATACGTCCCCTTTAAACGCAAAAATCGCTTGGCGAGCATTCTCTTGGGTAAAGGTTTCACTCCATTGCTCGAAACGAGCGACATTGAGCGCGGCGATCTTATCACTGACTTTCATCAGCGAAGAGACATCTGCAGGCGTGAGCTTACGACATACGTCAATCAATTGCTTAGAGTAGTCCGTTAACTCAGGTAAGGTATGCTTATCGGTCGGTAACGATGATTCGTAGTCCAGTGTTTTTGCAGGTGATACGACAATTAACATGTTGGCTTCTCTTTACTTAATCCGATTATCTTTATGTTTCTAGAGTACAAAAAAAGCCATGCATTGTCTGCATGGCTTTAAGAATCATGTCGATAGTTTCGACCTATGAGCGAGAATTTTTATCCCAAATCCCCTCTTCCAACTGCGACTTCAGTTCAGGAAATTTATCCGGGTCAAAACTGGGAACTTTACCAGCCTTCAATTGCTGATTGTAATCTTTGGCGAGTTTAATCACGATGCCAGAAAGAAGGAGAATCGCCACCAAGTTAACAATCGCCATCAAGCCCATCGATACATCGGCCAATGACCAAACCGTCGGTAAAGAAGCCACCGCGCCAAACATGACCATCGCCAAGAACACCAAACGGAAAAGACTGATGCCCGCTTTATGATTTCGTTCAAGGAAGATCAGGTTTGTTTCAGCGTACGAATAGTTAGCGATAATCGACGTAAAAGCAAAGAAGAAGATCGCCACCGCGACAAACATGCCGCCCCAATCACCAACTTGTGAACTCAGCGCTGCCTGAGTCAACTCAATCCCAGTGATCTCGCTATGAGGTACATATTCACCAGACATCAAAATAATCGCAACCGTTGATGAACAGATGACGATGGTATCCATAAATACGCCCAGCATCTGCACATAACCTTGCGAGGCTGGATGTGGTGGATAAGGTGTAGCAGAAGCCGCCGCGTTCGGCGCAGACCCCATACCTGCTTCGTTTGAGAACAAGCCACGTTTAACACCGTTAATCATCGCTTGTGCTATTGCGTAGCCTAGGCCGCCTGCCGCCGCTTCTTGGAAGCCAAATGCACTCTTAAAGATAAGCGCTAATACCGCTGGCAGTTTTTCGATGTTACTAAACATGATGATGAGCGCCAGTGCAAGATACGCAAGCGCCATGATAGGTACAATCATCTCTGCGGTCTTTGCAATACGCTTAATCCCACCAAAGATAACAATCGCTGATAGTACCACAACACCGATACCGACATAGTTCTCTTGCCAGCCAAAAGCGTGGTTCATTGCATTCGCGATTGAGTTGGCTTGCACTGCGTTAAACACCAAACCAAAAGCAATCAACAGCAGTACAGAGAAAAGCACGCCCATCCAGCGCATGCCAAGCCCTTTTTCAATATAGTAAGCCGGACCGCCTCGGTAGTTACCATCCTCATCTTTGGTCTTGTAGAGCTGCGCCAAAGTGCTTTCAGCAAACGATGTCGCCATACCAAGCATCGCAATCATCCACATCCAGAAGATAGCGCCAGGGCCACCAGCAGTCAGGGCAACGGCCACCCCTGCCATGTTTCCGGTACCGACACGTGCCGCAAGACTGGTACAAAGTGCTTGAAAAGAAGAAATACCAGAATTGTCCGCTTTACGGCTGTTTTTCAACACTTTAAACATATGCGTAAAATGGCGGAATTGAATAAATCCGAGACGGAACGTGAAGTAAATTCCCACGCCCACCAATAGATAAACCAGAATAGAGCCCCAAAGTAGGCTATTCATCAAATTGATAATATCTGTCATACGATCCTCATAGTGAGTTTACACTGACCTCTGCTTCCTAGCCTTCCCTCAAACTGCACGACTAAGTGTCAACAAGGCTTAGTCAATTTTTATTAATAGGTTTGGCAGTTTGAACTTGTAAAATATCGCCTCATGCTTCCATTTTACGAGTCTGTGTTTTTTGACCGGCGGATAATGCAGCCACTCAAGACAAAAATCAATATGCAATAATATGCTTTCAATTCCTATTTTTCACTATAAAGTCACCAAACGTTAACAGATTAAGTTACATTAACAGCACATAACCAAAACAATATAACCCCAAACTTGTAACTCTAGCAGAGTGTATTTCCTCTAGTTGGTAAAATCGATGTACTCGACTAACCCCTTGAGTGGTAAAGGTTGTCAATTCCTCCCTCTGGTTTTTCCATTCACATCATCAACAGATACTATTTTTCATTGGCGTTTAAAGAATGAAACACGCTAAAAACGTGATTTTGACCACACCTCATTAACATCACAATTTTTCCAAACTCACACTTTGGTTAACACCAGTTGACTACTTTTTATCCAAACCGTCCAATAGCAAGCTGAACGAGGTACGCGTTTTGCATAAAAACTTCATGGAAATGCAACAAATGAGAAATCAATCAAGGATACGATCTTCGTAGAGTGGTATTTAAAAATTCCTTTCGAGGAGTGACGAAATAACAAGAGGTGCTTATGGAAGGCTTAAATTTTGATGAAATCATGGACACAGAGTTTCCTAAACTACGTGCAACTCGTTCTAAACCAGTCAAACGTAAATGGCGTGAAATCGAAGCTATCAAGGATCGCCAACGGCTACAAAAGGAGCTAATGGATATGGATATTGGCTTTGAGGACCTCGACAAACTAGAGTTTTAATAAAGAAAAGGCGCTCGACTTATCGAGCGCCTTTTCTTTTTGTATCTATACACTCGCACATTTAGCGTGTTAAACACACTCATCTTCTGTTTGGCGAACTCTCTGAGCCAATTGCTGATATTGCTCAGCGATGGTGTCACCAAAGACTGGATCATCTTCATCGACGTTCCATAAGCCTTCGACGGCTTGCCAATCAGAAGCGGTAAAAGATTGTTGGATAAGCGGCAAGATTGACTGTTCCTCCATATCCAAATGGCGTTTTTGCTGCAAGATAAAGTTTTCTAGCTGTTCTATCAGCACATGCTGCGGCACAACCGCGTCTTGCAATACCATATCGATGGTATTAAGAAAATGATGCGTTTTTTCAGACAACTCTTGATGCTCTAACTCCAAATTAGCGACATTGGCTTCGTGACCATATTTTTCTAAAAAATACAGATACAAAATATCTTCTTTTGGATGATGCACCCGCTCTGAATGGGTTGCTAAATAATCAACTATATCGTGGACCAAATTGTAGTTTACTGGCATTTCTTGCTGCAATAGCACCAATTTACGGCGTAAAATCGCCAGTAAACGGACCATGTAACCATGCTCTCTTCGAATACGCTCGATCATCATAGTGCCTCTCCTTAACACTTACTTTCTCTAAGTGTATATGAGAGTCACTACTCTTGCTTTGAATGAGGTCGAAATTTGACCATTTATGCCACAGGCTGAATATCCATTGGTAACCGCCAATCAATCGGTGTTTTTCCCTGCTGAACAAGCAGCTCATTCGCCTTTGAAAAGTGTCGGCACCCTAAGAATCCACGGTGGGCTGATAGCGGAGACGGATGTGGCGCCGCCAGTACATGGTGCTTCGCACGATTAATAAAGCGGCCTTTTTTCTGAGCATGCGATCCCCAGAGTAGGAATACCACCCCTTCTTGATGCTGGTTGATCGACTCAATGACTTTATCGGTAAACGTTTCCCAACCGGTTTTAGCATGCGAATGGGCCTTACCCTGCTCGACCGTCAGCACGGTATTAAGCATTAACACCCCTTGCTCTGCCCAGTGCTGCAAATATCCATGGCGAGGAATCTCAAAGCCATCAATATCCGCAGCGAGCTCCTTATACATATTGACCAGCGATGGAGGCGTTTTCACCCCAGGCAACACCGAGAAGCAAAGGCCGTGAGCTTGGTTAGGTCCATGGTAAGGATCTTGCCCTAGCATCACGACTTTAACTTGGTTGAACTCTGTAGCTCGAAAGGCGTTGAACACGTCTTTTTCCGGAGGAAAAATCGCTTTCCCTGCTCTGCGCTCAGATTCAACAAATGTCAGAGTGTCGACAAAGTAACTTTGTCGCTTTTCATCCCCAATAACGTCGTGCCATGTTAGCGTGTGTTCCATCGCTGCTACCCTCATCAAATGTATAAGGGTATTTTCTCAAAAACTCACTCAATAACAACTCGTTATTGGTCTGAAAACTTAACGAGTCTGCGGCGTTCGGTGATGCCCACGTCCAGTAATAGGACGGTTAGGTACCGGAAAACGGGTAGGTCGAATCGTATTAACTGAATGTGTGTATGACATGGCATCCTCCTTTCACTACAGACTTCTTGATGCTCAAGATCACAACATGAAAAAAAGATGCCAACTTATCTAATTTGCGAGTGTTTTACAGTGAATTGTTCTTAGGTGAGCGATCTCATCAGGCCATATTTCGGGGTTGATCGTCTCTAAAATCAACGGAATATTATCAAATCGAGGATCTTTAGCGATATATTCGAAACAAGGCCAACCTATCTCTCCTTGCCCAAGTGAGTGATGACGATCCAGACGAGATCCTCGAGCGCCTTTTGAATCATTTACATGCATTGCACGTAAATAGTGCATACCAACGATCCTTTCAAATTCCGCAAATACCTGCTCACACCCTTGTTCACTGCCAAGATCGTAACCTGCGGCAAAAGCGTGGCATGTATCGAGGCAAACTCCGACCCGGTTTTTATCCTCAACTTGATCAATAATTTCCGCCAACTGTTCAAATCGCCAACCTAAATTACTGCCTTGACCAGCGGTATTTTCAATCACCGCAATCACATCCGGAACCCGTTGATGAGCCAGATTAATTGACTCCGCAATGCGTGTTAGGCAATCGGATTCGGAAATTTGTTTTAAGTGACTGCCAGGATGAAAATTCAACAAACTAAGTCCAAGTTGAAAACAACGCTCAAACTCATCAATAAATGCAGCACGAGATTTACTGAGTTTTTCGTCATCTGGGGCACCTAAGTTAATTAAGTACGAATCATGGGGCAATATTTGCTCAGGCCCAAAGCCATATTGCCGACAATGGTTTTTGAAGCGCGCAATGACCTCAGGATCGAGAGGCTTAGCCGCCCACTGACGCTGATTTTTGGTAAACAGTGCAAATGCGTTAGCACCAATTTCCGCCGCTCTCAAAGGGGCATTATCGACGCCACCTGCAGCAGAGACATGCGCACCAATGTATTTATTTCCAAATTTTGGCATTGCTTTACCCATTCATCCTCTAAATTCGTGAGTACTCCGTTCATAAACGAGTAGATTAAATGACACAATAATGTTGTAAATTTACAACATTAGTTTAATTAAAAATTATTTTAATTAATAAAAAATAATTTAAAGCATTAATTTAAAAAGAAAAATACCCACTCAACATCAAAATAACCTTAAAAAAATAAATGTTTTAAGTTGTCTTTTGACTCAAATCAATATTAAAATAGTGGTTATTCGCTACGCAGTAACTGGTGTAGTTCAATACTCTAAGCAGTTAACACCCACAACGCCCACTCTGTGGACTAGGAGATTGTAATGATCCAAGGTATTCAAATTACAAAAGCAGCTAACGACGACCTACTTAATACCATTTGGCTTCTTGATGATGAAGCGAAAGAAGCTCGTTGTGTGGCCGCCACTAAAGGCTTCGAAACCGACCAAGTTGTGACTCTGAGTGACCTAGGTGACTACGAGAGCCGTCCTGTTGAGATTCAAACTCAACCTCTTATTGAAGGCGGTCAGCACCTGAACGTTAACGTTCTAAAACGTGAAACGTTAGAAGATGCAGTAGCAAACCCGGATAAATACCCACAACTAACGATTCGTGTTTCTGGTTACGCAGTGCGTTTTAACTCACTGACTCCAGAACAACAACGCGATGTTATCGCTCGTACCTTTACTGAGTCGCTATAATCGCTGATTACACTTTCAGTTTCTACCAAACGGTGCTTAATTAAGCACCGTTTTTTTGCTTTCCGTTCGACCCATCACGATCAAAATAGCGATTTCGATCACTATTTCACCTCTCCTATCGGTTTAAATAAAGTTTTTTATTTACTTAATTAGATCATCGGCTAAGTTAATAAGCAATTAACTTTACTTAATAACACCATGGAGCATGAAAACCAGAGTCTGGGGGCTTCATCGCGTGTGTCTTGAATCCAATTGACTAAGGAGCAGAGATGAATGCTTATGTTGAACACGTCAATTTGACAGTAAAAAACCTTGAGAGCACGGTGCTGTTTATCTCTACCGCGATGCCTGAATTCCAAGTTCGCCACCAAGGAACCGACACCAAACGCTGGTGCCATATTGGCACAGACAGCAGTTATCTTGCCATACAAGAGCGTGAACCCAAGTCCAAACCCCATGTGGTTCGTACACCTTATTTTGATGTCGGGGTCAATCACATCGGGCTCGTCGTTGACAACGTCGAAGAGGTTGCTCAGCGGTTAACGGTGGCAGGTTATCGTAAGAATATGGAACGTCGAGAAGCATTTCGAAAGCGTATCTACTTCTATGATGACGATGGCATTGAGTGGGAGTTTATCGAATATTTAACACGCAATCCGCAACAGAGAAATCACTATGAAGCAACCTAAGATTGGCATCGTTTTTTATTCCAAACAAGGAAACACAAGCTCACTGGCTAAGCATATCGAGGAAGGTATTCAAAGTCAGGATATACCCGTCATGAGTATCAAGATACAAGACAACGATATTGTCGCCGGACGTTATCAAAACTCGGCGATCTTTGACATGCTCGTTGGTTGCGATGCGATTGTGTTTGGTAGTCCAACTTATATGGGCTCACCTGCCGCACAGTTCAAAGCCTTTATGGATGCCAGCAGTGATTGCTATGTTGCGAAAGCTTGGAGAAATAAAATAGCGGCGGGCTTTACTTCAGGCGGAAGTCTCAACGGCGAGCAACAACAAACGCTACTCGCCATGTTTGCTTTAGCTTGTCAGCATGGCATGCTTTGGGCAGGCCTTGATGTTTCACAGTTTACCGACACACTCAACCTTAATCGTACAGGGTCGAGTTTGGGCTTAGTTGCGAGCCCTCTGCCCAATCATCAACAAATCGAAGACAATGATTTAGCGACCGCGTTCTATTTTGGTCAACGTATCGCCAAGTTGGTGAAATGACGCTAGTCACCTCGTTAAACATCGGTTAATTTAAACCTATTGTTTCCTAATGTTCATGATTAATACGTGTTACTTGAAGGTATCGAAACCCTGCTGATTCTCAGCAAACATAAAACCATGAGCCGAACTGGCAGCCAGCTATATATTAGCGCGTCGGCGGTCAGTAAACGGATTGCGAACCTTGAGCGGAAATTAGGTAAGCGTTTGATTGAACCAGATGGCCGTCAAGTACGCCTTACTGCGGACGCTGTAGCCCTGATTGAGAATATCGGTCCGAGTTTTAATGAACTGCAAGGGCTGATTTTTGATCAGCAAACGCTGCCTGACAGTACACCACTACGCATTGACTGCTCTGAAACCTTAGTGGCGGGTTTTTTAAGTGATGTCTTTAGTCATCATTTACACCAAGATCCGCACCTTAACATCACCACTAATCATACACCTCGCATCGTAGAAAATGTTCAATCCGGTCAGGCAACATTAGGAATTTGTGCCGGTCACATTCCAAGCCATCATGGCTTGAAGGCGATACATCTTACTGACGAACCTTTCTACACCATCAGTAAGCAACCACTTACTCAGCTACCAGCTTGTGTCATCACCAACGATCTCAATAATCCAGCTAATAGCTATCAACGTCTGGTCCTTAACCAATTAGGTATCGCACCGTTAATGGAAATGGACTCCTACTCTGCTGCTGCGCAATTAGCGTTAGCCGGTGTTGCGCCTGCCATCGTGCCGTTATCCATGGTCAACACCTTAAAAATATCGAGACAATACTGTTTTCAGTTCGAAGAATTGCGCGGTCTCTACCGTCCACTTCACATCTGTTTACGACCACACTCGTATAAGAACCCACGGATCAGAAGCTTGATAACAGCCATTGATGATGCTGTTCCCAAAGCAATTTCAGCGCCATGGCCATCGACATAATGATCACTAAAGGTCGAATCCATTTTTGTCCTTGAGTAACCACGACTTTTGCCCCTAGACGTGCGCCAAGAAAACCACCGATTGCCATGGTTAAACCGAGCTTCCAAATGGGTAACCCAGCGAGAACGAAAAACAGTAAGGCCGCAATATTAGAGGTAAAATTGAGTATTTTGGTTCTAGCCGTGGCTTCAACTAAAGACAACTGAGCAATAGCCACAAAACACACGGCAAAGATAGAACCAGTTCCAGGCCCAAAAAAGCCATCGTAAAACCCAACGCCGCCACCCACGCACAAAGCAAACATGCCTTCAGACAGTGAAGCCTTACCTTTGACCTGACGGGTTGAAGGCGCGAGTAAAAAATAGAGTGAAATGGCGACCAGCAGTATAGGAATCAGGCTAGTAAGCACCCCAGCATCAATGAATTGCACCGCTTCAGCGCCGAGGGCAGCCCCCACAAAGGTACAACCAATCGCTAGCTTCATTTCGCTCAATTTAACAATACCGCTGCGCACAAAATACCAACTGGCTGAAAAGCTACCAAAGGAGCTTTGTAACTTATTGGTCGCCAGCGCTTGAGTCGGAGGAATGCCCGCAGCTAACAATGCAGGCAGCGTAATTAACCCACCGCCTCCCGCCATCGCATCAATAAACCCTGCGACGCCAGCGACAAAAAACAGCATCAATATGATCTCAACCGAGAGCTCCATGGTGTTACAACATCCTTTAACGACTTGAATAAACAGACACTATCACTGTACTTACGGATTGAGTTAGCGAAAGCTAAGACTGAAACCCTTTCCAAATATTCATCATTTCTATGGATGATAATAAGAGATAAAAAAACCCGCTCAATGAGCGGGTAATGAGGTTGTCAGATAAGCTTTAGCGCTTACTGTCGTTATATTGCCAAGTGATTAAGCTTGGCCTTGTTGTACTTTAGCGTGCAGCTCTTGAACCGACATGACACTCGCAGTGGCATCAGAGGTGTGAGCCATACAAGTAGCAAACGCTGCATTAAGCGTGGTGGTGTAGTTAACCTTCTCAGCCAGCGCACCACGGCGAAGCACTTTGGAGTCTTCAATCGCTTGACGACCAGCGGCCGTATTCACGATGTAGGTGTATTCATTGTTCTTGATACGGTCAAGAATATGAGGACGACCTTCATGAACCTTATTCACCAAACGAGGGTTAATCCCTGCCTCTCCAAGAATTACCGCGGTACCATGAGTCGCATCGAGCTGATACCCCAGTTTCACCAATTTTGACGCTAAGTCGACCACGCGCTGTTTATCGCCCTCACGGACTGAAAGCAGAGCTCGTCCACCCTCAGGGTAAACGCTGCCTGAACCCAGTTCGGCTTTTGCGTACGCTTCAGCAAAAGTCGCTCCAACGCCCATCACTTCACCAGTAGAACGCATTTCAGGACCTAGTAGCGGGTCAACACCAGGGAATTTGTTAAACGGCAAGACCACTTCTTTTACTGAGTAGTACGGTGGAATGATCTCTTTAGTGAACCCTTGAGACTCTAGGCTTTGCCCAGCCATAACACGCGCTGCAATTTTTGCGAGCGGCGCCCCCGTTGCTTTAGAAACAAACGGCACTGTACGAGCTGCGCGAGGGTTAACTTCGATGAGGTAGACTTCATCATCTTTAACCGCAAACTGAGTATTCATCAAGCCACGGACACCAAGTTCAAACGCCAGCTTCTCCACTTGCTCACGCATCACATCTTGGATCTCTTGGCTAAGCGTATAAGCAGGAAGTGAACATGCTGAATCACCAGAGTGAACACCTGCCTGTTCAATATGTTCCATGATGCCGCCAATCACCACGCGTTCACCATCACAAATCGCGTCGATATCAACTTCAGTGGCGTCATCAAGGAAACGGTCTAATAGAACTGGAGACTCATTTGAGACACTGACTGCTTCATTGAAGTAACGGCGTAGGTCGCTCTCATCATAAACAATCTCCATCGCACGTCCACCTAGAACGTATGAAGGACGTACAACCAGAGGGAAACCAATTTCACGAGATTTCTCGACCGCTTGTTCAATCGCAGTCACCGTTGCATTTTCTGGCTGTTTTAGCCCAAGACGCTCAACCGCTTGTTGGAAACGCTCACGGTCTTCGGCACGGTCAATCGCATCAGGGCTCGTACCAATCACTGGCACACCCGCAGCTTCCAGGGCTCGCGCCAATTTCAGTGGCGTTTGACCACCGTATTGGACAATCACGCCTTTGGGTTTTTCAACACGTACAATTGCCAGAACATCTTCCAGAGTCACAGGCTCAAAGTAGAGGCGGTCTGATGTATCGTAGTCAGTAGATACGGTTTCAGGATTACAGTTAACCATGATGGTTTCGTAACCGTCTTCACGTAACGCAAGGGAAGCGTGAACACAGCAGTAGTCAAATTCAATGCCTTGACCGATACGGTTTGGACCGCCGCCAAGTACCATGATTTTGTCTTTGTCCGTTGGATTGGCTTCACACTCTTCATCGTACGATGAGTACATGTAAGCAGTATCTGAAGAGAATTCAGCCGCACAGGTGTCAACACGCTTGTAGACAGGGTGAATATCAAATTGGTCACGAAGACGACGAATTTCATTTTCTGACACGCCAAGTAGCGTCGACAAACGTGCGTCAGAGAAACCTTTACGCTTCATGGTGCGCAGTACGTCTTTGGTTAAACCGGCAAAGCCGCCCGCTTTTACCTGCTCTTCCAGTCTGACTAACTCTTCAATTTGAACCAAGAACCAACGGTCAATGTTGGTTAAGTTGAACACACCATCTACCGACAAACCCGCTCGGAATGCGTCAGCGATGTACCAAATGCGTTCAGCGCCCGCTTCTTTAAGCTCATAACGAATTTTAGAGAGCGCATCGGGTGCTTCAAGGTCAACCATTTCATCAAAACCGTTGGAGCCAACTTCCAAGCCACGGAGTGCTTTTTGTAGAGACTCTTGTTGGTTACGACCAATGGCCATCACCTCACCGACTGACTTCATCTGCGTAGTCAAACGGTCATTGGCGCCAGCAAATTTTTCAAAGTTGAAGCGAGGAATCTTAGTAACGACATAGTCGATTGTCGGTTCAAAAGAAGCTGGCGTAGCTCCGCCAGTGATGTCGTTCATCAATTCGTCAAGCGTAAAGCCAACCGCCAACTTCGCCGCGACTTTGGCAATAGGGAAGCCTGTGGCTTTTGACGCCAACGCCGAAGAGCGAGAAACACGAGGGTTCATCTCAATGATAACCATACGCCCATCTTCTGGGTTGATACCAAACTGTACGTTGGAGCCACCGGTTTCAACGCCGATTTCACGCAAAACCGCCAAAGATGCATTACGCATCAATTGGTACTCTTTATCTGTCAGGGTTTGTGCTGGCGCCACGGTGATTGAATCACCAGTATGAATGCCCATCGCATCAAAGTTTTCAATTGAGCAGACGATGATACAGTTGTCGGCTTTGTCACGAACCACTTCCATCTCATACTCTTTCCAACCAATCAATGATTCATCAATAAGCAGTTCATTGGTTGGTGAAAGATCCAAGCCACGATGACAAATTTCATCAAACTCTTCTTTGTTATACGCGATACCGCCACCGGTACCACCCATAGTAAATGAAGGACGGATAATACATGGGAAGCCGACTTTTTCGAGTACGCTATAAGCTTCTTCCATGCTTTTCGCGGTATCTGCGCGAGGGCACTCAAGGCCAATCGATTTCATCGCTTTATCAAAGCGAGAACGGTCTTCAGCTTTATCTATCGCATCGGCAGTTGCACCGATCATTTCAACGCCAAACTCAGCCAGCACACCTTGTTTTTCAAGTTCTAATGCACAGTTCAGTGCAGTTTGCCCACCCATGGTTGGCAGCACGGCATCTGGACGTTCTTTTTCAATGATTTTGCGTACGACTTGCCAGTTGATTGGCTCAATGTAAGTCGCATCCGCCATTTCAGGATCCGTCATGATGGTAGCCGGGTTTGAGTTGACCAAAATAACTCGGTAACCCTCTTCGCGCAGCGCTTTACACGCTTGCGCTCCTGAATAATCAAACTCACAGGCTTGACCGATAACAATCGGACCAGCACCTAAAATAAGAATGCTTTTAATATCAGTACGTTTTGGCATCTTTACTACTCCGAAATTAAGCGCTGTGTTGTTTAATCAAGTCAATGAAGTGGTCAAAAAGTGGCGCTGCATCATGAGGGCCAGGGCTCGCTTCTGGGTGACCTTGGAAACTAAATGCAGGCTTATCGGTACGATGAATTCCTTGTAGTGACCCATCGAATAATGACACGTGAGTGGCACGAAGGTTATCTGGCAGCGTTTTCTCGTCTGCGGCAAACCCATGGTTTTGCGAAGTAATCATAACCACACCACGGTCAAGATCTTTCACTGGATGGTTTGCGCCGTGATGACCAAACTTCATCTTCACTGTTTGTACCCCTGAGGCCAGAGCAAGAATTTGATGCCCTAAGCAGATACCAAACAGCGGAATGTTCTTATCTAAGAATGTTTTGGTTGCTTCAATTGCGTAAGTACATGGTTCTGGGTCACCAGGGCCGTTAGATAAGAAAATGCCATCGGGGTTGAGCGCCAGAACCTCTTCTGCAGACGTTTGTGCAGGCACAACCGTTAAACGGCAGCCGCGGTCAACCAGCATGCGTAGAATGTTGCGCTTTGCGCCGAAATCGTAAGCGACGACGTGATAAGGCAAGTCAGCATCCGCTTTCGCTTCAGGTAAGCCGCCTTCTAGAGTCCAAGAGCCTTGTTGCCAAGCATACGTCTCTTGCGTCGTTACTTCTTTTGCCAAATCCATGCCTTTTAGACCCGGAAACTCCTGCGCTTTCGTTAACGCTAGCGCTTGGTCAAGGTTGTCACCGGCCATAATGCAACCATTCTGCGCCCCTTTCTCTCGCAAAATACGCGTCAGTTTACGTGTATCAATATCGGCAATACCGACAATGTTTTGCGATTTAAGGTAATCAGAGAGGGTTTGTTCACTGCGGAAGTTAGAAGCGATAAGAGGGAGATCGCGAATCACAAGGCCTTGTGCATGAATTGAAGTGGATTCTTCATCTTCATTATTGGTACCAGTATTACCAATATGTGGGTAAGTCAGGGTGACAATTTGTTGGGAATAGGAAGGGTCAGTGAGAATTTCTTGGTACCCCGTCATCGAGGTATTAAAAACAACTTCACCAACGGATATACCATCTGCTCCAATGGAAACTCCGTGGAACACTGTCCCATCTTCTAGGACTAACAGTGCTGATTTACTCAAGACAACCTCCGGAATAAAAATGCATAAATTATAAATTAAATTGCAAACTTGCCTTCCATGACTCGCAGTATAATCGAATTCAGGGGGTTTAGACAAATTGGCGGTATTCTAATTACGCCAGTATATTCTGTCAATAACCGATAAAAAATATATTCTTTATTTAATTGGATATGAGCAAAAAATACAAAGTAACGCCTAAAAAGGCAACTTAAGTTGGCCAAATAGCCAAAATCAGAGCACCTTTAATCATTAAGGGAATTATAAGGGGGCGTAATAGATGAGTTTTTATTTAGTTACCGAAGCAAACGTTACGCTTACTTACTTTCCATTGAATTTTAATGAGGTTATAAACAAATAGAGTACAGAGCGACATAAATAAAAGAAAAGTAGCTTAAAAACACCTATTTTTAGCCACTAAAAATATTCAGCCCAGTTTTTGGCTAAAAAAAAAGCGCCAACCTAAGTTAGCGCATAATTATCCATTTATAGCTCATTTAATCCGAGCACGTCGGTCATGGTATAAAAACCGGAGGAATGCGTGTCTAACCACACAGCGGCTTTCACTGCTCCATTGGCAAAAGTCATGCGGTCTGTCGCTTTGTGAGTAATTTCTACTCGTTCACCAATATCCGCAAACATCGCGGTGTGTTCACCAACAATATCGCCGGCGCGAATCGTCGCAAAACCAATCTCTTCTCGCTTACGCTCGCCAGTAATTCCCTCACGAGCATAGACAGCAACGTCACTAAGCTGATTCCCCATCGCTCCAGCAATGGCCTCTCCCATACCGATAGCAGTGCCTGACGGCGCATCGACTTTATGGCGATGATGGGCTTCAATCACTTCAATATCGCAATAATCCCCCATGACTTTGGCCGCTTTCTCAAGCAACTTAAAGACTAAGTTCACACCGACGCTATAATTTGGTGCCATTACGATCGCTACCGATTGAGCATACTCATCGATCTGCTGACGTTCTTGCTCACTAAACCCAGTAGTGCCGATCACGATTTTCTTGTTGTAGTTTTTACACAGTTCAAGGTTAGCTAAGGTGCTTGAAGGCGCAGTGAAATCAATAATGACGTCGTAGTCATCGACATGCTTTTCAAGATCATCAACCACAGCAACACTGAGTTTGCGTTCGCCACATAACTCACCGATATCCACACCGACTAATGATGATTCAGGACGTTCCGATCCTGCTCCTAATTCGGCTTGAGGATGATGAAGCGTCGCTTTCACTAAATTGCGCCCCATTCGTCCAGCTGCTCCTGCTATCGCAATTCTAACCATTGCTCTATCTCCATCTTTCGGCAACGGGCAGTTCCCATTGCTGCTTACTCATTTCATCCAGTTAAACTAACAAGATTCTTTACCAACCACCAGTGTTTAAGCAAACTCTGCTATGACTCGCTTCAGAATCGGTACATTTGCTTCAGGAAAGGCGTAATCCGTCAGTTGATGGAGCTTAACCCATTGCCCTTCTTGACCTTCTTTGCCGTATGGTTGCCCGCGAAATTCACTGACCACAATAAAATCAAACGTCAGTGATTTATCTGAATAGTCATACTCGAGGTGTTCAAACAGGCTTTGCTTTGTAACTTCAATACCGATTTCTTCATCCAACTCTCGGCACATGGCTTGCTCAATACTCTCTTGCGCTTCAACTTTGCCACCAGGAAATTCCCAAAATCCACCTTTGTGCTTATCACTTGGGCGCTTGGTTATAAACACTTCGCTTTGGTCTGGATTAAAAATGATCGCCGCGACGATGTGAGTACGTTTCATGTCTTTTCCCTTTAAATCACTCGTGTGGAACGAGGCTGTTACAGATACAAAAAAGAGTCGCCCAAGCGACTCTTTTAATTGATTACCTTACCACTGGTTTATTCAATCTTACCATGGCACTGTTTGTATTTCTTACCACTCCCACAAGGACATGGCTCGTTGCGGCCAACTTTGCGTTCTTCACGAACCATAGGTTGAGCATGCGCATCCTCCGCCGCTTCCTCTTCACCCAGTGGGTTTTCTGCTGAAGCATGTTGGGCTTGGGCTAAGCGCGCCGCTTCTTCTGCTTGCGCTTGACGCTGGGCTTCCATACGTTCAACTTCTTCTTGCTGCTGTACACGTACTTTCGACAAGATAGTAATTACGTCAGATTTCAATGAATCCAGCAGTCCTTCAAACAGTTCAAACGACTCACGCTTGTACTCTTGTTTCGGGTTCTTTTGAGCATAACCACGCAGATGAATACCTTGACGTAAATGATCCATTGCGGCTAAGTGCTCTTTCCACAACGTATCTAGAGTCTGCAACATCACGGATTTTTCAAAGTTGCGCAGTACTTCGCTACCGACCACTTCTTCTTTCGCTTTATAGACTTCAACTGCCGCATCAATGATTTTCTCACGCAATGCTTCTTCATACAGCTTGTCGTCTTCTTCCAACCACTGAGCAATGGGGAGCTCTAAATCGAAATCATTTTTCAGACGATCCTCAAGCCCTTTCACATCCCACATGTCTTCCAAAGATTGCGGCGGTACATATTCATCAATAACCGATGTCAAAACATCAACACGGTTTTGTTCGATCATTTCACTGATGTCTGGCGCATTCATGAGCTCATCACGCAATTCATAAACCACTTTACGTTGATCGTTCGCGACGTCATCGTATTCCAGTAGCTGTTTACGAATATCAAAGTTACGGCCTTCCACCTTACGTTGCGCTTTTTCGATAGAGCGAGAAAGCATCTTACTTTCAATCGCTTCTCCCTCTTCCATACCGCTTTGAATCAAGCTTGCCATACGATCAGAGGTAAAGATTCGAAGCAGTGAGTCTTCCATAGAAAGGTAGAAACGTGAAGAACCTGCATCCCCTTGACGACCAGAACGACCACGTAGCTGGTTATCAATACGGCGAGATTCATGGCGTTCAGTACCAATAATATGCAAACCGCCAGATGCTAATACTTGATCGTGCACTTCACGCCACTCAGCTTTGATTTCATCGATTTGTTGCTGAGTAGGATTTTCAAGTGTTTCGACTTTGCTTTGCCAGCTGCCGCCCAACACGATATCGGTACCACGACCCGCCATGTTAGTCGCAATCGTCACCGAGCCAGGTTTACCTGCTTCAGCGACAATTTCAGCTTCTTTTTCATGGAATTTAGCGTTCAGAACATTGTGCTTAACTTTGGCTTTTTTCAACGCGTTAGAAAGCAGTTCTGATTTTTCAATCGATACGGTACCAACCAAAACTGGCTGTCCTTGCTCAACACGCTCTTTAATATCTTCAATGATGGCGGCAAATTTTTCCGCTTCTGTACGGTACACCACATCCGGCATATCATTACGGATCATCGGACGGTTAGTCGGAATAACCACCGTTTCTAGACCGTAGATTTGTTGGAACTCAAACGCTTCCGTGTCAGCAGTACCTGTCATACCAGACAGCTTGTCGTATAGACGGAAGAAATTCTGGAAGGTAATCGAAGCCAGTGTTTGGTTTTCGTTTTGAATCTTAACGCCTTCTTTGGCTTCAACCGCTTGATGTAAGCCTTCTGACCAACGGCGTCCCGGCATGGTACGTCCGGTATGCTCATCAACGATAACCACATCACCATCGTCAGTAACAATGTAGTCAACGTTACGTTCAAACAACACATGAGCACGTAATGCAGCGTTTACGTGATGCAGTAAGCTGATGTTAGCGGGAGAGTATAGAGTTTCACCTTCTTGCATCAGGCCATTACTGACCAATAGCTCTTCGACAAATTCTTGACCATTCTCCGTCAAATACACTTGCTTTGATTTTTCATCAACCGTGTAATGGCCGTCACCGCGATATTCTTCTGAATCTTCTTGGTCTTGCTGTTGAAGATGAGGAATCAAGGTGTTCACACGAGTATAAAGATCAGAACTGTCTTCAGCGGGGCCAGAGATGATAAGTGGCGTACGTGCCTCATCAATTAAAATCGAGTCAACTTCATCGACAATGGCAAAAAAGCGGGCTCGTTGCACGCGGTCTTCCGCGCGAAATGCCATGTTGTCACGCAGATAATCGAAACCAAATTCGTTGTTTGTACCGTAAAGAATATCAGCTAGGTAAGCTTGTTTTTTCTCTTGTGGAGGCATGTTCGGTACATTAACACCGACGGTCATCCCCAAGAATTCGAACAGTGGTCTGTTGGTTTCGGCATCACGAGCAGCAAGGTAATCGTTGACGGTGACCACATGAACACCGTGTCCTGGTAGAGCATTTAAATAAGCAGGCAAAGTCGCGGTGAGTGTTTTACCTTCACCAGTACGCATTTCAGCAATTTGACCAGCATTTAACACCATGCCACCAATGAGCTGAACGTCAAAATGACGCATGCCAAACACACGTTTTGAAGCTTCACGGACGGTTGCGAACGCTTCAGGAAGCAACTGATCTAGCGTTTCACCCTTTTCCAAGCGTTGACGAAATTCAATCGTTTTGGCTTTTAGTTCATCATCGGAAAGCGCTTCAAAGGTAGGCTCGTAATTATTTATTTCTTTAACAATCTTTCTAAGGCGGCGTAATGTGCGATCATTGCGACTGCCAATCACTTTTGTCAGTAGCTTAGCTATCATGTGTTGTGAATCTCTCTTTACTTCGATCGGTTGTGATCTGATCTCAATGCCTTCAGTCTCTACCAGTTTTGAACTAAGAATACTGAGATAAGTCATTTATCACTCTGATATTGTGACTCAAACTTAGATTTTCAAGGCTTCAGGTTACAAGTGGCCACTAGTGTAAGGAATTTTTTTGCTAACGACCAACAACAAAGTCATTTGTTTGAACCACTTTTAATTTTTTCTATCAATATTTTACGGTTTGGCGATAATCAGGCTGTGATGCTATCCATTATCGATTACAATCCATTCAACAGCGTTTATTAAGGTTCATCATGAGAGATCATCGCCCCACTCTTGGCAACGAGATCATTTCTCAAAGCCGCTTTGCCGAACTACAACAGCAAGCTTCAGAGATCCTGAAGTTGAATAAGGATCTGCGGAAGATCTTGCCACGCGGAACGGAAAATCATTGCCGCGCAGCCAATATCCGCGATGGCCAATTGATCCTGGAAGTGGCGAGCGCCGCGATCAAAATGAAGATCGATTACGATCGTTTGCACATCCTGAATCAATTAAGAACGCTCGGCTATGCAAGGCTGATTGCAGTTACTGTGGTCATCAATCCTCGACTTTATGCACAAAAGTCATCCCCAGAAAAGACATCAACGCCACGTCCACCGATCTCAAAAAATGCAGCGAGCTATCTCCATATGATTGCGAGCAATGCATCGCCCAAAGTAAAAAAACGCTTAGAGCAACTGGCAAACATGGCAGATAACCAGCCTGAAAACAGTAAATAACAGCCATAAAAAAACCAGGCCGAAGCCTGGTTTTATACAATCTATATCTTAAGCGAGAACCATATTTGGATCAGCAAATGCAACAGGAGAAACGACTTCTTCTTCAAATGTTGCCCATTCCCATGCATCTTGGGTTGCCAGTACTTTACGTAGCAACTGGTTATTTAGACCATGACCTGATTTAAAGGCACGGAATTCACCAAGAATGGGGTGACCACACATGTACAAGTCACCAATGGCATCCAACACTTTATGAGTCACAAACTCATTTTCAAAGCGCAGGCCTTCTTCGTTAAGAATTCGGTAATCATCCAGAACAATCGCATTATCAAAACTACCGCCAAGCACCAAGTTTTGTGATTGAAGGTATTCAATATCACGCATAAAACCGAACGTACGAGCACGGGAAATCTCTTTCACAAAACCTTGAGAAGAGAAGTCAAAAACCAAATGCTGTTCGTCAGCTTCGATCGCCGGATGGTTAAACTCAATTTCGAAGTCCATACGGAAACCGTTATACGGTTTGAACTCGGCCCATTTGTCGCCATCTTCAAAACGCACAGGTTTCTTGATGCGAATAAAACGCTTAAGCGCGTTCTGCTCTTCAATACCTGCTTGTTGTAGCAGGAAGACAAACGGACTGGCACTACCATCCATAATTGGGATTTCAGGTGCGTCCACTTCGATAATCACGTTGTCGATACCCATACCTGACAGCGCAGAGCTCAAGTGCTCTACTGTCGAAATACGAATACCATCATCGTTCACCAACGCGGTACATAACATAGTGTCACGAACTGCGGCTGGGTCAGCTGGAAAATCCACGGGTGGATTTAAGTCAGTACGACGATAAATTACACCGGTATTTGCAGCAGCAGGGCGAAGAGTCAACGTGACTTTACGACCAGAGTGGAGACCCACACCAGTTGTTTTCACTATTTCCTTCAGAGTTCTTTGTCTGATCATCTGCTTGCCTCTTAGTAAGTGCTACAAATCACGGTCAACGAGATTTATTGACCGCGGATCGTACCACAAATTTGAACCTTGTCAAATTCTGATGAAAAATTAGTCAGCTTGACGGCGCAAAAATGCGGGAATATCTAAGTAGCCACTCTCTTTATCAGCTTTAGGTGCTGTACTCTGATTTCCTGCAGAACCTGACGCCGCTGTAGATGGCGAAGGTTGAGCCGTCGTCTGAGTTTTTTCTTGCAAAGTGTGTGCCGCTTTTTCTTCCGTTTTCACCGTAGCTGGCTGTTGCTGCTGAGTAGCAACAGGTTGCGGTTGTTGCTGCTGGGCAACAGGGGCAACTTTACTTTTACCGCCGGCGACTAAGGTAATATCAGGTTTTCTTTCGTTACCAATACCCGTCGCAACGACTGTGACTCGAATTTCATCAGCCATATCCGGATCGAGTGATGTACCAATTACCACAGTCGCATTGTCAGAAGCGAAAGCTTTAACGGTATTACCCACCGTTTCGAATTCGTCCAGACGCATGTCGAGACCAGCAGTAATATTTACTAACACGCCACGAGCGCCTGCTAAATCGATGTCTTCTAAAAGTGGACTGGAGATCGCCATTTCTGCAGCTTCTTCTGCACGGTCCTCACCTTTTGCCACTCCGCTCCCCATCATTGCATGACCCATTTCCGACATCACGGTGCGAACATCCGCAAAGTCGACGTTGATCATGCCAGGACGAGTAATCAACTCAGCAATACCCTGTACGGCATTTTTTAGTACATCATTTGCGCTAGCAAAGGCTTCTAATAAGGTAATACCACGTCCCAGAACTTTAAGTAACTTCTCATTTGGAATCGTAATTAGAGAGTCCACATGTTTAGACAGCTCTTCAATACCTTGTTCAGCAAACGCTAAACGCTTCTTTCCTTCGAAGCTAAATGGTTTGGTGACCACAGCGACCGTAAGAACACCCAGTTCTTTAGCAACTTCAGCAATCACTGGCGCTGCTCCGGTACCTGTACCACCGCCCATTCCGGCTGCGATAAATACCATATCGGCACCGGTCAAATATTCTTTAATGCGTTCTTTATCTTCCAGAGCGGCATCACGGCCAACTTGTGGATTCGCGCCAGCGCCTAAACCTTTCGTAATATCGCCGCCAATCTGAATGACACTGCTGACACTGGTTTTACGTAAAGCTTGTGCATCAGTGTTGACGCTGATGAATTCCACACCTTCGATGGATTCACGCACCATGTGTTCTACGGCGTTACCGCCACCGCCACCTACTCCAACGACTTTAATTACTGCATCGTCAGACATTTCCATCATCGGTTCAAACATGTGTTATCTCCGTTTTTCCTGCTGCTCAGGTTAAAACTCTTTTTGTATCCAATTACGCAAGCGTTCAAACCAGTTTGCCGTTACTTGGCGCTTTGGTTCGCTATATTCAGCCTCATCATTGATTTGGCTGTCTCTTGCATAATGGAGTAAACCAACTGCCGTAGAATGATACGGCTCTTTAACGTAATCTGTTAGCCCGCTCACCTCAAGAGGCTTACCGACTCGAACTTGATTGCGGAACACACGCTCCGCACACTCAACCAAACCTTCAATTTGAGCAGCACCTCCAGTGAGAACCACTCCAGCGGCAAGATGATGTTTAATCCCTTCTTCTCGCAGCTTTTCTTGAACTGTATCGATAGTTTGATTAACTAAACCCATTAATTCAGTGTAGCGAGGTTCAATGACCTCCGACAAGGTTTGTCTTTGTAAACTTCTTGAAGGACGCCCTCCAACACTTGGAACATTAACGGTATCGTCCTTGCTTACTAACTCACTCAGTGCGCAGCCGTATTTCACTTTTATCTCTTCTGCATCACTCAATGGTGTACCAAATGCGAACGCGATATCACTGGTAACTGCATTACCGGCGTAGGAAAAAACTTCGGTATGACGCAGTGCCCCGCCAGTCCAAATCGCAACATCCATTGTACCAGCGCCAATATCAACAACACATACGCCCAGTTCACGTTCGTCTTCAGTAATTACTGCGTTACTGGCCGCTAAACCTGAATACACAAGTTGGTTAACTTTGAGCCCACAACGCTCAACGGCCTTAATAATGTTTCTCGCCATGTCGTTGTGGCAAGAAATAAGATGCACGCTCACTTCCATGCGTACACCTGATAAACCTAGCGGATTTTTAATCCCTTCTTGATAATCGATGGTAAATTCTTGGGGAATAACGTGAAGAATGCCTTGTTCGTCACCAATTTTAATCGATTTCGCAGTATGAATCGCTCGATCCATATCTTCTTGAGAGACTTCTTCGTCAGAAATAGTTCCCATGCCTTTTTCGATTCGGCTGGCAATATGCTTACCTGACAACGACATATACACACGGCTAATCTGACATTCCGCCATTAACTCAGCTTGGTCGATGGCTCGTTGAACCGATTTTACCACCGACTCTAAGTCATTAACGCCACCTTTATCCATACCGCGAGATGGGCTGGTACCAGCGCCAATTATGTTAATTTGACCATCTGGCAATATTTCGCCTACCAACGCTGAAACGCTTGCTGTACCTATATCAAGGCCGACTATAATGTTGTCATCAGCGGTCTTCGTCATCAGAATTCTCTTGTTCTAACTCTTGCTCAGGAAACCACCCAATTGCGGCTCCCGTATCGTACCTGAGGTCAATGTAACTGACTTTTTCGGTATCACTACCTAAATGTCGGTAAAGAGAAAAGAATCGAGCGATACGTTCATCCAGCGATTCCTTTCCTAATTCTAAACGAATGCCATTATCTAAGATAATTTGCCATGCTCGGCGATCATTCAGTACTAAAGAAGTGATTTTAAGCCCAATTTGTTTAAAGCGCGGCGTCATTTCCTGCCACACCGAGAGTACCTGTTCACTGGTTCCCTCTGGACCATATAATTTGACGTGTTCGCCTTTTAAGCGGCCAATATCCCCGTCAAACACCACTCCTTTTTCATTAATTAATTCATTCCCGTTCCAAATCGCAGCTGCGTGATATTCGGTTAAGAATATTTTTATCGTATTAGGCCACTGTTTGCGAATTGACGCATGTTCGACCCAAGGCACTTGCTGAACCGCATTTTGCAGTACATTTATATCCTGAGACATAAACGTACCAATATGATCAAGCCGCCCGATAACTTTTTGTATATCTGGGGCAGCCACGTATTCCAGTTCACCTTGTAACACGATTTTTGATAAGGGAAGACGTTGGTCATCCCACATCCAAGAAAGCGTTGAATAGATAAGAGACCCTATCAACAACACCACAGCAAGTAAAAAGACACCACCTGCTGCGTGCTGTTTTATCACTGGAGATTCAGAGATACGACGACTTTCATTTAAAGCACTTTTAATCAAAGTTCGTTATTCCTACACTCCACGGGCACCTTGTCTCTCATTTATTTAGTCTCAATAAAGAGGCAAAACCTTTGCTTTAACCTTCGGATTATACTGAGGTCATTAAAAGTATCAAATATTGAAAGCGAGAAATGTCTTCACAACTCAGATAATCAATTTGACCAACCACTCACTTACGCACTTTTACTGCTTTTGCATTTGTTCGATATTGAGTTTCAGGCTAGCTAAATGTTTCGCTACTTTGCCAACATCACCAGCACCTTGAGTAAGTACTAAGTCACCATCTTGTAAAACATTTGCCAATACTGCCGGTAGAGCACTTCCATCCGGCACAAAAATCGGATCCAGCTTCCCTCGGCTTCGAATAGTTCGACACAATGCTCGACCATCAGCGCCGGCAATCGGCTGTTCTCCGGCAGGATAAACATCCAACATCAGTAAAACGTCGACTTGTTCCAGAACATTGGCAAAGTCATCATAAAGATCACGAGTTCGACTGTAACGGTGAGGCTGAAAAATCATGACCAAACGGCGTTGTTGCCAACCACTACGCGCCGCTTTAATTGTGACATCGACTTCAGTAGGGTGATGGCCATAATCGTCCACCAGCATCGCTTTGCCCTTACCCGTTTCAAATTCACCCAGTTGGTCAAACCGGCGCCCGGTGCCTTGAGTACCGGCCATGGCGGTTAGAATGGCTTCATCACTGATGTCATCTTCCGTCGCGACAGCAATCGCCGCCGATGCGTTCAATGCATTATGACGGCCAGGAATATTAAGCGTAATGTCGAGATTAGGCCGGCCTTGACGCACCACGGTAAACAAGCCTTGTTGGCCAATTTGGCGATAGTTTTCAATACGCACATCGGCGTCTTGCGAGAAACCATAGGTGATCACTTGTCGACTGACTCGTGGTATTAACTCGCGCACAACCGGATCATCAATACATAAAATCGCTTGGCCATAAAACGGCAGCTTGTGCAAAAAGTCGATAAACGTTTGCTTCAAAGTATTGAAGTCACCGCCGTAGGTGTCCATATGGTCTGCTTCAATATTTGTAACGATACTGACCATCGGTTGAAGGTGGAGAAATGAAGCGTCACTTTCATCCGCTTCAGCAATCAAAATTCGGCTTGAGCCTAATCGCGCGTTGGTGCCAGCACTTTTGACAAGCCCACCGTTGACAAAAGTCGGGTCAAGCCCAGCTTCAAAGTAAATTTGTGTCACGAGCGCAGTGGTGGTGGTTTTACCATGGGTACCAGCCACGGCAATACCATGTCGAAAACGCATCAATTCCGCTAACATCTCCGCTCGGCGAACCACGGGAATACGTGCGCGTCTGGCGGCTGCCACTTCTGGGTTTTCTTCATTAATTGCTGTCGATACAACGACCACACTGGCATTCTCAATATTTTGCTCATGATGACCAATATAGATTTGAGCGCCTTTACCTTTAAGCCGTTCCGTCACAACATTATTGGCAATATCTGACCCAGTAATCTGATAACCTTCATTAAGTAAGACTTCAGCAATGCCACTCATCCCCGCCCCACCAATTCCGACAAAATGAATGGAATTAACACGGCGCATTTCAGGCACAATGGCGCGAATTTGGGCTAAGTTTTGTTTGTGTTCAATGGTCATCAATTTTTCTCGTGGTTACTGATGTCGATAATCGCGTTAGCAACGGTTTGGTCAGCATGCAGCTTGGCCGCATGTCTGGCACTCATCGCCATGGTTTTTAAACTGGCTCGATCGAGTTGAAGTAGCTGTTCAGCCAACGTTTTAGCAGTGAGATCTGGCTGTTCAATCATTAAAGCTGCTCCGCATTCTACCAGATGATCAGCATTGAGTGCTTGCTGACGATCTTTATGCATAAAGGGGACAAAAATAGCGCCAACACCAGCCGCCGATACTTCCGAAACGGTTAACGCACCAGAGCGGCAGACTAAGATATCCGCCCACGCATAAGCCTGTGCGACATCATCAATAAATTCGGTCACTTCAACGGAGTCAAAACCTGACGATTGATAGTCAGCGGTGACTTGTTGGGCATTGTTTTTTCCTGCTTGATGACGAATTTCAAACCCATCACCGAGTAAGCCTGAGGTTTGTGGTAGCGTCTGGTTCAAAATACGCGCCCCTTGACTGCCCCCCATGACGAGAATGCGCAGCGCACCTTGACGATCAGCCATACGCACCTGTGGCTCGGGCAGGCTAACCACATCTTCTCTAACCGGGTTTCCAACCACTTCTGCGTCTTTAAAAGCACCAGGAAAAGCCTGAAAAACCTTTTTGGCGATTTTAGCTAGCCACCGATTGGTTAACCCAGCAACCGCATTCTGCTCATGCAGTACGACCGGAATGCCAAGTGTCCATGCAGCAATGCCCCCAGGCCCACTGACGTAACCGCCCATTCCCAACACCGCATCTGGTTGCCAAGCTTTCAGATGACGACGAGCTTGCCCGATGGCACTCAAAATTTGAAAAGGTGCTTTCAGCAATTTGGTCACGCTTTGGCCACGCAATCCTTTCACACGGATAAAATCAATCTCGATACCATGCTTTGGCACCAAATCCGCTTCCATACGATCTTCTGTACCTAACCAGCGAATCTCCCAACCTTGGGATTGAAGCTGCTTAGCAACCGCGAGGCCGGGAAAGACATGTCCGCCTGTTCCGCCAGCCATCACCATTAAACGTTTATTCTTGGTCATTATTCGATTGTGTCGTTATTTGTGAGTCATCTGCGCTGACGCTGCGCTGCTTAAGCCGACACTCAAAGTCGATTCGCAGCAAAATGGACACCGCTACAGACATAATAATTAAACTCGAGCCACCATAACTGATGAGTGGCAGTGTAAGACCTTTGGTCGGAACGATGCCCGCAGCAGCTCCAACATTAACCAAGGTTTGAAAGGCAAACCAAATGCCAATACCAAAAGCGAGATACCCACCGAAATTCATCTGATGTTCAAACGCTTTTTTACCAATAAGAATCGCCTTTAGGACTAAAGCAAAAATCAGCATTAAAATCAGCGTTACGCCAACGAAGCCAAGTTCTTCCGCGACCACAGCAAAGACAAAGTCAGTATGCGCTTCAGGAAGATACTCAAGCTTTTGAATCGAATTACCAAGCCCTTGACCAAACCATTCCCCGCGCCCAAACGCCATCAGAGACTGGGTTAGCTGGTAACCACTACCAAATGGGTCTTCCCAAGGATCAAGGAACGACGTCACACGGCGCATTCGATAAGGCTCAATCAAAATGAGCCCAACCACTGCAGCAATGCCAACGACCATCAGCGCCAAAAATTGAGTCAGTTTCGCACCGGCGATGAATAGCATGCCAAACAGCGTAACCAGCATCACAATCACAGTCCCTAAATCGGGCTGCATTAACAGCAAACTGGCGAGTGTTCCAAACACCATAATGGGCTTAATAAAGCCACCAAAGAACGTTTGTCGTACTTCGTCATTTTTACGCACTAAATAACCGGACATAAAAATAAACAGTGACAATTTTGCCACTTCCGCTGGCTGCAAGTTAAAGAGCCCTAACGGAATCCAACGTGATGCGCCATTAACTGATTTACCGGCAACCAGAACCACCACCAACAAGAAGAATGACACACCAAGCATCAATGTGCTGTGCCGCATCCAACGCTCTGTTGGGACTTGCAAAATCACCGACGAAGCCGCCAAAGCCAGCAATAAAAACACCCCATGGCGAAACATAAAATGGAACGGTTCATTGGTTAAACGAGAGCTAATGGGAAAAGACGCTGAGGTCACCATCACCAAACCAATTAACATCAAACCAAGTGAAATCCACACCAGCTGGCGATCAAATAAGGCTCGAGGTGACGGTCTGGTCACCCAATATTTCAAGTCACTGATGGAATCACGAACGCCCATTCAAACACTACCTGCTCTGGGATTAAGCATATTGCTGCGCAAGCGCCGCAAATGCGTCACCCCGAGCCATAAAATTACTAAACTGGTCAAAACTCGCACACGCTGGCGAGAGCATGACCATGTCCCCGGATGATAAACGAGGGGCAATGGATGCGACGACTTGCTCCATCGTTTGATACAGTGTTGCCGATGAGTGAAGCGGTAAGAACTGCTCACCATCGCGTCCAAAACAACATAACTGAACGTTAAGTGCAGCCAGTGCTGGCGCTAATTCGGAGAAATCCGCGCCTTTACCCACACCACCAACCAGCAAATATAATGTGCCCTGACACTCTAAACCCGAGAGTGCGGCCAATGTGCTCGCCACATTGGTTGCCTTTGAATCATTGATCCACTTAATGCCTTGATTATCCGCAACAAGTTGGCAGCGATGTGTCAGTCCACTGTAATTTCTTAACGCCTGTAAACCGTTTTGATACGCGATTCCAGCACCATCGAGTAATGCCAAGACCACCAACACATTCGCAAGGTTATGACGGCCAACCAGAATCAATTCAGCGCTAGGAAGAATTGGCGATTGATGCGCAGAAATCCACTCTTGCCCCTGATGCTCAACCACACCAAAGTCAGCTTCAGGCGTTAACCCAAATGAGATGAGGTTCATCTCTTGAGGTGGATAAGTAGCTTTATCGTCGAGATTGACAACGCAGTGCTGTGCATGGTCAAAAATACGAAGTTTAGCTTGGCGGTAGTCTTCCATCCCCTGGTAGCGATCCATATGGTCTTCAGAAAGATTCAGAAAGGCCGCCGCAACCAGTTTAAGGCTAGATGTCGTTTCGAGCTGGAAACTCGATAACTCAAGCACATAGAGATCGTGGTCAGCACCAAGTAAATCCAGCGCAGGAACACCGATATTACCGCCCACGCCGACATTCAATCCGCAGGCTTTAGCCATAACCCCTGTTAAGTCGGTAACGGTACTTTTGCCGTTTGAACCTGTAATCGCAATAACCGGTTTATCGACATGCCAAGCAAACAGTTCAATGTCGCCCACTACGGCCACTCCAGCCTCAAGTGCCGTATTGATTTCCGGCGTCGCTAGGGCAATCCCCGGATTAGCCACAATCAAATCCGCACTCAGTAACCACTCAAGCTTCCATCCCCCCGTATGCACTTCAATGTCATTACCCAGCTTTTCGACACCGGGCGGGTTAGCTCGCGTATCAATGACCTTAACGGACACTGTCGGGTGCTGGCGCTGAATATAATTCACCACGGACAACCCTGTGATCCCTAAACCGACAACCACCACTTGTTTTACGTGTTGCCAACCTTCAATGGACATTGAACGCTCCTAAAATCAGTTGGGCCGAGTGCAATACTCGGCCAAGGAAACTCATCTATCTTAAGGTGTGAGATTAGCGCACTTTTAAAGTGGCTAAACCAATCAATACCAACATGATAGAAATAATCCAAAAACGCACGATAACGCGCGGCTCTGGCCACCCTTTCAGTTCGTAATGGTGATGAATCGGCGCCATTCTAAAAATCCGTTGTCCACGGAGTTTGTATGACCCAACCTGAAGAATGACCGACATGGTTTCCATAACGAAGACGCCGCCCATGATCACCAAGACAAACTCTTGACGAACCAAGACTGCAATGGTTCCTAACGCACCGCCAAGGGCTAATGAACCGACATCACCCATAAATACTTGGGCTGGGTAGGTATTAAACCATAAGAAACCAAGACCAGCGCCCACCATCGCGGTACAAAACACCACAAGTTCAGAGGCGTGAGGGACATAAGGAATGTGTAGGTAGTTGGCGTAATTGACGTTCCCCGTAGCCCAAGCAATGGCGGCAAAACCCGCAGACACTAATACCGTGGGCATGATTGCTAGACCATCGAGGCCATCCGTGAGGTTTACGGCATTACTGGTGCCGACGATCACGAAGTAACTTAGCACGATATACATGACGCCAAGTTGCGGCATCACATCTTTGAAAAAGGGCACCACTAACTGCGTTGCCGCAGTATCTTTACCGTAGGCGTACATAGCGAATGCAACAACCAGAGCAATGGCCGACTGCCAGAAATACTTCCAACGCGCAATGAGTCCATCGGTGTTCTTGCGCACGACTTTACGGTAATCATCCACAAAGCCAACAATTCCGTAACCGACAAGTACCGCCAGCACAGCCCATACGTATGGGTTGGATAAATCCGTCCACAGCAACACGGTAATCACGATTGAGGCGAGAATCATAATTCCGCCCATGGTGGGTGTGCCTCGTTTGCTATAGTGCGACTCAGGACCGTCATTACGAACGACTTGGCCTATCTGTAGCAGTTGCAAGCGCTTGATCAACCGCGGCCCCATCCATAAAGAGAGTGCCAGCGCCGTCAAAACACTCACAATGGCGCGAAATGACAAATACTCAAACAAACGAAAGAAAGAAAAGTATGGCTGTAGCAGTTCGGCAAGCCAAATAATCATTTAAAGTTCTCCTTCAAAGCAGCAACAATCTTGCTCATACCCGCGCTATTCGCCCCTTTGACGAGCAAAGTATGCTTTTTGTTATCGGATTGATTCAGTTGCTGCAGAATAAATTCCACCATGGCTTGGTGGTTATCAAAATGTTTTCCTTGGCACGCCGCGCTAATTTGTCGCGCGTCCTCACCGTAAGTGAGTACATGCTCAAAGTGGAATGGGGCAGCATGTTCCCCGACTTGACGATGAAGTGCAAGACTTTCCTCGCCAAGCTCGGCCATGTAACCCAGTACTAACCAACGTTCACCTTGATAGTTTGCCAATAAATCGACGGCCGCTTTCATCGCTGGCACGCTGGCATTGTAGCTATCATCAATCACCGTAACGTGCTCACTGAGTGCCTGGACTTCGACTCTGCCTTTCACTTTACTTAACGAGGTTAGCCCAGCACTCACTTGCTGAAGCGTTGCTCCCATCTCCATCGCTAAAGCCGTAGCAGCTAGTGCATTGGCGACATTATGCTTACCAACAATACCGAGCTGAATCGAAGTTTCTCCAACTGGCGTGTGCAAAACAAAAAAGGCTTCCCCTTTCGGGTTTAACACGATATCAGACGCAAAGTAGTGAGCATTGGCATCTTCAACAGAAAATGTTTTGACGTGTTTATCGGCTAAAACATCACTCCAAAACACACCGCCGTGACTTTCTTGATTAACGATCGCGACAGAGCCAGGCTCGAGACCTTGATATATCTCACCTTTAGCTTGCTTAACCCCATCGAGACTGCCGAACCCTTCCAAATGCGCGGCATCGACATTGTTGACAATAGCCACGTTTGGGCGCACCAATTGAGTTGTGTAGGCAATCTCACCAATATGGTTAGCCCCAAGCTCTAAGACTGCAAAGTCATCTTGCGACGTCGAACGAAGCAAAGTGAGAGGAACGCCAATATCATTGTTAAAATTACCGGCGGTATACAGCACCTGACCTTGCAGACCTAAGATACTCGCAACCATCTCTTTCACGGTTGTCTTGCCACAACTGCCGGTAATCGCGACGGTGGGTGTTTGGCTCATTTTATGAACATAAGCTCCCAGTAAACCCAGCGCCTGTTTGGTATCACTGACTAAAACCTGTGGTATGTTGAGAGCAGATAATTCACGGCTGACAATGAGAGCCGATGCACCGCTATCAATGGCTTTCTCGGCCATATCATGGGCATCAAAGCGCTCCCCAACAAGGGCAATAAACAACGCTCCCGGTTCAAGAGCACGCGTATCCGTAGACACCGATATGATTTCTTCATCGTCACCGATTAGTTGGCCGTGGACGATGGTCGCAATTTCGCTCAGTTTTAATTTCATCACAACATTATCTCCAACAACTGAGCTGCACTCTCACGGTCTGAGTAGTGCACGGTTTGATTCCCAATAACTTGATAATCCTCGTGACCTTTACCTGCAAGTAAAACGATGTCGTTTTCTGATGCTTGTTCAAGAGCGAAAGCCAATGCGCGGAATCGGTTGTGTTCAACAACGGCTTTATGTGGCGCGTTTAGACCTTGTTTCATGTCTTCAATGATGGCCGCTGGCGATTCACTGCGTGGGTTATCATCGGTTAAGATCGTACGGTCTGCGAGGCGCTCGGCAATCTCTGCCATCATAGGTCGCTTACCTCGATCGCGATCACCACCACAGCCAAAAATAACCCATAACTGCCCTTGGCAATGCACTCTCAACGCAGATAGCGCTTTCTCGAGAGCATCGGGTGTATGCGCATAATCAATCACAACTTTGGCTTTGCTCGGCGCTTGAAACAGCTCCATACGACCAATCACGGGTTTTAATTGAGTGGCACAAGCTAATAACTGAGACTTATTGAACCCCAAGGCCATTAGACTCGTCAACGCCATCAAGAGATTACTCGCGTTAAATTGACCTATCAGCGGGGCTGTCAGCGTGCCGTCACCAAAACAACCAGAAAATGACAGGCTGATCCCTTGCTCGCTGTACTCAACAGAGGTTGCATATACTTGGCTCTCGAGTTTAGGGTGTGGCTCGGTTAATGATACGCCGATAACCTCTCTGAGGTGGGTCGCCCATTCGAGCCCGACTTTATCATCTAAATTGATCACGGCTTGCTGACAATGGTGCTCGGTAAACAAGCTCATTTTGGCTTTCGCATACTCTTGCATCGACCCATGATAATCGAGGTGATCACGGCTGAGATTTGAAAATAGGCCAACTTTAAAAGGCAAAGCACTTACTCGCCCTTGAACCAAGCCATGAGAAGAGACTTCAAGCGCGGTATATTGCGCTCCGCAATCTTGAAGGTGTGATAGCGTTTGGGCAATGTCAATCGCGCTTCCGGTGGTGTTCACTGCAGGTTGTAAATCGCTGAGAAAACCATTACCCGTGGTCCCCATTACCGCGGCTTTTTTGTCGACTAATTCTAGCCATTGGGCAATCAATTGGGTGATGGTGGTTTTGCCATTGGTGCCAGTCACCGCAATAAGCTGATTTGACGTTAAAGGGTAACAGCGTAAAGCCAGCGCAGAGAGACACCGATTAAGCTTCTCAATATAGATGATGGGAGTATGAGGGTAAGTCCTATCGATGGTGCCGTGAAGATGCTTATCATCAGCTTGAGCAAGCACCGCGCTCGCGCCTTTTTCTACCGCGGCAGGAATAAATGCTCGCCCATCACTGGCATGACCTTTGATGGCGACAAAAATGCTCTGCGGCCTGACCTGTCGGCTATCAAGCTGTAAATCACACACCGCGATATGCGCAGCCTCACTCGTTGAGATATCACACCAAGGGGCAATCAATTCACCTAAGGTAAGCGGATATGTGTCTGTCATGTTTGTTCTCTCTAATTAAACCGATTTTCGTCCGGTGCCACGTTCAGAATTTGCAGGGTACCTTTCATAATTTCTGAAAATACCGGCCCTGCAACTGAACCACCGTAATACAAGTCCCCTTGCGGCTCATTGACAATCACCACCAGCGCGACTTTTGGGTCACTAACTGGCGCAATGCCCGCCGTAACCGCCACATATTCATCACTATAACCGCCAGCATTGGCTTTGCGTGACGTCCCCGTTTTGGCTGCAATGCGATAACCAGGGACTGCCGCTTGGGTTGCTGTACCGCCGGGTTGAGTCACGGTTTCAAGCATCTTAAGTACTTTTTCCGCTTTATCATGATCAAAAACCTGACGCGATAAATCTTCTTTATTGTTTTCAATAATGTGAATGGGTTGATATTTGCCTAAGTTGCCAAGTGTCGCGTAAGCATGTACCAGTTGCAGTGGCGTAACGGAAATACCATAACCAAACGCCAATGTGGCGATTTCAAATTTTGACCAACGACGGCGGTTGGGGAAAATCCCCGTTGTTTCTCCCACTAAGTTCAGCCCTGATAATTCACCAAATCCGACCGAGCTGTACATGCCTAATAAAGAGTCTAGAGGCATACCGAGTGCCAAATGTGCGACCCCGATGTTACTGGACTTTTTCAAGATTTTGGTCAGTGATGCTTTACCGACTTTTGATGAGTCTCGCACGCGGCTACCACCAATACGCATAATGCCGTTACCAGTATCGATAATGGTGTTTTCATCCGCGGTACCGTTCTCGAGAGCGGCAAGAACCACAAAGGGTTTCACCGTTGAGCCTGGCTCAAGGGCGTCGGTAATAACGCGGTTACGCATCTTAAATGACTGTAAATCAGAACGATTGTTGGGGTTGTAGGAAGGCGCATTGACCATGGCAAGCACCGCACCCGTTTTGACATCCAAAATCACTGCAGAGCCAGATGTTGCACGATAATCGGCCACCGCTTGCTTAATCGCTCGGTAGGCGATCGCTTGAATACGCTGGTCGATGGTTAGCTGGAGTGATTTGCCCTCTTCGCGTTCTTCAAGAGAGATATTTTCCACCACACGTCCGTAGCGATCTTTGCGAATAATCCGCTTACCTGCTTCACCTGTTAGCCACTTATCATAACTCCGTTCAACACCTTCTAAACCATGTCCGTCAATCCCTGTAACACCGACTAGGTGTGCACTGACTTCCCCTGCGGGATAATAACGGCGTGACTCAGATTTCAAGCCGATGCCGGGCAGTTTGAGTTCATGAACATACTTGGACATCGCCGCACTGACTTGACGTTGCAAATAGATAAAACGACGGTTTTTGTTAGCACTGATTTTGTTAATGAGATCATCACGTTTCAGCCCTAAAACATCGGCGAGAGCATGCCAGCGGTCAATGTTTTTTAAGCCACCTTGCTTAAAGATGGTCACCGGGTCCGCCCAGACCGCATCGACAGGAACACTGACCGCCAAGGGCTCATCATTCCGGTCAGAGATAATCCCGCGCGCTGAGTGCAGCGTCTTCGCGCGAACCGAACGTAAATCTCCCTGACGAATAAGATTGTCAGGTTCAATAATTTGAATATAAGCGATACGCCCAACCAGCAGCGCAAACGCACAAAATACGAAGAAGAGAATCAGGTAGAAGCGCCACTGAATCAGTATTGGTCCAGAGGTGGGTTGCTTTGGTTGTGTTTTAGTTGACGTTTTCTTGCCGCTATTTTTCTTCGGCGCGGTTTTTTTGGTTGTCATTTGAGCGTAATCACCACTTCTTTGTCTGCATCTGGACGTTTCATATCCAACTCATCTTTGGCGATGTTTTGCACACGACTGTGTTCAGAGAGCGCAGTTTCTTCCAGCAGTAAGTTACGCCATTCGCCATCTAAACGGTCTCGCTCGACTAACGCTTGATCTTTTTCAGTGATCGCTTCACGTGTGTGATGGGTCATGAACACGACCCCCATGGCTGAAGTAAAGATCAAAGTGAGTAAAATCAATGGCACACGACCTGTGGTAAACAGGTCATGAACAATCAGTTTGGCGAGATTCGGTGTAGACTGGCTCATAACTTACAGTTTTTCGGCGATACGAAGCACAGAACTGCGTGAACGCGGGTTAAGTTCTATTTCTTGTTCTGTCGGTTTGATGGCTTTGCCGATGGTCTTAAGATTGGCGCTCCCCAGAGCTTGAATTTGCGCTTCAGTCATCGGAATACCGTGAGGAACTTGCGGCCCTTTACTCTCTTTGCGCATAAAGCGTTTTACCATACGGTCTTCCAGCGAGTGGAAACTGATCACCGATAAGCGTCCTTGCGGTGCCAAAATAGAACTGGCGCCAACCAAGGCTTTATCAATTTCTTCAAGTTCACTGTTGATATAAATACGAAATGCTTGGAACGCTCGAGTCGCGGGATGTTTCTTCTCTTTGAAGCTTTTCGGTGCGGCATCGGAAATCAACTTAGCGAGTTGAGAAGTCCGTGTCAGAGGTTCATTTTCTTCATTGGCACAATATTCAACGATCGCACGGGCAATACGTCGAGCATGTTTGTCTTCTCCAAACTCGCGAATAACCCAAGTGATGTCATCAAGATCGGCTTTTGCTAGCCACTCAGAGACAGGAATACCAGAAGTCGGATCCATTCGCATGTCGAGTGGGCCGTCTTTCATAAAACTGAAGCCACGTTCGGCATCGTCTAACTGTGGAGAAGAAACACCTAAATCAAATAACACGCCGTCCACTTCGCCTTGCAACTGATATTGCTCGGCATACTCTGCAATACCAGAGAAAGGGCCATGAATGATGGTAAAGCGGGGATCATCGATTTTACTTGCTTCTTCAATCGCTTGAGGATCACGATCAATGCTGTAAAGACGCCCTTTTTCACCCAATTTTGATAGAATCGTTCGGCTATGACCACCTCGACCAAAAGTGCCATCAATGTAGGTGCCATCAGGCTTAATGTTTAATCCGTCAATAGATTCATTGAGCAGGACCGATATATGTTTGAATGATTCCGTCATTGAGTATCTCGTCTAAACTATCGCAGCAAGCGCTCATGTCTTCAGTGTACCGATTTGCAGTATAATCGCCACCTCTCGGGGCTAGTAACACGTGACATTGCGCTAAGTTTATTGCTTACAAAATTATTTACGTCAGTAAAAAGCAAAAAACCCATCATAACGGCTTGTTACGATGGGTCTTTATAAAAGTGGAGGAGCCGACCTGTAAGCCGGGTTCTGTTCCGCTTTCACGGCGGTAGCCATTCCTCTAGGCCAGCAATCGCTCACTGGCTCCAGCAACCTACCCGCCTCCTTACGCGAGCAACGCAATGTGGAGGCCTATTTGGTCTTGCTCCGGGTGGAGTTTACCTTGCTACGAACTGTTGCCAGACGCACGGTGCGCTCTTACCGCACCCTTTCACCCTTACCTGTGCCCCTTTCGAAAAAGATAGGCCATCGGCGGTTTTCTCTCTGCTGCACTTGTCGTGGGCTTGCGCCCCCCAGGCGTTACCTGGCACCCTGCTCTATGGAGCCCGGACTTTCCTCCCCCTTATCAGTCTCCCGAAGGACATCAATAAGGCAGCGACTACCCGGTCAGCTCCGAGGCGGATTGTATAGATAAGCGCAGGCAGTGTCTAGGTAGATTAAGTATTGGCGCCTATTTTGCCCTCATCTGCTTAAACTCTAGCCATTTGCCAGAGCTATATCGCTGTTTTTTTGACAAGTTCACTTATTCAAGATGCTCTAAACCCCACTTATACAGCGCATTTTTTTTCAAGTTGTAAATTTCCGCCGTTAACCCTGCCGCTTTTTTTAAAGGCAGCTCTTTGATTAAAATACCTAAAGTCCGCTGCGCCTCTTCAGGCACCAACTCTTCACTGGCCGCTCGATAACCATGAATCAACAGGACCATTTCACCACGTTGCTGGTTGCCATCACTGGTAACCCAATCGATGAGTTCGCCTAAAGGTAAGGACTGAATGGTTTCAAAAGTTTTAGTCAGCTCCCGGGCTAACACCACTTGACGATCAGAGCCGAGAATATCCAACATATCTTTTAAAGAGTCGACAATTCGATGCGGTGACTCATAGAAGATACTGGTACGTGCCGCTTTGGCGATCTCGAGGAATTTATCTTTACGCCCTTTGCTTTTCGGTGGCAGAAAGCCTTCAAAACTAAAACTGTCTGACGGAAGTCCTGAGGCACTTAAAGCGGTAATCACCGCACACGCACCAGGTAATGGCACAACTTTGACGCCCGCATGACGACATTGACTCACCAAGTGATACCCTGGATCACTAATTAACGGGGTACCAGCATCAGAAACCAAAGCAATGGTTGCGCCCTGTAGAAGTTTTTCCACTAAAACTTGAGCTTTTTGCTGTTCATTGTGATCATGCAATGCAAAAGTTTTAGTCTGAATATTGAAGTGAGAGAGCAACTTACCTGTGTGGCGAGTATCCTCTGCGGCAATCATGTCGACATTAGACAACACTTCCAAGGCACGTTGAGTTATATCCCCCAAATTGCCAATAGGAGTGGGTACAATGTACAAAGTTGGAACCTCGGCAGGTAATGTTTTGTTATCTGTCATTTGTTTAGCATCACTTCAACGATTAATATAGAGACAATTTTACACTTAATAGCGATAGAACTCATGGCCATGAAACACCATAAGAGACTCAGTGTACCACGCATCTTAACGCCTGTAGCATTAGCGATTACGTTAGCGGCATGTTCAACCGGTCCTTCGACCCCCACATCAGTGGATATTACCCTTGCTCCGACTGAGTCGGCACAAAGCTATCTTATGCAGGCTGACAGCAGCCAAGGCGCTTTGCAAGTCGACTGGTTAATCATGGCGTACAAAGCCTCTGTCGACGCCAATGACTTTGCCCAAGCGGATAACTTATCTCGACGCCTATCACGATCAGAGATGACCCACCGTCAACAGGCACAGTGGCAATTGATTCGCGCACAGCAATACGTCAAGCAAGGTCAAGAGCAGCAAGCTCTGAGCGCATTAAGCTTCGATGATACCTGGAATTTGGACGATGCCCAGTGGCAAGAATATTACCAATTACAAGCGTCGATCTACGCCAATCGTGAAGAGTATTTTGAAGCAGCACGTCAGCTTTCTTCTCTTCAGCAATACGCGCCTGTTGCTGAGCGTCAATCTCTTTCAGAGAATATTTGGAACAACCTGAACCAATATTCTGAGCAACAATTATCAAGCCAAAACGTCTCCCCAGACGAAGCGGTATTTGATGGTTGGATTCAACTGGCTTTGTACAACAAGTCATTGGCCAGTGACATTCCTCAATTGCGTAATTCATTGAAAAACTGGTTAGATGAGAACCCGCAACATCCTGCGGCGACGTACACACCAAAATCGATTGACGACATTCTATCGCTTGAAATCGTTAAACCAATGAACACTGCGTTATTGCTGCCACTTTCTGGTAAGTTTGCACCGCAAGCCAAACTCATTCGTGACGGTTTTATCCTTGAAATGATGAACGATAAACAGCGCGATGAAAACGCCACCTTAACGGTGATTGATACCAATGCGTCAACCGCGCAAGATATTGAAGATAAGATCATTGAGAAAAATATCGATTTTATCGTAGGGCCATTGATCAAAGAAAATGTTGAGAAACTCCAATCCGCACAATCTCACTTCTCAACACCGATTCCCACGTTGGCACTGAATATTCCAGAAGAGCTAGAGCCAGGTATTAATACTTGCTACGTCGCGCTTTCGCCAGAGCAGGAAGTAGCTCAAGCCGCGAGCCACCTTTTTGATAAGGGTTACCGCTACCCGTTAATTCTTGCCCCTGCAGGCCACTTAGGAAACCGTGTCGTCGAAGCGTTCAATAAAGAGTGGAAACAGTACAGCGACAACAAAGTCGCCGTCAGTTTGTTCGGTGATAAACGCCAGTTGCAGCGCAACATTAACGAAGTGTTTGGTCTGCAAGACAGTCAGCAACACATTGCTCAGATGGAATCATTATTGGGCATGAATTTAGAGAGCCAGCCTCGAAGTCGCCGTGACGTAGATTCTGTCTACATCGTAGCCAACAGCGCTGAACTGACGCTAATTAAACCCTTTATTGAAGTCGCGATTAATCCAGATACCACACCTCCAAAACTGTTTTCAAATTCACGAAGCAACAGTGGTGAAACTCAGTATGAAGATCTCTCCGGCGTTGCCTACAGTGATCTTCCTATCTTGATTGATCCCGAACCGGAACTTGAAGCGCAAATGGAAGAGCTATGGCCTAAAGACTCGAATGCCGAGAAACGTTTACAAGCTCTTGGTATTGATGCCTACCGCTTGCTTGAACAATTACCACAAATGAAAGTGGTATCAGGCTATACCATTCAAGGTGAGACAGGCGTCCTCAGCATTGACGATAACTGCGTAATTAACCGCCAGTTAAGCTGGACGGAGCATGAAGCTCTTTAGCCGCCGAGCCACTGGACAAGCTTACGAAGCCGCAGCCGAAAAGTATTTACAAGGTTGCGGCTTAGTCATAATTGAGAGAAACTTCCAAGTACGCGGAGGCGAGCTTGATTTAATTATGCGCGATGGCACCACCACGGTGTTTGTCGAAGTCAGATATCGTAATAGCCAGCAATACGGACATGCGGCAGAAACGGTCACGCCCGCCAAAATAAAACGCCTAATGAAAACAGCCACCCTATGGCTGATGAAACAAGGGCTTTCAGTCCACTCTACGGATTTTCGATTTGATCTGGTCGCTATTCACCAACAAGGTAAGCAGATTGAATGGATAAAAAATGTGATTACGCAAGGATAACCGATGCTCGAAAGCATTAAAGATAGCTTTAAAGAAAGTATTCAAATTCAAATCGCGGCGGCTGAAGCGCTCCCTGATGCCATCACTCATGCCGCACAAGCCATGGTTAGCAGCCTATTGAAAGGCAACAAAATACTCTGTTGTGGTAATGGAGGCTCATCGTCAAACGCTCAGCAATATGTCTCTTGTTTGCTAAACCGCTTCGAAACCGAGCGTCCAAGTTTACCAGCGATGGCGCTCACTGCAGATATCACTACACTGACAGCGGTCGCGAATGATTACCACTACCAGGAAATCTTTTCAAAGCAAGTGCGGGCGCTCGGACAACCTGGCGATATTTTGCTTGCGATTTCAACCAGTGGTAATAGCAAAAATATCATCAAAGCGATGGAAGCCGCTGTGACTCGCGATATGACCATCATCGCCCTCACGGGTAAAGATGGCGGAGAAATGGCTGGATTGCTTGGTGAAAATGATGTCGAAATTCGTATTCCTTCCCATCGTACTGCGCGCATTCACGAAGTACACATGGTAACACTCCATTGCTTATGCGATTTGATTGATCAGGTTTTGTTCCCCACTCACGAAGAGTAACGCTATGAAACTGGTAACACGGTTATTGATAATATTGACCCCACTCATACTTAGTGGTTGTGCTGGGTTTTTAGTCGCTGGGGCTGCAACGACAGCCAATATCGTCACCGATACTCGAACGACACAAGAGATTTGGGATGATAACAATATCGAACTGCAAATCGCTGGTATCGCGAATAAGGCCCCGTTTGCCGAACATACACGCATTACCGCAAGTTCATACAACGGCACGGTGATACTGATAGGTCAGTCGTCTGAACAAACATTACTTGACGAATTTGAGGCCCGAGCGAGAAAAGTCAAAGGCGTGAACACCATCTATAACCAAGTTCATATTAAAGAACCTTTGTCGCTTGGAGAAATCAGTCACGACAGCTGGCTGACAACCAAAGTAAAATCAGCGTTGTTGGCTAATTCCGAGCTCTCAGGCATCAAAATTAAAGTCATCACTGAAGACAAAGAAGTCTTTCTGCTAGGGTATGTTTCTCATCGCCACGCCGATTTAGCCGTCGATATTGCCAGAAACATCTCCGGGGTAAAGCGCGTGATTAAAGCGTTTCAATATGGTGACGAGTCATAACAAGTCATTGGGTTCAATACAAAAAAGCAGCGTTGATACGCTGCTTTTTATTAGTGTCCTATTTAACCACTCGAAGGCTAGGCTTACCTTTCGGCCTCGGCGGTTCATCATCACCATCAGGTTCTGAAGTCTCTTCCTCACTAGAATCTATTTCTGGCGCAGAAGTCAGTGACAGATGCTCCGTCTCTTGAACGTCGTCTTCTTGCTCACTCGGTTCTTGATAAGCATCTTCAGCTTCAAACATTGTACCTGCCCCATTCTCACGTGCATAAATCGCTTGCACGGCATATAGAGGCACAATGACCGAATGTGGTTTTCCACCAAAACGCGCGTTGAATGTGACCGCTTCATTTCCTAACTCAAGATTGCCCACAGCACGAGGGACAATGTTAAGAATAATCTGCCCATCTTGAACAAATTCAAGAGGAACACGCACACCCGGTAATGTTGCATCTACGACTAAATGTGGCGTGAGATCGTTATCCACTAACCAATCATAAAACGCTCGAAGCAGATAAGGACGACGAGGAGTCATTTGTGAAATATCCATGACACTCAAAAATTAGCGAACAAGGCGCATTTCACGCTCTGCTTCAGTCAATGAAGCAAGGAATGAATCACGCTCAAATACGCGGTTCATATAAACTTTAAGCTCTTTAGAGCCCGGACCAACCAATTCGATACCCAACACTGGTAGACGCCATAATAGCGGTGCCAGATAACAGTCAATCAGGCTGAACTCTTCACTCATGAAGTATTCATACTCAGCAAAAACAGGGGCCAACGTGAGAAGATCATTACGCAGCTTATTACGTGCTGATTCTGCTTCATCGGCAGTCCCATTTGCGACTTTATCTGCCAAAGAGTACCAGTTAGTTTCGATACGGTAGATCATCAGACGGCTATTACCACGAGCAACAGGATATACTGGCATCAAAGGTGGATGCGGGAATCGCTCATCAAGGTATTCCATGATGATTTTTGAATCGTAAAGCGCGAGCTCGCGATCAACTAGGGTTGGAACTGTCTTATAAGGGTTTAGCTCAACCAGTTCAGCGGGTAGATTTGCTTCATCCACAAGCTCAACTTCAACACTTACACCTTTTTCAGCCAGAACAATACGAACCTGATGGCTATACATATCAGATGAACTTGAAAATAGAGTCATCACAGAACGTTTATTGGCAGCTACAGCCATGGAGCCCTCCAGCACACTTACAGATAAAAAACAATGGAGGCTACGCCTCCATTGTCAAGTTATATTGAGAAATCAGCACGGTATAATAGCATAATTAGTGCACATCACGCCAATATTCTTTCTTAAGAAACACCACAACGATAGTGAATATCACTAAGAAGGCCATGACCCACCACCCTAGCGCATGACGCTCAAGCTTCACCGGATCACCAGAATATTCTAGGAAATTAACCAAGTCGCGTACTGCCGTATCAAATTCCTCTTGGTTGAGCTCTCCACGACCATCACTTTGCGTACCAACCACAACACGGTGTTCTTCACCGTCGACCATGTGCGTTTCATAGACAGGTTGCGGTACACCTTGCAACTCTTCTAATACATGAGGCATACCAACGCTTGGGAAGACGATATTGTTCACACCAAACGGACGAGAAGGGTCGGCATAAAACGAGCGTAAATAGGTATATAACCAGTCAGTTCCACGGACACGAGCCACCAAGGTTAAATCAGGTGGTGGCGCACCAAACCACTTGGCTGCAGACTCATCAGGAATCGCATTTTCCATTAAGCTGCCGATTTTTACCGCCGGATCAAAGATCAGGTTTTGTTTCATTAAGTCATCAGGGATACCCAAATCTTGGGCTACGCGACCATAACGCTGATACTGAGTTGAATGACAACCAAAGCAGTAGTTCATAAACAGCTTGGCACCATTTTGTAGTGACGCCTTATCACTCAAGTCATTGTTCGCAGCATCAAGCGGAACATTAGCGCCTGCCGCCATCGCCAGAGATGGCAGCAGTGCAAATAACATTACAATCCACTTCTTCATTTGAATGTCACCCTCTCTGGTAATGGTTTGGTTTTTTCATTTTTACTGTAGAAGAACAACAGTACAAAGAACATGAAATAGCCCAAGCTGAAAATACGTGCGAGCAAGGTATAAGTAGGTGTTGCAGGCAACGCCCCCAAAATACCAAGAGCAATAAAGCAAATGGTGAATTGAATAATATTAATTAAGTGGAATTTACTGCGATAACGGTATGAACGTACTTTACAACGATCTAGCCAAGGGAGAACAAACAGTACGGCAATCGACAGCCCCATCGCGATCACCCCAATGAGTTTATCAGGCACCGCACGCAAAATGGCGTAGAACGGAGTGAAATACCAAACGGGCGCGATATGTTCTGGCGTTTTCAATGGGTTTGCGGCCTCAAAGTTAGGCGGCTCGAGGAAGTAGCCTCCCATCTCTGGATTGAAAAACAGCACATAACAGAACAAGAATAAGAAGCCCGCAACACCGATGAGGTCCTTAACCGTGCCATATGGATGGAAGGGTATCGAATCGATGATGTCGTATTTCTTGGTGTAATAATCGTGGAACTTGAACTGCGTTTTGTAATCGTCACCCATGGTGCCTTTTGGCAGTTTGGTTTCGATGCCATCAGGGTTGTTTGAGCCAACTTCATGCAGAGCTAATACGTGCAAAACGATCAGCAATAACAATACGATAGGCAACGCAATCACATGCAGAGCAAAGAAACGGTTTAGCGTTGCTCCGGAGATAACATAGTCACCACGAATCCACAGAGTCAGGTCATCACCAATCACAGGAATCGCCCCAAATAGGGAGATAATCACCTGCGCGCCCCAGTAAGACATTTGTCCCCAAGGTAAAAGGTAGCCCATAAAAGCTTCAGCCATCAGCACTAAGAAGATCAGCATTCCGAAGATCCACAGCAGTTCACGCGGCTTTTGATACGAGCCATAAATCAAACCGCGGAACATGTGTAAATAGACAACAATAAAAAACGCTGAGGCACCAGTTGAATGCATATAACGCAGCAACCAACCGTACTCTACATCACGCATGATGTATTCAACCGAAGCAAAAGCACCATCGCCAGACGGCACGTAGTTCATGGTTAGCCAGATCCCGGTCAATAATTGGTTAACCAGCACCAACATGGCGAGAGAGCCAAACAAGTACCAAAAGTTAAAGTTCTTCGGCATTGGGTATTCAGAAAGGTGTTTTTTGTAGGCATTCATTGCTGGAATGCGTTTTTCCACCCAATCAAGTAACGCTTGCATTACGCCTCCCCTCCTTCGTCGACACCGACGATGATTCGCGTATCACTCAAGTACATATGCTTAGGCACCACAAGATTCAGCGGTGCAGGAACGCCTTGGAATACACGACCAGCCATATCAAACTTCGAACCATGACACGGACAGAAGAACCCCGATTTTACGCCTTGGACTTGTTCACTAAAACTGTCGGGTAAATAGGTAGGCGAACAACCAAGGTGAGTACAAATTCCAACGGCAACAAAATATTCAGGTTTGATGGAACGGTAAGCATTTTGAGCGTATTCAGGCTGCTGAGCCTGCTCTGAGGAAGGGTCTCGAAGTTGATCTCCGATATCATTCAGACCATCCAAAATGGCTTGGGGACGGCGAACGATCCACACCGGTTTTCCTCGCCATTCAACTCGAACCATCTGGCCTTCTTCGAGTTTGCTGACATCAACTTCAACCGGTGCTCCAGCGGCTTTCGCTCTGGCACTTGGGTTCCACGATTTTATAAAAGGCACGGCAACAGCAGCAGCTCCCAAGCCACCCACAACCGCGGTTGTGGCTGTCAAGAAACGTCTGCGGCCGTTATTTAAAGGCGCATTGCTCATCCAAACATTCTCCCATTTGTCCCATCGAAAAAGTCCTATTTTTCTTCAAGGAACATGGCTACAAAATTACGGATTTAATTGTATTTATTTGATTAAAGAGCATAAATAAAACCCTACTTTTTGACAAGATAAAGCTACTTTTTAGTAACATTTGTAGAGGAATTCGCCTATGCTGTCACAAAAGGCACATAACTGTAAGTAAACTCAATTTCAAAGGCGGGATGCAGGAAAGGATAAATAATGAAAATACAAAAAAGCCTGGCATTGAGCCAGGCTTTGGAACCACAAGTCGTTCTGAAAAACAGAACCAAACTTTGCGAATTTTCTCGAAAGAAAATTAACGCTTAGAGAACTGTGGACGACGACGTGCTTTACGTAGACCAACTTTCTTACGTTCAACGCGACGAGCGTCACGAGTAACGTAGCCAGCTGCACGTAGAGCAGGACGTAGAGATTCATCGTATTCCATTAGAGCACGAGTGATACCGTGACGGATTGCACCCGCTTGACCAGAAATACCACCACCAGAAACAGTGATGTAAAGGTCAAGTTTTTCTACCATCTCAACAAGCTCTAGAGGTTGTTTAACAACCATACGAGAAGTTGGACGACCGAAGTACTCATCAAGGCTACGCTTGTTGATTACGATGTTGCCGCTGCCTGGTTTGATAAAAACACGTGCAGCTGAGCTTTTGCGACGGCCAGTGCCGTAGTATTGATTCTCTGCCATTTTCGAAATCCCCGATTAGATGTCTAGTACTTGTGGTTGTTGAGCAGCATGGTTGTGCTCAGCGCCAGCGTAAACTTTAAGCTTACGGTACATAGCACGGCCTAGAGGACCACGTGGAAGCATACCTTTAACCGCTAGTTCAAGCGCCATTTCAGGTTTACGATCGATCAACTTTTCAAAAGTGATAGATTTAAGACCACCTGGGAACTCTGAGTGACGGTAGTAAACTTTGTTTTTCGCCTTGTTACCTGTTACAGCAACTTTCTCCGCGTTTACAACGATGATGTAATCACCAGTGTCAACGTGTGGAGTGTATTCAGCTTTATGTTTGCCACGTAGGCGAGATGCAATTTCACTTGCTAGACGGCCAAGAGTTTTACCTTCAGCGTCTACAACATACCAGTCGCGTTTTACAGTTTCTGGTTTAGCAACGAAAGTTTTCATGCTAATAATAACCCGTTAATAATCAAATTTACACTTAAGGAGCTTAACGCTCCCACTGACTAAGAGCCCAGTCATCACCCCTTCGAGTGGATGGCACTCTCGACCAACCTTAAATTGGTCTGCAGTAACGGTGGGTCGCAGGATTATAGAGAAGTCAGATGAAAAAATCACCCCCTTTTCGAGTAAATCCGCAAGTTTTTTGTCTTTTTTTTCGTCAATAAAGATTTGCTTAACTCAAATGCTCTCGCGCTAAATATTCTCGGCTCTGCATCTCAATAAGACGTGACTGACAACGTTGAAATTCAAAGTTGAGCTGACCTTCTGTATACAAGTCTTCAAGAGCCACTTGTGCAGAAATAATCAGCGTCACGTGGCGCTCGTAGAACTCATCCACCAATGCAATAAATCGCCGCGCTGCATCATCCGACAATCGCCCCATCTGTTGAACATCGGCCAATAACACCGTGTGATACAGACGAGATAATTCAATGTAGTCATTTTGGCTACGTGGCGTTTGGCAAAGCTGGGCAAAGCTCGCAAACAGTAATCCATCTGCCGATTTTATAACCGGAATCTGGCGATGATTAATGTCAATAATTTGTACCGCGGGCTTGTCTTCGCCAACTAACTGCTGATAGTAGCGCTGCAAATTTCGTTTTGCGCTCTCATCATGCGGATGATGGTAAATTTCGGCTTGCTCCAGAGTACGAAGGCGATAATCAATGCCACTGTCAACATTAATAATGTGGCAATGCTTTTCAATCAATTCAATGGCAGGAATAAACCGAGCTCTTTGCAATCCATTGCGATAAAGCTCATTGGGCGGAATATTGGAGGTTGCCACTAAAATAATGCCGCGTTGGAATAAGGCCTGAAAAAGCGTCCCAAGGATCATGGCATCGGTAATATCTGACACAAAAAATTCATCAAAGCAGATGATGTCCGCTTCAGCTTTGAACGTATCAGCTATATGTTCAAGCGGGTCGCTGACATCATTTAATTTTTTCAGCTCTTCATGGACTCGATGCATAAAACGGTGAAAATGGACACGCATTTTCTTTTCAATCGGCAAAACCTCATAAAAGCAGTCCATCAAGTAGGTCTTGCCTCGCCCGACGCCCCCCCAGAAGTAAAGACCTTGTGGAGCTTCAGGTACTGACGGCGTTTTTGTAAACCATTTTGTCCATCGACTCACAGATGCAACAGGCTGTTGTGTATACTCAATACATTGGTGGTAGAGACGATCTAATGCTTCTACAGCATCTTGTTGCGCTTTATCTTTTTGAAAACCTGACTGTTTTAGATCAATTTGATATTTTTCTAGTGGGGTCATGAGTCACGTACCTAGAGTAGATAAAGAAAAATATGCTAAGTAGAGCACGTCTATTTTTCTTTATTGGCTATGGTTGTCATAGTACCATGTGAACTCAACATGTGTAACCAACAGGTAAAAAACATGTTAAATAACAATGATAAGGAGCAACTATGCCTTGGATATATGCTGTTTTAGGTCTAGTTATTGGCGCTTTTTTGGGTGTAGTCATTTCTCGTCTAACTACGCCAGACTATAAAAAGCAAAAAAGTACGCAAAAAGAACTCGACACTGCAAAATTTCAGCTAGAGCAGCAACGCCAAGAGCTTGCTGATCACTTTGCACAAACCGCAGAGATGCTGGATAACCTCGGTAAAGATTACACCAAGCTTTATCAACATATGGTTAAAACCTCGGGAGAACTGCTTCCAGAACTACCAGAGCAAGATAATCCATTCGCTAAGAAGATTGCTGAATACACGGTTCCCTCAGCCGATAATGCGGAAGAAAAAGCCAGCTATTTAGATGAGGTTCTTGATGAAGCCCCGAAAGACTACGCAAATGGGTCTACAGGGCTTTTCAAAGAGCAAGAAAAGCAGATTCTTCATTCGGATGAAGTGGTTACTGCCAAAGCTTCTTAATCGAAGTTAAAAATTTTACGTGAACTTTGCAAAGGTTTTTGAGTCATAACTCACGTCGGTGCTGATTGAAATCTAATTTTTTGAGCAAATATTAGATACAAAGCATTAACTGTATAGGAGTTATCAGATGAAAAAACCTTTGCTTGCTTTAACCGTCCTATCCCTTAGTTTAAGCTCAATTCTTGCTCCCTTACCTGCATCTGCGGCATTGCCGTTAGCGGTGAATGGCGAACAAATTCCCAGCTTAGCGCCAATGCTAGAAAAAGTAACTCCAGCGGTAGTGAGTATCGCCGTTGAAGGAACTCAAGTTTCTAAACGCCAAATCCCGGAGCAATTTCGCTTCTTTTTTGGTCCAGACTTTCCAACCGAACAGCTTCAAGAGCGTCCGTTTAAAGGCTTAGGCTCAGGCGTGGTGATTGATGCTGATAAAGGCTATGTCGTAACCAACTACCATGTCATTAATGGCGCGGAGAAAATTCGTGTTCAATTACATGACGGACGTGAATACAAAGCAGAACTGATCGGCGGCGACCAGATGTCTGACATCGCGCTACTCAAGCTCGAAAAAGCTGAAAACCTCACGCAAATCAAGATTGCAGATTCGGATAAATTGCGGGTCGGTGATTTTACTGTCGCGATTGGTAATCCGTTTGGTTTAGGTCAAACAGTGACCTCCGGTATCGTTTCAGCGCTGGGCCGCAGTGGATTAAATATCGAAAACTTTGAAAACTTTATCCAAACAGATGCCGCCATTAACAGCGGTAACTCTGGCGGTGCCCTTGTTAACCTAAATGGGGAATTGGTGGGTATCAACACCGCTATTCTTGGCCCTAATGGTGGAAATATTGGTATTGGCTTTGCCATACCATCTAATATGATGAAAAACCTCACCGAACAAATCGATGAATTTGGTGAAGTTAAACGCGGCATGCTTGGGGTTCAAGGTAGCGAAATAACAGCAGAACTCGCTAAAGCGATGAACTACAAATCAAGTAAAGGCGCCTTCGTTAGCCAAGTGATTCCAGATAGTGCGGCAGATAAAGCCGGCTTAGAAGCTGGCGATATCATCGTTTCTGTCAATGGTAAATCCATTGATACTTTCGGTGAACTGCGTGCGAAAGTCGCGACTCTTGGCGCGGGTAAAGAGGTCAAACTCGGTGTGATTCGTGATGGTGATAAAGAAGAATTTGATGTGACCTTAGGCGAACAAACCGATGTGAAGACCACTGCGGATAAACTTCATGAAGGTTTAGCTGGTGCAGAGTTAACCAACACGACGTCGAGTGATCGTATCGAAGGTGTGAAAGTCGCTTCGGTCGAAAAAGGGTCAATGGCAGAAGCTTACCAGTTGAAAAAAGGCGATATTATTATTGGCCTTAACCGCCAACGGGTTAAAAACTTAGCGGAGCTGCGTAAGATTCTCGAACAAAAACCGAATATTCTGGCGCTTAACATCCAACGTGGCGATCGCACGATTTACTTGGTCGTTCGTTAATTTTCACCGAATTCGCGTCATTGACGCAATCTTATCTCTACCATCAAGAGCAGCGAAACATTCGCTGCTCTTTTGTTATTTTAAGAACTAATGCTATTCTTCTGCATTCATTAGATTACCCATGATTTTGAGGAAGGTATGTTAAATTTTCTTCTGCGATCCGTCTTATTAGGCTTGGCCACCGCAGCCGTACTGTTGATATCGGTACCTTCCCTTCGCTCGCATATCATTCCAGCAGGCACTGCTGAAACCAGTAATAATATCGAGTCCTTACAGATTTCATTTAATACGGCGGTGCGTCGCGCAGCGCCTGCCGTGGTTAACATATATAGCCGTAAATATACGGAAAGTGATCGCACTAAACTGTCCACTCAAGGATTGGGCTCTGGCGTGATTGTCAGCGATAAAGGCTACATCATTACTAACTACCACGTAGTTGCTCAAGCCGATCAAATTATTGTTGCTTTGCAAGACGGGCGAGCAGCAGCGGCGCATTTAGTCGGTAAAGATCGCCGTACCGATATCGCCATACTGCGTGTCGAAGGCACCAATTTGCCCGTTATTCCCCTCAACCCTAACTATGACCCGAAAGTCGGTGATGTGGTCTTGGCGATTGGTAACCCTTATAACTTAGGGCAAACCACGACGTTTGGGATTATTTCAGCAACAGGTCGTTCCTCGATTAGCGCGGATGGTCGTCAGGCGTTTATTCAAACCGATGCGGCGATCAACGAAGGTAACTCCGGCGGCGCATTAGTTAATACTCGTGGCGAGTTAGTGGGAATTAACACGGCCTCGTTTCAGCAAGCGACGGAACTGGAAACGTACGGCATTTCTTTCGCGATTCCATTTAAGTTAGCGAACAAAATCATGGAGAAAATCATTGCCGATGGGCGCGTTATCCGTGGCTACATTGGGATTGATGGGCAAGATATTAGTGCGATGGCTGAACGTATTTTGGGCAATGAGCACTTAGGTGGCATCGAGGTAATGGGCGTTGATCCTAACGGCCCGGCTGCCGATGCTGGCTTTATGGAAAAAGACATCATCTTGAAAATTGACGGGCAAAAAATTCATGGTCGCCAGAGTGTGATGGACCTCGTCACCGATCTACGCCCTGGCACCACCATTGATGTATTGGTTGTGCGCAAAGGTAAGCAGAAAACCCTGACCGTGACTGTCGGAGAAGATCCTCGGGATTAATGTCTTCATGCTTTATGAAATAAAAAGCCCCGCGATTATCGCGGGGCTTTTTTTGCTCAGTTAAATCGATTACGACTCACTGTTGGTATCGTCTTCGCTAGCAACAGGTTCAACATCAATTGCCGTCACGCGTTGTAACCCTCTTGGCAATAAGCTACCACGACGACCACGTTCACCTCGGAAGTTATCTAAGTCAGACGGTTTCAATCCTAACTTACGCTTTCCTGCATAAAGGGTTATTGAACAACCACTTGGCAACGCCATAAGATGAGACACAACTTCTTCTCGCTCTTTGGCCTTTGCCGCTGGAATATTGATGATTTTGTTACCTTTGCCTTTACCCAATTGTGGTAAATCTTTAATTGGGAATAACAGCATACGCCCTTGATTAGTAATGGCTAAGATTTCATCGCTGTCCAAATTGCCAATCGGGTTTGGCGTCATGACTTCCGCATTTTGAGGCAAAGTCACTAACGCCTTACCACTGCGGTTTTTCGACAACAAATCACTGCCTTTACACACAAAACCGTAACCGGCATCAGAACCCACCAGCCACAGTTGGTCTTCTTCACCCATAACAACGTGGCGAATATGCGAACCAGCATTCAGGTTCAATCGCCCGGTAATCGGCTCACCTTGGCTGCGAGCAGATGGTAGCGAGTGAGACTCAAGTGAGTAACTGCGCCCATCACTGCCAAGGAAAACAGCAGGTAAATTACTCTTACCGCGAGCGTGGGAGAGATAACTGTCTCCGGATTTGTAATTGAGACTGGCCGGATCAACCTCATGCCCTTTGGCATGGCGGATCCAACCTTTTTCAGACAGTACCACTGTAATCGGTTCACTTGGCACCAAATCGCGCTCGGTCATCGCTTTGGCTTCTGCACGCTCAACCAAAGGAGAGCGGCGATCATCACCGTACTTATCCGCATCCGCTTTGATTTCTTTCTTCAATAGCGTATTCAAACGACGCTCTGAACCGAGCAATTGTTCTAGCTTCTCGCGCTCTTTCTCAAGCTCATCTTGCTCACCACGAATCTTCATCTCTTCGAGTTTGGCAAGGTGGCGCAAACGTGTATCGAGAATCGCGTCCGCTTGAATATCCGTGATACCAAAACGTGCCATCAGAACCGCTTTAGGCTCATCCTCGGTACGGATAATTTCAATCACTTCATCTAAGTTTAGATAGGCGACCAACAAACCTTCAAGAATGTGTAGGCGAGCCAACACCTTATCTAGACGATGTTGTAAGCGACGACGTACTGTGCTGCGACGAAACTCAATCCATTCATTAAGGATCTGCACCAAGCCTTTCACTTGAGGACGATTATCAAGGCCAATCATGTTTAAGTTCACGCGATAGTTACGCTCAAGATCAGTCGAGGCAAACAGGTGATTCATCAGCAAATCACAGTCCACTCGATTTGAGCGTGGCACAATCACAATGCGTGTTGGATTTTCATGGTCAGATTCGTCACGTAAATCTTCAACCATTGGCAATTTCTTGGCTCGCATCTGCGCGGCAATTTGCTCAAGCAATTTCGCACCGGACACTTGATGAGGCAGCGCGGTGATCACTACATCACTGCCCTCTTTGTGCCATACCGCGCGCATTTTGATGCTGCCACGACCAGTGCGATAAATTTTCTCTATGTCCGTCTTCGGCGAGATAATTTCTGCTTCCGTTGGATAGTCAGGACCTTTAATAAAGTCCATCACATCGCTCAATTCGGCTTTTGGTTGTTCAATTAGATGAATGGCGGCATCCGCTACCTCACGCACGTTATGTGGCGGGATATCGGTCGCCATACCGACCGCAATACCTGTCACACCGTTGAGTAAGATATGAGGCAAGCGTGCTGGCAACATTTGCGGCTCTTTCATAGTGCCATCAAAGTTAGGCTGCCACTCAACGGTGCCCTGACCTAATTCACCCAGAAGAATTTCTGCGAATTTAGACAGTTTCGCTTCGGTATAACGCATTGCTGCGAAGGATTTGGGATCATCTGGAGCACCCCAGTTACCTTGGCCATCGACCAACGGATAGCGATAAGAGAACGGTTGCGCCATCAATACCATGGCTTCATAACAAGCCGAGTCGCCGTGTGGGTGGTATTTACCCAATACGTCACCAACCGTACGCGCGGATTTTTTATATTTCGCGGCCGCCGAAAGCCCAAGTTCCGACATCGCGTAGATAATACGTCGCTGAACCGGTTTAAGACCATCACCAATATAAGGTAAGGCTCGGTCCATGATGACGTACATCGAGTAGTTGAGATAAGCGTCTTCGGTAAATTTTCGCAGTGGTAACTGCTCAACGCCATCGTAAGTAATTTCGTTAGCCATCTATTATTGTACCTCTGCCATGTCGCCGTACTGTTGTAGCCAACTACGACGATCATCTGCACGTTTTTTACCAAGCAGCATATCCATCATTTCGTTGGTCGCATCCCCATCGTCAATGGTCAATTGCACCAAACGACGAGTGTTTGGATCCATCGTTGTCTCACGCAGTTGCAGTGGGTTCATTTCACCAAGGCCTTTGAATCGTTGTACATTGATCTTGGCTTTTTTCTTACTTAAACGCTCAACAATGCCGTCTTTTTCGCCATCGTCCAGTGCGTAATAAACTTCTTTGCCGCAATCAATACGATACAGTGGAGGCATAGCAACATACACATGACCCGCCGCCACCAAGGAAGGGAAATGCTTAGTAAAGAGCGCACACAATAGGGTTGCGATATGCAGGCCATCCGAGTCCGCATCGGCAAGGATACACACCTTACCGTAACGTAGAGACTCAAGATTATCGCTATCAGGGTCGATGCCCAGAGCCACAGAAATATCATGAACTTCTTGCGAGGCTAGGACTTGGTCAGCAGAGACTTCCCAAGTATTGAGGATTTTACCGCGCAGCGGCATGATGGCTTGGAATTCGCGATCACGCGCTTGTTTCGCGCTGCCTCCCGCCGAGTCCCCTTCCACTAAGAACAGTTCTGTGCGGCTCAAATCTTGTTGCGAACAATCTGTCAGTTTTCCCGGTAGTGCTGGGCCCGAGGCCACTTTCTTCCGTACCACTTTCTTTGCTGCACGCATACGTCGATGCGCGTTAGCAATACACACTTCCGCTAGCATTTCTGATAATTGCGGCTTCTCATTGAGCCACAAGCTAAACGCATCTTTGACCACACCAGACACAAACGCCGACGCTTGGCGCGAAGACAAACGCTCTTTGGTTTGCCCAGCAAATTGCGGATCCTGCATTTTCACCGAAAGAACATAAGAACAACGATCAAATACATCATCTCCGGTCAGTTTGACGCCACGAGGTAGCAAATTACGGAATTCACAGAACTCTCGCATTGCATCCAGCAAACCTTGACGTAAACCATTGACGTGGGTACCACCCTGAGCGGTCGGAATCAGGTTGACGTAACTTTCGGTGATCATCTCACCACCTTCTGGCTGCCAGATAACAGCCCACGTTGCCGCTTCCGTTTCTGCTAAAAATTCACCCGTAAACGGTTCTTCAGGTAAAACGGGGAAGCCTTTTACCCCTTCTGCGAGATAGTCTTTAAGGCCATCTTCATAAAACCAGCGATGCTCATTACCGTTGACTTTATCGCTAAAGGTGATTTCAAGCCCGGGACACAACACGGCTTTCGCGCGCAAATTGTTAATAAGGCGAGTAACAGAAAAGTTGGCCGAATCAAAGTATTTGGCTTCAGGCCAAAAATGAACGCTGGTACCGCGATTTCGACGCCCACAAGTGCCCGTAACAGTTAAGTCTTGAACCTTGTCACCATGCTCAAAAGCGATTTCATACACCTGCCCATCACGGCGTACCGTGACTTCGACACGTTTAGATAGTGCATTAACTACGGAAATCCCCACCCCGTGAAGACCACCAGAGAACTGATAGTTTTTATTGGAGAATTTACCACCGGCGTGCAATTTGCAGAGGATCAATTCAACCCCAGACACTTTTTCTTCTGGGTGAATATCCACTGGCATGCCTCGACCATCGTCAATCACTTCAAGCGACTGGTCTGCATGCAAAATTACTTGCACCTTACTGGCGTGTCCGGCTAACGCTTCATCGACGCTGTTATCGATGACTTCTTGACCTAAGTGGTTCGGTCTTGCGGTATCCGTGTACATACCAGGACGGCGGCGTACTGGCTCCAAGCCATTAAGAACCTCAATGGCTCCAGCATTATATTGTTCAGTCATAGTACGGATTATCGTCGTAGAAACAAAAATGGTTACTTCGCAGTGCGATTATGAAGCTTTTTAAGATTTCGATTAAAAATTGACACAAAAGTGCTGATTGTTTCAGCACAAGTCGCTGCGAAAGTATAGGAGAAACATAGTCTGGAAGAGACTGGCTTATGTCAAGAGAGAGACGCGAGTACTTCACAAATTTATGACTTTTCCCTCAAGGCTCATTAAAGTTGAAGGAATTGGATGATGGATTCCGGATAGCGTTCAAAATCGACAAAACTATGGTCGCCTCCCGCTTCTACTGTCTGTTTTACACCATTGAGTTTTTCAACGGCTTGACGGTAATCAAGAACTTCATCGTCTTGTTGCTGCAGCAGCCAAATCGTATCCGGATTTCGAATATTTGCAATATCCAGCGCTTTGAGTTCATCCATATGATGCCACTCTAGCAAATATTGCTGTTGAGTATAGGGATTGGTTTGAACCCCAAGATAGTCAGTTAATAGATCATAGGGCTTGACGGCTGGGTTAACCACCACCGCACGTAAACCAAACTTATGGTTGAGCCATAAAGAGAAATACCCACCGAGTGAGCTGCCCACCAAACCAATTTGATACTGCGTAAGGTAGCGTTCAATCAGCGACGTGAGCGCGATTGCTGCATCTTGTGGGTAGGCAGGCAAATCAGGCACCACAACCTTAATATCGGGTCGGTATTGCCGACAGTACTCCTGCATCACCATTGCTTTGTGAGATTTAGCTGAGCTGTTGAAACCGTGAATGTATATGAGCAGTGAGGGTTTGCTCATTCTCAGTAGCCTGCAGAGTTAAAATCAGGTTGAAAGCTACCCGCTTTTAAGCGTTTAACTTGGGTAACGATATCGCCATTATCCAGTAACTCTAATTCTCGCCATCCAGGTGCTTGATGATCGAGAGCAAAGTCATCTGAGTTGGGTTTAAATTGAACACAGGTTGATGGCGTAGCCAATACTCGAACCCCATGATGGCTTTTATCCATATCTTGATGAATATGCCCACACAGCACCGCTTTTACATTGTTGTGCTTGTCGACCACTTGCCAAAAATCATCGGCGTCTTTTAATGAATGCTGATCCAGCCAATGGCTACCAACCAATAAAGGATGATGATGCAGCAACACCAGCGTATGTTTTTCTGGATACTCCGCTAATTTACTATCCAGTAGAGCCAGTTGCTGATCGCTTAATCGCCCATGGGGCACACCGACAACTTGAGAATCCAGCAAGATCATTTGCCAATGCTCGCCCAGTAATACATGGTCAATCGGTTCAATTTGTGCAGAAGGAATCACCGAGCCCATGTTGGGCTTGTAATCGTGATTTCCTGGCAACCAGAAGCAGGGCTTTTGCAGAGGAGCAATGCCCTGCTCGAACTTTCGATAGGATTGCTCACTATGATCTTGGGAGATATCACCTGTCGCAAGAATAGCATCAAACTCAACGTGCTCTGTCTTGATGGCGTCGACAACCGCCAAAAAGCTTTCATAGGTATTGACGCTCAATAAGCTTCCATCACTGGGCGCAAAAAGATGAGTATCTGTTATTTGCAGCAACTTAATGCTGCTATTTTGTGATGTGCTTGACGATACTTTCAAAACTAAAAACCTGACTAAATTCCTAAGGATGTCCGGCTAATGCCGTGTCTTAAACAAAACGAAAGCCAATCACCTAAAAAACGGTTTAACTGAGCTTTTTCATCTTTTTGAACCATTTTTTCGTTGGGATAATCATAACGAGCTTTTACTCGTTTGAGATGTTCACTGCTGCAAACTTCTGCCACACGTGCATCGTGGTAGAGCCTGACAGACATTTTAGGCAATGGAAAGACAGCAACATCATCACTTTGACAGATGTCCACAAGCGTTGTGTACTTTGTGACTTCTTCCACTTCTAATTGATAAGCCATACTCGCCGCTTGATAACAACGAATATCGCCAACACTTGGTCGGCTAGGAAGCAGAGCACTCAACTTTGCGTAATTTGTTTCATAAACACGCATTAGCTCTGGGAAATCAACGTGATAAGGTTTTTTAGTTGCTACTTCAGCCATTGCTCTCTCAGTCGTTGGTGGTTGAGTTGTAACCATTGCAAAGCGATAATCGACGCGCCATTTTCAAACGTCCCGTCTTGCACCCATTGATAAGCCTGGTCTCGGCTCATCACGTGAACACGAATATCTTCACCTTCATCTTCAAGGCCATGAATCCCTTGAGCCAATGATGAATCTACCTGACCCACAAAAACATCAAGTCGTTCTGAGCATCCACCTGATGACGGATAATAGGACGTCACCTTTTCGACTAGGCCGATCTCGACACCCGCCTCTTCCATGGCTTCACGGCGAACCACTTGTTCTGCCGATTCTTGAGTATCAATAATGCCCGCAACGATCTCCATTTGCCAAGGACTTTGATGCTCTAATGCACCTACTCGGATCTGTTCGACCACAACAACTTGGTCACGCACCGGATCGTAAGGCAGCAATGCTGCCGCGTGACCACGTACAAACATCTCTCGCTCAATGGTATCGCTCCAGCCACCCGCAAACAATTTGTGCTTAAAGCGGTACTTCACCATCTGGAAGAACCCTTTAAATAATGTATCTTTTGAGAGAACTTCCACATCTTGTGGCGTGAACCTCATAGCTTGCTTGTCAGACTGTTGCATTGAATACCTCATTGAGTGAACGTTATAGTCTACTTAGTTACCGCTTTTGCTGCCAAGCATTGGCTCAACTTTTTATATATTTTTTATAAGAATATTTAAATCCATCACAATAAATTTATAATATCGAGCAACAATCATACTGTACAACTGGACAATAAAGTGTAAAAATTTACAAACTTTTGCGTAAATTCACGTCAATATAAGGTAAACTCTCGTTAAATCGATAATTTACAAGCATTAGGCAGGAATAGGACCCATGAAAAAACTGCTTCCCCTCGTGATTAGCGCCGCGCTAAGCGGGCTTTACACGACATCTGCTTTGGCAGATACGCTTGCAGAAATCTATAGCCAAGCGAAAGAAAACGATCCTACATTGTTAAATTCAGCCGCCCAACGCGATGCCGCTTTTGAAGCCATTAATTCTAGTCGTAGCTCATTGCTTCCTCAGATTAATTTAACGGCAAGTTACGATTTAACCCGTAGTGATTATGAAGCTCTTGGCCGCTCAACACGTGACAGCGATCGTCTTGCTGCCGGTGTCAGTTTTTCCCAAGAACTTTATAACCGTTCCAGTTGGATAAGTTTAGACACTGCAGAAAAAACTGCACGTCGTGCCGACTCTTCCTATGCTTCTGCTCAGCAATCTTTGATTCTACGCGTCGCCCAAGCATACTTTGATGTACTAAAAGCCAAAGAAAGCTTGGAGTTTGTCCGCGCAGAGAAAGCCGCCGTTGCGCGTCAGCTAGAACAAACCAAACAACGTTTTGAAGTGGGTCTGTCTGCTATTACAGACGTTCATGACGCACAAGCTCAGTATGATACTGTTCTCGCTGATGAAGTTTTGGCAGAAAATGAACTGGCAAACAGCTATGAAGGGTTGCGCGAAATTACGGGTCAGTCACACGCTAACCTGAGCGAATTAGACACCAAGCGTTTCGCCGCAAGTCGTCCAGATGAAACCGTTCAACGTCTAGTCGATCAAGCGCAGCAAAAGAACCTTGAGCTACTAACCGCACGTATTGAACAAGATATTGCGCGCGATAACATCACCTTGGCCAGTTCAGGTCGCCTACCACAGTTAACGCTGGATGGCGGTTACAACTATATGTCTGAAAATAACGATGATAACTCGCTATCTGGTGAGAATATCAGCGACTTTAGTGTTGGCTTGAACCTCTCCGTTCCTCTATACACTGGTGGAAACCTGACGTCACTGACCAAACAGGCCGAATACAACTACGTCGCCGCAAGCCAACAGTTAGAAAGCACTTACCGCACCGTGGTACGTAATGTTCGTGCCTATAACAACAACATCGTCGCTTCGATTGGCGCCATTCGCGCGTACGAACAAACTGTTGTTTCCGCACGCTCTGCACTGGAAGCCACTGAAGCAGGTTTTGATGTAGGTACACGTACTATCGTTGATGTACTTGATGCGACTCGCCGTTTATACGATGCGAACCGTAGTTTATCCAACGCTCGTTACGACTACATTGTAAGTGTGCTGCAACTGCGCCAAGCTGTAGGCACACTTAGCGAGCAAGATATTGTCGACATTAGCAGCAGTCTACAACCTGTGACGGGCTAAGGGCTTCATCTGACGGAAACAAAAAACCGCTGCTTTCGCAGCGGTTTTTTTATTCAAACAAGGTTAAGGCGCTTAACCTTTGCCACCTTTAATCGCGTTAATGATTTCAGATGTGGAGCACCCATCTTCAAAGTTAAGCACTTTCACTTCCCCGCCATTAGCAATCACTTCTTTCCCGCCAGCGATTTGCTCTGGTTGGTAGTCGCCTCCTTTAACCAGCAAATCAGGCAAGACTGAGGCAATTAAACGCTGAGGCGTCTCTTCGCCAAACGGAACCACCCAGTCGACAGCACCTAAGCCCGCTAACACCGCCATACGGCGATCGGTTGGGTTAACAGGGCGACCAGGCCCTTTAAGACGCTTCACCGATTCATCAGTATTAACCGCAACAATTAAGCGGTCGCCTAATTTCGCGGCATGATTGAGATAGGAAACATGGCCGGCATGCAAAATGTCAAAGCAGCCATTGGTCATCACGACTTTCTCACCTTTTGCTTGTGCCTGTTTCACCGCTTCGACAAGCTTGTCTTCGCTAATCACGCCAAAGTCAGTATCGCGACTGCCGTGTACCGCTTCTGCCAATTCAATGGTCGACAACGTCGAGGTGCCCAATTTCCCGACAACGACGCCGGCTGCCGCGTTGGCCAATGCACATGCTTCATCAAGCGGTTTCCCCGCAGATACAGACGCAGCCAACACTGAAATTACGGTATCGCCCGCCCCCGTAACATCAAACACCTCTTTGGCTTGGGTAGCGAGATTAAACGGTACTTGCCCTTTACGCAGTAACGTCATGCCATGTTCACTGCGCGTAACAAGCAAGGCTTCAAAGTCATATTTGTCGATCAGCGCAAGCCCTTTTTCGACTAGCTCTTGTTCTGTTTTGACACGTCCAACAACGAGTTCAAATTCCGCCATGTTAGGAGTGAGTAGTGTGGCACCACGATAACGTTCAAAATCGGCACCTTTCGGGTCAATAAACACGGGAACGTTGGCTGATCGAGCTTGTTGAATGTACTGCTGAACATGCTCAAGCGCGCCTTTTCCATAATCGGAAAGCACAACCGCACGAACCGTTGGTAACACTTTGTCCATACGGCTTAACATCAACTGAGGATCGATGTTCTCAAACTCATCTTCAAAATCGAGTCGAATCAGTTGCTGGCCTCGGCTTAACACTCGTAATTTAGTGATGGTGGGATAATCACTCAAACCAACAAAATCACACTCAACGCCGAGCGACGATAGCGTGTCATTTAATACCGCTGCGGGTTCATCCACCCCGGTTAGACCAACAATGTGTGCTCGTCCGCCCAGTGACGCAATGTTCATCGCAACGTTCGCTGCACCACCTGGACGTTCTTCATTGTTTTCTACTTTAACCACGGGGACAGGCGCTTCTGGTGAGATTCGGCCCGTCGGTCCATACCAATAGCGGTCAAGCATGACATCACCGACAATCAGTACGCCTGAATCGCTGTAGTCAGGTAGAATTGGTTTCATTGTTGATCTCCAAAGTATTGTTCTGCGCGAATTTTAGCACAGCCAATACGAAGCCAAAACTCCCGTCATACGGTTATTCCAGCCATTGTTGCCAAACTTTTGTCACTAGATCACGTTCTGCCACCAGCTTCTCTTCATCCACATCCGCCGATAAGTTCAGTAAGTTACGATGGTGGATTTGATCACGCATCGTTGTATAGGCATGAGTGATTCCTTGGCTGTCAGACTCAGAGATGATGCCTTCATTCATCAGCGACTCAAAAATCCGTACATTATCCGACCACTGAGTTAGCTTGGGCTTGTCATGACTAAACATCAGTACCAGATACTGGGCCAAAAACTCAATATCAGTGATGCCGCCGCTGTCTTGCTTAATCATAAAGCGACCACTTTTTTTCCCACCTAAGTGTTGCTGCATCTTAAGGCGCATATCGACCACTTCTTGCTTGAGTGTTTCTTGGTCACGCGCTTGGGTAAGAACGCGATGGCGAGTTTGCTCAAACCTCTCAACTAAGGGTTGGTCACCATAGATGATTCGTGCGCGCACCAGCGCTTGGTGCTCCCACGTCCAAGCTTCATTGAACTGATACTCAGCAAACGCATCGGTTGGGCTCACTAGCAAGCCTGAAGCGCCAGACGGGCGCAGCCGCGTATCCGCTTCATATAAGATGCCCGAAGGGGTGCGCGTCGAGAAAATATGGATAATACGTTGAGCAAGGCGCAGGTAAAACTGTCGACCATCAATCTGCTTGACGCCATTCGTTACCACATCAACTGGGCAGTCATGCATAAATACCAGATCCAGATCGGAGTTATAACCGAGCTCCCATCCCCCTAACTTGCCATAACCGATCACAGCAAAGCCTTTTCCGCCTCGTTGATCCAGATGGCTCGGCTCACCGTATTTTTCACTCAGTTGACGCCAGGCCAAGTTAACTACGGATTCAACGGTAACTTCAGCAAGACGCGTTAAATGATCGCTGACTTTCATCACGGGCAAAGCGCCAGCGATGTCGGCCGCGGCAATGCGCAGAATGCTAATCTGCTTAAACTGACGCAGACCTTCCATCTGCTGCTCCATATCATCTTCAGGAATGCGTGCCAGAAAATCCCGTAACTCAACCTGATAATCGTCAAGCTGAATCGGGTTATACAGGTGCTGAGGGTCGATCAACTCATCCAGTAAGATAGGGAAACGCCCTAACTGTTCGGAGATCATGGGACTGGCGATACACAGACGAACCAATTGATACAACGCACCTTTATGCTCATCAAGCAATTCAAGGTAGGTGGTACGTGTCGAGATTTGATAGATCAAGGTAAGAACGCGAGGCAATCCATACAGCGCATCTTTATTTTCAAATACCGCTTTAAAGATCTTCGGCATTAAATGATTGAGCACTTCTCGCCCGCGAGGGCCTAAGGTTTTCTTCGCCAGATCACGTTTAAAATGACGAATACTTTCCGCGCAGCGCAAGGCATCTTGCACCTCAAGATCTTGCAAAATGACTTCGATCACTTCCTCTTTCTGGGCCATATCCCACAATTCATGGAAATGGATCTCCACGTCATCAGTCGACTCATCTTCATCCCCGACGAGGTTATTGAAAATGTCGTGAACTCGGCTCATATGCTGATCGATTTCGGCGGTTAACTCAGACCAACTCTCATAACGCATTGCTGTTGCCAATTGCAGCTGCTCAATCTCAGTCTCTGGTAAGGTTTGAGTCTGTTTATCGCCCAGCGCCTGAAGCAAGTTTTCCACTTGGCGTAAAAAACAATATGAGCTGCGCAGCTGAGAAACGTCTTGGTAAGGCAGAAGATTCAGGTCACGAACGGCTTTGAGCACTTCAAGCAAACTTTTACGACGCAAGCTCGGTTCACGTCCACCACGAATTAATTGAAACGACTGAGCAATAAACTCAATTTCACGAATCCCGCCCGCTCCGAGTTTAATGTTATTAGTTAAACCACGGCGACGGATTTCACTGCTGATCATCGATTTCATACGTCGCAGTGATTGAATCGCACTGAAATCAATATAGCGACGAAAAACAAACGGCAACAGAAGACGACGGAGCTCATCATACTGAGCGTACATTTCACTGCCCATTACTCGCGCTTTAATCATGGCGTAACGCTCCCAATCACGCCCCTGCTCTTGGTAATAGTCTTCAAGTGCTGCGTAACTCATGACCAGTGGCCCACTATCACCAAACGGGCGTAAGCGCATGTCGACGCGATAGCAAAAACCATCAATGGTCTGCAGATCAAGCACTTTGATAATTCGCTGACCTAAGCGCGTAAAGAATTGTGCATTTGACAGGCTGCGGCGCGCTCCTTGTGTCTCTCCGTTTTCAGGGTAGGTGAAAATCAAATCAATATCGGAAGAGAAATTTAACTCTCCACCACCCAATTTCCCCATACCAATAATCAACATTGGCTGCGGTTCTCCCTGACTATTACAGGGTGTTCCAAATTCTCGGCAGCAAAGATCATATTGCCATGAGTAGGCTTCGAATATCAGCGCCTCGGCGAGTTCCGAAAGATGCTTTAAGCTCTCTTCCAGACTCCAAGTATGGAGAAAATCACGCCACGCGATATACACCATTTCCCGGTTACGAAACTGTCGCAACACTTGCATGCCTTGCTGTTCGTTTTTGCAGCCCTTAAGTAGGTTTTTCAGCTGCAAACGATACTCTTCCCAGCGACGGTCAAATTCCAACATATGTGGCAGACGCTGACGAAGAAGACTATCCCTTTCTAAAGTTAAAGTAACAAACTGGCTCATACCAGCGATATAACTTAGCTCATCCAAACGGTTAGATGGCCAATGCTGCATCTCTTCGGATTGAAGGATCGGCTCAAGCGCCGATTGCGACACTGAAGATAAAGAAGCGGGCAATTGCATGTAGATTCCTTGTGCTAGCACGACATGTAGATATTAGATTTACTCTATACAAAGTTGCAGAAATAAAAAACGCCCACTGACGATTTGTGGGCGTTGATATAAAGAGTTAGACACTTTTATCAAAAGCTAAACGCTTGAGAGGACTAATCCACCTTGAACGAAGTGATTTTCTTATCTAATGCATCCGCATTGGATTGCATAATTTCTGATGTTTCCAGCAATTCACCGACAACGGTCACCGAGGCTTCAACCAGCTCTCGGACATTGGTTAGGTTTTGATTCATCTCTTCTGCTACCGTACTTTGTTGGCCTGCAGCAGAGGCTATCTGGAAGTTCATATCGTTGATTTGATTGACTTGATCGACAATACCGTCCAATTCTTGTCCAGCATTGGTGACCAAATCAACGCCATCGGCTGCTTCAACCACACTTTTTTCCATCAGCTCAACGGCCGAACCCGCACTGTTTTGCAATTGGCTGATCATCTCTTGAATTTCAACGGTCGCCTCTTGGGTACGCTGAGCAAGATTACGCACTTCATCCGCCACCACAGCAAAACCGCGTCCAGCTTCACCTGCGCGCGCCGCTTCAATCGCAGCATTTAGAGCCAGCAAATTAGTTTGTTCTGAAATGCCTTGAATCGTCCCTACCACACTGCCAATCGCTTCAACACGTTCTTCAACTTGATTCACCGCTTCGGCAGAAGCCGCAATGTCGGAAGACAATTGACGAATTTTAGCCACAGTATCAAGCACGAAACGTTGGCCAGAAGCCGCCTGCGTTGACGCATTTTCGGTGAGCGTTGATGCACTTTGCGCATGCTCTGCCACCGTTTGAACGGTTGAGGACATCTCGCTCATTGCTGTAGCCAGTTGATCAATTTCACGAAACTCTTCTTGTGCGGACTCTTTGGTTTCCGACATGCTGATGGCCATAATCTCCGTCAGCTCAAACAGCTCTTTCGACGCCCCCACTTGCATTTTGATCACTTCACGTAGCTGACGACGAGTTTTCTCGATCTCTCGTGCAACGTCGCCATATTCATCTTTACACTGCATATCAACCGCTACCGACAGATCTTTTTGAGCCATGGTGTTGATCGATTCACTAATATAGCGTGTTTGACGCAGCATGATACGTGCCGTAAACATCAGCAATACCACAAAGATAATAATCATAAATACGGTCTGCCAAACCACTTGCACTAAATAGGCATCATAGTGTTGTTGAGCAACTTGTGTATTTTGGGTTGCCGCGACTAAAGCGTTATAAAACGTACTTGCGTCCCACAATTGCTTAGCAATGATCAAAATGGTACTGAACACCATCAGTAAAACCATTTTCGGCACTAAGCGAATATCGGTGATCACTCGTTCCCAAGGCTTAAACGACAGAATTGCCATTATTCGTTCTCCCTTTCACTTTGTTGACGCGCTTATAGCTCTATAAAATCATCAATCTAAAGTTCTATTTTTATTTATTGATCTAATTCGAAAGATTGTATCAGTAATTTCCAGTAGGGTATGAGGTGTCAATCACCCAAACTTCAATAATTTATAATTTTTTACGGACCGTGAAATTATTTGCTTGTACCACAACGTTTCCCCTTGGAATACTCGGTTATCGGCAGAAAGAGACAGGTCTAAAGTCACCAAGGTGAAAATGTTGACTAATGAAAGATTCATAACAAAAAAAGAAGCCCGAAGGCTTCTTTTTACACAATTCCGTTTGACCTATTCTCGCCAGTAAGGCGTGGCCTCAACACTGATTTTTCTGGTCTGTTCCATGGCATGTAAAATCGATGTCTCTTGACGAAATAGCCAACGCTCCAGTTGTTCACGTTCTTCTGTTTCTAACTGATCTTTCAGATCTTCGAGCGGTTTTAGCATGAGTAACTCTTCAATGCCTTCGAGTAAGTCCGCCCAAGGCAAACGAAAACCATTACGTTCATCGAGATCGTACAAGCTGGCGAAACTCATTCCCGTATAGAGATTACGCAATAATCGATACTGCTGATCAATGTATTCTTGGCGATCGAGCGACTTCTCTGCCGGAAACGCTTCAGTAAGATCGGCCCAAGTACGATCAAGTTGTTTTGCGGCAAATTGCTGAATATTAAGATCCATCTTTTCACGCGCTTTTTCGTCGAGAAAAGGTTGCCAGCCACGAGTCAAAATCCAACGGCTCAAGTCGAGGATCAAGCCGGTGTAACGCGCGCAAGTCAACAGATTCAGAACTTCAAAACGATCTGGCAACTGCTGCTGCATCTCACTCAATTGAGTGATCAAAAACTTCTTAGCGTCGAGCTTGCGTAGCGCGTGACCTTTATCTTCCAGCAAATCTTCAAGGTGGTCATACTCTCTCAACCACTCTAACTCATGCTCTAGCCATTTCAGCTCCTGGCGCAAAATTGCACTGGCTCTGCGTGGCACAATGCCCCCATAGACACTTAATAATTGACGAATAAAGCTAACGGCATGGCGAATTTGATGAAGCGCCTCTATGCTCTCTTGCTCAACATAAAGCTGTTCATGGTATTGCCAATGATTTAAGGCGTGCTCAAGAGACTGAATAAAACACGATTCCACGCTGTCTGTTTTACTGGTACGCACCAAAGGCAGTCTTGTCACTTCATCAGGAGCAAGCTTCATTGCAAGTCGATAACCACGAGCCGCTTTACTGAGGTTGCCAAGACGCATTCCACCATGATCACACAATGCGCGAGCAAGCGTGAACAAGGCATCGGTTTGCCCTGATTTCAACTCTAATTCGACTTCACAAATCGGTTCGGCTTCATCACCAGAGATCACAGCGCCTTGGTCAAAGGCAACTTCAATTTGGCTTCCGTCTGCCATGCCCACTAACCATTGCTCACGGGTAAAGTTGGTTGAAAATAGAGGGCTAAGTTCTGACTGAAGCTCTTCCAGTGCTTTGCCTTGCGGCCAAATATCATCAGGGTGAAGAGAAACATCAGGATCATTGCTATTATGCTCAGCATTGTATTCTGGCCGTTGATGCAACCCTGCTACCACTCTCCCAGCGGTTTTAACGGTTTGCACAAAGACATCATCAAAACGACGAATCCTAAGACCAATATCGTGCTGGCGTAACCAGTTGTCCGGTGTATCGAAATAGGTATTTCCTAATTCACGGCAACTGTGCTGAAGAACTTTGGTTTCAGAGATCTTTTCTAGTAAAGTCTCTGAAAAGTCTGGAGAAACAAAAAACTTCAGTTCTATTTCGGTTTCCATAGTTTTACCTTTAAACGCAGATACCAACAGGATATTGCTTAAACTCAGTGTCAGCAAGCAAGAAATCCTCACATTTGAGCGTAAATCGATACGCAATAATGTCGAGTGTGTCATTTTCGCGCCACGGGTAGCAAAACAGGCGGGTAAAAGGTAAGCGTTTGGTATCTTTTAATAAGCTAACTAAGATTCCAATGAAGCAAACGTTTTCGTCAGTAACAGGAAGTCACCAATTCGCCTCGCTGACAAAATGGCAATCCAAACAACATGGCTATAAGTGGATTAAAAAAAGTTTTAATCACCGATTTTATGCGTTACCATGCGCGCCTTTATAGCCAGTGTTCAACATTTCGCCATGAGTGGTGACTGTTTTTTTAGGGTTATATGAATTAGGTTGAATTACCATGCCAGTAAATACAATCATGGGGTTATTTGCAAAGTCCCCGATTAAGCCTTTGCAACGCCACGTAGTGTGCGTCAATGAATGCTGCTCTCACCTGATCAACTTCTTTGAAGTCTGTGCTCAGGGCGATTGGGAAAAAGCATCTGAAATTCGTGCACAAATTTCTCATCTTGAGAAAGAGGCGGATGTATTAAAACGAGAAATTCGTCTTAAACTTCCTCGTGGGCTTTTCATGCCTGTTGATCGTAGTGACATGTTAGAGCTACTGACTCAACAAGATAAGTTAGCCAACCTTGCCAAAGATATCGCTGGTCGTGTCTATGGTCGTCAACTTTCCATTCCAGAATCTCTTCAAGATAATTTTATTGCTTATGTGAAGCGTTGTTTAGATGCGGCCAATCAAGCACAGAAAGTCATCAATGAATTAGATGAACTACTGGAAACCGGGTTCAAAGGCCGTGAGGTAACACTTGTGGCTGAAATGATTCACCAATTAGATGTCATCGAAGATGATACGGATGCGATGCAGATTCAACTACGTCAGCAATTGATGGCGATTGAAGCGCATATGAATCCAATTGATGTGATATTTTTGTACAAAATTTTTGAGTGGGTCGGCGGAATCGCTGATCAAGCGCAACGAGTTGGCGCTCGACTTGAATTAATGTTGTCACGCTCATAATTAAGTAAATCAAATAACGAAGAGTAAATTACGACTGCCTATATTTAAGCGTCACGACAGATAAACGCTTAAGGCAGTTTCGTGCCTAAATTTACTCCGCTGGTTATCAACAACTAGGTATTACGATGGATGTCCTCGCGAATTACGGCACTGTCCTGATCATAATTGCAGCCCTTTTCGGTTTCCTAATGGCTATCGGTATTGGTGCCAACGACGTAGCGAACGCTATGGGTACGTCAGTTGGTTCTAAAGCCATCACGGTCAAACAAGCGATCATCATCGCGATGATTTTTGAGTTTGCAGGGGCCTATCTTGCAGGCGGTGAAGTGACTGACACAATCCGTAAAGGAGTCATTGAGACCTCTCTCTTCTCTTCTCAACCTGATATTCTCGTGTTTGGCATGATGTCAGCACTGCTGGCTGCTGGTACATGGCTTCTACTTGCCTCCTATATGGGCTGGCCAGTATCCACGACCCACTCTATCATTGGCGCTATCATCGGTTTCGCTTGCGTTTCTGTTGGCACAGAAGCGGTTGACTGGGGAAGTGTCAAAGGCATTGTCGGCAGTTGGATTATCACTCCAATTATTTCCGGATTCTTTGCTTACCTGATTTTTGTCAGTGCTCAGCGTCTGATTTTCGACACCGAAAACCCATTACACAACGCCAAACGTTTTGTGCCTGTGTACATGTTTATCACCACCATGGTGATTGCACTGGTCACCATTAAAAAAGGCCTTAAGCACGTTGGGCTTCATTTGACAGGGACGGAAGCTTGGCTTTGGGCTGCCGCCGTGTCAGCTTTAGTGATGGTCGGTGGTTACCTGTATATTCGCAACCGCTTCACCGCTCGTGAAGACGACCACAGCTTTGCAGGTGTTGAGAGTATCTTTAGTGTCTTGATGGTGATTACAGCGTGTGCAATGGCGTTTGCGCATGGTTCAAACGACGTAGCCAACGCTATCGGTCCCCTGTCTGCGGTTGTTTCCAGTGTTTCTCACATGGGGCACATCGCCGCGAAAAGTGAAATCGCATGGTGGATTCTACCGCTTGGTGGCTTTGGTATTGTTGTAGGTTTGGCCACTCTTGGGCATAAAGTCATGGCAACCGTCGGTACAGGCATTACCGAACTCACTCCGAGTCGAGGCTTCGCAGCGCAGCTTGCTACAGCTTCTACTGTGGTACTGGCTTCAGGAACTGGCTTGCCGATCTCAACCACGCAAACTTTGGTCGGCGCAGTGCTCGGGGTAGGCTTTGCTCGCGGCATCGCAGCCCTTAACCTCGGTGTGGTGCGTAATATCGTTGCGTCTTGGGTCGTAACCTTACCAGCCGGCGCTTTATTAGCGGTTGTCTTCTTCTACGCAATTGAAGCCATTTTCCGTTAAATAACAGGTCAATGCTTTGTTAGAGCACTGTTATTATTGACTCAAAAACACAGAAAGGGAGGCTCAGCCTCCCTTCTTAGTTGCAGAGCGCGAAGAAAGTTCTTAGTATTTGTTTCACATTAAAGAAATAGTTGAACAACTACCAAACTGCTAAAGGATTTACCGTGAAGAAACTGTTTTACATGGTTTTAGTCACCATGTTGGCTGCACCTGCCGCTTTCGCTCAAGACCGTTATATCGCAGACAAGCTCTTTACCTACATGCATTCTGGTCCAAATAACCAGTACCGCATTATTGGTAGCGTGGATGCGGGTGAGAAAGTGAACTTGCTACAGAGCAATAAAGAAACCGGTTATAGCGAAGTCGTTGACGAGAAAGGACGTAAAGGCTGGGTACAGACGCGTTTCATCACTCGCCAAGAAAGCATGGCCACACGTATGCCTCGTTTGGAGAAAGAACTGGCTGAGGTTAAAAACAAATTGGCGAACGCACGGCAATCGGCTGACAGCGAAAAAGCAGGCCTTGCAGAATCCCTTGAAGTTCGTAATAAACAGATTTCAGAACTTGAGAAAAATTACTCTGACATCAGTAATCAGCTAACCGCCTCTCAAGAGGAAGTACGTAAGCTACGAGCCAAGTTAGACACGCAAAAAGATGATCTACTGCTTAAATACTTCATGTATGGTGGTGGCGTTGCTGGAGGTGGCTTACTGTTTGGCTTGATTCTGCCGTCAATTATGCCTCGCCGTAAACGCAAAAATTCAGGCTGGGTTTAATCTCTAATTAAAAAAAACCGACTCCTCGAGTCGGTTTTTTTTATCCTTGCCAATCATAAAGTGCGGGAACAAAAATCAGCTGCCCATGAAAACTGAGCAAGCTACCTTGCGGCCTTATTTCCACCAGCTCAAGCTGCGAATCAATATTTTGACCTTGTGTGTATTCTTGGCCATTAATTTTAACCCAGCGCTTGTTTTCATTATCTGAATACACATGGGTCTGAAAGTTGAGAGGCATCAACTTTCCAGTAAATTCCATGCCGTGCTGTGATAAGTCAGTCCAATCGCTTTGGGCGAGTGCGTTGTGAGTCGCAGCCCCCTTCGACTGTTGGCTAAGAGCCGAGTGTACCTTCACGGCTAAATCGGCAGGCAATGCAGACAGATCGACGCCGTCAAGCACGTCATTAACCTTAGGCGTCTCTGCCGATGCAGTTGTGCTTGGCGATGGGGATTGAGGCTTTTCCTCGCCACTCGTCAACGAGATATTTTCAATCGGTTTTAACGCATCAAAGTTAGGTGTATCCAATTGCGTAAACGCTACCGGCACTTCAATCACTTTTGGCGCTTGATTGACTAAGGCTTGTTGATTTTCCAGCACTTGCTGCCAAGTCGAAATACCACGCCAAGCCAATATAATAGCGGCAGGTAAAAGTGCCACCGCTATCCATCCATACCCCAGCCGAGTATCGGCTTGGGGCTGCGCTTTCCCCCTTTGAGTTGGGATACTTCTTTGCTGAAATCCACTTTCAGATTGTTCAAGCGCTTTAAGAACATTCGACATGTGGCTCTCCTTGATGATTGAGCAATGGCGCGTCACTTTGCGTCATTTGAGAAAGTCGATCGAGGGTCTGCTGCCCAGCAATCCCATCAACACTCAATTTCTGCCAGCGCTGAAATAACTTCACTTTTTGTTCTAAAGCGGCATCATAGCGGTCAGACGACGTTGCCGACTCGCCAAGCAACTTAGACACACATTGATTCAACTCTGCCACTTTTTCGCCGGACATGCCTGGCTTAAGCGTTTGTGACCAGCGTTTTTTCCAAATGATGTAGGCGCCTCCCTGCCAAAATTGGTTCAGGGTGTTACGTTCAAAGCGTAAGCGCTTATCCCCCATGAGCAACTCGACATGTTGATCATCCATTTGGTAAAGAATCGCATATTCCGGTTGTTGGTTAACGTCTAATTCCAGCAACACAGGGAAGTTCAATGCTTCAATGGTCTCAAGTGTTGCCGAGCCTTGATAATGACACTCAAATTCTCGCGTGTTATTGCTTTCTTGGCAGAAACTGTCCATGACAGAGGCATCGTACCCCCATACTTTATACAGCTCACTGATGCCCTGCTCCAGTAGATGTCCAGAGCTCATCAATGTTGTGAGCGATGCTGGTACTACCTTTTTTTCAACGGCAGATGCCGGAGAGCTAGGGTAATGTTGCTGCGCATATTCTTTTGCCAAAGGACTAATCAACATTGGCGTCCAAACATAGCAAGCAATTGCTAACCCGCTCCCGACTAGTGTGCTTGCCGTCCATAGCCGGCGTTTAATACTCGTTATTTGTTGATTATTTGAGGCCTGATTAAAGCTGGTTTGAAAAGCCATAACATGCTGACAAGCGTCGACCACGGTCTCGTGACTGGGTTGTCGCTCACCTCGCGAATAGGCTTCGTTTAAAATCGCATCACACACCAAATTCACCAGGCGAGGAATCCCCTGCGTTTGTGTTGCAATATACTTCATAGACTTCGAAGTAAACAATTGGCGATCGCCGCCTGCTTTTTCCAGTCGAAAGCTGATGTATTTCACGGTGTCGTCTACCGTAAGAGGTAGCAAGTGATAGCGCCCCGTAATGCGCTGAGCAAGTTGCCTAAGTTGCGGCATTTGTAACTTATACTGCAACTCAGGCTGCCCGATGAGTAATACTTTAAGGAGTTTACGACTGTCAGTTTCTAAATTCGTCAGTAACCTTAACTGCTCTAAGACGTCAGCAGAGAGGTGTTGCGCTTCATCAATTACTAATAGTGTTTGACGGCCCTGAGTATGATTCGCCAGCAAACACTGGTACAACGCATGATTCAGCACTTTAAGAGAATCATTGGGCTGATAACGAACATTAAATTCATCACAAATAGCTTGCAGAAGCTCAATCGATGAAAATGTCGGGTTGAGAATCAAACCTGCTTGAGTTTGGCTATCGAGGGATTTGAGCATGGCACGAGCGATCGTGGTCTTTCCAGTGCCAACCTCCCCCGTCAACATCGCAAAACCACCACCTTCGCCTAACCCAGATTGCAAATGACGCATCGCTTCTTGGTGGCGAGGGCTGAGATACAGATAACGAGAGTTCGGTACAATAGAAAACGGCAGCTCTACAAAACCATAATAATCCTTATACATACTCTCTTCTCTGTCATTTCAATGCTAAGCAAAGTACCATTAGTGCCAGTTATCGCCAAAGCTATTTTCCCAATTTGAGGTCAGGCAGTGCAAATATATCTTGTTGGCGGCGCGGTCCGCGACCAACTCTTAAACTTAGATGTTTACGACCACGATTGGGTGGTCGTTGGCAGCACCCCACAACAAATGCTCAGTGCTGGATTTACCGCTGTTGGCAAAGACTTTCCGGTATTTCTTGATCCCACCACAAAGCAAGAGCATGCATTGGCACGTACCGAGCGAAAAAGCGGTGTCGGCTATACTGGGTTTGACTGCTACTTTGCCCCAGACGTCACTTTGGAAGATGATTTGTTGCGCCGTGATCTTACCATCAATGCCATGGCTCAAGATCAAGATGGTCGTATTATCGATCCTTACGGTGGTCAGCAAGACATTGAGCAACGCATTTTACGTCATGTTTCTGAGGCATTTGTGGAAGATCCACTGCGGGTGCTGCGTGTTGCGCGCTTTGCTGCCAAACTAAATCACCTTGGTTTTACCGTGGCTCCGGAAACGCTCTCGTTGATGCAACACCTCAGCGACAGTGGAGAACTGGCTCACTTAACCGCAGAACGTGTATGGCAAGAATGGCAAAAATCTTTGTCGACGCAGAGCCCACATATCTTTTTGAAGGTATTACATCAATGTGGTGCGCTTAAGCACGTACTCCCGGAAATCGATGCATTATTTGGCGTCCCTCAACCACAGCAATGGCACCCAGAAATTGATACTGGGGTTCATACTCTCATGGTCGCCGAGCAAGCCGCTAAACTTTCCGATTCCATTGCTCTGCGCTTTGCGGCTCAAGTCCATGATTTAGGCAAGGGCGTCACACCACCAGCAGAGTGGCCAAGTCACAAGCTACACTGCCATACTGGATTAAAACTCATTAAAGCGTTGTGTGAGCGTGTTAAAGTTCCGAATGAATGCAAAGAGCTGGCACTGCTGGTCTGTGAGCAGCACTCAAACATACACAGAGCCGCCGAGTTAAAACCGGCAACCAAGCTGAAGATACTCAATAAACTCGACGCCTGGCGCAAACCACAGCGCTTTGAGCAAGTATTACTGTGTTGCCAAGCTGATCATGCTGGGCGGTTAGGGCTAGAAAACCGGCCATACCCTCAAAAAGCGTTGTTTGAACAAGCTTATCAGGCCGCATTGGAAATCGATGTGCATCAAGTGATCCAAGATGGTTATCAGGGTAAAGCCATTCGTGAAGAGCTCGACAGAAGGCGCATTCAAGCCATTGCCGACCTAAACTGACTGTCACAAAGATCCTTATCGCACGCGCTCTGAGATACAATGGAGCGCGCTCATCGAGAGCTTCCTCGATACGGATAAGTGGGTTGCTTTCTTGTAGGTATAGCAGCAACACGGTCAGAACGGCTCATCGCTCTTCACTGCCCGCTTCCAAATAAAAAACGCCCCACCGAAGTGGAGCGCTTCAAAAAGCTTTAAAGCTAAACTTTATTCAGTTAAGAATTAAGCTTGACCTTTAACTTCTTTAAGACCGCGTTCTTGAAATAACAGCAGAGCGCGCTCACCTAACGCTTTTTCGAATAAAAAATACCCCGCTAAAGCGGGGTATTTAAAAGAACTATAAAGCGAAGCTAATATTAAGCTTGGCCTTTAACTTCTTTAAGACCGTTGAAAGGAGCGCGCTCACCTAGAGCTTCCTCGATACGGATAAGTTGGTTGTACTTAGCAACACGGTCAGAACGGCTCATAGAACCTGTTTTGATTTGACCAGCAGCTGTACCTACCGCTAGATCAGCGATAGTTGCATCTTCAGTTTCGCCAGAACGGTGAGAGATTACTGCTGTGTAACCTGCATCTTTAGCCATCTTGATTGCAGCTAGAGTCTCAGTTAGAGAACCGATTTGGTTGAACTTGATAAGGATAGAGTTAGCAACACCTTTCTCGATACCTTCTTTCAGGATCTTAGTGTTAGTAACAAATAGATCATCACCAACTAGCTGGATTTTACCACCTAGAAGTTCAGTTTGGTGTTTGAAGCCATCCCAATCTGACTCGTCAAGACCATCTTCGATAGAAACGATTGGGTATTGGTTCGCTAGATCTTGTAGGTAGAAGTTAAATTCTTCAGAAGTGAAGATTTTGCCTTCGCCTTTCATGTTGTAGTTACCAGCTTCTTTGTCGTAGAACTCAGATGCTGCACAGTCCATCGCTAGAGTCACGTCTTTACCAAGTACGTAGCCTGCAGATTCAACAGCTTCTTTGATTGCCGCTAGTGCTGCAGCGTTCGATTCTAGGTTAGGAGCGAAACCACCTTCGTCACCAACTGCAGTGCTTAGGCCTTTACCTTTAAGTACTTTAGCTAGGTTGTGGAATACTTCTGCACCGATACGTAGTGCTTCTTTAAGAGTTTTTGCACCAACAGGTTGGATCATGAACTCTTGGATATCTACGTTGTTGTCAGCGTGCTCACCACCGTTGATGATGTTCATCATTGGTAGAGGCATAGAGAATTGACCTGGAGTGCCGTTTAGCTCAGCGATGTGCTCATATAGAGGCATGCCTTTCGCAGCAGCAGCAGCTTTTGCGTTTGCTAGAGAAACAGCTAGGATTGCGTTCGCACCGAATTTAGATTTGTTATCAGTACCGTCTAGGTCGATCATCACTTGGTCGACGTCAGCTTGAGCTTTTGCATCTTTGCCAACAAGTGCTTCAGCGATTGGGCCATTTACAGCTTCAATTGCTTTAAGAACACCTTTACCTAGGAAACGTGATTTGTCACCGTCACGTAGCTCAAGAGCTTCGCGAGAACCAGTAGAAGCGCCAGATGGAGCTGCCGCCATACCAACGAAACCGCCTTCTAGGTGTACTTCAGCTTCAACAGTTGGGTTACCACGTGAGTCGATGATTTCACGACCTAGAACTTTAACGATCTTAGACATTAATGTTTCCTCTCGTTTCAATATAAATGTCAAAATTAAAGGGCAGTAGCACATCTTCAGCTACTGCCCGTATCCTTTTATTTCTCTTCGCTACGTTGATATTCACCCGCGGCTTTAATGAAGCCGGCAAACAGTGGGTGACCGTCACGAGGCGTTGAGGTGAACTCTGGGTGGAACTGAGCCGCAACAAACCATGGATGATCCGGGTTTTCAATCATTTCTACCAGTTTCTTATCTGCTGATAGACCAGAAACCTTCAGACCTGCCTTTTCAATTTGTGGGCGAAGAACATTGTTCACTTCATAACGATGACGATGACGTTCATGAATTGTATCGCTACCGTATAGTTCACGAGCTTTCGTGCCTTTTTCTAGGTGACATAATTGCGAACCTAGACGCATTGTACCACCAAGATCTGACGTTTCAGTGCGCTCTTCTACGTTACCTTCGCTGTCGATCCATTCTGTAATCAAACCAACAACCGGGTACTTGGTGCCTTTGTTAAATTCTGTTGAGTGTGCGTCTTCCATACCGGCGACATTACGCGCATATTCAATTAACGCAACTTGCATACCTAAGCAAATACCTAAATATGGAATCTTATTTTCACGTGCGTATTGAGCCGCACGGATTTTACCTTCGATACCACGATCACCGAAGCCACCAGGTACTAGGATAGCATCCAAACCTTCTAAAAGGTCAATACCTCGGGTTTCTATATCCTGAGAATCAACGTATTTAATATTCACGCTTAAACGGTTTTTTAGACCTGCATGTTTTAATGCTTCGTTAACTGACTTATAGGCGTCTGGTAATTCAATATATTTACCAACCATGCCAATCGTCACTTCGCCCGTCGGGTTCGCTTCTTCGTAGATAACTTGTTCCCACTCAGACAAATCCGCCTCTGGTGCATTGATGCCAAAACGGTTACAAACCAGATCATCCAATCCCTGAGAGCGGATCAATGAAGGAATCTTGTAGATAGAATCTACATCTTTCATTGAAATAACGGCCTTTTCTGACACGTTACAGAACAGAGCAATCTTCTTACGCTCATTGGCAGGAATCACACGATCACTACGACAAACGAGAATGTCAGGCTGAATACCAATCGAAAGCAACTCTTTTACTGAGTGTTGCGTTGGTTTGGTTTTCACTTCACCTGCAGCCGCCAAGTAAGGTACCAGCGTTAGGTGCATAAACATAGCGCGTTCACGGCCAATTTCTACGGCAAGTTGTCGAATCGCTTCCATAAATGGCAATGACTCGATATCACCTACGGTACCACCAATTTCAACGATAGCGACATCATGACCTTCAGCACCTTCAATCACGCGATCTTTGATCGAGTTAGTGATATGAGGAATCACCTGAATAGTGGCGCCTAGGTAGTCACCACGACGCTCTTTACGAAGAACGTCTGCATAAACACGACCCGCTGTGAAGTTGTTACGCTTGGACATTTTGGTACGAATAAAACGTTCGTAGTGGCCAAGGTCTAGGTCAGTTTCAGCGCCGTCTTCGGTTACAAAAACTTCACCATGTTGAGTTGGGCTCATTGTGCCTGGGTCAACGTTGATGTAAGGGTCTAGTTTCATGATGGTCACTTTCAGACCACGAGCTTCTAGAATCGCTGCCAGTGATGCAGCTGCAATACCTTTACCTAGAGAGGATACGACCCCGCCAGTAACAAAAATATAGTTTGTCGTCATGTTTAACCTGAAATTGGTTGAATGAGGGAAATGGATTTCTTCTGGACGGGAGAAAATTGTACCAGAAGCCCTTAACCGCCACAACGTGAAATATATCACACCTGTGTTTTTATTTTTTGCTTCAAATCAATCCCAGCGATGAGAATGGTAGAACCTTTGAATGACAGCGCATTCTTACGCGTCATTGCTAAACCTCTTAGGTTTCGCTGGTCGATTTCTCTTGCTGTTTGACTTGCTGCCAAAACTGTTCCAGTTCATCTAATGTGAACGCATTCAGAGGACGGTTATTCTGGCGAGCAAGTTGCTCAACCTGCCTAAATCGACGTTCAAATTTGACATTTGCCTTGGTTAACGCACTTTCTGGATTTTTTCCCAAATGACGCGTCATGTTGACCACAGCAAACAATAAATCGCCCAGTTCGAGCTCCAAAGCATGTTCATCGACCGGTACCATCAACGCCTCTTGCTGTACTTCTTCAATTTCTTCATGGACTTTATCAATCACCGGCCCTAATGTGTCCCAGTCAAAGCCAAATTGAGCACATTTCTTTTGTATTTTATTGGCGCGCATCAATGCTGGAAGCGAGTTTGGTACTGAGTCTAGAATACTTTGCGTTGTTTCGCCTCTTTGCGCTTTTTCCTGCGCTTTTTGATTTTCCCAATTCTCTTTTAGCTCCGCATCACTGCTAAAATTGGCACCACCAAAGACATGAGGATGGCGTCGAGTCAGCTTTTCATTCACGGTGTCAACGACGTCACTAAAATCAAATAGCCCTTGCTCATTAGCCAGTTGGCTGTAGAAAATCACCTGGAACAGTAAGTCCCCAAGCTCTTCTTTTAAATTTGACCAATCTTGCTTATGAATCGCGTCCACCACTTCATACGTTTCTTCAATAGTGTGTGGAACGACCGATTCAAAGGTCTGCTTTACATCCCAAGGACAACCGTTCTCAGGGTCACGCAGTTGACGCATAATGCGCTCTAAATCTTCTATTGGGTGGCTCATCGTTTTTCCTTCCTCTAAATAAAAAAGGTGAGCAGTACTCCCACTCACCTTTTCGCTCACTGTCTATGATTTTATCGGCACTTGAAACCCGTTTACGTGAGGCGTTTTACCGTCATCACATCACGAATCTGTTCAACCCGTTTGGATATTCTTGGCAGAACTTCGACGTTACTAACTTCAAGGTCAAAATCCATGATCGTCATTTGTCGGCGATAATCAATTCGGCTCTTCATACTGGCAATTTTGATTTTCTCATTGGCCAGCAAGGTTGTGATGTCTTTGAGTAATCCGCCCCGCTCCATCGCTTCCACACGCATGGTTAAGATGTAAGATCCTACAAAGCCACTGCCCCAGACCGTATCGATGATTCGCTCTGGCGCATGATGGCGTAGTTCATCCAACTGCTCACAATCCGAGCGGTGCACCGAAATACCACGCCCTTGAGTGATATAGCCACTAATCTCATCACCAGGAATCGGCTGACAGCAGCGTGCAAGGTGTGTCATCAGGTTATCAACCCCTTCCACCACAACGGCATCTTTTTTCGGACGGCTGGTTACACGGTGCTCAGCTTCTTGCAGTTTTTCCAGCGCTTGCTGATCTTCTTCTTCTGCGGTTGGCTTATTCACTAATGCGTTAATGTGATTGATGATTTGGTTGATTCGTAAATCACCGCTACCGACACCAACGAAGAGTTCATCCGCTGAGTTGACATTAAAACGCTTCAAGGCATATTGCTCAGCGTCTTTGAGTGTCGCGCCAATTTTTGCCAGTTCACTCTCTAGAATTTCTCGACCAGCTTCTAGGTTTTTCTCCCGGCTTTGCTTGCGGAACCAAGCATTAATCTTGGCTCGAGCTCGGCCTGAGTGCACAAAGCCCAATGATGGGTTCAACCAATCACGGGATGGGTTTGGCTCTTTAGAGGTGATGATCTCGACCTGATCCCCCATGTGCAATTTGTGGGTAAACGGAACAATCCGCCCACCAACTTTGGCACCGATGCACCGATGACCGACTTCAGAGTGAATGTGATAGGCAAAGTCGAGTGGCGTTGCCCCCATCGGTAAGTCAACCACATCACCGCGCGGCGTAAAGGCATAGACGCGATCATCAAACACTTGGCTACGTAACTCATCGAGCATTTCGCCAGAATCGGACATCTCTTCTTGCCAATCAAGCAGTTTGCGTAGCCATGTAATTTTCTCATCATATCCACTACGACTGCTTGCCCCTTCCTTGTATTTCCAGTGAGCGGCCACACCAAGCTCAGATTCTTCATGCATCTGCTTGGTACGAATCTGGATTTCAATGGTTTTTCCTTCAGGGCCAAGAATCACCGTGTGAATCGACTGATAACCGTTTGGCTTAGGATTGGCGACATAATCGTCAAACTCACTGGGCATATGCTTGAACTGAGTATGCACGACACCGAGCGCCGCGTAGCAGTCTTGTAGTTTATCCGCGATGATTCGCACTGCACGCACATCAAAGAGCTCATCAAAAGCGAGGTTCTTTTTCTGCATTTTGCGCCAAATACTGTAGATATGCTTAGGGCGCCCCGTCACTTCCGCATTGATTCCGCATTCTTTCATCTCTTTGGATAAAGACTCGACGAAATCCTTGATGTATTGCTCACGTACAATGCGCCGCTCAGACAGTTGCTTAGCAATCTGCTTATAAGTCTCTGGATGTTGGTAACGAAACGCGTAATCTTCAATTTCCCATTTCAGTTGCCCAATACCAAGTCGGTTAGCCAGAGGCGCATAAATGTTGGCACATTCTTTTGCCGCGGCACGGCGTACTTCATCAGGCTCTTTTTTTACTTCAATGAGATTACAAATACGTTCAGCCAGTTTAATGACCACGCAGCGAAAATCGTCAACCATTGCCAATAACATGCGGCGCACATTATCCACTTGCTCAGAGGCTTCGCCTCCCTCTTTGGTGACATTTAACTGACCAATGGCCGCCATCTCTTCGACGCCTTCAATCAGTTTTAAAATCTCTTTATTGTATTGTTCTTCCAATTGATCTTGTGGATACGCGCCACTTGAGACCAAAGGAAACAACAGCGCCGCTTCCAACGTCGCAGTGTCCATCGATAAGGTGATCAATATTTCGATCATCTCTCGACCACGCCACAACAGAAGTTGCGCCTTCGAGTGCCCTTCTAAAACCTGTTCACACTGCCGGTATACATCGGTCAGTGCACGAGAAATTTTGCCATCCTGGCCGAGACTCGCGATCCACTTTTCAAGCTCAAACTGTTCGTTTTGATTCAAATGTGCGCTTCGTACCGCAACCATTTTTCTATCCTGTTATATTTTTTATTGATTGATGCGCTCGTTCCTAAGCAACATCACTACTTTACAAACAACGCCATCGACTCCAAATGACTGGTATGAGGGAACATGTCCAACATACAAAGACGCTGTAAACGGAAACCTTGATTCAGCAAGCTTTGACTATCTCTTGCTAGGGTAGCAGGATTACACGAAACATAAACCACTCGCGAGGCACCAAGGGTTGCCAATTGTTCAACCACTCCGGTTGCTCCTGCTCGTGCTGGGTCAAGCAGCACCTTATTAAACTGCTGTTTTGCCCATGGCTCATCTGCCAATGGGGCTTCTAAATTTGCGTGGTAAAACTCGGCATTGGTCAGCTGGTTTTGCTCTGCGTTTGATCGAGCTTTGAATACCATCTCTTCGACACCCTCTACCCCCACGACTCGCTCAACCTGTTGAGCAATGGGCAAACTGAAGTTTCCCAAACCACAAAATAGATCCAAAACGCTATCTTGTTTGCTCAGTTCGAGCCATTCCAATGCGCGACTCACCATGCTTTGGTTAACGCTTTGATTGACCTGAATAAAGTGCGTAGGTTCAAAAGGAATGACCACTCCCGTTTCTTGATAAATAGGAGCCGGACCTTGGATAAGTTCAAGGTGATCAGCTTGCGCCATCAAATACAACGACAACTCATACTGCTGCGCAAAGCGCTTTAGGCGTTTCGCATCTTGGTTCTTTAACCCACGAGTGTGCCTCACGACCAACACACGTGTATTGTCCGCTTTAACCAATTCGACATGGCCAATCACGCTCGGTTCCGAGAATTGATTTAAACAATGATGAAGTTCTGGCAGCAATTGATTCAGCTCAGGCGCAAGTACCGGACACGCTTTGATATTTACAATTTGCTTACTGGCTTTTTGACGAAAACCGATTTGCAACTGAGCGCTTTTTTTATCGAACCACACACTCAAACGGGCGCGGCGGCGATACCCGCGATCTAAACCAGCAATAACAGGATCGAGCGTGATCTGCTGTTTTGCAAATTTGGTCATCAACTCACTTAACGCCTGCTGCTTATAAGTTCGTTGCTCCTCGACCGACACGTGCTGCATGTTACAGCCACCACACTGTTCAAAGTGCGGGCAAAATGGCGTAATACGAGATTCACTTGGCGTGATCACTTTAATCAATCGCCCTCGCGCATACTTGCTTTTGCTTTCAGTTAACTGAGTGACGACCTCTTCACCCGGCAGAGCCCCCTCAATGAACAGTGGTTTGTTGTCCATATACGCCAACCCAGCTCCGTGGTGGTCAAGCTTTTCAATCGTCACAGATTGATGCTTGGTGTTGATCTGAGTCTTTTTCTTAGCTTGGAAAAAACGCGCCATGGTTTACCTATTTATTCATTGCTTGCTTCAATATTTGCTGCGAAAGAATCACTATTTCTCCGCGCAGTCGTTGTGTGAGCCGTCTGAGTTGATTATGCTTATTGTTTCGACGGCTTTGGCACTGAGATTGCTTTAAATGTCGCGAGACGTCATGGTTTCGCCAAGCAATCCTTTTACTGGTGCTGGGGGCTATTTTCCCATATCCATACCGTGATGTTTAGATAATAATGACCAGATATGGCTTACGTGCCCGTGTAATTACCCTAACTTTAGCGCCGACGTTAATTATCGGCTTGTTATTGAGTGCTTTTTTCTCTTTTAACCGCTATCACGATTTAGAGAATCAGATGATTGATTCAGGGCTAAGTATCATCGAACCTCTTGCTATCGCGAGTGAAAACGGTTTAAAAAACAATAGCCGAGAATCCGTAAGACGGATCATCAGTTACGCCCATCGCAAGAATTCAAAGTTGGTTCGCAGTATCGCGGTATTTGATTACAACCATGAGTTGTTCGTAACCTCCAACTTTCATCCCAACTTTGCTTCACTGACATACCCTAAAAACAAACCGATTCCTCAGTTGGTGTCGTCCGACTTACATGACAATACTCTGATTTTAAGAGCCCCCGTCCTCGCTGAGTCTGGAGTCATTGCCACGCCGCGAGGTCAAGCCGCCGGACAAGCCCTTGGCTACATCGCCATTGAAATGGATTTGTCATCGCTGCGCCTACAGCAATACCAAGAAATTTTTTCGGCGTTTTTAGTTCTGCTCACCGGGCTTGGGCTATCGGCTATTTTTGCGATGCGCCTAATGCATGATGTCACTCGGCCCATCACTCATATGAAAAATATGGTTGATAGAATTCGCCGAGGCCATCTCGACGTACGTATTGAAGGTAAAATGCATGGCGAACTCGACTCACTTAAAAATGGTATCAACGCAATGGCGGTGTCGTTATCGGAATACCACGTCGAGATGCAGCATAGTATCGATCAAGCCACATCAGACCTACGTGAAACCTTAGAACAGCTGGAAATTCAAAACGTCGAATTGGATATCGCCAAGAAGCGAGCTCAAGAAGCTGCCCGCGTTAAGTCTGAATTCTTGGCGAATATGTCACATGAACTGCGTACCCCGCTCAATGGTGTGATTGGCTTTACCCGCCAAATGCTTAAAACACAATTAACCAATAGCCAAGCCGACTATCTGCAAACCATTGAGAAGTCGGCTAATAATCTGTTGAGCATCATCAATGACATTCTCGACTTTTCAAAACTTGAAGCGGGTAAATTAGCGCTCGAAAATATTCCATTTGAATTTCAGGAAACCTTGGAAGAAGTGGTTAACCTTCAAGCCACCAGCGCTCATGAGAAAGGGCTTGAGATTACACTCAATATTGATCCTGAAATTCCAACCGGGCTGGTCGGCGATCCACTGCGAATTCAGCAAGTACTGACAAACCTTGTTGGTAACTCCATCAAATTTACCGAACGCGGCAACATCGATATCAGTGTTGAGCTTCGCTCACGCAAAGAAGATATTGTCGAGTTGCAATTTATGGTGCGCGATACGGGTATCGGTATTTCAGAACGTCAGCAAGCGCAGTTGTTCCAAGCCTTTAGCCAAGCCGATGCCAGTATCTCGCGTCGTTATGGCGGGACGGGACTTGGCTTGGTGATTACCCAAAAACTGGTGAGTCAAATGGGAGGGGAAATTAGCCTGACCAGTAGGCTGCACCAAGGCTCGACGTTCTGGTTAACCCTGAGCCTACACGCAACCCACATGCCTGTCAGTGATCACGTGAATACCGCAGTACTTCACCAACGCACCATTTTGTTGATTGAAGCTAACATGCAAGTCGCCACGATAACCCAGCGCATGTTGTTACAAGAGGGCTTGCACGTCACGACTCGTACGAGCCTGCCAGAAGCAGTTGAGAAGTTTGATTATGTGCTGCTCAATCTCGCGGCTAACCACAGCAATCAATTAGCTCAAGTTGAACAATGGGTAGAACAAGCAATGCGCTGCGCGCCACACGTTGTGGTTGGTACGCCAAGTACGGCTTTGGCGCTGTCTGATCATCTTTTGCAAAAATACCAAGTTCATTGCATTACTAAGCCACTATCGCGTAAGAAATTGATGCAGACGTTGGTCGCCAACCAAGATCTACTTCCTGAATTACCTGTGGTTCCAATGCTCAGTAGCGAGAAATTACCCCTCAAGGTTATGGCGGTCGATGATAACCCAGCTAACTTGAAACTGATCAGTGCTCTACTGCATGAACATGTGGACAACGTCATCACCTGTACCAATGGTATGGATTCAGTCACGCTGGCAGAAAGTACTCACTTTGACATTATCCTCATGGATATTCAGATGCCGCATATGGATGGCGTTAGCGCTTGCCGTAAGATCAAAAAGACCGAACTTAATGCGAATACACCCGTCATTGCCGTCACCGCCCATGCACTGGAGGGCGAACGAGACCGCCTGTTGAAAGCAGGTATGGATGACTATCTCACCAAGCCAATTGAAGAGCATGTTCTGCAACAGGTGTTGATGCACTGGAATCCTTATGCGGATCAGAATGAGTTTGGGAAGTTAGAACTGGTTCACCACGAACCAGAAAAAGCAGAAACCGATACCGAGCAAAGCTACAGTAACATTATTATTGATTGGCAAATGGCACTTAAGCAATCGGCCAATAAAGCCGATCTCGCCACGGAAATGCTCCAGATGTTGGTGGACTATATTCCAGAAGTGAACCAAGTTACCGAACTGGCTCTAAATGGTGAAACCAGCCGTGAAGAGTTGCTGCATCATGTGCACAAACTGCATGGCAGCTGTTCCTACTGTGGCGTACCGCGCTTAAAGAAAGTGTGTGAAACCCTTGAGAAGGGGCTGCGTTCATCGGCAGAGCTAGCAGAGATGGAACCTGAGCTGTTTGAATTGCAAGATGAAATGGAGAAGGTCACCGCGAGCGCGGCGCCTTATCTCCAAACTCAGGATTCGTAAATAACGGTCGCCACTGCATAGTGGCGTTCGTCCGAAATCGAAAGGTGAATGGCATTGATGCCTTGAGCCTGAGCTAATTGTTGCGCTTTGTTTGCCAATGAAAGTACGGGCTTACCATGAGGATCATTACTGACCACAAAATCATGGAAGGTGACTCCATGGGCAATGCCTGTCCCCAATGCTTTAGAGGCCGCTTCTTTTGCCGCAAAGCGCTTAGCTAAAAACCGCCCTTGTTTCTTGCGGTTTTGGTATTGCTCAAATTCTGGCTCGGTAAGGATTCGCTTTGCAAACCCTTCACCAATGCGTGCAAGCGCGGCTTCAATACGCTCGATTTCAGCAATATCCGTCCCAATACCTAAAATGGCCATGGCTATTTACGCGCTTCAATCATCACAGCTTTCATATCGGCAACCGCCGTTGCCAAGCCATCAAATGCCGCCCGACCAATGATTGAGTGGCCAATGTTCAACTCATAAATTTCCGGAATCGCAGCAATGGGGGCGACATTATGGTAGGTCAGCCCGTGACCCGCATTGACACAAATCCCCAAATCACTCGCGTACGTTGCGCCTGCCGTGATTTTCTTGAGTTCAGCTTGACGCTCAGCATCGGTTTGGGCATCCGCATAGTGACCAGTGTGGAGTTCAATAAAAGGCGCACCACACGCTTTCGCCGCATCAATTTGCTCGCGATCAGCATCAATAAACAGAGAGACTTTGATCCCCGCAGCGCCAAGTTTTTGAGTCGCCGCTTTCACTTTTTCAAGGTGGCCTTTAACATCAAGCCCCCCTTCGGTCGTCAACTCTTCACGTTTTTCAGGAACTAAACACACGTATTCAGGCTGAGTTTGTAGCGCGATATCGACCATTTCATCGGTCACCGCCATCTCAAGATTCATCCGGGTCTGAATCGTTTCGCGCAGAATACGAACATCTCGATCTTTAATATGACGACGATCTTCTCGCAAGTGCACCGTAATACCATCCGCCCCAGCACGTTCAGCAATTTCTGCCGCATGCACAGGATCTGGGTATTTGGTTCCACGGGCATTTCGCAACGTTGCAATATGATCGATGTTGACACCGAGATAGATTGAACTCATTTTCCAATACTCCTTGCTCTGGAAGTGTTAAAACTGGACGTAAATAATTCCCGACTTTTTAACGGTTTGCCGCCAAGATACGGCTTTAGGGCTATACGTGTAAAGCGCTTCGCTGCGCGTAATTGCTCTTTAGTGACGAAGCGCCGCTCGCTGATGGCGATCAGCTCATTTCCATAAAACGTGAGGTTGTCATTTCTTACCGAAGCAATAAATCCTTTTTGCTCTCGATAACGGTAAGTCATCTCTGGCGACACGGGTTCACCACTGCCTGCACAATGAAGAAAATCAACGCCGTATCCCATCGCCGAGAGCAAGGCCAATTCAAACCGCCTTAAGGCCGGTTCCGGGTTCTCACACTGCGCCAGTTCGGTTAATACATGCAGATAATCATGGAATAACGCAGGCATAGGAACCTCAGCCATTAAAACTCGGCCAAGAATTTCGTTAATATACATTCCGGAATAGAGATTGATACCGGTGAGCGGTAAGCCAAGGCTAATGGGTTCAGCTTGGCGCAGTGTTTTCATCGAGCTGTTTCCCGACCACTTAAGTAGCAAAGGAGTAAATGGTTGCAGAGCGCCTTTTAAATTGGAGCGCTTACTACGCGCGCCTTTTGAGAGCAACGTCAGGCGACCATGCTCCTCACTAAATACATCTAAAATCAAGCTCGATTCGCTGTAAGGTCGCCGATGCAACACAAAGCAGCGTTGTAAACCGTCACTCAATCTCTCATCCTTTCCGATAACAAAAGAGAGAGTTCATACTCTCTCTTTTTAACGTTGAAAACAATTTTAGCGTGACCCAAGATGCCGAATTATAAGTCGTCGATGTAACCTAAAGACCGTAAAGCACGTTCATCATCAGCCCAGCCCGATTTCACTTTAACCCAAGTTTCCAAATAGACCTTGCGACCAAATAACTCTTCCATATCGAGTCGAGCTTCACGACCGATGGTTTTGATCTTTTCACCGCCTTTGCCAATGACCATTTTTTTCTGACCACTGCGTTCAACCAAAATTAGCGCATTGATATGAAAACCATCGGTTTCTGGATTATAGTCAAAGCGTTCAATTTCAACCGTGACAGAGTACGGTAACTCTTCACCGGTAAAACGCATTAACTTTTCACGCACAATTTCAGACGCCATAAAACGTTGAGAGCGGTCAGTAACGTATTCTTCCGGGAAGTGGTGGGTCGCTTTAGGCAAATGTTCACGCACATGCTTACGCAAGACATCAATGTTCTTGCCATGTTTAGCCGAAATCGGCACCACATCAACAAAGTCCATCTTCTTCGACATCTCAAGCATATGCAGCATGACATCATTGCGGTCTTTAACATTATCGACTTTGTTAACACACAGAACGACGGGAAAGTTGGCTTTCTGCAACTTGGTCAGCACCATTTCGTCGTCTTCAGTCCAATGTGTACCGTCAACCAAGAACAGCACTAAGTTAACGTCACTTAATGATGAGTTAGCAGCACGATTCATCAAACGGTTGATCGCACGCTTTTCTTCAATATGTAACCCAGGTGTATCCACAAAAATCGCTTGATAATCCCCTTCCGTCTCTACCCCCATAATTCGGTGGCGAGTGGTCTGAGGTTTACGCGAGGTAATGGAAATTTTCTGCCCCAAAATATGGTTCAGTAAAGTGGATTTACCCACATTCGGACGACCAACAATCGCTACAAAGCCGCAGTGTTGGTTTTCTGGTGAACTGGTTTCACCACTCGACGCGAAAAACGCGTCGATATCAAATTCGTTATCAGCCATTGGATAGTTGCTCTAATGCTAGTTCAGCCGCAGCTTGTTCAGCTTTACGGCGACTGGTTCCCTTCCCGATGACAGGCTTTCCGATTCCTGCTACTTCACACTCAACCGTGAACTCTTGGTTGTGTGCTTCACCTTTAATTTTAGACACTGTGTAAACAGGTAAAGGTTTTCTTCTGCCTTGAAGGAATTCTTGCAACCGAGTTTTAGGATCTTTTTGAGACACCCCAGGCTGAATACTTGTCAGGCGAGTTTGATACCAGGTTAAAATGATGCCTCGAACCACTTCAATATCGCTATCAAGATAGATAGCACCAATGATGGCTTCAACGGCATCAGCGAGAATCGAATCACGACGGAAGCCACCGCTTTTCAATTCGCCTGGACCTAATTTTAAGTGATCTCCGAGTTCAAACTCTCGCCCGAGTTCCGCAAGCGTATTTCCGCGTACCAATGTGGCACGCATACGGCTCATATCGCCTTCATTTACTTTTGGAAAACGGTGATAGAGATCGTCAGCAATGACAAAACTTAAAATTGAATCGCCCAGAAATTCAAGACGCTCATTATGTTTACCATTGGCGCTGCGGTGAGTCAGCGCCAAGTTGAATAGCTCGACATCATTAAACTGATAACCGAGCTTTCTTTGTAGCTTTGCAATAGGAGTAGTCATACTCTCTCTTTGTCTTTGGTGTTCTAATTCGAACTAGTTAATACCGCCGATGCGATTAAACCTCACACCTGTTGGAATCCATGAAGGCAGAATACTGTCTTGATCGCGTTCAAATTCAAAACTGATCCAAATCGCGACGGCTTTACCTACCAAATTCCCTTCTGGAACAAAGCCCCAATAGCGGCTATCAGCGCTATTGTCACGGTTGTCGCCCATCATAAAGTAGTGGCCTTCAGGCACTACCCATTCATTCACTCCGCCTCGTGGATGGTATTGACTCACACGATCACGGCGCAGCGGGTTAACCAAGATATGGTGTTCCACATCGCCAAGGTGCTCTTGCATCTCAATCAATGGAATACCATCTTGATAAAACTCACTTTGTTCAACGTTAGACAGCGCGACAGGCTTACACTCGTCGCTGCCCTTAGCTTGGATACAGACTTCTTTCTTACCGCTATAACGTACGACATCCCCAGGCAAACCAACTACACGTTTAATGTAATCAATACTAGGGTTGACTGGGTATTTGAATACCGCAATATCACCACGCTCCGGTTTACCAGTTTCAACCAACTGTGTACGCCACACAGGATCTTTCAAGCCATATGCGTACTTTTCTACCAGGATAAAGTCACCAATTAATAAGGTTGGCATCATGGATCCCGATGGAATCTGAAACGGTTCATAAATAAATGAGCGTAGAACCAAAACAAACGCAATGACAGGGAAAATAGACACGCTGTTTTCCACCCACCAAGGCTGTGGCGCAATTTTGGCTTGAGTTTGCTCATCAACCTTCTGGTTATCGCCGACAAGTTCGCGCACTTTTTCTTGGCGTTTTTTACGCCAGACCAACTTATCGAATAACCATACAATCCCAGTTACCAAAGTAACGATAACCAAAATCAGTGAAAATACGTTTGCCATTGAGTTCCCTTACATTAAAAAGTGAAAGAGCCTAAGCCCTTTCACTTAACTTTTTTATTCGTTAAATCAACTCACTGCGTCTGTTAATCCAACAAACTTTAATCTTTACCTACGTGAAGAATTGCTAAGAACGCTTCTTGAGGCAGTTCGACATTGCCAATCTGCTTCATACGTTTCTTACCTTCTTTCTGCTTCTTAAGCAGTTTCTTCTTACGGCTCACGTCACCACCATAACATTTGGCGATCACGTTCTTACGTAACTGCTTAACCGTTGAACGCGCAATAATATGGTTACCAATCGCAGCTTGAATCGCGATATCAAACATTTGGCGAGGGATAAATTCTTTCATCTTCTCAACCAACTGACGGCCACGCGTTTGCGCTTGGTCTTTATGGGTAATCATTGCCAAGGCATCAACACGGTCGCCATTTAGCAATACATCAACACGTACCATATTCGAAGCTTCAAAACGCTGGAAGTTGTAATCTAAGGACGCATAACCACGTGATGTCGATTTCAACCGGTCAAAGAAGTCAAGAACCACCTCTGCCATTGGGACATCATACGTGACTGCCACCTGATTACCGTGGTAAACCATATCAACTTGAACACCACGTTTTTCAACACATAAGGTGATGACGTTGCCGAGGAATTCTGTCGGTACCAAAATGTTACAACGCGCGATAGGCTCACGAATATTTTCGATATCGTTGATTGCAGGCAGCTTAGCTGGGCTGTCCACATACATCACTTCGCCATCGGTTTTTTCAACTTCATACACTACCGTTGGTGCGGTAGTAATCAGATCAAGATCGTACTCACGTTCTAAACGTTCTTGAATGATCTCCATGTGCAGCATGCCAAGGAAACCACAACGGAAACCAAAGCCCAGAGCCGCTGACGTCTCTGGTTCGTAAAATAGTGACGCGTCATTGAGGCTCAATTTACCCAGCGCATCACGGAAGTTTTCATAATCATCCGAAGAAACAGGGAATAAACCAGCATAAACTTGCGGTTTGACTTTCTTAAAGCCTGGCAATGGTTTTTCACTGCCATTTTTAGCGTGAGTCAGTGTATCACCGACAGGAGCGCCCAGAATGTCCTTGATGCCACAAACTACCCAGCCAACTTCACCGGTATTTAGGCCATCGGTATCCACTCGTTTTGGCGTAAAGATACCAATACGATCCACACCCCACACTTGCCCAGTGCTCATCACTTTGATCTTGTCGTTTTTCTTTAGTGAACCGTTTTTAATTCGCACCAAAGAAACCACACCGAGGTAGTTATCGAACCAAGAGTCGATAATAAGCGCTTGTAATGCGCCGTCAGGATCACCTTCAGGTGCCGGGATCGCTTGAACAATATTCTCTAGAACGTCATCAACACCAAGACCTGTTTTTGCCGAACAGCGCGTTGCTTCCATCGCATCAATACCCACGATGTCTTCAATTTCTTCAGCAACACGTTCAGGATCAGCTGCGGGTAAATCAATTTTATTGAGAATAGGAACAACTTCCAAATCCATCTCAATGGCGGTGTAACAGTTCGCTAGGGTTTGGGCTTCAACACCTTGTCCGGCGTCAACCACCAACAATGCGCCTTCACAAGCGGCAAGAGAACGCGAGACTTCATACGAGAAGTCGACATGTCCAGGCGTATCGATAAAGTTTAACTGATAGGTTTCGCCGTCTTTCGCTTGGTAATCCAAGGTGACGCTCTGCGCTTTGATCGTAATACCACGTTCACGCTCAAGATCCATGGAGTCCAGTACTTGCTGTTCCATTTCACGATCAGTAAGACCACCACAAACTTGAATAAGGCGATCAGATAAGGTCGATTTACCGTGGTCGATGTGGGCGATAATCGAAAAGTTACGAATGTGCTTCATAGATTTGGGGTGACTAAACTCTTGTTAACGAGGAAACAAGACTGCCGTCTAACGACGGCAGTCAATTAAGTTGGCAGATTCTACCCAATTTCTGACCAGTTCGCACTAGCTAATTGGTTCGCCTAGCACTCGAACGAGCACCACTTGTTGTCCGGAGTTGGCTTCTAAGCGTCGAGCTAAGCGTTTTGCGACGACCATTCCCAAAGCAACAAACGCCGCGGAACTGGCGATAACCGCCCCTTCACCGGCGGACAATAACGGTGCTAGCCACCACTGACCAAGCAAAGCCCCGAGAATCATTGCGCATAGTGGCGTGATATACACGACCATCGCAGATAAAATTAAACTTCTTTCAGGAAAACCAATTTCCACTACTTGGCCTGTGTGTACGTCTTGATTGGTTTTAAGCGTCCAATTAAGTGCTTTATTGCCGACCGCTTTAGAGACAATGCCAGTGCCACAGCTTTTCTGCGACGAGCAACTACTGCAACTGGTTTTTTGCTCGCAGTTGAGTTGTACTTCAAACCCTTGTTGAATGGATTTAACCGCTGACACGGTCGCTAATGCCGTCATCATTGTTGCGCTTCCTGTGGTGAAAAGGTCACAGATTGAGCAATGCGTTTTGCCGTAGCCGGCGGAATATCCCCGACCACTGATATCTCATTTTGACCTTTAATAAAGCTATGTAGTGTTCGACGCCCTTGGCGGACTATTTGCCCTTTGAGCGAGTCGTTATCCTTATTAGAGACATAAACCGAGAAATTAAACAAGCCATCGGTATACATTTGGCTTTCAACTAAGCGATCAGTCACGGCCATACGATAACGGTTCAACTCTCGTGCCTCGAACCCTTTAGGGGTCCAGCCGACATGCCAAAAGGTCGAATCAAGATTGCCTTTAGGTAATGATAGAACCTCTGGTAAACGCACTTTTTTAAGTGCCCCTAATACCTCAGAGACTCGCTCACTGACCGAATAAGAGACCGTTCGGTACTGCTCTAAAATTTCACCATCGCGATCCAGCAAGTCAGCGCGCAGTGGTAACTTGGTTTTTTCGTCAATCCACAGCACGTAGGAGTAGCGCAGCCCGTCTTTAGGAACCACACGTAACACTTGGCACGCACTCCCCGCCTCGCGAGCACGACCAACACGAATAAAATCGTAAAAACGGCTTAGCTCTTCAACATCGGAATTAAGGAGAGGAATGGTCGGTGCGACCATAAAACCGGACTCAATGGTAAAGGGTTCGACGCTCGGTTCGATATAACTCACTTCATCACCGCGACGAATCACTTCACGCACAGGACCGCTCAAATACACCAAATGGGCAAGTTGCTTTTGGTCTTCATCACGTGCGTGGCGGTACAGTATTGGTTCAATACTGCTTTTTTTAATCAAAATATAGGAGAGTTCGTAGCTAAGTTGCTGACTTGCATCATGCATTTGAAGCAACAAAGCCTCTGCAGGAGTCTCCTCTGCAAAGGCCGTTGTCGTATTCAAACTGAGCAGTGTCAGCACACTGATCAGAAACTTTTTCATTCAACTACCGTTTCAGGATCAACCATGTGATGCTCAGTGTCACCACTGTTTAATCGCAATTGCAGCTCGTAATCTTGCAGCATGGCGCTAATGCGTCGACGCTGCTCTTGAACATTCACTTCATTAACCTGACGTTCAACCGATTCACGTGTCAAGCTTACGGGCTCTGCACTTCCGGCAAAAGGAACCGTTTGTAGAACAGGAAGTTTATCTCCTGATCCATCTGTCGCAGAGTCACCACCATACTGTTGTACTCCCAGTACAACGGCAAGCGTAACACAAGCCGCGACCGCCACCTGACCAAATTGCGTAATCCAGGTTGGTAACTGACGACGTGCTTTTTTCGGTTCAGGTTGAGACTCAGTGACAGCTTCACTGATGCCGATCACGCTATGACGTTCGTTCACGCCGTGCGCGGGTTCATTTTCTAAGGCCAATGCAACGCTATTCGCGATATTCCAGCTTGGATTAGCAGGTGCTTCACCGCGCATCACATCACCAATGAGATGATAATTTTTCCAAACCTGCAGACTATCTTGATCTTGCTCTAATTCAGAAATTAAAGCTTTATCGACCAACTCTCCATCCATGAGTGCTGAAAGTTTTTCTTTGTCAGCCATTATCTTTCACCATAGTAGTTACCGAATTTAACGTTGCATCAAGGGTTGAATCTTCTTCTCTACAGCCTCGCGGGCTCTAAAAATACGCGAGCGAACTGTACCAACAGGGCATTCCATCACCGCTGCAATCTCTTCGTAACTCAACCCATCTAACTCACGCAACGTCATTGCGGTTTTCAAATCATCAGGCAGTGCTTCGATAGCACTGAAAACGACACGTTTCAATTCTTTGGACAACGTTAAGTTCTCAGGGTTCGATATTTCTTTCAACGCACTAGCCGTTTCGTAATATTCAGCATCTTCAGCATCGACATCACTCGCTGGCGGCCTACGCCCTTGAGCAACAAGATGGTTTTTAGCGGTATTCACAGCAATTCGATATAACCAAGTATAGAATGCACTCTCCCCGCGAAAACTCGGGATCGCCCGATATGCTTTAATAAATGCCTCTTGTGCGACATCAGGCACATCGCCGGGATTATTAACGTATCGGGAAATGAGGTTGCACACTTTGTTTTGATAACGCAAAACCAAAAGATTAAACGCCTGCTTATCGCCGCTCTGAACTCGCTCAATTAATACCTGATCGGTCAACTGCTCGTTCATTCGAGCGCATACTCCTATCGTTATAAACCCCTATCTTCTCAGATATGGGCATTAATTATGCAAAATGTAGTGTTGACACCACTGCTTACTTGAGCACTATTGTGACAAGGCAATACAAATAAAGTTCAATCGTTTCTCAGAACTTTTACAGTAATCTGGCAAAGTGGTTCACGTCCTACTTTCTAGGCTTCGATTTTGAGGACGAAAATAGCGAAAAGCAATGTTATTTACTAAGAATTGCAAATAAAGCGATGCTATGATTGAGCAAATTTAATGGAATAAGAGTGTGACCACTCTACTATAGTTCGGGAATTTAAAAGTTTTATGAACGCAAACCGAGAGCATCAATGTGATGTGTTAGTCATTGGTAGCGGCGCTGCGGGTCTAACCTTAGCGCTGCGCGTAGCCAAGCATTGTAAAGTCATCGTTCTCAGCAAGGGACCGCGCAGCGAAGGAGCGACTTACTATGCCCAAGGTGGCATTGCCGCGGTCTTTGATGAATCTGACAGTGTTGAATCCCATGTGCAAGATACATTAATTGCAGGCGCTGGCATCTGTGAAAAAGAGACCGTCGAGTACATCGCCAAAAATGCCAAAGAGTGCGTACAGTGGCTCATTGATGGTGGCGTACCGTTTGATCGTATGGAAAACGACGATGATGAGCACCCACGTTATCACCTCACTCGCGAAGGCGGCCATAGTCATCGTCGTATTTTACACGCGGCCGATGCAACGGGCATGGCGATGCAAACGTCACTGCAAGATAACGTTCATAACCACCCGAACATCACCATTTTAGAACGCCACAATGCGCTTGACCTCATCACCGAAGATCGTATCGGTGGCGATCGCAAAAAAGTCATTGGTGCCTATATCTGGAATCGCAACGACGAGCATGTTGAAGCGGTTCGCGCGAAGTTTGTCGTGCTCGCTACAGGTGGCGCATCAAAAGTCTACCAATACACTTCCAATCCCGATGTCTCTTCGGGCGATGGTATTGCCATGTCTTGGCGCGCCGGTTGCCGTGTAGCCAACTTGGAGTTCAATCAGTTCCATCCAACGTGTCTCTACCACCCAGAAGCCCGGAACTTTCTGCTGACAGAAGCGCTTCGCGGTGAAGGCGCGTATTTACGTCGCCCGGACGGATCTCGCTTTATGCTGGATTTTGATGAACGCGCAGAGTTGGCCCCTCGTGATGTCGTGGCACGCGCGATCGACTTTGAAATGAAGCGCCTTGGTGCAGATTGCATGTATTTGGATATCAGCCACAAACCGGCTGATTTCGTGGAAAAACATTTTCCGACGATTTATTCGCGCTTGATGGACCTTGGTATCGATATGACCAAAGAGCCGATACCGATTGTTCCAGCCGCCCACTATACCTGTGGTGGTGTGATGGTGAATCAGCACGGACAAACCGATTTACGACAGCTCTACGCAATTGGCGAAGTCAGTTATACCGGTTTGCATGGCGCGAACCGCATGGCATCGAATTCACTGCTGGAATGCGTGGTCTATGCTTGGGCAGCGGCGAAGGACATTCTTGATAATCTCGACAACGCTCAACTTGCGCACACACTTCCTGAGTGGGATGAAAGTCAAGTCAGCAGCTCCGATGAAGAAGTCGTCATTCAGCACAACTGGCATGAACTGCGGTTATTTATGTGGGATTACATGGGGATTGTCCGTACTGACAAACGTCTTGAGCGCGCACTGCGACGTATTCAGCTTCTGCAGCAAGAAACCCATGAGTATTACAGTAACTTCCGAGTATCTAATAACTTATTAGAACTACGTAACTTGCTTCAAGTTGCCGAGTTGATGGTACGTTGTGCGATGCAGCGTAAAGAAAGCCGTGGCCTACATTACACTCTTGACTACCCAGAGCTTGAGGAAAACAGCGGCCCAACAATCCTGACTCCCGAACGATTTTAAATCCCTGTTCGCGACCTAAACTCTTCAAGCCACCGATGAACTATCGGTGGCTTTTTTATTTGGAGTCGAATTTTGCAACATAACCAGCAGTTGTCGATAGTGCTGCTCGCTGACACTGTCTCGCCATAAATAATAACGTTGTCCGCCTTCTAGCTCTAACACCACCAGCCAAGTCTTATAATTTAAGTAGGTTGCCTTGATTCGGTGAGTGCGCTCGCCAAATTTAAGCTGATGTGGCGCCACATGGCATGCGCCAACCAAGGGTTTCCCTAGCGGCCTAGATGATAAAAAAGTATCCAACAGTAGAGACAGAAGAGGAATACAACCGATGAGCGGTATTGGATTAAACAAGATAAATGCGATTGCCAATTGCAAAGCAGCAAGGTGGGCAATCGCAGCGTAAAAGGATGGACCAGCTAAAAAATTAACGGACCTTGCTGAGGTTGTGAGCGACAACTTTATCTACCATTGCAGCGTGACTGAGGTTCTCACTTCGGCCGTGTCCCATAATCCAAGTAAATAAGTCTGGATCATCACATTCTAATAGTGACACGAAATGCTGCTGTTCGGTTTCAGTTAGTGAATCAAAACACTCTTCAAAAAACGGCATGATCACCACGTCTAACTCTAGCATTCCTCGACGACACGCCCATTTAATACGTGCTTTCTCTTCCGTAGTGTACATTGTTGTTATCCTTCACCCTCTGGTTGTTTGCGCCGCAGTGTAACAAGCAAAATAAGTGACAACCACTAACTCAGTCACACTACCGAGTAAGCTAACAAAAATACGTGCAACAACTTAGGGTTGTTTAACGCCAGCATTAGCCATTAACATAGTGCTATAACCCAAATCTGACTAGGTAACTGAAATATGGATTGGTTGAACTCATTTTCTCCGCTCTCTGTCTCACCTCAAGACGCTTTGCCCGACTTAATGCTTACCCACCTTGGCTCCTGGAGCGCCATCACAGCGGTGGGAGCAGATAAGGTCTCTTACTTACAAGGACAACTGACCTGCGATTTGGTTTCACTGCAAGACACCCAATCCACCTTTGGTGCCCATTGTGATGCAAAAGGAAAAGTATGGAGTGTTTTTCAAGCCTTTGCTCATCGCGATGGATTAGCGATGTTTCAGCCTAAATCAGCAATCGACAAAGAGCTGATTGAACTGAAAAAATACGCGATTTTTTCAAAAATAACCTTAGAAGAAACCGATGACATCGCGTTGGGCATCATGGGTGCTCAAGCCGAGCAATGGGTGAAAAACTATGGCGATACCAATGCTGACGTCATTGCTTTTGAGCACGGCAGTTTAGTAAAAATCGATCCTCAACGTTGGCTGCTTCTAGTTGATAGCGACTTTGCTCAGCAACTGGTGGCCAATACCTCTGCGCAAACCGTCGATGAGTCAGTGTGGACTCGATTTGATATCGAAAATGGCTTACCGATAGTCACCGATAAGCAGCAAAATGAACACATTCCCCAAGCGCTTAATTTGCAAGCATTGGGGGGAATCAGTTTCACCAAAGGGTGTTACACCGGGCAAGAAACCGTGGCTCGAGCGAAATATCGCGGTATCAATAAACGCTCTCTATGCATTTTGGCAGGTAACACCGAGCAGGAGATCACCGATTTTGGTCAATGTGAAATTGAACGTGCCGTAGGAGAAAACTGGCGAGGAGCTGGTACCTTAATGGCAGGCTATCAGTTTAACAACCAGCAAGCGATCGCTCTTGCAGTCCTTCCGAATAACTTAGAACCTGACACCGTTTTACGTTTGAAAGCCCAGCCAGAAACGCGCTGGAGTATTCAACCTCTGCCGTATTCTTTGGATGATGAGTAGCCCTTTCTCTACATGTATTACTGAATATTTAGATGCTCAGCAGGTGAATTATCGCCTGCTGCCTCATCAACGTCCCGCAACGACCATTATCGATGCCGCCCAGCAACGCGGTATCGCACCTAGCCAGATGGCAAAATCCATTTTATTACGTGATATGGGAAACCTTTACGCTCTAGCGTGCGTCCCCGGCGATCAATCGGTTGACCCTAAAAAAGCCCGCGCAATTTTACAATGCCGAAGGATGACCTGTGTTGAACTCAGCCAAGTCCCAGAGATTACTGGATATCAAGTCGGTTGCGTTACGCCTTTATTACTCAAACATCCAATGGCCATCTTAATGGATCATCAGTTGGTCACGCAGAAGACGATTACGATCAGTAGTGGCCATAATATGGCTGGTATCGCGCTTAGCTCCGCTGATTTAATCCAGTTATGCCAACCTACCCTTGCCGATCTGTGTCGTTAAGTAGAGTGCCATACATCACATTACACCAAAAACGTGACAACCACCTCACTAATGATATAAAACATCATAAATTTTTATTCAAATTAAAAGCATAAGTAGTCACAGCTATGTTTTTAATTTATGCTGAGTTCGTTGGTTAAAGTTCAAACAAATGAAGTTGTATTGTTTTGACGTGTGGTTACTTGCAAACGCTTTTTAGTTTGTTGGTAACGGCGCGATTCCTTCTCCAACGAAAAAGTGAATCCACTGATTGTTTCAGGACATCCACTTTTTGTGTAATGCATCTGTGACTATTCGCCCGCCATCGCGCGGGCTTTTTTTCTCAAACCTCTGACCGAGAACTAGCACATAAAAAAAATCTTCGTCTATTCTTAAAACGGTCATAAACCTTAGGCGTAATACACCCACTGAACTTTTTTCGCCTATAACAGTATAAATATGAGGAAAGCGTCACACTAAATTGGATATTTAACTGATTTTTTGCACACAACAGCAAAAGTATCCAAACGCATGTCATTTTACTGCATATTATCCCACTGGTATCACACCTTTTTTGAGTGGGCTTTATATAATGTGCAGCGCTTGAAAAAGATAAGGATTACACTATGAGACTGTTTAAGCGCTATACACCCGGTATGATTGCTAAACACGTAAGTCGACTTTTTAAAGGTAGAATTTATATCTACGGCATTGGCAAATTTGAGTTCGACAACGGCAAACTGATTCTTCCAGAAAAAGCCGAAAAGCGCCATTATCAGGCGGTGAAAGAAGTGAACGAAGAGATAATGAAGTTACGCTGCGCCTACGCGTAATCGCACTTCAGCCATGAATTAAAAAAAGGTTGGCTTATGCCAACCTTTTTGCCTTATACCGATTCAAAAAACGAGGTTTTCGCCAACTCTGGCAACTCACCTTTTAGCCCTAAGGCTCGCTTCATAATTTCGTCTTTCGCTCCCGGTAGCTGACCGACTAATTTCATACCAATACCACGGAACAACTTTTTCGCCGGATTATTACCGTCAAACAAATCACGAAAGCCTTGCATCGCAGCGATCATTTTGGCCGCTTCAGATTTGCGCCAACGTTCGTAATTACGCAGAGACCGCCGAGCACCAATATCTTGACCTTGACGCCATAACTGATGAATTTCCTGTGCCAAACTGGCGGCATCGAGTAGCCCTAAGTTCACTCCTTGCCCCGCCAAAGGATGAATGGTGTGCGCAGCATCTCCCACTAAGGCTATACGATCGAGAACAAAATCCCGTGCATAGCGCATTTTGAGCGGATAGGCTTGGCGCTCACTCACGACTTGGCATAATCCAAGACGTGTATCAAATTCTGCAGCCAAGACTTTATTAAATTCATCATCGCAAAGCGAAACCAAGCGATTGGCACGATTTGGATCAGTGGACCACACGATGGAACTAAGGTGCGGGTCACCCAGCGGTAAAAAAGCCAGAGGGCCTTGTGAGGTAAAGATCTGTCTTGCGATCTCTTCATGGGGTTGCTGAGTTTTAACCGTTGCCACCACCGCACTGTGCCCGTAGTCCCAGTGGGTTAAAGGGATATCCAATTGGCGTCTCACCCAAGAATTCGCTCCATCCGCTCCAACAACCAACTTAGCCGTTAATGACTGGCCATTATCAAGCGTCAGCCAGGCTTCACTTTCTCCCATAGCCAAGCTTTGACATTGGGCTGGCATATACAAACTCACGTTGGCCTGCTTTTCAACTTGTTCAAGCAACGCCAGTTGAATAACTCGATTTTCGACAATATGGCCAAGATCAGGCTGGGCCAGCTGCTGTGCACTAAATTCAATTCGCGCAAAGCTATCTTGTTCCCACACTTCCATCGCAGAGTAAGGTGCCGCTCGACGCTGAGTGATACCACTCCAAGTGCCTAGATTACGTAATATCGTTTCGCTTGAACGACTTAATGCGGAAACACGAATATCGGGCAAAGACTCAAGTTGGCTATCTGGAACATGAGCCTCGATCACCGCGATACGTAGATCTGACTCTTTAAAAGCTGCAGCGAGGGCTAAACCCACCATACCACCGCCGACGATGGCAATATCAACGCTTTGCATCATGATAACTTTTCCTAATATTAACGCTCAACCAATCCAAGCGTACGTTGTAATAAAGGCACCTTTAAACCGGGTACGCGATCCAGCGCGAGTAACCCCAGGTTTCGACCAATGCGCAGCGATAAATAATCGTTAGAAAACAGATGGACTAACGAAGAAGTGAGCCCAATCGTTGCTTGGCGGTCATGCTCTCGACGCTGACGAAAACGGCTAAGCATGGCGTAGTCTCCCGCATCATCTAACGACAAGCCAATTTCATGCGCTAAACTGGCGACATCACGAATACCAAGATTAAAGCCTTGTCCAGCAATAGGATGCAACGTTTGCGCAGCGTTACCTACAATCGCAAATCGATGAGAAATATTTTGTGGTCGGTAACGAAGGGTTAACGGATAACTTGCGCGCTCACCTGCTTTTTCTATTTTACCCAAACGCCAGCCAAAACGTTGCTGCAATGTCGCGATAAATTGCTCATCTTGCATCAACTTAACATCCTCAGCTTGCTGAGCTGACATACACCATACTAGAGACATCCGTTGCTCACTCATCGGCAACAACGCAACCGGCCCTTCATCAGTAAAACGCTCAAATGCCCATCCTTGATGTGGCTTCGCCGTCACAATGTTGGCAATGACTGCAACTTGCTCAAAATCATGCTCTTCAAGTGATAAACCAATTTTTTCACAGCACGTTGAAATGGCACCATCAGCAGCCACCAGCAGTTTGGACTGAATCGCGTCCCCGCTTGCCAGCTCGATAGTGACACGATGTTGGTCACGTTCAATATTTACCACTGACTCTGGGCACAATAAGTCTATTTGGTGGTCCTTGGCGACTAATGCGGAAAACTCGCGCCCGACATCCGCCAATTCGACCACATACCCAAGCGCCTCTAATCCCACTTCAGTAGACGTAATTTCAGTCATGCCTAAATGGGTACGGTCAGAAACATGAATCTGTTCGATCGGGGTCGCTAGTGAGCGAATATGCTGCCAAAGTTCAAACTCTTTGAGTAGCTGTACCGTCCCGTAAGAGAGCGCAATGGCCCGCGAGTCGAACCCTGGATGCGCTTGATGATCAGCAGCAAACGGCTCGACAATCGCAATTGACAATGGGTGCTGACAACGACGACTTATCGCCAAAGCCAGCGTCATTCCCGCCATCGCTCCACCAGCAATAACAATATCGAACTGTTTCATGGCGCTCGCTCTTAGTGAATGGTCGGCGAAGCCGCTTCAGTTGCCGAAGGACGTACACCAAATTCGGCATGAACGGTCAGTACGCACACTTTGATGTGTTCGATCACTTGAATCAACAATGCACCTTGTTCTTCTAGGTCATCGTCTTCATCAATCCCCAATTTGGCAATCTCTTCCAAATCGGCGAGCGCTTCTTTGGCTTCTTTCGACGCTTTTTTGATGTCCGCGCCAATCAAACCCAAACCAGAAATGAAGTGATTTACCCAATCGGATACTGCATCCGCCTGCTGAAAAATATCACTATCGTCATCAGGAAGGAGTAGCGAAACACTGAGTGCATTGCTATGGAACTCTTTACTACTCAATTCAAGCAGTGATGTCGCGACCTGCGCGGCGTTACTCGGCCAAGCCATGCCATCATTGGTGTAATCAAAAAGAATTGGCTGCCAACTTTGATCTTGGCTATTCAGCCCACCGCTGAGCATGCCACATAATAAACCGTGCAGTTCTGCAGGCGTCACCGCTAAACTGGCCGACTGCAGCGTTGAAGCCACAGATTGATATTCAGGGAGTGAGGTTTCGCTCATCGCTCTATCCATTATCAAAAATATGTTTAATTCTATCACTTACCAGCCATCGGCGAAAATGTTGACAGAGCTTCAGTGCCTAGCTTTTAATCAAATTGTCCAATTACTGGTTCATCACCGATGGTTTTAGTCAGAACTCAGGTGAAAAGCTTGAATCTTAAAGTCGCTTTTCCTATAGTTTCCACCTCGGTGTTCAACCATCTTGATCACCCAAATTAGGTGTTGAGAATTCTTATGAGCAATCAAGCGGTAGAAGTCGAAATTTTAGGTAAACTCACTCGAGTAAATTGCCCTGCAGGGCAAGAAGAGTCGTTGATTCGAGCTGCCCAAGATTTGAACTCTCGCATTGAAGAAATGAGCTCTAAGACAAAAGTCACCAACGAGGTTCAACTGTTGACCATAGCTGCATTAAATGTATGCTATGAGTTACAATCTCGCTCACAAGATGAAGCACAGCGACAACATTCGTTGACCGAGAAAATGGAAAAGCTTACCGCGTCACTTGATGGTATACTTACTCAAGTAACGAAAACGCAGTCATAGCTTTTCAGGTACACAAAGAATTCAGATTTACCCTGGGGTGTGCGACAGAGGATTACGTCCCTGAGCCGATAAGCAACACCGAAGGATTAGTAATTGATGGCTATTGAGCAAGCTCGGCTCGTACCGAGAAGCCTACGGTCATCTTGCCAATCCGCCCTGAACCAGCTGGTTCATGGGTCAAAATTCCTCAACGGCACCCTGGGGTAACCTTCTCTTTTACTACTTTTCAATCAATGGGCACGGATATGGCTCAGACTCGTCGTCAATTTCGTCAGTATATTCGTCAGCAACGGAACCAGCTTGATGAGACGATTCAAATGCACGCCGCAGCGCAACTGCTTTCTCAATGTCAAACGCTCCCTGAACTCGCAATCAGTCAACATATCGCTCTATACCTGTCTAACGATGGTGAAATCGATACTCAGCCTTTGATTGAATTGTTGTGGTCACAAGGTAAGCAAGTGTATTTGCCGGTTTTGCATCCTTTTTCGCCGGGGCATCTTTTGTTTCTCCATTATCACCAGCATACGCCAATGATGACCAACAAATATGGCATCTTCGAACCAAAGCTAGACCAAACGCAAGTCAAACCCATAGAGCAACTAGACCTAGTATTCACGCCTCTGGTTGGTTTTGATTCTCAAGGTCATCGCCTGGGGATGGGCGGCGGTTATTACGATCGTAGCCTTGCCCGCTGGTTTGCCACGGGCGTCGGTCCAACGCCTATAGGCCTTGCCCATGATTGCCAACATGTCGAGCGACTCCCGACAGAAGAGTGGGATGTGCCTTTGCCGAAAATAGTGACCCCATCGCGCATATGGCATTGGGAATTCAAACACTAAGCCGTTATAATTCGCGCAATTTATCTTAGCGGACACAGTGTCAATTCAGGAGATGAGCATGACTCAAGATGAAATGAAGAAAGAAGCTGGTTGGGCAGCTTTAAAATATGTTGAAAAAGACAGCATTGTTGGCGTCGGAACAGGCTCAACCGTTAATCACTTCATTGATGCTCTAGGGACCATGAAAGATGAGATCAAAGGCGCGGTTTCCAGCTCTGATGCCTCAACTGAGAAACTGCAAGCACTGGGCATCGAAGTATTTAGCTGTAACGATGTCATGTCTTTGGATGTATATGTTGACGGCGCAGATGAAATCAACCCTGCTCGCGAGATGATCAAAGGTGGCGGTGCAGCGCTTACCCGTGAAAAAATCGTTGCGGCGATTTCCAAAAAGTTTATCTGTATTGTTGATGACACAAAAGCGGTGGAGGTTTTAGGCCAATTTCCGCTGCCTGTTGAAGTGATTCCAATGGCCCGCTCTTATGTCGCCCGTGAACTGGTTAAACTCGGTGGAGACCCCGCGTACCGCGAAGGCGTTGTCACCGACAATGGCAATGTCATTCTTGACGTGCACAACATGCAGATCACCAACCCCAAACAGCTTGAGCAACAAATTAATGCCATCGCCGGAGTAGTCACCGTCGGACTGTTCGCAGAACGTGGCGCAGACGTAGTGATCACCGGGACACCAAACGGTGCTAAAATTGATGAATAAAAGTTAAACAAATAGCGACTTTTCTGTTACTTAATTACATGTGGCGCCTGAAGGCGCCATTTTTTATTTTCTCCGCGGAAAAATTATGCCTTATTCCGTAATTTTCTTACCCAAACTAAAATTTTTTTGATAAGTTATTGTTCAGAAGACGCACAAGGAAAACGTTTGCTTTTCTAAAAACGACAAATGAAACTGTCTTTATTTGATGTTTAGGTCAATGTGCGCCAACCAAGCCCCATATTTCCATTTTAAGGACGAACATAATGGCCAAAGTTTCACTGGAAAAAGATAAAATCAAAATTCTGCTTCTCGAAGGCCTTCACCCTTCATCTGTAGAAGTGTTACAAGCTGCCGGCTATACCAACATTGAGTACCACAAAGGCTCCCTACCTGAAGAGGAATTGCTAGAAGCCGTCAAAGACGTTCACTTTATCGGTATTCGTTCCCGCACCAACCTCAATGAAAAAGTATTTGAAGCAGCCAACAAATTGGTTGCTGTCGGTTGTTTTTGTATCGGGACAAACCAAGTTGAACTTAGCGCAGCAACCAAACGTGGTATTCCAGTATTCAATGCGCCATTTTCCAACACTCGTAGTGTTGCGGAATTAGTACTTGGTCAAATTCTTCTACTTATTCGTGGTGTTCCAGAGAAAAATGCCCTCGCTCACCGCGGTATTTGGAAAAAGAGTGCTGATCACTCTTTTGAAGCTCGTGGTAAAAACCTGGGTATCATCGGTTATGGCCACATCGGTACTCAGCTGAGTATTATTGCCGAAAACCTAGGCATGCACGTGTATTACTACGATATCGAGAACAAACTGTCACTGGGTAATGCACAGCAAGTTCATACCATGAGCGAGCTGCTCAACAAGTGTGATGTTATTTCTCTACACGTGCCTGAAACCCCAGAAACCAAAAACATGATGGGCGAAGCAGAATTTGCGCGCATGAAACCAGGGTCAATCTTCATCAACGCCGCGCGTGGAACCGTGGTCGATATTCCTGCGTTATGCCAAGCATTGGAATCTGGCCACCTTGCGGGCGCCGCTGTTGATGTGTTCCCAACCGAACCGAAAACCAACGCGGATCCATTTGAGTCACCATTGATGAAATATGACAATGTGATTCTGACACCGCACGTTGGCGGCTCAACACAAGAAGCGCAGGAAAACATCGGGGTTGAAGTTGCAGGCAAAATCGCCAAGTACTCAGACAACGGTTCAACACTCTCAAGTGTTAACTTCCCAGAAGTATCGCTACCAGAATTACGTGAGTGTTCTCGTCTATTGCATATTCACGAAAACCGTCCTGGCATTCTGAATCAAATTAACACCATCTTCGCTGAAGAAGGCATCAATATCGCGGCACAGTATCTGCAAACGTCTCCAGAAATTGGTTATGTCGTCATTGATGTGGAAACAGAACGCTCTGATGAAGCGCTCGCAAAACTCAAAGGCATTGCAGGCACACTACGCGCCCGTATCTTGCACTAATGCGCTCGCTTTAGTCACAAAAAAAGCCACCGAATCGGTGGCTTTTTTATTCAACTAGCAGTGCGAAATTAAGCTTTCAGAGCCCGCTCACCACGTGCAATCCCAACCACACCACTACGAGCGACTTCAATCACATCCGTGACATCCGACATAGCGGTGACAAACGCGTCCAGTTTTTCACTGGTGCCAGCAATTTGCACCGTGTATTGTGATGAAGTGACATCAACGATCTGCCCACGAAAAATGTCAGACATGCGCGCCACTTCTGCTCGAGCGTAACCGCTGGCTTTCACTTTCACTAGCATTAATTCCCGCTCAATGTGCTCTTGCTCGGAAACTTCTTGTACTTTTAGCACATCAATCAATTTATGCAGCTGCTTTTGAATTTGTTCAAGCTGCATCTCACTGCTGGTTGTCGTGACATTTAAGCGCGATAACGTATCGTCATCTGTCGGCGAAACATTGAGGGTTTCAATGTTGTAGCCACGCTGAGAGAACAAACCGACCACGCGAGATAATGCCCCAGGTTGGTTTTCCATTAACACTGAAATCAAGTAGCGCATAATTAAGTTCTCTCCGTTTTGCTTAGCCACATTTTATCCATACCCTCACCGCGAATTTGCATCGGGTATACGTGCTCGGTTTCATCAACATTAATATCAACAAACACGAGACGATCTTTCATGTCTAACGCTTTTTGCAAGCCCGCTTCTAGCTCATCAGGTGTTGAGATTCGAATACCAACATGCCCATAAGCTTCTGCAATCGCTGCAAAATCCGGAACAGAACTCATGTAAGAGTTCGAGTGACGCCCTTGATAAATGATGTCTTGCCACTGTTTGACCATTCCCAAGAAGCGGTTATTCAAGTTAATGATTTTTAATGGAATATCATATTGAAGTGCCGTTGATAGCTCTTGAATATTCATTTGAATACTGCCATCTCCGGTAATGACCACCACTTCTTCTTGTGGTTTTGCATACTTAACGCCCATTCCGGCTGGCAAGCCGAATCCCATCGTGCCTAACCCCCCTGAATTGATCCAACGGCGCGGCTTGTTAAATGGGTAATAAAGCGCAGCAAACATCTGATGTTGACCCACATCAGAGGCAACATACGCATCGCCCTTGGTGAGTTTATGTAGCGTCTGAACCACCTGTTGGGGTTTAATCCGCTCTGGAGAGGTTTCATAGGACAAGCACTGACGATCTCGCCAGACTTGAATATCTTGCCACCAAGACTCAAGCGCTTGCTCGTCATTATTACCCCCCTGCTCGACCAGTAATTTCAACATGCTATCCAAAACTTTTTCCGCAGAGCCGACAATTGGCAGGTCGACGCGCACATTTTTGGAAATGGAGGAAGGGTCAATATCAATGTGCATTACCTTGGCATTAGGGCAATACTTTTCTAAATTATTGGTCGTACGGTCATCAAAACGAACCCCAACGCCGAAAATTAAATCCGCGTGGTGCATCGCCATATTGGCTTCATAAGTGCCATGCATACCTAGCATACCCAGCGCGTTACGGTGGGTCCCAGGAAAAGCGCCCAGCCCCATTAGCGTGCTGACAACAGGCAAATTAAGCGTTTCCGCCAGTTTGGTTACCTGTTTATCCGCTTCTGAAATCACAGCGCCACCGCCAATGTAAAGGACAGGCTTTTTAGCCTCAAGCAGTGCGCGTAACGCCTTTTTAATTTGTCCTTTATGACCACTGGTCGTCGGTTTATAAGAGCGCAAGCTGATGCTTTCAGGATACTCAAACGGCAATTTATTTTGTGGGTTGAGTACATCTTTGGGTAAGTCAATCACCACCGGACCCGGGCGACCCGTGGTAGCAATATAAAACGCTTTTTTGATGGTCTCAGGAATATCTTCCGATTTTTTGACTAAGAAGCTATGTTTCACCACAGGGCGAGACACACCAACGATATCGCACTCTTGGAACGCATCATTACCAATAAGGTTATTCGGCACGTTACCAGAAATCACAATCATTGGGATTGAGTCCATATACGCCGTCGCTATACCTGTGATCGTATTGGTTGCACCCGGGCCTGAACATACGAGCACGACCCCAGGTTTACCGGTTGCGCGTGCATAGCCATCGGCCATATGGGTAGCGGCTTGTTCGTGACGAACGAGGACGTGTTTAATGTGGTCAGTTTTAGCGTGCAGAGCATCATAGATATCTAGCACGGAACCACCGGGGTAACCGAAGATCTGCTCAACGCTTTCTTCGATCAAAGACTGGACGACCATTTCGGCGCCAGACAACATTGCTGCCATATTGTTCTCCTTGCCAATATCAAAAAGTCAGGTCAACTTCTCTCTTGGCTGATACATAGTTAGGGCTTATTCGTAGCCTAATTCGAAATATTTCACTTCGGCTCTATGTCTTATCAGGCTGTCATAACAACCAGTAAGTGCATGGCAACAATGTAACTCGGAACGGAACAGCGATCCATTGGGAGTTGGATCACCTTTTAAACAAGATGCTAAAAATATCGATAATTTCAGTTTATTTCACTACAACCTGATAACAAATTAGAAAGATACGACAAGCTCGTGCAGAAAAAAGTGAAAAAATATAATCAAATCGACGAATATCATTCGCTAAATCCATCGACAATCAGAAACCCGCAATCAAAAAAACCTCGCGTCCAATCGGTTCACGAGGCTTTAATTGTTAGTGAAAAGACGAGAAATCAGGCTTTTTTGTCTTTATCATCGTACATTTCGTCGATTTCTTGCTGATATTTGTTATTAATAACCTTACGACGTAGTTTTAAGGTAGGTGTCAGTTCACCATCGTCCATTGAGAACGCTTTTGGCAACAGCTTAAATTTTTTCACCTGCTCAAACTTAGCCAGTCCTTGCTGTAACTCTTCCACCCGCTTTTCAAACATGGCAACAACTTGATGATGCTTCACCAGCTCTAAACGATCGTGATATTTGATGTTTAACTCTTTGGCATACTCTTCCAAACTATCAAAACACGGAACAATAAGTGCCGATACAAATTTACGGGTATCGGCAATAATCGCAATTTGCTCAATGAAATGATCTTTGCCAATCGCACCTTCAATCATTTGTGGGGCAATGTATTTCCCACCGGAGGTCTTCATCAATTCCTTGATGCGATCGGTAATAAATAGGTTGCCATTTTCATCAATGTAACCCGCATCGCCAGTTTTTAAAAAGCCATGCTCATCAAACGTATTGGCCGTTTCTTCCGGCATTTTATAGTAGCCGCGCATCACCATCGGCCCACGGACTAAAATCTCGTTATTCTCGCCAATTTTAACTTGAGCTCCCGGCATCGACATACCGATGGAGTCCGGGTTAAAGCACTTATCATCCCAGCAAGAAACCGTGGCGGTCGTTTCTGTCATACCGTAGCCAAGCTTGACATTAACGCCAATCGCATGGAAAAAACGGCCAATGGTTTCATCCAGTTTCGCGCCACCACACGGCATAAAGTTAATTCGTCCACCGAGTAAAGCGCGCATTTTGGATAACACCAATTTATCCGCCACTTGATAACTACGGGCTAACAACCAAGAAGGTTTAGTGTTTTGCTGATGACACGCCGCCATTTTGGCCCCCATATTCACAGCCCAAGTAAACAGAACCTTTTTATGAACAGGCGCCTTCGATACTTTTTCATGAATGGCTGAGAACACTTTCTCATAAAAACGGGGAACGGCAGACATCACGGTCGGCTTAACTTCGGTTAGTGCTTCACGCACCAAACGGGTATCTTGCAGATAGCTAATGCTCGCACCACGGTACAGAACATAAAAACTCCAAGCGCGCTCAAAAACATGGGACAAAGGTAAAAAGCACAAAGAGACATCCTGCTCACCCAGTTGCAAGCGTTGATCATGGCCCTGTAACTGCGCGGCTATATTGGCATAATCCAGCATGACTCCTTTCGGTTGCCCTGTGGTTCCAGAGGTATAAATCAGAGTAAATAGATCATGCAAATTCGCCTGCGACAGACGCGAATCTAACTCAGCCTGATAGTTATCAGAACCTCGCGCGGTAAAGTCAGCCCAATGCACAGCAAATGGCGCGCCTTGCAGATCGATATCATCAGACATCGCTACCAGCCATTCCAACTGTGGACATTGTTGGAAAATATCGAGAGCCGCATCATATTGTGCCTGTTCACCAACAAACAGTATTTTTACATCAGCATTTTGCAAAATATACGCGGACTGTTCAGCGGTGTTAGTTGGATAAATAGGCACCGTAACCGCACGCACTTGCATTGCAGCAAAATCAGTAATCGTCCAGCGCGGCATATTCGACGAAAAGATGCCAATCTTATCCTGAACATCAATCCCGTATGCTAATAAAGCCCGCGAAGCTTCGTCGATCTGAATACCAAAAGACTTCCAGCTGATCGCTTGCCAGGTTTTATCCACTTTATGTTGTAGCGCAACGCGCTCCCCGCCTTTGGCGGCCTGCTCTCGTATACGGCTAACAATATGAAAATCTAAATAGGCCATGCTCTTTTATACCTTTGGGCTTACAGCTGTAAGCTAACTTGAGCGAACAAGTGTATCGCCAAGTCAAGAAAAGGCAACTGACAAGGGTCAAACTTGAGAGGGTATAAATTGTAAAAAACCTTGAATAGCGACACTATCCAAGGTTTTACGTTTATAACAGCGAGCTCAAAGATTAAGCTTGGGCAACCACTTCGCCGCAAATCACCATTAATTGATCACGTAACCAGATATGGCCTTTGTCTTTTTCGCTCGACTCATGCCAGCTCAAATACCCACTGATTTGTGAATTGGTGTATGGCAATGGAAGGACTTGCAATTGATCCTTGTTCACCGCATTTTCAACCATCCAACGAGGAGCAATGGTCACCAATTCAGATTGACTCACTACGTAAAGCACATTACTCAGACTGGTACCTTCATAGTAGCTTTTCACATCCAAATCGCTGTAAGCCAATTCAGAGAAACTGCGTAACCCGTGAACATGGGACAATTTTGCATGGCGCTCTTCAAGAAGATCAGGGGCAGTCACAGAACCCTGAATACGCGGGTGTGATTTGGACGCCACCACGACTAATTCATCTTGGAAGATTTCAGTGCTGGAATAACCTGGTTCATCAAAGCGCGAGTAATCGATAATAAAGTCGATCTCTTGAAAACGTAAACGCTCAGCCAAGTTGCTTGAGAATTCCGCATCGAGATGCAGCTGTACATTCGGTGCTTTACTATGGATGGTTTGCATAATGCGCGGGGCAAAACGCATATCACAAGGACTACAGATCGCCATTTTAAATAAACGCGTTGAAGTGTCTGGCGTAAAAATAGAGCTCGGTAATTCATTGCGGATCAATTGCAAAGCTTGACGAACAGGCCCAAACAATTGACGAGCACGTTGAGTTGGTTGAATACCGCGACCTTGGCGCATAAACAACTCATCGTTAAACATGACTTTAAGACGCGCAACAGCGTTACTTACTGCCGGTTGAGACATACCTAAATTGTGTGCAGCGCGAGTAATATTTTGTTCCTGCATTACTGCGTCAAACACGGTCAGTAGATTAAGGTCTACTCCTCTTAGCGTACTCTCCATTCGGTAGCTAGAAATTGCATTCATTGGTTCTTTTTTGTCTAACATTGATAAAACGCCTCTGTATTCGTCAAACCTAATAACGATAACTTTCAAAAAATCGGAATAGATAACCAAGGATTCTTATATTTGTGTTTTAGATGAATCTTTGGACAGCGCTACTATCTTCGAATCAATAAGCCCTTATCAACAGTGTTGATATTTAATCAGTATTTTTTACCCACATTTCAGGAAAAAACCTACAAAACAAACGCTTATATACAGTATAAAAAACCCTAAAAATATTTTCAGGCTGTTTTTAGAATAATTTTCGCAGCCGATAGAGGCGATTTATCGGAATTTTCCCACACATTCATCAGAGTAATGAATGTTCAAAAATAAAAACACCCACTCACAAGTGAATAAATCCAACACTTGTCAGCGGGTGATAGAGGCAGAATTAAGAGAAGGAGACGTATTCTGGAAAGTTGACCTTATCCCACAATTGGTCACTTAAAGACGCGCTGTTATGCCATTCACCGCTGAGGATCCACTCGGTGATCGCATCCGCCACATTCGGGAATTGCACTTGATCCGCTTGCTTTTCGTCTAACCAGTCACGGACCGCAGAGGCGTCCAAATAATCCATTGAATGGGCCAAACCTAAATGTTCTAACGTCGCGACATTGGTCAATTGCTCAAACTGACCAGCCAGAGGTTTGAGTAATAACTTCTTACCTAAACTCAATGCCTCTGAAGGTAATTCAAACCCACCATTGGCAATAACTCCACCACAACGCAATAAATGATGTTGAAAGTTGGGCTGTGATAAGGGTTGATACTGGATATTTTCTTCCTGATAAGGCGCACTAACCTCTGGGTGATAACAGACAAAGGACTGTCGAGTAAAACGAAATAACAAGTCACTGATCGCTTCTAGGCGTTCAAAAGGCAAGTACACCAACACAAAAGCCTCATGACGAATGACTTGTGAGCCATGAGTATGAATAATTGGTGGCAGAAGCGGCTGATCAAAGTGATACCAGTGCAAACCAATACTGAACTTTGTGGGCGCAAAATACTTAACGACTTTTTTATCTACCCAGTTCGCGCCTTTGACCGGAATAGGATAACGAAAGGCGTTTTGATGGCTGATACCAATCGTCGTGATATTTTGCTGTTTCGCGGCCCAAGCAGAAACAGGCTCAAAATCATTCAAGACTAAGTCGTATCCAGAAAGATCCAGATCCGCCACTTCACGACGAAATTGCCAGAGATTATTGTTAGCGGCAGTCTGCCAGTAATTCACTTTGCCTTTATCAACACAGAACGTCAGGCCACGACGAGTCTCAAAGTCGCCAAATGGCTCCATCGAAAAATACTTATTCCGCTCACGACCTGAAAACAAGAAGTCCACTGCAACGTTTTTATTTTCAAACGATTGCTGCATTGCGCGAGCCCGAGCAATATGTCCATTTCCTGTCCCTTGAACGCCAAATAATATTCTCAACCTCTACCCTCCCATCACACTGATCGCGACCACCGCGCAGCTAGTGCCGAGTAATGCACCAATCACAACATCGGTAAGAAAATGAACGCCTAACAACACACGAGAGACGGCAATGGCACTCGCCCAGCTCATCGCCAATATTTGCGTGTCTGAGTAGAAATGCCCGAGCAGCACCGCCATTAGAAACGCAGCGCTGGTATGTCCAGAAGGCAAACTATATCGATCAGAAGGGGTAATAAAGGAGGTTAATAGTTCAGACAATTCTTGCGGGCGGCGGCGTTTAAACAGATTTTTGGCTAACCAATAGATTGGCAGTTCGATGGCAAAGGCCAACAGGCCGGTCATCAAAAATACAAGCCCGAGCGGCCCATCAACAAACCAAGCCAACGCCCCAATCAACGCATAAAGGTGGCCATCACCGGTATGGGAAATGGCTTGGCTCACACGAGCGACAGGCAAACTGAATTTATGGCGCAAACACAACTGTGAGAATGCAAAATCTAACTTTGCAATCGGTTCTATAGTACGCATTACCGACTCCTTCTTTGACGGATTACCAATCACGTTAAAGAGCCAAAATGACAGTTCGGTGACGTATTATTGGTAAATTGATGAAAATTCCACCAGCATCAAATTCACCGTTTGCTTATGGTTGTTTTTATATAAGACTTACTGAATAGCGACTATTTATTGACCTAACAAATAGAACCCTCTATAACAACCCATCTAAACTTTGCCCTCATCGGCATAACCAAGGAACTCGGTGCGAATCCGAGGCTGTACCCGCAACTGTAAGTGAACTATCACAAGCCAGATACTTGGGGTTTAAATACGGATTAAAACACGTCACCGGGCGGGAATACCTGGCACTATGTCGTTGGTCTTTTACATCACCTTTTCTCCGACATCAGTCCTCAGAACAATTCTCCCTTAAGGCAAAGCATTCCCTTGAGGTTAGATATGCGCATTTTGTTTATTTTATTTTTGATGTTAATGAGCGCCAGCAGCAGCGCAGCACAACATCAACTGCTGTTGATTGTCTCACAGCGCAACGCAGAAACCATTGCTCAAGCAGTGGAACAATTTCACCAGCAAACACCGAATATTCGCATCACGGCGCGAACGGACACACAATGGTTAGCCAGCTCATCCACCACTCGCCAACAATTGCTCACTCATAGCCAAGCGCTAGTGGGAATTGGGCTATATGGGGCTATTGTTGGCGAGCTAGAACATGATTTACAACTCAATGCGCCAGACACACTGCTAATTTTTAGTAGTGACCACCGACTCGTCGGATTAAGTCGCTACCAACAGCAGCAACAATTTTCTGCTCCTGAGCAATTAACTACCTTGGCCGCGCTAAGACCCGATGATCAGTTCCAAACTTGGCTCAGTGCGCTGCTTAAACAAAATCCACAACAAGCACCTTGGTTAACGGCTCGCGGCTATTGGCAAGCTGGCGGTGTCGACAACACTCGCCACTTATTGACTTGGCTTGCTCGTCTTTGGGATAACTCACTCACTCCAGAACCTGCAACGGCGCAACCACGCCTCAGATGGTGGTATCAACAACAGTATTATTCGCAATTGCCGACAATGCCCCACCACCAGCCGATTGTAATGCTGCTTGATCATAGTGGTGGCACGCGCCCGAGTGACAGCAAGGTATTCCAACAGTTGTGTCGACAAATTGAAGACACTCATCACTTGCAATGCCTCGTCGGGCTTGCAGCCTGGGGAGACGCCAGTGTTCAAGCGATTGAGACACTGAGTACGATAGAGCCACGCTTAGCCGCAATTGTGATGTTGCAAGATTTCGTGATTGGTGGTGGGAAAGGAAGAGAACACGCCACCGAGCAGTTGACCAAACTTAACGTTCCTGTACTCAAAGCGATCAAACTTCGTGATCGAACCGCCAAGCAATGGCAACTCTCTGCCGATGGCATTCATTCCGATAAAGTTTACTACCAAGTGGCAATGCCAGAAATTCAAGGTGCTAGTCAGCCAATAATCGTCGCAACCGCAGGACAAGTACACCAAGATCCCTTGTCTGGCATTGAGATTCAGCCGATTGAACCCGAGCGACAAGGAATGCAAGTCATCACTCAGCGAGTCAAACGCTGGGCGACTTTACAAACCAAAGCCAACAAAGATAAGCGCGTTGCGATTGTCTACTATAACCACCCTCCAGGACGCCACAATATCGGCGCGGACAACCTTGATGTTCCTGCCTCTTTATGGCAAATATTAAATCGCCTCAAGCAAGCAGGATATCAAGTCGGCACCTTACCCAATTCACAGCAGGCATTGCTGGATGATATTCAGCAGCGTGGAGTCAACCTCCCCAATGACCGACACGCGTTGGAAACCATGAGTGCAACAATTCCAACAATGAATCTCGCGCAATATCAAGACTACTTCGCGACACTGCCAAGCTCAGTACAAGATGAGATGCGTTATGGACCATTTGGCCGCTTACAAGCGCAGTTACAATCCGCACTTAACGCCAAATTACCGCAGCAAGCGCATGCTTTACTCACTAGCACCATGGAAGAAATGGTGCATTTGGTCGAAGGGGTGGATCATCCGGCGCGAGCGCGAGCGCTCTCTTTGCTAAAGCAGTTGAAAACCTGTTACTTGAGCGAAATCGAGAATTCTGGCCCAGCTTGCTGGACGCAAGCCAAAAACATTATAAAAGCGTTACAGGAAACGGGGATTGAAGGCCTCGGCGGTTGGGGAGAGATTCCCGGCAATGTCATGGTGTATAACCAACAGTTGCTGCTACCTAGCTTGCAGTATGGGAATATCATGCTTAGCCCTCAACCACCGAGAGGCTGGGAGGTGAATCCAGAACTGCTACACGCCAACTTAGCCTTCCCACCCACGCACCAATATTTGGCTTACTATCATTATTTACGTGATGTGTTTAAAGCCGATGTCATCGTCCATGTCGGCCGTCACTCAACCTACGAGTTTCTACCACACCGTTCCGTTGGTTTAGCCAATGATGATTACTCAAGAATCATTGCAGCCGATGTTCCCGGAATCTATCCGTATATCGTGGATGGTGTTGGTGAAGGCATTCAAGCCAAACGCCGTGGGTTAGCTGTGATGGTTGACCACCTCACTCCTCCACTCGAGAGCACGCCACTTTATGACGATTTACTGCAATTACGCCAATTAGTTGAAAGTTTTGAAGCCAATCACGACAGCCGTAATCAAACGCTTAAAAGCCAGTTAATCTCCCAAATTCGAGCCAAAGTAGACGCACTCGACCTCAAGCAAGAACTCGCGCAATCAATGTCTGCTGAACTCGCCGTTATGGGGATCGGCTTTGATCAAGTCAATGACGATATGCTGGTGCATGAAATTGGTCATTACCTCACGAACCTGCAAGAAAACTTCATGCCATATGGCCTACATATCTTTGGCAAAGATTGGCAGACGCCTGCCATTGATATGATGGTCAATTCCATGTCCCCAACATCAGATAGTCAACGTCAGCAGTGGCAAGCTTTACTCCGTAGTTCCCCTTCCTATGAAATGACGGCGCTGTTAAATGGGCTAAATGGCCGCTTTATCGCGCCTGGAAAAGGAAACGATCCGATTCGTAGCCCTGAAAGCCTACCGACTGGTCGAAATTTTTATGCTCTAGACAACAGCTTAATTCCTAGCCGAATTGCGTGGCAATTGGGTAAAGAGATGGCCAGCAATGCTCGCCACAATAATCCCTTCGATCCAACAAAACGTGAAGCACAAATATTATGGGCATCCGATGTCGTGCGCGATGAAGGCGTAATGATCGCTTTCGCATTAGATATGCTCGGCTTGGAGCCAGTTTGGAACAGTCGAGGGCTAGTTAAAGGCTTAAAGCGCCAACCATTACCCAGCGCTCGCCAGCGCCGTGATATGGTGTTCACCACTTCCGGGCTATTTCGCGACCTTTACGCTCAGCAAATGCATTTGTTAGATAACGCCGTATTGCTCGCTCTCGATGCGTCAGCAGATATCATCGTCAAACAGCATCCGGCTTTAACTCAAGTTCTCGATATCGCATTGCAGCCACTAGGTAACCTGCGCCAGGGTGGTCAAGAGCCGTTGAGTCAAAACTTAGTCGCGGCTCACTGGGTACAAGACAGCCGCGATTTACTGGCTCAAGGCCTTAAACCGGAACAAGCTGCTTTGCGAGCTTCATTACGTATTTTTGGTGATGCTCCGGGCAGTTATGGAGCTGGCGTGAATCGCTTAGCCGAGCGTTCAGGGGCTTGGGAAAAACGCCAAGAGTTAGCCGATGTGTACCTAAGGCGGCTAGGTCATGGTTTCACATCACAACAATATGGTATCGCAGCAGAACAAACATTTCGTCACTTGTTAAGCGATGTGGAAAATACCTATTTCGGTCGTTCAAGCAATCTATACGGCCTCATCGACAATAACGATGCATTTGACTATTTAGGCGGCCTTAGCTTAGCGGTCGAAACACTATCTGGACAAGCTCCGAACAACTTCGTGATTAATCATGCCAATCCCAAAAAAGTGGTCACGGAACCGCTCGCGAGCGCGTTAAAACAAGAACTTAGAGGACGTTTCCTCAACCCAGAGTGGTTAACCGGCTTAATGAAGCACGGCTATGCAGGTGCTCGAACCATGGGCAGTGAATTTTTGGAGTACCTCTGGGGGTGGCAAGTCACTAACCCGACATTAGTCGGGGATTGGGCATGGCAGGAAGTGAAAGAGGTGTATATGGATGACCGCTATCAACTCGGTTTAGACGACTTTCTCGAACAAGGGCACAACGTTCATGTTAAATCCAATATGTTGGCGATTATGTTGGTCGCGATTCACAAAGGATTTTGGAATGCAGACCAAGCGACGACACAGCAACTGGCTGATGCGTTTGCACAGTTGGTGATAAAACACGGGTTACCGGGCAGTGGTCATACGACGCCAGATCATCCGATGATGCCCTGGCTCAAATCGCTGCTCAGCGGCGATAAACGTCAAGCCTTTACCGAAGTTTTGCAGCAGGCGCAGCAAGACTCTCCCCAGCGCCAAGAAATTCACTCATTGAAAGAAGTCAAGCTAGAGCAAGAGTCGCAGCAACCGCAATCAACACAATCTGACTCTCAGCCCTCTGAGCCAAGTGCCTCCTGGTTGACTTGGCTAATCTCAGGCGTCATCGGCCTGTTTTTTGTGGCTATCGTCATGCTGAGCTACCGCCAACATCGCCGCACAATAAACACCTTAAAAGGAGCATCTTGATGATTTACGGATACACATTGGGTCTACTTCACCATTTGGTCTCTTGGCTTCTTTACCCAGTAATGCTCGGTCTTGCTGTTTGCCTTTTGTGTTTGTTATGGGAATTCGGCATTTTGCTGAGCGAAAAATACAATGGTCTACGTGTTTTACAACAAAGCACGATTAACGAGTTTGAACAATATGCCGCCAAACGTTTGGAACGTGTGGATCTGTTGGCTCGCAGCGGGCCAATTCTCGGTCTCATGGGTACACTCATTCCTCTCGGACCTGGCCTTGCGGCTCTCTCTAGTGGAAATATCGAGCAACTCGCAACGGCAATGACCGTTGCTTTTGATACCACGGTATTGGGCCTATTGATTGGCTTGTTCGGCTATATCTTTGGGCGCATTCGCCGCCGTTGGTATGAAGTGACGTTATTAGAAATTGAAACGAGAGAATATGATGAAGCCGCAATCAACGCATAACCACCCTCCCCGTCTAAGGCTGCTAAAAGGGGGACGTTTTTCTCATCAAGAGACGGACCCTCTCAGCGGTTTCGCCAATATTATGGATGTGATGTTGGTATTTGCTCTTGGGCTGATGATCGCACTCATAGCTCAAAGCGATGACCTTAAACGTCATTTTTCACTGACTGAAGTAGAAGTAACCACCTCCGATGAATTGATAGATTTACCCGACCGAATGAAACAGCAGGGACAATCGCAACAAGGCATGGAAAGTGTAGGAACCGTCTACCGCGATCCTCAGACCGGCAAGCTGATTTTAATAGACCAATAATGGTGATAGACACTATCAAGGTAATGAAGAGAGCAAATTTCCACGTCAAACTGCGATTCAAGCTCGAAGTTGAATCAATTTGAATAAAAATTCGACTTTAGGGTTGACGTCACCCATGGAGTGCGGTACTAATTTGATAACTTAATTTTGTGGAAAGCTTAACAATCATGACAGCTCGTTTTTCTCTCCTGCTTAGCCTCCTCCTCATCGTGACCAGATCGCGCGGGTAGGCTGTGGAAGAAAAATAACCACACAAGATTTATCAAGCCCGCATCGAGATGCGGGCTTTTTTGTATCTCCATAAACACAACATGACATAACACGCACAACACAACATCGATAAAAAGGAAGCCAACATGAACGACCAAGTCATTATATTCGACACCACATTACGGGATGGCGAACAAGCGTTGTCAGCAAGCTTAACGGTTAAGGAGAAACTGCAAATTGCTTTCGCGCTGGAAAGACTCGGCGTTGATGTTATCGAAGCGGGATTTCCGATTTCCTCTCCAGGCGACTTTCAATCCGTACAAACCATTGCTCAAAATATCAAAAACAGCCGAATTTGCGCGTTATCACGCGCAGTAGCAAAAGATATCGACGCAGCAGCAGAAGCCTTGAAAGTGGCGGATCAATTCCGAATCCATACCTTCTTAGCCACATCAACCATTCATGTCGAAGATAAACTGCGTCGTAGCTATGATGATGTTGTCGAAATGGCAGTTAATGCAGTGAAACATGCGCGTAAATATACCGATGATGTTGAATTTTCATGTGAAGATGCAGGCCGTACACCTATTGATAACCTATGCCGTATGGTAGAAGCGGCGATCAATGCAGGTGCAACAACCGTGAATATTCCAGATACAGTCGGCTATACCATTCCTAGTGAATTCGGAGGCATCATTGAAAACCTATTCAATCGCGTCCCTAATATCGATAAAGCGGTCATTTCCGTTCACTGTCACGATGATTTGGGTATGTCAGTGGCGAACTCGATTGCTGCCGTTCAAGCCGGCGCTCGACAAATTGAAGGGACCATCAATGGGATTGGTGAACGCGCGGGTAACACCTCATTAGAGGAAGTCGCGATGATCATCAAAACTCGCGAAAACTTCCTAGGCGTCAATACTGGCATCAAACACGAAGAAATCCATCGGACCAGTAAGCTTGTTAGCCAATTATGTAATATGCCAATTCAAAGCAATAAAGCCATTGTTGGTGCGAATGCCTTCAGCCATTCCTCAGGCATTCACCAAGATGGCATGCTAAAGAACAAAAACACTTATGAAATTATGACGCCAGAGTCAATTGGCTTGAAGAACCAAGCTCTGAACCTGACCAGCCGAAGTGGTCGTGCTGCCGTTAAGAGCCACATGGAAACCATGGGTTACAAAGAAGAGCAGTACAATTTGGATGTGCTGTACGAAGACTTCTTGAAACTGGCTGACCGTAAAGGGCAAGTGTTTGATTACGATTTAGAAGCGCTCATGCACTTCTCAAACTTGCGCGAAGAAGACGATTTCTACAAGTTGAATTATCTAAGCGTACAATCTGGTAGCGTGATGGCAACCACCAGTATTAAGCTACAATGCGGCGATGAAGAGAAAAGCGAAGCCGCAGTTGGAAATGGTCCTGTTGATGCTTTATATCAATGCATTTATCGCGTCACCGGTTACGACATCGTATTGGATAAGTTTGACCTAACAGCAAAAGGTGAAGGGGAAGATGGCCTAGGCCAAGCAGACATCATCGCTAACTATAAAGGTCGTAAATACCATGGTACTGGGATGTCAACTGACATCGTTGAAGCATCCGGACAGGCCTTGCTACATGTGATCAACAGTATCCACCGAGCGGATCAGATCGAAGCCATCAAACAAAAGCAAATTGCAGCCGTTTAACGAATTTACCCCGAGCATTTCGCTCGGGGTTTCATTAGAATTAAGCACACGAAAAAATCTAAAATTTAAGGAAGAACATGACAGACAAGCGCTATCAGATTGCAGTATTGCCCGGTGACGGCATTGGCCCAGAAGTAATGGCCCAAGCCCATAAGGTATTGGATGCTATCGAAAAGAAACACAACATCACTTTTCATCGCGAGCAGCACGATGTTGGTGGTATTGCCATCGACAACCATGGAACCCCACTACCACAAAGCACAGTTGCCGCCTGTGAACAGGCAGACGCGGTTTTGTTTGGTTCCGTTGGCGGCCCGAAATGGGAACATTTACCACCGAATGATCAACCTGAGCGCGGAGCTCTTCTTCCACTTCGTAAGCATTTTCAACTATTTTGCAATCTGCGCCCAGCGCAAATTCACCAAGGCTTAGAAGCCTTCTCTCCCCTGCGCGCCGATATTTCTGAGCGTGGTTTTGACATTGTGGTCGTTCGCGAGTTGACTGGTGGGATTTACTTTGGTCAGCCAAAAGGTCGTGAAGGTGAAGGTGCGAATGAAAAAGCATTCGATACCGAGGTATATCACCGCTTTGAAATTGAGCGCATTGCCAAAATTGCGTTTGAGTCTGCGCGCCTTCGTCGTAAAAAAGTATGCTCAATTGACAAAGCCAATGTACTACAAAGCTCAATTTTATGGCGTGAAGTGGTTGAAGAGATTGCCAAAGACTACCCAGATGTCGAGCTTTCTCACATGTATATCGATAATGCGACTATGCAGCTTATCAAAGACCCTGCGCAGTTTGACGTAATGCTATGTTCAAACATCTTCGGCGACATCATATCCGATGAGTGCGCAATGATTACAGGCTCAATGGGCATGCTTCCTTCAGCGAGCCTGAACGAGAGCAAGTTCGGTCTTTATGAACCAGCAGGTGGCAGTGCGCCCGATATCGCCGGTAAAAATATTGCAAATCCAGTCGCGCAGATTCTCTCTGCCGCGCTGATGCTGCGTTACAGCTTAGGTGAAGAAGAAGCGGCGCAAAGCATTGAAGCCGCCGTATCGAAAGCGCTATCAGCTGGTGAACTCACCGGTGATTTAGCTGGCAACAAACCTGCACTCTCGACTTCAGACATGGGTGACACCATTGCCGCTTACATTCTGAATTCATAATAAATAAAGCAAACACAACAAAATAATAAGGTCGTCAAACATCACACTGGAGCCAATGAGTATGAGTCCATCTCAGATTCATTGGTACTACACTGCGCATTTCTCCCTCTACCGATAGAGAACAGAAACCGAGCGCGATTGTAGTGACACGGCGACGAGGAAAAACAATGGGCAAAACATTATATGAAAAAGTCTACGACGCACACGTTGCCGTAGCTGCCGAGGGTGAAAACCCAATCCTATATATCGATCGTCATTTGGTGCATGAAGTGACTTCACCACAAGCGTTTGATGGCTTGCGTGAAAAAGGTCGCCCAGTCCGCCAAGTAAGTAAAACCTTCGCGACGATGGACCACAACGTCTCAACCACAACCAAAGATATTAACGCCTCTGGTGAGATGGCGCGTATCCAAATGGAAACGTTGAAGAAGAACTGCGAAGAGTTCGGAGTAACCCTTTACGATATCAATCATAAATATCAAGGCATCGTCCACGTGATGGGCCCTGAGCTTGGTATTACACTGCCAGGTATGACCATCGTATGTGGGGACTCCCACACCGCCACTCACGGTGCATTTGGTTCTTTGGCTTTTGGTATCGGTACGTCTGAGGTCGAACACGTGCTTGCGACGCAAACGCTAAAACAAGCGCGAGCAAAAACCATGAAAATAGAGGTCAAAGGCAAAGTAGCGCCTGGAATTACCGCAAAAGATATCGTACTGGCGATCATTGGTAAAACGACCGCGGCAGGCGGTACCGGCTATGTTGTTGAATTTTGTGGTGAAGCCATTCGCGACCTGTCTATGGAAGGCCGTATGACGGTATGTAACATGGCCATCGAACTCGGCGCAAAAGCAGGACTGATAGCCCCCGACCAAACGACTTTCGACTACATTAAAGGGCGTAAGTTTGCGCCAAGCGGTGCGGATTGGGATGCAGCGGTAGAATACTGGTCAAGCCTACAAACAGATGACGACGCACAATTCGATGCTGTTGTAACACTAGAAGGCAGTGAAATAAAACCTCAAGTCACTTGGGGTACCAACCCAGGTCAAGTGATTGCTGTCGATGCACCGATCCCTTCTCCTGAAAGCTTTGATGATCCCGTTGAGAAAGCGTCAGCAACTAAAGCTTTGGCTTACATGGGCCTTGAGGCCGGTAAGTCACTTTCGGACTACAACGTCGATAAAGTTTTCGTTGGCTCTTGCACCAACTCCCGAATTGAAGATATGCGCGCAGCGGCAGCCGTGGCGAAAGGTAAAAAAGTCGCGTCTCACGTTCAGGCCTTGATTGTACCGGGTTCAGAGCAAGTGAAAGCACAAGCCGAAGCCGAAGGGTTAGATAAAATCTTTATCGAAGCTGGCTTTGAATGGCGTTTGCCTGGCTGTTCAATGTGTCTGGCGATGAACAATGACCGCTTAGGGCCTCACGAGCGCTGCGCATCGACATCGAACCGTAACTTTGAAGGTCGCCAGGGCCGTGATGGCCGTACGCATTTGGTTAGCCCTGCAATGGCTGCCGCTGCTGCAATTGCTGGTCATTTTGTCGATATTCGTGAATTAAATTAAGGAGAACGAGAATGTCAGGTTTTAAACAACATAAAGGCTTAGTCGTCCCTTTAGATGCTGCGAATGTCGATACCGATGCGATCATTCCTAAACAATTTCTGCAGAAGGTTTCTCGTTTAGGCTTTGGTAAACACCTGTTTCATGATTGGCGTTTTCTCGATGATGCGGGTGAACAGCCCAATCCAGAATTCGTATTAAATGCCCCACGCTATCAAGGCGCTTCAATTTTGCTGGCTCGTGAAAATTTTGGTTGTGGGTCTTCTCGCGAACATGCGCCTTGGGCTCTAGCCGATTACGGAATCAAAGCGATGATTGCGCCAAGCTTTGCGGATATTTTCTACGGCAACTCGATCAATAACCAGATGGTTCCCGTCCGTCTTACAGAGCAAGAGGTGGATGAGATTTTTCAGTTTGTCGAAGCCAATGAAGATGCAGAAGTCGAAGTCGATTTAGAAGCGATGAAAGTTCGCGCCAATGGGAAAGAATACAGCTTTGAAATAGATGAGTTTCGTCGTCACTGCCTGCTGAATGGCTTAGATAATATAGGCCTAACACTGCAGCACGAGGAAAAAATCTCTCGCTATGAAGCGAATATTCCAGCCTTTTTACGCTAATTACGAAGTAACGCTTTAAACTCAAAGGCTGGCACTGATTGCCAGCCTTTTTTGTTGAAAGCGATCTACTATTATTCAGGTCTACTTATCTTAACTCTCCACTTAAAGGTAGAAATAGGTATGCAGCGCTCGTTAATCTTATCATTTAGCTTGCTGACCTTCTCAGCGCTAGGAGCACCAAAACCCGACCTGTGGCCCTATTGGCAACAGAGTTCTCCCGACAATTCGCAAGTCATATCTCACCAATTATGGCAACAAGTCATTACGGGCAATCTAATGGTTAGTGGCAGCGACACGCTATTTGATTATCAGCATATATCAGCGCAAGACCAGCAGCGCTTACACCGCTATATTCAACAGCAGTTGTCTCTCGATCCTTTGAGCTACAACTCAAATGAACAACTGGCTTATTGGATCAACCTTTATAACGCATTGACCGTCAACTTAGTTATCGACAACTATCCCGTAGAGTCGATTACTGACATTGGAGGATGGTTTCGTTTTGGTCCTTGGGATCAAGAAATAGCCATCATTAACGGCAAACATCTAACACTTAATGATATTGAACACCGAATTCTACGCCCTATTTGGAAAGATGCTCGAATTCACTACGCAGTGAACTGTGCCAGTTTAGGCTGTCCCAATCTCCAGTCTGATGTCTATACCGGAGCAAAAGTAAAAGCCCAGCTTGAAGGTGCCGCTAAAGCGTTTATTCAAAGTCAGAAAGGGGTAAAACTGGAAGGCGAGACTCTTATACTCTCATCGATTTATGACTGGTATCGAGAAGATTTTGGTAGCAAACAGCAGTTACTTAAACACCTGAGCCTTTATCGACCTGCGCTTAAGAATTTTCAAGGAGAAATAGATTATCAATATAATTGGGATTTAAATAAAGCAGCAGATTAAAAGAGGCATATACCATACAAAAAAGCCCCGACTTTACAGTCGAGGCCTTAGAAATAAAGCCTAGCAATGCTCTACTCTCACATGGGCGGTGCGACGCTTCGCAAACACACACTCCCTTTCCTAGATTTCGAATACGAAAAAGCCCCGACTTTACAGTCGAGGCCTCGGAAATAAAGCCTAGCGATGTTCTACTCTCACATGGGGAAACCCCACACTACCATCGACGCTATTTCGTTTCACTTCTGAGTTCGGCATGGAATCAGGTGGGTCCAAAACGCTATGGTCGCTAAGCAAATTTTGTGTACTACTTAATAGTAACTGGTGCTGATACCCAGACTCGAACTGGGGACCTCATCCTTACCAAGGATGCGCTCTACCACCTGAGCTATATCAGCAATCTAATCGGTGGACTAAAAAAAGCCCGTATTTAAAAACGGGCCCTTTTAACTAACTATTAGAACATCTATCTAACAGTTGAAATTTAAAGCCTGGCGATGTCCTACTCTCACATGGGGAAACCCCACACTACCATCGGCGCTAATTCGTTTCACTTCTGAGTTCGGCATGGAAATCAGGTGGG
>NZ_JBHMEP010000078.1:0-636 GCF_042428525.1 Vibrio olivae
TCAGCGGCACATTCATTATGGGAACGATGAAAGTTAGCGCGTTGCATTACTTGCCATTCGCCTTTTTCTCGATTCTTGCACCTGTCTTTACAATATTAGGCGGTTTTTTATTGAATCGTCGACGTGTAAAAAATTGAAGGAAGGAAAAAAGAGGCTGGGACAGAAGCGTTTAACTCCAAGAAATAAGAAGAAATTCACGAAAATTGCTTTTCAAATTTTTGTGAATTTCAGCTTATTTCCGAAGGAGTTGCTTCTGCTTCCGCCGTTTATACGTGTTTAGAGCGTGAGACTAAAGTGTTCTTTACTTTTGTCTCACGCTCTTTTTTTGTTATATTCGTCTTTTCAGATCTTTCTCATGGACCATTCATTCAACTAAACATCGGTAGTTGAACATCTAATGTTCCAGTCTCTTTTATAAACGATTCAATACTTCATCCACATTTTTGATCATCACAGATATCGTACCATCCGGATTATTCACAAATTCAATCAAATCTGGGTTGCGATATACATCGACTGGTACAATCAGTTCGATTCCGTTTGATAGTTTAAATTTTTGTTTTCCAAATTTTTTCTCAGAAATTTCTTGTACTTCTTTTACAGGAGGTGCTTCTGGGACAAATCCTTGCTCTTGTA
>NZ_JBHMEP010000016.1:0-24676 GCF_042428525.1 Vibrio olivae
AAATGGTAATGCCAGGCGACAACATCCAAATGACTGTAGAGCTAATCGCTCCAATCGCAATGGATGAAGGTCTACGTTTCGCAATCCGCGAAGGTGGCCGTACAGTAGGCGCTGGTGTTGTAGCTAAAATCGTTGAATAATATTTGACGAAGTAACACCAAAAAGGGCATCATTTGATGCCCTTTTTATGCACTGCATATAATTGTTGTTGTTTTCTTGAACAAGAAAGCAACAAAGCAGGAATTTTTTGGTTGAGAATTTGCTCTGAGCCAATAAAAGCGTGCATCAAGTGATTATACTTGGTGCTTTATGGATTTGCCCTGCAACAGCGGGGTTGTTGTCGTCTATAGTAAGACTTGTGACAGGTTGGTTTTATGAAAGCAAATAATGCTGAAACTCCTGATAGCTCAAGTGCCGCAGATACATTTAAGTGGATCGTCGCTTTTGTTCTGCTAGCTGCCGCTGTTGTGGGAAACGCACTTTTGGGTGGAAGTGGTCCAAATTCAGACTTTACGTATTATAACCTAAACGTGGTTGCCCGTGCTGCTGGTGCAGTAGTACTGGTTGTAGCTGCGCTGGGTGTGTTAGCTACTACTGTTAAAGGTAAAGCTGCGATCACGTTCGCTCGCGAAGCACGTATGGAAGTTCGTAAAGTGGTTTGGCCTACTCGCCAAGAAACAACGCAAACGACTTTTATCGTTTTGGCTGTAAGTATTGTAATGGCTCTAGCACTATGGGGCATTGACGGACTGATGGTTCGTTTAGTGGCATTAGTGACTGGGGTATAGAGGGTTCTTATTCATGAGTGAAGCTCCAAAAAAACGCTGGTACGTGGTTCAAGCCTTTTCTGGATTTGAAGGTCGTGTGGCTCAATCTCTGCGTGAGCATATTAAAATGCACGGCATGGAAGAGCTGTTCGGTGAAGTATTAGTTCCTACTGAAGAAGTCGTTGAAATGCGTGCAGGTCAACGTCGTAAGTCAGAACGTAAATTCTTCCCTGGCTACGTATTGGTACAGATGATCATGAACGATGAATCATGGCACCTAGTACGCAGTGTGCCACGTGTCATGGGCTTCATTGGTGGTACCTCTGATCGTCCGGCACCTATCACCGATAAGGAAGCCGATGCGATTCTGAACCGTCTTGAGAAAGCAAATGAAGCACCGCGTCCTAAAACGATGTTTGAGGCGGGTGAAGTGGTTCGTGTTAACGAAGGACCATTTGCTGACTTTAACGGTACAGTCGAAGAAGTGGATTACGAGAAGAGCCGCGTTAAAGTGTCTGTATCGATCTTTGGTCGTGCGACACCGGTTGAACTCGAATTTGGTCAGGTTGAAAAACTCGACTAATACTCTCCCGTAAAGAGTATAAAAAATCACCTTTTTAGGGTTGTATAAGGCGTGAATTATGACTATAATTTCGCGCCTTTTTGCTTCTATTGAAGTGAAAAGTTCTTATGTAAAAGCGGGGAGCTTATCGGCTGATAAGCGTCTGAACCCATAAATTAGGATATATCATGGCTAAGAAAGTTGAAGCTTATATCAAGCTGCAAGTTGCAGCGGGTATGGCAAACCCAAGTCCACCAGTTGGTCCTGCTCTAGGTCAACACGGTGTTAACATCATGGAATTCTGTAAAGCGTTCAACGCAAAAACAGAATCTCTAGAGAAAGGTCTACCGACTCCAGTTGTTATCACTGTATACAGCGACCGTTCTTTCACGTTCATCACTAAGACTCCACCTGCAGCCGTTCTTCTTAAGAAAGCAGCAGGCGTTAAGTCTGGTTCTGGTCGTCCAAACACTGAAAAAGTGGGTACTGTGACTGACGCGCAAATCCAAGAAATCGCAGAAACTAAAGCTGCGGATATGACTGGTGCTGACATCGAAGCGATGAAACGTTCTATCGCAGGTACTGCTCGTTCAATGGGCCTAGTGGTAGAGGGTTAAGATCATGGCAAAACTAACTAAGCGCATGCGCACTATCCGCGAAAAAGTGGAAGTGACTAAAGAATACGAAATTAACGAAGCTGTTGCTCTTCTTAAAGAACTTGCAACTGCAAAATTCGTTGAGTCTGTGGACGTTGCTGTAAATCTAGGTATCGACGCTCGTAAATCTGACCAAAACGTACGTGGTGCAACTGTACTACCACACGGTACTGGTCGTGAAATCCGCGTTGCTGTATTCACTCAAGGTGCAAACGCTGAAGCTGCGAAAGAAGCTGGCGCTGACCTAGTGGGTATGGAAGATCTAGCTGAGCAAGTTAAGAAAGGCGTAATGGACTTTGACGTTGTTGTTGCTTCTCCAGATGCAATGCGCGTTGTCGGTCAATTAGGTACTATTCTTGGTCCTCGTGGTCTTATGCCAAACCCTAAAGTTGGTACTGTAACTCCTAACGTTGCTGAAGCAGTTAAGAACGCTAAAGCGGGTCAGGTTCGTTACCGTAACGACAAGAACGGCATCGTTCACACTACAATTGGTAAAGTTTCTTTCGAAACTGACCAATTGAAAGAGAATCTAGAAGCTCTTCTTATTGCAATCAAGAAAGCAAAACCATCTTCAGCGAAAGGTACTTTCCTGAAGAAAGTTAGCATCTCTACAACTATGGGTGCTGGCGTTGCAGTGGATCAGGCTACTCTGAACACTCAAGCTTAATTTGTTTGCCTAGGCGCGAAATTTATGTATAATTTCGCGCCTAATATTTGTGGTTGGGGCTGAACTTTGATGAGCAAATTCGTTTGCTGATGATGACCCAGTCTCCGTCCAAGACCGTAGGTGTTATTCAATTTTGATTAACTTAATTGTCCTACGTAGATGGTGCCCGAACCTGACAGAAAGATTTCATTTTTTATATTAAAGAATGGGTTTCCTTTCTTCTGGGACGCACCTCAATAGCTCTCACTGTTGTGATAATAGTGAGTGGTGTATCGACAACCAGGAGTAAATCCAAGATGGCTTTAAATCTTCAAGACAAAAAAGCAATTGTTGCTGAAGTCAACGAAGCAGCCAGTGGTGCACTTTCTGCAGTTGTAGCTGACTCTCGTGGCGTTGAAGTAAGCGCAATGACAGCTCTACGTAAACAAGCGCGTGAAGCGGGCGTTTACATGCGAGTTGTGCGTAATACTCTAGCACGCCGTGCGGTTCAAGGTACTGACTACGAGTGTCTAACTGACACTTTCACTGGTCCTACTTTGATTGCGTTCTCTAATGAGCACCCAGGTGCTGCAGCGCGTCTTTTCAAAGACTTCGCTAAAGAGAACGACACATTCGAGGTTAAAGCTGCTGCATTTGAAGGCGCAGTTACTGACGCTAACGTACTAGCGACACTACCAACTTACGACGAAGCAATTGCACGCCTAATGATGTGCATGAAAGAAGCTTCTGCTGGCAAGCTGGTACGTACTATCGCTGCTGTCCGCGATCAAAAACAAGAAGCTGCTTAATAAAGCTTGCTTTTTACTGGTTGCAAAATAAAATTATTGTTGACTTAAAAGAGAATTGTTATGTCTATTACTAACGAGCAAATCCTAGACGCAGTTGCAGAAATGTCTGTAATGCAAGTTGTTGAACTTATCGAAGCGATGGAAGAAAAATTCGGCGTTTCTGCTGCTGCTGCTGTTGTAGCTGGCGGCGCTGCTGGCGGCGAAGCTGCTGCTGAGCAAACTGAGTTTGACGTAGTTCTTACTGCTGCTGGCGGTAACAAAGTTGCTGTTATCAAAGCAGTACGTGGCGCAACTGGCCTAGGTCTTAAAGAAGCTAAAGCTCTAGTTGACGGCGCTCCAGCACCTCTTAAAGAAGGTATTGAGAAAGCAGAAGCTGAAGCTCTTAAAGCTCAACTAGAAGAAGCTGGTGCATCTGTTGAGATCAAGTAATTTATACTTAATCTCTTAGCCTAACGGCTAATGGCTGGTGGTTTATTGACCACCGGCCTTTTTGCGCTGTAGGGTATAGGCGATTTTTCCCGCTGTTTAAGCGCCTTTATCCAGCAAAAAACATTTCGTTTCTACACAATGAAGTGTCACTACATAAAAACAGTTGTTAGTCACTGTCTCATAAAGAATGAGAGACAGTTTGGGTCACTTATCAGCGAGCTGAGGAACCCCATGGTTTACTCTTATACCGAGAAAAAGCGCATCCGTAAGGACTTTGGTACTCGTCCACAAGTGTTGGACATTCCATACCTGCTATCGATCCAGCTCGATTCGTTCGACAAGTTCATCGAACAGGATCCTGAAGGGCAATATGGTCTTGAGGCTGCTTTCCGTTCTGTATTTCCAATTCAGAGCTACAACGGCAACTCTGAGCTGCAATACGTTAGCTACCGTCTTGGTGAGCCAGTTTTTGACGTTAAAGAATGTCAAATTCGCGGTGTAACTTATTCAAAACCACTACGCGTAAAACTACGCTTGGTTATTTTTGATAAAGACGCGCCAGCAGGTACTGTAAAAGACATTAAAGAACAAGAAGTCTACATGGGTGAAATTCCACTCATGACAGACAATGGTACCTTCGTAATTAATGGTACCGAGAGGGTTATCGTATCCCAGCTGCACAGAAGCCCTGGCGTATTCTTCGACAGCGATAAGGGTAAGACCCACTCATCAGGTAAAGTACTGTATAACGCGCGTATTATTCCTTACCGTGGTTCATGGTTAGATTTCGAATTTGACCCTAAAGACAACTTATACGTACGTATTGACCGTCGTCGTAAACTGCCAGCGTCAATCATCATGCGCGCACTTGGTAAGTCTACCGAAGAAATTTTGGATACTTTCTTCGAAAAAGTGAACTTCCAAGTTAAAGACCAAACTCTATTGATGGAGTTGGTACCTGAGCGTCTACGTGGTGAAACGGCAACGTTTGATATTGAAGCAGACGGTAAAGTTTACGTTGAGCAAGGTCGTCGTGTGACTGCGCGTCACATTCGCCAACTTGAAAAAGACAGCGTTGAACATATCGAAGTACCTGTTGAGTACATCGTAGGTAAAGTTTCTTCTAAAGATTATATCAACGAAGCAACTGGCGAAGTTATCATTGCTGCGAACCAGGAGATCACGTTAGAAGCTCTAGCGAACTTGTCTCAAGCGGGTCATAAAGCACTGCAAACGTTGTTCACTAACGACCTTGACCATGGTCCGTTTATCTCGGAAACGGTGCGTATTGATAGCACTGTTGACCGCATTTCTGCGCTAGTTGAAATCTATCGCATGATGCGCCCTGGCGAGCCGCCAACGAAAGAAGCGGCTGAAGCGCTGTTTGAAAGCTTGTTCTTCTCTGAAGAGCGTTACGATCTATCGACTGTTGGCCGTATGAAGTTCAACAGCTCTATCGGTCGTGAAGATGCACAAGATCAAGGTACGCTAGACGAAACCGACATCATCGAAGTGATGAAGAAGCTTATCGCGATTCGTAACGGTAAAGGTGAGGTTGATGATATCGACCACCTAGGTAACCGTCGTATCCGTAGCGTTGGTGAAATGGCCGAGAACCAATTCCGTGTTGGTCTGGTTCGTGTTGAGCGTGCTGTGAAAGAGCGCCTAAGCCTTGGTGATCTTGATGCGATCATGCCTCAAGACTTGATCAATGCTAAGCCGATTTCAGCGGCTGTTAAAGAATTCTTTGGTTCTTCTCAGCTTTCACAATTTATGGACCAAAACAACCCGCTTTCAGAAGTCACGCACAAACGTCGTATTTCTGCATTGGGTCCTGGCGGTCTAACTCGTGAACGTGCTGGTTTCGAAGTACGTGACGTACACGTAACTCACTACGGTCGTCTATGTCCTATCGAAACGCCGGAAGGTCCAAACATCGGTTTGATTAACTCACTATCAGCGTTTGCTCGTTGTAATGAGTTTGGTTTCCTAGAAACCCCATACCGTCGCGTTGTCGATAACGTGGTGACTGACGAAGTAGATTACCTATCTGCTATCGAAGAAGGCCAATTTGTTATCGCGCAGGCGAACACAAAATTAAACGAAGACGGCACATTTGCAGACGAGCTGATCACCGCACGTCAAAAAGGTGAATCCGGTCTTCACCCACGTGACCATGTTAACTATATGGACGTTGCAACGAACCAAGTTGTATCTATCGCGGCATCGCTTATCCCGTTCCTAGAACACGATGATGCGAACCGTGCCTTGATGGGTGCGAACATGCAACGTCAGGCAGTACCGACTCTGAAAGCAGAGAAACCACTTGTTGGTACCGGTATTGAACGCAATATCGCCGTTGACTCTGGTGTTACTGCAGTTGCTAAACGTGGTGGTGTGATTCAGTCTGTTGACGCATCACGTATCGTCGTGAAGGTCAATGATGATGAATTGATTCCTGGTGAAGCGGGTATCGATATCTACAATCTGACTAAATACACACGTTCGAACCAAAACACTTGTATTAACCAACGTCCTTGTGTGATGCCTGGTGAACTAGTGTTGCGTGGTGATGTTCTTGCAGATGGTCCTTCAACTGACCTTGGTGAGTTGGCGCTTGGCCAAAACATGCGTATCGCATTCATGCCTTGGAACGGTTACAACTTCGAGGACTCGATCCTTGTTTCTGAACGTGTTGTTCAAGAAGACCGTTTCACGACTATCCACATTCAAGAGCTTTCTTGTGTGGCGCGTGATACTAAGCTTGGCGCAGAAGAGATCACAGCGGATATTCCAAACGTAGGTGAATCGGCTCTGTCTAAATTGGACGAGTCAGGTATCGTTTACATTGGTGCTGAAGTTAAGGGTGGCGACATCCTAGTTGGTAAAGTAACACCAAAAGGTGAAACTCAGCTAACGCCAGAAGAGAAGCTACTACGTGCGATCTTCGGTGAAAAAGCATCGGATGTGAAAGACACTTCACTGCGTGTACCAAATTCAGTTTCAGGTACCATCATCGACGTTCAAGTCTTTACTCGCGATGGCGTAGAGAAAGACAAGCGTGCGCTTGAAATCGAGCAAATGCAGCTTAAAGAAGCGAAGAAAGATTTGACCGAAGAATTCCAGATTCTGGAAGGTGGTCTACTGGCTCGCGTTAAGTCTGTTCTGCTTGAAGGTGGATATTCTGAAGCGAAGCTTGACAGCATCGACCGTAAGAAGTGGCTTGAGCTAACGCTTGAAGATGATGCACTTCAATCTCAGCTAGAACAACTAGCAGAGCAAAACGATGAGCTAAAAGCGGAATTCGATAAGAAATTTGAAACCAAGCGTCGTAAGATCACTCAAGGTGATGATCTTGCACCAGGCGTACTGAAGATCGTTAAAGTTTACTTAGCGGTTAAACGTCGCATTCAACCTGGTGATAAGATGGCGGGTCGTCACGGTAACAAGGGTGTTATCTCTAAGATTAACCCTGTTGAAGACATGCCTTATGATGAAAAAGGTCAACCTGTTGATATCGTGCTAAACCCACTGGGTGTACCGTCGCGTATGAACATCGGTCAGATCCTAGAAGTTCACTTAGGTCTGGCAGCGAAAGGTATCGGTGACAAGATCAACCAAATGGTCAAAGAGCAGCAAGAGTTAGCGAAGTTCCGTGACTTCTTGCAACAAGTGTACAATCTTGGTGATACACGTCAGAAGATCGATGTGGCAAGCCTAACGGATGACGAAGTTCGTACACTGATCTCTAACCTACGTGGTGGTCTGCCAGTCGCAACGCCTGTCTTTGACGGTGCGACTGAACCAGAAATCAAGAACCTACTGAAATTGGCAGACTTGCCAGAATCAGGTCAGTTAACCTTGTTTGATGGTCGTACTGGTGATGCATTTGAGCGTCCGGTTACCGTTGGTTACATGTACATGCTCAAACTGAACCACTTGGTTGATGATAAGATGCACGCGCGTTCAACCGGCTCTTACAGCTTGGTTACTCAACAACCGCTTGGTGGTAAAGCTCAGTTTGGTGGTCAGCGCTTCGGTGAGATGGAAGTATGGGCACTGGAAGCATACGGTGCGGCTTACACTCTACAAGAAATGCTAACCGTTAAGTCTGATGACGTTAACGGCCGTACGAAGATGTATAAGAACATCGTCGACGGAAACCATTCGATGGAACCTGGTATGCCAGAATCGTTCAACGTATTGTTGAAAGAGATTCGCTCGCTAGGTATCAACATCGAGCTAGAAGACGAAGAGTAATCCCCACGGGATTATCTGGTAGAAAGGTGCTCACTGTTGCGGTGGGCTCCTTTTTAACTCCTTACAGGAGCTGATTGTGAAAGACTTATTAAACTTTCTAAAAGCACAGCATAAGACCGAAGAATTTGATGCAATCAAAATCGGTCTATCTTCACCAGACATGATCCGTTCATGGTCTTTTGGTGAAGTTAAAAAACCTGAAACGATCAACTATCGTACGTTCAAGCCTGAGCGCGATGGTCTTTTCTGTGCGCGTATTTTTGGTCCAGTAAAAGATTACGAATGTCTTTGTGGTAAATACAAGCGCCTGAAACACCGTGGTGTTATCTGTGAGAAGTGTGGCGTTGAAGTCACGCAAACTAAAGTTCGCCGTGACCGTATGGGCCACATCGAGCTAGCTTCTCCTGTTGCTCACATCTGGTTCCTCAAATCACTGCCGTCTCGTATCGGTTTGTTGATGGATATCCCACTGCGTGATATCGAACGCGTACTTTACTTTGAAATGTACGTCGTGACTGAGCCAGGTATGACTGATCTTGAAAAAGGTCAGATGCTAACTGAAGAAGAATACCTAGATCGTCTAGAAGAATGGGGTGATGAATTCACTGCTAAGATGGGTGCTGAAGCCATCAAAGATCTTCTAGCGGCAATGGATCTTCAGGCTGAAGCTGAGCAAATGCGTGAAGAATTAGAGTCAACAAACTCTGAAACGAAACGTAAGAAGATCACGAAACGTCTTAAGTTAGTTGAAGCATTTGTGGCGTCTGGTAACAATCCAGAATGGATGATCCTAACCGTTCTTCCTGTTCTTCCGCCAGATCTACGTCCTCTAGTACCACTAGATGGCGGTCGTTTTGCGACTTCTGATTTGAACGATCTATACCGTCGTGTGATCAACCGTAACAACCGTTTGAAACGTCTTCTAGAGCTAGCGGCTCCGGACATCATCGTACGTAACGAAAAGCGTATGCTGCAAGAGTCTGTTGATGCGCTTCTTGATAACGGTCGTCGTGGTCGTGCGATCACAGGTTCTAACAAACGTCCTCTGAAATCTCTTGCTGATATGATCAAGGGTAAACAAGGTCGTTTCCGCCAGAACCTACTTGGTAAACGTGTAGACTACTCAGGCCGTTCTGTAATCACAGTAGGTCCATACCTTCGTCTACACCAGTGTGGTCTTCCTAAGAAGATGGCACTTGAGCTATTTAAACCATTTATCTACAGCAAGCTAGAAACTCGTGGTCTTGCGACTACGATCAAAGCGGCTAAGAAAATGGTAGAGCGCGAAGAAGCGGTTGTATGGGATATTCTGGATGAAGTTATCCGTGAACACCCAGTGCTACTTAACCGTGCACCAACACTTCACCGTCTTGGTATTCAGGCGTTTGAACCTGTACTTATCGAAGGTAAAGCGATTCAGCTACACCCACTAGTGTGTGCGGCATATAACGCGGACTTCGATGGTGACCAAATGGCGGTACACGTGCCTCTAACGCTAGAAGCACAGCTAGAAGCTCGTACGCTGATGATGTCGACAAACAACATTCTGTCGCCAGCGTCAGGTGATCCGATCATCGTACCTTCTCAGGACGTTGTATTGGGTCTTTACTACATGACACGTGAAAAGATCAACGTGAAAGGTGAAGGCATGTACCTTGCTGGCCCAGAAGAGGCTGAGAAGGCATACCGCACCAAGACGGCTGAATTGCACGCTCGTGTAAAAGTTCGTATTACTGAAACCGTTGTTGACGAAGATGGTAACAGCACAACAGAGACCAAAATGGTAGACACTACCGTTGGTCGTGCAATGTTGTGGCAAATCGTACCGAAAGGTCTGCCATTTAGCATCGTTAACCAAAAGCTAGGTAAGAAACAGATTTCTAACCTGCTTAACGAGGCGTACCGTAAACTTGGTCTGAAAGATACCGTTATCTTTGCTGACCAAATCATGTACACCGGTTTCGCTTACGCAGCACTTTCTGGTGTTTCTGTTGGTATCGACGATATGGTTGTACCAGCCGCGAAATACACTGAAATCTCGGAAGCAGAAGAAGAAGTTCGCGAAATCCAAGAGCAGTACCAATCTGGTCTGGTGACTGCGGGTGAGCGCTACAACAAAGTGATCGATATTTGGGCATCAACCAATGATCGCGTAGCGAAAGCGATGATGGAAAACCTATCATCTGAAACCGTGGTTAACCGTGATGGTGAAGAAGAACAGCAAGAGTCGTTTAACAGCATCTACATGATGGCTGACTCGGGCGCTCGTGGTTCTGCTGCACAGATTCGTCAGCTAGCAGGTATGCGTGGTCTGATGGCGCGTCCAGATGGTTCAATCATCGAAACGCCAATCACTGCGAACTTTAAAGAAGGTCTAAACGTACTTCAGTACTTTATCTCAACCCACGGTGCACGTAAGGGTCTTGCGGATACAGCACTGAAAACAGCAAACTCGGGTTACCTAACTCGTCGTCTGGTTGACGTTGCTCAAGACGTTGTGGTTACTGAGCACGATTGTGGTACACACGAAGGTGTGGACATGATGCCGCACATTGAAGGTGGTGATGTTAAAGTTCCACTGACAGAGTTGGCACTAGGTCGTGTAGTTGCTGAAGATATTCTTAAGCCAGGTACTGATGATGTTCTGATTCCACGTAACACTCTGATTGATGAGAAGTGGTGTCAGATCATGGAAGAGAACTCGGTTGATAAGATCAAAGTTCGCTCTGTTGTAACCTGTGATTCTGACTTCGGTTGTTGTTCACAATGTTACGGTCGTGACCTTGCTCGTGGTCACTTGGTTAACCAAGGTGAATCTGTGGGTGTTATCGCCGCACAATCTATCGGTGAACCAGGTACACAGCTAACCATGCGTACGTTCCACATCGGTGGTGCGGCATCGACAGCGGCGGCTGAGAACAGTGTTCAAGTTAAGAACAATGGTTCAATGAAGCTGCACAATGCGAAATTCGTAACCAACAAAGACGGCAAGCTGGTCATTACATCACGTGCTGCTGAGTTGACGATTATCGATGAATTTGGTCGTACCAAAGAGAAACACAAATTACCTTACGGCTCTTTGTTGAGCAAAGGTGATGGCGATACGGTTGAAGCGGGTCAAACCGTTGTAAACTGGGAAGCGCACACGATGCCAATCATCACTGAAGTGGCAGGTCGTATCCAATTTGTAGATATGATTGATGGTGTGACTGTATCTCGTCAAACTGATGATCTAACGGGTCTTTCTTCAAGCGAAGTAACAGAACCTGCTGCCCGTCCATCTGCCGGTAAAGATATGCGTCCAGCTATCAAACTGATTGATGAGCAAGGTAACGATGTAATGATTCCTGGTACTGAAATGCCAGCGCATTACTTCCTACCGGGTAAAGCGATCGTCAACATCGAAGATGGCGCAGAAGTTGGTGTGGGTGATACGCTTGCTCGTATTCCTCAGAAATCAGGCGGAAACCGAGACATCACCGGTGGTCTTCCACGCGTTGCTGACTTGTTTGAAGCTCGTAAGCCAAAAGAGCCTGCAATCCTTGCTGAACACACAGGTGCTGTGAGCTTCGGTAAAGAGACGAAAGGTAAACGTCGTTTAATTATCACTCGTGAAAACGGTGAGAATTACGAAGAGATGATTCCGAAACACCGTCAGCTTAACGTGTTTGAAGGTGAGAAGGTTGAGCGTGGTGATGTTATCGCCGACGGTCCTGAGTCTCCACACGATATCTTGCGTCTACGTGGTATCCACGCAGTGACTCAATACATCGCGAATGAAGTTCAAGAAGTATACCGTCTACAAGGTGTTAAGATTAACGATAAGCACATTGAAACGATCGTTCGTCAAATGCTGCGTAAGTGTATCATTACTCATGCTGGTGACTCTGAATTCTTGGCTGGTGAGCAAGTTGAATACTCACAAGTTAAGATTGCTAACCGTGAACTAGAAGCGGAAGGTAAAGAGCCAGCACGCTTTGAGCGTGAGCTGCTTGGTATCACTAAGGCGTCTCTAGCAACCGAATCCTTTATCTCAGCAGCGTCGTTCCAAGAAACGACTCGCGTACTGACAGAGGCGGCGGTATCAGGTAAGCGTGATGATCTACGCGGCCTGAAAGAGAACGTTATTGTGGGTCGCTTGATTCCAGCAGGTACTGGTTTCGCGTATCACCAAGAGCGTCAAAACCAACGTAACAAAGAGCAAGAAGGTCCATCTGCTGAACAAGCAACGGATAACCTAGCGGCTCTATTGAACGCAGGTTTCTCTACCGAAGAGTAATTCACTAACGTGAATATGAAAAAGGCACCCTAGGGTGCCTTTTTGCTTTTCTAATTCACATATAAAATAGTCAGTGATAAGAGGCTATTTGATCCAACATGCCCAATGAAGGTTTTAAGCGCCGGGTGGAATTGCTAAGCTATCCGCAATTTGCTGTATCAGTTCGTCTTCTTCTTCAAAACGAACTTCTAGAATTTCTCCAATGAGCGAAAGATCGCTATTGAACTCTTCCAAGTCGTCGTCTTCCGGCACATTTTCATATTTATCGGTAAAACTGAGTAATGGATCAGTAGTGAGTACGATTTTGCCATAGGTTTGGTTGATTTCGTCGGTCGCTTCAAATCCTGTTGAGCGCCATTTGTCCATCACCATATTATAAATTTTGAAGTGGCCTTCAGAGATGTAGTCAACGAGGTGTTCGCAGAAATAGCCGATTTCGGTGACTTTAGGTAAACGAGGTATAGAGTGCTTATTATTACACGGTTTGCCAGAGGCTAATTTGCAGTATTCTACGAGCAGCGCTTGGCGTTTATCGAGCCAGTGATCGATGACTTCACTCGAGCCACCCCACTGTTCTTGTGTTCTTTTAAATTTATTTAGCATGATCATGCCCTCATGATCGGATCACATCTCCGGTGATCAGAAAGCTTTGTCATTAAAGCGAAATATAGAGATACAAACTCTTGTCCTTACTAGAATTTATAGTCATAAAAATCATAAACTACAAACTCTGGCGTGAATTTAGATTGCCAGTAAAATGGGTGAACTTCAAGCGACGAGGATCTGGAATGTTAAACAACAAACACCTTAACCATCAGACGCTAAGTTACTGGTGTGTTGTGTCAGGAAGTACAATTTGGTTAGAAGATGGTGTTATACCGTATGGGAGTTCAGAGAGCTTTCAACTGCCGTTAGAGCATGCTGTACAGATTGGGGTGCATAAAGGGGTGCCTGTACTTTGGGTCGATGAATCACTTACCTCTGATTCAGCGTTGACTCCGCGGAATATGGTATCGCTACGTGACTGCCTTGAATTCACTGAGCAAGAGTTTCTGCTTTTAAGCCGAGCGGTGCAATTTGGTCATATGATTCAAAGTGAACGTTTTTGCCCTCAATGCGGTGGGCGCAATCATCTTAACCATAATCAATTGGCAATGCAGTGTAACGACTGCCGAACGCTACATTATCCGAGGATTTTTCCTTGCATCATTGTAGCAGTGCGTAAACAAGGACAAATTCTGTTGGCTCAGCATCCACGGCATAAAACTGGTATGTATACCGTTATTGCTGGCTTCGTCGAGATTGGAGAAACACTCGAGCAATGTGTCGCTCGTGAAGTTATGGAAGAAACCGGCATTACAGTGACCAACATTCGTTACTTTGGTAGCCAGCCCTGGGCGTTTCCATCCAGTATGATGATGGCTTATTTGGCGGATTATGAGAGTGGAACGGTGAAGCCTGATTACACTGAGCTCAGTGATGCTCGCTGGTATTCTCCGGATGAATTACCAGAATTAGCACCGAAGGGGACCATCGCGAGAGAACTTATCGAACATACGGTGGCACAGATTCGTGCAGAAACGGAAAATTAAAAAAAACCCTCCGAGAGGGAGGGGGTAAGTAAGATGTCGTTATGAGATCCTGAGTAGTGACTACTCAGTGTTTGTAATTGTAATTTTCGCTAGCGATCAAATTTTTAACACCGTTACCGACTGGTTGCAAATGACGCATTGATTTAAAAGTTAATAACATGATCCAGATTGCAAACGGCTCGCTTTTTGCGATCAAAACGATGTTAGGATACAGTCCAGACAAAGACGTAAAAAAGAGTTGAGAATCGTAATGAGTGAATTAAAAAATGACCGTTATCTTCGTGCACTGCTAAAGCAGCCTGTCGATTGCACGCCAGTATGGATGATGCGTCAAGCGGGACGTTATCTACCTGAATATCGTGAGACTCGCGCTCAAGCAGGGGATTTTATGTCTCTATGCCGTAATGCTGAACTCGCATCAGAGGTGACTCTTCAGCCATTACGTCGCTTTCCTTTAGATGCTGCGATTCTATTTTCCGATATCCTGACCATTCCTGATGCTATGGGGTTAGGTTTGTATTTTGAAGCAGGAGAAGGCCCAAAGTTTCAACGTCCTATTACCTGCAAAGCTGATGTCGATAAGATTGGTTTACCTGACCCTGAAGGTGAGTTGCAATATGTGATGAATGCGGTGCGCCAAATTCGTAAAGATTTGCAAGGTGAAGTACCACTGATTGGTTTCTCTGGCAGCCCTTGGACTCTCGCAACCTACATGGTTGAGGGGGGAAGTTCCAAGGCGTTCACTAAAATCAAAAAGATGATGTACGCCGAGCCGCAAACACTGCATGCACTGCTTGATAAATTGTCGGATAGCGTCATTGAATATCTCAATGCCCAGATTAAAGCCGGAGCCCAGTCAGTGATGGTTTTTGATACTTGGGGTGGTGTTCTTACACCTCGTGATTACAACTTATTCTCCCTACAGTACATGCATAAAATCGTCGATGGGTTAATTCGTGAGAATGACGGACGCCGCGTTCCTGTTACGCTGTTTACTAAGAATGGCGGTATGTGGCTAGAAAAAATTGCCGCGACAGGTTGCGATGGGGTGGGGTTAGATTGGACGATCAACATCGCTGAGGCTAAAGCCCGTATTGGTGATAAGGTTGCACTGCAAGGGAACATGGACCCATCAATGCTCTATGCGTCACCAGAGCGTATTCGCGAAGAAGTTGCGAGTATTTTAGAGGGTTACGGGCACGACAATACTGGCCATGTATTTAACTTGGGTCATGGTATTCATCTCGATGTGCCGCCGGAAAATGCGGGTGTTTTTGTTGATGCGGTACACCAACTCTCTAAGCCATATCACAAATAATGCATTTTTGACCCAAAAGGCGCTTTCATCTGAGAGCGCCTTTTGTTATTCACAGGGTCCACATTATACTTTTGTTATTCAATAAATAGGCTTGGCTACTAAATGAAAACGCGCGATAAAATCGTTTCCGCTGCATTGGAGCTTTTTAATCAAAAAGGCGAACGAAATATCACCACCAACCATATAGCGGCTCATATCGAAATTAGCCCTGGGAACCTTTACTACCACTTTCGAAACAAGCAAGAAATTGTCCGTGAGATTTTTGCGCTCTATTCTGGTGAGTTATTAGAGCGGTTTACTCCGATACACGAACAAAGTGAAAGCTTGGTTTTACTTAAGCATTATCTCGATTCTATTTTTACTTTGATGTGGAAATATCGCTTCTTTTACGCCAATTTACCGGAAATTCTTCAGCGTGATGAACGGTTGCATGAAGAATACATTCAAGTCCAAGATAAGTTGCAGGGCAATTTGAAAAATATCATGCGCGAATTCGTTCGCCTAGAACTCCTTGAACTTGAAGATGATGAGATGCTAAGCCTTACGACGACCTTGCATATGATGGCATCGAGTTGGTTAGGCTATCAATCCGCTATGTCGTTAAAAACGGATATCACTGAAGAGGTCATTCATCGCGGCATGTTACAAATGATTTCGGTACTTAAACCGAAAGCGACTGAACAAGGCGTGGATCAACTTGACCTGTTAGCCGATGGTGTAAAAGCGATTCACGCTTAGATATAACCAAACCTCATTTCCTACCAAGCAGACTTATCAGTAAAGTGAAGTCTGCTTTTTTCTTTTAAGGTCAAACCGTAATGCATTATGACGTGTTTAATGGCGATGCTGATGGCATCATTGCGCTTCTTCAGCTGCGTCTTAAGTCTCCCAAAAATACCAAGCTTATTACTGGTGTTAAACGAGATATTCAGTTACTCAAGCAAGTTGAGGCGACGGCTCAAGACAGTGTGACGGTTTTGGATATATCCATGGCTAAGAACGCTGACGCGTTGCGTAATGTTCTTGAGTCTGGCGCATCGGTGTTTTACGCCGATCATCATCAAGCGGGAGAGATTCCTCAACATGCGCAGCTTGAAGCCCATATCGATCTCGATGCGAATGCATGTACGGCGCTGATTATCGACCGTTACCTGCATGGAGAATATCATTTATGGGCAATTACGGCGGCGTATGGGGATAACATGATCGCCCGTGCTGACCAACTGGCAATGCAGGCTGGCTTAACCGAAATACAATGTGAGCAGCTCAAAGCGTTAGGAACACTGATTAATTACAACGGATATGGTGAACAACTGGATGACCTTCACTATCATCCTGCAGAGCTGTATCAAGCGCTTTTAGGCTACGCCTCACCGTTTGATGTCATCAAGGACCCAAACTCCCCTTACTCCACGCTTAAACAAGCGTACGAAGACGATTTGAATCAAGCGCTCGCATGTCAGCCATATTTCCAAAATGCGGCGCTGAGCGTTTTCTGTTTACCGAATAGTAAAGCGTCACGACGAATTAGCGGCGTGTATGGGAATTTACTGGCCAACCAACATCATGAGAGCGCACATGCGGTGGTTACTGATAATGCCGATGATACTTATACAGTGTCATTGCGTGCACCGTTGGCGAACAAGCAAGGTGCTGGCACACTGTGTAGCGAGTTTACGACGGGGGGCGGACGAGAAGCCGCGGCGGGCATTAATGCTTTGCCTAAGTCGCAGTTAGATGAGTTTATTCAGCGCGTAGCCAACTACTACGCTTAGTTATAACTACTACGCTTAGTTTATCTAGCGACGAAGCCAAGATGTTGGGTTTTGGGTTACGCTGTTTCGGCGAATTTCAAAATACAGTGAGGCTTGGCTTTGTCCACCGGTATTGCCTGCGCGCGCAATCGTGTCACCGGCTTTGACCTTATCACCCTCTTTTTTGAGTAGGCTTTGGTTAAACCCATACAACGTCATATCCCCCTTACCATGGTCAAGCAGAACCACTAAACCATATCCGCGCAGGTAATCGGCAAATACCACTCGGCCAGAATAGACGGCTTTGACGGCTTCACCGTAGTTCGCATCGATAACCAGACCTTTCCAATTTAGTTGGCCGGTTTGAGCTGAACCATAACGATGTAAAATGCGTCCTTCTACTGGCCATGGCAGTTTTCCTTTATGGCGAGCTAGGCCATCCATAGGGACATTATTACGCTTGGCGGCTTTGGCAATTTCTGCTTTGAGACGAGTTTCGTTGCGACGTAGTTCGGAGAGGTAAACTTGATCACCAGAAATGCTTTTCTTAATTTTGCTGACGGTGCTTTGCCGCTCAGATTGTCCCTTGGCTAATTGATCACGCTTACGAGTTTGCTTTTCCAACAGCGCAGTCGTTTGCTGCTTCTGTAAATCAAGTTGGCGGCGATTGTCATCCAACTTGGTGACTGTCTGTTCCAACTCTTTGATAACGTTGGCTCGCTGTTTTGCAAGGTATTGAAAGTACTGGCTGATACGATCCGCTTCTGCATCGTTATTGAGAAGGTTTGAGGTGGCTTTGGCTCGTTTGGTTATATAATAGGTTTTGAGTAGTTCTTCGAGTTGTTTGCTTTGCTGGGTTTGTTGCTGTTCGAGTTCGGTTACGTTGGCTTCGAGTTGCTTGATATTGTCTTCCGTCTTAGCTAATGCACTACGAGTTTGACGAATCTCTTTTTCGACATTACTGATTCCAAGCTCTTGTTGCTTGAGTTGTTTTTGTAGGCTATCAAGCTGCTGTTTTTGTTGGCTTAAGGATTTTTGTTGGCGACTGATTTCACCAGAGACGCCTTTGAGCTCAGCTTGCGAAGCGGCACCACTATTCATGCTAAAGAATGACATTGAACAAACCGCGGTCAATAACAGAGTGGAGAGACGGTTGGTGTGTCGAAAAGAGACCGAAGTGGCTGTCATTCCTTGCTTTTCCTTAGTATTGCTGGGCATTCAGTATACCCAAAGATTTTTATAAGAAGAAAGAGGAATGTAAAAACTTAGCTGTGACCTTGGTTTGAGAAACAAAAAGCCCAGCGAGAATGCTGGGCTTTTTCTACTGTGTCAGAGCCTTATTTTACCAGGACTTGACCAGTCATTTCTTGTGGAATGTCCAAACCTGACAGTGACAACATCGTTGGTGCCAAATCAGAGAGTTTACCTCCAGACACAAGTTCAACGTCTTTACTGCCTACATAAACTAATGGTACAGGCAAGTTAGTATGTGCCGTGTGAGTGCCACCAGTCTCTGGGTCTACCATCATTTCAGCATTACCGTGGTCAGCGGTGATCAGTAATTGACCGTCCACTTCTTCGATGGCTTCAATGACGCGACCTAAACATTGATCCAATGCCTCAATTGCTTTTTCTGCTGCTTCGTAAACCCCTGTGTGGCCAACCATGTCAGCGTTCGGGTAGTTACAAATGATGGTGTCGTAGTTACCTGATTTGATCGCAGCAACCAGTTTATCGGTCAGCTCGGTAGAGCTCATCTCAGGTTGAAGATCATAGGTCGCGACTTTTGGTGATGCCACCAGTTGACGTTCTTCACCATCAAACTCGTTTTCAACGCCGCCATTAAAGAAGAAAGTAACGTGCGCGTATTTTTCTGTTTCTGAAATACGGAGCTGAGTTTGACCTTTCTTCGATAGCCATTCACCGTATGTGTTTTCTAGCGAGGCTGGTGGGAAAGCGGTTGTTAGAGGAATATCCGCTGCATATTGAGTCAGCATAACGAAGTTGACAGCAGGGAATACTTCACGCTCAAATCCATCAAAGTCAGGTACAAAAGTACGAGTGATTTGACGAGCACGGTCCGCACGGTAGTTCATAAAGATAACCGCATCGCCATCTTGCATCGCCGCATCTTCTTGGCCGTCAGCTTTGATGACAGTGGCTTTAACAAACTCATCGTTCTCTTCTCGACCATAAGCGGCTTCAAGGCCTGCTACAGCAGAATCAAAGGTGTATTCGCCTTTTGCTTGAGTCAATAAGTCATAGGCAAATTGAACGCGATCCCAGTTGTTATCACGGTCCATAGCGTAGTAGCGACCAACCAATGATGCGATGCGACCTTTACCGAGTTTCGCAAATAGCGCATCAAAACGTTTTAATGAATTTTCTGCACTGCGTGGTGGTGTATCACGACCATCAAGGAAGCAGTGTAGGTAGATCTTTTCAGCGCCACGTGCTGCCGCCATTTCTACTGCTGCGTAGATATGATCTTCGTGAGAGTGAACACCACCTGGAGACATCAAGCCCATGATATGAACGGCTTTGTTCTCCGCAACGGCTTTATCAATAGCGTCAACTAGAGCTGGAGTTGATGCGAACTCTCCATCCGCGATGGATTTGGTGATACGGGTAAGATCTTGATAAACAACACGACCTGCACCGATGTTGGTGTGGCCAACTTCTGAGTTACCCATCTGACCATCAGGTAGACCCACATCCAACCCAGAGGCTGAGATAAGGGTGTTAGGGCGGCTGCTTAATAGGCTATCCATAACCGGAGTTTTAGCGTTAGCAATGGCATTGCTTGCGGAATCTTCTCGGTGACCGTAGCCGTCAAGAATCACTAGAGCGATTGGCTTCTTAGCAGACATAGTTATGACCTCGTCAAATATTAGTAACTGTGGGTCTTGATGACCTCAATACAAAACTAGCGTAACTTTACTACACTTTTTAACCAAAACTGTAGGTTAAGATCAAATATTGTTTGTGATGGCGTGTTGCTCTCTTTCAATTTTGACCGTTTTTCGTATCGACCTCATCTCGCCACAATGCATTTCTGTTGAGTCTATTTTCAGCGAACTTGTAACAAATTGAAAGATGAAAATGACTATCATGCTCATAGATAGCAGTTATTAGACACCTTTAAGCTATCTTGGTGCCTTCATCGATTATTGCACTAAAATTCCAGTCCCAATGACTGCGACAACCGCGCCAATCCATGCAAAACGGTTCGGGCGTTGTTTCGTGTAAATCCATAATATCGGCAGTAGCATAATGGGTGTCGTCGAAGAGAGTAAGGCGACCATTCCCACATTTCCTTCACGTAAAGCGTAAAGAATGAGCGTCATGCCCAAAGCCATGGCTAAAAACGCGTTGACGGCAGTAATAATAAAAATGCGAGAAGTCATCGCTTTACGTGCCTTCGCGACTTTTGCGCCGAACAACCACAGCACAGAGTGAGCGATGAAGGCAGAAATCATACGAATGGCAGAAGCGGCCACGGGGTCGATATCGGTCTGCATCACGGGTTTCGCAATAATTCCGCCCATGGCCTGACACAGCGCAGCAAGAATTCCTAACCCAATGCCCAGCCAAATATTCCCCTTAATGTCATCCAGACTCGGTGTCGTTTGTTTGCGTCGCCCAAAAAAGATCGCTGTCAAAACACCAGTAAATACCAATGCGGAACCAAGTAGTTCCATATTGGTCATGGTTTCACTAAACAGGAAATAACCAATCACAGCAGAAAAGACGGCGTGACAAGAGAAAAGTAACCCAGATTGACGAGGCCCCATTCGGTTTAAACACGCAAAGAGCGCAGTGTCGCCAATAAAAATACCAACCAGACCAGAGAGCATCATTGCCGATAGCGTCGTCCATTCAAGGCTCCACCATCCGCCAGTGAATAAGGCCATACATGAGAGCATGAGCGATGTACAACCCATACGCCAGCGGCTATAGGCAAAGGTCCCAAGGTGCTGAGCGGGAATAACGGACATTAGGCCTGCAATAGCCCAAAGAAATGCTGCTGCCAAAGCGAGCCATTCGTAGCCCATAAATTACCTATCAATATGCGGTGAAAATAGGCGAATAATATGCCCGAGTTTTTATCAAAAACAAACTGTTAAACTAATGAGCTGGTAAATTTATTAGCAATAAAAAAGCCTCAGTTTCCTGAGGCTTAGAGAAGTGAATGCAGCACTTTAATTATTGTTTATGGGCGTAAGCGCTGCCCATCACGGTTGGGACTTCATGAAGCATTGAATCATCAAAGCGGATACGATCCTTAGCAAACAGGTTGATAACGGTTGAGCCTAGTTTAAAGCGCCCCATTTCCTCACCTTTTTTCAGCACGACAGATTTATCACCTTGCGCGGGATAATCCCAGCGATAAACCGTGTTTCCACGTGGTGGAGTGACGGTGCCCGCCCAAACGAGTTCAATACTACCCACGATCGTTGCGCCGACGAGGACTTGAGCCATAGGGCCAAACTCGGTATCGAAGATGCACACGACGCGTTCATTGCGCGCAAACAGGTTTGGTACATTCTCGGCCGTTAATGGATTAACCGAAAATAGATCACCCGGCACGTAAATCATTTGACGCAAGGTTCCATCACAAGGCATGTGCACACGGTGATAGTCACGTGGAGACAAGTAAAGCGTCGCAAACGCCCCTTGATCGAACTCTTGAGCAAGCGCTTCATCGCCACCCAATAGTTCTAACGCTGAATAGCGGTGCCCCTTTGCCTGAATAAGTTGGCCATCATCAATAGGGCCAAATTGGCTCACACATGCGTCTGCAGGATGGGTGATGACTTCGTCACCGTCTGCAATAGGACGAACACCGGGTTTTAGTTCTCGGACAAAAAATTGGTTAAAACTTTTGTAGTGCGTAGGGTCTGGATGTAACGCTTCATCCATATTGACCTTGTAGTGTTTAATAAACCAACGAATGACCGCGGTGGTCAGACTGCCAGCTTTGGCTGAAGCTAATTTGCCCATCACACGGGTCAAGCCGTGTTGTGGTATCCAGTACTGGAGTCTAACTTTCAATTTATCCATAGGATGTGATTCCAATTTCAATCAAAGTTCAATGTCATTTAGGGCGTGCGATACTAATCAAATCATAAATGAAAGTCAGCATTCATATACTTAAATCGCTAACTTGGTTACAAGTCAGCTTTCTTGCTACGTGAGAACTGACGATTCGCCTTGTTCTCCGACATACTTTCGATAATGCGATGATAATTTTGATAACGAAGCTCGCTAATTTCCCCTTTTTCAACCGCTTCACGAAGAATACAACCGGGATCATCTGAGTGTTTACAGTCACGGAACTTACATCCACCGAGATACGGTCGAAACTCCACAAACGCTTGGGTGATTTCTTCCGCTTCCAAATGCCATAGACCGAATTCGCGGACTCCGGGCGAATCGATGAGGTCGCCCCCTGATGGGATGTGATATAAACGCGCCGCCGTCGTGGTGTGTTGACCAAGCCCAGAGGTTTCAGAAACATCCCCTTCTTCTACATCAAGGCCAGGCATTAATGCATTGACGAGACTCGATTTTCCTACCCCTGACTGGCCGACGAAGATATTGACACGCCCACCGAGTTCGGCTTCAAGAGCAGCGATACCTTCGCCGGACTCTTTACTGACCAGTAGCACCTTGTATCCGATTTTTTGGTATTCATTGAGCCATTGTTGGTATTGTTCGCGTTGCTGAACGTCAAGTAAATCGACTTTGTTAAGAACCAACAGAGGCGCAATTTTCAGAGTTTCAGAGGCAATTAAATAGCGATCGATGATATTGAGTGATAGCTCAGGCAACACCGAAGAGACGATGACCATTTGATCGACATTGGCTGCTACTGGTTTTAGGCCATCGTAATAGTCAGGGCGAGTTAGGATAGAGCGACGAGGCTCGACCGCTTCGACGACACCTGAAATGCCATCCATGGTTTCTGCGCCAGCACGCCACATAACGAGATCGCCAGAGACCAAGCTCTCAACCCCTCGGCGTAAGTTACAACGATGAACCTCTTTGGTCTGCAGGTCTTCGATATCAGCATGTTGACCAAAGCGCGTAATCACCAAACCACTCTTTTGCGGGCCTAACGAGTTTTCGTCCCATTGGTCATTTTTTTCTTGCTTGAGTTTTCGATGTTGATTATTTCGAACTCGTCTAACTTGACTCTTGGTTAGCTTTTTCTTCTTTGCCACAACACTCTACTTTCTGTTTTCTGCTGTCAGTCCAATAAAAGCGTGGAACGCTTTATTGGCCAAAACTATCTTGGGTATTTGAATTTGGGTATAGTACCTTTTTTACGACTAAACAAATAGGCAATGATGTATGTCCTTTAGCGATCAAAACTTAATTTGGATCGATTTGGAAATGACAGGGCTCGATCCTGAAACGCATAAAATCATCGAAATCGCCACGATTGTTACTGATGCACAGCTAAATATCTTGGCAGAAGGCCCTGTATTAGCGATTCATCAAAATGAATCTGAGTTACAAAAGATGGATGATTGGTGCACGACAACCCACACCAACAGTGGTCTAGTGGACCGTGTAAAAGCAAGTACGGTTGATGAGCAGCAAGCGATTGAACAAACCATTGAGTTTTTGCAACAATGGGTACCTGCTGGTGTTTCGCCGATTTGTGGAAACAGTATTGGCCAAGACCGCCGTTTTCTCTACAAACATATGCCCAAGCTTGAAAGCTATTTCCATTACCGCTACATCGATGTGAGCACCTTAAAAGAGTTGACGCGCCGTTGGAAACCAGAAGTGCTTGATGGCTTCAGTAAAAAAGGCAGCCACCTCGCGCTAGACGATATCCGTGAGTCTATTGCGGAGTTGCAGTATTACCGTCAAACCGTTTTTACTATCTAAGCACAGGGCTGCGTTATCAGGATGAAAACTAACCAAAAGCTAAAATTTTGCTGGGTTTTTCATCAGTTAAGAAAAAAAAACAGATTTTTTTCAATAAGGACTTGCATCACAAAAAAATGCTCTTATAATTCGCAGCCCTAAACGACGGAAACGTTGTAAGGCGACACTAGCTCAGTTGGTAGAGCGCAACCTTGCCAAGGTTGAGGTCACGAGTTCGAACCTCGTGTGTCGCTCCAAATTTCCTTCTTCGGAAGGTTCAAGCGCTCATCATGCTTTGAATGATGATACGGACGCGGGGTGGAGCAGCCTGGTAGCTCGTCGGGCTCATAACCCGAAGGTCGTCGGTTCAAATCCGGCCCCCGCAACCAAATTTAATTATAAGAATGCAGTTTCTTGTAATACGCGACACTAGCTCAGTTGGTAGAGCGCAACCTTGCCAAGGTTGAGGTCACGAGTTCGAACCTCGTGTGTCGCTCCAATTTCCTTCTTTGGAAGGTACAGCGTCACCGCTCATTAGAGCGCAACCTTGCTAAGGTTGGGGTCACGCCTCTTTACGAAGAGAACGGAAACCTCGTGTGTCGCTCCAAATTACCTTTTTCGAAAGGTTCAAGCGCTCATCATGCTTTGAATGATGATACGGACGCGGGGTGGAGCAGCCTGGTAGCTCGTCGGGCTCATAACCCGAAGGTCGTCGGTTCAAA
>NZ_JBHMEP010000016.1:24771-44126 GCF_042428525.1 Vibrio olivae
TCAAATCCGGCCCCCGCAACCAACTTTAAATAGCATATACATCTTATTCATTATCCCCTTTATCTTTTTTATCGTGAGTTAGCTCATGATGATAACAGTGTGAAAAAGATTGGAAGCTATTTTGTGTCTTTACGGACAAACACTACAATGTTGGAAAAAATTCTGATAACGTAGTTCAAATTCGATGGATATCCACGATGAGTGAGGTATCTATCTCGGGGTTGTTATGACACTTCCCTGCCAAAGTTTCATCATTATTTGATGACCGCTCTTTTAATAATGCTGAGAAGCATTAACCCCCAAATAAGAAATCGTCACGAGATGATTTTTCTACTCTAAATTCATGCCTAAAGCATAGAAAATACTGCTTGACTGACCAGATTGGTTGAGTCGAGGTTTGTGTATTTAGTCAACAGAGTTATCCACAGGTTGTGTTTTGTGGATAAGTTGGTGAGTAACCTGAAATTGACCTCTGTATAAGCGTTTAATATTTAAGATCTTTTTATTAAAACGGGTTTCCTCTTTTTAAAGGGCTTACAGTAATTAACTGTAATATAAGGCTTTTTCCGTCTTGGGATGACTTATTTCTTCGTGTTTTGAAGATCATTACCTTATCATTCTTTGATCTTTGTCATTGGAAGTTAGTGTGATTAACTCTCAATACACAGACGAAAACGCTGTGTAAATTTGACTTTTTCCACATTGTGTTTTTTAGAGCTAAATCAAACTCTGTAAAGGTAAATCAGGCAAGTATTATGCATCTCTAGGCAGACCTTTTTGCACGATACGAATCAAACGCTGCTGTTTGGTATCGATGGTCCCTTGAATGGGTATTTGATTGAATTGTTGTTCTAACGCCCACTGAATGTGAATGTCTAACATGTCGTTTATCCCTTTTCGACGTTGCAATACATCAACGATATCACTTGAGTAATCTGCGTTACCTAATGCAATCGCGATGTTTCTAAGCCATTGTATATGCCCTATGCGGCGAATTGCCGATCCCTGCATATTGTTGAGAAATTGTTCTTCACTCCATAGAAAGAGTGACACAAGATCGGGATTTTTCAATATTTCTCTACGCTGAAAATCATCTTGTTCGCTGAGAGGCGCAAATCGGTTCCATGGGCACACGAGTTGGCAATCATCACAGCCATATATTCGGTTACCAATTGCTCGACGAAATTCTTCCGCTATCACGCCATCATATTCTATGGTGAGATAGGAGATGCAGCGTCTTGCATCCACAACGCCATCTTCAACAATCGCATTGGTTGGGCATGACGTAATACAGGCCTGACATTTTCCGCATTGATTGCTTTGTGGTTCATCAATCGGAAGAGGAATATCGACTAGAAGTTCGCCAAGGAAAAACCATGAACCAGCCTCTTTATCGAGTATCAGCGAATGCTTACCTGTCCAACCTAGTCCTGCCTTTTCAGCAAGCGGGCGTTCTAAGATTGGCGCCGAATCGACAAAAGGTCGGTAGCCTAATTGACCGACTTGTTGCTCGATCTTCTGTCCTAATTTTTTCAATTGGTTACGCAGCAGTTTGTGATAATCCCGACCGAGCGCGTAGCGGCTGATGTATGCATGGCGCCGATTGCTCAAGTCGGCGGCAAACAAAGCATCTTGCGGCAGGTAATCCATCCTGACACTGATTACGCGTAATGTTCCGGGCAGTAACTCTGCTGGACGTGCTCGCATCATGCCATGTCGAGCCATCCAATCCATTTCACCGTGATAGCCAGCATCCAGCCACTTTTGTAGCTCTGCTTCGTGCTCGGATAAGTCGATGTCACAAATTCCAACTTTTTGAAAGCCAAGCTCTGCAGCCCAAGCTTTGATTTGCGTGGCAAGTTGTGAATAATCCATGAGGGCTTATCGGTTAAAATGGGGGGCGGATCTTAACGGATCTTAGCGTTACGATCTAGTTTGTCTCTAACTTTGGGAGCAAGATCTTAGCAATTATTTTCTAATTACTTACAGAAGAGATCTTGTCTCTCAAATCGATCCCAGTTTACTATTCGTATTCTTTTGATTTTTATATAGTCACTCAGACTCTTTAGAGAATGCATTCATGAGCACGAAAACTTTTTCCTTAATCGATGAACATGCCACCGTTGCCTTAGGGAGCGCATTGGCTCAATGTTGCTCTGAGCAAACCACGATCTATCTCCACGGTGATCTCGGTGCAGGAAAAACGACATTCAGTCGTGGCTTTATTCGCGCTCTTGGCCATAACGGTAATGTTAAAAGCCCAACTTACACCTTGGTTGAGCCTTATCAACTAGACCAATGGCAAGTCTACCACTTTGATCTTTATCGCCTTGCAGATCCTGAAGAACTCGAATTCATGGGTATTCGAGATTATTTCTCTGCGGATGCGATCTGTCTTGTTGAATGGCCAGAGAAAGGCCAAGGGCTTCTTCCTCAAGCGGATCTGGATCTGGTATTACGTTATCAGGGAGAACAACGCATTGCTGAGTTCACTGCAAACAGCGAATATGGATCGACCTTATTAAGTAAATTGGAACTATGTTAAAAAGTCCTTTGTCGTTTAAAGCCGCTTTTTTTTCCTGCTTATTAACGCTTGTTTTGTTGCCCAAACTGGTTTGGGCAAACGCGTTAGAAGGGATTCGTGTTTGGCCTTCGCCAGATGAAACCCGAGTAGTGATCGATTTAAAACAGCAGGCAACATACAGTTATTTCAGCCTGACAGGTCCTGACCGTTTGGTGGTCGATCTTAAAGACACTTCCTTGGCAACTAAGCTACCTGTTTCTGTTACTGACAGTCCGGTATTAAAAAAAGTACGCAAAAGCTCACCACCAGAGAAGGGCACTTATCGCTTAGTGTTTGAACTCTCCAAGCGTGTTTCTGCCAATTTGTTTACTCTCGCGCCCACACCTGGCGGCCAGTACGGGCATCGTTTGGTGATTGATTTATCCCACGGAACGCAAAGTAGTGATAGTTCTGCTACCTCCTCGTCATCGAGCAGCACGCAAGTCAGTCGAGACGCATCTTCTCTGCATGGCAATGCGGATATTGTAGTTGCCATTGATGCAGGCCATGGCGGTGAAGATCCTGGTTCGATCGGCCCAACTCGTAAATACGAAAAACGGGCAACGTTAGCCATTGCGAAAAAGATAGCCGCGCAAATTGATGCGGTCCCTGGTATGAAAGCGGTCCTTACTCGCGGTGGAGACTACTACGTCAATCTTAATAAACGTTCTGAAATTGCGCGTAAGAATAAAGCCCACTTGTTAGTGTCGATTCATGCGGATGCCTTTTCGTCTCCTAAACCTCGTGGAGCGTCAGTGTTTGTTCTTAATACTCGCCGTGCGAATACCGAGATTGGTCGCTGGGTAGAAAATCATGAGCAGCAATCTCAGCTGTTGGGCGGTGCGGGTGAAGTCTTGGCTAAAAACAACAGCGATAAAAACATCAGTCAAACGCTGCTGGATCTACAATTTAGCCATTCTCAAAAAGAAGGTTATAAAGTGGCAACCAAGATTCTCGGTGAAATGGGGAAAGTGGCGTATTTGCATAAGAAAAAACCAGTGAATGCCAGTTTGGCGGTACTAAAGTCGCCAGATATTCCCTCGGTACTCGTAGAGACGGGGTTCATTTCTAACCCAACGGAAGAGCGTTTATTGTTTCAGCGTAGCCACCAAGACAAACTGGCGCGCGCTCTGACAAAAGCCGTTGTACAGTATTTTGAAGAAAATCCACCAGAAGGAACGCTGTTTGCCAATCGTGGTAAAGCGATTAAACATAAAGTCAGCAGTGGCGAATCGTTATCTCGCCTTGCTCAGCGCTATGGCGTGTCTATGAAAGCGATAATGAGCGCCAATAATCTCTCAAGTTCATCATTGCGTATTGGTCAACAGTTAACGATTCCGGCGGGGGGCTCAAAAGATATTCCGGTGCCTGTTATCAATAACCCTGTTGAAACACGTGTAATTACGCATGCTGTTCAACGAGGCGAGTATCTAGGCCTTATTGCCAATAAATACAAAGTGTCAGTATCCAGTATTAAGCGAGAGAATAATCTAAGGTCTGACACCCTGAAACTCGGCCAAAAACTGAAAATTACGGTGAGCATGAAAGATCGTCCGGTGAGAAAACATACCGTGAAGCGTGGGGAGTTTTTAGGTAAGATAGCCAGTCAATATGGGGTCTCGGTGAGTAGTCTGCGCAGTGCAAATAAACTGCGTTCAGATAGTTTGGCCATAGGGCAAGAACTGATTATTCCCAATAACTGACCGTTGAAGAACGAAGAGTTATCCCCAATTATCTATCAACAAATCGCCCGATTTATGGTTAAGTCGGGCGATTTGTCGTTGAAGTCGCCCGCGTTCTAAACGGAGTTAAATCGAGCCATGACTATTAAAATCCTGCCAGCGCGTCTTGCCAACCAAATTGCTGCTGGAGAGGTGGTAGAAAGACCGGCCTCTGTGGTGAAAGAGTTGGTGGAAAACAGTCTTGATGCTGGAGCAACCCGTATTGATATCGATATTGATAAAGGTGGCGCCAAACTGATTCGTGTTCGAGATAACGGTAAAGGGATCGAAAAAGATCAGCTGGGTTTAGCCTTAAGCCGACATGCCACCTCTAAGATTCATAGTCTCGATGATCTGGAAGCGATCATGAGTTTAGGGTTTCGAGGGGAGGCATTGGCGAGTATCAGCGCGGTTTCAAGGTTGACACTGACTTCTCGAACGGCGACACAAGAGCAAGCTTGGTCTGCGCATGCTGAAGGGCGCGAAATGGAGGTGAAGCTTCAACCCGCTGCCCATCCGATTGGTACGTCCATCGAAGTGCTCGATTTATTTTTCAATACCCCCGCCCGCCGTAAGTTTCTGCGTACCGAAAAAACAGAGTTTACGCATATTGATGAGTTAATTAAACGCATCGCCTTAAGTCGATTTGATGTGACGATTCAGCTCAAACATAACGGTAAAGTAGTGCGTCAATATCGTGCAGCACAAAATCAGATGCAGCGAGAAAAACGTATTGCAGCGGTATGTGGTGCACCGTTTGTTCGCCATATGCTCAATATCGAGTTAGAGCATCAAGGGCTAACACTGCATGGTTGGATAACCACGCCTCAAGGCGCTCGTGCGCAAAACGATCTTCAGTACTGTTACGTTAATGGTCGAATGATGCGTGACAAATTGATTAATCATGCGATTCGACAGAGTTATGAGGCCAGCCTAAAAGCTGATCAATATGCTGCCTATGTATTGTATATTGATGTCGATCCCCATCAAGTTGATGTGAATGTTCACCCAGCGAAGCATGAAGTTCGTTTCCATCAAGGTCGCTTGGTGCATGACTTTATCTACCAAGCCTTGAGTGATGCTTTGGCGCAAGGTGAACACATTGATAAAGTGGGTCATACTGCTTCTGCTTTTCACCAGCCTCAATCGGCAGCGCATAGCGATCAGCACGCGGTCGAGACAGAGCCAACACCCGAAGACGCCGTTTCACCGAGCGTGCCAGAGCACGTTTATCAAGCTGTTGAGCAAACCCCTGCTTATCCAAGCAAATCGACTCGGCAACACGACGGTAGCTACCAAGTTCAAGAACAGTCACAACCTTGGCAACCAGCCACTAAAAATGCGAATTCTAGTGGAAAAAGTGGTGGCTATGGTAAAGCTCGTCATGTCGAGGGTTCGCCAACTTCGGCAGAATTAAAAGCATATCGAGCGTTACTCGAAACGCCCGATACCGCGGAAGTGCCTACATCTGAAACCCAGAGGATATCAAAACCCAATGCACCGGTGGCGCTTGAAGAAAGAGCATCCACGGCTCTAAGTACCCAATTCACTGTTCCCGTTGAAACGTTAGGCAAAGCGATTTGTGTCGTCGACTCGCAATATTTGATGATGGCAGATAAGCAAGGGTGTGTGTTAGTCTCGCTGCTCCGAGCAGAGTGGTACCGCACTCGAGGGCAATTACAGCTTCACGATCAACCTTTAAAAAGCCAACCTTTGTTAGTACCACTGGGATTGAAGCTTGATCACGCGCTGATTGAGGTTGCCCAGCAACAGGAGAACTTATTGGCGCAATTTGGGATTGAGCTAAAGGCTCGTGGGCAGCACGCCGTGATGGTCATGGGGGTACCGCAGCCGCTCAGACAACACAATTTACAAGTCTTAATCCCTGACATGCTGGTTTATTTACAACAGGTGCAGAAAGCTGAGGAGACCACCGTTTCTATTTTAGCCGATTGGCTGGCCAATCAAGTGGTCAAATACAAAAGCGACTACACTTTATCAGACGCCATTCAACTTGTGGCTGAAGCGGAACAAGTTTGGCAGGGAGCATTACCTTTGGACGATCACGCTTTGGTTCGTCCCATCGATTTTACAGCGACGATCGCAGCATTAAACCGTTATGAATAAACCATTACCTTTAGCCCTATTTTTGATGGGGCCGACCGCATCCGGCAAAACTGATCTGGCTATTCGCCTCCGCCAGAAATACCCGGTAGAGATCATTTCTGTCGATTCTGCTTTGATTTATCGGGGAATGGACATTGGCACGGCCAAACCCGATGCGACCGAGCAAGCTCTGGCGCCTCATCGTTTGATCGATATTTTAGACCCCAGTGAAGCTTATTCCGCCGCGGATTTTCGCCGAGACGCAATTAATGAAATGAACGACATTGTTTCTCAAGGAAAAATTCCTTTGCTGGTGGGCGGAACTATGTTGTATTACAAGGCTCTACTAGAAGGATTGTCGCCACTTCCTGCTGCCGATGCCGAAATTCGTAAACAAATTGAAGAAGAATCATTGACTAATGGCTGGGAGGTACTGCACGATCAGTTAAAAGTGATCGACCCTGTTTCAGCGGCAAGAATTCACCCAAATGATCCGCAGCGTTTATCGCGGGCATTGGAAGTTTATCGAATTTCAGGTAAAACTCTAACAGAGCTAACTCAAACCAAAGGTGAAGATCTTCCGTTTAGAGTGAAACAGTTTGCGATCGCTCCCAAGGAAAGGGCTGAGCTCCATCGCCGTATCGAACTGCGATTCGACAAAATGATCGAGATGGGTTTTGAGCAAGAGATGAAACGATTGTACGCCCGAGATGATCTTCACTCTGATCTTCCATCAATTCGATGTGTCGGTTATCGGCAGATGTGGGACTACTTGGATGGGAACTGCACGCTTGATGACGCGATTTTTCGCGGAATCTGTGCAACTCGTCAATTGGCCAAGCGACAAATTACCTGGTTGCGCAGCTGGGATAATTTAACTTGGTTGGATAGCGAACACATTGATCAAGCACTAGAAACCGTTTCAAATGCATTAGCATCAGAGGGTTATAGCTGTGTATAATGTGATCGCTTTTGCGTGAATTTGCCCTGTCAAGGAACTGTGACTTGATATTTTGGTGTAAAGCCGTCATAACAAGAAGCGGTAGGGTGTTTTTTATTCGTTTAGCTCTGATGCAAAGGCACTTACTTTTGCAGTGCACCGCTAGCTAACTAACTAAAACAAAATTACAAATAAGGAAAATAAAATGGCTAAGGGGCAATCTTTACAAGACCCGTTCTTAAATGCACTACGTCGTGAACGTATTCCAGTGTCTATCTACCTTGTTAATGGTATTAAGTTACAAGGCCAGATCGAATCTTTTGACCAGTTCGTTATTCTATTGAAAAACACAGTCAATCAAATGGTTTATAAACATGCGATTTCGACTGTGGTTCCGGCTCGTCCAGTGAGCCATCACAGTAACGATCGTCCTCAACAATCTGATCGTCCAGAGAAATCAGAAGAGTAATCCTCTGAACATTTCTATCGGCAATACACTAAGGAGTTGATTGCTTGTTTGACCGTTATGAAGCCGGTGAGCGAGCCGTACTTGTTCATATCAACTTCACGCAAGAGGGTGAGTGGGAAGACTTAAGCGAGTTTGAAATGCTGGTCTCCTCCGCTGGAGTATCGACGCTACAAGTCGTTACTGGTAGTCGTCAATCTCCACACCCTAAATATTATGTCGGAGAGGGTAAAGCCCAGGAGATTGCCCAAGCGGTGCAATTAAATGGCGCTGATATTGTGATTTTTAATCACGCCCTTTCTCCTGCCCAAGAGCGAAATCTCGAAACTCTTTGCAAATGTCGCGTATTAGATCGCACAGGTCTGATTCTGGATATTTTTGCGCAAAGAGCACGAACTCACGAAGGTAAGCTGCAAGTTGAACTTGCGCAGCTACGCCATATCTCAACTCGCTTAATCCGAGGCTGGACTCACCTTGAACGACAAAAAGGTGGTATCGGTCTACGCGGACCAGGGGAAACACAGTTAGAAACTGACCGACGTTTATTGCGTGACCGCATTAAAGCGATTCTGCGACGTCTTGAAAAAGTCGCTAAGCAACGTGAACAAGGGCGCCGTGCTCGTCATCGTGCTGAAATTCCTACTATTTCACTTGTTGGTTATACCAATGCGGGTAAATCAACCTTGTTTAACCGTATTACGGAAGCTGGGGTATACGCCGCAGACCAATTATTTGCAACCTTGGATCCGACGTTAAGAAAGATTGAGCTTGCTGATGTGGGGTCAGCGATTCTCGCGGATACGGTTGGTTTTATACGCCATTTACCTCATGATCTTGTCGCCGCGTTTAAAGCGACCTTACAAGAAACACAAGAAGCTGACATTTTGTTACATGTTGTTGATGCCAGTGATGACCGTTTTCGTGAGAATATTCAAGCGGTGAACGATGTTCTTGAAGAGATTGACGCACACGAAGTTCCAACTTTGTTGGTCATGAACAAGATCGATAACCTCGAAGGACAGAAACCTCGCATTGAATATGATGAGGAAGGCATGCCCAGAATGGTTTGGGTATCAGCCATGGAAGGAGAAGGGATTGACCTACTATTTGAAGCGTTAACTGCTCGGTTAGCGAGTCAGATGGTCGATCACCGTTTGCGGATACCACCACAGTATCAGGGGCGTATTCGCAGTATATTCTTTCGAATGAATTGTATTCAACAAGAAGAATATGACCAAGAGGGCTGTTTACTGATTAATGTTCGTATGCAGCAGGTAGATTGGTCTAGACTTGAAAAAAGAGAAGGGGCAGTTTTACGTGACTTTATAGTTACTTAAATGACTGCTACAGTATAACGTCATATCAATGATGGAGCTTTCTAATGGCGTGGAATGAGCCTGGAAATAACAACGGCGACAATGGCCGCGACAATGACCCATGGGGTAATAATAATCGTGGTAATAAAGGTGGCCGTGATCAAGGTCCGCCAGACTTAGACGAAGTCTTCAACAAACTGAGTCAGAAGCTGGGTGGAAAGTTTGGTGGTAAAGGCAAAGGTGGTAAAGGACCTTCATTTGGTGGCGGTAGCGCTATCGGGTTCGGTATCATTGCTGTCATCGCGATTGCAGTCTGGTTTTTCGCTGGTTTTTACACCATTGGCGAAGCCGAGCGAGGCGTCGTACTTCGTTTAGGCAAATATGACCGTATTGTTGAGCCTGGTCTGAACTGGCGGCCTCAATTTATTGATGAAGTCACTCCGGTTAACGTACAAGCGATTCGCTCACTGCGTGCCTCTGGTCTTATGCTAACTAAAGACGAAAATGTTGTCACCGTGAGCATGGATGTCCAGTATCGTGTTTCTGACCCATACAAATATTTGTATGTGGTAACGAATGCCGACGACAGCTTACGTCAAGCGACCGACTCTGCGTTACGTGCTGTTGTGGGTGACTCATTGATGGACAGCATTTTGACCAGTGGCCGTCAACAGATTCGTCAAAGTACTCAAGAGACGCTAAATGATATTATCGACAGCTACGACATGGGTATTTACGTCGTTGATGTGAACTTCCAATCCGCTCGTCCGCCAGAGCAAGTGAAAGATGCGTTTGATGACGCGATTGCTGCACGAGAAGATGAAGAGCGTTTCATCCGCGAAGCGGAAGCGTACAAAAACGAAATTTTGCCGAAAGCAACGGGTCGTGCTGAACGCTTGAAGAAAGAAGCACAAGGTTACACTGAGCGCACAGTAAACGAAGCTCTCGGTCAAGTTGCGCAGTTTGAAAAGCTACTTCCTGAATACTTAGCGGCACCAAAAGTAACGCGTGACCGTTTGTACTTGGATTCAATGCAAGAAGTGTATTCAAAATCGTCTAAAGTGCTGATCGATTCGAAATCCAGTGGCAACTTGCTGTACCTACCGATTGATAAGTTGGCAGGACAAGAAGGTGCACCGACGAAACGTAGCCAAAAATCGTCTGCGAGCTATGACCAAATCGAGCTTGAATCACAACGTGATGACTCCAGTTCAGACTCTCAAACTCGCACCAATGACTCACGTCAAGGGAGATACTAAGAATGCGTAAGTTAACGATCCCTCTACTGATTGTTCTATTGGTGATCTTGCTAATGAGCTTGTTCGTGATCCCTGAAGGTGAACGAGGCATTGTGATTCGCTTTGGTCGAGTATTGAAAGATGACACGAATGTTTCTCGTATCTACGAGCCAGGTTTGCATTTCAAATTACCATTGTTTGATCGCGTGAAAACGCTTGATGCACGTATCCAAACGATGGATGGTCGTTCTGACCGTTTCGTCACGTCGGAGAAAAAAGACGTTATCATTGACTCTTACGTGAAATGGCGTATCAAAGATTTCGGTCAATACTATCTGGCAACAGGCGGTGGTAATACGTTGACAGCAGAAAATCTGCTTGAACGTAAAGTAACGGACGTGCTGCGTTCAGAGATCGGTTCTCGCGAAATCAAGCAAATTGTTTCAGGCCCTCGCAACCAAGACATCCTGCCAGACAGCGCCGATGCTGAAGTGGTTACCACTGAAGCGGCAAAAGAAGCGCTCGAAGTGGATGGGCAGCGTGACCAAATCATGGAAAACGTACTTAACGATACTCGCGAAAGTGCAGCGAAAGATATCGGTGTGTATGTGGTCGATTTTCGTATGAAGAAAATCAACCTACCTGATGAAATCAGTGAATCAATTTATCGTCGTATGCGTGCAGAGCGTGAGTCAGTTGCTCGTAAGCACCGTTCGCAAGGTCGTGAAAAAGCAGAAGTCATCAAAGCTCAAGCTGAGCTAGAAGTGGCAACGATTCTCGCTGAAGCGGATAAAACTGCACGTGTCACGCGCGGTGAAGCAGATGCTCGCGCAGCGAAAATCTATTCTGATGCTTACAGCAAAGAGCCTGAATTCTTCGGCTTCTTACGCTCATTAAAAGCTTACGAAAAATCGTTTAGCGATAAGAGTGACATTCTTGTGTTGGATCCAAACAGCGAGTTCTTCAAATACATGAAAGACTCAAAGGGTGCCCCAGCGCAATAAGTGATTATTGTTGACGGTGTAACATGATATAAAGGCTCCTCTTTGAGGAGCTTTTCTTTTTTGTAACGATTTATCGGAGCACACAATGTCAAACGCGCTATGGTTGGCTTTAGGTTTAGTTTTAATTGCTGAGGGCATTGGGCCGTTAATTACCCCTAAGGGGTGGAGGCAAATGGTGGCGCAGCTTAGTGCTCAACCCGATAACCAACTGCGTCGTATCGGGGGATGCCTCGTGGTAGCCGGTGTGGTGATGGCGTGGGTGTTTAGCTGATTGCGTGTTATTGCTTCGAAATGACAGGTGGAAGTAGGAGGGGGTCTCCTACTTGGAATCAATAATGAGGTGGTGGCGTTTCTTCTTTTTCACTCGCCATGTTTGATGAATCGATATTTTTTACTTTACCGACCACATATTTCATCTGATCTTGCATTTTAGTGATCATTAATTGTTGTTCACTCAGTGCTTCGTTCAATGCATCAATGGTTTGTTCTTGAAACGCAATTTGGCATTCTAAATCGTTAATGCGCTGTTCTAGCTGCTCGTTCGTTTTGTCAGTCATAGTTACGGCTCCAGCTTCCAAGCTTGAGCGATCCCGGCTGAGGTTACGGAAATCACTCGTTGGTGTTTATCAAAAGCCGCATCATACACTACCGCGCTAGGTGGGCGAGTATCTTTTAAGGGCTCGGCTTCAAATTGATCAATTTTTTTCCCGTTCTCGGTATTCCAAACGCTAACTCTTCCTGACGGTGTGCCAGTAATTAAGCGGTTGCCATCGTCAGAAAAGCGAGCACTCGAGAAGATCAATTGGCGATAGTAGCTGCGTAACTCACTTATTTTTTCACCATTCGATAAGTCCCATATTACCGCTTGGTTTCCCCCATCTGATGTAAAGGCGTATAGCCCATCCCGCTGCAGAGCAACACGATTAACACGTTGTTCTAGTTCAAAATCATGAAGAATTTGTCCGCTAGAGGTATCCCACAAAAATGCGTGATAGTCGTTTCCGCCAGTAAGCGCGAAGCGTCCATTCGGTGAAATTGCAACAGAATTGACTTTTTCTTGGTGTGCGAGGAACTCTAAGCGTCTTCCAGTGACTAAATTGACGTAAATGGCTTTGCCATTGGAAAGACCAAGCACGACTTGTTCGCCGTTGCTGGCAATATCGACGTCACGGATTAATCCATCGGAGATCGACCAAAGCCCATTTGATTGGGTCCAAGCCAGATCCCAGACAGCGAAATGCATCTGACTGGCGGTGACTGCGTAGCGACCATTGTCAGAAATTCGAATGTGAGATACGGTGCTGCCTTGTGCGTCATGTTCACCGAGTGCGGCTAATTCTTTGCTTTCTTCCAGATCCCATAATCTGAGTTGGCTTTGTTTCGAATACAGTAGAGCAAAGCGTGCATCACGGCTAAGTGCAAAACTGGTTGCACCTTGCGGCTCAAGTGGCCAGCGCTTTACTTCGTGCGAAGTAAAGAAGCAACCACTGAGCAGTAATGTGGTAAGTAAAAGTAGGGCTGTATGAAAAATTATCCGCATTAAGTCTAACTATCCACTTGGTTTTCCGACAATAGGAACACATATTAGCTATATTGGTACAACATATTTGTGCATACCAGTATTTCGAATATTTTTGTGCACAACCCCAAAACAGTAAATCCATCAAAACGTGGAGAATTCAATGAAATCAATGTTTAAAGTGTCACTGCTTGCCGCAACCGTTATGTTAGCAGTTGGCTGTCAGAAAGAAGAAGAGCCAAAAGCGGACACTCAGCCTGCTGCCGAACAGGTTCAAGCTGAAACTGGAAAAGCAGTTAACTTTAAAAACGAAGATGAAAAAGCCGCGTACGCGATTGGTGTATCTTTCGCGAACTATCTAAACACCAGTCTGGATAAACCAAGTGAGATTGGTATCCATCTTAACAAAGATTTAGTGCTAAAAGGCATTGAACATGTTTTCTCTGGTAACCCAGAATTGAGTGAAGAAGAAACTCGAGCGGCGCTTGAAAGCTTAGATAAGCGCGTAGCTGAGACTATGCAAAAGCAAACCGCAGAGAAAGCGGCGACAAACAAAAAAGCGGGTGATGAATTCCGTGCTGAGTTTGAAAAGCAAGATGGCGTAGAGAAAACAGAATCGGGCTTAATGTACCAAGTGATGACGGAAGGTGATGGTGAAAAACCACAAGAAACCGATACCGTTCAAGTTCACTATAAAGGTACTTTGATCGATGGTACGCAATTTGACAGCTCATACGACCGTGGTGAGCCAGCCACTTTCCCTCTCAATCGTGTGATTCCTGGCTGGACCGAAGGTGTTCAATTAATGCCAGTTGGTTCTAAATTCAAGTTTGTGATTCCGCCAGCGTTGGCCTATGGTGAGCAAGATACGCCAACCATCCCTGCTAACTCGACCCTTGTCTTTGAAGTAGAATTACTGAAAATTGACAATGGCGATGAAGCGCAAGATACGCAAGGTTAATTGACTGATTTTAAATCGATAACCTGAAAGGTCTGACTTTGTCAGGCCTTTTTTTATGCTGATTTTGTGCACTATTATTTGTTTTAAATCACTAGAACGTCAGTTAGTTGAGGGTTCATTTCAAATTTTCTGATAAACTTACGTCAATTTGTTGATTTTTCACTCGAAGGCGAAAGAAGTGACGACTACAGAGACGGTTAATATCGATGAGTTGCTCGAAATGGAATCCATCCATGTGATGCCATTTAGCGAGCACGACAAAATTATTCTCAAATCTTATGAAGCGGTAGTCGACGGGATAGCCAGTCTGATCGGTCCGTTTTGTGAAATTGTTCTGCACTCGCTTGAAGACCTTAATACCTCAGCGATAAAAATTGCCAATGGTGAAAACACCGGACGCCAAGTGGGGTCGCCGATCACCGATATGGCATTGAAGATGCTGAAAGATATCGAAGGTTCTGAGCGCAATTTTTCTCGTTCTTATTTCACGCGTGCCAAGGGTGGCGTGTTGATGAAGTCAATCACTGTGGCGATTCGAAATGGTGATAATCGTGTGATTGGACTGTTGTGTATCAACGTCAATCTTGATGCGCCTTTCTCGCAAGTTTTACAGTCGTTTATGCCCAATGAAGAAGCGAAACAAGCGGCTTCGTCGGTGAACTTCGCAAGTGATGTCGAAGAGCTGGTGGATCAAACGGTAGAACGCACCATTGAAGAGATCAATGCCAATAAGTCGGTATCCAATAATACCAAGAATCGTCAGATCGTCATGGAACTGTTTGATAAAGGCATTTTTGATATTAAGGATGCCATCAACCGTGTCGCTGATCGACTGAATATCTCCAAGCACACGGTTTATCTCTATATTCGTCAGCGTAAAACTGAGGAAGATGAGAAGTGAATGCGTTGAGCTACACCTTGGTGGTGAATGGTGCCAACTATGGCCAGCAGTCTTCACGATCGGCGTATCTATTTGCTTGTGCATTGCTTGCCAAAGGGCATCAGCTTAATAGCGTGTTCTTTTATCGCGATGGGGTTACTAATGGCAGCCAGCTTGCGGTTCCTGCCAATGATGAGTTTGATATCACCAAAGCTTGGCAAGCATTAGCAAGCGAGCATGACATCGCTCTCGAAACTTGTGTGGCCGCGGCGCTGCGCCGAGGCATCGTGAGTGAGCAGGAAGCTCAGCAACATGACTTGCCAAGCAGTAACTTGGCGACAGGGTTTGAGCAAGCAGGGCTTGGTCGTTTAGCCGAAGCGCTGCTCAGTCAAGATCGAGTGGTGCAATTTTGAGTCAACTTACTTTTGTTTTCCGCCATGCGCCCCATGGTAGCGCGTCAGGTCGAGAGGGGCTCGATGCACTTCTTGCGGCCTCTGCCTATTGCGAAAATCTGCACGTACTTTTTGTTGGTGATGGCGTCTTGCAACTTTTGCCTGAGCAACAGCCAAGTAGTATTTTAAGTAAGGATTATGCACCAATGTTTAAGCTGTTTGATCTTTACGATATCGAGCAAGTCTTGGTTTGTCAGCAATCCTTAATTGAACGGGGGATTACAGAGCAAGCGTTGATAACAGAGGTTCAACTGGTGGAACATGAAGATATTCAGCGCCGCCTTCAGCAAGCCGATAAAATCTTGTCCTTTTAGAGTAAGGGTTCATGCTTCACATTATTAAAACTCTGTCCGCGCTACACGATGTACAGCGATACATGGCCGCAAGTGATAGCTTACTGCTGGTCGAAGATGCGGTGTATGCTGCCAATCCTCAGCATTTTGCTTACACTTTGATGAATACCGCCCTATCACAAACGAGGGTGTATGTACTTAAAGAAGACGTCCTCGCTCGTGGGGTGAGCGGCTTCATAGACGATACCACTCATTTAGTCGATTATGCCGGATTTGTTGATTTGACCGCAGAGCACACTCACTCGATGACATGGGATTAACGCCCGACAAACCCCGCAGCCCCGCCGTTCAATCCCTTAGAGGCGTAATAAATGCCGCCACTCTCAGGAACGGTTGAAAAAAGATCTGTATATTTCTTGACACACATCCCACTGCTGCATAGAATTTTGCGTCCCCAATTTGCATTTGCTTATTGGGACTAGATTTTTCACAAAGCTTACTTTCAAGTAAATCAGGAGCTAGTTAATGGCAACTATTAACCAGTTGGTACGCAAACCACGTGCAAAGCAAGTTGTTAAAAGCAACGTGCCAGCACTAGAAGCGTGCCCACAAAAACGTGGTGTATGTACTCGTGTTTACACTACTACACCTAAAAAACCTAACTCAGCACTTCGTAAGGTTTGCCGTGTTCGTCTAACGAACGGTTTCGAAGTAACTTCGTACATCGGCGGTGAAGGTCACAACCTTCAAGAGCACTCAGTTGTTCTAATCCGTGGTGGTCGTGTTAAAGACCTTCCAGGTGTGCGTTACCACACTGTTCGCGGTGCACTTGACTGTGCAGGCGTAAATGACCGTAAACAAGGTCGTTCTAAGTACGGTGTGAAGCGTCCTAAGTCTTAATGGATTCCGTTAAGTAAGGCCAAACACTAAATTATTTTTAATTTTTGAAGAAACTGAAAAGTTTTGGATAACCTGAAGAAGACAACGGAGAATATCCATGCCACGTCGTCGCGTAATTGGTCAGCGTAAGATCCTTCCAGATCCTAAGTTCAAATCTGAGCTGCTGGCAAAATTTGTCAACATCCTAATGGTTGACGGTAAAAAATCTACTGCAGAGAAAATTGTTTACACTGCACTAGACACTATGGCTGAGAAATCTGGTAAAGATCACTTGGCTATTTTTGAAGAAGCTCTTGAAAATGTTCGCCCAGCGGTAGAGGTTAAATCTCGCCGTGTAGGTGGTTCTACTTACCAAGTGCCTGTAGAAGTTCGTCCGGTTCGCCGTAACGCACTTGCTATGCGTTGGTTAGTTGAAGCTGCGCGTAAGCGTGGTGAAAAATCTATGGCTGGTCGTCTAGCTGCAGAAATGCTAGACGCATCAGAAAACAAAGGTACTGCTGTTAAGAAACGTGAAGACGTTCACCGTATGGCAGATGCAAACAAAGCGTTTGCTCATTACCGCTGGTAATGGACCTTCAGTGCTGCGAGTTTCTCTCGCAGCACTTTTCTTTACTCTAAGGTACACCTTAGTAAGAGGATACAATCGTGGCTCGTAAAACTCCTATTGAGCGCTACCGTAACATCGGTATCTGTGCTCACGTAGATGCAGGAAAAACAACCACAACTGAGCGTATTCTGTTCTACACTGGCCTCTCTCACAAAATCGGCGAAGTTCACGATGGTGCTGCCACCATGGACTGGATGGAGCAAGAGCAGGAGCGTGGTATCACTATCACCTCAGCTGCTACGACTACCTTCTGGCGTGGTATGGAAGCGCAATTCCAAGATCATCGCATCAACATCATTGATACCCCTGGACACGTTGACTTTACGATCGAAGTAGAGCGTTCTCTTCGTGTGCTTGATGGTGCTGTGGTCGTATTCTGTGGATCATCTGGTGTTGAACCTCAGTCTGAGACTGTATGGCGTCAAGCTGACAAATATCACGTTCCTCGTATGGTATTTGTGAATAAGATGGACCGTGCAGGCGCAGACTTCCTACGCGTTGTGGACCAAATTAAAAATCGTCTTGGTGCGACCCCTGTTCCTATCCAATTAAACATTGGAGCGGAAGATGAGTTCAAAGGTGTCATCGACCTTATCAAGATGAAAGCGATCAACTGGAATGAAGCCGATATGGGCATGACCTTCACTTATGAAGATATTCCAGCTGATATGCAGGAACTTGCTGAAGAATGGCGAAACCACATGGTTGAGTCAGCAGCAGAAGCCAATGAAGAGTTAATGGATAAGTACCTTGAAGAAGGGGAACTGTCCGAACAAGACATCAAAGCGGGTCTTCGTGCTCGTACACTGAAAAACGAAATTGTTCTGGCCACTTGTGGTAGTGCATTCAAAAACAAAGGTGTACAAGCAGTGTTGGATGCGGTAATTGATTTCTTGCCTTCACCAACGGATGTTATGTCAATCAAAGGTGTGGACGAAGACGAAAACGAAATCGAACGCCACGCTGATGATAATGAACCCTTTGCTGCATTGGCGTTCAAAATTGCGACAGACCCATTTGTTGGTACGCTAACCTTTATGCGCGTTTATTCCGGTGTTGTAAAATCCGGTGATGCTGTTTTCAACTCAGTAAAACAGAAGAAAGAGCGTTTTGGGCGTATCGTTCAGATGCACTCAAACAAGCGTGAAGAGTTAAAAGAAATTTACGCAGGAGACATTGCTGCAGCGGTAGGTCTTAAAGACGTTACCACTGGGGATACCCTATGCGATCCAAACCACAAAGTGGTTCTTGAACGTATGGAATTCCCGGCTCCTGTGATTCAAATTGCGGTAGAGCCTCGTTCTAAGGCTGACCAAGAGAAAATGGGTATTGCGCTGGGTAAACTCGCAGCGGAAGATCCATCGTTTCGCGTTGAGACGGATGACGAAAGTGGCCAGACTCTAATTTCTGGTATGGGTGAGCTTCACCTCGACATTATCGTTGACCGTATGAAGCGTGAATTCAGCGTTGATTGTAACGTTGGTAAACCTCAAGTAGCGTACCGTGAAACCATTCGTGGTAAAGCTGAGGTAGAAGGTAAGTTTGTTCGCCAATCAGGCGGTCGTGGTCAATACGGTCATGTCTGGATCAAACTGGAACCTTCAGAACCTGGCGAAGGCTTTGTTTTTGTCGATGAAATCGTGGGTGGTGTGGTTCCTAAGGAATACATCAATTCGGTATCGAAAGGTATCGAAGAGCAAATGAACAGCGGTGTGCTTGCTGGTTTCCCTGTTATGGATATCAAAGCAACCTTGTTTGACGGCTCTTACCATGATGTTGACTCCAGCGAAATGGCGTTTAAGATTGCCGGTTCGATGGCGTTTAAGAAAGGCGCTCTTGAAGCTCAGCCTGTCATTCTTGAACCAATGATGAAGGTTGAAGTAACCACTCCGGAAGATTGGATGGGTGATGTTGTTGGTGATCTGAACCGTCGCCGCGGCATGATCGAAGGTATGGATGAAGGCGTTGTTGGCCTGAAAATCATCCGTGCTTTGGTACCACTTTCAGAGATGTTCGGTTATGCAACCGATCTTCGTTCAGCAACGCAAGGTCGTGCTTCTTACTCAATGGAGTTCCATGAGTACGCAGAAGTACCGAAAAACTTTGCAGATAAAATCATTGCTGCTCGAGGGTATTGATCATCTGTATCGTTCGGTAAAAACCTTTGAGTTTTTGCGAGATCGATACGCTGAAATATTGCGCTGACAAGCGTTGGCGCATAAAATAGCAATTTCTGGCGCGTCGTGGTCAATAAAGGCTGCGGCGAATCATAACTAGGAAGGAACACGATCGTGTCTAAAGAAAAATTTGAACGTACGAAACCGCACGTAAACGTTGGTACTATCGGCCACGTTGACCACGGTAAAACAACTCTAACTGCAGCTATCTG
>NZ_JBHMEP010000113.1:0-555 GCF_042428525.1 Vibrio olivae
TTCGAATTGTTGAATTTTTTCAGCAATGAATTTGAATCCTGTCAATACATTGAACATGGTAGCCCCATAGTGTTCCGCAATTGCTGTAGGCAATTCGCTAGAAACGATCGATTTCAATACCGCTGCGTTTTCAGGTAAAGTGCCTCGCGATTGGTGTGCTTCCAAAATATATTGAGCAAACAGTGCTCCGATTTGGTTTCCGGTCAATACTTCATAGGAGCCATTTGGCAAACGAACGGCTGCACCTAAACGGTCTGCATCAGGATCTGTTGCAATCAGCAAATCAGCGCCTTCTTTCTCGCCAAGTCGTATCGCATACTCAAAAGCAGAGTGTTCTTCTGGATTTGGTGATTTGACTGTAGTGAAATCTGGGTCTGCGACAGCTTGTTCTGGAACTAGTACGAATTGTTCGAATCCAGCTTGTTTCAACGCACGTTCGCCCAACATTTTTCCTGTTCCGTGAAGTGGTGTGTACACAAGCTTCAAATCTTTACCCATTGTTTCCACCAATTCATGATCAATCGTTACTGCTTTGATTTCTTCTAGATAAGCGGC
>NZ_JBHMEP010000117.1:0-550 GCF_042428525.1 Vibrio olivae
TTTGATAATAGACAACCTATCTTAAAGCTAGCTTAAATCTTATGCTGTTTGCACACCATCAACATGAGGTTCTGTATATATAAAAAGTCACTATAGTTATTGCAAAAAATGTGGTAAAATGAAAAAAGTATGTTTCAAACCGACGAAGAAGAAATGAAAGAGGAATAGCAAAAGAAATCCTAGATGCTACAGAGGGATTTTTACGTGCATAGTTGTTCTAACAATTGCTGATACTAGCGATTTAGTTTATTTGTTGTATAATAATGGGGAACAGCCGAATACTTATATAAGGATTCTGGCTATAGCGTTTCGCAAAAGATCCATTTTGTTAATGAAGTATATCCAAAATAAAATGCCCATCCAACTGTCAGCGCTTGAAGGCCTCCACCGCCTGGCGGCTGTCCGGCTTGGCCACGTCCGCCACCGCGATCAGGCCCGCCAGCTTCCCGTCCCGGGCAAAGTACATCGCCGTCTTGCCCTGGCGGGAAAGCTCCTGCGCCCGCTGGTCCAGGGCTTTCACGTCCACCCCGTTTTCCTCCATCATCTTTAG
>NZ_JBHMEP010000035.1:0-2418 GCF_042428525.1 Vibrio olivae
CCTTTGTAACTTTCGCCGTCATTACGCTTATGCGGTTTTCAAATCCGTAAGCGGGTTAAACGCCGGGACAACAATCGCCAAATCGTCCGACCAATTCGGCAAAAACGACCATTGTATTGCGTTGCTGTCCGGGGCTTCCAATCCGCCCAACGTCTTATCGCCGATAAACAACGAACGTATCGGTATCGGGTAAAATGTACCCTCCGTTGTGGCGTCCTTAATGGCTCCAATTGCGCCGTTTTCGTCGAAAAGGAAAATACCCAAATTGTCGCCCCAACTTTCGCATTGCATTTCCTTTAACGCTTTTATTACTTCCTGTGGGGCTTTGCGGATAACTCCGGTAAACGGGGTTGGTTCACGCCCTATAATTTCCTCAACGCCTCCCAACGTTTCGTTACCGCCTCCAAAGGTGCGGGCGGCTCCCGCCTCGGCGGTTGGGGCTTGGATATACGGGGAAACAACAATTTTGGTTCCGTTCGCCGCCGTCATTTTCGGCGTCCACGACGCAAGCAATGTTATTGCCGCTTCACTCGTAAAACTGTTTTTCGCTCCATTGTCATTGGTTAGACGCTGAAACGCTACTTTTTGAATTTGCCCGAAACTTTCGGCGCAAACAATGGCGGGTACATCGGGCAAAGCCGCCGCCGCTGGACATTTACAAATTGGCATAATCTTAATTTTTTAACGTTAAAAACTTATGTTACTATCTCCGGGGGTTTACCCTTTACCCCCTTTGTTTCGGCTACAAAGTTATAAACTTTTTCAGTTATAAACTTGCATATCCCAAAAATATTGCTAATTGCGACGCTTTACGCCTCGGTTGGCGTGTGCGTATGGCTGTATATTACCGTCGGCAATTTCCTTTTCGTATATCCCGGTCAATCCGTCCTCCGGGTCGTCGTGCGTGTTCGCATCGAACTTGCGCAAAAATCCGGTTACATGGTCGTACACGGCTTTGTATCTCGTTTCCCAACCGAACGGCATAATAATACATTGGTTTACCATTGCCGACGCTGTTATTATCCGGCTTTCTTTATTGCCGCCTTGATAAAACGGGTCTGTCATTGCCCGCACTTTCTTTTTAATAACCTTTTCGTAACCCGCACCGCCGTTGTTACTCTCAACCCATACTTTTTGCGTCCCGTTCCGGTTAATCATCGCCGGGACGGTTACGGTTGTAACGTCCGTGTTTTCGTCCGTCATTTCCATATCGGTAATAAGCGCATACAATATCGGCTCCATACGCTTTGTTTGTTCGTTGAAAAACAGATTGGGCGATTTGTACACGTCATACGTTGCGGCAAACAAAAGGTCGTCGCCCTCATCGGCAACGTCAATGTATGCACCGGAACGAATATACGTGCCGTAATCGGATTTTTCAACCCACGTTTTGAAAGGCTGATACAATCGACCCTCGGCACTTCCGGGGTTGCCTTGATACAAACATTGGAATTGTACGGGGTCTAATGCCTTTTGCCCCTCCAATTTTAGTTTACTGTGTCGCCCCTCCCATAAAGCCGCCCCCGGTTCCCGTGGGTCTATCTCGGTCGGTTCCCCTGTTTTGATTGCCTCAAAGTTTATGCGCACCCACGCCCCCGGCGTTACGTTCTCTAAATCCGCCCAACACTTAACATCAATAATCGTTTCGCCGCTCTTTTCAATGCGCCCTATCAAATCGTCGTCGTGCCAACGGGTAAATACAATCAATTCTTGACTATCGTTATGTAAACGGGTGCGCACAACGGTCGTGTACCATTTCCACGCCGCCGCCCGTACTATCGGGCTGTTACCCTCGGCGTAATCCTTATACACGTCGTCCAATATCGAAACGTCCACGGTTTTAGACGTCAGCGAACCGCCACGACCGACGACACGCAACGACCCCTTACGCCCGACCATTTCGATAACATCGGAATTGCGCAAATAGGTATTCGCCATTGTTACGACGTTCGACCCATTTAGGTATGTGCCGGGGAATAATTCACGATACCGGGGCGTGTCGATTATTCGTTGAACGTCCCGGTTAAAATCCCGTGCGATTGTCGCCGCATACGAACCGATACATATTTTGCGGTCGGGGTCTAACCCCAACATAAATGCGGGTAATTTGCGGCTTGACCCCTCCGATTTGCCATGTTGCGGCGGCTGTTGCACAATCATCTTTCGTATTTTGCCATGCGCAAACATATCCAACAGGGTATAATATACAACGTGAAACGGTTCCAATACAAAATCCGGTTGCATATACCGGGCAAAGTTGATAAGACGTTTACGGGCGGCGGCTCGCACCAATTCGCCGGGGTCTGCCTTGATTGCCTCGTACATCTTCAATAATTCCTCGTTGCTCATGGTCGTACAATTTTATCGGGTTTAACTATCAATTCGCCGGGCTTTTTCGTTATCCAATTCAAACACGCC
>NZ_JBHMEP010000075.1:0-643 GCF_042428525.1 Vibrio olivae
CGGTATCTATGGACGCATGAGCGTACCAGTTCATTGTGATACTGATATTTGAATGCCCCATGATATACTGTAAATCTTTCGGGTTCATGTTCTTGCTTGCCAGTCTTGTACAGAACGTATGGCGTAGCGTGTGCGGTGTGATATGTGGCAAGGGGTTATCCTTATGGTGCTTGTTGTATTTCTTTACCATACGGACAAATAAGGCGTTGTAATCAATCGCAACTTTGGGCTTGCCTTTATGATTGACAAATAGGAAATTGCCCCGTCCGTCTATCACAAATGGTTCTGCCTTTGGGCGTTTCTTCATAACCCGTTGAAATGCCTGTATTGTTTCTCTGCTTAATGGCACTTGCCTTATTCCGCTTTTCGTCTTAGGCGTTTCAATATAATAGCCCTGTTCCTTGCTCTTTAGTAACTGGTGGTCGATAATCACAACCTCATTCTTGAAATCAATATCGGCTACTGTCAGTCCGCACAGTTCCGAGATACGAAGTCCTGTCTTTAACAGTATCAGCACATCATCAAAATACTTATGATACACATTGTCCGTCTTGATGAATGACAGTAGGGATTGTTCTTGTTCCTCTGTCAATGCGACTTTCTCTTTGGTATCATTTTCTAGGCCTTCACTTAACTTGAAATC
>NZ_JBHMEP010000002.1:0-639126 GCF_042428525.1 Vibrio olivae
CATCGGATTTCTATGGCCTTCATCTTTAATTAATTGATGATTTAGCTCCGCCAATACTGATATATCTGATTCTATTGCTAGATGTATTTCCACTCGCCTTCCTTTGCATAACGCCGCATTAAGGTGTGAGCAACGCTGCCACGAAACCTAACCTTACCACCGTAAACACAAAACCCAACGATGGAATGAAAAATACCAAGCGTTGGGAATCACTCTTAAATGCTTTGTTATGTTCGTTTCTAAGTTATTTGAGTTTCTTCTTTACTTGCTCAATTACCTCTTCACAACAGCCATCAACTTCAAAGCTTAAGTTATTGAGGTTATTGCCCTTTATTTTAATTTTTGGTGCTTTGCCATGTTCTTTGCAACGAACAGATCCGACTGTTTTCTTAACATTGTCCACAACACCAGACAAAACAGCTTTTTCGATAGCGTTTTTTATACCTTTTACATCACAAGAAATGCTAATCACTGGTTTCTTCCTTTTATTTACAGCATCTGGTATCAGATTAGTTTAAGGAAGGGAAGATATGCAATCAGAATAATACAAAGATGTATAGCTCAACCTCAAATTAAGATTTAGGTCAATTCTGTGTAAAAGAACATAACGCCGCGTTAAGGCGTGACGTAATGCGTGCCAAACTTGAGCGAAGCGAAACTGGCACGCGTTGCGGAATCGCTCTTAAACGCTTTGTTAGCCAGCTAATTACCCACAAGTAATTCAATTTGACCTTTAGAAAGAACAATTGAATCACTGCCTGGATTAACCACGATCCCTTCATAACTTTCTGATGATAAAAATAATGACCAGACGTCCTTAGCAGGAAAAACTAACCCATTTAACGGCCGTTCAGAAAAACTATGTAAAGCATCCCAATCACTGAAGACTGGCAAATAAATATTCCCTTTGCTATCAGAGGTAAGCGCGATACTAATTTTATTTCCTGAAGTAGATTGTAAGTTTTTCGGGCTATCAACTAATGTCGGTATCAAAAACACAGAATGATTCAGCTCATGTAATAGATGTTTTTCCGCTTGCTCTCTATCGCCAACTTTTAATTTTTGTATCGCTGATATTAAGCTAGGGTTCGTTACTGCAACATTTACGTCCATACTATTACTCTCGGTTGCTTGTACACCCCAAACAATAACAAACGATATAACAAAACATAAAACTACTCTTAAACCATTTTGCACTCAGATCTCCAAGTTTGCTGGCTAACGCCCTGTTAAGTAGTGAGGCACGCTATACAAATGCTTCTGCACTACTCCGTAAACACAATACTCACTGCAAACCAAAAATGCCATGCGTGCCGAATCTGCTTGAACAGTTTGTTATGTTGCTTCGTGCAAGACTACTACAAGACTTGCTTTAGGAACTTTTCCAAAGAAAGAATTTAAACAAAGTAACTGACCATACTCATCCATATTGTTGTCTCGGCCTGTTTTATTAAGCCAATTCTGATAAAATGACTCGAATTCTTCTTGGTTTTTCGATAATGGAATTTTAGATAAACACCAGCCTGATACTGCATCCTCGACTTCAGGAAATACACCATCTAATAAAGACGACGAATAGAGGTTAAGAAATATAAATAACTCATGATAATTATCAAGCACGAGAGTTTCTTGGTTTTCAAATCTCACCTCAAAATCATTCAGAAAGGCCTCGTTCAAACTATCCATAAAGACAAAAGAATAATGATTCAATTCGTTAAACTCCTGTTACAACATAACGCCGCGTTAAGGCGTGACGTGATGCGTGCCATACTGTGAGCGAAGCGAAACTGGCACGCGTTGCGGAATCGCTCTTAAACGCTTTGTTATACGTTTACTCTCTGAAACCGTAGACACGCAACCCTCTACCCGTAAGCTCAGTATCAAATTGACCGACCGAATTTAAGATACTCAATGCTCCATCTATATCTTGATGCCAATGTTTAAAGGGAACATTTTCATACCCACTGGGCTTACCTACTTTAGGGATTTCTAACCACTCAATTCGTTTGTAGGCGAAAGGACCCGGCCCATAATCACCCACATACTTTTCCATTAACTCATCTGATTTAATAAACCAGTCTAGAAACTCATCATCGTTATCAACAAACTTCCAATAACACTGTTTCAACATCAATTCAGGGACATCTAATACCGTAAACACTTTACGCCATTTAGAATTTGACATTAGTGACACTGAAAATCGATTTTTAATAACCTTATCTAGGTATTCATCCATTCTTACTGGCATGTCAAAACCTCCAAACGTATAACGCCGCGTTAAGGCGTGACGTAATGCGTGCCATACTGTGAGCGAAGCGAAACTGGCACGCGTTGCGGAATCGCTCTTAAACGCTTTGTTAGCTATTTGGTGAAGTGTATCCCGTTGTTGTCGCTACGACTTCAAACCCACGCTTTGATACTATCGGTTTGCTCATATCTGAGGCATCGATTATCAGATATTTAACACCTTTCAACTTTGCTTCAGAGATGCGCTTATTTAGGAGCAAACTATAATACCCGTTGCCTCGAAATTCTTTGATTGTACTTCCGCCCCAAATACCTGCAAATGGGCTGTTTCCGTTAAATGTTAGCCAAGCAGAAGTCACTGGCTGTCCATTTACATACACAACATAAATGGATACCGAATCTGGAGATTGTTCTTTGATACTCATTAAGTAATTATATTACCAATCGAAATCTCCACCCCAAACTTGTTCTTGAACCTTTATTGCATCACTAATACCTTGGCTATCGAAAACTTCTGTGATCAAAAATTCGTCGAAGAACTCGTTATCTGTTTTAGAGAGGTCTAAAACCATAAATGTTTCGGTGTCTTCTTGTTCAAAACCATTAGCGAGTAATACACTGCCGATATTACTTGGTTTATCGGTACTATATGTCTTCCACTCAAAGCATAATTTGCGTTGACTAAAGTATGCAAGCTGCTCTTTAACTATTGATTCAGCTAGACTGTCATCAAAGTCAAAGAACGAAATATAGCTGCCGTGACGCTCTTTCGACACGAATTTAGTCAGATTACTATCTGATTCCTTTACGCCATTAAACGAATGAATAAGCTTGCGTTCAAACTCATTGTACTCTCGCATTACATCCACTGTATTCATTTTATCCTCGTAAATAGCTAACGCTTTCTATACATCTTTTTGACGCCTTTTCTACTTTTCACTATGCCATAATTGCTGCTTGTTCGGGAGCATTTACGTCACACAAACTTCTGAAATACATATCGAAATAAGATGAATTGTTATTACTTGGGTAGGAGTTAGGTTGCAAAAAGTCTTCTAATTTTCAAGCGACGACTAAAGTATTGGCATGTATAAAAGAACAGGCTGATTCAGTGAAATCACAATTTATCCTTGCATTAAAAGACTACATGCACTCGCGCTATTATTCGACTAAAACGATACAAGCTTACTTAGATTGGATAAAGCGGTTTATCATTTTTCATGATATGCAGCACCCGTCTAAATTAACGAGTGTCGAGGTAGAAGACTTCTTAACGCATTTAGCTGTAAATAAAAAAGTCGCGGCCAAAACCCAAGCACTGGCGCTAAATGCGCTGCAATTCCTCTATCGTGATTACTTTAAAACACCACTTAGTGAAGAGCTAAAGTTTCAACGTTCGAGTGTAGATAGAAAGTTGCCTGTGGTTCTCACCAAAGAAGAAATGCGTCGATTTATCCAACATATCGACCCGAGGTATAAACTCCATATCATGTTGCTATATGGATCTGGTCTTCGGCTGATGGAATGCGTCCGCTTGCGCATTCAAGATATCGATTTTGATTTTGGCGCTGTACGTATCTGGCAAGGAAAGGGGGGAAAGAATCGAGTGGTTACCCTCGCAAAGGAGACACATACATTAATTAAAGAACAACAAGCACTAGCAAAACGCTATTATGATAAAGATATCCAAACCGCGGGATACACAGGAGTTTGGGTCAAGGAATCATTACGTCGTAAATACCCTGGCTGTGAAACAGATTTTAACTGGCACTATCTGTTTCCTTCAACGCGAATGAGTGTCGATCCTCAATCTGGATTGACTCGGCGCCATCATATCAATGAACTCGCGCTGCAAAGAGCGGTTAAACGGGCAACGTTGGATGCAAGGATAGATAAGAATGTAACGTGCCATACGTTAAGGCATTCTTTTGCAACTCACTTACTTGAATCTGGTGCTGATATTCGAACGGTGCAAGAACAATTGGGACATTCAGATTTAAAAACCACACAAATCTATACACATGTATTAGACCGTGGAGCAAGCGGTGTGCTCAGCCCGCTATCGAACCTATAGACGTAAAAAAGGAGAGCTATTGCTCTCCTTTTTATAACCTAGCAAGCTACGACTTAAAGTGCAGCTTTTGCTTTTTCAACTAGAACTGCAAATGCAGCTTTGTCGAATACCGCGATGTCCGCAAGGATCTTACGGTCGATCTCGATAGATGCTTTCTTAAGACCGTTAATGAAACGGCTGTAAGATAGACCATTTTGACGAGATGCCGCGTTGATACGTGCAATCCACAGTTGACGGAATTGACGTTTCTTGTTGCGACGGTCACGGTAAGCGTATTGACCAGCTTTGGTGACTGCTTGGAAAGCTACGCGGTAAACACGTGAACGTGCTCCGTAGTAACCTTTAGCTTGTTTTAGAACTTTCTTATGACGTGCACGAGCTTGTACACCACGTTTTACGCGAGGCATTATGTCTCTCCTAAACTAAACGATAAATTAACTAAAAGAATTAAGCGTATGGAAGCATACGTGCAATTGCAGCTACTTCACATTTTGGAAGGATTGCATTTGGACGAAGCTGACGCTTGTTCTTAGTAGTACGCTTAGTCAAGATGTGACGTTTTGTAGCGTGCTTGTACTTAATACCACCAGCTGTTTTCTTAAAACGCTTAGCAGCACCTTTGTTGGATTTCATCTTAGGCATGATGAAGAACTCCGCATTGTAGTAGTTTAATAAACACGTAATTAGGGCGAACAAAGCCCAGCCGCTTAACACGGCTGAGCTTTGATACTTGCAAGCCGTTAATTACTTCTTCTTAGGGGCTAAAACCATAATCATCTGGCGACCTTCAATCCGTTTAGGGAAAGATTCAACCACAGCGATTTCTTCTGTGTCCTCTTTCAAACGGTTCAAAACGTCAACACCGATGTCTTGGTGAGCCATTTCTCGGCCACGGAAGCGAATTGTTACCTTCACTTTGTTGCCTTCTTCAAGGAAACCGGTCAGGTTGCGTAGTTTTACCTGATAGTCTCCTATGTCAGTTCCAGGACGGAATTTAACTTCCTTAATCTGAATCTGCTTTTGCTTCTTCTTCTGCTCTTTAGCAGCTTTGCTCTTTTCAAAGAGGAATTTACCGTAGTCCATTACTCGGCATACTGGCGGCTCAGCATTAGGACTAATTTCAACCAAATCCATACCTGCTTCTTCAGCAGCAGCTACAGCTTCTTGAATTGAAACAACACCAACTGATTCACCATCAGCGCCTGTTAAACGAACTTCACGAACGCCACGAATTTCACCGTTTAAACGGTGTGGGTTTTGTTTGGCCGGTTGTTGGCCACGTCTTCCACCTTTAATAGCTTATTCCTCCAGATTGAGCTTACGGCTCGAGATCTCTTCTTGGATGTAAGAAACAAACTCATCCACTTTAAATTTACCAAGATCCTTACCTTTACGAGTACGAACTGCGATTTCTCCGGCTTCCATTTCTTGGTCACCACATACCAGCATGTACGGTACCCGCTTTAAAGTATGTTCGCGGATTTTAAAGCCAATCTTCTCATTTCTCAAGTCCGCTTTTGCTCTAATTCCACATTTTTGCAGTTTTTGAGCAACTTCCTGAGCATAATCAGACTGTTTGTCTGTAATACTCATGACGACAACTTGTTCAGGAGACAGCCAGGTTGGGAAAAATCCAGCGTATTCTTCAATTAAAATTCCAATGAAGCGTTCAAGCGAACCTAAAATAGCTCGGTGAATCATCACTGGAACCAAACGTTCATTATTTTCACCAACGTAAGTCGCGCCTAGACGGCCCGGCAAGTTGAAATCCAATTGAACTGTACCACATTGCCATGCACGATCTAGGCAATCATACAATGTGAATTCGATTTTTGGTCCATAGAATGCGCCTTCTCCTTCTTGAATCTCATAATCAATACCCATGGATTCAAGTGACAATTTCAGCGCTTCTTCTGATTGGTCCCAAATTTCATCACTGCCAACTCGCTGTTCTGGACGAGTTGATAGTTTAACTACGATATTCTCAAACCCGAAAGTTTGGTAAGTATCGTAAACCATTTTGATGCAGTTGGTCACCTCATCTTGAATTTGATTCTCTGTACAGAAAATATGTGCATCATCTTGAGTGAAACCACGTACACGCATAATACCGTGTAGCGCACCAGACGGCTCATTACGGTGACAAGAACCAAACTCGGCCATACGCAGTGGTAAGTCGCGGTAGGACTTCAAACCTTGATTAAAGATTTGCACGTGGCCTGGGCAGTTCATCGGTTTAATCGCGTACTCGCGGTTTTCCGATGACGTCGTAAACATCGCATCTGCGTATTTGTCCCAGTGACCAGAGCGTTCCCAAAGAACGCGATCCATCATAAGAGGACCTTTAACTTCTTGGTAACCGTATTCAGTCAGCTTATCACGGATAAATACTTCAAGATCACGGAAAATTGACCAACCATTATGATGCCAGAAGACCATACCCGGCGCTTCTTGCTGCATATGGAACAGATCAAGCTGTTTACCCAGTTTACGGTGGTCACGTTTCGCCGCTTCTTCAAGACGAGTTAAATGCGCTTTCAATGCTTTCTTATCATGGAAAGCCGTGCCGTAGATACGTTGCAACATCTTGTTGTCACTGTTACCACGCCAGTAAGCGCCTGCAACATTTAGCAGCGTAAAGTGTTGGCAGAAGCCCATGTTAGGCACATGAGGGCCACGACACATATCGATGTATTCTTCATGATGATATAGGCCTGGTCGGTCATCACGAGCCACATTTTCATCCAAAATTTCGATCTTATAAGGCTCACTGCGTGATTCAAATGTATCACGCGCTTCCTGCCAGCTTACGTTTTTCTTGATAACTGGGTATTTGGTCTTCGCCAGTTCTTTCATGCGCTTTTCAATCTTGTCGAGATCGTCTTGCGTCAATGAATGCTCAAGGTCAATATCATAGTAGAAACCACTATCGATAGTAGGACCGATTGCCATTTTGGCTTCTGGGAACAACTGTTTTAATGCGTGACCCAATAAGTGTGCACATGAGTGACGCACAATCTCTAGACCATCGACTTCATCTTTGGTGGTGATGATCTCAAGGCTCGCATCGCTTTCGATAAAATCGCACGCGTCAACACGAACACCATCCACACGGCCAGCAATGGTTGCTTTCGCAAGACCAGGGCCAATAGATTGCGCGACTTCAAGCGTTGAAACAGGGTTATCAAATTGACGTTGACTGCCGTCAGGAAGAGTAATAATAGGCATGTTATGTCCTTTACAGTGGTGTTGCACACCAAGCAACACTTGTTATTTGCAACGCATCGCCGCCCTTAGGCCGCCATGCATTGGTGAATTTAAATCGGAAATACTCATTTTGCTGCAAATACGGATGCAGCATCCTAAGTAGGGGTGACATTCTAACGTATGTGAGTGAAATCTCAATCGAAATATGCGGAGCAAGAGTCGCCTGTTATCTTAGGTCATCTTTTAGCCATTCATACCTTGGTTGTAGCAATGTCAACACAAGGTCAATAACGACTTTATTCTTACACGTGTCATCAAAATTCAATACAAATGCTTGAGGGTCTGATACACATCAAGTACCACGAAATTATCGTTGCAGTGTGGTTTTGAGTTAAAGAGTATAAACAGATAAGAAAGGCATCTTTCAATCTCAAAGCGCTACGCGTTGATATTCCATGCCCTTGATTTAAATCACATGATTAGAAAGGCAGTTCGACTTGCATCATCACATCGCCTTCATACACTTCATGCCAGCGATAATCGATTCGCATGCGAGGCTCACCTCGTTTTTTATCGCCAATACCTAGGCTAAACTGGAGGCCGTGATTGCGAATCCACGCTTCAGCATTGTCGAGCTCGAAGTTAGCCTCGAGTTCAGATGGCATCCACACACCGATACCAAAATAGCTGGAAGCCAAAGTTTGAGTCAGTACCGGATTGGTCTCAGAGTTTAAAATCCAATCAGACCAATAGCCATCGCCCCCCTGCTCATCGTCATCGAGCAAATTATTGAGCTCACGCTGCTTGTCGGGGTTATATTCCATGCCATCGACCAGCGAAAAGCACACGCCTTGGCTTGAGTGAAATAAGACAGAATCAGCATCATCATTGATGTTAGGTTCAAACAGATCGCAAGCGTTCGTTTGCAAACTAAAAAGGCACAGAGCAACAAAACAACACCTTTTTATCATGACCCAACATCCTCATCATTCTTGGTACCAATCCGTTTCTCGCAACATCGTTGCAACACTCGGTGTGGTCAGGTCATCAACGCGAGCGCCTTGACTCAATCGCTGACGGATCTCCGTGCTTCGCACTGGGATCTTTTCTGGACACGCCATCACATAATAGCGACGTAAAATCTCATCACATTTAGCGAATTGATGAAATTTGAGCAAATTATCTGGTCCAATGACAAAGGTTATGTCAGATTTTTGCCAAATCTGTTGAATGCGTTCCAAAACGTCATAAGTCGTCACGCTTTGCCCTGGCGTATGAAGTTCCGTCTCAACATCGCTACGCTCCACCCAATCAAACCCTAAGTCTTCAATGAATGCATCGAGCAGCTTACAACGCTGCGAGTAGTCGAGCATTTCTTTACCCCAAGCGTGAGCAATACTTGGAACTAACAAAACTTTATCGAAATGAGTCAACGACTCAATAACACTCTTATGGCCGAGACTTGGTGGGTTAAATGCACTTCCGAAGACCGCAATTTTGAGCATGGGTGTCCCTTTTGGTTCTGAAAACGGTGATCACAGTTTTTTAATTCTCTCATTTCGGTATGATATTACCAATAGACTCATAAATAACATTGCTGCAGGAAAGAAACTAATGGAACAGTTAATTCGAGATGAGATGCGCGTTTTGCCATCCATCGACCCGCATTTTGAAATTACTCGACGTGTCGACTTCATCAAGCGCAAGCTGCAAGAATCTGGCTGCAAAGCGTTGGTTCTGGGTATCAGCGGTGGTATCGATTCAACCACCTGTGGTCGGTTAGCCCAGCTTGCGGTCGACCAGTTAAACGAACAGCTGCCAGAGCCCGCCTATAAGTTTGTTGCCGTGCGTCTGCCTTATGGCGAGCAAAAAGATGAAGACGAAGCGCAAATTGCCCTGTCTTTCATCCAGCCGACTCACTCCGTTGCCGTCAACGTAAAACCAGGCGTCGACGGTATTCATGCCGCGACTCATGATGCGTTGGAGAACACAGGTTTACTTCCAGAAGACGAATCCAAAGTCGATTTTGTGAAAGGTAACGTCAAAGCGCGCGCGCGCATGGTCGCTCAATATGAAATCGCTGGATACATCGGCGGGTTAGTATTGGGTACGGATCATTCTGCTGAAAACATCACTGGTTTCTACACCAAGTTTGGTGATGGGGCATGTGATATCGCGCCGCTGTTTGGTTTAAGCAAGCGTCAGGTTCGTGAAGTAGCGGCAACGCTTGGCGCGCCAGATGTGTTAGTGACAAAAACACCAACCGCCGATCTTGAAGAGCTCTCTCCTCAAAAAGCGGATGAAGAAGCTTTAAGCCTCACCTACGACCAGATTGACGATTTCCTTGAAGGTAAGCCTGTCGCCGAGCACGTGACCGAAAAACTGATCAGTGTTTACAAGGCAACGCAGCACAAACGCCAGCCAATCCCGACCATCTACGATTAAGGTAAGGGTTGAACGACCAAATGGTCAATTAGCAAAAACAGAAAAGGGAGCTCAAGCTCCCTTTTTCATCCCTATCAAACGCGTTCTTCAAGAGCAATATTGTTGTTCGCCCAAAGCAATGCTTGCAGACGATTTTTCGCATTAATTTTCTTAAAGATATTATGTAAATGCGTTTTGACGGTATTCTCACTTACAAACAATTCATCAGCAATTTGTAAATTCGACGCCCCATGACCGAGCAAGCGAATAATCTCTTTCTCACGCTTAGTTAAATTCGCGTAAACCTGAGATGTAGTTACCGTGTTCGCGCAGCGGAAATGCTCAATATAATCCTGAGCCACTTTGCGAGATAACCACATTTCGTCTTGCATGATCTTTTGCATTCCTTTTAAAAGGAGTGACAAGTCATCGTCAACATAGAAAACACCTACCAGGTTGCGCCATTTAAACAAATGGGAAGAAGGAACATCTTTGGGACAGTTAATCACTATCTCGCGAATGTTGCTGCTTAAAGAACCCTTGGCCTGGTTATACATTTCGAACTTTTCATCATCCAGATAATGGTAATCAATCAGAACAAAGTCACCCAAATCCGGCTGAGAAGCGTTTTCTTGAGCCAACTCAGACACTGACACGATGTTTACATCTAACTGAATACCTTTTTCTAACGAATCCTTGAATAGTTTCGACTGCATGCTGACATCTGATAACAAGGTTAATTGATGAGTCGTGTTAGTTGTCATTTTGAACCTCTCCAGCTCGACTTCGATGTGTAAAGTTAAAACTATCGTTTAGGTACAATTAGTCAACACAGTCTTACCCGTACTAAACGACATCATTGCCCTAATTAAACTTTACAATCAATCATTTATTAAATATATCTTATCTTTGAGATTTAAGCATATTGGCACTTTTAGCTGTAAATTTCGTGACAAGAATGACAATAAAGTGAGTCTTTAATGGAATATTCGTCTTCGCCGAAGTATTAAAAGCCACACAAATAGTACGAATTGTGTCCAATTTAAGACCCCACCTCCGGAAGAGTTAGAATTGCGGCTCGCCACTTCCTCCGATTGAGTCGTATTATCGACCAATACGCGAGTGCCATCTTGCACAGTGACATAGTAATCGGGACTGACTTGTCCGGTAATGACACGATTAATCCACGTTTGGTAATCAAAAATATCCGTAAATACCGAAGTGACTGTCGCCTCTTTTTTCCCGCATACGGCAGTACCAAAACTGGTCAAACCAATTTGTTGATAGTTTGCACCATCAAACCAATACACCGGTCCACCAGAATCGCCACTGCATGTTGCGTTTTGATAATCACCAGAAACAGGGCCAGAAAAACATAATTGCTTACTGGTAATGGCATTGCCAAAGTAAGCAATGCAGGTGCTGGTTGGTACTAAGTTGAGTTCTGCCTCAAGTAACTGCGTCCCTCCTTGAGCGTTGCCTTCGATGGCCCCATGGCCGATGGCAAAAAACCTCGCGCCACTCGGAAAGCTGTTGTTGTACGTCATGTTGAGCACGTTGTAGTAACTGCCGATGTTCATCGCTGTTTCGGTTTTAATAATCGCGATGTCGTTCGGCCAAAGCTTGGCGGCTTCATCACTGTAATCACTGCGAAAATAAAACTCACCCGCTCTCACCTGGGCGCTGTTCAAAAAGTCGCTCTCGTCATCTAATTGCGGCGCAATAACGGTATAGAGCATCACGTTCTTATCATCAAAAAGACAATGAGCCGCCGTCAGAACATAATTGGCATTAATAACCGTTGCACCACAAAAACTTCGTGGACTATAGACAGCATCAGTACGGTAAAACAAACTCGCAAATGAAGGATAGTTGGCAATATTGGCATTCGAGCCATTGACGATAAATGGCATAACCTCAACAGCAGAGACACCCCAAGAAAACAACCACAAGATCAAAAAACGACAACACCGCATACACCAACACCTAAACAAAAAGGGTGACCATATCTTATTTTAGGCCACCCTTTTGAATGATGTTATAAAATGTAGATTATTTACGCGATTGTCGGCACCTTAGACGGCTCAGCATCCATAATCCTGCTAACCATATAAAGTTCAGGCTACCACCGCCGCCACTTGATGTTTGAGTACTTTCGCTACTTTCAACATTGTTTTCTGTTGTCGGTGCGCCACCAATATATCCATAACGGTCAATGTAGGCTTGCCTCTCTGAGTCGCTACTGGTGAGCGTTGGTTGAATTTGGCCAGAGAGTACATTATCAATCCAAACCTGATAATCCGTCAGCTCCGTAAATACCGAAGTCACCTCCAGTTCAGGGTCACCACATGTCACAGGGCCAAAACTGGTGATCCCCACCTGTCGAAGCGCACTTCCATCTTGCCAATACACTGCGCCTCCGGAATCGCCACTACACACCGCATTCTTAAGACCTGTAGCCTCTGCGAAATCACCATCAAAGCAGATCTGTTTGTGGGTTAAAGAGGCCCCATCATAAAACTCTCCTCGGCATTCTGAATTGGTCACATAGTTCAATGTCGCCGCTTGCAAAGAATCCGCATCATCAACACCGGATCGGGTATTGCCATGACCAACAGCGATAAAGGTTTGGCTGGTGCTGCGATAACTTTCGTTATCGGCAACGTTGATCGGCGAACCATTAGACATCACACTTTCCAATGTCACGATCGCAATATCATCGGGGAAAAGTAACGAAGCGTCGTCACGATAGCTACTCGGGTAGTAGATTTCACTGATTCGAATGCCACGCCGAGCAATTGGGTAATCAGATTCGTTTTGAATATTATCGACAGCAACGGTAAACAAGCGTGCTTCCTCATCATTGTAGAAGCAATGAGCGGCCGTTAGCACATGGGTGTCATCTAAGTAGGTACCGCCGCAAAAGCTGCCAGGATAATACGTCCGATTGTATTCTATCGAGTCGACAAAAAAGGCCACTGTTGATGGATATTGACTGACCGCTACATCTTGCCCATTAACGATATAAGTCGTCACATCCGATTCAGCGACGGCACTCATCGAGACAAGTAGTGATAAATAGAAAGATTGATATCTGTTCATGGGATACACCAACTACAAAACCTTAGTAATTACTATAACCAACACGACCATAAAAAAAGCCTCCTTTAAGGGAGGCTTCATACTTTCTTACATAATTAGAACAAACGTCGAATTATGTGGGTTACTCACCGCGATAATAGCGTTGAGGTACAAATGGCATTTTTTCGACGGTCATAGGAAGCATTTTACCGCGAACTTCCGCGTACACTTCGGTACCAACCGCACTAAACTCGGTACTAACATACGCCATCGATACCGGTTTTCCGGCAGTGGGCCCGGCAGTTCCACTGGTTACTACACCAATCTGCCCACCTTCGCCATCAAACAGCTCTGTTCCCTCACGCACAGGCGCTTTGGTTTGCCCAACAAGACCAACGCGTTTACGGCTTACTGCTTTTGTTTCAATTTGATCAAGCACAACATCAGCGCCGGGGAATCCTCCCTCACGTTCGCCACCTTTGCGACGCACTTTTTGTATCGCCCATAGCAAACTGGCTTCCACTGGTGTTGTCGTGGTGTCTAAATCATGTCCATATAAGCATAAACCACACTCTAAACGCAGAGAATCGCGAGCACCAAGACCAATCCATTCGACCTCATCCTCTTCGGTTAGTCGTTTTGCTAATTGCTCGGCTTGCGCTGCTGGAACAGAAATCTCGTAGCCATCTTCACCGGTATAACCACTGCGACTGACGATACAATCAATACCCGCGATCTCAATCGCCGCCACATCCATAAACACCATATTAGCGACACTAGGATTCAATTTAGCGAGCACAGCCGCCGCTTTTGGCCCCTGCAGAGCCAACAACGCTCGGTCAGCAATGACTTCAAGTTCCACGTCTTGCGGTAAATGCGTCTGAATATGTGTGATATCTTGCGATTTACAAGCCGCATTCACGACCACAAACAGATGATCGCCCATGTTCGCGACCATCAAGTCATCCATAATACCGCCCTGCTCGTTGGTAAAGAATGCATAGCGCTGTTTGCCTGGTGGTAAATCAACGATATCAACAGGCACCAGTGATTCCAGAAATTTTGCTGCCCCTTGACCATGAAGTCGTAATTGGCCCATGTGTGAAACATCAAACAGCCCAGCATGTTCACGAGTGTGAAGATGCTCTTTCTTTACACCTAATGGGTATTGAACGGGCATATCATAGCCAGCAAACGGAACCATTTTGGCGCCAACATCCAGATGCATTGCATGTAAAGGGGTTTTTAAAAGCTGCTCAGTCATTCTGTTCTCCATTAACCCAGCGAAATTCCTAATATCAGCCATCAAGGCAATTCGTGATAGCATGGTGCTTGTTTCCTATAATAAACAGGATGCCGCGCTTTACATCGATAAACAAGCAGTCAAAGCCTGAAAACGTGACCTTTAACAATTTAGCAACGCAAGGTAGTTAGCAAAGAAAAGCGCCATTTCGAAGATTATCTCTTCCAAATGACGCTTATACCTCGACGTTTACATCATAGCAAACGTTTGCTTTCACTATAAGAAACTTTACTAATCGGTGATTATTTCGCCGTCACCCAGAGAATTTGCGCATCCTCCTCGCTCACTGATACCAACATATGCCCCATATTGGCATCGTAATAAACGCTATCTCCTAGCTCCATAACCACAGGTTCATAGAACTCCGAATAGAACATCACTTGCCCAGACAAGATCAATAAAAACTCTTCCCCATCATGACGAACCCAATCACTGTATTCTTCGAACGCGCGAGCGCGAATTCGGCTCTTGAATGGCATCATTTTCTTATTAGAAAGTTGAGTCGCGAGCAACTCATGCTCGTAGGTCTGAGTCGGATGGGGTTTTCCTTGCTCATTTCGAGTCAGATCGCGACGCCCTGTGGCAACCTTTTTTCTCGGCGGCTCAAAGAGTTGGGGCATGTCTATCTGCAGACCATTAGCCAGTTTTTGCATCGCCTGAAAGGTCGGTGAAATTTGCTCATTTTCGATTTTACTCAACGTCGAACGAGCAAGACCTGTGCGCTGACTGGCCTCTTCCAGCGTTAATCCTAAACGACTACGAATTTCTTTGAGTCGCTGACCTAACTTTAAAGGCTCAATAGCTTGCTCAAGCGATTGTTTTTCGAGTGTTAGGGATGGGTATTCATCGTGAATATCAGTGGACATAATCCCCTCATTATTTTTTAACTTATTGCAGGAACGGCTGCTGAACGTTTCATTGTGCACCATACCCTCAGGTGAAGATAGTCAAAGAGGATAAATATACCGTGCTCTTGTTAACAAAAACAGAAACCATGTTTCCTATAGGAAATTTTTGGTTGATTGTTGGTATCAGGCAAGCTATGTTACCAGCATGTTAGCCTGATGATGGTTCTCTTAAGACGTAAACATCATAATTCACGACATGATGTAGAGAATAAAAAGGTTAAGTAAATTCGCTTTTATTGAGCAGGACGTGTGGTCGATTCACCTTTTTTGACCATAGCGATAAAACCAAGGAATGGAAGGTTATCAATGAATCACGCATATTCAAATTATCACCTTGAGCACTTCTTCTCCACGTCGTTAACCGCAACAGACGATGCGGTATTCGCAGGCATTCAAGCAGAATTAACTCGCCAAAATGATCAAATTGAATTGATCGCCTCAGAAAACATCGTCTCTAAAGCAGTTATGCAAGCCCAAGGCACCTGCTTAACCAATAAATATGCGGAAGGGTACCCATCTCGTCGCTACTATGGTGGCTGCGAGCATGTCGATAGTATCGAGAGCATCGCCATCGAGCGCGCTAAACAACTTTTTCAGTGTGGTTACGCAAACGTTCAACCTCACTCCGGCGCTCAAGCGAATGGCGCGGTAAAATTAGCGTTACTTTCCCCCGGTGACACTATTTTAGGCATGTCACTGGATGCAGGCGGCCACCTTACTCACGGTGCACGCCCTGCTCTCTCTGGTAAATGGTTCAATGCCATCCAATATGGCGTGCAGCCAGACACTTTAGAAATCGATTACCAACAAGTCCGTGAACTGGCTATCGAGCATCAGCCTAAAATGATCATCGCTGGTGGCTCTGCGATTCCACGCCAAATTGATTTTGCTCAGTTTCGTCGAATTGCCGATGAAGTGGGCGCACTGCTGATGGTCGATATGGCGCACATTGCGGGTTTGGTCGCCACTGGCGCTCACCCGAGCCCACTGCCTCATGCGGATGTAGTTACTACAACGACACACAAGACACTGCGCGGGCCGCGCGGCGGAATGATTCTGACCAATGATGAATCCATCGCGAAGAAGATCAATTCCGCAGTTTTCCCTGGCTTACAAGGCGGCCCATTGATGCATGTCATCGCAGCTAAAGCCGTTGCCTTTGGTGAAGCATTAGGGCCAGAGTTTAAGCGCTATATTGATGGTGTCGTCAGCAATGCCAAAGTACTCGCTGAAGTCTTGCAAGCGCGTGGCTGTGACATCGTCACCGGTGGGACCGATACCCACCTCATGTTGGTTGATTTGCGCCCCAAAGGATTAAAAGGCAACCAAGTAGAGCAAGCGCTAGAGCGCGCTGGCATCACCTGTAATAAAAATGGCATCCCATTTGACTCAGAAAAACCTATGATTACTTCTGGGATCCGTTTGGGCACCCCCGCGGGTACAACTCGCGGCTTTGGCTTAGAAGAATTTAAACTTATCGGTAACTGGATTGGAGATGTGTTGGATGGGTTAACCACTCACCCACAAGGCAATGCACAGATAGAACAACAAGTTCGTAAACAAGTGCAAGACCTGTGTCGCCGTTTTCCGCTTTACCAATAATTCCTCACTTATGTATTTTTGGAGATAACACAATGGACAATACACTGAAGTTTACAGATAGCCACGAGTGGGTTCGTGATAATGGCGACGGCACCGTAACTATCGGTATTTCTGAACACGCTCAAGAAATGCTTGGAGACGTCGTATTTGTCGATTTACCTGAAGTTGAAGCAGAAATCGAAGCCGGTGAAAACTTTTCTCTCGTTGAGTCTGTCAAAGCAGCGTCTGATATCTACGCCCCAGTAACAGGCGAGATCATCGAAATCAACGAAGAGCTTGAAGATAGCCCAGAGCTTATCAATGAAGAACCTTATGAAGGTGGTTGGATCGTGAAGGTCAAACTGTCTGATCCAAGCGAACTCGACAATTTAAAAGACGCTGAAGAGTACAGCGCGTCAATTGAAGACGAATAAGTCATTGAAACATAAGCTGCCTTTTAACTGGGCAGCTTTTTTGATTTGAGTGGTGACACTCACACCGATGTAAAGAACAGCTAGCCCTCTAAGTGCGCAATGCGCTGCGAGAAGGTACAGGATATCATGACACAATTACTTCAAAGCCTCAGCACCCAAACTGAATTCGTTGCTCGTCACAATGGCCCCAATGCAGATGACCAGCAAACCATGCTCAACACCATTAACGCCACCAGTTTGGATCAATTGATTGATCAAACCGTACCGGCACAAATTCGCCTTGAAAGCCCGATGACACTGGCTGAAGCCAAAAGCGAAGCCGATATGCTGATTGCCATGAAACAGTTTGCTTCACAAAACCAAGTGAAGCGTACATTCATTGGTCAAGGCTATTACAACACGTTCACGCCCAACGTTATCTTGCGTAATGTGCTGGAAAATCCAGGTTGGTACACCGCTTACACGCCATATCAACCGGAAATTTCTCAAGGCCGTTTAGAGGCATTACTTAATTTCCAGCAAATGGTGATGGACCTGACAGGTATGGATATCGCCAACGCTTCGCTACTTGATGAAGCCACCGCTGCAGCAGAAGCGATGACGCTGTGTAAACGTGCAGGCAAAAGCAAGAGCAACGTGTTCTTTGTCGCTAATGATGTCCACCCTCAAACCATAGAAGTGATAAAAACTCGCGCCGAATTTATCGGCTTTAACGTCATGATTGGAGACTGTGATTCACTGCCGGAGCGAGATGTATTTGGCGCGTTATTGCAATATCCAACGACCACAGGTGAAGTTCGCGACTTAACCGACTTAATTGCCAAAGCGCAAGCAAACAAAACCTTAGTGGCGGTGGCATCTGATCTTCTTGCTTGTGCATTGCTCAAACCTGCGGGAGAAATGGGTGCCGACGTGGTGATTGGTAGCGCCCAACGTTTTGGCGTACCGATGGGATACGGCGGCCCACATGCCGCATTTATGGCCACTCGTGATAAACACAAACGCACCATGCCAGGCCGCGTCATTGGCGTATCGATTGATACCAAAGGCAACCAAGCGCTGCGCATGGCGATGCAAACTCGCGAGCAGCATATTCGCCGCGAAAAAGCGACCTCTAATATCTGTACCGCGCAGGCGTTGCTGGCCAATATGGCCTCGTTTTTTGCGGTTTATCATGGCGCAGAAGGCTTACGCACCATCGCACGTCGCACCCATCATATGACAGCCATTCTCGCGGCAGGGCTCACCAAAGCTGGCTATGAATTGGCGCATAACAGTTTCTTCGATACGCTCACCATCAATAGCGGTGAGAATACCGAGTCCCTATATCAAAAAGCGCAGCAGGCGGACATCAACCTGCGTAAACTTAAGGGTCAGCTGGGTATCAGCCTAGATGAAACCACCACCACTGATGATATTAGTGCGCTGTTTAACGTATTTGGTGTCTCGGCAGAAATCAGTGAACTCTCAGCGGATATCGCCGCCAATGAATTGGCTGCTATTCCAGAAACATGTCGTCGGACTAGCGCGTATCTGACTCACCCGGTGTTTAATACGCACCATAGTGAAACGCAAATGATGCGCTACCTAAAACAGCTGGAAAATAAAGACTTTTCGCTAACCCACGGTATGATTCCACTCGGCAGTTGTACCATGAAGCTCAATGCTGCAGCGGAAATGCTGCCGATCACTTGGCCTGAATTTGGCGCTCTGCATCCTTTTGTACCCAGTGAACAAGCCGCAGGCTATGCCGCACTGGCCGCAGATCTAAAACAAAAACTGTGTGAAATCACTGGCTACGATGACTTCTCGCTACAACCAAACTCAGGGGCGTCAGGTGAATATGCTGGGCTTATCGCCATCCAGCGCTACCACCAAAGTCGAGGTGAAGGCCACCGTAACGTATGTTTGATTCCAAGCTCCGCTCACGGCACCAACCCTGCAACGGCATCGATGGTGTCAATGAAAGTGGTGGTCGTTAAGTGTGACCAAAACGGCAACATTGATATCAATGATCTCGCCGAAAAAATAGAGAAACACAAAGACCAACTTTCAAGCATCATGATCACCTACCCTTCGACTCACGGTGTTTACGAAGAACAAGTGAAAGAAGTGTGCGAGATGGTGCATGCTGCGGGTGGCCAAGTGTACCTTGATGGTGCCAACCTTAACGCTCAGGTAGGTCTAACATCACCGGGTTTTATCGGCTCTGACGTTTCACACCTCAACTTACACAAAACTTTCTGTATTCCACATGGCGGCGGCGGCCCGGGCATGGGGCCAATTGGTGTCAAATCCCACCTTGCGCCTTTCTTACCAGGCCATATCGAAAATGGCATTGAAGGCAATGACTACGCCGTGGCTGCCGCAGATTTTGGTAGCGCTTCTATTTTACCAATCTCATGGGCTTACATTGCGATGATGGGGGCTCAGGGGCTAACCGACGCCACCAAAGTCGCGATTCTCAATGCCAACTATGTTATGGAGCGTTTACGCCCACACTACCCCGTTCTGTACCGTGGAACCCAAGGTCGCGTTGCGCACGAATGCATTATCGATATTCGTCCACTCAAAGAGCAGACCGGCATCAGTGAAGAGGACATTGCCAAACGCTTAATGGATTACGGTTTCCATGCGCCGACGATGTCTTTCCCGGTGGCAGGAACGTTAATGGTAGAACCAACCGAATCAGAGGATCTTCAAGAGTTGGATCGTTTCTGTGATGCGATGATTGCCATTCGCCAAGAAATGGCGAAAGTTGAAGCTGGAGAGTGGCCACTGGACAACAACCCGCTCGTCAATGCGCCGCATACCCAGGCCGATTTAGCAGAACAAAGCTGGGAACGCCCGTATTCACGTGAACTGGGCTGTTTCCCATCACCGGCAACGAAAGCTTGGAAGTACTGGCCAACGGTTAACCGTGTGGACAATGTTTACGGCGATCGCAACTTGATTTGCTCTTGCCCAAGTATTGAAAGCTATCAATAAGCATAACAAGTTATGCAATGAAAAAAGCGAGCCATTTGGCTCGCTTTTGATTTGGATACAGCAATTAATGTTTCACCATCGCAGACTGTTCGCGCATCATCGCGACGGTCGGTAAGCCAAGATGGGCACCTGACGATTCGTAACTTGACAGGTTTAACGCAGACAAAGCGGGATAACGACGAATCATCTGCTCAGCAATGATAAAGACAAGCCCGAGCCAAATCATACCAAAACTTATCATTTTGACGTTTGAAAACGACTCCCCAAGCACGTAGGTTGCAATCAAAAATTGCAGACTCGGTTCGATGTACTGCATCACGCCAATGGTGGTCATTTTGGCACGTCGCACAGCCAGCGAATAAAACAGCAATGGGAGAAGCGTCACGGGCGCGGCGCCAACGTACAGAGCCAATTCGGCGAATCCGTGACTGAACGCTTCGCTACCCACTGTTTGCGATTTATACACCATATAACCCAGCGCAATAGGCAGCATGGCTAACGCTTCCACCAACAATGCCGTCGGCCACTCATAACTGATGCTTTTTTTGCACCAACTGTAGGAGATAAATAACACCGCTAGCCCTAAAGCAACATAAGGAATATGCCCATAGTCTAGGGTCAAAAATAGCACGCCACCGAGACCAAGCAGTAAAGACACGACCATGCCTGAAGAGAGCCTATCACGAGTCATGATCAAGCCAATCACGGCAAACAGCAAAGGACTGATAAAATAGCCTAAACTGGCATCGGACGTTTGATGGTTCACCACCGCCCAGATAAAAATGTACGAAGACGCATTGATGATTACTGCGCCAGTCACGCTAAACAGCAGCGAACGACGGTCAGCTAAAATCGCCGAAAGACGTGGCTTCACTCGTGTCAATATCAGCGCAACCAACGCACATAAAGGCACAGAAGCAATGATACGCAAAGCCAATAGCTCATCCATAGCGGGCTGCGCGAGAAACTGGTAATAAAGCGGCGTCAATCCCCAAAATACAAAAGCTAACGCCGCCATCACGTTCGCTAAACGCATGGCATAACTCTCTCTTAATAACGTTGATAATGATGTTTTTTTAGACAAGAAGCGGCATTGTAGTCGCTTAAAAACAAAAGTAAACCAGAGAAGATTCGTACACTAAATGTCAATTGCGAGATATCATCAAATAAAAAACATAAATATATGTTTTTAAAAGAACTTAAATATTTAAATTTTCATTTAAAAGACAAATATCGAGCCAATTCACTCGACTTTTCATAACAAAACAAACCGCAATGATAGAAAAACAACACAACATCAGTTTATTTAACTTAAAACAAACAAAAGTGCCCTTTAAAGACAGAATAACGCACTAGTAATTGTTGAAATAACATTTGTTTATTTTATGTTTATTCGATAATCATCACACCGTCCTTTTGTATCTATGTGACTCGTCCTCAAAACGAGACATTGATAATCCTGTCATCGTTTGTGCTTAATTTATCGAGTTCGCTCCGAGTAAATCGTCATCATGTTTTCTATATTCGATGCTTTGTAAGGCTTTGCAATCCAATAAAATCATAAGGTTAAGAATGACAACAAGACGACACGCATCACTCGCGCTGCTATTTGGTTTGGGACTAATGACGTTCACCGCTTCTGCTGCCCAAGTTGAAGTGCACGACCCTGTCATGGCTCGGGAAGACGGAACCTATTACGTATTCAGCACCGGGCCTGGCATTACCATGTACTCATCAACAGACAAAGAACATTGGCATTACGCTGACCGAATTTTCAGCAGCGAACCAAAATGGGCTCGCTCTGTCGCCCCTGAATTTGACGGTCATATCTGGGCGCCTGATATCTATCAAAAAGACGGAAAATTCTACCTTTACTACTCCGTCTCTGCATTCGGAAAAAATACGTCAGCAATTGGTGTCACGACCAATGAGACGTTAAATCCCGAAGCCTCGAATTATCACTGGCAAGACCAAGGGATTGTGATTCAATCGCACCCTGATAAAGACAATTGGAATGCGATCGATCCGGCGATTATTGAAGACGAGAAAGGTCAGCCTTGGATGAGTTTTGGCTCTTTCTGGGGCGGGTTGAAACTGGTTAAGTTGAATGATGATCTGGTAAGTCTTGCAGAACCTGTCCAATGGTATGACCTAGCCACGCGCCCTAGTGTCACCTACAACCCGATTGAAGCACCTTATATCTTCAAAAAAGGCGATTACTATTATCTTTTCGCATCATTTGATTTTTGCTGTCAAGGCACCAACAGCACATATAAGTTGATGGCCGGGCGCAGTGAAACGTTGCAAGGCCCCTATTACGATAAAAACGGCAAGTCGATGCTTGAAGGAGGCGGTTCACTGGTTCTAGAAGGCGATCAAGACTGGGCAGGATTGGGGCACAATGCCGTCTATAGCTTTGATGGTGAAGATTACATGGTATTCCATGCGTATGAAACAGCAGATAATGGCACCCAAAAACTGCGTATTTTGCATGTCGATTGGCAAGATGGTTGGCCCGTTGTTAACCCCAACGACCTCAATACCAATACCACGGAGTTAATGCAAGATTGACGAAAAAATGAAGGCGGCACATGATGCCGCCTTCATGGTTAATCAGCGTAGCCACTCCCAATCGCACGAAATGGCATGTCTAAACCAAGCTCTGGCACTTGTTGCCCGACCCACGCAGGGAATGTATTACTGTTGGGCCCGGGGAACAGTGTATATTCGTTCGCCCATGGGTACTCTTCAATTACACTCTGAACCTTCGGTATCAAGTTGGCCGCTTTGTCGCCTTGAATCGAAAGTACTTTTTCTGGTTTCGCACCATACCAGTAGCGATCAGGGGTTGGCGTAGTGTAATGATGAAGTGCGGGTTGGCCGCGATCCACTCGCCAGCCGACGACTTCATAAACCGTGTATTCATCGGCATTTTCGGGTTTGATAGCGAGCCAAGTATGCACTGCAAACCACCCACGCCAACTAAATGCATCCGCGGCATAAAACTCAATCACAGCTTGCTTATCGACACTGGGATCAGGCGCAATACCGGCCGGTTCCCTGCTAGCACTTCGCCAATCACTTTGAGTACAGCCACTCAGTAGCACACCTAACCCAATCACCAATCCTCGGAGCAATCGGCGTGTCGATGCGAGTTTCTTTGTCATTCTAGTACTCCTAAATCGATGAATCATTCCACTGTATCAAAAAGCCGAAATAATTTTAAACCCTTATACTTCAGGAAATTGTAAAGCATCCGCTAAAGCCTGAACGCAAATATCGTAGCGAACCTGTTCACTTTTAATTAAGTACAGTGACGTTGCCCGAGTAAAGCGGGATTCTCGACTAATGACTTTCAACGTGCCGTCAGCAAGATGAGATTCAATTTCACTTTGTGGCAACCAGCCGCAACCTAAATTGTTCACCACTGCATCAATCGCTGACGGTAGAGAAGTAAAAAACCATGATTCTTGATACTGACGCTGGTTTGCCGTTTGTTGATGGTAGCGATCCACCACTTGGATCATTGGAAAACGTTTCAGCTGACTCTCTCGAAGCGCCTCTGACACCTCAAAAATAGGATGCTGATGGTGCGCTACCAGCATAAATGTCACTTCAGCAACCGGAATTCGCTCGCCCGCCCGCTGATCTTTTAGGCTGATGACATACACATCATCTTCATTCTGGCTCAGTAAAATATGCCCTTCATCACGCACCGTTTCTTTTAAGTGAATATGCGTATTGGGGTGTTCCTGATTAAAGCGCTTCAACGCCTCAAATAGACGTGACTTCGAAAACAAGCTATCGACCACTAAGTTAATCACAGCCCGCTCCCCTTTTTGCAATGACATCGCTTTTGATTCGAGGTCTTGCCACCCATCAAGTAGCAAGCAGGCTTGGTCGAGTAATTGCTTACCTGCGAGGGTAAGTACCAGTTTACGGCCTTGTAACTCGAGCACCTCGATCCCTAGCCTTTGCTGAAGCTGATTTAATTGATAACTGATTGCAGGCTGGCTGCGAAATGATTTCTTGGCTGCTTTGGCAATGCTGCCTTCTTCAATCACCGTGCGCAGCAATTGCCACTGTTCAAGCGTTGTCGATAACATCCCGCCTCCAAAAACATAAAATATTTTTATATTTAACATCAAAAATAGCGACTTTTATATAAAAAATATCGAGGTAAAGTAAATACAGTTCGAAAACAAACGCAGACGAAAAACTGACAAGAATAAGGAGTCCACTATGTTTGATAAAACTGATTTGAGCGGGATTGTTGGCAAACACCTAGTCTACACATACGACAATGGCTGGAATTATGAAATCTACGTCAAAAATGACCATACGATGGATTATCGTATCCACAGCGGGATTGTCGGTAACCGCTGGGTAAAACATCAAGACATGTTTTTAGTTCGCGTGGCCAGCGATGTGTATAAAATTTCTTGGACAGAGCCAACCGGTACCGATGTGAGCTTAATCATTAACTTGGCGGATAAAGTGTTCCACGGCACCATTTTCTTCCCACGCTGGATAATCAACAACCCTGAAAAAACGGTATGCTTCCAAAATGACTTTATTCCTCAAATGCAAGCTTATCGCGATGCGGGCCCAGCGTACCCAACAGAAGTGATTGATGAATTTGCCACCATTACCTTTGTACGAGATTGTGGCCAAAATAACGAAGAGGTCATCAACTGCCCAGCCAGTGAATTGCCCAAAGATTTTCCCGAGAATCTTTAACCTTTCGGCGCCAACCCCAGCGTTTAAGCTAACAATTGGCCTTTCCACAGTAAAAAAGGCGAGTCTCTGACTCGCCTTTTCATCATTTTAACCACTATTTCTGTGCTTTGAGCTGGCTTAAAATACGCTCACTGGCCTGCTTCCACGCCTCAAACGCTCCCGATTGTTCAAGCATTATCCTCCCTTGGTCAGTATACGTTCCCGAGGTTGCGATGGACTCACCAAGCGATTTCAACGAATGCGGCGCATTTTGCGTAGCGTAGGCGGCGCAATCACGTAGATTACCGACAACCAGAGCACGAGCGTGCTCAGGCTTTAAGCCGTTGCTCTCAAGCCACTGCTGCATTTCATTGGCGAGGAAGTAATACCAACCATTCATACACATACTGACAGTCGCCAATTCAAACTCTGCCTCGGTTTGCAAAGAAACCAACTCGCCTAGCGGCGCAAACAGTGCTTCCACATCGTCATTTCTTGGCGCCACCACCACGGTTGTACTGTTGTGCTCTGCGGCATACGTCAACATCGCTCGAATGCACTGCGAGTGGGAAAATAGAGTCTGAATTTTAGAGATCGGCATACCGGCAACTAACGATACCAACGTTTGCTCAGGCTGCAAGGTGACTTCCGACGCGAGCGTCGCCACCGACTCGGGGCGCACACCAATGATCACCACATCCGATTTATCCACGACCGCTTGGTTGTCTGGCATGATTTCACAAGGATACTGGCTCGCAAGCCTTTGAGCTTTAACAAAGTTTCTTGGCGATAGATAAATACGTGCCATCGGATTGTGATTAAAAATACCGATGATGATTTTTTCAGTGAGCTCTCCAACACCCAATATGCCAATTCTTCTCATTCCATTCTCGCTTTGTTGTTGGCGGGATCAAACACCTTTTTGCCCGCTTGTTATTTATTGAGACCTTAACAAACTGCCTGCACGCTGTCATATTTCGCAGTGGAACCACTTACCTAAAAAAGCCACCGAACGGTGGCTTAAAACATTCAGTCAACAGAGGAAAACCGATTAACCCGTTGGTGTTGGTTTATTACCTTCAAGTGCCTCAGGCACTACAATCCATTGCTGAGATAGCCAGTAATATGGCGTCCCTTGACGGTGCGGCGCCGTGCAATTTAAACGATGCCGTCCTTGGGTAAGCGGCTTAGGCGGTGTTGCTGAGAACTGAGTTTGTGATGAGTTCCAAACCACATCAATTGCCTGACCATTAAGAAAACATTGTAAATGAGGGTAATAGACACGCTTGGAAGGCAACACTTTGACCGATAAGTCTGGTTGCGTATTTTGCGTTAAAGGATCAGGCAATTGCTGGTAATCAACGGGGAGCGGAGAGGCCGTAATTTTGAGTTTAAGCGCTTTTGGCGTTGCGTAATGCCCAGCGGCATTAAACCGAGGTAGAGCTTGCCAATCACTGGTAGTACCTATCGAGCCAGATTGCTGACCAAAAGCAATATACCCTTGCACATCAAGCCACTGTTTTAAGGTGTTATTGTATTCACCATAAGGGTAAGCAAACAGCGCCGACGTCTGACCAATTTTGTTTTCAATTCGTTGCTGAGCTTGAGAAATATTGTCTTGCGCCCGTGTCAGCCAAGGCGCTTCACTCAACGCACCACGCACCAAATGCGCGTGATCGCGGGTATGATTCGCAATGGTCGCACCATTTTGTGCCATCTCTTTTAGTTGCGACCAGGTGCAATAACTTGGGTAATGATGATCGATCGGGTCAGTCGTCACAAAGACAGTAAACGGCATACCGCGTTTTTTAAGCTCGGGATAGGCATTCTTACATACGGAAGAAAAGCCATCATCAAACGTCAGAGCCAGGCTTTTTTGGGCTAACGGTTTTCCTGCGCGGATCCTCGCAACCGCCTGCTCTAGATTGACGATTTGATAGCCCTTCTCGACAAAATCATCAAGCTGAGCGGTAAAATCAGCCACCGTGGTCGAGGTAGAAAATGGCGTGTCATCCGCCACATGGTGATAAAGAAGCACATTGAGTGATTCGGCAGCCGCGCTCCCACTGATTAACGATACGATCAATCCAATGTATTTTGGCACCATGCTCTCCCACTGCAAATTCAATTAACTGCGCCAACTCACTCTCATAGCAAGTTTAAGATGCGCTCTCAGTCAAAGCGTAAATTCTAAGTGCATAAAAAATGGCGACAATCAACAAGGCATAAAAAAGCCAATCTGATTCCAACATCAAAAAACAAACGCTGAGCGAACATGCTCTCTTCTTAGGCTTTTCGACAAATGGCCGACGGACACCCGTTATTCACACATTGGTTCAATACATTTTGCCGCTTACACGATTGACTGACCACTGTTAGCGTAAAAGCGAGCACTATCCTTACTCTCTAAAGCTAAGCATGGAGACACATCACAAGTTCGTGAGCTTGACCTTCACTCTTTTGTCGATGTGCTAAGACTAATATTAAGTGAAACCAAATACCTAGCTGCCGTACGCCAACATCCCGATAATGGCGACAGACGATAAGGAAACCACAATGTCGCATCATGAAGCCCCCCGTCCTTACCAACAGCTTCACCAACAATTACTCAGTGTCATCGCTCCCTCTCGCATCATTACCAACCCTGATTTATGCCTTGCTTACGGAACCGACGCCAGTTTTTATCGTTTGATCCCTAAAATGGTCGTACGGCTAAAAAACATTCAGGAAGTCATATTTTGCTTGAAATCATGCCACCAACTTAACGTCGCGGTTACCTTTCGCGCGGCAGGAACCAGTTTGTCAGGGCAAGCAATCTCCGACTCGGTTCTTATAACGCTCACTGACGATTGGCGAGAACACCGTGTTCTGGAACAAGGCCGTAAAGTACGCTTACAGCCGGGTGTCATCGGTGCTGATGCCAATCGCTATTTAGCGCCTTATCAGCGGAAAATAGGCCCAGATCCGGCTTCGATCAACAGTTGCAAGATTGGCGGAATTGCTGCCAATAATGCCAGCGGCATGTGTTGTGGGACGGCACATAACACGTATAAGACCGTAGAGAGCATGAAAATCGTATTCAGTGATGGCAGCTTACTGGATACTGGAGATAGCGAGAGTATTCTCGACTTCAAGCAGCAACATCCACACTTTATCGAGCAACTTGAAACGCTTTGTGATGAGACCTTGGGCGATCCAGAACTGTGCCAGCGTATTTTTCATAAATATCGCCTTAAAAATACCACAGGCTATGCGCTGAACGCCTTAGTTGACTACCAAACCCCAATTGAAGTGATCGAGCATTTGATGGTCGGCTCTGAGGGTACGCTCGGGTTTATTGCAGAGATCACCTATAACACTATCGAAGACTGTCCGCACAAAGCGACGAGCCTGATGGTATTTAACGATATTGAAACCGCGAGCCAAGCCGTGACCGCGCTCGCTTCGACCCCGGTTTCTGCGGTTGAATTAATGGACGGACGATCACTGCGTTCGATTGCCCATCAACCGAATATGCCAGAGTTTATCGCCGCACTGGATTTCGATGCCTGCGCTTTACTTATCGATGTGCAAGGTAGCAATTGTGATGAACTCGCTCAACACTGTGACAAGGTAACCAAAGCATTACAGGCCTTTGAATTTAAAGCCTCAGTGCCCTTTACCCAAGATGCTGACGTCATTCAACATTTATGGAATATTCGCAAAGGCTTATTCCCAGCGGTCGGCGCAGTGCGAGACACAGGCACCACCGTAATCATCGAAGATGTCGCTTTTCCGGTCGACAAACTGGCGCAAGGCACGCGCGAGCTTCAGCAACTGCTCACTCAACATGGCTACGATGAGGCGATCATTTTTGGTCATGCATTAGATGGAAACTTGCATTTTGTCTTTACGCAGAGTTTTGCCTTGGCGTCTGAAGTCGAGCGCTACAGCGCATTTATGACAGACCTAAGCCAATTAGTCGCCGTCAAATACCAAGGGTCGCTTAAAGCCGAGCATGGTACTGGGCGCAATATGGCACCTTATGTCGAGCTGGAGTGGGGGCCTCAAGGTTACGCCTTGATGCAAAAAATCAAAACGCTGTTCGATCCCAAGGGGATTCTTAACCCTGGAGTATTGATAAACGCCGACCCAACGTGTCACCTAAAACACTTAAAGCCCATTCCCCCCGCCAACCCGCTGATAGATGCCTGCATTGAATGCGGTTTTTGTGAACCCGTGTGTCCCTCGCGGTCACTCAGCTTGTCGCCTCGTCAGCGTATTGTTCTGCACCGCGAGCGCCAGCATCGTGTGCACATGCAACAAAGCGTTCAAGATCTCGATGCACTGTTTCAATATCAAGGTATCGATACTTGCGCAGCAACTGGATTATGCGCCGAGCGCTGCCCAGTAAACATCAATACCGGTGATTTAATCAAACAACTGCGCGCTCAAACTGCGCCGAAAAATGGCGTAATTGCGCGTTGGAGCGCCAAACATTTCTCAGCAGTTACTCGGTTGGCGAAGATAGGCTTGAGTACGCAGTATCAAATCAACAAATGGGGCTCCGACCAAACGTTGTACAAGTGGAGCTTAGCGCTTCGTAAACGTACTCAGGACCAAACCCCGATCTGGTTCGCTGACTTACCGAAGGGCAATCACTTTGCTCTGGTCAGTGAACCTGAAACCCCTGCCAATTCCACTCATCGGAAAGTGGTGTATATGCCCTCGTGCAGCAGCCGTGTAATGGGAAATCATCGCCAGCAAAAAGACACGCGATCGTTAACCGAAGTGACCCTCTCTGTACTAAAAAAAGCGGGGTTCGATGTGATTATTCCACGCGATGTTGACCAACTTTGTTGCGGCATGCCCTTTGATAGCAAAGGCAAGCAGGACTTAGCCAGCGACAAAGCCCAGCAGTTACAAAAAGCGTTGTGGCAAGCGAGTCGCCAAGGTGAATATCCGGTGCTGATCGACACCAGTCCATGTGTGAAACACAGCCTCGAACAGTTTTCTCAATCGATGAAAATTTACGAGCCGGCCCAATTTACATGTGAGTACTTACTCCCTCTTTTGGACATTGAGCCAATTGAAGAAACCGTGATGCTGCATGTGACTTGTAGCAGCCAGAAGATGGGGTTAGAAGCCAGCATGCTTACGCTGGCAAAACGCTGCGCTCAAGAGGTGATTATTCCCGAGCATATCACCTGTTGTGGTTGGGCAGGCGATAAAGGACTGATAACACCAGAACTGAATGCCGCGGCGCTTGCACCGCTTAAACACCAAACCCCAAAGCAAGTCACTCGCGGATTTAGCAACAGTTTAACCTGCGAACTGGGCCTCACGTATCATAGCGGTATTTGTTATCAATCGATTCTTTATTTAGTGGATGAAGCAACAAAAACAAAAGTAACAACAAGCCCCTAAATACGCACGAAATACGCTAAGTCGCTCTTTTGGCTCTAAAGGTAATCGCGGCTTCGTTTGGCGCGCCTGACGATTTTTGGTTATAGTTATCTTCTTTTTGAGATGAGCGTAAGCAAATGAATATCATCATTGTGCATGGGCTGTATATGCATGGCGTGGTTATGAGGCCCTTGAGTCAAAGGCTGCGCAAAATGGGCTACCAAACTCAGGTTATTAGCTACAATACCGTCGCCATCAACAGCCAACGTGTATTTAACGCCATTGATACTGCGCTTAGCGACCATCAACCCAATATTTTAGTGGGCCACAGCTTAGGCGGCTTAATGATTAAGCACTACTTAGCCGCTCGTCGCCCATCAAGCGAGACGATTTCTCATGTGGTCGCGATCGGTTCTCCACTGACAGGCTCATCCATCGCCGAACAGCTGAAGAAAATTGGCCTTGGTGTCATTTTGGGAAATTCACCACAATTTGGTCTTAACTACCATCAAGACCAGTGGCAGCATCCGCAAAAACTCGGCAGCATCGCTGGCACGCTGCCGATTGGTTTGCGCCCACTACTGCTTGGTCGTGGCTTGATATCAGATGGTACCGTCACCGTTAAAGAAACCCAAATCGAAGGGATGACCGATCATATTAAAACTCGCAATACCCATACCAGCCTTATCTATCGTCATGATGTCGCAGACCAGATCGATCATTTTATTCGCCACGATCACTTTAATCACCACAATCATTAGTGGGTTTTAATATCCAGTCGATTGATTAATGATGGGTACCCCCATCCATCTTGACCCACTTGAACAGGATTTCCAGTAAGATATTCGTATAACGTCGGTGCTAAGGAACCATTTTCTTCAATCAACAAAGGATCGGCACCGCGTCCAACTTGCGCGCCCCAAAAACCAAGAAATGCGTCTTTCTCAAGGTAACTTTCACCCGCGTGTCTTCCCGGCACCTTCGTGTTGTAACCAATCCCTTGACGAGGAAATAAGTTAACCGTGCCTGCGCGAGGCTCTTCATACAATGCCGCTAATTGTGCAATAGCATCAGGACGCAGGCTCAACCGACTCACTTCCCGCCACTCGGCAGCGTTGCACCACGTATTGCTATCTTTCACCTCATCCGGATGCAAGCAATGCTGGCGTAGCGCTCGCCATTCAGAGCGCTGTGATAACGTAGGTACTTGGCGGTAAGGGTTTAGGGTTTCAATCCCCAGTAGCGACGCCTCAGTCGAATAGGTCTGATAGAAATAGCGGTCGCCTTGGCGCTCAATCCATTCATCAACCCGCTGTCCATTCCGAGTTGCGACTAATCGAATTCGGCACTGCTTGGCACCACATTCACCATCGCGAACCACCAAATAGTCGAGCGTATCTTTGAGTTGATTCACGGTGTAATCAATAATATCCACCCCCTTGCCCTGGCTATGACGTGGCTGCCAATTGACCAACTCTTGATAGTTTGGCTGGGCTTGCCACCCCGCTTTGGCGTTAAAGAAATCGAGCATAAAGTTCCCGCCAGCGGTAGAGGCAACAACCACATCCACCTCTTTATTACTTGGGTAATTCAACGCATTCGTCAGCTTTGGGCCTTCCCCTTCGTCTGAGGAGATCTTTTTCACCACCAGCGGATAATCGAGTGTGTCTTGCAAGGGTTCAAACACCACCTTCTCAGGATTTAAGGTGTAATAAACGGGGGCCAAGCCATGATCGCCCGCCATGCCCCATAAGGTTTGCCCGTAAACACCGGCACTGTGATAAGCGGACTCTAGCTGGCGAATCCAAAAATCGAGTCGATTCAACTCGCCACTGGGCATGATAATTTCATCACTGAACGGACCAACAAAGTGGGCAAAATGATCCGGCCACGGGTTGTATACGAGTAGATAATCCGGCATGCCTTGATGTTCAAGCGCCGCATAGCGCTCAAGGTTATCTTCGATTTTCCATTGTTGGGTATAACGTGTCACGATCGCCCAAAATGGCAGTTGCTGATAGCCTTCAATTTGGCGAATCAGCGCAGCACGCATTTCAGTGAGCCGAGTCTCGACTCGCGCTCGCCGGTTTAATTCTTTGACACAACGCTTTTCACCAAAGTCGCGCAGGCTTTCACCTGCACCGAGGTTGACCAAACTGTCAAAGCTCACATGCGCGTTCCAATCATATTGCGCATTACAGTTCATGGTATTGAGGTAGTTGAGGCGGTCAAACATGGTCTTTGCACCATGTTCATTCATCAACCGGTCCAGTTGCAACGCATCATTGCCGTAGAAGTAATAGGCTCGATCTTGCTTTCGATCGACAAAGTGAAAATTAGGAATACCGGTACCGCCTTGCCCGGATACCTTCGCTCCCGTTTTTATAATCGGTAAGTTACGTACGCTAATGGTCGGCGTGGATGATATGCCCACGTCTGCAATCGACGGTCGATGCTCAGCGTACAAACGTTTGAAAAACGGCAAGTAATACGGGTCGCGATATGGCTGTTGAGCAAGAATTTGAGCAAAACGCATACTTGGCTGATGCTCTGGCGTTTGATAATTCGTACTTGGCGTGAGTTGCTGGCGCTGCTGATAACGCTGATATATCTGGCCAATAAACCGAGAATTGGGGGTGACGAGCCCTTCAACGAGGCCTTGTTGAAGTCCATCTACGGTAATTTGCACTGCCAAACGGCGATGCTGACGAGCGCGTAAAAAATCGATAACCGCCTGGGGTTGCGTTTGGAAGTGTTCATCCAGCCAGTTTGCCACCTTCTGCTGACGCTCATCTTGATAAACAAACTGACGATAGGCTTTGAGCACATTTAAACGTACAAAATCGATGAGTGTAATGGTGATCGCCTCAGCACGATTGTTGACCTTGTCCATTTGTGATTCATCATTGTCGGCAATAATGCCTTGCAGCGCATGTTTCATCTCTCCCGCTTCCATTCCCTGCGAGAGCTGTTTAAGTACTCCGACAACAATCGGTTGAATTTTTTTAATCAGCGCTTGGTCTTGTGGTGAGTGTGATAAGTATTGATAACGATCAGGCAGCGTGTTTTGCTGTTGCCAGTCTCCAATCTCAACCAGTGCATCGTAAATCGTGACCATCGCTGCATAAAATTCTTGGTTCAGTTCAATGCCCGGCTGGTGGCCTTGATCTTTATGATCGGCTTGATGAGGTGGCGTCTGCTCACCTTCTTGAAGTTGAAACAGAGAATGCTGAAAAGGGATGACGGCCTGCTTATCATAAACCGATAACACATAACGTTTGAATTCATCCTCATCGCTAACGCCTGTGTATCGCTCATAATATTGATACAAGAAGTACCCTAAAGGAATGGCATAATCAGGATTGGAAAGTTGCGTAATGACGCGTTTTTTCGTCGCTGAGTCTAAGGGTAAAGTAAGGATAAATGCATCCAGAGTCATGCCGCCAATCGTAAATAGCGTCATATCCCTTGCAAATCGCGTAGAGTAAGTTAAACCCGAAACAATCTGATTTTTAAGTACTTCACTGGCATTAAATACGCCGCCAACAACTGGCGTCGTGTCTATTTTTGCCGCTGCAGAAATTGGCAACACCAGCAAAGGCAACGTCAGCCAATGACGAGTAAACTTATTCATGAGTATCTGCCTGAAACCTATCAACAATCCATAAACTTAATTTTACACATAAAAAAGCCCACATCGTGTGGGCTTTGTGAAATTGTAACGGGCATCCAAGTTCTTTGGTCAGCACAATTTGTGTTAAAGCATTAGACTTGGAAAAACGCCAGTTGCGCCTTTTGTTGCTCAGCCAATTTTGAAAGCTCAGCACTTGATGCTGCGCTTTGGCTGATACCCGCGACGTTTTGGCTAACCAATTCCGACATATTGACAACGTTGCGGTTGATGTCAGCCGTCACCTGTGACTGCTCTTCCGCAGCAGTCGCAACTTGCGCGTTGGCGTCATTGATACTCATCACTGCCCCCGTAATCCCCTGCAGAGCATCGTTGGCTTGTTGAGTAAGCTGATTATTTTTCGCCAGCATATCCAAACTTTGCTGCATACTCTCGTTAGCGAGGCCAGATTGAGTTTGCAACTGTTCAATAATGGTTTGGATTTCGACTGTCGAATCTTGCGTTCTCGCAGCCAGCATTCTTACCTCATCAGCGACAACCGCGAATCCTCGCCCTGACTCACCTGCACGCGCCGCTTCGATCGCCGCATTCAGAGCCAGCAAGTTTGTTTGCTCTGATACGCCGCGAATCACTTCCACAACATCATTAATTTGCTCAGATTGATTTTTAAGCTGCATCACGACGTCAGCGGCCTTTGCAAGTGCATTGTTGACTTGCTCGCTCGCCTGATGGCTTTCTTCAAAGATAGATAATCCTGATTGCGCTAACTGATCCGCTTCACGAGCGGTACTATCGGCAATGGAGGCGTTATCGCTAACGTTGTGCGCCGTACTGGCCAACTCGTTAACCGCCGACGCCACTTGCTCAATCTCAGCGCGTTCTTGTTGGGCGTTTTGCTCGGATTGAGTCATCACTGCGGCAAGCTCTGTAGCCGCCGCCGCGACATCTTCACTGATTCGAGTTAAAGACTCCACAGTGGTATGCAATTGTTCAACCGTCGTATTCACATCACGACTAAGCAAACCAATTTCACTGTCACCTGACACTTTCGAGCGTATTGAAAGGTTGCCTCGAGCCACCTCTTTCATGACATTTTGCAGCTGCTTAATCGGTTCAACAATCAGGCCTGATAAAAACCATCCAACCATTAAAGAGATGACCAAAACGGCGAGCACACACAATGTGGCCACTGTTGTCACTTCTTTACTGTGCTCGGTACTGCGTTTGATCGCCTGTTCAACGTTCTCATTCACTTTAAGTGACAAGTTATTGATCGCCGCCACCATGTCATTGCCGGCATTTCGGTAACCAGTAATAAATTGATTACGCTCTGAAGACGAGACCAGACCTTGGTCAGCACGATTAAATAAATCAATGGAACGATGGGAAAAATCGATATACAGATTGATCGTATCGTTCACACGTTTGATCTCATCTTTGAATAAGCCCTTTTCCGCAATCGCTTTAAGGTCTTGTTGCATGTCAGCCATGCCAGAGGTGAGTTGTGTAGCAAACGTATCTCGACGACTCGAATCATATATCGCGTAAACCGCACTGATACGAAGTGGGAAAACTTTGCTCACGACATCAGCAATCGTATCTTTGTAGAAAATAAGTTCACTGGTGTTTTTTGACATCACCTTTTGTTCATCTTCTAAGCTATTTTTCGTCATCCATAAAGATATTAATAAAACCAGAGCGGTAAATAGCACTGGTACTAAGACTTGCGTTCGAATAGACAAGTTTTTTAAAGAGAAGTGCATAGAGGCCTCTACTGTAGTCTTTCTCAATTATTTTTAGTTGGTTTTTATTAGAAAAAATCGATTTTAGTCTAGTCGAGCTATTTATACGAGTCTACATAAAAAGTTCACTGTATTCATAACTTTAGCAATACCTAAAATAGAGAATAATAGAAATGAATTGAAAGATGGGGAATTTGGTTAAGGATACGTCGTATTTCGGCCTCTATACGATTAAAACGTATAAATATTAAATAAAAAATATGGATAATATATAAATATAAGTTTTCAAAACTGAATAAATAATAAACAAACCATCAATTTATCTATTAATAAAAATATATTTAATCCTCATAAATAATAAGAGTAAGATTCCATAATCTAATGTAAATAGGCAAAACGCTCTAAAAAATAATCCCCACACAATGGCGGGGATTATTCGTTAAATCTGACGATTACAGTTTAAATCGAGCGATCTCTTTGCCTAACTCATTGGCCAATCGATGAAGCTCTTGAGCTTGCTGAACTGCGCTCTCAGCATCGTGGGCAAGATGATCACTCACTTCACGCACGGATTCACTGTTGTTGCTGATATCCGACGTAACCAGTGATTGCTCTTCAGCGGCCGAAGCAATTTGCGTCGCCATATCGCTGATTTGTTTGATCGCTTCACTGATACGGTTAAGGCTTTCAGCCGTTTGATTGACATCTTCCACACTGGTTTCAACCAACTGATGGCTTTCCGTCATCACCGTGACTGCGTTTCCTGTTACCGTTTGCAACCCAGAAATCTTGGTCTGAATTTCTTCTGTCGAAGCATGAGTACGTTGTGATAGCACCCGCACTTCATCAGCGACAACGGCAAAGCCACGGCCTTGATCGCCTGCTCGAGCTGCTTCGATCGCAGCATTGAGAGCCAGTAAGTTGGTTTGTTCAGCAATATCACGAATCGTCGACAGGATGGTCGAGATGTCATTGGCGTGGACCTCTAACTCACCAATAATGCTTACCGCGTTACTCAGCTCTTTAGCCAATTGATCAATAGAGCTCTTACTTTGCTGCATTTGCTGGTAGCCTTGAGCTCCCAACTCAACCGACTGATTGGCATTCTTCGCTGTATTTTCTGCATTACCAGCAATTTCCGATGTAGCGGATGCCATCTCGGTGACTGCGGTTGCTACCATGGTGATCTCATCTTGCTGCTGACCAATTCGTTCACTACGCTCTTTGGCGGCGGATGCCGCATCATTAGCACGACCATTCAGTGATACGGTCACTTCTTGAACGTTTTTGACCATCACGTGTAAACGGTCAATAAACTTGTTGAATTTATCGGCGAGCATACCCACTTCATCTTGGCTGCGAACACTAAGACGACGGGTTAAATCCCCATCCCCTTCTGCAATGTCAGCAAGGGCATTTGCAATATTACCGAGTTCACGTAATTGACGCGCGACAAACCACGCCGTAAGCAAGGCCATCATTACCAGAATCACCAGCCCTATCGAAGCTTGGGTAATCAAAAGTTGATGAATCGGTTGTTCCAATACCGATTTGTCCATCACCATCACCAGCATCCAGTCAGTATTGTCGATACTTTGCGCCATCAAAACCTTATCTTTACCATCAATTTCGGTTTCCAACGGTGAAAGGGATTTGGCGGTTTGATTTAAGCGAGTAATAGTGAGATCGGGCGCCATCTCTTCCGTGGTTTTAAGATTTAATTCCTTATTAGGGTGGGCCACAATCGTGCCCTTTTGGTTCACCAAAATCGCGTAGCCTTTGCCGGGCACTTTAATCGCTAGGACATCTTTGATCAGTTTATCCAACGCCAAGTTTGAAGCCGCAACCCCAGTAAACTGGCCATCAACAAACACAGGGTCAGCCAGCGTCACGACCAGAGTTTGCATGGTGACACTGACATAAGGGTCAGTGGTAATGGCTTCTCCCGCTGCTTTTGCTTGCTTATACCAACCGCGGACTCGCGGATCGTAACCCGCTTTATTTAACGATGGGTCTTGACGGTACATCTCTCCCTTTTCATTACCATAATAACTCAGCCCAAATGATCCCGACTGAAAGGTTTGTCTTAAATGGGGGACGATATTAAGCTCAGGATCTTGCTCTATTTCTTGTTTTAGTCCTTTGATTGATTGTTGTTTGGTGTACATCCAATCGCCGATGCCTTTTGCATGGGCCATCAATGTATTGCGACTTTCGCTTTCAATCGCAAGCCAGCTCTCTTGCTTAAACGCTTGATACCCGGCAGCGACCAAAATAGCCGCCGTCAGTGCAATCGCGATAACCACAGAGAAAACCATTTTCCTCTTTAAACTCAATTGCATGAATTCACTCCTCACTTTGTCATCGCACGCTAGTACACGTGTCTTCTTCGAGAGTAGTCGAAATTTTGCAAACCAGCGGTAATATTTCTCACTATTGGACACTCATTCACCGTTCTTTAAGTCAAGACGTTAACTCGAGTCCAAAACGGCCACTGAACTGATGTTTTTTTATCCCTGAGACAAACTCATTTACATCTTCAAAATCGCGATAAATCGCATTCTCAGCAATTTGAGCTACGGTTTCTAAGGCAGAGTGAAAAATTCAGCACAAGGAGTTGTGAATGCAAGAAAAAACACCTCAAACCCCGGCCACACCAAACTTAAATGATATTCCCCAAGAGGCCTTTGATTGGTACGACGAATATGCCCACGGCCTGATTGACCGCCGAGAGTTTTTGAGCCGCCTGGCAGGGTTAGCCGTCCTCGGATTCAGTGTTACCGCCATATCTTCCGCGTTACTCCCTAACTATGCACAAGCCGAACAAGTCTCTTTTAATGACCCAGACATCAACGCGACCTACCAAAAATTCGCCTCGCCAGATGGGCATGGCGAAGGACAAGGCTATCTCGTGATGCCAAAAAAAATGACTCAGCCGGCGCCTGTTGTCTTAGTCATTCATGAAAATCGCGGGCTTAATCCTTACATCAAAGATGTCGCTCGACGCGTTGCCAAACAAGGGTTTATCGCATTTGCCCCCGATGCGTTATACCCGGTTGGTGGCTACCCCGGGAACGATGATCAAGGCCGAGCGATGCAAAAAGACTTAGAGCGAGCCAAAATCGAGGCCGATTTTGTCGCGGCTGCGATGTATTTGAAAAACCACCCAAGTGGTAACGGAAAGTTAGGGGCTGTCGGGTTTTGCTTTGGCGGCTATATCGTCAATATGCTCGCGGCAAAACTGCCTGACCAACTCAATGCCGGCGTTCCTTTTTATGGCACACCAGCGGCAGAATCACTGCGTGATAACGTCAAAGGCCCACTGATGCTGCAATTTGCGGGTTTAGATAAGCGAGTCAACAACACTTGGCCAGATTATGAAGATACGTTAAAAGCCAACAAAGTGGATTATATCGCCTACACCTATCCCGAGGTAAACCACGGTTTTCATAATGATTCAACTGCACGCTACGCTGAAAAAGAAGCTGAACTGGCTTGGCAGCGTACCCTTTCGTTCTTCAAACAGCAGTTGATGAGTTGAACTCAAACGCCGTGAGTAAAGCGGCGCTCTGCACCAATCACCCAGTCAACAAATAACTGAGACGCTGGGTGTTGGCTCTGCTCAGAGATAGACAAGAAAAACGCATTTTTATTGAAATCGACAGGCTCAGTAATCGCCACTAATTGGCCGCTTTCAAGTAAGTCTCTCACTTGCCAATCCCATGCTAAGGCGATCCCTGCATCGTTCACTGCCGCATGAATCACTGACACTTGGTCTTCGACTTGAATGACGTTTTCGGGTGTTTGCAGTTCAACACCATATAGTGTCGCCCATGTTTCCCATCCTTCCCAAAATGACAACGGTTCTTTCAATTGTAAAATAGGTAACTGCCATAACTGATTAACATCCGAGCAGTGAGGATACTTTTTCTCAAAGGCCGGACTGCATACTAAGACTATCCGTTCAGCAAACATCAAATGGTTATTCTTATTCACTGAATCCATTGAGGAATAAAAGAAAGCCACGTCGTAATCACTGTTATCCCCCACATGGCGTTCATTGTTGGTCACTAAATTAAGCAGAATATCAGGATGACGGTTACGAAAGTCATCAAGGCGAGGCAACAGCCAAAAGTGGGAAAAACAACTGCCAATCTCGACATTCAAAGGAACAACATCATGGCTATCGTCCATTTTGCTACTGGTCGCTGAGAGCAGTTCAAGCGCCTCAGTGACATAACCTAGGTACTCTTCTCCCTTTGCCGTGAGCGTTACGCCCTGCTTGCTGCGTATAAACAGCTGAGTATTCAAAAATTCTTCCAACTTTTTTATCTGTTTACTCGCCGCTGTCGGGGAAACACACAGTTCATCCGCAGCGCGCGTCAGGTTGCCTAAGCGCGCAGCAGACTCAAAGGTAATCAGACTACTTAAACTGGGAATATTACGATGAACGATGGGCATTGCGCCGCCTTATCATAAACTTTTAGTTCAGAATACCTTAACAAAAAAGCGATTTACCTACAATTTAACCCCTCTATCATAAACTTTATATTCACTATCAATGAGGTTTACATGCATAAAGTGAGAGAAATCCACCATGATTGGCTCACCTTACCCGATGGCACACGTTTAGCTTTTCGCGCTTGGATGCCCGAAGACGCCGGTCAAAATCCCGTTCCTGCCATTTTAGAATTCCTACCCTATCGTAAAAATGACGGTACCGTCATCCGTGATGAAATCACCATGCCACAAACCGCAGCACAGGGTTATGCTTGTGTGCGCGTCGACTTGCGCGGCTGTGGCGAATCCGAAGGTTTCATGACCGATGAATATACTGCCCAAGAGCTGCAAGATGCGTGTGATGTCATCGCATGGATCGCTGACCAGCCTTGGTGTGATGGCAATCTGGGTATGGTCGGTATTTCGTGGGGTGGCTTTAACTCGCTGCAAGTTGCCGCGCTAAGACCACCAGCACTCAAAGCGATCATTACCCAATGTTCAACCGACGACCGCTACCGCGATGATATCCACTTCACCGGTGGTTGTTTACTCAACGACAATATGGACTGGGCTGCCTTTTTCTGGGCTTATGCTCAGGGTCGAGCGCCCGATCAGAAACTCATTGGTGATGACTGGAAATCCATTTGGCTCGAGCGCTTAGAAAACATGCCGTTTTTAGCCACACCTTGGCTCAGCGAGCAGACGCGTAACGACTACTGGAAACACGGGTCAGTCTGTGAAGACTACTCAGATATCACCGTTCCCGTATACGCTATGGGTGGCTGGGCAGACGGGTATCGTAATACCGTGTTTAGCCTGTTGGAAAATTTGCAGGTACCGCGTAAAGGATTGGTCGGCCCATGGGCACACAAGTACCCTAACATTGCCTTTCCCAACCCCAAGATGGACTACGTAAAAGAGTCTGTCCGTTGGTGGGATCGCTGGTTGAAAGGCATTGAAAATGGCATTGAGAACGAACCAATGCTCAACTATTTCATGCAAGATGGTGTCGAGCCCGCCACCGATTACGATGCGCGTCCTGGTCAATGGGTTAGCGAGCCAACATGGCCGTCACCTCATACTATCGACCAAACTTGGTACTTTGGTGACCAAGGCTTACTTCGCGAGCCACAGAGCACGTCAAATAAAGTTACGATTCGCTCTCCTCAAACCGTTGGGCTTGATGGTGGACGCTGGTGCGCAGGCATTCGCCTTGACATGGAACACCCATCCGATCAGCGCCTAGAGGATGCTGGCTCACTGACATTTGACACTGACGTGCTTGAGCACTCTTTGCCAATTGGTGGACAGGTAGTGACCAAACTGCGCTTGGCAAGTGACACGCCACAAGCGAATATCACAGTACGTATTTCCGATGTCCATCCGGATGGTCAAATCACGAAAATTAGCCACGGTATTCTCAACCTCTCTCATCGCAATAGCCATGAGTTCCCTGAGCCTTTAGAACCGGGCAAAGAGTACGATGTTGATGTGTTGATTAACCATATGTCTTACGTTGTGGCAAAAGGGCACAAATTGCGAGTAGCGATTTCAACGGCCTACTGGCCACTGATTTGGCCAAGTGCCGATGATGCAACGCTGACCATCAACCCACAACATTGCCAACTGATACTGCCATTAAACCAAACACCGACACCGTCGAACCTAGTGCCAGAATACGATCAGCCTGTCACGTTTAATGGTAAAACGCTGCGTGGTGCGGACAGCAAACGTATCGTCCATCGAGACTATAAAACCGGCTTGGTCACTTTAGAAACGATGGAAGATTTTGGTCGTCAGTTCTTTGAATCAAGTCAGAGTGACATTGACTTTACCATCCACCAGCAATTCCAAATTCACCCCAATGATCCATTGAGCGCGAAAAATGACATTCAGCTCAAGGTGGATATGGGACGTGATGGTTGGCGAACAGGTATTGAATGTGAGTATTCAATGCATTGTGATCATGACTATTTTTACATCAACGCTCGTTGGAAGGCTTTACATGACAATGAGGTCATATTTGAAAAGCCATTTAAACAAACCATCAAGCGCAACTTTATGTAATCAGAATCAAGGACGAATTCATGTTTAAATCAATACGCCCTTTGGTGTTTTATCCCACTTTTCTCATCTTACTGGGCGCTTTAGTACTCAGTTTGGTCGACTTGGACGCATTTACACAATTTACCGGTGCCGCCAATAGCTTCATTTTGAGCCATTTTTCTTGGCTATTTAGCTTAGGCAGTTTTTATCTACTTATACTGATTGGTTTTACCTACTTCTCAAAAATCGGCAACGTTCGTATCGGCGGCGAAAACAGTACACCGCGTGTCACCAAACCACGCTGGTTTATGATTGTACTGTGTACCACTCTCGCCGTAGGCGTGCTGTTCTGGACAACCGCAGAGCCTATTTATCATCTGCATACGCCACCTGAGAGTCTCGGCATCGAGCCGGGTAGTGCCAACGCGGTGCTGTTTGCGTTCTCCGCGATGTTCCTTCACTGGGGACCGACGCCTTACGCGATTTATGCCGTGCCAGCGCTGATTTTTGCACTCGCATTTTACAACTTGAAACTGCCATTTTCAATCACCAGCCCGCTGCGTCCGCTATTTGGTCGCTTCATTAATGGCAAAGTCGCTGACGTTATTGATGCATTGGCTCTTTACTCACTGGTGGTGGGCATGGCGTCATCGCTAGGGACAGGCGCGCTGACACTGCTTGGCGGTGCCAGTCAGTTTATCGATATCGAACGCAACGCCGTTACTCTTGGTATTTTCATCGCACTGATTGTTATCACCTTTGTGATTTCAGCAGCCAGTGGATTAAATAAAGGTATCGCGCGCTTATCTAAAGTGAACTTTTGGATGTTGATTGCGTTGTTTATTTTCACTCTGATCTTTGGCCCAACCATTTATATTTTGGCTGTCGGTGTTGAAGGACTTGGCGCCTATTTGGATAACTTCTTCCGTCTAAGCCTATTTACTGGGCAAGCCGCGAATGACCCATGGCCACAATACTGGAGTGTCTTTTACTGGGCAGTATGGTTTGCGTGGGCACCGATTACTGCAATGTTCCTTGGTAAAATTGCTCGCGGTTACACGGTGAAAGAGTTCATTCAAATCAACGTCATTTATCCAAGTGTGTTTATTCTATTTTGGGTCTCTGTGTTCTCTGGTACCGCTGTATTTATGGACTTAGAATCCAACGGTGCGCTCAATGACGTCCTGAATAATGGCGGTATTGAGCAACTGCTGTACCACATCATGGGCAACTTGCCACTGAGCGGTGTGACCTCTTTCTTCTTAGTGTTGGTGGCGTTTATCTCGTATGTCACCGCAGCCGATTCAAGTACCGATGCGATTGGCGACCTATGTACCAAAGACTTCACTTCAGAATCAGACGATGGCACGTCATTACCGATTAAAATTCTGTGGGGTACGACCATAGGTCTGGTGGCCTGGATCATGGTCAGCACCGTGGGTATTGACGGCGTGAAACAGCTATCCAACCTGGGTGGTTTGCCGGCGACGCTGATCGTGCTCGCATGCAGTTGCACACTGGTTTATTGGTTGCGCAATCCAGATCGCCTTATCAATCCTAAATTGCCTACGAAGAAGTAGTGAATACGATATAAAGCCCGCACTCGCGGGCTTTTTTCTATTAAGCGTCTGAATCAATTCGCTGTTGCAACGTTAGCCACTGACTTCACCCGCCCTTTATACAACACTAAAATAATGCCCATCAAAAACGCACTGCACGATACCCATTGGGATGCCGATAACTGTTCACCGTACATCCAATAGCCGCTAAGCAAAGCAAAAACGGTCACCAGCAATGTCATTGGCGCCACTTGGCTCATCGGATACTTCACTAACATTTTATTCCATACCCAATAACCAAATAGCGTGGTTGGATAGGCTTGAAACAGCACCGAGAACCAGCTGTTCATGGTCCAGTTTTGATAAGTGACTTGCAGAACATCAACGCCAGACACCATCACACTTAATATGACAAGCGGTACAGGCGCAAATAGCATGCCCCAAATGTTAAATGCAAATGTGTTCGGGGCCTTTGATTGCTTCATGATAACGCCAGCCAGCGGCCAACAAATTGCCGAAATGAAGATGAGCACCACACCAGCAACGGTGACATTACCGTTGGTGTACACAATAGAGATGATCAAACCGATCAGCGCAATACCGATACCGACCTTTTGTTGGCGCGTTAGCCGCTCTTTGTAGAGCCACATCCCCACCAATACCGTCGTTAATACATCGGTTTGCAGCAGTACAGATGCCATTCCTGATGATAATCCGTAGGTGATCGCACACGACGCCATTCCCCAAATTCCGGTGCCAAAAACCAACCCGTAGGCCAGCAAATTACGCCATGGAACATCGGGTTTACGAATAAAGAAGATAATGGGGAAAGTGGCGCAGAAAAAGCGCATCGCGGCGACCAACAGTGGGTCAGTCTCGGTCACCCCCAATTTGATCATCGAAAAGTTGACGCCCCAGATAGCCATCACCAACAGCGTAAGTAGTAAATCTCGTCCTGTCATCCTGTTCTCCTTGTGAGGTTTATTATGTCGCTAGTCTCGCTTGCAGCATACAAAGAGTACAGATACAATTTTTGTATATTTTACCAGTACAATTTACCGTTATGAGCAAATACCGAGCCCTTGCTGAACGCTTTATCGAAGATATTCACCAAGGCAAATTGCAAGCAGGTAGCAAACTGCCTTCACTGCGCAAACTGGCGCAGTTGCACCAGATCAGCATGACCACAGCGGTCAATTGTTATCAGGAAATGGAATCTCTCGGCTGGTTGGAATCACGCCCACAAGCAGGCTTTTTTATTACCTCGCACGCACCAATCAACGAGCCAGAATGGGCTGCTTTTACTAGCCAAAGTGCTCCGTCGATACAATTGCCTCCGCTTCAAGAACTCGATGGCCCATTTGGAATATCCCGGTTACGGCTTGATACGTCAACGATTGAGCCTCTGCAAAAAAGCTTTCGTACTGGGCTTCGTATCTCTCAGCAGCGTTTAGGGTATTATCCGCATCCACAAGGGGAACCGCGACTACGGCACGCCCTCGCCAATCACTTTGCCCAATCTGGAATTTCGCTTGATACCGAGCAACTGGTGATAACCCATGGCTGCTTAGACGCGGTAAAAAAAGCGTTGTTAGCCACAACCAATAAAGGAGATTGCGTTGCAATAAGTTCTCCTTGCTACAACGGCTTATTAAGCTTGCTGGCTCAATTAGAACGTAATATCGTCGAAATTCCTTCACGCAGCGATGGCATTGACCTTGACCAACTTGAGGCGCAGTTAGACGCGGGGCAGATTCAAGCTGGGCTATTTTGCACCACTCATATGAATCCGCAAGGGATCACCATGTCGGTCAAACAAAAGCAGCGACTGGCTCGGTTAGCGGCGAAATACCAAACGCCCATAATCGAAGACGATGTTTACATTGAACTTGCGCATTCAGACTTCACGCCACTTCCCGCCAGCGATTACGACACCAGTGGGTATATGATTTGGTGTGGTTCGGTATCGAAAACACTCTCCCCCAGTTATCGTCTAGGATGGTGTTACTCTCGTCGTTATCGTGACCAGTTGATTGCCACCGATTTTGGGCTATCAATCCCTTTGCAATATGCCATCGCAGACTTTATTGCCAGTGGCCACTATAGCAAACACCTTAAACGAGCTCGCACTCAGCTTAAGCTCGATAAACAGCGCTACTTGCACCACTTAGCCTCGGCGCTACCTCAAGGTACACGAATTACCAATCCCGATGGTGGGCTCGTGCTGTGGTTGCAACTGCCCAACTTTGATTCCGTGAGCTTTCTTCACCTTGCAGAGCAGAAGAGAATCGCGATTCGAGCCGGGCATTTCTTTACCGCGTCTGCGCGGTATCGAGACTGTTTACGACTGAATATCGGTTGGGGTTACGACCCCGAGCAATTGGCAACGCTCTGTAAATTGATTGCTCAACATTGCCAAGCCAACATAGGTTAACGTCAGCCAAACGAATGAATAGAAAACAAAAAATCAAACTAAAACACACTGTTATCTTGCGATGGCCTGTTATACATTGGGGAGCTCAATAAGGATGACTTCTCAAGGCGCAATAAACCGAGCAAGAGGCTGACATGAAACGCTTTATCTATCTCTCCAATGCAGAGTCCGGCACCATCTCCCGCTATCAGCAACAAGACCAGCAGTTGATTCATTTAGGAAACACCGACGTTGGAAACTTGGTCATGCCAATGGTCGTCAGTCGAGATAATCGCTTCTTGTACGCGGCGCTGCGCGAGGCGCCCTATTGTATCGTGCGCTTGGCAATAGACCCGTTGACTGGCGAGTTAACAGAGCAAGATCGAACTCAGCAGCCCGCGAGCATGGTCAACTTAGATATTGATCATGGTAATCAATGGTTATTGAGTGCGTCTTTCAACCACAACGTGGCAACGCTTAATCGTCTTGAAGAAGATGGGCGCCTTAGTCAGCATGCGCTGGAAATTCAACTCGATGGACACTGCCACGCGTTTAATGTCAGCCCTGATAATCAGTGGCTAGTCGCCACAGAATTTGGCCAAGATCGCGTCAATGTTTATCGTCATTTAAGTGCCAATAACCATGAAGCAGCATTAGTGCATCAGTATTTTTTTGCGCGAGAATCTGGTCCTCGCCACTTAGTCTTCTCCAAATGCGGCCAATTTGTTTATGTGCTTTGTGAAATGAGTGCCTCGGTGAATGTGTTCGCATTTGATAACGAGACAGGCTCTATGGCGCTGATCGATGAAGTTGAAGCTGCGCCACTTGAGGCACTAGGGCTCGAGAAAGGATTACCACCCGCTAAACGTGTCACACCTGATGTTCCACGTGCTTGGGCAGCAGATATTCACTTATCAAAGGATGGGCGGTTTTTATACGTGTCGGAGCGTACCACCAGCATCATTAGCCGCTTAGAGATCATGCCGGGCGATCCTGTTCCACATTATGCCGGGTATGACCATGTGGTTACCCAGCCACGCAGTTTCGCACTGACACCGGATGGCCAGTACTTATTGGCAAGCGGTGAACTGGCTGATCATATCGCGCTGTATCACATTGATGCGCAGACGGGTCAATTAAGCCAACAAAACCGTGCGCCTTGCCAAGCCATGCCCGCCTGGGTATCGGTCGTCGATGTCGCTTAATCGCGAAAATCAAACGGTGTGAGCGTATCAAGATCATGGTGATCCCATTGCCAACCTGAGATTGGAGATACGCGAACGCCGCCCACACACTCTTTACCCAAATACCGTTGATGCCCGGCTATGCACTGCTCACCACGCGGTGTAACGTTGAGCAGCGTTTTGGAAAAGCTGTCGCTGTCTTTCATTCGCTCGATAAGTGGGTATTGTCCCATGGTGAGTGGCTTGATATGTGCCCAAAACATCAAATCACCAAGAAAAGGTAAAGGTTCACGCTCTTGATAACGCGCAAACAGTGCTTCAACAGACATTGGCTTCGAGTGCGCCAGTAAGAGCTTCACGGCGAATTGCTGGGTCATCGATAATCCGGTGTCGCAGTGAGGAAGTTGCTGAAGGTGACGACGCAATACATGAGGCAAATGAGCAAACTGCTCGTCAAGTGGCGTACTGAGCAATAAGGCAACCTCTCGTGGTGACTCACAACACAGAGCACGCCACACCCGCTGAGCCGTGATGATCATCTCTGATGTGACCGACTTTCGCTTTTGCCAACAGCTGCGTAACGCTTGGGGTGGCAGTTGCCCGAGACCAATATAACGCGCATGACCAGGAAAACGATCTATTTCAATGACTTGCGTGCTTTCAATTAACGCTGACCGTAAATGTGCCAGCAGGTAAATCAACATCAGTTGATCGTAATTATCATGCTCCACCCAAATAACTCGGCGCTGATATTGGGCATCATTCAAGCACGCTCGATTGCGCGTATCATCAGCAATGATCCTCTGCACTAACTCGCTTGGCGGCGTTTGAGTGTCGACTTCAGCGAGATAATGCTCAGCGATAAATTGCGCACGCTCTTGAAGCTGCATTGAGGCATCTTGCGCCAGAGGGCCGACACAATAAGGGTCAATCCAAGGCAGAAAATCCCCTCGAAAACCTGCTTGTGGTAACACGGATTGTAAATCATGTCCGCAGCGAATATGCAGGGTACGACAGTCATTATCGAGAGGGACACTTCCCTGCTCGATGTGCTGCAAGTGCACTTGTTGTTCTTCAATGTGCGCCTTTAATTTCGCCCAACTGCTCACACCTAATTCGCGAGCAATCAGCCACTGGACATCAGCAAGTTTTATGGTTTCCGGTGTTTTTTTCTCGTCAGACAACATGTGCCGATAGCGCTGCCATTCACTGTCATCGTTGGCTTTAAGCTGTTTTAGACGTCGCTTAGCGGCCGTTTTGAGAGGCTCGATACGAAGCTCAAAAGGATTCGATACACGCATTGATTCACCATTCTTTCATCACTCTGTGCCCGCCTCCAGAAAAGAAGGTAAATAACATTGTAGGTCAACCATTGACGAACAAAACTCTCCCGGTCAAAACCTTTCCGCGGACTGGCGGCTCGGAGCAAGCCTAATTGAGAATAGCAAGCAATCAAGCGCTTGATAACCCCTGCCGGCATCATCGTTAAATAACCCGACACACGCCTGTATAAAAATTACTCAGTTCACATATTTTCGAGCAATAAATGAGCAATGAGATTAATTGTAAGACAGTCAACTAACGAACAAATAATGCACATATTTTGATGGCAAAATAAACAAACGTTTGGAATATGGACATTTGTTTGTGACACCAAGAGAACAGGAAATTCTCGCTGTGCTTCGTCAAAATCCGATGATTCAGCAGCAAGAGCTCGCCGACCTACTGGCAATTACTCGCAGTGCGGTGGCTGGGCATATTATGAATTTAACCAATAAAGGATTAATAAAAGGCAAAGGGTATATTTTAACGTCGCAGCGCTCGGCCGTGGTTATTGGTGGTGCGAATATGGACTTATGCGGCAAAGCCTCCGTACCGCTACTCAATGACGATTCGAATCCAGGCACTGTCAATCATAGCCCTGGCGGCGTGGCGCGGAATATCGCTGATAATCTGGCGCGTCTTGGTAGTAAAGTCGAGCTCATCAGCAGTATTGGCTGTGACCAATGGGGCGATCAGTTAATCTCAGCGTGTCAAGAAGCAGGCGTTGGCGTCGCACACTTGTTACGTAGTCAACATGGCCGCACCGCGACCTATCTATCCATTCATGATAGCAACGGCGAAATGCAGATGGCACTCAATGACATGCGTGTGCTCGAAGAGCTTAATGCCGAGCAACTGGCCAAACACAAATCATTGATCGATCACAGTGATTTGGTCGTCATTGACGCCAATCTAAGTGAGGATGCGCTTGGTTATGTATTTAACTGCCTCACCCAAGCTCGTATTTATGTGGACCCAGTTTCCGCCAATAAGGCACGTAAACTCAAACCGTATTTATCACAAATTGAATTGCTCAAACCAAATTTAATGGAGGCGGAGCTACTCAGTGGCATTCGTTATAGAACCGATGCCGATCTTCCCCGTATTGGTGATGCCTTACATGCCTTAGGGGTAAAAAACCTCGTTGTTAGCCTCGGCGCCTCGGGGATTTACGCCAGTAATCAGCAAGACACACTGCGTTTTATGCCCAATACCGAAAACGTCAATAACGTAACCGGGGCCGGTGACGCATTGATGGCTGGGCTAGCTCACGCCGATTTACAAACTTGGTCTTGGCCACAAAGCATTGAATTTGCTTTTGCCTGCGCCGCCATGGCCACTCAATCCTCTAACACTATCAATCCGCGCATCTCGGAACGCGCGGTTCAGCGCTTTATGGAGACAACCCATGTTAAATGATTACCTAGATATCCACCCTGAAGTTCAAGCAGCGCTTGATAACAATCAGCCTGTCGTTGCCCTTGAATCGACCATTATTTCTCATGGAATGCCCTATCCACAAAATGTTGAGACGGCACTGATGGTCTCTAACACCGTGCGTGAAGCCGGCGCCACACCAGCGACCATCGCCATCATCAATGGGCGTCTCAAAGTCGGGTTGTCTGCCGAGGAGATTGAATTGCTGGGCAAAGCCGGGCAAAGCGTCACAAAAGTCAGCCGTCGGGATATTCCATTTGTGGTTGCTAGCGCAGAGCACGGAGCGACCACGGTAGCGGCGACAATGATTCTTGCCGATATGGCTGGAGTACGCGTGTTTGCCACCGGAGGGATTGGCGGTGTTCATCGCGGCGCACAAACCAGTTTTGATGTCTCTGCCGATCTCCAAGAACTCGCACAAACGTCTGTGGCGGTCGTATGCGCGGGAGCAAAGTCCATTTTGGATTTAGGGCTGACGCTTGAGTATTTAGAAACCCATGGCGTACCCGTTATCGGTTATCAAACTCAAAGTTTGCCAGCGTTTTATACTCGCACCAGTGATTTTGAGGTCGATTATTGCCTTGATTCACCCAAGCAAATTGCACAAGTGCTCAAAGCCAAGCAAGCACTCAATTTACAAGGTGGTGTGGTGATCGCGAACCCGATTCCTGAGCAACATGCGATGCCAAAGCAAGTTATCGACAGTGCGATTGAACAAGCGCTCAACGAGGCCGATCAACAAGGCATTCACGGTAAAGCCTCAACCCCGTTTCTTCTTGCTCGAGTGTGTGAGTTGACAGGAGGAGACAGTCTCGATAGCAACATTCAGTTAGTGCTCAATAACGCCAAACTTGCCTCAGCCATTGCCATTGAGTATTGCGCGTAGCCCCATCAACAAAATCCGATGTTTTACTTATTCTTTCAGCGACTAAGACTGAACGATTACTACAATAAAGCTAAGGTGGTTAAGAAGACTACGGCAAACTCGGTTTGAATGTGTAACTTAAAGCATTGCTTTTTTAATCAGAAACAAAAAAGGCCCTCTTATTAAAGAGGGCCTTTGAGGCTAATGAGTATTTAGTTATTCAACCAATGATGTGGTGACACTTTCAATATGCTGGTTGAATTCAAATGGTGCCTTGTAATCACGGCTCACCGCACCACCTTCGTCTTCACCAACACCGACACCATCATCTAGCGAGAACAAGCGGCTGATGGTATTTGGAATCAGTTTCTTCTCAACCAATTCGCCATTCAGATACAGATACGCGTTACCGCCTTTACCTGTACCAGTGACGTTACCTTTACCACCAACGCCATCTTCGTCGTAACGGAATTTCACAACAATTTCGTTTTCACCGGATTTAAGCTTAGCGCCAGATAGTTTGGTGTACTCGTAAGTCAACCAGTTGTATTCAAAGGTTGGTTTGCCATCTTGGACATACAAACTCCAACCTGCGAAGTTACCGCCTTGAGCAATGATGACACCATTGGTATCCGCGACGTCATCAACTGAGATTTTCGCAACGATATCAAACGACTTGTTCTTGATATTTAGGAACGAGTTTTCTGGGATGCCTTTTGCACCTTCATACAAGGTTAAGCTGGTTTTGCCAAACAACGCATCCGGACGGCCTGCCACTTCCGCATTCATACGTTCAATGGTGCGGTCATCGATAGGATAAACGTGGTTTTTCTCTGCTTCTTCGTCAAACAAGGCTTTCATTTCTTTCAGCTTGTCTGGGTTAGATGCGGCTAAATCCGTTGCCAAAGACCAATCTTTTTGGGTGTCAAACAGTTCCCATTTGTCATCTTGCAGATCAGCAAATTTCACTGAGTTTTCCCACAGTGGTACATGCACTACGCGGGCAAACCAGCCATCTTTATAAATCGCGCGGTTACCACCAATTTCAAAGTACTGCGTATGGTGCTGAGATTTTGCTTGTGCGTCTTTGAAAGTTTCAGCAAAGCTGACACCCGCCATTGGTAGTTGTTTAACGCCGTCGACTACTTCTGGCTCAGGCAAGTTAGCCGCTTCAAGTACCGTTGGCGCGATATCAATGACATGTTCCCATTGTTGGCGAATTTCATTGCCGCCCGATTTGATGCCATCTGGCCAGCTCACTACCATAGCGTTACGAGTACCGCCAAAGTCTGATGCCATGCCTTTCATCCATACAAATGGTGTGTCGCCTGCGATAGACCAACCCGCAGCGTAGTGACCAAAGCTGTCTTCGCTACCCAGTTTGTCGATGTTTTCGAGGATATATTTAGGATCTTCTTCAACACCGTTGTAGAAAGAGAGTGAGTTGAAGCTACCGTTACGGTTACCTTCACCACTTGCGCCGTTATCGCCAACCACATAGAAGATTAACGTGTTATCAAACTCGCCATTTTTCTTGAGCGTATCAACCACACGACCGATTTCATGGTCAGTGTGCGCTAAGTAACCAGCGTACACTTCCATTTGACGTTCAAACACGCGTTTTTCATCTGCAGACAGTGAATCCCAGCGTGGCACACCATCAGGCATTGGTGGCAAAATCGTGTCTTTTGGAATAATTCCAGAGGCTTTTTGGCGTTCAAACGTCTCTTGGCGAAGCTTGTCCCAACCCATTGAGAACTTGCCTTTAAACTTATCAATCCACTCTTTTGGCGCTTGGTGCGGCGCATGAACAGCACCTGGCGCGTAGTAAGTGAAGAATGGTTTGTCTGCATTGTAGCTGTGTTGCAGATTCAGCCATTGAATCGTTTGATCCGTCATGTCCGTAGTGAAATGGTAATGCTCTTTTCTTGGCGTTTTAATGCGCGTATTACCATCAATCAACACAGGTTGGAATTGGTCGGTTTCACCGCCGAAGAAGCCATAAAATTTCTCAAAGCCAATCTGGCTTGGCCACAAACTTTGGTTGGCAGCAGGACCAGTTTCCCAAGGTGGAATTTCATGGTTTTTACCAAACATCGCTGTGCTGTAGCCGTTATATTTCAGAATCTTAGGCAATGCAGCAATGTAGTTTGGTCTTTCACCTGTATTACCAGGGAAGGCGGTTGAGGTTTCCGCAATCGAACCCATATTATTTTGGTGATGGTTACGACCAGTTAATAATGCAGTTCGAGTCGCAGAACTTACACCTGTAGTGTGAAACTGGTTATAGATAAGCCCTTGCTTCGCCAATGCGTTCAATGTTGGCATATCCACCGCACCACCAAACAATGAGCTTTGGCTAAAGCCGACATCATCAAGCAAAATCACCAGCACGTTTGGCGCACCTTCAGGTGCACTAGTGCGATGCTTTGGTGTTGGACGTTCAACTTTGCGTACATCAAGTTGGTCATAAGTTGCAGGTTCAACACTTGGGACAGGCAATTGCGTCCTGTCGACGGTTTGCGCTGAAGTCAGGCACGGGGCAAGTAAGCTACTGACGGTTAGCGTAGTTTTTAGAACATCCATATAATTTACCTTTTGTTTGAGGATGTAAGGATCAACGGACCATCCAAGGCTTGCATAATATGACTCGCTGGATAACCGTTAGCCAATAACTGCGTCATGGCATGTAAATACTTTTCGATGTTACGGAAAAAATAGGAGTAGCCTTCGCAAAGGCGATTTTCGTACTCTCCGCTAAGCGTTAAATAGCGGTGTTTCGGACATCCGCCGTTGCACATTTTTAAGTAGCGGCACTGCTTACAACGGGTAGATAACCGAGAACTCTTGTTGAATTCGAACTGCTGCGCGCGCTGTGACACCGCTTTTAATGAGTCCGAATTGATGTTGCCAAGTTTGGATTCTGGATAGGCAACATGGTCGCAAAAATACACATCACCATTAGACTCTACCGCGTACGATGAGCCGCATTCAGGTGCGTGAATACAATTGGGCGAAGGGTTACCTATGTATTGCGTCAAGGCCTGTTCGAAATTAGAGATAAACACTTTGCCAACATCGTGCTTTACCCATAGCTGAAAGATATCAAACAGAAACTGGCCATACGCCTTGCCGTCAACTGACCATGCCGTTGGTGATTGTTCTTCTACCCCGGCAGTCGAGTAAATCAGATTGCCCGAGAAATGCTGGCCTCGCGACTGCTCCTCAGCCGTCGGCGCCGATTCCACCAGAGGTGAAAACTGAATGTGTTTGACTTTGTGCTTTCTAAAAAACTCATAAATGCTTTTGGCATGACGACAGTACTCTTGGGTCACACACGCTAAAACATTGTGTTCTACCTGCATTTTTTGCAGCAGCTTGAGCGCTTGCAGGTTTTCTGCAAACACACTTTTACCTTGTTTGGTTCGATATTTGGCTTGTAGCCATTCAGGACCATCGATGCTGAGTCCGACTAAGAAATTATTTTCCCTAAAGAACTGACACCAATCCTTATCCAGCTTGGAGCCATTGGTTTGCAGGGTATTTTTAATGATCTTGTCGCCCGCATATTGGCGCTGAAACGCAACGGCCTGCTTAAAGAAATCAAGTCCGGCGAGGGTGGGTTCACCACCATGCCAAGCAAATTCCACCACTTCGGTATCTTGGCTGGCGATATAGTTTTGGATATAACGTTCAAGCGTATCTAAACTCATGATTTTTTCGTGAGTTTAGGAGCTGATCTTTTTCCAAATAGAAACAGTATTGGCAGTCATAGTTACATTTTGAACCGACCGTTTTAACCGTGGTGTGAATTCCTGCCATATGCTCACTCAATTATCGTGTTAACGTTCGCCAACGCGCTCAAGTGTATGAATCAGTTAGCGAAGCGGATCTTAACGTTCAGACATAACGCCAACAATTGATAACTTTGATAGACGCTACATATCACTTTTGATAACTTGTCGCTCAGCTTGTTATAGAGAAACCGAATAGCATGAGCTTTAATTATAACTTACTCAAACCTTTGTCTTTTTTATTAGAAACTCAGAGCATTAATGAAACTGCGACTCGGCTTAATACCAGTGCATCGGCGGTGAGCCGGACCTTGCGAACATTGAGAGAGGAATTTCAAGATGAATTGCTGACCCGTAAAAACGGGAAAATGGCACTGACAGCAAAAGGCATTGAACTGCGTAAGAAAGTCAGCCAAATAGTGGGTGAAATAGAAAGCCTGGATGAAAGTGACGTTTTTAACCCGAAAACATTGAATCGTGATGTCACCATCGCGATGAACGCGTCAATTGCCCATTGGTTTGCGCCTATCATCATCGAACATCTTACCGCTTTAGCACCAAACCTGAGATTAACCATTGAAGATTGGAGCGATTCTACGCCAACGCACATCAGTGAGCATCGCGTCGATTACGCCATTCATTATTTTCCACTCGATATTTCCAAGAACGTGGTGCAAAAGCGTGGCGAACGGGAATACTTTGTTTGTGCTTGCCGTCAACAGCACCCGTTAGTTGGCGTGGATTTTCGGCTTGAATATTTTGAACGCTACCCACTTGCAGTGCAGATTTTGAAATATTTCAATGAATTGCAACTTCCGTTATTAGAGCTTATGAAAAGCTTAAATATTCAACCTCATGTAGCGCTGCGTACCACCCATTTGGGAATTTTGATCAAAGCATTGGAAAACAATGACTTTCTGTTTCCCTGTTCAATTCACTTAGCCAGAGTCTTGGGGCCAAAGTTGACTTACCTAACATCGACCATGCCGGAGCTTGAACCATTGCAACAGCGCGAGTTTGGCTTTCTTTATGACAAAACCAAAAGTAATGATCCGTTTATTACGTGGTTACACGGTGAGATATCTCAATTAATGAGTCATACCATTGAACAAAGTGAAAAGGCAGTCCAATAACTAAATAGCTGTGCCCTATTCAAAGCCAAACACAAATCTCCGGTTAACTCATCCTAATTCAGACATAGAAAATCAGCAGCGTCGTCATGCTTTTTGACGTTTGGTTCGTATTCACTTGAATAGGAAACGATCATTTCCTATTATGTGTAAAATTATATTTGGAATTGGGTTCATGTCTGCATCACCAGGAAGACCAAGAATGTTTGATACCGAGATTGCATTGGCAAATGCGATCGACGTTTTTAGTGCCAAGGGTTACAACGGTACCTCGATTAAAGATTTGTCTGATGCACTCAACCTTACCGCTGGAAGTATATATAAAGCGTTTAAAGATAAACGAACGTTGTTCATGCAAACGTTAGATTACTATAAAGATCAGCGATATAAGTTAATTCAGGCTCGCATCGCTCACGTCGAATCAGGCAAGGATAAAATACGTCAACTACTTGAAGGATACGCACAAGATAGTTTAGGAGAGAGTGGCCGAGTCGGTTGCATGGTCGTTGCTACCGCGGTAGAGCTCTCTAGTGAAGACCATGAAATACAGCATAAAATTCATGCCTTATTTGATTCCGGAATCAAAACGATTCGTGAATTGATCGTTCTTGGCCAACAAGATGGCTCAATTTCGGCGAATATTGACCCAGACAAAATGGCTCAGACAATACATAGCCTCACTCAAGGCATGCGGGTGATTGGCAAAGTCAATGTAGACAAAAGTCACTTAGAAAACATCGTTTCGACATCCATGAGTTTGCTTAATTAAGTCACGAGGTACTCGAAAATATTTTTCACATTCAATTGGCTAACCAACTTATGGTTTAGCCAAAATTTTTATTTAATTAGGAAACGATCATCTCCATAATAAGGTGTGGTATGCAAACGATTCATTTTGACGAGCAACAGTTTTGGCAGCAATTTTCTCACGGCGTCGTAAGAACTGACATGGGTAGGCTGCACTATGTATCCGGTGGACACGGCCCGACGGTATTACTGTTACCTGGATGGCCTCAAAGTTGGTATGCATGGCGTTATATGATGCCCGCACTCGCGAATTCAGGTAAACGCGTGATCGCCCTCGATCTTCCGGGAATGGGAGACTCCGACCATCCAACTAAAGGGTACGATTCAACCACGATTGCGCTGACATTACGTTGGGTCATTCAAAGCCTCGCCCCAGAAGAAAAAGAAGGGATTGAAATTATCGCGCATGATGTGGGGGCTTGGATGGGTTATGCGCTCGCCGCAGATCACCCTGACTGTGTCAAAAAGCTGGTATTAATCGATGCCGCCATTCCTGGGCTAAGCGCACTACCTAGTGGTGAACTCACTGATGAACAAGTGACGCGGACTTGGCATTTTGCCTTTAACAGGCTGACTGATCTTCCTGAAATTTTGCTCAAAGACCGTGAAGAACCTTTCTTACGATGGCTGTTTTCAAGCAAAGCTGAAATGGGGTGGATGATTGATGAAAAAGCGTTAGCGGAGTATGTGCGTGTTAACCGTCTTCCCGGCGCGCTGCGCAGTGCATTAAGTTATTATAAAAATGCGTTCTCCAAGCAAGATATCGCCATAAACAAACTGCGAGCAGAACAAACATTGCCAATGCCAGTATGCGCTATTGGTGCGCAATACGGTGTCTCCGACCTACTTTATAATACGTTATCGCCACTGTGCGCGGATCTTCGAGGAGACGTTATTCAAGGTGCTGGACATTATCTGCCAGAGGAAAGCCCTCAGCAACTCGCAGCAGTGTTAACAGATTTCCTTTCATCAAGGTAATCACTACACACGGATTGTTTTCACTGGTGTCTATTCAGTACCACTATTGATGAATGCCCAGTTAGTGAAGCATTACATTTGCTAAATGGGCGTCAAACACTCGCCAGTCACTGGCCTCGGCTTATGGCGTGTGCATTTGGCACTCTGGCGACATTCTGGTTGATAGAACGTTTGGATATTATGTTTATCCGCTAATACTTACATTGAGTTAGTCATATAGTGGCTGCCAACTGCCCTCGTTTTTCTCGTGAAGGCAGTTAGCAGCGATATCACGTCGAACCAAAAAAGAGTGATTGAATACGCACGACATAATCTTCCTCTCAAGGAGATTCTATAAGTCGTGACTTAACATCTCCCCCACTCCTACAAGAATATCGCCAACTCGCTTTTGCCCCATTGTGTGTTATTGGCGCTGCTGACAATTAACTCTACACCTTGTCAGTTGAGCAAATTTTAGTAATGCTAGAGAGTGCCGGCTGACTTAATCATAAGTGATCAGAATGGCTTCGAATATACCCTTTTCAAATCACCCTTTACTTTCATCCTCTTTCACAACATCTAAAAAAGCTCTAAGGCTTCTAGACATATGACGATACCGTGGAAAATAAATTTGAAAACCTGCTTCATCAGGACACCAGTCCGCCAGAACCTGAACCAACTGTCCTGACTCGAGCTGTGCTTTTGCATGAATTTCAGGGACAAAGGCTAAACCTAATCCCTGAGAAGCCGCTTTGACCATCAAATTGATATTGTCTAGTGAGAGAGCACCGGGAACATCAATGGCGAGAGACTTTCCATTTTTCGAGAATTCCCAACGATAACGTTTACCACTCGGAAGCCGTTGGCGAATACAATCATGTTCATTCAGTTCATGGGGGGTGTGAGGGAGGGAATGTTGTTTTAGATACTTAGGTGACGCGACCACAATAAAGCGAATTCTGGGCCCTAAAGGAATCGCAATCATATCTTTGGGTACAGACTCCATAAGACGAATCCCTGCATCAAATCCATCTTCAATGACATCATTGAGCTTCCCTTCGCACACAAGGTCCAGTCTGATTTTGGGATACCGTTCCCTGAATGGTGGAATGACATGCTCTAAAACATAATCAATCGCCGCTTCACTACCATTAAGGCGAACCTCGCCAAACATATGCTCTTTGTCATGACCGACTTCAAACAGTAATTCATCAAGACTCCCCAAGATCGGGGATAAGCCGGTCAGCAGCCGCTCTCCTGCTGGGGTCAATGAAACACTGCGGGTGGTTCGTCTGAGCAGTTGAGACCCGAAATACGCTTCTAACCCTTTAACTAAATGACTCAACGCAGAACGACTCACTCCTAAATGATCAGCCGCCCTACTAAAACTCTGTTGATGAGCTACTTCTCGAAAAGCTTCCAAATCACTCAGTGATGGCTTTTTCATTGTTGAATACACCTAAACAAGTTGTTCGTATTGTAGAGCATTAAACTACCAATAAATATCTCTATAGTGAAGTTCATCGAATACCTAACAACTTTTAGGAGAGTTTAACTTATGCAAACTTGGATGATCAGTGGCGTGTCTTCTGGACTTGGCCGCATTCTTACTGAAAAACTACTGGTTCGTGGTGATCAAGTAGTCGGCTTGACCCGAGATAAGCAAAAAACAAGCGAACTAAACGAGCGTTACTCTAAGCAGTTCCACGCAATAGAAGTCGACCTACGTGACACGACAGCTGTGACACAAGCTGTTGATGAAGCCTTTAAAAAAATAGGCTGTATTGATCGAATTGTCAGCAATGCTGGGTACGGAGTTTTCGGCGCTGTAGAAGAAACAACCGACCAAGACTTACGTAATATTATCGAAACCAATTTGATCGGATCGATCGTTTTGATTCGTTCATGTCTTCCTCATCTGCGTCGCCAAGGTGGGGGGCGTATTCTTCAGATCTCCAGCGAAGGTGGACAAATCGCCTATCCTGGGTTCAGTCTCTATCATGCGTCTAAATGGGGTATCGAAGGGTTTGTTGAGTCTGTCGCGCAGGAAGTAAAACCTTTTGGTATCGACTTTATCTTGGTTGAGCCAGGCCCAGCTCGAACACACTTTGGGAGCTCGCTCGTTCAGCCGAACCCATTGCCAGAGTATGAAGGCACGCCCTCTGCACAGGTTAGAGATGCACTGACCAGCGGCAGTTGGGTCATCAAAGGCGATCCTGCTCGTATGGTGGACATCATGTTAAAGGTATCTGAAGAGGAATCACCAAGGCTACGACTGGTTCTGGGCGCAGACGCTCATACAGGGGTAAGTAACACACTTGCGGAACGCCTAGAATCATTGAAAGAGCAGGCAGCCCTTTCAGCAACTGCAGACTTTACCGAAGAGGAACTTGCACAATGAAAACACTATCACTAGTCGATCCTGAAATTAGAGACATCGTTGGCAGCTTCCCTCCATTGAATGCGACAACGGAAACGCTACTTGTTTTGCGCGAAGCCGTATTGCAACTTTATCCTGCATCCGACAGTGTTTTTTCTGAGCACTTTGCTCCTGGTTTGAATGGCGCACCGGATGTACGAGTGCTGTTGTTCCGTCCCACCGAAGCATCTGACACCCCACAACCTGCCATGCTGTATATGCACGGCGGCGGTTTCATAGCAGGGCAACCTGACATGATGGCTGAACAGTGTGCTCGATTAGCAGAGCAGACAAACACTGTGATTGCTGCTGTTCAGTATCGGTTAGCGCCTGATACACCGTTTCCTGGCCCGGTAGAAGACTGCTTTGCCGCATTGAAGTGGATCGCACATTCTGCGGATGAACTGGGCATCGACTCGGATCGACTCGCCGTCTTTGGGCAAAGCGCAGGCGGTGGGTTAGCGGCTGCGACAGCACTCATGGCTCGCGACAATAATGGCCCTTCGTTAAAAGCTCAGTTCTTGGTATATCCCATGTTGGATGCGAGAACGGCAACGGATGCAGCGCCAATAGACAATGAGAGCACCGGAGAATTTGGCTGGACTCGAGAGTCCAATCGCTTTGCTTGGTCTGCAATGCAGGGCAACCAGACGATACCAGCCTCTCAACGAGCTTATTCCTCACCAGCCGAAGCTGAAAACTTTGCGGATATGCCTGCAACGTGGCTGGCTGTAGGTTCTCTAGATCTGTTCTTTGAAGAAAATATCGAATGGACCATGAACCTTTCAAGAGCGGGAAATTCCGTGTGGTGCAATGTATACCCCGGAGCGATTCATGGCTTTGAAATGTTCCCAAGTAAAAATACAGAGCAGTTTTGGCACTCCTTCAATGATGCTGTGGAGCGTTTGCTTTAAGCCAAAACAACTTAATGGCAGGTGATTTGTTCTGCTGAAAAACTCATAACGCGCATATGGTATTTTCCATAGCGCGTTGTGAATTAATGTGGTCATAAGAATATGGTCACGTGCTTATAGGTTAGCCATACAAAAAATTAATCCCAATCTGAATAGGTATGCCTAAGATCCAAACTCACTTTTGTCCAAAAATGATTCAGGAGTTGAATCAATTATGTAGTGAAACACCCCCTCCTTTCGCTGCATACAAAGTCAGTGGTGAATACGCTGACATTAAATTCGCGGCATTAACATCAGACGAACGGAAAGACATGTTTAAAACCCTGACAGGCTTTAAGCGTGCTGGTGCGGAACTCATTGTCACTGACTATGCCAAGCAAATTGCTCAATGGTTGGCAGGTCAAAATTCCGAGTTCAAATAAGCCAGCATTCTCTGGCTTATTTGAATCTGAACCACAACCTAGATTTGCCAAGAGAATCGTACGTTATAGATGGGCGATTTATCCCCAGTGATTACGTTATCATCTTCCATTGGCTGCGCATACTCAACGCCGAAACTATAAATTGAGTGCTCCCCAAATTCTGCGCCAATTGCGACTGATGATAAATTGCGTTTAAGCTGACCTTGGTTAAATTCACTATGTGCAGTATCCATCAATAAATACGGACTCATGTGAAACTTACCCATTGAAAACTCACGTAACAATTTTAGGTAGCCACCATAACCGCGTTGCCCCTCAGCTTGTCCTTCTGGATAGCCACTACCATATCGGGCACCGCCATAACTTACATGTTCATTAGTCGCAATATTGTCATTGGTATAGACTCCATTTAAACGTAAATCAGCACGCCAATATTGCAAAAATTGGTAGCGTAAATGCACGGTCGCATCGTAGATGAAAAAGCCTCGATCATAGAAGCCATCCTGTTCTTCAGACGACTGGCCCAGGTCAATATTGTTTGAAATTTCAAGATTAGAAATCAGCGCAAAATCTCCAAATAGCTGTGAATAATCTATCGATATTTGTGCCAACGAATAACTGACATCGCTTTCAACTTGGCCCACCATATTCCCCTGACTATCAAGGCGGTATCGGTTATCTTCATTCACATGTTTAATGCCCGCCCCCAACGTTAATTGTTGTTCACTCGTCAATAACAACGGATAGCTCAGGCTATAATCAATCGTTAAGCGCTTTGTATCTTGCTGATAATCTAAATCAAACCCATTAAATAATAGGTCACTTTGCGATTTATCCTGATAGAAATCGACCAATAACGAACCTCGCAACCCATTCGCAAGCCAATCATTTTCAATCCCAAATGCAAAATAGCGCTCATCTTTGTCTTTCAGTGGCACTAAACTGGTGATGGTCGCCTGAGAGAAAAAATCGTCGAAAGAATTGAACTTTATACTCGCCGATAAACTTTCATCGCTGTATTGCTGTTTCGAAAATGCAAGTATCGGCTCTAAAGACCGATAGCGTTGAACTTCGATGCGGATGGACGTTGCGCCAGAAAGTGTTTTCGGTTTAGGTAGTTGTATATTAAATTTATATCCTGGGATACGGTTAACCAGCAAGACCGCCCTCTCTAGCGTTTTCCTCTGCAAAGGTTTTTCTGCCAGTACGGGCGCTAAAATCTTACTTACTTTCTCACGAATATCCTGATGGTTAATGATCACTTCACTGCGAGCAATATAGCCTTCAATCAAGGTTATGGTGAGTTTCCCTTGATTAAAACTCTCTTCTGCAGCAGTAGCATACGACAATGGATATCCCCGCTTTTGATACTCCTCCGTGATCGCTTGTAAGGTTTTAGAAACTTCCTGTCCATCAAAGGGTTGTCTTAAAAGTGGCTTAACTTGCTTTGTCAAAATTGGCAAAGGAATGACGGTTCCACCCGCAAAATGAATATTGGCTATTTCTTCCTCTGCTTGTTCACTGACTTCAGCAACAACATCTGGAACTAACAGCGAAGACGACGTTGTGGAACGAGTTTGTTCATCAAACTGCTTTTGTTTTGGATCCACAATTAAAGGGGGTTCAACAGATAAGGAAGCATGAGAAAAAGTTAACGAATAGCAGAGAATAATACATTTCCAGACATTAGTTTTCATTGATACCTCAAAGAAAAAGCCAGCACACTTGTGCTGGCTTATAGTTGGAATTATTGACCTAATGAGCCACTAAGCAGTGGTGAAAGCAAGTTGTTGTTCAGTGACTCCACTAAACCTTCATGCTCTTCACTTGAATCGACGATCAGTACATCCGTTAACGTTCGAGAATCGTCATTACTGTAACTTAAGCTCAGTTGACTGGTATCAATGATTTGGCCGGTTAACCCGCCAACGGCACCCGTAGTCGTTTCAAGCACATTGGTGACTAATGATGAAGTTGTCGTTGTAACACCGCCTACTGTCGAAGAAAGCGTATGAGTAATTGACGTGTTTGAACCAAGTAAATTCGTCACAGAAAACTGACCATCCACGTCTGCTTCTGCGTTAACATCCAGTAACGCATTTAGGCTCGTGGTGACCAGAGCAAGACTACCAGAAAGTTCAGTAACGACACCTAGAGAAGCATCGAGACCATTGCCAGTAAGTAGATCGGCTTTTTTGTCTCCTAACTCAGTCAACAAACTGGATTCATCCAATTGATTCACTAAATTACTATCCGCTAAGGCAGTTAGCAAAGAGTTTTGGTCACCAATCCCATCAAATAAAACAGCCAACAATCCACGCTCACCAATAAAAGCGGTCCCTAAGTTATCAATGCTGCCTTTTTGATCGACCAACAAGGCTTTAGTGCCTTCTACCAATTGATTTTTAGTTAAAAACACAAACTGAGGTAATGTTTGTACTGCATCCTCTTTATCTTCAAATAAAATCAGTGCGTTACCTTTTAAATCGAGTGTATTACCCAATTGCACAACTATCGGAGCAGTGATTGCAGACAATCCATGACTCACTCCATACAATGCGCCCTCTTCATTAGAAGTATGATATTCAAGGTAACCACCAAGATTTTCTACGACTCCACCCAGCTCAGAGACCGTTCCTCCAGCATAGGTCAATACTCCCGTTTTGTTATTGAGCTGCACGAAAACTGGTAGTACATCCAGCTGTGCAACTGTATCACCGAGTGAATCGACAGTGGTACCCAGTTTCGTTGTGGTTTGAGCGGCCCCTTCAACAATGTTACTTAAGTAGTTTTCATCCATTTCTTGGGGGTCAAGTTCTATACTCTCACCCAGCGTTGATACTGCATCACCTAAATTGACCAGTACTTCTCCAGATCCTGAGGTAATAGAATCCAACACATTTGGTAAGTCGCCTTGGCTAACCAAGTCTCCGGCATCAGTAATTAGGTTGGTATTCCGTTCATCCTCGGACTGTGTGACAACATCATCGCCATCATTGTTAGCATTAGATTCTCCTCCATCACTGTCTTGAAATGAAAGATCAGAAGAATCTCCACTCCCAGACGATCCTCCCATAGCGGAACCTGATCCGCTGCATCCGACCAATGAAAAACCCAGAATAACAGACAGTATTAAGCCTATTGAGCGTATTGAAAAAGTCATTCTTCCTCTCTTAACGAATAAATAATTACACTATTATTCGTATACTCCATGTCCAACAGACTCTAAAAATCGTCACCCCTAGCCGGATTAGATTCTTAAACCACTTCGCTGTGAACAGCTATTGCACGTATATAAATCAGTTATCAAACTAATCGAGATAATCATTAGAAACACAAAGAATCGGGATGGCTATCTCTTACTCTTCCAGTAGAAGCAATATCTCGATGGTAGATAGTTAGCTTCTCAATCTTATGATTAGATGATGAGAGAAAATTATTCAACTCTATTAAAACTTTGGATTTACTATTAAGTAAAAAAATTTATTTTTATTAAAATAAGTCACTTACAAAATAAAAAAGAAATTTGTATTTTTTCTAGTTATAAAATTAAAAGTTATTTCATCAACTTAAAAATTAAACCACACAAAACCCATGGAATAAATAAACCATAATATGCAACTTGTTTTATTATAATACGTGACCTAGATCACATATGCCTTCTAGATAAAACTAACACTTTCGTACTATAACTTTAGGCGGGTCGCAAATAATCAAACCTACATTGCAAGTTTTACCCGATATATTCTCAGGCTTAACTGAGCATTCAACAAACTCAAGGAGAATTTTATGCGTCTATTCAATCAGTTGGAATCTCTTCTCTGGAAGCACTTCTCACGATTTATCTTAGATAAAAACGGGGCCTCTGGTATTGAGTATGCGATCATTGCCACTATCGCTGCCGTTGCAATTGCCTTGTTCGCAGGCGAAGGCAGTATCGGTGATCGTATTAGCGCGGTGCTCACAACCGTTCAAGATGCGCTCCCTGAAGTCACTTCTGGAACTTAAATCGAAATTGTCACTGCTTTGATGGTGTTCATTCACTCCGGCCTTCTGACTCTATTATTTCTGTCATCATACTTTGATATTAGAGATCAGATTGTTCCAAATCGTTTGTCACTTTCAATTTTAGGATTGGGTTGTATTTATTTGTTATTTCTCTCTCCTGACGAAAATATATTTTCCTTAAGTAGCATTTTCATCACTCTATTATTGACACTGCCTGGTTATTTTTTAGGTCAATTTGGTGCCGCAGATGTAAAAATATTACTGGCAATTGCTTTAATAACACCTTATGAAAATATGCTAGTAATCATTATCTTATCGATGATTATTTTCATCGTGTATAAAAACTTATTTGCTAAAGGCATTTGTCGAGCTCCCTTTGTACCGGCCATATTTATTGCGGTGAGCCTTCAAACAATAGTGGGTGTGTCTTAAAGGTAGAGGTCAATTATGGATTATAAGATCTTAACAGTGTCCTACTCTAGAAGAGTAAAACAGAAAGGCTCAGTAGCGATTGAAACGGTTTGCTTATTGCCACTGATCATTTTACTGATATTTTCCGTGATCCATTACTGCATGATCTTTTTTGCCATCAGTATCTTTGACTTTGCTGCGAAAGAAAGCATCCGCCAAACACTTTCCTATGTTGACGAAAGTTGTTATTTCTCAGCATCAGGCTGTACGGATTCCAACATATTAGAGCAGGTCAAACCGATAATTTTAGATAACGCCTCACAAGTCATTAAAGGTTTCACCCACGCTAACGGCGACGGGCTTGGAAAGCTCTTTGGCGTAACCCTGCCAGCGGCTGAAAACCTAATCCAGATCTCGACAATAGCTGAAGGTGGTTGTTGCCAAGTTTCAATCTCATTAACGGATTACCACTCCACCCCTTTTTTACCACTCAATATTGTTGACGGGTTAATTCCTGGTGAAAACTCCGTATTCCCTAGTCAACTCTCGGCAACAGCCGCGATGAAGATAAATTAGGAGAGCGCATGCTAAGCAAATTTCTCAAACAACCCAAATGGCTGCGTATACTCTCTGCCAGTTTACTTATAGCTGCGTTCGGTTTCGCATGGTTAGGTTATTCAGAGCATACCCATCCCACAGTGAAGCTCGAAGCAGACTCGCCCACTATCAAATACGATATATGGCAATTTACACAGTCAGTAGCAAAAGGAACACTGATCACACAAGAATTGCTAATCCCAGTACAAGTCAATGAATTAGATGCCAATATTATCGTTGATCCCCAACAGGCTATTGGTAAACGTGTCAACAAGTCTGTTCCATATGGGACAAAATTAACCACCACACTTCTTGCTACGGAACGTCCTATTATTGATGAGCTGCCACCAAATCACAGAGCTGTGGCGATAAAAGCTAACGAGGTATTGTCCGTTGGTGGTTATCTTCAAGCCGGCGACCATGTTGACATCATGTACTTACTTAAGCCTAACCGAGAGTCTGGCTCTACAACGACAGCACGAAGACTTGCCAGTAATGTTCCTATACTGGCGATTGGCGGCCAACTGACAAGTACCGATGAAGATGATATCGACAGAGAAAATGCCGCTAAATCGATTGTCCTTTGCGTCCATGAAAGCCTTGCCTCAACGATTTTACTGGCAGAAATGACCGGTGAATTGAGACTTGCTGCAGTAGGGACAAAAGATTTACTCAATGACTCTCCCAATACATTGTTTGCAGATACCCGCGCGATGTCTTCCGAGTTCTTAGTCAGAGACAAACTATCGTCGCATTCCAATTTACTGGTTACAGATTACACAGTGAATCTAAAGCGCTTTGGTCCTGCTAAAAAAACGAAGCCATCACAAACTAAAAAATCCCAGCCTAAGTCCATAAAGACTGCGCCCGCGAATTACATAGAAATTATTCAAGGTGGCACACGTTCAATGGTAAAGACTCAAAAGTAATGGAGATTCTATGAAACGGATTCAATGTATACTGCTATTACTTTCTTTACTCGCTTGGCAAAGCATCGGCGCAGAAAAGATATCCGTCATTCAAGGCATGCAAACCACGCTAGAAACCAAGGGGAACGTCATCACACGAGCGGCGATGGGTGACTCAGACATTGCATCACTGGATGTACTCAATAAAAACGCTTTACTCATTACAGGACATAATATTGGCCAAACCACACTTTTGGTTTGGCACAGCAATCGTAAAACCCCTCAAAAACACGTCGTGGAGGTCGAATCCGCCACTCTTCCACAAACAAATGTTCAAGTTCAAACCGATATAAAAGTCGTCGAAATCAGTAAAACGGCATTAAAAGAAGCGGGGTTCTTTTTCGGCAAACAAGGGGGAAATACTACATTTGGTATCGGGAGTAGTAGTTCCTTATCTGGTGGTAGTATAGACGGTGATTTGTTCTCAAATAGCAATTTCCTGCCCTTTTCCGATGCTTTTAACGTCGTCATTGGTGATGCTTCGCGTGGTATTCTCAGTACGATTAGCGCACTCAACGCCAACGGCTTTGCTTACACATTGGCCGAACCCAGCCTGGTCACGATGTCGGGACACACCTCTACTTTTCTCGCTGGCGGTGAGTTCCCCTATCCGAAAAGCTCAAATGATGGCGATATCAGTATTGAATTCAAGGAGTTTGGCGTACGTTTAAACATTGCCCCCACGGTGCTGAAAGACAGCCGGATCCAGCTTAAAGTCGCCCCCGAAGTCAGCGAACTCAACTATAACAATGGCGTAAATACGTCAGGCATTACCGTACCGGGTATCAGCGTACGTCGCACCGATACTACTGTCCAACTTGGTGACGGAGAAAGCTTTGTTATCAGCGGGCTAATCAGTAGCAGTACCATGAAAAACGCGAACAAATTTCCAGGGTTAAGTGATATCCCGATTCTTGGCGCCTTTTTTCGTTCAAATCGCTTAGAACAAAATGACAAAGAGCTGATGATGATCGTCACACCTCATCTGGTGAAACCTTTGGCAAGCAACGCCAGAACGCCACCCTTACCAGGGGAGATTTACCGCGACTTTAATCCAAACTTTTTTGAATTGATATTTTTAGGCAGCGAACCAAGTGATCTTCCTAGTGGGATTGGGTTCTCAAATGGAATGTAATGGAGAATATGATGAACGCTATCAATCTTTTTGGCACTAAAGAACCCTCTCCTCAACAGCTTGATTTGGAGCTTAAAGCCGATCTCCATAAGTACGTGCTTGAACAGATGGAAGATGACGGCTTAATTTACGATATGTCCACGCCTGAGCGTCATAATATTCTTTTACCCTTGACCTCTTACATACATCAATATTTTGACACTCACCACATCAATATTTCTATGCCAGACCATGAAGTGGATCACCTAGCAAAGCAGCTTCTTGATGAAATGGTTGGCTATGGACCAATAGAAGAGCTCCTTCGCGATCCAAGTGTTGATGACATTTTAATTAACGGACCCAAGCATGTATTTGTCGAGCGTAATGGGGTTCTTGAACAAGCCGAGCATCGGTTTCTTAATGACGAACACGTGATTCGCGTTATACGTCGAATGTTATCACCATTAGGGCGTCGCATTGATGAATCAAATCCGATGGTCGATGCGAGGTTACCTGATGGAAGTCGTATCAACGCAATTATACCTCCGCTAGCGTTGGACGGCGCTTGTCTCTCCGTTAGAAAATTCAAACAAGATGGATTAACCGAAACAACTTTACTGGCAAAAGAAACCTTATCACAAGAGATGTTATCGTTTCTCAAAACCTGCGTAAAAGCACGATGTAATACTTTGATTAGTGGCGCGACAGGAGCCGGAAAAACCACGCTTCTCAATATACTTAGCCAATACACGAATCCGAGTGAACGGATTGTCACTATTGAAGATGCCGCAGAATTACAATTAAGAAGCAGTCACATAGTTCGCCTTGAAACTCGTCCACCAAACTCAGAAGGCAGCGGTGAAGTAACCGCGAGAGAGTTAGTTAAAAATGCGCTTCGCATGCGGCCAGACCGTATCATTTTGGGAGAAAGTCGAGGCGGTGAAGTACTGGACATGCTTCAGGCAATGAACACCGGCCACCTTGGCTCAATGAGCACATTACACGCGAATTCTCCAAATGATGCGCTTATCCGCTTGGAGATGATGGTGACCTTAGCGGGATTTCGCTCCAGTGAAACTTTTATAAGAAAAGTGGTCGCTTCCGCAATTGATATAGTCATTCAAGTTAATCGCCTCCCGAGTGGTAAGCGTGTGATTTCGGATATTGTTGAAGTTGAAAGCGTTGAAGACAATCAAATTAAAACCAAGACATTATTTCGTTACTTTCCCGGAACGAAACGCTTTGAGCAAGTAGGACAACCTTCCGCCCAATTAACAACTAAATTGGAGGAAGGCTTATGATCTATTGGCTTGCGGCCTTAACTCTATTGATCTTGGCCATTACCAGCATAATGTACAGTTTAGGTTTCAATAATGTCGCCTCGACCACTCATCGCTTAACAGCATCTGTTCAAGTGAGTTCGCGACAAAAACTGAAAAGAGCCTCTGAAGCGCCTATATTTGAGTGGCTACAAAAACACGGGTTTAGCTCCTCTCCGAGTAAAAACATTCTTCTTCTTGGGTTATTGATTGCCATTGATACTGGCGTTTATTACTTGCTGGGCGGATTAGCCGCTTTGATGGCATGGGGAGCATTGATTGCTGTCTCGTTCTCTATTGCTCACTGGCGACGAGCTAACATAAGACTAAAAATCACCCAGCAACTCCCCTCTTTCATCGACCAGGTAAATAGGCGTATAAAAGTAGGGATGAGCATTCATCAAGCGGTTGAGCAATCCTCTTCAGCGACGGCTTCGCCGCTAAAACACGTTCTGGAGCGAGTGAATCAAAGGCGTGGAATCGGTATTGAACTTCAAGATGCCTTTTATAAAGAAGGCACACTGACTGGTGTCCACTCTTTTCGCCTACTCGGATCAATATTCAGTATAAACACTCGATACGGTGGTAGCATCAGCGACTCACTACATAGTCTGGTGCAGCTGCTGCGTCAGCAAGATTTGAGCCGCAGAGAACTGAAATCTATCACTGGAGAAACACGGATCACGGCTTGGGTAATTGGCGCGGCTCCTGTTCTGGTGGGCGCTTATATGATGGCCCAAAGCCCTGAGCTGATCATTGATATGTGGTATTCAGAAAAAGGACGCTATGCCTTGCTACTCGGTGCCGGAATGCAAACTTGTGGTGTACTGATTATCTGGCGAATGTTTCGCACACTGTAAGGAGGAACGTGATGAATTTAACTCTCTATATCGCGTTGACCGGGGCTACCGTTTGCTTAACTCTTTCCGTGTTTTTTTATTATCGCTCAGTTCACAATCCAGTAACCAAACAACGCAAGTCATCATCTCAACACAGCCAAACCACATTTACCAACAGTCAAAAGTGGTGGCGGCGTTCAAAAAACCAGCACCACAGATTTCTGGAAAACGTTGTTACTAATATGCGCCAGGCAGGATACATCAGTAGCCGAGAGCAAATATTATGCTTGTTTAAAATCGCTGTTGTGTGGGCAGCCTTATTTCTTATTTTTTCCGGGCAGCAACTACTATCCGCTACGTCAATAACAGAAATAATCTTGTATTCTATTTTGTTCTTTGCTTTTGGAATGTTGATAACGATTCGGTGGCTTCGCTCACAGGCGATAAAAAGAGGTCGGATTATCGATGAAGAAATGTTGATAGCTGTACACCTGATGTCGATTTTATGGCAAGTCGGGCTGTCTGTTGAAAGCCTCTTCAAAGCATACAAATACGAAGCGGGAGAATTAACGCCTGAAATAAACAAAGAGGTGTCACTAATTTTGGCACGCATTGATGCAGGTCAGAATCGCGAATGGGTATTTAAAGACATGGCAGCTTTAAGCCTATCATCAGGTTTTCAAGACCTACTAACGATGCTATCTCAAGCCTCAGACAGTGGCGGAGGATTAAAACAGTCCTTTCAATCTCTTTCCGGATTGCTGTATGAACGAAAGCGCGTTGAGCTTCAGGAAAAAGTAACAAAAATGTCAGGGAAAATATCGGTCACGATGATGGCGTTGATGTTTCCGGCTCTGTTTATTGTTCTTGGTGGACCTGCAGCACTCGCCTTAATGTCTGCTTTTGGAGGTTAAATGACCTATTTTCAGCATATTATCTGTATTCTTAGTTGTTTAACCTTAGGAGCGTGCAGTCAATTTTCATCCTCAGAGATATCCCACGGTGTCGCCACATCTGATCCGTATCATGGAGAGTGTGGAGAAATCGTTTCCAGTACTACAGGTATGAAAATTACTATGGCTAAGCAAGCTTTTATACACGGTCAATACTATTCCTCACTCGCGACATTAGAACAAGTCGAGGATAACTTAATTACCAAACTGGCTCTACAAGCTAGCGCCCATCGAAAAGCTGGGCAATGGGAAGAAGCCAAAGACCTTTATCAAGAGCTGCTCTCTAGCTGTTTAAAAGGAAATGCAGCTCATGGTCTAGGACTCATTGCCGCCTATCAAGGGAAATATTTATTGTCTCGAGACTGGTTAGAGATTGCCATCAAAGCAGAACCCGCTAATGCCAATATCAGGAACGATTACGGTTTTTTACTACTGTCTCTTGGTCAAGAAAAACAAGCTCGTACTCAACTGGTGACAGCACTGGAATTGAGCCCAGACAATCAAACTGCCGCAAAAAATTTATGGCTTGTATTACGTCGAGGAAGTGAAGAACAAGCCGCACTAAGTCTTCAACGGCGCTTTTCGTGGACACCTCAAGAAAGCAACAAACTGGCCGTCGCTGCAGCGCGCCTTAATCCTTTAAGTACTCTGGAGAACCAATAATGAATCGTACTATTTGTTGTCTCTTAATTACGTTGTTGGGGGTGTTATCACCCCAATTGAGGGCAGAAAATTCCTCGGCGCCTGATGACAAATTTGGCGATACAACTCGGTCTTGGCTTGCTATTCAGCGTTCAAATACTCAAGCGACACCTTATAACGACAAATTATCGCCACGCGCTCTGAAAGCGGCTCAAGAACGAATGGAAGACAGTTTTAAACAAAAAATTCCACAAAAATTTATTAAAGAGAAATTTGGAGAGTAACCATGTATGCCACGTCACAAAAGGGCGCGGTCACACTTTGGCTCAGCGCTGCTCTGTTCAGTCTGGTGATATTTTGCTCGTTAGCATTAGATATGGCTCGCTTAGCGTACGAGCGTCATGCTTTACAATCCATCGCCGATCTCGCAGCATTACAAGTGAGTCGATCCACTCCCTATTTCATCGATAAAAGTCAAAGATCAAACTTAGAAACGTCACTATTCTCACAATATGAAAGTAATATCGATGAATTAACACTGCGCTTAGGTAGCGCAAAGATCGTTGATAATCAATGGATAGTGGATATGTCTTCTGCACCTGAACATGGTTATCAGGCAGCTCAAGTCATCGTTAGCCACAGCGTTCCTCGCAGTACTATCGCTGGTGGGCTTTTTAATGGTGACACGCTTAATTTAACAGCAACTGCCGCAGTTCAAAAGAGTAGTTGGGTGCTATTTGGCCTTGGGTCCAAAACACTTTCAACCAGTGATACCGGATTGCTAAACTCGTTACTTGGCGGTTTGCTCGGTATTGAACTTGATTTGGGCATTGCAGACTACGACAGCCTAGTTCACAGTGCTATCGACTTGAGAGCACTGCTTTCCGGACTAGCTATCGAGGAGAACTTAGGCTCTCCTCAAGAAGTCCTGGCCGCCGACATTTCGTTGATGAGCGTCATGGAAGCTTACCTCACCGTGTTGAGTCAAGAAGATGAATTTCCTCAAGCGCTCAACCTTATTGTCAATGAACTGACTATGCTTGAGGGTCCAATCCCGAAAGTTTCTTTAGGCGATTTAATCCATATTAGCTCATCAAATAATGCTCCAGATGCCGCATTATCAAGTTCTATTAACGCTTTTTCGTTAATTACTTCAACTATTTACGCAGCTAATTCGGAGCATTTTGTCGACATATCAGGACTTAATGTGTCCTTACCTGGAATTGCATCTGTCAATCTACAAGCAAGTATTATTGAGCCGGCACAATTCGCTATCGCAACACTACCTATCCTAGATAATCAAAAACCATCAGTGGAAAACGCACAAGTCGACCTAAGTCTTGTAGCAGACTTAGAATTACTCGATTTAGTGAGCGCCTTAACCGAATTGGTCGGGTTATCACTTGACGTATCCCCTCTTACGCTCGTTACTCATGTCTCAAAATCTACAGCAACGATCGAGAGTCTGACTAGCGATAATTACGAAGTTTATGCCAACATTTCTGCCTATAGTTCGATGCTTGAAGTTGAAGTTGAACCTTTAGACATTAATATTTCATTATTAGGGCTTCCCCTTGTCGCACTGACGGCAAACATCACGGTGTACAATAAAGACCAGCAGCAAAACGAGTTTTATATACCGCTTTCGCAAGTACCATTACAAGAGTCAGTACCGAAAGATACAGAGTTGGGAGCTAACATCGAATTAGTGATCGGGAGTGGGAGCTTATCTGGCCCACTATCAACAGCGTTAAATTCGGTATTAGAAGCGGTGATATCGGATATTATAGGCGCGGCGGTGTTACCTATGATCGAAATATTGGGTGTACAAGTTGGCGGTTCTGACATTTGGGTCGACGCTATTGAAACCAATCGTCATGGAGTCATACTCTAATGAAGCAATAAGTAAACACAACTCCCTAGAAAGCAGATTAATACTATTCTGCCGTTTAACTTTACATTCTATATACCTATAAGCACGTACATACGCATCATTGGCCTCAGATGCTAGCTAGATAAGCCTGACCCATATCCTGAATGTTCACTTATATAAAAAATGACACCGAAAGTCATAATACTTCGGTGCCCATTTGTTCAGATCGGTTCTAAAACCTTTTGAGTTAATGGAATAACTTGGCATCAACAATTTTTTGGCTATTAAATGGAAATATTGTCTAAATCCGTCTAGCAATAGCCGAACGCATAGTGATAGATGATATTCTATACCTATTAATTTCTAGCTAGTAAATTTTTGGAATTATATTATTGCTATCAGTGTGATAATATATCGAACTTTCTTGACGGTAGGTAGACTTTATCACGTTAGTCATATTCGATGTTAACCAGCGAAAACCATAATATATTACATAATTTCCAATTAATAACTATACTAATGTAAATATGACTCATTAAGTATGGTTACGAGATGCCGATACCTAAAGAGAACCCTTCATCTTGGAAAGTAAATAATTATTCATATGGCTCACTAAGGTCTGCGATATCTAGTTTTTTCTTACTCTCATTGCTTCTCGCAACCTCGGCCGGTGTGATACATTTTGATGTACACCAGTTACATAATAATCTCAGTGAGAAATCATTGACTGAATATCTACAGGAACTATACCTAATAATTACGGCTGCTTTATTTATAAAAATTGCAATAAATCAACCACAAAAAAGAGGGTTCGCAGTGCTCATATCCTCTTTTTTAGCGTTTTACTTATACGTGAGCTTGATTCATTATTTGATTCAATCTTTCATGGCTTTTGGAAATACCCGGCATGGGTAATAATACTTACTGCTATTGGTTGGGCTAGCTTCCACCTAGGCTCAACAATTCGTCCATTAATTGAATATACAAAGCACAATAGCTTCAGCCTGATGCTCGGTGCAATAGCTACATTACTGGTTTTCTCACGTCTATTCGGGATGGGAGAAATGTGGCAAGGGCTTATGCAAGAGAATTACATGCGCGGTGTAAAAAACACTGCAGAAGAAGGAGTTGAACTTCTGTCTTACAGCCTCATCGTCTTTTCTGCAATTTGGTATAACCAGTCTGAGTCAAGACAACTTGTATGACTATTTACCTAAATACAAGCAAGTATTAATAATCTAATAACGTGTTCATTATATTACTCCAAATTAAAACTACGTAGTCATCCGCCTTCTGGGATCGGAACATTAGAATTATCGTTTCCGAAAACGATGGATTATTTATCAGAATGCGACAAGCACTCACCCGTGCTATTAATTTCAGATGCCGGGTAAATGAGGTCTTCTGTACAACGGCGACAATAATCATAATCCGCGGAACGAGAACATGATGAACAAACGTATTCTGGAGTAATTCCCCAATTAATATTCCCCCCAATAAAGCACCCCATGTAGTCAGGGGCCTGACAACCTTTACATAAAGGAGTCAAACACCATTGAACAGCACTTATAATCCAATCACTATCCAGCACATCCAAATTGGTACCGTTCAATTCCATAATTCGCTTTTCAATAAAATCATGAACGCTAGAGTCATATGCTATCGCCTTCCATTTATCCAAATAGCTCTCAAGAGATAAGAGTTCTTCTTTGTGCGCTCTGCTTATGAACATCTCATGTGAACAATTGAAACCAAAGGCTGCTGCAATTAGCTCGTAACAATATTCTATCTCAACTGATTGAACACAAGTAATATTATGAATGTTCACGATCAGCTCAATCTCTTTCCTAAGTTTATTTGCTTTTTCTTGAATAGTTTCCATATCCATGGCTGAGCTACCGATTGTAGATTAATGAGAATAAAAATTAGACCCTTAATGTATCCATCAGGTATCTTGGTTCAATACAGTTAATGAATTAAATATAACCATATTCGAGAATACGCGACACTAGGCTTTTGAAGTAAATGATATACAATCAACACTCACATTAGTTTAAATATAGCAGTGCTTTAAATGTATGCCACTATACCATTTGACGTATCTGGTTATATTATCCTTATTTTAAAAGTGGTTATAATTAAATTTCTGCAGGGTAAATAATTTCTGTCGGAAGACAATATAGTTTGATCGACTCCAATAAAGTCTGATCATTTACAACGAAGTTTGTTAGTAGTGTTCACTTGTCAGAGGAAAAGTAAAGCGACTACAGCAAACACTCCTTTGCCCCATTCCTTGCCAGTAACGTTCAACCTCACAAGTCACAGTGAGGTGGTTTGACCTACTTCTTCTAATCAGCATAGTGTCGATGAAAGTGGGGTCGTACCAACTTAGCCAACTAGTTCGAATAGGCAGTCTTATTTCCATTTTTTAACCTACCGAAGAAACGTGTTCTCTGTTAGAGTCACCGTCAACTTCGCTATTGAAAAAAAGACATCCACAGATCGCATGTGATTGATGGATTTTTATTCATCCTTAGAACTCATTTTAGGAATCCCTAGTGACTAACAACGAAATTTTACGTCGTATCCAACACGCGTTAAACCTTAAAAACGCGCAGATCATGAAAGCTTTCGAACACGCCGAAGTCACGGTGGCTCACGATAAAGTGGCAAACTGGTTAAAAGATGAAAGCGACAAATCTTGCGTTAAGATGAAGGATCAAGAGTTAGCGGTATTCTTAAATGGCTTTATTAACCTCAAGCGAGGAAAAAAAGATGGCGAGCAACCTAAGCCAGAAGTCTCGTTGACCAACAACATGATTCTCATGAAGCTGCGCATTGCGCTAGACATGAAAGCAGAAGATGTGTTGGACGTATTAGAAGTGGTTGGTATTAGTTTAAGTAAATACGAAATTGGTGCGTATTTCCGCAAGCCAAACAACAAAAACTACAAACAGTGTGAAGACCAACTGCTGTGCGACTTCTTAAATGGTGTGCAGTTTACCAATCGTCCAGATTCAGTAGAGTTTACTGGGTAATTTTTATCTCGAATCGAACGTGGTAATTGATTAAAAAAGCGAGAACCATTTTATTTGGCTACTCGTTTTTGTGATGTTAACGACCAATATTAGAGCTTCACAATCACGTCTACTCTTTGTCTTTCTTCAGTAGATACCTATCAAACCACGCTGAAATCTGGTCGGCTTTTAGAATCAAGACACACTGCCCCCTATGACCCGACCAAGATAAACCCAAGCTAAAACCTTAAGCCAGTTAGGGGGCTCTATTCTGGTCAAGCTATTCCAGACATCTTGTAGTGATTCTCTAAAACTGGCCACGTGTATAGAGTTTTTCCATACTTTTGGTCATGCGAGCAGGATCACGGCTAACGCTATTGGTAACACGAATTTTCCCCAAAAATTGTTAGCCAAAATTTCGGAAGATGTTTCTCTTTCCACTCTTTGACTTACCTTTTCTAATAGTGGTGTATGCCATTGACTTAGTATGGTCCGCTGAATCTCAGTGTTTAGTTGGCTTGGAACAGATAGATTTTATTGGCATCGCTTTTTTAAATCTAAGACGTTGGTTATTATGTGACGAATGGACTCCGTAAACGTTTTTTCATCGAAAGTCTCAGCAGCAAAAGCTGTCATATCCGATGCCATAGAAACAAGAGCGTTCCCGCCGACTAATCCAACCGCAGCCCCGCTGTTGCTTGCGCCACATACTCATACCCTTATTAAAATGTATCACTTTTCTCATGATGTATTTATTCTCTAGAGCATGCTTGATGTTTTTTATCCCCCTAATATCGAATTATCCGTGTCTGCCCTTCTATCTATAGATCCGTAATATGTTGCGCGGTGGTATCCTTGTTTAGGCTTCACGGCTGGCTTACGAGCCGAGCTCACAATCAAATCTCGGTGATTAAAAGAAAAGTGGGATCATCGCCAATAATATTAATGGGGAGCCTGATTGCTCCCCATTAATTCTCTAGACACCACCTAACTCAATGGTTTTAAATTACTTAACGCTTTGCGCTAAGAACTCTAAAATGATTGGCGTAATCTCATCGGCGTGCGTTTCCAGTGCGAAATGCCCGGTATCAAAGAATCGAATATCCGCACTAGGGAGATCACGTTTCCAAGCTTCAGCACCAGCAGGCAGGAAATAAGGATCGTTAGCCCCCCAGACTGCAAGCAATGCAGGTTGATACTTACGGAAATATGCCTGAAAACGAGGATAGTTTTCAACATTAGATGCATAATCGAGCACTAGATCTAGCTGAATGTCTGCATTACCAGGTTTCTGTACATGCATGCCTTCCAAGGTATAACCATCCGGTGACACTAAGCTCTTATCGCTTACTCCGGTCAGATATTGCGACTTAATTTCCTCTGGTGTTGGGAAATCTTTAAGCACAGCACGATTTTCAGGCGTTGGGTTTTGCCAATAGTCTTTAATCGCGTTCCACCCTTCCGCTAAGCCTTCTTCATACGCGTTACCATTTTGGGAAATCAGCGCTGTCACAGCGTCTGGATTGGCCGCTGCCATACGCCAACCTACCGGCGCACCATAGTCATGAACCATTAGGGCATACCGTTTGATTTCCAATTGTTGCACAAACTTTTCCATCGTCTTAGTAATGTTTTCGAATGTGTACGTGTACTGCGTTCGACTTGGCGCTTGCGTAAAACCAAAGGACGGAAGATCCGGAGCGATGACATGATAGTTTTCAGCCAATGCCGGAATGATATAGCGATACATATACGATGAAGCCGCAAACCCGTGTAATAACACGATACTTGGATTAGTCGGCTCGCCCGCTTCTCGATAAAAAATATTTACATTATCGACTTGTTCATAACGATAGTGTACGTGTTGTGTATTTGATTCAGTGTTCATAATTACTTCCCGTGTAACCGTTAAAGTGCAAAATTGAAGGTTACGGTCTTTTTTGGTAACCTGTCAATTAATTTTTTAATGGTTACAATTGATTTTATGACTATGAATCAGCCTCAGTTTTTAGCGAACAATTTGGCGTTAGACTTCGTTAACAGCGAATACGGCATGTTCGATGAACACCAAGACCACCTAATTGATAATAAAAGTACAGTAAAATGGCTTAAGTTAGCTGGATGCTTGCCTGAAGAAAATGTAGAGATACCTCTCGGGCTTGTTGAAAAAGCGAAAGACCTCAGAAAAGTTGCTCGAGAAGTCATAAAGGCCGCGATTGACGGTGAAGCTGGCAATACGGACTTCATTAATCATTTGCTAGATAAGGGCAGCCCAAAAACATATTTACAGTGGGACAACACATTAAACAGCTTTCTTCTGGTTAAACGTAGACGAGATAATAGCGTCGAAAGCTTACTTGAACCGATTGCCGCTTCTGTCGCAAATTTGATTTGTCACCCTGAGCTTAAATATGTTCGTCAGTGTGAAGCCCATGATTGTACTTTAATGTTTTTGGATACAACTAAATCCCATCGCCGACGTTGGTGTAGTATGGCTCTTTGCGGTAACAGAATGAAAGTTGCGGCATTTCGTTCACGAAGAAATGAAACTTGATCAAGAAAAAGTTAGCGAATACTTACTCTACTGTCTTAAGTACCAATAAGGTTGGTACTCCAAGGTAAACGCTGATATCCAAGACTTTGGGGGCTCAAGCTTTAATAAAGTCGTCAATACCGCATTCTGTCTACCCGTTAATTCAGAGTCTTATGGAAGAGCGGACAGTAGCCAGAATTGGATATATTGGTGATGGAATACCATTGTGAATGAAGCAATATGGCATTCAAGCGGCGGCAATAGGCTATATTCTTCATTATACGAATCTTTATAGCGATACGACGGGTCAGGTAATATTAGAATCATGAGAATTCGGTCGCAATTATGGATTTTATGATCAGAGCGCCCAGACGGTACCTAGTTCCTTTCTTTTTCTAAAATCGAGAGATTTATTTATAGTTAGGAACAGCTATTTAGTTTTACTGGGCAGTTTGAGGTTTTCCATACTAAAAGTTATCCGTGGCTTTCTAAATTAAGTAGTAGCTCTAAATGGGTTTTGTCCATAACCTTCACGGCGGGCATTTCTAGCACGAAAATGCCCTCCTCATACTGAAATCACATTCTGAACTAGTGATGGTGGCTTATTTAGCCCAACGTTAAACTAGTGCCTACGGACTTCTCTGTTTACTCTGAGTAACAAAAAGCCAGTCAAAACGACTGGCTTTATTATTTTATATTTGAGCATTCGCTCTTTTAGCGATGCTTGGCTGTGAATCTGAGAACAAGCTCATTGACCTCATCTGGCTTATCAAGTTGTACCCAGTGCGTGGCTTCGTTTATTCGAGCATATTCAAAGCTGGCATTTTCGCCGATGAAGTGCACAGAATCTTTCATCTGTTTTTCACCTAGATAATAATCGTGCTCAGACCAGATACCCAAGCAAGGTGCTTGTACTAAACCAAAATCTTCAGGTTTTAGTGGGGTTTCTAAGTCTAAACCATTGCGATACCAGTTCAGCCCCGGAATAATGTCTTTACCTTCTTTAAATGCTTCTTTCCAGTGTTCCCATTCTGGGTGATTACGAGTCCACTCGTTAAACAGCTTCCAGTCATCAGCTGCAAGAAGATCTTGAGCCATTGGCAGTTGGAAGAGGAAGAAATACCACGACATCTCACGTTGTTTGATATCAGACATACTCAGCAATGCAAATGGGTGACCAACTGAAATAGCGGTTAGTGATTTAGTTGCTTGCGGATAAATGCCGGCAAATGTCCAAGAGACAGCAGCCCCCCAGTCATGCCCAACCACATGAACTTTTTCAATGTTGAGGTGATCAATCACCGCTTTAACATCCGATGCAAGCATAGCGATGTGGTAATGCTCTTTTTCAATCGGCTTAGATGTTTTGCCGTAGCCACGCATATCTAACGTAATCACGCGGTAACCAGCGTTGACTAATGGATCGATTTGATTGCGCCAAGCATTTGCAGAATCAGGGAAACCATGCACGAAAATAATCGGCTCCCCTTAACCTTTTTCATAAGCCTGAATGGTGATATCACCATTTTGCAATTGAAATCCTCGACCTAGATGTGACATATCTGCATTCATATTATTATCCTTTTGATATACACAAGTAACCTCAAGATGCTCGGTTTAGCGAGAATGACTTGGGTATTATCAGTAGCAGCCAACGACCGCTACTGATTAGTTATAAGCGTAAAGTTACCGGTCTTATTGGCTCATCATTTTTGAAAGGTCTTGTAGCCCTTTGTCGTTTTGCCAATCGTAAATCGGATCAAATAGCCCCATCAGTTGTGATGCAGTTGCACTATCGCCTTGAGTTACTGTGATTTTTTCAGCTTTTAGCAAGTCATCAAAAGCCGCGGTATTGTTGTAGATTTCAGCCCAAACCTCTGGTTTCATCTGTACCGTGACGTCAGCTTTTGTCTTACTGGCTACACTGTTATCCAGGTAGTTAACCACGGCGCGGCTGATTTCAAGTCCATAGACCTTATCTCCGCCAAAATCGAACTTGATTGTTGCTTCTGTTTCACCAGAACGTTCTGGATTGATACGGATACGATAGTAGTTAACGTAATCATTGATGTTCTGAACTACCGATTCTGGGGTAGCCGGCACATTCTTGATGATATTCACTTCACCACGAAGTTCAGCAGCTTGCGCTAGGTAGAAAGAGCGCGAGTTGGTTGATGTGGCACGATAACCCATCTGCTCCAATGCATCTGCTTTTAGCTGTTTGTTTTTCTTGCTAGGGTTACTTTGCACTAAGTAGTCTGATACTTGTGCTGACCATAAGTAGTCACCATTATCGAACGCTTGTTTCGCTAAGTTATAGGTTTTACCTTCTCCACCCATAGCCTCAACCATGCGCATCGCTTCATCTTTTGGATGTAACTTATTTAAGTGGGCGGCATTGCGGTCATATTGACCAAACAACGCGGTATAAATACGCGGCGGCATAATCGAAATTTCACCATAGTTTTGAACCAGAATCGGTGATTCTTTCAGGTATTTAGGCAGTTTTACGCTATAGCGAAGTTCGTCAGGCCCCTGACCCAAGGCAATATTTTTTAATGACTGATCAAGAACAAACGCTAAACCATCGTGGTAACTTTTCAAGCGAGCATCGATTTTATCTTTCCCAACAAGTGAAGTGGAATGAGTTGAAAGTAAGATTTCAGGCTTTAGTTCTTTTATCTTGTTTAATGCTCCCATCCAATCATTTGGATTGCGGTAACGACCACCACGGGCACTGTAGATATTAGGGAACCAACCCCAGACAACATTATTCAATACTGCTTTTTTACTTGGAATATAGACCATCAATTGGTTTGAGGTATCAGTACCAATTCCGTCTATGTAGAACACCATATCCAAGCCCGCTACATTGATGGTTTGACCATCATGAGTTGGCGATAAGTTCACGGGTACGAAACCACTTGGATCTGGCATTACGGTATTTTTATAGGCGGCATTATCCCCATCATTAGGCAGATAAGCGTTAAACTGCTCGATACTACGAGCCATGGTGATGCCGCTAGTCTCGGGATGTATTGACGATACACCACCATTTTTGGCAATGGATGCATTGGTGTTCGGGTGTCCAATAATCTTAATATCAGTATTACCACGGGCCGCTTCTTGTTCTAACATGTAGCGTGCGCCGAAAGTGTAGTGTTCATGCGAATACACAATGGCAGCAATAGGCTTATCAGTTTCTTTACGCAGCATAGTATAGAACTCTTCTGCGTCATGGCCGTTGTCGCCAGTGTCGTAGATAATTAGGCCTTCAGGAGCTTCGATGGCACTCATGTTAACAATTGAGCGCGAGCCAAAAGTCCAGATACCGTCGGCAATTTTTACAGTAGTTGGGTCATCATAAGAGGCTCGCTGCTCGCTATGTGTGCCCAAATTCCAAAATGATGCGGTTTCTTGATTGACCTTTGCTTTATTGCCATTTTCCGGAAGGTGGGTTAATGGGGTCTCTTTGGCATTCATGTAGGGAGAACTAAAGTCAGGGTTATTTGCTGCAAATGCAGTGGTGGTTGTTAATGTCATTACAGAAATTAAGGCTATGTTCAGAGTTTTCATTTTCATATCTACAGTCTTCTGTTTGAATTAAATAAATACTATTTTGCTATTGTGAAAATAGTAATGATAGTTAAGACTACCTTGCGAACACTGCAAGAAGGTACATGTATCATTATTTAGATTTGCCGTTAGAGTTGATGAAAACCATGGTTTTGCTCTATAACCACCCGAATCTTAAGAAGGTAGGTGATATTCTTAACAAGTCTGAGAGTGCAGTTAGCCGAGACATTACTAAGCTGCGTGAAAGGTTAAATGATCCAATTTTCATACGTAGCGCACAGGGAATGGAGCTTACCCTTTAGTGCAGCAACTCGCCCCACAGGTAGAGCAGCATTACAATCAATTGGCAAACGTATGGAAGCAAGCAACAACGTCCACCACTGATTTCTCGCAGTACAGGCAACCTATCGTCATTGCACTGAATTCTTACCTTTATCAATATGCGGCAGCAAAGTTGACAGCGGCTTTATTGCAACACTTTCCACAAGCCACATTTCATGTTCAACATTGGGGAAAAAGTACCCTTGATGACATTGTTCAAGGAGAGGTAGATATTGGTGTTCATTTTAGCGATTTGGAAACGAATAAAGACATCACACACCAACATATTGCTAAATATCAAGTTTATTTGGCGAGCCACCCAGATTTAGAACTTAATAAGTTAGAAGATATTCTCGACAATATGTTAATTGTTTCCAAACTGCCTGCTTGGAATGATCACCGTTATCGATTATTTGAAACACTGAAACTGAAGCCAAAGAAGATCGCTTATGTTGACTCATTTCATTGTCCACGGCGTACGAAGTGATTCAGACCGTCCCAGCACTCTCTTTTTTGCCCGACTTTATATTCGATGTTTCTAAAGTGAACATATTACCCGTAGGTAAAGAGTATGAGGTTTCATCATTCTTTAAGCAGAGTCTCCGACGAGAACCATTCACACAGCATCAGCATTATTTAATCAAAACGGTTATATCTTCGACACAATCATGATGCATAATGAGTCTCGCAATACGGATAGAAAAGTTATCCGTAATTTACGACTTTAGCGACATCACTGGCACGTTTAAGTCCAAAAACACGTTAAGTTGCTTTCTGCGACAAGCTCCAGAGTAGCGTTTGTCTTGCATGAGCGATTCTCGGGCTTCTTAAAGAACTCGGAGACCAAGCCATGTAATAGTTCAGTATCGTGTCACCTATCGGAGCAGGAACATGGCACAACTCCCCACTCTCAATTTGCGCTTGGCACAAATAGTGTGGCATGACTGTCCAGCCAAAACCTTGCACCAATAATCCACGCAGTGCGCGTAAATCCTGAGCGACTAACGCCGGTTGCCTTTGTTCTGGTGTGAGCTTGTTACGCCTTAACCAGCCATCGATTACCGATAACGCTAAATCATAAGTCAGCATCGGCTGCTTCATCAGCGCCGCTAAATGATCTGGGCTTTCGCTGATTTGCTTCATGATACGCGGCGAGGTCACTGCACAAACAGGCTCAGACATGACGAGTTCACTTTTTAGGGATGGATCGGTGATTGGATGCCCGGTAAAACCTAAGTCACAGTGCCCTTCCACCAGCATGTTGTGCACCAGTTCCCCATCGCCTGAATGAAGCCGTACTCGAATGCCCGCATCAAGTAATGGAAGCAGACGCGGCGCCAACACCTCAGACATAAAATCGCTGTGAGCGATGATCTGCAATGTTCCTTCAACATCATGTGAGCGTGCTTTGGCTTGCGATAACGCCAGTTCAACGGCATCCAGCTTATCGCCAATATCCGCGGCAAGTTCTTCTGCGGCAAGCGTCGGCGCAACCCCTTGAGCTTCGCGAGTGAACAACGGCCGCCCAATCGCCACCTCCAATCCGGCAACATGTTGCGAGACCGCTGGTTGAGTTAAATTGAGCACCCTCGCCGCCGAGCTAATCGAACGCTGGCGATAAACTTCCACAAATGTTCTTAATCGAATCAGAGACATAACAATCCATAAAATTATTTATACCCCTAGTAAAATAACCTTGTTGGCGCGATTAATCCATTCTCTTTACTATCAACTCATACAATAAAACGCATGCAATTGCGTTCTTCTGGCTCACCAATGAGGAGATGCACCATGACAACCACTCAGTCTTTCCATGATTTAAATTCTATTCTCCAAAGAATGAAAAAGGCTCATCTCGATACTGGGCCTGCGAGCGCAGAGCTTCGTCAAGATCGCCTGCAACGTGCAATTGATTTGATCACCGATAACCAAAAAGCGTTAACTCAAGCCATGAGTGATGACTTTGGTCACCGCGCTGAATATCAGTCGCTCGTGGCCGATGTTGTCACCACTGTAAACGGCTTAATGCACGCAAAAAGTAACGTCAAACAGTGGATGCAACCGCAACCTGTGTTTGGCCTTGAAGGCGATCGCAGTGCGCATATTCAGCAACAGCCACTTGGCGTGGTGGGTGTCATTAGCCCGTGGAACTTTCCTATCAATTTAGCGTTTGGCCCCCTTGCTGGTGTGTTTGCCGCAGGCAACAGCGCCATGCTCAAGCCATCTGAATTAACGCCTCGTACCTCAGAGCTTCTCGCTGAGTTAGTGGCACGCTATTTTGACCCTATGGAGCTTGCCGTTGTGCTCGGAGATGCTGACGTTGGCCAAGCCTTCAGCCAATTGCCTTTTGATCACTTAGTCTTTACCGGAAGTACCGCCGTCGGTAAGCATGTGATGCGCGCCGCAGCCGAAAACTTAGTCCCCGTGACATTGGAACTCGGTGGTAAATCGCCAGTTCTGGTTGCGCCAGATGCGGATATCACCCATGCCGTGCAACGGACAATGACCGTCAAAACGTTTAACGTTGGGCAAATCTGCTTGTCACCCGATTACGTGTTGGTCCACAAGGATCACCTCGAACAATGGGCTTCCGCCTCGAAGCAATTTGTCGCACAAAGCTTTGCGACCATTGCAGATAACCCAGATTACACCTCGATTATCAATCAGCGCCATTTTGAGCGCCTAACCGGCTTATTGGACGATGCGAAACAAAAAGGCGCGACCATCATTAGCCTTGCACCTAACAATGAACCGAGTATTGATCAAGCAACACGTACGATTGCACCGCATTTGATCCTCAATGTGAATGACGATATGGCGATCATGCAGGAAGAAATTTTTGGTCCGCTGCTGCCTGTTAAGACCTACGAGCAAGAGCAGCAAGCCATTGATTATATTAACCAACATCCAAGACCACTCGCAGCGTATTACTTTAGTGACGATGAGCAGCGTCAGGAATACTTTGCTCAGCATACCACCTCGGGGGCGCTGATCATTAATGACATTATGACTCATGCTTCCATCGATGCCTTGCCATTCGGCGGTGTCGGCCCATCGGGCATGGGGGCCTACCACGGTATTCACGGCTTTAACAACTTCACTCACGCGAAAGCCGTGGTGGTTCATGAGCAAAGCGACGATGCCAGCGAGCGATTACGTGCGCCTTATCAAGACAAAGCGGATGCGCTCAAGCAAGCGTTCGGTCAATAAATACGTTGCTGCGGTTTAAAAGCCGCAGCGACATCCCAACAACTAGAATGTGGAGCAAAACCACATCTAACAATAATGAAAAACATCAATTCACGCTTCAAGAGGAACAGATATGAATATTCTAATGGTATTAACATCGCATGATGAACTGGGCAGTACCGGCGAGAAAACAGGCTTCTGGCTTGAGGAATTTGCCGCCCCTTACTACACCTTCCTCGATGCAGGCGCAACGATCACTCTTGCGTCACCAGAAGGCGGTCAACCCCCACTGGATCCGAAAAGTGCGCTGGCCGATTTTCAAACCGAGCTAACCGAGCGCTTTAATCAAGATCCAAGCGCACAAAATGCTCTAGCGAATACCGTCAAGCTTGAAACCGTCAGTGCGGATGATTTCGATGCGGTATTTTACCCAGGTGGTCACGGCCCATTGTGGGATCTCACCAATTCACAAACCTCTATTGCGCTGATTGAACGCTTTGAACGCAGCGGTAAACCGATTAGCTTTGTTTGCCATGCGCCTGCCGTTCTACGTCATGTAAAAGCTGAAAATGGCGAGCTTCTGATTAAGGGGCGTAAAGTGACCGGATTTACGAATGGTGAAGAAGCTGGTGTTGAACTGACCGACGTTGTGCCATTTTTAATTGAAGATGAATTTAAATCAATTGGCGCGGATTACCACAAAGGGGAAGATTGGGGTGAGTTTGTTATCGAGGATGGCAAACTGATTACAGGTCAGAACCCTGCGAGCTCCGAAGCGGTGGCCAAAGCGCTTCTCGCTCAGCTTAGCTAAATGAATTGATGCCATCATGCGCATAAAAAAGGCCACTTAAAGTGGCCTTTTCATTGTTTATAGAACCATCTTAACGCGCAGCTAATGCGTGTTTTAAGGTGGTTTCAATGGTTTCAGTTGGACGACCAATCAATTTAGATAGAGTTTGAGAGTCATCAAACAGGCCACCTTTTGCAGCGCCCGTTTCCGAGTTGGCAAGTGTTTCTGCCAGCGGCGCAGGCAGGCCAACTTGTTTTAAAATATTCGCGTACTCATCTTCGCTGACATTGTTGTAAACCACGGTTTGTCCACTAAGTGCAGACAGATAATCGGCGAATTCACCGAGCGTAAAGGCTTCATCACCAGCTAACTCGTACACTTTACCCACTTGGTCTGGCTGAGTCAGCACTTGCGCTGCCGCTTCAGCGTAATCAGCACGAGGAGCCGACGCAATTTTGCCTTCACCCGCACAACCAAACATCGCGCCATGTTCAAGCGATGCGCCAATGCCATTCACATAGTTTTCAGAGTACCAACCATTGCGCAAAATCGCCGCTGGTACACCTGATTCAGCAATATACGCTTCGGTTTGTTTATGTTCTTGCGCCAACGCAAGCGGTGAGTTGGTTGCATCAAGAATACTGGTGTAAGCCAGCAGTTCTGCACCCACATTTTTGGCGGCATCCACCACGGCTTTGTGCTGAGCAAAACGTTGCCCAACTTCACTGGAAGAAATCAACAATACTTTGGTGGCGCCCTCAAAAGCGGTCACTAAAGATTCAGGTTGCGTGTAGTCAGCAAAACGAACATGCACGCCTTTATCTGCAAGATCTTGCGCTTTTTCGACATTACGTACTGCTGCAACAATGTCAGAAGCAGCGACATATTTAAGCAAAGCATCAATCACTAAATGACCCAGTTGACCTGTTGCACCTGTTACGACAAGCATATTGTTCTCCTTAAATTGACGGTGAATTACGACGATCATTTGACCGGATGTGTGTATAATAGATCCCTAACAAACTAAAAGTAAGTACGTACTAAAAGGTAAGTATGAAAGAAGACCAATTTGCATCTCTTGCCGATGCTCAGTTTCAAAAAGGCGATGTGTTTTCAGATCGTTGCCCAAGCCGCGAAGTGCTTAACCATGTCACTAGCCGTTGGGGCGTATTGGTGCTCATGGCCCTGCTCAACGGCGAGAAACAACGCTTTAGTCAATTGCGTAAACGTATTTTGCGCATCAGTGAAAAGATGTTAGCCCAAACACTTCAATCTCTCGAGAAAGACGGGTTTGTTCTACGCACGGTGTACCCCGTTGTGCCGCCCCATGTTGAATATGAACTCACCTCAACGGGGTTTGAAGTAGCAAATAGAGTACAAGGCCTCGCCGTGTGGCTTGAAGATAACATTCATCAAATCATTGAACATCAACAAGATTACGAGCATAAACGCGCAGAAAAAAGTATGAATAGTGAGAAATAGGTCGATTCGGTTATCGGCTTTTATCCTCCAGTTGTGAGGCATCAAAAGCCGTTGGCCCTTTGCGCTCTGAATCTTCATAAAAAAATTACAGGCTTGGTTTTCTTATCAAGAATAAATTACATTCAGCGCGTATTGATACCGAACTCCAATAAAATTAATAATCCTTTAATTTCAATGAATTAAATTTACAAACATAAGTGGCATACCCATTGCATCTATTAAAGTGAGTATTTAATAGTGTAAGGAGAAAACCATGAACCGCGATCTTTTAGAAGGCAATTGGAAAGAGCTTAAAGGCAAGGTACAAACTAAATGGGGTGACCTTACCAATGACGATTTAGACAAAATTGAAGGTAGCCGTACTGAGTTGATTGGTAAACTTCAGCAAATCTACGGTAAGTCTCGCGAAGAAGCAGAGCGTGAAGTTGATGACTTTGAACAAGGTCGTTAATGTTATCTAAATAAAAAAGCCGCCATTTGGCGGTTTTTTTATGTCGAGCTAGAGACGTCGAGAACCACCACCTGACCACTTTCCATTCGTATTTTAGCAATGGGTCACTGTTTCATCGACGATTTAGCGCCCACCATAGACTTATCGACCATAGTTAACTTGTGCATCGTTAAACTGCGGTCAACACGCAAGGTGATAAGATGATCAAACCTGTGGCGAGTTTCACTCAAGCTAAATGGCAAAGCATCAGAGCGAGCTATTGGTTCGTTCCTGTTTGTATGATGCTTATCGCGTTTTGCTTAGGTTACGCCTGCATTTATTACACGCCCGTTTTTATCTCTGAATCGTTATTTCGCGATTACCTTCCAACGGTACCTGCGGACACTGCCAGTGATTTAATTTCCGCCATCGCTACCTCGATCATCACCGCCACCAGTATTGCGTTTTCCATGACCTTAGTGGCGTTGACGATGGCCTCATCGCAATTTGGTCCGCGATTGCTGCAAACCTTTATGGATGACCGCGGCACTCAACTGGTTTTAGGGTTCTTTACCTCAACGTTTGTGTTCTGCCTCATTGCATTGCATCGTGTCAGCGTTAGCGATACAGATACCATCACCTCATCCGCCCTTTCTGTATTGGTATTGGTCATCGGCATTTTTGATACACTGGTACTGATTTATTACATCCACCATATTGCCCGTTTTATTCAGGTTGATGAAATCATCAGCCGCTGTTATCACGAATGCATTCGCAGCCTATCCCATCTATTTACGTTGACCGATGAAAAGAAAAACCACCAATGTTTGAAACCATCAGCGATTGTGGATTCACCCGTCATCACTGAACTTTCGCTCACCGAGAGTGGTTATGTCCAGACCGTCGACTATCACCATTTGCTCAACCAAGACGGTATTCAGGGCATCGATATTTTGGTGAGAGCGGGCGACCATGTGGTACCGAACGAAACACTGCTGCGTATTCACTCAACAACCCAAATCGATGATGAAAGAAAACACTACTGTTTATCTTGCATTGTATTGGGCAAGAAAAGGACGTCACTTCAAGACCCTGAATTCTCCGTTTCCCAGCTTGTCGAAATCGCTCTACGTGCACTCTCTCCAGGGATTAACGACCCGATCACGGCGATGACTTGCGCAGATAGGCTAACGTCAGTGTGTATCTTGATGGCCGAACATCAGTTTCCATCTCAAGCGATCAGAAATACCAACACCAATATTTGGCTAAAAAGACGAACTTATACCTATGAGTCCGTACTCAACACCGCATTCGATCAACTAAGGCAAGCTGGAGAAAAGCATATTGATGTGATGATTCATCTTGTGCGCTGTTTAAACGTCATGAGAAAGCAACTGCCACAAGAGTACATTCAAGCCGTCGATACACAAATCTCTGCGGTCAACGATTTGGTGAGTGCGCACATTGGGTGTGATAAAGACCGAAACGACGTTACGGCAGTCGTTAACATCGGGAAGCAATTACACTAGCGCGCTTGCTAGGACGTTACGATAATGGTGTTGCTACACCAACCATTTATACATAATCAAGCAATCGACCAATCCGTGTTTAGGATGCTGATAACCGCGAGGAATGGTACCGATGGTGGTAAACCCCAATTTCTGCCACAACGCAACCGCAACCTGATTGGTTGAGACGACGGAGTTAAATTGCATTGCTTTAAACCCATGTTCAACCGCGTAGTGTTGGGAGTGCTCACATAAACACCGAGCAACGCCCTGGCCGCGAGCAAAGTCACTCACCATATAACCACAATTGCACACGTGGTTCCCCGGCCCCTGAGCGTTAGGTTTGATATAGTAAGAGCCGAGAATCTGACCATCTTGTTCTAACACAAACGTTGCAAACGGTAATTCACACCACACCTTATATGCCGCTTGGCGTGACATATTGGCATCGAACGCATAGGTGTGCTGCGCTCGGATGATGGCTTCAAATTGAGGCCAAAATTGCTCGAAATCCGTTTGGGTCATGGGTCGTATCACAGGGTTAACTCCTTATTTTAATGGCAATCCATCAGATATTTTGCCAAGTGATTGAGCATCATAAATCTGCCGCGCCGAAAATCAAACCGTAAACTGATTAACAAAACAATGAATTTCAACCACATAGCCTGCTATAGTTGACCGGGTATGGTCGCCCTTTTATTCGTAGCATAACGGTTGATATTCGCCGTTGGCTGACGTAGTGTTTTGGTCGGCTGGCGCACAAATGAGAACTCAGTTCGATGAGTCACACTACCGAAATCAGGCCAACTCTTCCTCTTCTTTTTGGATAGTAACAAATGCAATTATTTCGACACCTAGGGTGGTTTTTCCGCCGCTACTGGTTTACCTACTCACTGGCGCTGCTCATGCTGATGCTCGTCGCTGGGATCAATATGGCGGTGCCGTGGTTCATTGGCCAAGCGATAGACCACATGCTAGAAACGCGCGAACTCACCAAAGCCGAGTTCTATTTGGGCGGATTAGCCATCGCAAGTCTTGCGGTGTATTTTCTACGCTACGGTTGGCGACGGATGCTGTTTGGCACGTCATATAAGCTGGGTAATATTTTGCGCCAGCGCTTTTATCAACGCCTAACGAAGCAAGGCCAAGCGTTTTATAATATCCACTCTACTGGCGATTTAATGGCGCGGGCGACCAACGATATTGATGCCGTTGAAGTCGCGGCTGGAGAAGGCATTCTTTCAGGGTTTGACGGCTTGCTGACGTTTATTCTGGTGTTGATCATGATGTTTTTGTTCATCGACTGGAAATTAGCCGCGCTGGCCATTTTGCCTTTCCCATTTATGGGTTATGGCTTCTATCGCTTATCGAACCGCATTCATCACCAGTTTAAAGACACCTTAGATCGCTTCTCGTCACTCAATGAACAAACGCAACAGGCGATTTCCGGTGTTCGAATGATTAAATCCATGGGCCGTGAGTCGATTGAATCTGAGCAATTTGATCGCATTGCCGAAAAAGCCGCCAGCAGTACCTACAAAGTACAGCGCTCTGAAGCGATGTTCGATCCTATTATTCAACTTAGCCTTGGCTCTGCGCTCTTGATTGCCCTACTCGCTGGAGGCTGGCAGATCCACGTGGGTAACTTAACCGTTGGCCAGCTCACCAGTTTTACGATGTATCTTTCTGAGTTAATTTGGCCGATGTATGCGTTTGGCTGGCTGATGAATATTTTGCAGCGCGGTAATGCTGCAATAGGTCGATTAGAACAGCTTCTCAACTTACCCGACTCGATTGCTGACAATGGCCGTGAGCAAACTCACGGCTATGACATCACTGTCAATCATCTTACCTTTCATTACCCCGATACCGAGCAAGCCGCGCTCAGCCAAGTCTCTTTTGAGCTTAAGCAGCAACAAGTACTCGGTATTGCAGGGGCGACAGGGTCGGGAAAATCAACGCTGTTGCAACTGCTGATGCGCTACTGGGATACCCAAGAAGGCGATATTCTGCTTGGCAGTAAAGCGATTCAACACATTCCATTGGATACACTGCGTAGCCACTATGCCTACGTGCCGCAAGATGCCTTTTTGTTTAGTACTAGCATCATGGAAAATATTCGCATGGGTCGCCCAGATGCCTGCGATGAAGAAGTCTACGAAGCCGCTCGCCTTGCCTCAGTGGATGCCGATATTCGCCAGTTTCCAGAAGGCTATCAAACGTTAGTTGGAGAGCGTGGCGTGACGTTGTCTGGCGGTCAACGCCAGCGGTTATCCATTGCGCGAGCCTTGATTAGCCAAGCGCCAATCTTGATTCTTGATGATGCTTTGTCGGCGGTCGATATTCACACGGAAAAAGAAATCATTGAGCATCTTGCGCAGCGCACTGAACAGAGCTTGATTATCGTGAGTCACCGGCTGTCAGCCATTGAGCAAGCGGACACGATTTTAGTGTTGGCGCATGGTGAAGTGATTGAACGTGGCAACCATCAACAATTAATCAATAGTGACGGCTGGTATTCGCGCATGGCCGCGTATCAACAAATGGCACTTGCCATGGAGGAAGCGTCTTAATGTCTCGCAGTAAAACAAATAAAGCCGCATCGCAAGACACTAAACCGTCTGGCTCTTTGCGCCTGCTAATGAGCTATGTATTTGCTGATAAACCTCTATTTTACAAAACCTTACTATTGGTTGTTATCGCCACGGGGTTCGATGTACTGGGCCCCATGCTCAGTAAAGTGTTTATCGATGAATTCATCATGCCGGATCGCTACCCAGTGTGGCCGATTGTTGGTGTCATCTCACTATTTATTATCTCAACCCTGCTCGGCACCTATCTCAAATACAAGCAAACCATGCGCTTTTTGGATATGGCACTCAACGCGGTGTTAGACATTCGTAAACGTGTTTTCAACCATGTCTTGCGTTTGCCGATGGCCTATTTTGATTATGCTCGTACAGGGCAACTGGTCAGTCGCATTACCAACGATACCGAATCCATCAAAGACATTTACGTCCAGTTTTTATCAAACGTATTAGCCAACGTAATCTTGTTAATTGGCATTTTGATTGCGATGGCAATTCTTGATGTAGAACTGATGCTTATCGCACTGCTGTTGATTCCAACCGTGGTCGGCTTGATTTACCTTTACCAAAAATTCAGTGTCAAAGTGGTCACCGAAAGTCGCCAACTGCGCTCGGATATTAATGCCACCATGAACGAATCGATCAGCGGCATGTCAGTAATTCAAGCGACCAATCAGCAGCAACGCAAGTTTGAGCAGTTTGATGGTATCAATGACGGTTATTACACCACGCGTTTAAAAGCGGTTACCATTGGCTCACTGATGCTGCGCCCTGCGATTAACTTTCTCAGTATCATCATCTTATGTGGGATTGTTTGGTTCTTTGGCATCAAAGTTGTGGAAGGCTACGTCGAAGTGGGCGTGTTGTATGCCTACCTTAACTATTTAGGCCGCTTTACGGAGCCACTGGTTGAAATCACTCAGCGCTTTAGCCTTTACCAACAAGCCATTGTTGCCGGTGATCGCGTGTATGAACTGCTGCAAGAACCGACCGATCAGGACCAAAGCGGTACGGTGACGGACCTAAAACACGGCGCGCTGAATATTGAACACTTAGTGTTTGGCTATCAAAGCGATAAACCTGTGCTTCACGACATCAACGTAACGATTGAATCCGGTGAATTCTTTGCGATTGTTGGCCATACGGGAAGCGGAAAAAGTACGCTGCTCAGCTTGCTGCTTAACTTTTATCAGCCGCAGTCCGGGCGTATTTGTTTGGACGGCCATGCGCTCAACGCGTTTGATCATGACACGCTGCGCCAAGGCGTTGGTTTTATTCCGCAAGAGCCGTTCATTCTTGCTAGCACCCTGTTTGAAAACATCGATATGGGCCGCGGCTTAACCCAGCAGCAAGTCGAACATGCCGCCAAACAAGCCCATTTACACGATGTGATTATGGAGATGAGTGACGGCTATCAAACGCAGCTTGGTGAAGGTGGACTGAGGCTTTCCACTGGTCAGCGTCAGCAATTGATCATCGCTCGGGCGCTCGCTGGTTCGCCTAAAGTGTTATTACTCGATGAAGCCACGGCGAACGTTGATAGCGAAACCGAACAAGTGGTGCAGCGCGCTTTAAGCGATTTGCACGGCAAAGTCACCATGATTGTCGTTGCCCATCGACTGTCGACTATTCGTCATGCCGATAGCATTTTGGTGCTGGATAAGGGGCACTTGATTGAGCAAGGTGATCATCCGCATTTGATGACTCTTGACCAAGGACGATATCGCGCGATGTATCAGCTTCAACAGCAAGAGCAAAAAGTCGCTCAAGCCGCGATTTAAATCAACGCTAAACCACAAATTGACACATTACCAAGCATCAAAGCGTAGACACATTGCGCTTTGATGCTACTATCTTCTCAACGTGCGGGCACTGCCCCTTTCGTAAATCACCTTTGGAGGAATGACCATGATTGTATTCGTAACACACACCGGCAAAGGTGAAGTCAGCCGTTAATCATTGTGCTCTTGTGAGCAAGCTACTCCCCTTCCCTTTTGCCCGGTATTAAAACCGGGGTCTTATGCCTAGTGCAACCACTTACTCAGTAAGTACCTGACCCTTTATTGATAGAATTTAGCGAACTCTGCGCCATCGCGCCGATGATTCGTATGGTTCAAGGTACAAACGACATGAACACATTATTTACTCACCCGATCTCACTGCAAGAACTCGGATGGAAACACTATTTTCAGCAACAACTGACCAACGATGAACTCGATAATGCCGTTATCGCACGTGTGATTGGGCATCATCGCAGTGGTTACGATCTGTGCACATCACAACACGAAATTCATATGGCGCATCATCATCAATACCCTCCAATAACGGTTGGCGATTGGTTATTGGTGGATTCAGACTATCGCTTGCTTCGCGTACTAGAGCGTACCTCGCTATTTCAGCGCAAGGCCCCTGGTAGCGCGCGGCAACAACAGTTAATTGCTGCCAATGTGGATACTGTCTTTATCGTTAGCTCACTCAATCATGACTTTAATTTAAGCCGAATTGAGCGCTACCTGACGCTGGTACGTGATTCACAGTCACAACCCGTGATTGTGCTGACCAAGCAAGACTTAGCCGATGACGTGTACGCCCTGTGCCATCAAGTGCAAAAACTCGATGCCAGTTTAATGGTAGAAACGGTTAATGCGCTGGACGCACAAAGCGTGCAAGGCTTATTGGCATGGTGCCAAACCGGGCAAACGGTGGCGCTGTTAGGTTCATCTGGTGTTGGCAAATCGACATTAATTAATACGTTATTAGCGTCTGACACTCAGCAAACCGGCGGCATACGCGAGGATGATAGCAAAGGTCGTCACACCACCACCGCGCGATCAATACATAAAATGCCCATGGGCGCATTGCTGATAGATACGCCAGGAATGCGTGAGCTGCAACTTGCTGGTTCTGAGCAAAGCCTCGCGCACGCATTTGGTGATATAGAAGCGTTGAGCGAACAATGCCGATTTAGTGATTGTCAGCACCAGACGGAACCAGGCTGCGCCGTTCAACAGGCGATACAGCAAGGTTCTCTTGATGTAAGGCGACTTGAAAACTATGCCAAATTGCAACGAGAGCAAGCCTTTAATACTTCAACCCTTGCAGAAAGGCGTCAAAAAGGGCGAGAATTTAATAAGCACGTTCGCTCAGTTATCAGTCAAAAGCAGTGGTTGAAAGGCGAATAGGCTTCCTACTTCCAATGCAACAAGATAGACGCCATGTTAGTATGGCGTCTTCTTTCACTGGCTACCAACTTCATGAAACAAGAAATTTATCTCGCGGGCGGATGCTTGTGGGGCGTACAAGAATTTATTAAGTACGTACCGGGCGTATTGGATACCCAAGCAGGGCGAGCCAATGGCACAAGTCAAACGACACAGGCTGACTACGATGGCTATGCCGAATGTGTGCGGATTGAATTTGATTCACACGTGTTAAGCGTTGAAAGACTGATTGAGCATTTATTTGAGATCATCGACCCTTACAGCGTCAATCAGCAAGGACCAGATGTCGGCGAGAAGTACCGCACAGGGGTATACAGTAAACATACCGACCACCTGTTAGCTGCACGCCATTTTATTGCTGCACGAAAAGATGCCGATAAAATCGCGTTAGAAGTATTACCACTGACGAACTTTGTTCCCAGCGATGACGAGCATCAGCACCACCTCACTCGTCACCCTGAGAATCACCACCTATGCCCTATTCCATGGAATATTTTGCATCGCTATAAGGGGAAGTCTGATTAGTGATTCTCGCAGTTGACGAGATTGCCGAAAGAGTACGCCTAACTTAAAATTCGTCGCCAAATTCATATTCTGAAACTTTTAGGAACTTTATATTTTTTAATACATTTTCCAATTTAATTTTCAGGCGTTCATGTATAAAGATAGAAGATAAATCTGTACCTCCCATTTTAAATATCAACCTTTCATTTTCAGGTATTTTATCTAAAATAGTAGAATCCAGTTTATACTTATAAACTCTCGGATAATAATCAGGGGCTTTTTGTTTATAAAGAGAAGAGTTTCTATCCCAGCAATCTAATTCTTGATAAATATTTATCAAATAAAAATCACTTGATGACTTGTTTTGAAATTCTACAACGGCAGGATAAAGCTTACCTCCATAGATATGATCATCAATTATAATTTTTAAATCTTTAGAAACAATGAAACTTGGAATACAAAAAAGCATCATAGGATCTAAACTAAGAAAATCATCAGTTTTGGCATTAAATTTGACTGATACTTCCCCATATACAAGCTCTCTGTAGTGAAATCGCCTCTGTGCTGTAGTCTCTGTTGGCACAACATGAAATGCTTCATTTTCTATTTCATAATTCGGAGACATTAAATAATATGTGTCATTATAATTCATTTTTACTTTCCTACTTTCAAAGTATATTCCTGTTTAGAAATTAGTAAACTCTGTATGATTACGATTACATATCTGAGGGTGACCTTTTTCAGATTATTAAGATCCGCAATATTTTTCTCCTACATCCTTGTTCTCCCGTCTTAAAACTTTTATGAACACTAGTTAAACGAACGGAAAAGTCTTTAATATCATCGAGAATATTGTCACTACATTTATCTATAAAGCCCTGAACCTCTTTAGCACTGCCTGTTTTACAATACTTCTCCATATGATCAACAGCCTATGTATTGCTGAAACTTTCTGAGTTTTTTCGTTTTTCCATAACAACTTTTTGTCTTCTTTTTTAACTCTGCGTCTTTCAGTAAGTCAGAAACATAGTGATACCATCTGATAGATCAGCCAATTAGGAGAGTTGTTATTAGCTTAGCTCTTGGATGCAAATTGGAAATGGAGCGGCAGAGGTTAGGAAGTCTCGCATCGTCGGCCCTGAAGAGATCTACGGCGACGCCAAAGACTATATCTCCATCAACTCACCAATGGCCCGCGCACTACTCAAGAAAGAAGTCGACGACGAGTTTGTCGTCAAAACCCCAGAAGGCGAAAAAGAGTGGTTTGTGAATTCGATTTCTTATCAGCAAAAATGACCGTCAGAGTGATCAACGTTCGCTTATCACTCTGACATCAAACTTAGTTTAACGCTCTGTAAAGTAGGCAAGATTGCTGATTAGTCAATAAACTGCTTGCCCATTTTCCACTCAGACACTTTGACAAAATTAAGCGTATCCACGTTATGCTTTTTAAATACCTTGACGATACTTTCGTGAACCATAATATGCCCAACATCACCATATTTAGGCATAAACACAAGACGTTGCCCCTCTGGAATCTGAGACATTTTTTCATCACTCAAATAATACTTTTCAATATCATGCATATCGTCTTCGGGATCATAATCATCTATGTCACATAACTCTAAATCTAAAACGTCCAGCTGTTCGAAAACGTTAAAAAACCAAAAAGATTCAAAATACTTACCTGTATCATCAATTATAATGGCTGGATAAAACTGAAAATTATCATTTTCAATACTTCCAAGTGAATTCTTTATTCCCTCAGAGATTATTGGATAAGTTATATTCATATGCGCTAACTTAATTGGACGTTTAATTCCGGCAGAGAGATCCTTATCTTTATACGCATTTTCAAAAAATAGAGGAGGACCAGATTTAAGCTTTGTATATTCATAGTCCCTCATATCTGATTGCTTTTGTGCTTTAAGATATAAAGTATCTTCATTGTATTTATTGAAAATAATATAGTAGCTTTCGTTGTATTTGTTCATTGACCTACCTTTGGTGTCCAACTTGTTCCTTTGTATGTAATCGTTTTGGAGTTCCCAGAAATCTTACTACTTTGATAGCGCCTATCCATATCAATTCGTGTCACCGATTTATAGTGGCACCGATTAGTTTCGCGATGTCCATTCGGATATTATCAGCGTCATTAACGTCAAACTGGCAAATTAGAAATGAAGTGGGCGAGGTGAAGAAGTCTCGCATCGTCGGCCCTGAAGAGATCTACGGCGACGCTAAAGACTATATCTCCATCGACTCACCAATTGCCCGCGCACTACTCAAGAAAGAAGTCGACGACGAGTTTGTGGTCAAAACCCCAGAAGGCGAAAAAGAGTGGTTTGTGAATTCGATTTCTTATCAGCAAGGTGAGTAATGGGGGTAAAAGAAAAAGGGCCAAGGCCCTTTATCAAACTACATTGTTAGATATTTTTATAGGCGCTTACTAAAAATTACTCCCAAAAACATGCCATCGCCTAATACTACCGACACTATCTAATGGGGATTTTTTAAAAATTACCTCCAATAATAAGCACTTTATAAGTCCAATATCTAAATTGCTTCCATATTAAATATGGTACTTAGCAAACTCTCACTACAGATCGTCATAAAACTCATCCTCCTCATCCTCTGAGGTAAAAGCACTGCCGATACTCCAATCTGCAACTTTGACAAAACGCATACCTGTTAGACCTGCGGCTCTGAGTGCTGCAACGACCGACTCATGATAGAGATACTTGACATCTTCGTTCATTCTAAACACCAACCGCTCTTCAATAGGAATATCGTCTAGTACTCTTTCATCCAAAGAGATTTTTTCTAAAGTAAATTCATCATCAACATAGGAACCCTTAATTCGAGAACGCCCATGATGCAGCACCCGATAGTTTTGCCAAATATGAATTAAATAGTGATCACTCCATGTATTGCCATTATTCTCAATATCGGCTCCGTAAAACTCAACGCCGTGAAGGTTAAACGATACGAGTACTTCTTTGAATTTATGTGATACTAAACCTGTTGCTGAAACACGATGATAATCACAAGGTGAAAAGTTACCGTCATCTCCCCAAGTAACGTGTACATGACCTCTCCCCCTGACCAATCGCTTGATTGAATATTCAGATAACAGTTCAATTCCAAGTCTTTCGTCTGACTTCCGACTTTCGTTCAACATATAAACGCCGGAGCACTCATCTTCTGTGATTAAATAATATTGGTGATCGTAGTCCATCTACTTTCCTAATTTTAATTGTTTCTCAAATGGGCCTTTACCAAGGCTATGGTTGCGTTCACAAGGGCAATGATCAGTACGTTTTTGCTTCTTATTTTCTTTGAACGTTTGTTTACTTGCTCCTGTACCGCTCTTTTTCGCACCGCTGCAACCATATTTGGAATCAGGTCGATAGTCACGGCTATCCCAATCGATCGTCCATGTGAAATCATTGATGTAGCCAAGAATATGTTTACTTTTCGCCTTCATTTTATTTGCAAATGCTTCGTCCGGATTGGGTTCATTGCAAAATTTACCTTGTTTAATTAGCAGTAGTACACTGTCAGCAAGTTCTTGTGCTGCTTTAGGGTATGCGAGAAAAGGTTTTTTCTTAAGCAGCTTGTTCCCGAAAGCATTTAGCTTTCCCACATCGTTGTTTTTTTCATGAGTACGAAGCACAGCAAAGGCTTTTTTATCCTCTACCAAAGCGATCCCTTCGCTGTGGTTTGTGGGATGGCACTGCACACAGAGTTCACACGCTAATATTGGCTTCATTGGTAAAGTAACAAGATTATTTATAGAGTTAATGTCAAAACTGAAATCATCAAATGCGTTTTCAAACGAAGGATAACCTTTCACTGCTTCAATAGGTATTACATGGTGTACTGCCAACGTACGAGCCCCCGCATACCATGGGTGAAGCTTAGGAAAACCAATATTGGCCTTCTTCATATTTGCTGTATGACGGTTACCAACTCGATCAGTAAAACCTCGACCTTTCTTTTTACGTTTGCGGTTTTTACATTTCGGACTTCGACAAATAGGGCAGATTTTATCTAATTCTGTTTCATCATCTTCTGGCTTTTCTTTATGGTTATTTTTCTTATGTTTTTTACCTGCCACCAGTTCGTTTAGCGCTTTTAGGACTGGTTCTGCCGCTTTACCGGCAGATCTCGCACTAGTCGCTCCCGTTAAAAGCACAGCCATGGCCGGGCCAGCTACTCCACCTGCAGCAGTACCAGCAGCAGTACCTCCAGCGATTATCGCTCCGTCAATGCCTTTTTGCGTAACTAAAGACAAACTATATTTCGCAGCTTCATCTGCGGGTAATGCATCTAAATACAACTTTGGAAGCGTCAATAAATACTCGCGAATTTCTTGGTCTGAAATAATAAGAATCAAGCGTTCCATCGCTTCTGTTGCTTCTTGTAAATAAAGTGCGCCTCGATCTACTTTTTTCAACGCTTCTTCTAGAACATCGATATCGCCAGTAGTGAGGGCATAGATCAATACACTAAGGTCAATATCGAGAGCATCGAGATAATCACTAATCTCACCAAAATCAGGGATATAGTTAACTACTCCATCACCAACCCCTTCAGCGGCTGACTTTGCTAACTCCCAGCAATATTCGGTAAGCGATGCATTGTCTAATGCCGCTTTTTTATCTCGAAGTTCGTTTAATTCTTCTTCCGTTTGCGTCTTAAGTTGCTCAAGCAGCTCCTTCTGAAGGTTCAGTTGGGTTGCATTATAAGAAACAGTTTCTTTGACCAGATGGTCTGAGTACTTTTGAAGTTCATCTTTAAGAACCTTCAACTGTGCTGGTCTATTAGATTCTGCTTGGGCAGCTTTATCTGAATCGCCAAACTCAATTTTTGGCACTTCTTGCTGAGGAACTCCATAAATCAGTGCTTTACCTTCACCATCCAACCATCCCTTGAAAACTTCACCGTTACTATATTTAGCTTGATAAGGTATATTCGAAACTGGTGTCTTTTCCTTATCATCGTATGTTAGAGAGATTGGGAGAGGTTTAGGCATGACCTTTTGCACATACACAATGTCATTAACTTTACCTGATTCAGTTGAACCGCCATTTTGGAATTGGTTAACAACTTTAGGAACCGAACCATTCTGCTGGATAGTTTGAGATTTTTCTTTTAATGAAGCGATCGCTTGACTGAAAGAATCAGAAAGCCCTTGCTTAGTATTCTTAACTTTCTCGGCATGTTCTCCCAACTGAACCGAGATTGCCTCATAACCTTCTCGATCTGCATACTGCTTCATTGTTTGAAGACGCGTTTGAACCTTTTGCAAAACGTCAGAGGTCTCATTGACTAATAACTTCTTCTGAGCATCCCAGTCAAAATCTTGCAAATATGTTTGTGCATCTCCGTACCCTCTAGCACGCATTAATGCTAAAAAGTTATGTTTAGACTCATCTTTATGAATTTTTTGAGTCAGTGTTATCACTTCTCCATCAGGTGCAACGATCGAGGCAAGAACGGATATGTAGTTTTCGATATGCCCGTTATCAACGTTATTGTCATCAAATAACGTCGTTAAGCTTGTGGCAAGAAGATGAACTTCATAATCCGATGCTTGATACTGAAAGTGAGTATGATATTCATACGCCAACATTTGCTTGAATTGTTTATCTGTTGATAAATTCGATTCAAACACTCCCCAAGATTGTCTAGAAGCATCAATCGTTCGCGACTTCCAAAAAGGTAAACAATCTTTTGCACAATATTCAAAAAACTCATCGTCCGACAAATCTTTTTTGTGGGGATTAGTATCTCTCATCGGGATGACCGAAAATGGTCGTGCATCTTCCTCATATTCAATAACACACATCACTGCCGGCAAACCTCCGACCGAGCCTTTGCCTTTATTATCCAATTGCCCAGACGCTATCTCTGCCCCCGCACTGTCGAGTACCTTAAAGTTGGCATTAGTTAACGGCTCTCCATCTGGATAACAGCACTGGACATCTATGGTATAAGTTCCTTCTGCATCTTCCGATACCGATACTGATGGGTTTTGTGCACCGCCTAGACACATGGTGTTGGCTTTGTTCATGGTCATTTGATCGGACAAGCGGCACACGCCTGCACCTTCAAATTTAACAGTCGGAGAAGCAGAGATGAATTCGGCTTCGGCTTCAATCGTCCCTGATGCTACGCCCTTTTTGTCGCCGCCAGCATCTCCCGTACTTTTAGAGAATTTGCTGCCTTTGATCGCCACACTGTTGCCGCCATCCATGGTAATGGTGGTGGTGCCGTCGGCTAGGTCTGCCGATTTAGCGTTATTGCCATAGGGGATAGGTACCACAGGCGGCCCACATTGGGTCAAACACACGTCCGGAAGTGTCGCGTTGGCTTCGCCACCCGACCCTTGGTGAACAACACTTAATCCATTGGCGTTGACTGTAACTCCCACAGTTTGTGTCCTTAAAATCAGCTCAGCTAAAATAGTGGTTATAATTTACCAAAACTCACTTTATCACTCTGACTAAAGTACTAGGTAAAATGCGCTTTCTTATAGTGTGAATGTCGTTCAAATAATGAAATCCATTTGTCGATTGACGTGCATCGCGAAAAGCGTGATTTAAGTCTTGCTTGGTTTGATCTAGAAGCGTTTTACGAGCAAGAAAAAGCGCTAGCGTTTAGCTAGCGCAGCACTGGGTATTCATTTAAGCAAAGAGGTTAACTTAGCTCAGCGCGTCTACCACTTGATTCAAATTTTCGAAGCGACGATTAGCAATTTCAAACTTCTGCTCCTGGTATGCGGGTGAGACCAAGTAAGTCACCATATTGGCGCGAGTCGCTGCGGTTAAGCCAGTAAAACTATCTTCGATAACCAAACACTCATCAGGTTCAACAAATAACGCTTTAGCGGCAGACAGGTAAACATCCGGATGCGGCTTACCATTGATTTCATCCTCAGCGCTGCAAATGATACTGAACTTATCCCACAGCTTTAAACGGTCAAATACCGCTTTGATCACCACATGGTTCGACGAGGTCGCCAACGCCACTCTCATTCCACGCTCAATAAAAAAATCAAGAGCACGATAAACACCTGCCATCGGTTCTCCTTCCACACTGATGCAATCACACAAGCGAGTTAAGATCATGGTTTCTAAATCGCTTGGGTCAATCCCTAGTGGGTATTTGTCACACCACGTTTTCGCGATGTCATCAATACGTTTCCCCATCGTCAGTTGCTCACACTCTTGGCGCGTAATGGTGACGCCAAATTGAGCTAGCGATTCAATCTGCGCGGTTTGCCACAGTGGCTCAGAATCGATGATCACACCATCCATATCAAAAATAACGGCTTTTTTATTCATACTTACCTCAAACAGAAAATGTCTAACTTCATACCTTAAAATAAACACCTTAAACGAATCAAAGGCAGTGGATACATCATCGTCGTCAACAAATGGGCTTTTTATCAAGACTTCGCACATTGAGGGGTGCGATTTATGTTCAACGCACAACGAAAAAGCCCGCATTTTGATAGCGGGCTTTATGGATTACATTCTTTTGAGTGGTTTGACGACGCTGTCTAAACCTTCAATCTTCAAGGCCAAACACAACTTTAGAAGATCGCCAAGTTCGCCATTGGGGAAGCCTTTTTTGTCAAACTAAAAACAATCAGCTTTCTTCGGGAAAGATCACAAATTGTATCATTGAGTACTATACATATTCATGTCGATAGTGTCATAAAAAACCAAGATAAACTCTAAAAGTGCTATTCATCAGAATAGCCTTCCAGTGCGAGGAAACGGATACAAAGGACGGAAAAGCTTTCAACAACAGCAAAGGCCGAGATAGTTAAAGGTGCATCCGTAAAGAATTGGCAGAGAATGGTAATAGCCTTAATGCAAAACTATTGCAGCAAACATAAAATGTCCGTCGCTTAGCACCAGTTGTCTCTGGTCGTTACCGCACGGCTCCGAATCAAAAATGGGTGGGTGATATCAGATATTTTGCCACAAGCGAAGGTTAGCTGTACTTGACTATCATCTTTGATCTTTACTCACGACAAGTGATCGGTTGGTCTATGGATACGTGGATGAGGGCTACGCTAGCCTGTGATGTGCTATCTATGGCGCAGTTCCGTCGAGGCTCCCCTGAGTAGGCTTGTTCATAGTGTTCGAAATAACCGATATTACTCAAAAGACTATCGAGGCTGAATAACGAATTACAATTTAAAGTAGCGCATGGTTAGAAAAGGAAACTGCTGGGATACTGGCTGTATTGAGAGCTTTTTCCATTATGTGAAAGTTAAAGCGATCCAATACGAGCGGATCATGACCAAAGATGAGATGCACCAAACGGTCTTCGAGTTCATTGAGGTTGATTTTATTCTTACGAGTAGGCTCAGTGCGCTTAGTTATTTAAGCCCAGTTCACTTCATCAAGCAACATGTCGCTTGATGAAGTGCCCAGTCTGGTTGGAATAGATCACTATTATAATAAACGCATTCTGTGACAGAGAGTGAGTCAGGTCAGTCACTCTCCTTAAACATCAGCTATGCACGACGTTCGGAACTGAAATATTCATACAATACATCAAGTGGCGTATGCCCCGCATGTTCTAACACTCTCGCTCGCAATATCCCTTCTGTGCAATCGGCTAACTCCTCCCAATCTGGATTGGAACTCAGAAACAACTCTCCACAACTGTCAGGAGTGTTTTTGTTCCAGATTTCCTCAATCTGATATTCGAGGTCGCCATTAAAATCTAAATTATCTTCCAGATCTTCAACAAAATTATCCCATTCGTCCAAGGTCATCCATATGCCGCCTGCACCATGAACATTAAGGGAATAAAACTCAAAATCTGGAATATATGGTTTTGATAGGAATGGAGTATTTAATACTATGCCATCAGGATCAACGGCAGCACTTAACTGCTGGTCAGAGCCACAGAATACATCACATTTTAGGAGTCTAGAATAACGCGCGTTGCTTGCTAACTCGTCACTTAGTCCTGCAAATTTGAGCGCCTCAATTAGCTCTTCAGTCCTGATCAGTGCCGACTCTTGTTTTTGCATGGACTGGTAACAATTGAATCCAGCGTTTCTAGCAAGTTGCTGAAATCCTTGATTTAGAGAACATCGCCTATTTTCTAGTGGGATAGTACGAAATTCCGTCTTAAAAAGATCAGATAGAATCTTGGTCGATACCTCAGAGAAAGAGGCATATGCATTGGTTAACATAATCACCTTATAGCTGGCTAATTTACCGAACGCGTCTGATTTTGTTGATACGGCATACCCCAGCATGGATTCATTATTACCAAATAGGTACCCTCATTTTTACAGCAGACGCACCATTGCCATGAGTGGCAAATATGAGTATACAGAATCAGATAAAAATGACAACATATTGTTTTATAGGGTAAAAATAATACTTTTATTTATATTAGTGCATACGATTATGAATAAAAAATAACGAAGTAAATTTATTTACACAGTAGGACTATATTATCGAATAGGAGGTAATTTATGAGGGTTTTATATATAAACGCTTTTTCTCTCTTATACTCAGAGCGTTATATCAATAACAATGAATCAGTTCGCAATGCATACCGATCCGGTCACTATAAAACCACCCTAGATGTCATGGAGTCGATACCACACGATACCCTGTCAGCAAAATTGCTAGAAAGAGCAGCCCTATCGGTAGGAATGTTAATTTATCCAGTAGAGCCTAGAGGAGCCCGAGACCTGCTTATCAATATGCAGATATTCAATAAGGCATCCATAGCGCCCGATATCGACTGGACTGGTGTATTGCGAATGGGGAGCAACAACCATATTGCACGCATACGAAAACACGTTGAGATAGCTCGTGTCAGTGAGTGGCGCAGTTGTGGAGATTTGTTTTATTGGGAATTGAATCATCTTCGAAACCTCCATCTAAAAAGCCCATCGAATAAGGGGGTAACACCACAACTATTACGTCAAATCCGAGCTATCGAACAGGTAAAGTTATGAATGATGATAAACAACAAGAAGAATTTGAAGAAGGCTCCATCAGATTTATGCAAACAATCCTACAGGAGAAGGCGCTAGCCTCTGTGATTATGGGCGAGAACGGCAATGTCGTAGTACAGTATTGCGATAGCATTACCGTGTACAAGCAGGACAACTCTGCGGATCTGGCTGCTAAGTTACTGAAGCTAGTAGCAGAAGCTCAATGCAATTAGAGCTTTGGGAAAACAAAATCAACAGCCTCATGCTTGTTATCACGCACATGAGGCCAATGATGTACCGAACTAGTTTAGCTTAGAGCACAATAATCTAAATAATCAAGAAAACAATTTATCAAATGATGAGAAACGGTGTTCAGCTCAAAAGCTGTTATTTTTTGTTAAGGATGCTTATATATTAATCAATAGAGAGTTTGGTTAACAATTAAATACTGGATTAAAAAATGATCAGCGAAAGGCAAGATTCATGCTAACTATGAAGAACGCTTGGATAACGTGGCTAAAGGTGGCCGTACCCTTAACCTCAAAACTATCAATCCAAGACCTTGAGATCAGAATTAGTATTTAGCTCATCATTCCAGATCGGAATTAGCATTAATCTATCCCTTCTAACTCAGAATTAGCATCTAACAACCCAGTTATAAAGCGGAGTTAGCACCTAGCCCGTAATTGATGTACCGAAAGTAACCAATATATTGGAATAGCTGACAACAAGTATTTTAATGACAAAGATCACACTTTAGACTGAAGAAAAAACACACAAAAAGCATAAAATCAATGAGTTGAAATCAACTCGCGACTTGTATGCCATTATTTTGCCACTTCCCATACCTACTAATCTCTGTGACTATCGCTTCAATACCAGTGAGTAATTGATAAGAATTACGTTGACATTGCTGAACCATTATTCGACATAGCTGAGAAAGTGAGCGTAAGTATTACAACCAAATACTTCCGCACAGTGAAGAAATCACCATGAGTTATAAAAAAATGGAACATTACGAAAAAATTATCATCAAGGGTTTGCTTGGCGGTGGCAGTACTAACGAGGCTTTTTCAAGCCGTTTAATTCAGGGCACTGGAATTGAGAAAGTCGAAAGTGTGAGCGAAATGTGGGCTTACCTCGAAGGTGAACTTCAGCAGAAAGTCATTGATGTGATTGAGTCAGTTTTTTGTGAGGAAATTGATACTAACAATCTAATCAAAGGATTGGTTAAGCATGTTGCGCAGCGGGGTGCCCTTGCTGAATATTATGCATTAGATCTCTCGGAGCGTAGCCAATTTACCGAAGACGAAGAACGTGAAAAAATAATGGAATTATTCGAAGCGAAGAAAAAAATCTGGGAAGAAAAAGAAAAAACGTTCAATGCACATGACTATTACAACGCAGAACCAGAGCCAGACTGTGTAACGTGTCGCGAGTGCCGTACTGATTTTTACGATTACACAAGCGATGCGCGTAGCATTTGGGACACTGGAGCCTGCCTTCGTTGCTACATAAAGGGTGAAGTTCAATGAGCAAAAGCATTAGAAAGTGGGTAGCGATACCAGATCGCCACGATGAATACTTCGACGGTAATTTCAATGAACTTGACGGGTATTATAAAGACGATAGCTCCATGAAAAATATTTATTGCTCTTACAAAGTGAATGATGGTTACGTTGTTTTTTGCGACCATTGCGACACGGAAGTAATCGAAACTGATAGTTGGGCGGACGCTGCAGTTTGTCTTGGTAGTGGTGAGGTTGTCGAAGATGCTTGGGCGGGTTCTAGGTATCACTGCCCTGCTTGCGATACAGTCGGTTACTGGTATCCATCTTGATCGAAAGCTGTCGAATTTGTAACCTTTGGATGCAACCCACAGATATTACGTGTGTGGGTTCATAAGTATCCAGCACGATACAAGCGCTAACATAAACTCCTGTTAAATATTGTTTTTCGACTCACCTTAAAATCTGGGTGAACGCTTTCGCTCACCCTAAATTTACTGAAAGTCTATTTAATGAAAAAAACACATTGGCAACACTCATTGAACTCGCTATCAATGAGGACGTGTCCTCTTTTCTCTTAATCGGTATGTAGTCTTACTCAGGGACAAAAGCGCCTTAGCGCGACTGCTCTAAAACGCTTCTGCCCCAAACCTTTTTAGTATTACCACTTTTAACATTTCCCACAATTCCAGTTTGACCCAATTTATCTTATGATAAGAATGTGTGTGTAGTTGAATAATGCTGTCTCATTCAATTTTAAGCTGGAAGAAAGAATAACTTTGATTAAGGAAAAACATAAGTGATCTCATTGAAGTCAGGTTGTACTAATCTCAACTTTAAAAATATGGAAAAAATACCAAGCAACTATAAGTTTTTGTTATACAACATTCCGAGTAAAGAGAATATTGATGAACAATTAAAATACTGGGAAGAGCTTGTTGGTGATGATCTTCAAAGTCCATTCATAGATGATTTGAACTATATAAAAAGGTTAAAAAGCGACCCCAACTTTCAAGATGGAAAGCTTCCTAGAGGATTAGAAGCTATAGTTCTTCAAATCATAGAAAGTTATGCATTTTGGCATGCTTTACATGAGGTTAGCGATGACAATTTTATTGTTCAAGATAATTACTTTCATAACTTAATTAACGTTAGTATTAATACCATGATTAGTTGTGAACTAGCTAAGCTCTTAAGTCATCATTCAGATGATTTTTCCTTAACAAATATATGGAAAGAGCATGTAAAAGAACTGAAACTGTCTAATATTACTGATAATGAAGAAATTGACTATATAACCCAGGTACTTAGCCGAGATCCTAATGTTCTACCTTCAGAAATGAGAAATTTCACTAACTTTAGAAATAAATCAATAGCGCATAACCAATATGTTTTAAGTGTTGGTTGGAGTGATTTCAAGGTTACAATTAACTTTATATTAAGGGCTTTTGCTATTTTAGATGAGTATTATTCTCCAAATAGCTTTCCTCGCCCCGTTATGCGTACTCAAGATTTATTTCGAAATATTCAGAAAATTATTAAAACTAGCGATATCGCTAAAGCGAAACAGAAAAGGGAAGAGTTGATGAGTGAATGCTTTGAAGCTGCATCAAAGAACTTGATTACTAAGCAAAAAGGGAATTTGAAGCCATTCAATATTTTCAGAGTGAAAGTAACTATCAAGCATACTAATATGAATTGATTTTTATGGATTTTATGCAACATATTTGCTTAAGTTTAAAACGAATTTTATGACAAAAGTAAATTAGCATAGAAAACGATCAATTAGGTCTGCATACTTTTCCTAATCTGACAGATACCAATTAGAGCGATTGACCTAAGTGATTTCTGTCCAGAGACGTTTACGACGCCTAGCTTGGGGACAAAAGCGCCTTAGATTAGTTAACCTTAATTCGTGTTGTAAGGCATATCTTTGGCGCTATTTTAACAGATAAATTAATCTCGGTTTTGCCACTCTTCAACGATTGGCTGCCAGTTTACTTCACGTGGCTCAGTTGTGGAGTTAGACCATACGTTCCAAAAGTCTGGATCATCAGATTGTGGCCTTTGTTCTTCAGTAAGTTCTTTCATTCGAACTAAAACGGGGAGTTCAGAAGCCCATCCGAGTAAAATTGCATGTCGTGATGGTAGTGATGGTAGCTCTCTTAATAATCCCCTCATGTTATCGGGAACAAGCCTATGGACTTGTTCTTGGTCTCTATCATTGCTAATTCTGTGCAATAAAAAAGTATTACATTGAGACAGAACAGTGGGAGATAGCTCAGAAGGTCGTTGGGATGATACTACTAGACCTAAACCAAATTTCCGCCCTTCGCGAGCGATCTTTTCAAAGACTTTGCAGCACACATCAGAGACTGACTGACTCTCACTTTCTTCTTTGTATCGTTTGATAAATGTATGGGCTTCCTCTGCAACCATTACTGTCGGTAATGGTTTTCCATTCATTTTCCTGTATCGTTGAAGAGCTTCAAAAGTCACTCTAGAGATTACTGCTGTTACAAGATGGATAATTTCATTTGGAACGAGTGAAAGGTCGATAACTGTGATAGCACCATGAGTGTCCTTCCCAAGAAAAGTATCTAACCAATTAGTTAAACTGATAGGTTCCTCCGAATCTTTAGTGACGGCACTAATTCGGGTGTCACCTAACATTGTGCGAATTCGAGTCAAAAGAAATTCCACGAATTGCTCTGTTCCTGTTTCTTGTGCTAAAGCTTCGAGATATGCTACGAAGTCATCACCTTCAAAACGAATAGGCGTATCTTCACTTTTCGGGAGAAGTTCTTGTTCATCGCCGCCAAGTGCAACATGAGCTTGTTTTAAGTCAGCAATCAACCTGTCTGTATCACCGACATCAGGCTTAGCAGGCCACTGTATTCCTCTTCTGGAGGATAGATACGCATTTATCGTACTTATTAGGTTATCGAAAGGTTGGTTGTCGATTTTTTCGTTTAGTGTTAAAAGGCTACTTTCCCATGACGTTAAACTTTCAACTAAGCCTTTGGCAGGGCCAGCATTCACATATATCTGCCCTTGACTAGCTAGTTGCCTTATTGAAACGAGAAGTATTCCGCAAAAATGTTTTGCTTGAATTGTTACGTCATCTTCTGACAAAACATCATTTCTCATCGCCCTCAAAGCTCGTCGTAGCAATGGGAGTTGAACTTTTGAACTTGCTTGAGTGAACGCTCCCCACTCAGAACTATTCCATAGCCATGATGGTACTTTAAGATCTAGCTCACCATCATCTGAGTTAGCTTCTACGCGTAATAACTTACCCTTGTATTTTGACTTTGGGCCAAACGCTCGGCTGTACTCCCCATTAGGATCAAGTATTATGAATCGAGCATTTGGGGTCTTTCCCTGTTGTAAAACTGCGTCCAAAGACCATTGAATTAGCCCCGCCACAGAACAAGACTTACCACTACCCGTATTGCCCAAAACAGCTATATGTCGCCCAAAAAGCCTATCGGGATCGATTTTTATTTCTGCATTGTTAGCTAGAGGACTATCTCCTATTTTAACCCTTCTGTTTTCACCTGATTCGATTATTGAGTTTAATTGTTTATCAGTAGGTAGGAGTACTGAATCACCAACCGAAGGAAATGCATCTGTTCCTCTAGTGAATCTGAAGCCATCGTTTTTTCTATCGCTTCTCAATGTCCCAACGGGGTTGATACTGAGCTTTTTTAGTGGAAAAGGTAGATCTATCAAGCCAAAATCTTGCAAGCCTCTTCTCTTTGGATATGGCGAGTGTTCTACTGCGATCCACTCGACTTGACCAACGAGAAACCCATCATCACTGTTTATCAGTACATAGCTATTTATCCGGGGAAAGTTGCGAGGAGAACCTCCTTGAAGAGACACTGAGTCTGGAGAATCAATTTCTAAGGAAACTCTAATTTCACTAGGCGATACAAAACCAACGGTTCCGATTCGTAGCTGCTCTAGTCTTTCTATAGGCAAGTAACTCATAGTGTTACCTCGGTGGTAGTTGCATTACCTGAGTGTTCTGACTGGATAAAGCCTCGCTGCTTTAGTAGTTCGGCCATCTTTATTGATGCTTTATCTATGGCTGGTTTAGGTAGATAGTTATCAACCAAAGTTTTGAGGTCACCTAAATGGTCACCCATTAGTAAAGTGATTTGAGCTTTTCTTCCACTTTTACTAATGAAGTTCATAATTCTTCCGAGCGGGTCACCGAAAGCAATGATGACGAGATGGGTAGATGGAACGGTAAGCATATCTTCAATTACTCGGTTTATATGCTCATCACCAAAGCTATAGCCATACGTGACTAATGTACTGTTTGGACGGCTAGTCGCTGCTGCTAAGTCTCTAAATAGCTCTACATAGGGGTACTCTGCGGTTTCTCTGTCTTTGACTGAATTAGGGTAAATCATTAGTTGTTCATAGCTATTGCTTTCGTGACCTTCTGCTTCTAAAAACGGTTCAACAGAGCGTGCTCCAAAAGGTAAACCAAAGCGCCTAATCGCACCATCTTGTTCGTGCCAATCAAGAGAACCGTGAAGCTTGGTAAAACGAGCCACTCCTTCCAAATATCTTGGTTCACCACGTATTCCCGGAGGGTTATAGTGATAATCAACTTCTAATCTTGAGGATCTAAAAACGGGAGCGATACTTCCAACAAAACGATCTATGAGTCTTAAACCTGCAAGTTCAGCACCAACCTCGATAATTCGGTCGTAGTTCGTTGTAAAAATATGCAATCTATCGCGTGTAGCGGTTCTACTTGCAAAGCTCATTAAGAAGCTCACAAGATAGTTGAAAGTTTCCTCTTTTCGTTTTGGTTCAGCACTTTTAATTAAGTGTTCTCCGTTACTGACAGATTTTGAAAACTCACCTAGACATCGAGACAACTCCCCCTTAATTGCATCTAAATCAGCTTTTAGGTCTCTATAAGCTACAAATGGAGCTGGAGGGTTTTCAGGTTGTGGGTTATTTAACACTGTTAGAATTTCAAGCCCTTTGATAAGTTCATTAATAGCTCTTATTTGATCTTCTATATTTCCTTTATCGCGACCAGCCGCTGTGGCAGCTTTTGTAGCGAATGCATTTATTTCGCTTTGACAGACGGCTAGATCACTGATCCACCCCATTCCAGCAGGAGGCGCACCTGTTGCCGACATTTGAATAGACGTACTCAAACCTGCACCGATCAATAGATTTAAATGTTCGGATTGGAAAAGAGCTGTTAACCAAGGCTCGATATTTTGACGCAATTTCTCTATCGATACTTCGGAACCTTGTTCTCCCCATGTACTATTCGTTGAGAGGGTAAAAGGATAAGAATCACTTTGCTCATTGGGGTTTGGCATTAGCTCAATAATATCGGGAACACTGCCAACTTTAATGTGCTGAGTAGTCATAAATACACTTCTTATATTTGTATGAAAGATATAGTGTTGGGGACACAAACAACTGCCATTAATGTTTACAACTTAAGCCGTTGGCATTGAATCTTACGTCTCACAACTCTCCGAAATCCTCAGCGCATCCTCAATCTCAACACCAAGGTATTCAATCGTGCTTTCTAACTTAGCATGACCCAGAAGCAACTGGATAGCACGTAAGTTCTTGGTTTTGGCGTAGATCAAAGAAGCTTTAGTTCGTCGTAGCGAGTGCGTGCCGTATTGAGTTTTATCTAAACCGATATCAGTCACCCATCGGTTAACCATAGTCGTGTAGTAATGGTAAGAGATTGGTTGCCCTTCACGGCGTGGACTTGGGAACACGTAGTCGGTTGGTTTCAGACCATTCAGGATAATCCATTGAGATAAGGTTTGCTGAGTCTTAGGCGTGATCTCGAAGTGCACTTCTTGATGGGTTTTCTGTTGCTTCACAATCGCTCGTGACATCACGCAGCCACTACGGCTAACGTCTTGTACCTTTAGGTTACGCAAGTCACATGCTCTGAGTTTGCTATCGATGGCAAGGTTAAACAACGCCAATTCAAATAACCGTTCCTCAAGCTCCAACCGAATGCGGATTCGCCAAATGTCTTCCAATTTGAACGCTTTCTTCTGCCCAACCCTTTTTCCTTTATTCCAAGCAGCCATAATGTGCTCCTTACTTCATAAAAATCACTGTTAAGTAAGGCAGAACTCAAGGAAATTTGCGTAGTTACTGGTATCATAAGGCCAATTTTTCGAACTCAAGAAACCCGTAATGAACGAACAAGAACAACTATTCCTGAAAGAGCTGGAAAGCAAGCTCTGGACAGCCGCAGACAAACTCCGTGCGTCACTCGATGCCTCTCAATACAAACATGCGGTGCTTGGCTTAATATTCGTTAAATACGTGTCTGACGCCTTCACGCTTCGCCAAGAAGAACTAAAACAAGACTTCGCTACCCCTGATCACGAGTACTTCCTCGACCCTGAAGGTTACTCGGCTGAAGAGCTTGAGCAAGAAATCGCGATTGAGCTGGAACAGCGCGATTACTACAAAGAGAAAAACGTGTTTTGGCTGCCGACAGAATCTCGTTGGAAGTTCCTGCAAGACAATGGCCCGATGGTCATTGGTGGTGCCGATTTGGTTATTGATGGTAAGACGAAGAAAATTACTTCTGTTGGTCATCTGATTGATAATGCATTGGAAGGCATTGAGCGCGACAACCAGAAGCTAAAAGGTGTACTCAACAAGCACTACGCCTCGCTAAAAATTGATCAGGCAAAACTGAATGAGCTGATTAACCTAATCGCGACCATTCCATTCAATCATAAGTCGCTTAACAGCAAAGATATTCTTGGTCATATTTACGAATACTTCTTAGGCCAATTTGCGCTTGCTGAAGGTAAGAAAGGCGGTCAGTTCTATACGCCTGCATCAATCGTTTCGCTGATTGTTGAGATGATTGAGCCGTTTGAAGGCCGTGTGTATGACCCTGCAATGGGTTCCGGCGGTTTCTTTGTGCAATCAGAGAAATTTATTGAACGTCGCGCTAACCAAAAAGAGATTGACCCGCTAACGCAAAAACAAAGAATCTCGATTTACGGTCAGGAATACAACTACACCACATGGCAGTTGGCGGCAATGAACATGGCAATCCGTGGCTTGGATTATGATTTCGGTAAGGAGCCTGCCAGTACCTATACCAATGACCAACACCCTGATTTACGCGCCGATTTCATCATGGCTAACCCGCCTTTCAATATGAAAGAGTGGAATACAGGTGTCGATGATAATGATCCGCGCTGGGTATACGGCACCCCACCATCAGGTAACGCTAACTTTGCTTGGATGCAGCACATGCTTTACCACCTTGCACCAGATGGTTCTCAAGCCTTGTTACTTGCAAATGGTTCGATGAGTTCAACCACCAACAACGAAGGTGAAATTCGTGCGGCCTTGGTTGAGAACGATTTGGTGGAATGTATGGTTGCGCTTCCGGGACAACTATTTACCAACACCCAGATCCCAGCCTGTATCTGGTTCTTAACCAAAAACAAGAAAGCACGTACCGATAAATCAGGTCGTAAGCTGCGTGATCGTAAAGGTGAGGTGTTATTTATTGATGCGCGCAATCTTGGCTATATGAAAGACCGTGTACTACGTGATTTCACCCAAGATGATATCCAGAAAGTCGCTGACCTTTACCACGCTTGGAAAACAGGTGCGGAAGTAAATGGTATCGCTTATGAAGACCAAGCAGGCTTCTGCAAATCAGCAACTTTGGAAGAGATTAAGAAACACGATTTTGTTCTGACTCCGGGACGTTACGTTGGAGCAGCAGAAGAACTGGACGACGGTGTTCCATTTGGTGAAAAGATGGCAGCGTTAACCGCTAAATTGAGCGAGCAGTTTGCAGAGTCAGCCACCTTAGAAGCTGAGATCAAAAAAAACCTAGCGGGGTTGGGTTATGAAATATAACAAAGTTCCCCTAGGAGACTTAATCACAGTTCTCACTGATTATCATGCCAACGGAGCATACCAAAAACTAAAAGAAAACGTTGAATTGCTTGATGACGAAGATTACGCCTTGATGGTAAGAACGACAAACTTTGAGAGTAATGACTTCTCTGATTCACTTAAGTTTATTTCTGAGCATGCCTATAACTTTCTAGAGAAATCAAAGGTGTATGGCGGTGATTTGATAATGAACAAGATAGCTAATGCTGGATCTATATATCTGATGCCGGATTTAAAGCGTCCAGTATCTTTAGCAATGAATTTGTTTCTTATTAGAGTTGATGAGCAAAAAGCTAATCCCGTTTATGTTTACATTTTCCTAAAAATAAATGAAGCCTACGTCAAGCAATTTGCCAATGGGTCTGTTACTAAAACTATTACCAAAGATGCGGTAAGAAATTTAGAGATATCTCTTCCTCCAAGAGAGGTGCAGAATGAAATTGCAAATCAATATAACTCTCTAAGCAAAAAAATCGCTGTTAATTCTCGTATAAACAAAATCTTAGAAGAAATGGCGCAAGCCATCTTCAAATCATGGTTTGTCGATTTCGATCCGGTCAAAGCCAAAATGAATGGTGAACAGCCTGAAGGCATGGATGCTGCCACTGCCTCGCTATTCCCCGAAAAGCTTGTTGAGTCTGAGTTGGGTTTGATTCCTGAAGGGTGGCCTGTAGATCAAGTCGGCAATCATATTGACGTGACGAAAGGCAAGTCATACAAAAGCGCTGAGCTTCAAGAATCTACGACTGCACTAGTTACTTTGAAATCCTTTAAGCGTGGCGGTGGCTACAGAATGGATGGTCTTAAAGAGTACACTGGTAAATATAAACCTCAGCAAGTAATTGAGGCTGGTGACTTAGTTATGTCTTTGACTGATGTAACACAAGCAGCAGAGATCGTAGGTAAACCAGCATTAGTTATTGATGCACCACAATATGACACGCTGGTTGCATCGCTTGATGTAGCGATACTACGCCCAAAAGAAACTGATGCTAAGCAATACTTTTATGGACTAATGAGCACCTATCGTTTTCACCGCTATGCAGAGAGCTTTGCTACGGGGACAACTGTATTGCACTTATCTCCAAAAGGAATCACTACGTTTGAGTTTGCCTGTCCAAGTGCCGAGTTAGTTAAGAAATACCACGAGTTTGCTGCACCAATTTTCGCTAAGATCGAAGCAAACATTCTGGAGTCACAAGAGTTAGCCAAGCTACGCGACACGCTACTTCCTAAATTGCTTTCCGGCGAAATCGAGTTAGGACAAGCTCAAGAATTAGCAGAGGTCGAATAATGGCAACCCGAGTAGAAATGATTATCGAAACGCTCAAGGCGAACCCCGACAAGAAGTTTACTGCTCGGGATTTAGCCAAAGAATTTGTGCTTCGATATCCAGAAGAAATTGCTGAGAAGCAAGCAAACCCGCGATACAACACCGAAGAAAAGCTGATTGCCCAGCTCGCGGCAGAAATTGGTGGGGAACGTACTGAAAGAGCGAAAATAGTTTGTCCTAATGTCGCCACTCGTGACAAACCAAGACCTCGGGTTTATTACTGGGAGCAGAAGCCTACACCTGCTCATCAGGGAGATGATCTTAGCGATGCAGATGAATCAGACATCGATACGCCTCTCGTGCCGCAAAGCTTAAGCGAACACGATCTCTACCCAATGTTGATTGAGTACCTTAGCAAGGATCTGGGCCTTTACTGTCAGCGTATTGACGAGCGTAAATCTAAAAACTCTCATGGCAACGGTGGCAATCACTGGTTACATCCGGATGTGGTGGCGTTAGAGCCGCTCGACCAAGGTTGGGATGAAATTGTGAGAAGCTGTGTGCGCAGCGGTAATCACAGCTCGGTTCGACTTTGGTCTTTTGAGGTGAAGAAACATCTTACCAAAGGCAATGTACGAAAATACTTTTTCCAAGCCGTATCGAATTCGAGTTGGGCCAATTTCGGCTACCTTGTTGCCACAGGCTTAAATAGCGACGTTGAAGGTGAGTTGCAAATGTTGTCGAGCTTACACGGGATCGGCGTGCTGATTCTGGATACTGAATCTTTGTTTGATAGCCAAATACTCATTCCAGCTCAAGAGAGAGTCAACGTGGATTGGCAATCTGCAAACCGAATCGTCTCTGAAAATAGGGATTTCCACCATTACATTGAGCAGGTTGGCATTTATAACCAAACCGGACGGTTGATTAAGAGCGCATGGAATAAATAATAAGGATAAAGGCTTAATGATTACTGAAGACCAACTAGAACAACAATGCCTCGATTGGTTTAAAGAGCTAGGCTACCAATACCAAAATGGCTATGACATCGCACCAGATGGTGATACGCCTGAACGTGAAAACTATCAGCAAGTCACGCTACAGGCGCGTTTAGTCTCTGCCTTGGAAACCTTAAACCCAAATGTGCCCAGTGACACCTTAATCGAAGTAGCGAAAATCGTTGCCACACCGCAAACGCCTGTACTGATTAAAAACAACAAACTCTTTCACCAATATTTAATCGAAGGTGTGCCTGTTGAATACTCGGTAATGGAGCAAGAACAATGGGTGACCAAGCATACTCATGTTCGATTAATTGATTTTGAGAACCGCGAGAATAACGAATTCTTAGCGGTCAATCAGTTCACCATTACAGGCACCAAGGTCAATCGCAGGCCAGATGTGATTGTCTTTATCAATGGCTTGCCTTTGGCAGTGATAGAGCTGAAAAACCCAGCCGATGATCACGCCGATATTTGGAATGCTTACAATCAAATTCAAACTTATAAAGAAGAAATCGCTGATCTCTTTGTGTTCAATGAAGCGCTGGTCATTTCAGATGGATGGACGGCGCGAGTCGGCTCGTTAACGGCTAATAAAGAACGTTTCTTGCCATGGAAGACGATAGAGAGTGAAGACGACAAGCCACTACTCGAATTCCAATTAGAAACCATAGTGCGTGGCTTCTTTAAGCCAGAATTGCTGCTCGATTACATTCGCTACTTCGTATTGTTCGAAAATGATAGCGACAAGATCATCAAAAAAATCGCAGGTTATCACCAATTCCATGCCGTCCGAGCTGCTGTTAAGGCAACCGTCACGGCTGCCACAACGTCTGACCAAATTACTGAGCCAAGGGCAAATTACGCCAATACCGTGGTGCCCGGAAGTAAAAAAGCGGGCGTGGTTTGGCATACTCAGGGAAGTGGAAAAAGCATTTCGATGGTCTGTTACGCAAGTAAATTGCTGCAACAACCAGAAATGAATAACCCAACCTTAGTAGTGGTTACCGACCGTAATGACCTAGACGGCCAGCTATTCAATACCTTCACCATGGCGCAAGAAACGTTGAAGCAAATCCCTCAGCAGGCTGAAGATCGTGATTCATTACGCGATTTACTGCTCAATCGTCAATCCGGTGGCATCATCTTCACAACCGTACAAAAGTTTGCGCTGCTCGATGAAGAAATGGCACATCCGATTCTTTCTGAGCGCTCGAATATCGTGGTGGTTTCCGATGAGGCACACCGTAGCCAGTATGGCAATAAAGCTCGCTTAGTAGATGTTAAAGACGCAGATGGCAATGTGATTGATCAGCGTTATGTTTATGGTTACTCCAAATACATGCGTGACGCGCTGCCAAATGCCGCTTTTATTGGTTTTACAGGTACACCGATATCGATGGACGATAAAGACACTCGCGGTGTCTTTGGTGATTATGTTTCTATCTACGATATTCAAGACGCGGTCGATGATGGCGCGACAGTGCCGATTTATTACGAATCTCGCTTAGCCAAGCTCGATATTAATCAAGATGAAATCGAAGCGCTTAACGATCAGGTCGAAGAGGAAATTGGCGAAGACGAAGAAACGGAAAGTCGCGAGAAAATAAAATCGCAGTGGTCAGCACTTGAGAAACTGGTTGGTGCAGAGCCGCGAATCAAACAAGTTGCCCAAGATTTGGTAGAGCATTTTACGACTCGCTGTGAAACCTTTCCGGGCAAAGCGATGATTGTTGCCATGAGTCGCGAGATTTGTGTGGATTTATACGATGCCATCGTGGCTATCAAACCCGAATGGCATAACGAAGATCCAAACAAAGGCGCGATCAAAATCGTCATGACAGGCAGCGCCGCTGATAAAGCAAAAATGCAGCCTCATATCCATGATAAGAAAACCAAGAAGTTATTCGAGAAACGCTACAAAGATACCGATGACGAATTGCAATTGGTTATTGTGCGCGATATGTGGTTAACAGGCTTTGATGCACCTTGCTGCCATACCATGTATATCGACAAGCCAATGAAAGGCCATAATCTTATGCAAGCGATAGCGCGTGTGAACCGCGTGTTTAAGGATAAGCCCGGAGGTTTGGTTGTTGACTATATTGGTATTGCCAATGAGCTTAAAAACGCACTTAAGACCTATACCAACAGTCAAGGGAAAGGTCAGCCCACCGTCGACACCGCCGAAGCTTTCGCTGTCTTCATGGAAAAAATAGACGTGATTCGCGGTATGTTTGCCACGCCCGTCGATGGTGATGTATTCAACTATCGTCCAGATTTTGAAACCAAACCTCTGCAACTGCTTCCGGGAGCCGTGAACCATATATCTGGTCTCTCACACCGCAACAGCAAAGGCGAAGAAGTTCGTGATGGTAAACGCCGCTTCCTAGATGTCATGGCTGCACTGATGAAAGCGTTCTCGCTATGTAATACCTTGGATGAAGTGGACGGCTATAAGAGCGAAATTGCCTTTTATGGAGCGATTAAAACAGCATTCCTAAAACATTCTACGGTTGACAAAAAACGCAGCGACGAACTACGCAACTCTGCTTTGCGCCAGATCCTCAACAATGCCATTGTGGCAGATGGAGTCGATGACATCTTCAAAACCGTTGGCTTAGATAAGCCCAATATTGGCTTGCTCTCTCCTGAGTTTTTGGAAGATGTTGCCAATATGAAAGAGAAGAATTTAGCCGTAGAACTGCTAGAAAAACTGCTGCGCGACGAAGTGAAAGCAAGAATGAAAAACGATGTGGTGCAAGAGAAAAAATACTCAGAGCGCATCATGGAATCGCTGCGCAAATACCATAACCGTAGTATTGAAACCGCACAGGTAATAGAAGAACTGATCCAGTGGGCCAAAGAAATGCAGGCGGATAGCGAGATGATGGAAAAGCTCAACCTGTCTACCGATGAAATTGCATTTTACCGTGCATTGGTCACCAACGAAGCTTCTGTGCGTACCTTAGGCGACGATAACCTGCGTCAACTCGCCATTGAACTCACTCACCAACTGCGTAAGTCCGCTACGGTAGACTGGCAGAAACGTGAGAGTGTGCGAGCAAGGATGCGTAACCTTGTACGTCGTTTATTGCGTCGCTGGAAGTACCCACCTGATGCCGCTGAAGAGGCGATTAAGCTGGTTCTGGATCAAGCAGAAGTATTGGCTGATGGGTGGTATAAGTAACTAAAAAGGCAAGGTAAACCCTTGCCTTTTTATATGGGCTAATTTAGGAATCACTCAGAAATTTTTAAAGTCTCTGAATTTTTCACTAGTGAAAAACTTGCCATCTCGCCATATATTTCAGCGAAATCGTTAAACCATCGACTTTTTCACTAGTGAAAATTCTGTCATCTCACGGTATATCTCAGGAAAATCGTTAATCTATCGACTTTTTCACTAGTGGAAAACTTGCCGTCTCGCGATATACCTCAGCGAAATTGTTAAACCAGCGATTTTTTCACTAGTGAAAATTCTGCCATCTCGCGGTATATCTCAGCGAAACTGTTAAACTAACAAACAGAATGTAGGCTATTTCAAGTAGTTAATACTTGGTTTTTAGGGTTAACGCTAATATTGTCGCTTTCCTACCCTTCAGGAAATCTTCTAGGACTACCTACGCGACGCATCCTTTCTTTATCGTGTAGCTTTGTGTCCATCCTCTAGGAGCAGCAAATGTATGCACATAAGCCTATCTAATGGCTTCATCGGGATGACAACCAGTTACATCTCTAACAAAACCTATGGCGTAACGCCTCTTTTTATTAACAACAAAACGGATTTCTTCAACTCCATTTCTGCTTGTTACATCAATTACGAAAACACCTTTACATCAACACCTTACTACTCTCAGATTAAGCACTGAATCTCTCTGGTTTAGATCCCCATACTTATCAGCCAACTTTTAGGGGATTTTTTAATTGTAGTTCAGGTTTGGCAGGTGCTGACTTAGGTTCTGGTTCGGGGGTAGTATTCTGTCCAGAGCCACCGCCGATCCCTCTGTCAGTACTATCGTCTAATACCTCCTTCTCTTGCGGTTTAGCTAACTCAATTTGTCTGCTGATTTCGTCCACAGCATCACTAACTGAGATGCCCATAACCTTGTTCAGCAGATCTATAGCATTATAACGACGACCACCAACAATAATGATTAGGTGATTTTTATCATTACGTTCAAATTGAAGGGTATCAAAATCAGGAGCGCGACCAAGAGGCTTAAATCGTTTAAGGATGGCTTTAATCATTTCAGAAGTAACAGCGCTTTTAGCGTGACTACAAATAGCTCTCGCCTTACGATTTACACGCTCTGACAACTCCTTTTCAAAACGGTCTGTGTATAGATTTTTTGGTGGCTCTCTATACCTTGAGTGAGTAGTTAGTTTTGTAGTTCTGACATTTAGCTCTTGCACTTCATCTGAGAGTAAACCTTTTCTCTGTGTTTCCACTGCGCGAGCTACAGCAGCCTTAAACTCATCGCTTGAGCCTTCAGTTGCTTGTATGCTATCCAACGCCCAACCTTTAGCTAGACCCTGTTGCACCATTAGGGCAGCAATTTTATCGAGAGGTGATTTAGAGGATGTGTCGGCTGTGATCATATCTCCATGATCGATGATGTAACACCCCCACCTCTTACTATAGAAATGGTTCTGATCTGGGTTTTCACGAGGTTTAAAAAACTTACCATCCTCAACAAAATCTTTATCGATGTTGGTCTTGTAAATACAGTAAAACTGTCTTTGCTGCCTCGTTAACTCCCTAATGAATCTGCGACTCTCATCAATAGCTAACTGCTTATTTCTCCTCGCCTGTTCCTCTCTTTCTTTTGTAGATCGGTTGGGTGATTTCGATAAGAATTTTTTACGTTTTTCGTCGATTAGGTTGCGGCGATACTCATGATTATCTCTCAGATCTACTCGGAAGTTTGCTCCAGAATTGAGTTCACTATCAACTCGCTTTCGGCGAGATTTAGCAGAAAGCTTAGGCTCAATTTTGTCCGAGAAAACAGAAGTTAGCAGGTTGTTGCTAAACGGAGAGCTAGTATCACTCATGAATTCGCGCTTAAATTTTCTGACAGACTCATCAACCACTGCTTCATTGGATGAATCAACACGATATTTGTCATAGAGATACTCTAAAAACTCCAGTCCCTCACCTCTAACATTCAGTGAGCGCCATTCCCCTCTACGGCCACGACCTTTCTTGCTATTTATTTTAATCTTAAGATAGCGATTACCTTTAGTGCCTTTGGTTGCGACAGGCGTGATCGGTGATGAGACGGGAGCAATATGCTCAAAATCCATGAGAGCCTTAGTTAGTTCTGCTCCAGATTTGGGTTTACAGGTCTGTAGATGCTTGATCAGAGCTTGCCTCACCTTGTGGCTAGTACTCTTACCCTTTACAGGTGTAACTCGGTCAATTTGTTGCTCTGCGTTTCTCTCCATAACCGTGACTGGATCTAGAAATCCATAGCGAGCGTTAATTTCTGACTGAACGGCTGAGTGATATGACAAATCATTAGGGTTATAAAACTCTAATTTTTTCTGAGTCTTATGATCAAGGAGAGACACAGCAACATGTAAGTGAGGCTTGCGGCGCTGACCATTATCATCGAGCATGTGCTTTCTGGTAGGAATATGCATTTCTGCATAATAGTTAAGCTCATCAAGATCACGATGAGGAACATTTGCGCGAAGCACCTCATCAACAATAGCCTTGTGCATCTCATACTGCTCACTGGTCGGTATTTCGCTGTATTTTTTTACATCTGTCTCATCAAAACTGATAGTAATGTGCTTGTACGCTCCATCCCATTTGCTTCTGTATTTTGCAATCCAATTTGCGTCCCGCTCGATGGCCTCTAATGAGCCATGAATTGGGACTCGTGTATCGTACTCATCCCGATGAACCCCTGTGGTTCTAACCCTGCCGTTCACAAGGTAGTCACCGATGCCATTAATGCGCGTTGAAAATCTAATAATCATGGTGTTTATTTCTTTTTAACTACTTTTATATGCTTACCAAGGCTTTCCTCCATCAAAAATTTTAGAGCTGACATTTGTCTATAAATGAGCACAAATTTCATATCTAAACCAGAATACCTTTCTTGTAGTGTTACTAACGCTCTACCAAGACTATTTAGGCGTGAATAATAGAACCGCTCAGTCTTAAGAATTAGGTTAATGTAACCAAGATCTACAGGTTGGATTTTGTAGTTAGGTTTTAGCATTAATTTGCATAGTTGCTGGACGGATTCTGTCCCAACCGCCTTGTCATAAAGTTGGCGATAAAGAGACTCAGTGATTCTAAAACTTACAACAGAGCTAGTACTGTTTTTCTCCTCTATCTCTTCATCAAAAATCACATCACCAGATACAACCTTATCTTCAAAATCATTACCTTCATTTCCAATGTATCGAGTCGAAGATTCTGACTTAGGAAAGTTAGAGTTATGCACTGTAAGAAGGTGACAAATTTTTCTAAGACATATTAGGTAATTTGTTAGCTGAAAATCGACCTTTGCTTTTACTGAGTCTTCATTATTAATCATCCCCCAAAATATCTTTGAGAATGAATCAAAATGAGATTTTTCCACTTCCAAAATAGACACAGCCATTAACTCTCTAGATACATCAATAGGAGGAACTATTCTATCAACATCAATCATTCTCCTAGCAAAGATATTGAAGCTTTCCTCATTAATCAAAAGAGGCTCTAATTCTTCCTTTAAGTTATTATCGATTCTAAAGCCAATAACTTTACTTAATGCCTCCTTCTTTTTCTTTTGTTTATTTTGACTCTCTTTATTTGTCATAATCGTTATTTATATTTTATTGGCGGAGACAATAAATGGGATTTTTAAGGGCACCCCTTAAAGCACGAGATTGTTGTTTGCGGATGCAAAAATGTAAACAATCTGGACGTGCCTCCACGGTTTAGCTCTCCACCTAACTTAATAGTACAATATTTTTTGGCTATACAAATTCACATATTTGAATCAACGTTCTGCGGTCACTATAATTAATGATAAATAATTAAAATACTATGAATAAAAATAAAATTTCAATTGATCACCTTAACCTCAATGAGGCGCAAAAAAGAGAGTTTTTGAAGTTGGTTTTGGGTAAGACTGAGAGTGGAAGGTTTAAGCCGATGCAGAGTAATAGATTGAAATCGAAATATGAAAATCAGCTATTAGAATTTAAAGAAATAATTGACATATATAAATCACGAGGATTCTCAAATAAACATCTAACAAAACTATTTAAAAGTGGGTTTGGTATATCGAAAAGGGATGCTTCTATTTGTATAAATATTCCAGAGTATCAGTTAGAGTTATTTATACAAAAACACCTTCCGCAATACACTAGAAAATTCAAAAATAAAATGAAAACTAATGATAATAAAAACAAATAATTACAGACAAGGTATTATAGAGTATCTGCTTAATAACCACATATTACATAAGACTAAAAATGGAAAAATTCATGCTCATAAACTACCTAAATAATTAATCCCAAAAAAAGCCTCCACTTAAGGAGGCTTTCATATTTTAAAACAGGCTATTTTCACTTAAATTGGAGAATAGATCGGAATCCCTTTCGGCCTTAGGTTTCTCTGGAACCTTAGTAGCTCTTTCGTCCACACTCGTATCTGTAACTCCCTTTAAAGCAACATCGTCAGATGTAGGCTCGATACCATCAGGTTTAGGCTCACTATTATTCATAATTTCGGGTTGGGATTTAAATGACGCTTTGGCTTGTTCTTTGCTACCAACACTACCCCTTTTAATCGCCATTATTTCCTCCTCAACCGTTCTGGTATCCTCGATATTTATGAGTTTTTCCAACCTATCCATCCTAGATCTACCCTTGCCCTTACTCTTACTCTTACTCTTAGATTTAGCCTTCTCATTTGCTAATCCTGATGGATCAATAGTTATAGAGACACCGACAATTCTGCGCCCTCTGGTTTCGACCTTAAACAATTCGCCATTCTTTTGAGTTACAATTTTAAGTGCTTTTTCTGACACATCAGGATCTTGAGAAATTTCGTTAATTTCATTTAATGATTTATGTACAACATGTTTGCAAAAATCACTACCATTTTTGTATCGATTAGTTGTCCCCATCTCCTCTCGTAACTCCTGAATAGTTACATTAATTTCTCTAACTGATGTTCCTGTATCTAAATGATATCTACGTAAAAGAACCAACCACATTCTCATAGTAAATTCTGATTTAGAACTTTTAACTAGATAAAGAGGCAGTGCTGTATAACCGATACGCTTCAAATCTTGGCAGTAAAAAACCAAAAATGGCATAAATCTAGGATTTAACTCAACCGAAACGACCTCATTCCCCTCAATCAATTGAATGCGACTAAAAATTGGAACTACATCCCTGCACCTTTTTCCATTTTTCTCATATTTGTATTCAAATGCGGTGTTAAAATTCGTACTAGATGCAGCCTGCGCTATACTCTCAGATAACCTGCTAGGGGCTATATTTATACGTGAATCTGGTGACCAATAGCTGACAAAATCGCGTAAATTAAAGCTAAATTGCAGATAGCTAGGGTGTTTACAAAAAAATATACTCGCACACTCAAGCAGACCTAACTGATCCCATTGAATAGAAGGTTCACTTCCCTCTCCAGACTCTAGGTACGTATTTTCCATTAATCGATCATTTTTCTTTAACTCGATTAACTCAGATTCTCGATCATCGCCCTTAATTACATTCTTGTGAATTTTAATTAAATCAACCTCAAGGTTGTTCATGTGGCTATTTAATGCACTAATCAAAAACTTATCGGTAGGAACAAACGCAGCAACTGCGGATGCCATAATTCGCTGTTGCTGGAGTGTTGCATGAGGGGAAACTAGCAATCGGCTAAAATTTGCTGCGCCGTTTTTCTCAATTTCACTTAAATTCATCATCATAATCTCTAAATTTTTTAGAAGGTTAATAACTTATTTGCGAAAATCAAAATTTTTTTCGCAATAAATAAGGAACTTTCTGCACTTACGCTACCGATATTGTTCGTAATAAATACCGATATTGCTCGTAATAAATACCGATATTGTTCGTAATAATACTGATGTCGCTCGCAATACTACTGATATTATTCGCACTAATTCTCCTATGGTACTGTAATATAAGGATTATTTTCATCCTAAAGTTTCTTAAAGGTTTTAAAAGAGGAAAAGTCTAAAGAGTTAAGATTGGAGGAAAGACATTTGGAAAACAGATACAAGATTAGGATTTTGATGGAAGAGCTTTTGAGTGTACGGAGTCCACTCATAGGGGTTTGTACTGTGTTAGTTCCTATCGTCGTAGACTTAGACGATGAGCGATCCTAAAAACACCATAGTTAAGGTGCTGAATGTACCTATAATCACCAGTGTTTAGCGGTAGCGATCCCAAAATCACCATAGTTCAGGGCTGGATGTACCTATAATCACCAGTGTTTAGCGTTAGCGATCCCAAAATCACCATAGTTCAGGCACTGGATGTGCCTATAATCACCAGTTTTAACGGTAGCGATCCCAGAATCTCCATAGCTCAGGGGCTGGATGTCCTACAATCAACAGCCTTAGGTGGTGAACGATCCCAAAATCACCATAGTTCAGGTGCTGGATGTCCTATAACCAGCGTTAGGCGATGAGCGATCCTAAAAACACCATAGTTAAGGTGCTGAATGTACCTATAATCACCAGTGTTTAGCGGTAGCGATCCCAAAATCACCATAGTTCAGGCACTGGATGTGCCTATAATCACCAGTTTTAACGGTAGCGATCCCAGAATCTCCATAGCTCAGGGGCTGGATGTCCTACAATCAACAGCCTTAGGTGGTGAACGATCCCAAAATCACCATAGTTAAGGGCTGGATGTACCTATAATTACCAGTGTTTAGCGTTAGCGATCCCAAAATCACCATAGTTCAGGTGCTGGATGTCCTATAACCAGCCTTTGGCGATGAGCGATCCTAAAATCACCATAGTTGAGGTGCTGAATGTACCTATAATCACCAGTGTTTAGCGTTAGCGATCCCAAAATCACCATAGTTCAGGGCTGGATGTACCTATAATCACCAGTGTTTAGCGTTAGCGATCCCAAAATCACCATAGTTCAGGCACTGGATGTGCCTATAATCACCAGTTTTAACGGTAGCGATCCTAAAATCACCATAGTTGAGGTGCTGGATGTCCTATAACCAGCCTTTGGCGATGAGCGATCCTAAAATCACCATAGTTGAGGTGCTGAATGTACCTATAATCACCAGTGTTTAGCGTTAGCGATCCCAAAATCACCATAGTTCAGGTGCTAGATGTACCTATAATCACCAATATTTAACAGTAGTGCTCCCATAATCGCCATAGTTAACGGGCTGCAATCTCAGAATCTCCAGCGAACTCTCGTCGAAAGAGTCATGGGTATTACATTTAATACTCCGTCGTACCATGCCCTTTAATTAGAATGAAAAGCTTACTAAGACATCAAAAAGTCGAGTGATGAATAAAGCTCACGATTGAAATTATTGTCTTGTAAGAATAATGAAAAATCACGATCCGCGACAAAACCAAACTTACAAGCTAACTCAACGAAGGTTGAGTCCGGATAGTCATACGAAAACTCTTCGGATGACGGATAGTTAAACATGAGAGAAAGATAGTTTGTAGTGACTCCATCAACTTTATTTGTGCCCCCATTATCTCGAACAGTATCAGCAATAACTTCCATTCCTTTTTCCATAAACATGGCCTTATCAAGTGGCGCCCAATAAGTTTTACCACACTCTAAACTCAATTTACTCCATTGATAACAACCTCTACTCGGATACAAGCACTTTGTTAAATCGAAAGCATGGAGTTTCTCAAAAATGCTTGGTAAGAATTGGCCACCATCATCAACTTTAATGTTACTCTTACTGCCATACATATATACAAAGGGTAGATAAAGGCTTTTCCTACCATCGTCAGCCTTTAAGTACTGATATGGCAACATTGCAAGCCTTCGCTTTTGTCCATTTTTGAAGTGCCAAGTAATATCGATACAGTTAGCGCTCTTGATCTTAGCGTCACTGCAATGCTCGACCACACGATTTAATGTAATTGAAGAAATAAAACGATAGAGATTATTACGGATTGTATACCTTTCTGGATGTAAATAGTCTGTTCGAACGTCGTCAGTAAAAATTTCGGGTAAACTTACCAACTCATCTGCATTTAAGACCACGTCAGCATTGTTAATGGCATCCAGTTTGGCTTCAAGTACGTCAATTTGGTTTTCACTATCTCCAATAAGATCTAAAATCGTATTCGATTTTTTTGCTTTAAAACGAGCTACAAGTTCATCTAGTACTTCTCGTTCTTCTACCAACTCTGTTTCAATTTTTATTTTTTCATTTTCTACAAATGTATTATTAGCCTTATCAGATTCTGCAAGGTAAGCATCCTTACATATTTCCAACGTCAAAAGATCCAGCATGTTTACATTATATACTTCCCTATCATGCTCTCCTTTCATCGCCAAATTACACACGTAGTTAACTCTATTATCACCCTTATCGACGAACACCATCGCCCCGCCGCAAATGCCGCACCGAGCAATACCTTTTAGCAATGGTATTTTGCCAGTGCTTGTATTCCTTCCTCGTTTTTCGGATTTACACATTTTAAGCTTACGGAATGTGGCTTCATCAATTATGGGAGGATAGTAATTTTCAAAAACATGACTGACACCTTCTATATGAAAGTTTTTTTCCCCAATCAATGAACGATTAGCCCATAACTGACTGATAGCAGTATAATCCCATGTATTCGATTGTTTTACAGTACCCTTTGTTCGTGTTTGCTTGTACTCGAAATTAGCATCAAGGTACTGTTTAATTTTTAAGTCCCCGTAACCCGCAAGTTTCATTTCAACCGCTTTTTTTACACCTTCGGCATTGATATTAAGTGTATTTGTAGGTTGATCTATCCAGAATGGTGAGCGTCCAAGTGCTCCTTGTGGCTTACCTGTATCTTTCCAACGCTTTAAAGCGATCTTCTGTGCAGCAATTATACGCTTCGATTTAGTTTCAGATTCCTCATTTGCTCTCTGCATCGTAATTAACGAACCAATAAGATCTGCGGTCTGATTTTGGCTCTCTGAATCAAACATTTTGCAATCAATATGTGTATAAACACGTACGCCACGATTAATAATGCTAAGAAATTGCTCCATAGCAACGTTAACCGTTTCTCTTGAGAGGCGGTCTAGGGAGAAGACAACAAGGATACTGCCAGACGCTATTTCACCACTTTCAATTCGAGATAAAACAACTCCAAATGCACCATCCTTGTGTTTACCATGATATGCACTTAACCCCTGATCGACGAAATTCTCATCATGAATAGGAAGGTTATGCTCTTGCGACAGGTTTTCGAGGACGCTCCTCTGCTGCTGGGTTTCTAATCCCACACCTTTTGTTTGTTTAGTGGTGCTGACACGAGCGTAATTATAGATTTTAGGGGTAGTTCTCATACTTAAGGGGCTTCACTACAGAATCTAAGCCCTCAACCTTGAGAGCTAAACATAGCTGCATTAAATCACCCAACTCTCCCGAAGGAAACTGTTTTTTATTGGCAAACCACAGCAGATATTCTTCTGGAAGATCAATCAACACTCGCCCTGCGTATTTGCCAAACGGCATTTGAACGCGGGCCAGCTTTAATAAATTCTCTTTTTCTAACATGAGCTCAGAGGTAACGCAGTATCAAAGTACCCTACTCTAACACAGCTTGGAGAAGAAGCGTGACTGGGTGTCACTCAAGTACTTAAGACTGCTTAACGGTATGTGCGTATTCAACAACCACTTGATTACCTTCGATGTATGCTCGTTGGATTTCGCCATCCACTGACATTCGACTTTCTAGGTACACCACTTTTGGCGTTTCCGTAATACTGGATTTTAAAGAGGGAACAACACGTTCAGGCTCAACATGTAATAGGTGGCAAAACTGCCCAATGAATGACATCGAAAGCTCGCGTTTGCCCCTTAACAACTCGGAAAACTCCAGTTGGCTAAGCCCAAGTTTTTTGGCGAATTCCATTTGAGTAATACGCATTTTCGCTTTCTGCGACATCCAGACATTGTACAACGCTTCTTTGTCTTGTTGAGTAAACTCCATAACTCTTCCTTCGCTGATTTTTTGTGGAACGAGTGTCAGAAAATTCTCCATACCGCATGTCAGGCGGACGTGAAGTTTTTATCAAGGTTTATCGATTTGTATAGAACGTGGCATCTATTTAGGCAATCACCGCAATGATGTCTCATCCTTGCTCCGTTTGCTTTGTGAATTAGTGCAAATTTTAGGGCGTAGACAGCGGGAATGATGTCAGCTCAAAAAAGCAGCGGTACCATGGTGTGATATCTAAAGCCAATGGTCATCCGGCTTCTTAAAATTCTAAAAATAGTAACAAGGACTGAACGTGAAACTTTCTACTCTCTGCTGCGCTATCACCGCGAGTCTTATTAGCGTTAGTGCACTCGCCGCGCCAAATATTACGGTTTCAACAACCACAACGAGTCGTAATTTCCCACTGGATGCCAGTGATGATCTGGTCATTCCGTTACCGAAAGATGACTACACCTTCAAAATCTCGGGGGTGATGGGCAATTGTATTGCTCCCAGTGGCGCAAAAATCCGTTTTTCAAAGCCCATTGCGCTCAATTGTGGAGCGGAGACTGAATTCAAACTTAAAGTCCGTTTTAGTGGGGACTACGCATTTGATTTTGACTCTGGCGCCCATACCCTAGCGATTCGCCGTGCAACCAAAAAAAGCACTAAAACCACCTTTACTCGCCCGATTCCCGATGTCCAATGTGAAACGTATCAAGGCGGTGAAGTCACACTTGCTGTTGGCGAGACCTTTTCCGATGGAACGAAGCTTAAAGATGCATTAAGCGGTCAAACCGTAGAGGTAAAGCACGGCAAAGTCACTTTGACACCCGCAGCAAACAGCGGCGGTTTAGTCTTACTTGAAAAAGCCCAAATAATCGAAAAGCCCGAGTTTACCTATAAATCAGCCAACATTTATTTTGTGATGCTTGACCGATTTAACAATGGTGATAACAGTAACGATCACAGCTACGGACGTAAAAGTGACGGTAAACAAGAGATTGGTACTTTTCACGGTGGAGATTTAAAAGGTGTGATAGACAAGCTCGACTACATTGCCAGTTTGGGTACTGATGCCATTTGGTTATCGCCAATTGTGGAGCAAATTCATGGATTTGTTGGTGGTGGTGACAGTGGCAGTTTCCCATTTTATGCCTATCACGGTTATTGGACTCGTGATTTCACTAAAATTGATGCCAACCTTGGCGATGAAAACGATTTAAAAACCTTAGTGCAAGAAGCTCATAAACGCGGCATGAAAGTGCTGCTTGATGCCGTGATTAACCATTCAGGTTATGCGACTCTTGCCGATTTACAAATGGATAAAGTACACGTGGTTGATGCGGCTCAATTACCAGCAAAATGGAGCGATTGGGCGCCAAAGTCTGGTGAAAACTGGCACAGTTTTCACCAAGCGATCAATTACAATAGCTCGAACTGGAAAGATTGGTGGGGCGGCGATTGGGTTCGTGCAGGCCTTCCTGGTTATCCTTCTCCTGGATCAAGCGATATCACGATGACGTTGGCAGGATTACCCGATTTTCGCACTGAATCAACCGCCTACGTGACACCACCACAATGGCTGTTGAATAATCCCGGCACTCGCGTCACAGCAAAAGACAACTATACGGTTGCCGACTACCTCATCGAATGGCAAACCGATTGGGTAAAACGCTTTGGTATTGATGGCTTTCGAGTAGATACCGTGAAACACGTCGAGGGCGAGGTTTGGAAGCGCCTTAAATCTCAGGCGTCTGAGAGCTTAATAGAATGGCGTAAAGTGAATCATCAACAAGGCGCGCCGTTTTGGATGATAGGTGAAGTCTGGGGGCATTCAGCGTATCGCAGCCCGTACGTCGATGATGGCTTTGACGCTCTAATTAACTTCGACTTACAAAAACGCCTCGATAACGGAGCCGCATGCTTTAGCCAGATGGCGGATACTTATCAAAACTATGCCAACGAGATGCAAAGTTCACCGGATTTTATGCCAGTGAGTTACATGTCATCGCATGATACGGAGCTATTTTTCAGCCGTTTTAACTCGTTTGAAATGCAACGTAACGCGGCCAATGCTTTGTTACTTAGCCCAGGTGGTGTACAAGTGTATTACGGTGACGAGGTCGGTCGAGAGCTTGGCCCATACGCGGATGACTTCCATCAAGGTACGCGCTCAGATATGGTTTGGAAACTTGATGAAGACCGCCGCGCACTGCTAAAACATTGGCAAACAGTGGGTCAATTCCGCCAGCATCACCCTGCGATTGGCGCCGGAGAACATAAAGAGATTAAACAAGATAATGCGTATGTTTTTTCTCGGACCCTCAAAAATGACAAAGTCATTATCGGCTTTGTGGGTCGGCAGTAATACCGTGCGGCCGTTTATCCATCCTAGAGTCACGGCCAAGTGACGAATAACCTGATGAAAAAGGCTCTTATGAGCCTTTTTATTTTATCCACAGCCCAGTTTTTACGGGCAATCATCCCCAACATATAACGGCTTAACGGGGCTTTTGGTTACAATTAAAGGGCAATGAGTGCGAACAAAAAAACACCAAACTTGTGTTGATATCAAAGACACGGCCAGCCAGCCTCATTACACTCAGTTAATCACTCTCATCAACTTGGCTCGCTTGCAACTACCATTGCAAACACCAAGTCGCCCTTAACACACGTAACTTAGTCAGCGATATCATGAGTCAAACGGATATATTACAGACGATTGCGCAATTTACATCGATAGAGCAAGCTCTCGACTACTTTGAAATTGAGTTCGATAGCCGCTTTATTGATGAATATCGTACTGATTTAGTCAAACGCTTTAATGGCTATTTGATTCTGGCTAAACCCGATGATTGGTTTTCAGCGCGGCGCGCGCTAAAAAACGCCTACTGCAAAGTGCAACGCGGACGACTTGACCGCCACAGCCGATCAGCGTGCCGCGGTTGTACTTCCTGCCAGAGACGCTAATTCTAAATATGAAATGCGATCAAAAAAGCCTCCACAAATGGAGGCTTTGGTCATCAGCGATGTCATTACTTCGCGCGGCGCGCTTTCACCGCATCGGCCAATTGACGAAGCACGTTTTCAGTATCTTGCCAGCTAATACATGCATCCGTAATCGACTGACCGTATGTCGACGCTTGGCCGTCAACCAGATCCTGACGACCTTCGACAAGATGCGATTCAATCATTACACCAAAGATAGCATCTTCACCACCTGAGACTTGTGCACTCACGTCATCAGAAACCACCATTTGACGTTGATATTGCTTGGAGCTATTCGCATGGCTAAAGTCAATCATCACTTTTTGAGCCAGACCCGCAGCTTCCATTTTTTGCTTAATCTCACCGACATGCTCAGCGCTGTAGTTTGGCTCTTTACCACCACGTAAAATGATGTGGCAATCGGGGTTACCACTGGTTTCAACAATCGCTGAATGCCCAAATTTAGTCACAGACAAGAAATTGTGTTCAGAGCCCGCAGAGCGGATCGCGTCAGCCGCAATCTTGATATTGCCATCCGTACCGTTTTTAAAACCAACAGGACAAGACAAGCCTGACGCCAATTCACGGTGCACTTGAGATTCCGTCGTACGTGCACCAATGGCTCCCCAACTAATCAAATCAGCGATGTATTGTGGCGAAATCATATCTAAGAATTCAGTGGCCGTTGGCATGCCCATATCGGTCAAATCAAGCAGTAATTTACGAGCAGTTCGCAAACCATCATTGATTTGGTATGTATCGTTTAAGTACGGGTCGTTGATGAGACCTTTCCAACCGACTGTAGTACGAGGCTTTTCAAAGTAAACACGCATCACCACTTCGAGATCTTCACCGAATTCATCACGCAGCCCTTTCAAACGCTCACCGTATTCCAGTGCCGCTTTGGTATCGTGAATAGAGCATGGGCCAACAATGACCAGCAAGCGGTCATCTTTGCCTTGAAGGATATTTGAAATCGCTTGGCGACATTGAAAAGTGGTTGAAGCCGCAGTGTCTGTCGCTGGGTATTTTTCTAAAATAGCCACGGGTGGCAACAGTTCTTTTACGTGTTTAATTCTTACATCATCGGTCTGAAACATGCTTGGGCTTCCTGTCATTCTTATTCTAAAACTGGTGATAAAAACATCAATTCTAGTGGGGTTCTCGTTTAGTCACGAGTAAGTTATCTAGGATGACGAAAATACGCAAGCACTAAATTTAAAAAAACGCAATATTTATACCCACTTTACAAAACAAGCTTGGTGTATATTTAAATTTACAGTTAATTTTGTACGATATTTCAATACGTTAAAATCAAATACAACATCAGACTGTCCATAAAGTCGATATACAGTAAAAAATCCCGTAACTATTTCGTGATATTAATCACAATAAAATTTGCGCATAGGATCACGGCATAAATTTTACCGAATTAACGTCTCTAAATTACAACAAAACATTGCTCCCGTTTCTGACCAAAGCATCATTAAACACTTTGTCTACTGCTCAGTTGCGCCGCATTAAAAATAACGTGAGCGTTGATCATGTAAACGCATAGAGCGAATTGGTATTCGATTTAGACAGACTGTGGAACAAAAAATGAAGAAACAAAGCGCATCAGCAATCGGTATTGACCTGGGCACGACCAATAGCGCCATTGCCATATGGCGTAACGAGAGCGCAGAACTCATTCCAAACGCGCTTGGACACTACCTGACTCCCTCTGTGGTAAGCATTGATGAACACGGCCAAGTCTTAGTGGGTGAAGCGGCCCATTCACGTCTTATTACTCGCCCTCAAGAAACCGTTGCCGCCTTTAAACGTTATATGGGCACGGACAAAGTGATCACTTTAGGCTCTCAACAATATACGCCTACTGAATTGAGCTCTTTGGTCTTACAATCACTCAAAGCCGATGCTGAGGCGTATTTAGGCCACTCTATCTCTGAGGTCGTAATTTCTGTCCCAGCTTACTTTAGCGATCAGCAGCGTAAGCAAGTACAACTCGCCGCTGAACTAGCAGGCCTAGACGCCGTGCGTTTAATTAACGAACCCACAGCGGCTTGCCTCGCCCATAGCCTACATCAAACCCATGATCGCCGATTCTTAGTGTTCGATTTGGGAGGAGGCACCTTCGATGTCACCGTGGTCGAGCATCAGCAAGGCTTTGTCGATGTGCGAGCTTCAGCAGGAGACAACCAGCTAGGCGGCGAGGATTTTACCCATCAATTGCTGGCGTTTGTCTGCCAAGAACTTGAACGCTCACCTGAAACATTAACCCTTGCCGAAAAGGCCAAACTCGTGGCTGCTTGTGAGCGTGCCAAAAAACAGCCACAAAACCCAGTGACCATCGAATTAACGGATCCTTTTAATCGCACCCTAACGGTGACCAACGAGCAACTTGATACCATTTGGAAAGACACGCTGACTCGTCTTTCTCAGCCTTTGCGTCAAGCCATGGGCGATGCTCGAATTAGCCCGCAGGAAATCGATGAATTGATCTTTGTTGGCGGTGCGACCCACTTAAAGCAAGTCCAACAATTAGCGACGCGGCTTATTGGCCGCTTTGGAAGTATGGAGCTTGATCCTGACCTCGTGGTCGCCATGGGGGCTGCGACACAAGCCGCCTGCCGCCTGCGCGACGAAGCGGTGGAAGAAATTGTATTGACTGACGTCGCCCCTTTCAGCCTTGGTATTGCAGCCTCACGCGACAATCAAACGGGTATTTTCACGCCAATCATCGAACGTAATACCGTGGTACCCACTTCGCGTGTCGAACGCTTTTACACGCTTCACGATCAGCAAACTGTCGTTAACATTGAAGTGTATCAAGGAGAACGTTTGTGGGTGAAAGAGAACATCTTTATCGACAATTTTGAGGTTAAGGTACCAGAGAATGATAAGGGCAAAGAAGCCATAGATGTGCGTTTTAGTTATGATATCAATGGGTTGCTTGAGGTTGATGTGACCATTCTTTCCACCAATGAGACGATTCAAAAAGTGATTGATCGAAGCCCTGTTGGTATTACTGATGAAATGAAAGCGCAAAGCCACGCTCGTCTTGCTCGGCTCAAGATTCATCAACGTGACCAATTGCCTAACATTACACTCAGTGAAAAACTCAGCCGCCTCTACGAAGAAAAACTGGGGTGGGAACGTCACAGAGTTGAAGAATTGCTCTTGTCATTCACGCAAATCCTTGAAACGCAGGATAATGAACTCATTCGCCAAGCCCGCACAGAAATTGAAAAGCAGCTTAAGGAGCTGAACCTTTAGCGGCCTTCGGCTTCAATTTCACGGCGGGGAGGTATTTCAGAAAAGCCGAAATGCCTCGTTTAAACAGACTGTTGCGAGGCGGTTTAAAACCAATGATTGCCCGAATATCAATGCGACCAGTCGTCACGCAGCGTTTCTCCCAGCCGCCGGCGACAAATAACTTAGTGATTCCGTATGCGCACCATAGATGCCCGACAATATTGAGTGTAGATAAAAACACCGATTTCATGATTAACGCGCCCACCATCGTTAGTACCGAATACCAGCGATACTGGATACGCATTCGACCCGTGATAATGTATTTACACAATCGGCGGACCAACATCCAGTGAAAGACCAGCAGCAAAAACACACTGGCGGCGAATAAACTTGGTTGCTCAGGATGAGTCATCCGAACCGTTGGCAAGACGCCAAACCAAAAGCCCGCAAACGCTAAACACGCAAGCTTTAACTTCACCGCGCTAAACTTAATTGCGCACAACCCTCGATGTTTCCGGTCTTTATCCAGTGTTTTCTGATACATTCGTTGTAAACGCCCCACCGCAATATCGATGGTTTTCTGATAATCATCTGGAAGCTTGTGGTAGTACTTCGAGAACGCCATCAATGGCGACATTGAATAGCCTTGGTCATCGATGCCTCGATGCAAAATGACCAGCAAATAGGCCATCGGCATGTGGAAAAATTTTGCTTCTTCACTAGGTGGCGTTGCTTCTATATCCGCAAGCGTCGGAAAATTTTGCGAATTACGGGTCAGCATTGATTGTAAAAATTCCGCTTTATCAATATGGTAAGTATCGCGATCCAACTCAAGATGGTGCCGAACACCTAACAAGGCGTGCTGGCGCTGGCGTGATATCGAATAGAACAAAGGTCTCTGGGCTACCGCGACATGAAACAAATTCCAATAGACGACCGACAGATCAAAATTTTGCTCCTGTAGACATTGCGCAAGCGCCGCCAAAGCTAATATTTCCCCTTGCTCTGCCAATACAAATAACTGCTGTTTAGAGTGCGCTTTGACAAAATAGTCATAGTGTTGCTCCGTCAGGGCAATAAAACTGATTTCACGAGGAAAGCGCTCAAACTGAGCGAGTGAATAATGATCGGCATCCAAGTCAGGCAATAGTCCCAGCGGCCCGTTGGCTTGGGGGGTAGGAAGCTCAGGCAAAAACGTTAATCGTGATGATATCGGTAACCCGTTGGCAAAAGGTTGACTGAACAACGTAATCATCCAATCAAATGCCCCTTCAAAAATTTGGTTGATATAACTCTCGCTCAGCCGATACTCGGGAAAAATCAAACGGTAGTAGAGCATTTTCGAAACAAATGGCGTGAAAATATGCGGCTGACAACAGAGTTGCCGAGACACGATATTTTGACCATGTAACCGCGACAACCAACTATCAGGAATAAGCGGATGACGATTCACACACTCAATCCACTGCGATGCATTGAGCGAATACCATTCTTCATCGGTTAATGGCTCACACATTAAAAATACATCGCTCTGATAGGTGCTCAATTTTTTAGCCACTGACGAACCAGACGGAAACTGCTCCCAAATGGGTTCAGCCCATACTAAGGTTAACTGGACTGCTAACGCCTCTAATTCGTCACACCGGTTGAGTGTTGCAAACAGTTGCTGAGCCAGTTGTTCTATCCACACCCAGCTACCAAACTGCGTTGCCCACAATGTTTTCACCATCAGACCTAGAAAGCCATTTTGATCCATAAAATCAAGATGATGAGAAAACTCATCGCTGGGCTGATCAATTAACTGAGCAAACAGCCAATTGACGCGGCGACGCTCAGCCAACTGAGTGGATGAGGGAAAAAAACCTTCCACAGAGCGCCAGTAAATACTCGGCAGCGGCTCCCACTGCTGTTTGAGAAATGCAAAACACAAAGCTAACGAAGGGTTATCCGGTAGACAAACTTGATAAAGCACATCAGCCGCTTGAGTGTATGCTTCCAACCTAATCAATTGCTTCGCGACCCCAACCACACCATCGAGATCATGAATATTGACGCATGCTTCTCCCACAATTTCCCATTGCGTAACGTTTAACGTACTTGCACTGAGTTCAATTAAGTCATGAATAAAGGGCCTGATACTGGCACGCGGAAATGTCTGGCAAGCGTTGAATGCTTTCAGTAATGAGAGCTTAAGTTCTTTACTTTTGGGAAACCGAAACACCGTTGGCTGGTTAAGAAACGCATAAAGCGCATCATGACGGCCGTGAGCTAACACATGTTGAAACGGCATCATAAAACTGAGCAGTGCACGTTGCTCAGCATCGGATAACGCCGCAATTTTATCTAAACTGACGATCAGCTTGGTTTTGCGCCACTCATCTAGAAACTCAGCCAAGTTCGCTTTTGAATGGTCACGATTAAACAGCAGTTGCCAGCTTAAGCCCTGCCACAACACATCGACAATCTCACCGGGCAACCAGCGATGGACGATAATTTGGTGCATTGCCCAGTGCGATAGGCGCTCTTGCTGATCAATGGGTTGCCATAAAATCGGCTCAAGCCATGTTTGCCAACATACCGGCATGACTCGCTTGGCGGGATCTTGAAGTATGTGTACAAACTGACGTTTTAGATCGTCAAGTGGGTCAATGGGGGATTCACTGCTTGTTGGTAACGATTCACTTACTAGTTCAGGCTGAGGATGCTGTAACCCATTGAGGATAGCTTCATAAGCTTGACGAACTCGCTGAAAGCCTTGAGGATCCACTTCCGGATGGTGTTTTCGCAATTGAACACGATACGCTTGCTTCACCGCTGATTCATCCGCTGTTTGTTCTAACCCAAGAATCTCCCAAGGCGTCATTTTTACATCTCCAACATGGTCTCTAGATCACGATCCAATGAATCCGGCATCATTAAAGATGGCAATGGTGTTTGCCAATCAATAGCAAAAATCAGCGCCTCTTTATCTTGCTTTAGGTTGTAGAAAAACTCGCTAACGGCTTGGTATAAACCATCATTCAGCAAACCACTAATCGACTTCTCAGGATCATCTTGCACAGAATATTGCCAATAGGTGCGTCCCAAGATGAAGCTTTTAATGTAGTGTTCCCAACTATGGAAATGCGCTTGTACACGTTGACCAATAAAGTTCAGCAAATACGCTAATTCGCTTTGGCTGAGTACCTCTAATTCATACCCCGCCCTGACTAAAAAAGTCGCTCGGCAGTAATCCCACGCTTGAAAGCCAACAACACCAACTTGGCGATAAGTCGTATCAAGAAAACGCATTTCTGCTTGTGCCACAACCCCAGCGACTTCGGAGACGCGTTGCTGCCATTCGCTTGAGGTCAAACACGCTCGGCGACCAAATTCACTGCGCCAAGTTTGACCATGCACGCGCGCTTCCGCCAAACGAAAAATCATCTCAAGCCACTCAAACCGATGTTCAATTCCCCAAATTTCGACGAGCTCTTGCCGCCATAACTCTGAGGCTTCTATCCCCTGATCGCGAGTCATTCCGAGCCGTTCATAATCATAACTATGGCGACCATAACTTATCTGAGGTGAAGTCATGGCTAACCACCAACGAACGTAAGGGGCGTTTAAATCGAAAGAAAATGAGTCGGACATTAAGCGCTCTTTATAAAATGAGGAACGCTTAAGATAACGATTTACATCGTGCTTGCCTAAATTTGAGTAAAAACACAATTAGAAACTGAGAGCTTGTTTCAAAAGCCTTTTATGACAGGAAGTTAAGAAAAATATTTCATTAAGGCGAGTTGGTATTAAGATCGCACCGCTGTGTATTTAACGACCGAATTGAGCGCTTGTTTACAATGTAAATTGCGATAAAAAGCTCAGTCCAATCGTCACGTATCAATCATAAAACTCGTGAGGATGAGGGTATCAGCCAGTAATGGTTTTAGCCCCCAATCGCAGATGAATCAATTAATTGGCAGCCTGCCGCTGCCATCTCGAGGAAAGCCTTTTCTACATCACCTTCTTGCATGTTAACGCCTCGGCAGGCATCTTTGATAACCCAAGTATTAAATCCCTGCTCCGCTGAATCAAGCGCGGTAAATTTAACGCAATAGTCGGTTGCTAAGCCGACAATGTACACGTCCGTTAGCCCTTGACGACGCAGATAATCACTTAGCCCAGTCGCTTGAAGACGCTGATTATCAAAAAAGCCACTGTAGCTATCAATCGCTTGGTCAGTCCCCTTTTGTACCACGTGTTCAATGGCATCCGTATTCAATTGCTCAATAAACTCAGCGCCAAAAGAACCTTGAACACAGTGATCAGGCCACATAATTTGAGCGATACCATTGAGATCAATTACCTCACCAGGATTTTTACCATGAACGGAAGCAAAGCTGGCGTGCCCCGCAGGGTGCCAATCTTGCGTTGCAATTACGTGCTCAAAATGCGGAAGTAAACGATTAATGACAGAGACGATTTGATCGCCTTCAGGAACTGGCAAAGCTCCGGTCGGAGAGAAATCATTTTGCACATCAACTAATAACAGAGTCTTAGTCATTGCAGAATCCTTTTCTTTTAGCGCCAAACTTTGGCACTGGTTATCAATTTGGTCACTATTAGTCTGGCGATAACCACTCGCAGTGTAAACTGATATTTTATGTCTCTCCTATCAACGATGCCCAGCAATCTCGTTTATCGATTCCGCCTTGTCTACCCACTTAAATACTGCGTTTTGCACGCACCAATGACGTCATCGTCAATCTCTAAGTACAAGATAAGCTTCCAAGTTCCACGTCAATAATTGGCAACGGCATACTGAGCTTATTCCATTAGCAACAAACCAATTAGTTATAGAGCGTTAGATAAAGTAAATACTGAGCATCAAACGCTAGCGAGCTCGATTGAATCGCGTCACAATAGCGCCTTCTCATTACATAGATAAGTGGTTATCGTATGGAATTTTCAGCTCAAGTAGGCACCCATCACATTAAGCTAATCGCAGTTTGGCATGGCAGCGATATGAATATTTCACTTTTTGGCGGGGATGTCCCTCATATCGGCGCAGTGGCACTCGCGCAAAATCGCCCAAGTCTCAGCGATTCAAATAAAGTGAGCGCTTCTACATCGGTCATGACGGTGTGCGGGCACAAAGAAGATCAAGTCGCCAAACAGGTCGCCGAAACGGTCGCGGTGAAATTAAATGCGCTAACTTGCGTCGCGTGTGGTATCCATTTCAATCATATCGAAGCCAACCTGTTTCAAGCAGTGCAAAATGCAGTCGATGAGTTGGTGCAACAGCTGTTCAGCGCAATTGACGCTCAAAAAGACTGACGCCTACCAATAGTGATCAAACAAGAGCGCAATAAACAGCAGTAACAGATAGTAGATAGAGAACTTAAACGTCTTCATCGCACTGCCACTCTTCGAGCGATATTTTAGTTCCCACGCATGATAAACAAACCCAGCATTTAATAAGCATGCGGCAACAAAATACAGTAAGCCGCTCATGCCAATAAGAACGGGTAACACACACACCACCGCCAATAAAATGGTGTAGAGCAGAATCGAGGTTTTCGTGTAGTCGACACCATGCGTGACCGGTAGCATTGGAATGTTAGCATTGAGATAGTCAGCACGGCGATGTATCGCAAGTGCCCAAAAATGAGGGGGCGTCCAAATAAAAATGATCATCACCAGCAGCCAAGCATTCGCGTGCATTTCTCCGGTGATGCTTGTCCAACCTAGCAAAGGCGGCATCGCACCCGCGATACCGGCAATAACAATGTTTTGCGGTGTCGCTCGTTTTAAGTACAGGGTATAAATCCCAGCGTAGCCGACCAAACTGGCAAGCGTAAGCCAAGCGGTCAGAGCATTTACCCACACCGCTAATAAGGCAAAGCCAAGTGCACCCAGTATGCAAGCAAAGATCAAAACGTGTGACGCTTTCAAAGCGCCAGACGGCAAAGGACGTTGATAGGTTCGAGCCATTTTGGCATCGATTTTTTGGTCGATAATATGATTAAACGCCGCGGCGCAACTGGCCATTAGACCAATCCCCAGAAGCGCCAAAGGCACTATTCGCCAAGCATCCGCAGCGGGATTGGCCAAGCACATCCCGACGAAAGCGGTCACCAACATCAACCCAACCACTTTCAATTTAGTCACCGAGAGGTAGGCTCGCCATTTTGCACTTTGGGAAGCATAAGCCACGCCGTATCGGTTCATAACAATTCCCCTCTCGAATTCGGTGCAGCCTGCGCTTTATCGGCAAAATGGTCAGCGCGCCATATTATCATCATGGTGTACAACACACTCACGAGCAGTAACGCCGCCACTAAATTGTGTGCCACTGCGGTGAGTAACGGCAAGCTAAACAGCACGTTACTTATTCCCAGCGCAATTTGTGTGACCAGTAACCCTGCGACCACTAAGCCAAGTTTGCGAGCATGAAGAGAGTGACGATAAATCGCAGTAATTAAAGCCAGTAAGATGGCACATACCACCAGCGCGCCGATTCTATGTGTGAAATGAATCGTCATTCGAGCGCCATAGTCCAACGTGCCGAATTCATAACTTTCTCGCGGTGGTTGAACCAGAGTGAACGCCTCTTTGAAGTTGAGAAAACGAGTCCAAGAGCCTTCACAAAATGGCAGTTCGCTGCACATAAACGCGGCATAATTTGCCGATGTCCATCCCCCGAGAGCGATTTGAACAACGACGCACACCATGGCGGCAATAGAGAGCCATTTGAGCGAGGGTGTAAATGATACGGGAGCATGAAAGGTATAGGCGCGTGTGAGTTGCCAATAAAACAGACACAGCAAACACAATAAAGTAAAGCCCCCTAGAAGGTGCCCCATAACCACCAGCGGGTTCAGTTTCATGGTAACCGTCCACATTCCAAGCATCGCCTGAAAAATCACCACAACACTAATCAGTACGGAAAGTGTTTTCGAAACATCATGCCGGCGAATACTCAACGCAGTTATCGCAAAGATCATCATCCCAAGCACGCCCGCCACGTAGCGGTGAATCATTTCAAGCCAAGCCTTATGGGGCTCAATGTGCGCCTCTGGAAACAAACGTTGGGCGCGGGCAACTTCATGACTATCATTGGGAACCGTGAGGTGACCATAACAACCCGGCCAATCCGGGCAGCCAAGTCCAGCATCAGAAAGACGAGTATACGCTCCGAGCACAATAACAATCAGAGTCAGTGCAATGCTTGATCTTACTAAATAGATAAATCGCATAATGACTCCTTGTTATTGTACGAAAGTGGCTTTCGCTGCGTTTACCCAACCCGTGACAATTTGAGCATTTTGCGTAGATCCGCCAAAATGCCCTTGCTTTGCTCAACCAGGTCATCAGGTTGTGAGAAGTGCAAGTAACGCATCACCAGTTGACCTAAAGGATCGACAATCACATATTCCGAATGCTGCACCAAAGAGAGAAACTCTGGCGACACGGCGACTTGAGTAAACTTGCGGTCATCGAGCTGTGAGGTATCGCTTTGGGGTGTCACAAACACCACTGGTTCAACATTGGTTTGATATTTACCAAGCGCAATGTGGCTTTGCTGCAGCAAATGCAGTTGCTGTTGGCAAACCGCACCGCACTGCTCAGGTAGTACGTATCCAAGCTGCCACTTTTGCTGTTCAAATGGATTATCAACGCCTAATGATTGATAAGTCACTCGCGGCTCAATCAAGACACCACGGTTAGTTACGCCAGGTTGATACCATTGATTAACCAAAATGGCTTTGGCGACAAACACGGGAATCGCAAATAACGAAACCAACCCGATGAGCATCAACCGTCCTTTTACAATTCGATTAGTCATCCCTGTTCCTCACGACAAATTGTATCCACGCCCAAAGAGATAAGCACAAAAGTGCTATTGCCAATCCAAACCACTGTATGGCATATCCATAGTGCCGAGTTGAGGCAAGCGGTACAGGTTGCCAAGGCTGCGCATAAGGCCAATCGGCTTGTTGTGGTTGAAACAAATAGGGCAATAGCTCTATGTGCCACAAGTTTTCTAATTCAGTTAAGTTAAGGTTTTGAATTCGCGCAACCTTTCCTTCTTCAATTTGCAATTGGTAGCTCAATGGGTTCCGCTGACGTTGATACAATCGACCTTCATAGTGAGAACTAGATACCAACCAGTCGACATCAGGCAAGACTTGTCGCGAGGCAAGAGCAGAGACAAATCCCACTTCCAATAACACATATTGTCCATCTTTCGTTTGCATTAATTGATAGGCCAAATACCCAACTTGACCATCGAATGTTTGGTTGTCGAGCAATAGATACCGATCAGCAACCGGTGTTAGCGATGCTGATACTTTTATCCCGGTGTAGGAATCAATAACAGGAGATGCATTCAACGCGGATAATCGCTGGACGGGCAATCGCGCGCGTAATTCTAACTGCGCTTCTATATGCTGTTTTTCAGCACCACGTTCTACTTGCCAAAAACCCAATTTGACCAAGATGATAATAGCGCCCACAGTTAACACAGCCCCCAGCCACACAGACCATTGAAACGAGGCCGTTATGGTAGTTTTGTTTAAGCTATGTTTATTGTTACTGCTGCTATTTATCATTGTGAACCTCGCTAAAGCGATGATTTTAATGTCCAAACAATCTGATGATGAAACCAATGACCAGAAGCCGGTGAGTCACTATTTAGGCCGGCGTGTCCTACTTTCCGCCCTCGTGGTTGTGTTGTTGATCATTGCCCTGCTTAGCGGTTTGATTGACCCCAATCCCCGCCCCTACTAAACCATTTAAAGCACATAAACAAAGACAAACAGACACAGCCAAACCACATCCACAAAATGCCAATACCAACTGCCTGCCTGAAAAGCGAAGTGTTGCTTCGGCGTAAAGTGGTCCTTGGCGATTCGTGCCAACAATACAATCAGAAATAGCGTACCTAACCCGACATGCAATCCATGAAAGCCTGTCAGCATAAAGAAGGTGTTACCGTAGATACCGGACTGTAATGTCAATCCAAGATCGCTATACGCATGGGCATACTCGACACCTTGGTAATATAGAAAGAATCCAGCAAGAACAATGGTGAGTTCCAACCATACGACCAGCGCCATGCGATGGTTTTTCTCTAAGCTGATGTGGGCCATATGTAATGTCACTGAGGAAAGCAGCAATAAAATGGTATTGGTCAATGGAATACCTTGCCAGCCCATCGCTTGAGTGGTTTGTCCTGAGGGGGTGGTTGTCAGTGGCCACAGTGACTCAAAGGCAGGCCACAGCACTTCATTGGTCATCACATTATTTCCAGCCCCGCCCAGCCAAGGCACCGCAATCAATCTGGCGTAGAATAGCGCGCCAAAAAAAGCACCAAAAAACATGACTTCAGAAAAAATGAACCAACTCATTCCTTGGCGAAACGAGCGCCCGAGCTGGGCGGAATAGAGTCCAGAAAGTGATTCAGTGATAATATTGCTAAACCATCCCGCAAACATCACCAGTAAAATTAAAAAACCAAACACTAGAATGATTTTACTCAACGTGCCTGCCCCGCCGGTTTGACCCATGTGTTGAACGGTCAACCCAGCGCCCACAGCAATCAAAAACAGCGCGACGGCGCCCATGATGGGCCATGAGCTTTGAACAGGGACATAATAAGAAGGAAGTTTTTGGCTCATTGTCCACCTCCAATAGCCTTCACATAAGGAGCAATCGCCGCCATATTCAAAGCGGCTACATCTTGTTTCGATATCCGTTCAGTAATATCAAACAGGGTGTACGAGAGCGTCAGTGTATGAATCGACGCGGGTACGTTAGGCTCAATATAGAAAATGAGTGGTAGCTCCGCGGTTTGTTGAGAATCTAACCCTTGCTGCTGAAAGCAAAAACACTCAATTTTATTGAAATGGCTCGCAGCTAAACCCGGTGAGACCGATGGCACCGCTTGTCCAATCATGCGCTCTGACGAGCGATTAACGGCAACATAAGCCGTTTGAATCACTTGCCCCGGATGCACGTCCATTGAAGCTTGTTTTGGTCTGAGTTCCCAATCAACGCCTTGGTTGATATGAGCCATAAACTCAACGTGAATCACCCGTGAAGTATCCACCACCATTCCCTGAGGCTGAATTTGCGCCTCTGAATTGGTTTTGCCGTTAATCCCTAAGGCGTCGCACATCACGTCATAGAGCGGTACTAAGGCAAACCCAAACCCAAACATGAGCAGGGTGGCGAACAGCAATTTGCCACTTAATCGTTTGTTGGCGCTTTGTTGCTCATTCATAGCCGCCCCCTAATCCACTTTTGGTGGCTCACTAAATGTATGGTGTGGTGCCGGACTGGGCACTGTCCACTCCAGTCCTTCTGCCCTTTCCCATGGCTTCGCTGGCGCGACGTCTCCCCCGCGTACGCATTTAATCACCACCCATAGGAAGATGAGCTGAGAAACACCGAACGCAAAACCACCTATCGACACCACTTGATTCACATCTGCAAATTGAATTGCGTAATCCGGAATACGCCTTGGCATACCCGCCAAGCCGAGAAAGTGCATAGGGAAAAAGAGAATGTTAACCGACACGAGAGAGCACCAGAAATGCCACAAGCTCAACTTGTGGTCATACATATGACCTGTCCATTTCGGCAGCCAATAATACGCCGCCGCCATGATTGAAAACACCGCACCAGAGACCAAGACATAATGGAAGTGGGCAACCACAAAATAGGTATCGTGGTATTGGAAGTCGGCAGGAACGATCGCCAGCATCAAACCTGAAAAACCACCGATGGTAAACAACACGATAAAGGCGATAGCAAACAACATTGGCGTTTCAAAGGTCAATGCACCGCGCCACATTGTGGCAACCCAGTTAAATACTTTTACCCCCGTGGGCACAGCAATTAACATGGTGCAATACATGAAAAACAGCTCAGCAAATACAGGCATACCCGTGGTAAACATATGGTGTGCCCAGACTAAAAACGACAATAAAGCGATTGAGCACGTTGCATAAACCATTGAATGGTAACCAAAGAGCTTTTTACCGCTAAATGCTGGAACAATGGCCGAAATAATGCCAAAGGAAGGCAAAATCATGATGTAGACTTCCGGATGCCCAAAGAACCAGAAAATGTGCTGGAACATCACCGGATCGCCGCCTCCTGCAGCATCAAAAAAGCTGGTTCCGAAGTACTTATCCGTGAGTACCATGGTCACAGCACCCGCCAGTACTGGCATCACGGCAATCAACAAGAACGCGGTAATGAACCAAGTCCACACAAACAAAGGCATTTTGAACCACGTCATTCCGGGAGCCCGCATGTTCACGATGGTAACGATGACATTAATCGCCCCCATGATCGAACTGATGCCCATAATATGAACTGAAAAGACGAACAAAGCGGTGCTATCTGGGCCATAAGTGGTTGAAAGAGGAGCATAGAACGTCCAGCCAAAGTTAGGTCCGCCCCCTTCCGTAAATAGCGATGCCAGCAAAATAAGAAAGGCAAATGGTAAAATCCAGAAGCTAAGGTTGTTCATTCGAGGCAACGCCATATCCGGAGCACCGATCATCATCGGGATCATCCAGTTAGCCAGCCCAGTAAACGCTGGCATCACCGCACCAAACACCATAATTAGCCCGTGCACGGTGGTCATCTGATTAAAAAATTCTGGGTCAACCAATTGTAAGCCGGGCTGAAAAAGTTCAGCGCGAATCACCATGGCCATTGCGCCACCCGTTAAAAACATAATGAAGCTAAACCACAAATATAGGGTGCCAATATCTTTATGGTTGGTTGAATATATCCAACGTCCAATGCCAGAAGGCGCGCCATGATGGTCAGAACTGTGCTCAACACCGCCGTCATCCATCGCTGGAGTTGCACGGCTCAGCTCAGCATCGGTTATCGGTGCTGACGCAGTTTGTTTTGAATCTGAGGTTTTCATTCCCCCTCCTTAGACGCGCCTTGCTTATAGGCATTGACATCGGCCGCTTGCACTGTGTCGCCAGTATCATTACCCCAAGCATTTCTTTGATACGTCACCACCGCTGCCACTTCTTGCTCGGTTAACTGGTTAGTAAATGCTTGCATCGCGGTTCCCGCTCGACCATTGAGCACCACATCCAAATGGGTGTCGATATTTCCAGTCGCAACTGCACTGCCTTTGAGCGCAGGAAAGGCACCTGGTACACCAAGCCCGGTTGGTTGATGACAGACAGAGCAACGTTCAAGGTAGACCTTCTCGCCTTGAGTCATTAGTTCATCAAGGCTTAAAGATTGTGTCAGCGCCGACTGGGCCTGTAATTTCTGCTCCGCAATTTGCTGCTTTTTATCCTCAAGCCAAGTATCAAATTCACTTGGTTCTAGTACCTGAACCACAATGGGCATAAAGCCATGCGCACGGCCGCACAACTCGGCGCATTGGCCGCGATAGATCCCCGGCTCATCAACCCGTGTCCATGCTTCATTGATAAAGCCAGGGATGGTGTCTTTTTTGACCGCAAACGCGGGTACCCACCATGAATGGATCACGTCATCAGATGTCATGAGAAAGCGTACTTTTCTATCCGCTGGCAACACTAACGGTTGGTCAACCTCAAGTAGGTAGTTTGCCCCTTTCATTTCAATGCCATCGATTTGATTTTGTTTCGTCGCCAGCAGGCTAAAGAATTCCACATCTTGATCGAAGTAGCTGTAATGCCACTTCCATTGTGATCCCGTGATTTTCACGGTTAAATCGGATTGAGATGTATCTTCCATTGCGATTAAGGTTTTGGTGGCGGGAATGGCCATCGCGACCAGAATCAGTACTGGAATCACGGTCCAGATGATTTCCACTTTAGTGCTTTCGTGAAAATTGGCCGCTACGGCGCCTTTTGATTTACGGTGACGAAGAATGGAGTAGAACATCACACCAAATACCACCACCGCAATGGCACAGCAGATGTAAAAAATCAGCATATGTAAGTCATAGACTTTCCCACTGATTTCTGTCACGCCTTTGGTCATGTTGAAGTTGGATTCACTCGCAATCGCTGGCGCGGCAAACCCTATCAGCATGATATCGGCAAATAGCCACAAACGGATGACAACACTTTTCAACAGATTTCTCCTCTGCTGGCGTTTGATCTTCACTACGTTTCTGCTCGATAGCATCACCGTGTCGTTGATGCATCACTAAACCTAAAGGAGCAAAAAAGCATAATGAGGTCTAAAAATGACTGATATTTGTTGCATTTGTGTTAACAAAGTTAGTTAAAGATGTTGAATTGAGCAAGGTAGGAATAATGTAATTCATTTGTTGACCTCTCACTCTTTGATCGGCGGTTGCAACCCGGCAGATTCAATGGGTGAGCCGAATCTCAATGTGTAGGTGACGATGAGCAAGAAAAAAGCCTCGCGTAAAGCGAGGCTCAAATTGGAACGGTTGGAAATAATTAGGCGTGTTTGACCGCTTTACGTGTTAGGAAAATAAAAGGAACCAATGTAAAAAACAACACCATTAAAATCGTAAATAAATCAATGGTTGACATCATAAACGACTGACTCGTGATCGTGCCATTAACGCCGGCCAGCGTAGTTTGCGTATCACCATTTTGCAGTGCGGGCGCCACCAGAGGGTTGTATGGCGAAATATGCTCGGCAAGAACGGAGTGATGTAAGCTTGCATTTCGAGACCAAATCCATGTGGTTAACGAAGACGCAAAACTGGCGCCAATGGTACGAATAAATGTTGATAAAGACGCAGCATCTGACACGTCAGGCCCACTTAAATCAGACAGCAAAATCGTCGTCATCGGCATAAAAAACAACGCAATACCGATGCCCATGAACAACTGCACGATAGCAATACTGGTGAAGTCGACCTCAGTGTTAAACTTCGCCCGTGCGTAACAGCTGATCGCAATCACAATGAATGAACCCGCCGCCAATTTGCGCATATCTAAATGACCACCAAACCGACCCAGCAGCGGCGTCATAAAGAACGGAATAATTCCCATCGGCGCAGCAGCAAGGCCAGCCCACAATGCGGTATAGCCCATTTGGCTTTGTAACCACTGAGGCAAAATCAAGTTAATACTGAAAAAGCCTGAGTAGCCTAAGGTCAGCAAAATCGTACCAATACAGAAGTTACGGTTAGCAAACAGGCGCAAATTGATGATTGGGTGTTCATCAGTGAGTTCCCAAATCACCATAAACACCAGCATGATGACCGCAAAAATGGTTCCGCCGATGATCCATGCGTTCGCAAACCAATCCAGCTCATTACCCTTATCCAATACAATTTGCAGTGCGCCAACTCCGAGAGCCATGGTCGCAAGACCAATCACATCAAGCTTGGGCTTGGAAGTTTGCTTCGGACGATCTTTCAGCTGAGCCATGATCACGACCACGCTAAACACGCCAATCGGAATATTGATAAAGAAGATCCAAGGCCAGCTATAGTCGTAGGTTAACCAGCCACCTAAAATAGGCCCAACGATCGGCCCGACAACGGCGACCATACCAATTAAAGCCAGTGCCATGTGTCGCTTCTCTTTGGGGAAAATCGACATCAGCAGCACCTGGCTCATAGGAAATAAAGGCGCTGCCGCAAAGCCTTGTAAGGTGCGAAACAGCACCAGCTCACCCATGGTTTGCGAAATACCACATAAAAATGAGGTAATACTAAACGCGATCAAGGCACCAACATACAAATGAACTTCACCGAACCGGCGGCTTAACCAAGCGGTAATAGGTAACCCAATGGCATTACTCACCGTAAATGAGGTAATGACCCACGTACCTTGGTTAAGGCTGACCCCCATATTACCGGCAATCGTCGGCAGTGAAACGTTGGCGATGGTGGTGTCGAGCACTTGCATAAACACCCCAAGGGCGATGGCAAAGATGCACAGAGCCATATTTGCGGGTCGAAACCCTTGTTGTTGACTCATACTGACACCTTCTATTTCTTCGCCGCGTACTGCTCAGAAGCAACGTCATTATCTGCAATGATCTGTTCGATAAGCTGATCGACGCCAGCTAATGACTGAGCATAAACATCGGTTTCATAGCGTGATGTGGTTGAGCCGCTTTGCGCTAACAACGCCCCGCCGGTATCTGACGTATTCACTTCAACGGTCATCGACAACCCAATACGTAGTGGATGCTGAGCAATATCATGCTGATCTAACTCAATGCGGACAGGCAAACGCTGAACAACTTTGATCCAGTTACCCGTCGCATTTTGAGCTGGCAGAATAGAAAACGCGCTGCCCGTTCCGATGCCAAGACTTTCAACTTTGCCGTGGAATTCGACATCTTCACCATATAGATCAGAGATCAAGGTAACAGGCTGGCCAATACGCATATCGTTCAGTTGTGTTTCTTTAAAGTTGGCATCAACCCACACTTGATCCAGCGGCACAACTGCCATTAGCGTCGAGCTTTGACCAACGCGTTGCCCTACCTGAACGTTGCGCTGCGCAATGTAACCAGACACTGGGGCTACCAGACGAGTACGTTGTTTCGCCAAGTACGTTTGTTTAACTTGTGCGACTGCCGTTTTCACTAAAGGGTGCGTTTCTACTGTGGTGTTGTGAATCATCGCTTGCTGAGACTTCAACTGCTGCTCAGCGACAGCCAAGGCTTTCTCTGCCGAGTTCACCATATCTTGTGCATGGCTCAGCTCTTCTTGAGACAACCCACCCGCTTTAACCATATCTTTACGGCGATTGACGTCAGTTTTGGCTTTATTCAGGTCGATAGTACGCTCTGCCACCACAGCTTTGGCTTGTTCGACGTTGTTAAACAGCCCGCGAACTTGACGCACCGTTTGCGCGAGATTCGCCATGGCATTTTCAAACGCGATCTGCGCATCGGCGTCATCAAAACGCACAAGCTCTTGGCCTTTCTCTACATAATCACCGTCATCAGCCGCAATTTCGGTGACGGTTCCGGTAATTTCTGGGGTAATTTGCACCAAGTTACCATTCACATACGCATCTTCGGTTTCCTGATTGCCCACCACATAATTGGTGTAGTAGAAACCCGCACCAATCGCCGCGACAACTAAAATAGCCGCGAAGATGGTCAAACTCTTTTTGCGTTTAGCGGTTTGAGGTGATGTTTGATTTTGATTGTTCGTTTCTGTCATGTTGTTAAACCTTTATCACAATGAGTTTGCCGTGGTTGCTACCTGGCTTGATGAGTCTTGTTGAAAACCACCACCCAGTGCGCGAACAAGCAATACTTGCTGTTCTTGTTGTTGATTCTTCAAGAGAGTAAAAGACGATTCAGCTTGAATCAGTTGTTGCTCAGCCATAAGCACTTCGAGTTGACTTCCCATGCCGGCTTCATAGCGTTTGACCGTGATGTCGTAGCTCTTTTCTGCCAAGTTCATACTCTGCTTCGCATCAACAAGCTGTTTTTCGATCGATTGCATCGCCAGAATGTTATCCGCGACTTCACCAAGCGCATTGACTAAGGTCTTGTTGTACTGTGCGACAGCAGAGTCATACCCAGCGGTTTTTTCGATAAGGTTCGCTTTCAACCCGGTGGTAAATAACGGTAGAGAGATCGCTGGTTGGACACTCCATGCGCGGCTAACGTCATCAAATACCGCATCGCCGAGCATCGCTTTAAAGCCCGCCATCGCGCTGAGGTTAACGTTGGGATAAAAACGCGTTTTCGCTGATTCGATTTGCTTAGTTGATGCCTCTACGCGCCACTTTGCAGCCACAATATCTGGGCGATGAGCGAGCAAATTCGCTGGCACATTGCGCGGCAGTGCAAGCGAGGTATCCATCTCTATCGTTGGGCGTTTAATGGTGTTTGCCAAATCAGGGCCTTGTCCCACCAAAGTAGCGATGGCATTTTTTAATTGGCTTACCGATAGCTGGCGCTTTTTCAGCGTTTGTTTCGCACTGGCCGCGCCACTTTGCGCTGTGTAAAGACGGTCTTCAGAAGTCAAACCGTGTTGCAATAAGCGAGACGTGATTTCAACGATACGATTGGTACGGTCGAGATCCTTTTGTGCCAAATCCTCAAGCACATAGGCGTTGGCCAGTTGCACGTAGGTTTGAACAATGGCGCTAGATAGCGTAATGCGCGCAGCTTGATGATCAATTTGCGCCGCTCGTTGGTTATTGACTGCCGCTTCCCATGCGTCACGCTCACCGCCCCACAAGTCAAAGTTGTATTGACCACTTAACCCCAAATTATAAATGGTGCCATAGCGGTTGCCTTGAAAAGCGTAATCTTGTGAACGAGAAAGACGTGCTCGCTGAATACTGGCATCGGCAGAAAGTGACGGTTCAAACTGGGCATCTGCCGCCATTACCATGGCCGATGCATTCACCAAACTGGCGTTGGCCATCTGCATATCCGGGCTATTCACCAATGCCGTATCGATCAACTGTTCAAGTTGACGATCATCGAGCGGCACCCACCAATCTTGTGCTGGCCACACCGCTGGCGAAAGGGGAGCAGACGCCAGTTGCTGGCTGTGTTCAAGAATAGACTTCTCCGCAACGTGGTTTATCGGCTTTATATTGCTTGGCGCTGAACAACCCGCAAGCACAAGCAAGGAGGCCAGTACGGTCATTTTTGTATAGTGACGCATTATCAATTTGAACCCTTCAAGTATGTATCTTGGCAATTCTCTGGCAGCGCAGAGGTAATAATTTTTTGTAGACAGTGGCGCAGCTGTTCAATTTCTTCTGCGGTGAGTGCTTGGGTGAGCTCATCAATCGCTTGTGCAGCAAGCGGCAGCGCTCGCTCCACCACATCAACACCGGTATCGGTTAACGTAATCACAATCGAGCGACGGTCTTCAGGGTCAGGTAAACGCCGAATGAGCTCTTTCTTTTCCAGACGATCGAGCATGCGTGTAATCGCGCTATTATCGACGTTCAATGACTTACCGATGTGTGACGGGCGATTAAAACGCAGGTGGTAAATTTGAAACAAAACCTTCCCCTGCGTCGACGTAATATCTTCTGGTAACAAGTATTGATCGAGCAGTCGATCTTTAATGTGGCAGCTTTTCCCAAGCAGAAAACCTAAGTTTTCAATGATCGAGTCCGGCTCCAAATTGCGGTTAGACATAAAACTCACCATTTAATTGTCATGTCATTAATTGACTATGCAATTAATTATTCGCCTAATGGTGAATGAAGTCAATTGTAAATAAATATTAATGAGTGATTTTTTTTGACTCCAATCACATTAGGGATTGAGGTAAACATTGGCGTATCACAGGATATTGCCGAACGCATTGGCGGCTAGGGGTTGAAATTGCTCTCGTAAAATCACAGGTTTAGAACTAATAATTGGTAGTTATCCAAGAGAAATTGTTAGGTTAAGGTGATGTTGCAGGTTTTAACGATTGCGCTCTCGTAAACGAAAATAGATATCACTTACAATTTCTCCATCAACAATATGAAGGTTACCGCTATGATGGAAAAAGTGACTCAGTGGTTGCAACGCGACCCAGACCCAAGAACACGCGAAGAGCTGCAATATCTGATCGATGAAAAAATGATCGATGAATTGGAAAGTCGCTTTAGCTCACGATTAGAATTTGGTACTGCTGGCTTACGCGGAAAAGTTGGCTGTGGGCCAAACCGAATGAACCGATTAGTGATTCAAGAGACAGCGGCAGGCTTAGGGCACTATTTGATTGCACAAATCACAGACGCCAGACAACGTGGTGTGGTCATTGGTTATGATGGGCGTCCAGATTCCAAGCAGTTTGCCCATGATACCGCCAGTGTACTTACAGCACTGGGCATCAAGGTTTATCTCACTCACCAAGTCGCTGCCACGCCGATCGTTGCCTTTGGGGTTAAACACTTTAATGCCGCTGCAGCGGTGGTCGTCACAGCCAGCCATAATCCACCCGAGTACAATGGCTTTAAAGTGTACTGGGAAAATGGCGCGCAGATCATTCCTCCGCACGATTCAGGTATTGCCGAGCAAATTGATATTGCAGCCACCAAACCGCTCCCATTAGAGTCTTTGGCTCAAGCAGAAAAAGATGAAAAAATGGTATGGTTGACTGATGACTACTACCAGACCTATCGTCAGGCGATTTCTGGTAATCCACTACTGCAAAATCATCATCAACCCAACGCAATACGTATCGCCTACACGGCAATGCACGGCGTCGGAGCGCAAATGGCGGAGACCTTGCTGAAAGACGCAGGGTTCGAGCAAGTTCATAGCGTTACAGAGCAGCGAGAGCCCGATGGTAGCTTCCCAACCGTCAACTTCCCTAACCCTGAAGAAGCGGGCGCAATGGATATGGTGATGGCGCTTGCTGAATCGGTCGATGCACACATTGCTTGTGCCAACGACCCTGATGCTGACCGATTTGCCGTGGCCGTTAAAAAGCCACAAGGCGGTTATCAGATGCTAACAGGTGACCAAGTCGGCGCTTTATTTGGTGACTACTTACTTAGCAATACAGACGCTAATAAACAGTTGGTCGGCAATACTATTGTTTCGTCAACCCTGCTCAGCAAAATTGCCAAAGCTGCCGGGGCTGAGTACTACCAGACGTTAACAGGGTTCAAATGGCTGACCAATGTGGCGATGCAAAAACAAACATCAGATCATCAATTCTTGTTTGCTTATGAAGAAGCGCTCGGATACACCGTCGGTAACAAAGTGTGGGATAAAGATGGCCTTTCCGCTTTGGTCGCCTTCGCACAGTTAACGGCTGAACTGCAAAGCCAAGGCAAAACGATTTGGGATCAACTGGAGTCATTGTATCGTAAGCATGGGATGCATATTAACGCGCAGCGCAGCATCGCATTATCGCCCGACACACCACCCGTTGGTGACGCGTTGCGAGCTAACCCACCTAAAATGATTGCCGGGCGCCGCGTTGAAATCATTGACGATCTCAAGTTATCTCTACGCACTTACGCAAATGGTGAGACTCAGGCCATCAATTTGCCAAGCAGCGATGTTCTGACTTACCAACTTGAACGCGGCGCTCGAGTCATCGTTCGCCCGTCAGGAACGGAACCTAAACTCAAGTGTTACTATGAGATTGCAGGTGATTTTGAAATCGATGAAACGTTTGAACAAGCGCAGGCCAATGCCGAACGTGAGATGGAGACACTGATTAGCGAACATCAAGCCAGTCTCGCCTCTTAAGACCCAGCCATAAAGTCATACTACATAACGCTTAAGCCATCAGCAGCCCCTACTGTTGATGGCTTTTTTTATGGATGACTTAAGCGCTTCTGCATAAAAATTTTATCAATCCCCTGAGCAGGAAAATCACTATACCGCCCCACTTCTTCAAACCCCATACGGATATAAAATTCTCTGGCTTGAAAGGTATAGGTATCAAGGCATAAATCGCACACGCCAAGCTTACGGACTTGATGTTCCATCTCTGACATCAACGCTCGACCCAACCCAGACGCTCGGTGCGTTTCATCAACCCATAGGTACTCGACGAATAACGTGGTTTTGAACACTTCGCCAATCAATCCGCCAAGCACGTTAAATTGGGCATCTTGCTCAAAGCAGGCAATGCTATAAACCTCACCTTCAGGTAAGTGACGCGCATTGAACGATTGCAAACCTTTGTAGATGACTTCTCGAATCGATTTAGGCGGATTAATCATAAACTGCACAGACATTTTGATACGCCTCCATTTAGCGGTGATTCTCTCGATCCAATCAGTATACGTGACAGACAGACAACAAAATGATTTTCATTGATAAACTCAAAATTTAAGACTGAAGGCATTATTGTCGCCGTCTAAGAGTAACCGCGAATTGATCGTATTTCGGAATTTCATCATGACTCAAAAAATTCTCTTTATTATCGCCTGCCTTGCACTGGGGGGATGCTCCAACTCCAGTGATGAAGAACTCAAGAACCAATACATTTCAAGTTATATCGAGAGCACCACACCGCTATTTGTCGACGAACTCAAAGAGCAAGCCGCAAAACTTGAGATGTCACATCAGCAATTCGAATCCCTCCTTGATATCGCCAGCCAGCGGATTGAGCGTATGGCAAACTGTTCATACGATGCTTACCAAGACTTTCCCAAACGTTACCGCGATACCATGATTCGCTCGATCGTCAAAGGCGATGATATCCGCGCCAGCAGCTTACGCGTGAATCAGTTGATAGAAAGCGATATGAGCGATGGTTTAATCGCTCAAGAAAAAATTATTCGCTCTGCGCGTCGAGTAAAAGAAAGCCTCACTCAGTGCATGCAGGGTTAATCGTCATTCACTTCCTAGGTTTTTAAGCGATAAAGCCATGTATTGCGGCAATTTTGACCAAGGTACATGGTGTCTATGGATGCGCTGACTGGGCATAAACACAGCGATGACGCTATATTGCTGCTGAACGTGATTCACCAATCAAACTTGGCCAAACCCCGCCCGACAGATATGAACATCATCACACAAGGTTAGTTTTCTGTTTGAAACCATTCAGGAACTTTATCTATGCTGAAACGGTTCAGCCTAGAAGCTGAATCGTTTCAGTTATGCCAGATAATAATAAGGAATCAACATGAAATTAACCTCTGTATGTGCTGCCCTACTTCTCGCCTGCCCAGTTTTTTCTTATGGCGCGGAATTTATCCTTACCGACAGCCACCAAGATGTGGGAAATTGGCAAGTAACCAGTGAGCAACTAGGGATTGATAGCCCGACACCGTTCTCAGTCGAAAAGCAGCGCCTCTATGGCGGCAAACAAGCTGGCGTTGACATTATCGTGATCAAAAACGGAGAGCTGGAGATTACTTTAGTGCCGACGCGTGGTATGGGCATTTTTAACGTTAAACAAGATGGTCAACGTGTGCTCGGATGGGATTCTCCGGTCAAAGAAATAGTCAACCCAGTGTACATCGACCTTGAAAGTCGTAACGGATTAGGTTGGCTCGACGGGTTTAATGAAATGCTGGTGCGCTGCGGTTACGAATGGACAGGGCATCCTGGCGTGGATGATAACGGTCAACTTTTAAGTCTTCATGGTCGAGCGCAAAATACCCCAGCCTCAGCGGTAAAAGTTACCATTGAAGAGGAGCCCCCTTACACCATCTCGGTTCAAGGTGATATTTCAGAGCGCACATTTAAAAAAGCAGAGCTGGTCACGCAAACTCGATTTGAAACCACTCCGGGGAGTTTGCGTTTTTCTGTGCATGACACACTCACCAATCACGCTGACTACGACGATGAATACCAAATCATTTATCACTCTAATTTTGGTACGCCAATTTTGGAGAAAGGCGCTCAAGTCTCAGCCCCTGCCAGTGAAATCTCTCCGTTTAATGCCTATGCAAAAAAGGGCTTAAAGGATTGGCAAACTTACCTTGGTCCAACCAAAGATTTTGATGAGATGGTCTTTAATCTTAAGCCGTTAGCCGATAAACAAGGCAACTCGTTAGCCGTTCTGCATAACTCGGTAGCCAATAAAGGCGTGGCAGTGAAGTTTAATGTAGAACAACTGCCTGTACTGACCCTTTGGAAAAATACCGACACGGAAAAACAAGGTTATGTAACGGGGCTTGAACCCGGCACCAGCTACGCATACAACACCAAATATCAGCGTCCACTGGGTTTGGTCCCCACCATCAAGGCCGGACAATCAAAGCATTTTGATGTCACTTATCAATTACTCGACAATTCATCGGATGTTAAACAAGCCCTAAAAATTGTTGATGACATTCAAGGCGGAAACCCCGTCAAGCAGGTTGAAGAACCGATTGTGGATTTAAATAACGTCAGCGACTAACGTGATTTTTGCTCCGAAAAGACCACCCAAGGGGTGGTCTTTTCACATCGAACATCATTGACCATGAGCCATGCACAAGCGTCTCGCACGGTTGGCCTCGGCATCACCGGCTAAGACTGATAAGAAGGTTCATATTCAAGTTCTTTTTCAATCAAAATTGGCTTTAAAACTTGGGTCCAGATTAAATACCCTTCACGTGACATATGAACCCTATCTTTACGATAGAGCGCTGAATTAGGCTTACCGAGCTCGTCAAACATCGCCGTGGCAACATCCACATAGGTGATATTTGGATCCTCGCGACTTTGCGCTTCAAGCAATTGATTGACGCGCTGCATATTCGGCCAGTGACTGGTACGTTTGGGGCTGGGTTTTATCGAAAGCACATAGATACGGCAATCTGGCAACTGTTGATGAATGGTATTGACCAACTTGGCGAAGGTATCAGCAACTCGCTGCGGCGCAACACGCTGAGCAATATCATTATCCCCTTCATAAATCACGACTGCGCGTGGCTGATAAGGCACAATCACTCGCTCAGCATAATGCAGTAAATCATTCATGTTACTGCCTCCAAACCCGCGAGGAATGATCGTCAGCGGAGCCAAATCTTGTTTAATGTTCGAATGCCACATCCCAATACTGGAACTGCCGACCACCACAATACCATTAGGCGCAGGAGGATTTTTCTGGTCTCGTGTTTCAAAGTGGGCGATTTCAGATTCAAATTTATCCGCTTTACCGTAAGGCACAAATTTGGCATCGGCAGCAAAGCTGTTTATCGTCAACGTGCTCAGCGTAAACACAAAAAATAATCGTTTTAGATTCATAGTGACCCTACCTTTTAACGCCATCGTTTATCGACACCTTAACGAAAAATGCAATATTGAATGTGAGAACACGGCAGATTCACCATTAAGTTTAATTAAGTGGCACCACTAACAGTCCAATACAAAGATACGTCATGACTAACGCGACGAGCCCATCAAGAACGCGCCACGCGTTGGGATTTTTAAATAACGGCAGCAACAACCGCGCCCCGTAAGTGATAGAGATAAACCACGCCACGCTCGCTAGCATCGCACCTGCCCCAAATTCCCATTGGGTGCCTTCGGTGTACTGCAACGACAAGCTGCCCAGCATGAACACCGTATCTAAATACACATGGGGGTTGAGCCACGTAAATGCCAGGCAAGTTAGCAGTATTTTCTTTCGACTCGGAGCAATGAACTCGGAAGGGTTCAACGATTGATGGGTATCGAATGCACGTTTTGCCGCCTGAAACGCATTAAATGCAAGAAATAAGGCGCCCGCATAGCGAACCCACTGCAACATAGTTGGCCATTGCTCAACCATAAACCCTAGCCCTGAAATGCCAGCCGCAATCAGCAAAATGTCACTGATAATACACACCAAGGCCACCAAACCAACATGGCTGCGTAGCAATCCTTGGCGAAGAACGAACGCGTTTTGGGAGCCAATACAAACAATCAGGCCAGCGCCCGTAGTAAATCCAGTTGCTAATGAAGAAATGATCATAAAAACGTCAAATAAGGAAAAGTTGTTTTCAATTATCGACAACAAGACTTAATTAGGAAAACGATATAATCTTATCTTAATTAAGAATAACTAATGTTGATGCCATCACGATGAGTTTACTCTCTCCACAAGTACAAGCATTTATTGCCGTCATTGAAGAAACCAGCTTTGACGCTGCGGCCAAGCGTTTAGCCGTCACGCCCTCTGCCATCTCACAGCGAATTAAAACCTTAGAAGATCGCATAGGACAGTTGCTGGTGATTCGCCAGTCACCTTGCCAACCCACACCTGCAGGTGAAAAACTGCTCGCGAAAGTCAAACCTATGGCCCTACTCGAAACCGAAGTCATGGCGGAGTTTGTTCCTCGAGCGTCAACGCAGGCCAAGCGCTTTACGCTTGCGGTTAATGAAGATTCGCTCTCGACATGGCTTATTCCCACCTTAACTGCTCTTCACCAACAGCATGGTCATCTCTTTGACCTGTGCGTTGATGACCAAGATTATACCCTCGACTACGTCAAAAATGGCACAGCGATTGGTGCGTTGACCTCGGAGAAAACGCCGCTCCAAGGCTGCACTTGTCATAACTTGGGCAACATGCGCTATTATGCCGTGGCCTCTCCGCAATTTGCCAAACGGTACTTTGCAAACGGGCTTACACCACAAGCCTTTATTCAAGCGCCGCTCATTGCTTATAACCGTAAAGACCCCTTACAACACCGCTTTATGGAAAAAGTCACCCACCAGGCACTTTCTCCCAATAACGTCCACTTTATGCCCAACTCTTCCGGGTTAGTGACGGCTGCGACTCAACACATGGGTTGGTGTATGGTCGCTGAAGGTCTACTTGGCGACGCCATAAAACATCAACAGTTGGTGTATCTTGCCCCTAAGATGTGGCTTGATGAACCGCTTTATTGGCAGCATGCAGCGGTCCAATCCAAATTACTCGATAGGGTGACCAACGCGTTATTTGACGCCTCAACGAGTGAGTTACATCGCTCAAGCTAATTCGCTGAATATTGGTGCAATCTTACATTGAGCGCTTGGCGCAAGCGTTAACTCGTAAGGCTGGATATAATAGCCATAGCTTGGTGGGAACAAACAACACCGAGTAACACTTACCATCAATGGTCATAGGATATGCCGATGTTAACGACCGATGTCGCGTGCTCAATCAGCGATTTTGCCCTCTATTTTGAAGCAAATAGCCTAAGTAACCGGCTGTTTATTAGTAGCCCACAAATGAACATTCATTTTCATGCAGAAAACGCCCACGACTTTGAGCACTGGGCTCAAAAGCGTGGTGAGATGGAAAAGGTGAAACGATTGCTGATTTTGCGTCAGTTTACGGATCAGCCTGCGGGCGAATCAGGTGTCGAGGTCAAAAACGTGGCCTTAGGTGTACTCGATTTGGCAAACGCCACGATCACCTTCTTATCGCCCAAACTCGCGCGGCAAACCTACTCACAACAGGCTGTGTCGGGCGTTACTATTACGCCACCGAGCGACCTGAATTTCGTCGCCATTGAGTCGCTCGCTGATTCGGCGTAAATCAAGCCCATAAATTAACCAAACGGGTTAAAACAGCACGACTATGTTGATGAATGTGATGGCTTAATTCGCATTTGCGTATGATTGGGAATTCAATGTTTGCTTTAGCCAAACATCCAGTGTTTAATTTCCTAAATGTCTAACTGAGGAACTCAAATTTCATGGCTACTATCAAAGATGTAGCGAAAGCCGCTGGCGTTTCTGTTGCTACTGTCTCTCGAGTTATCAACAAATCTCCAAAAGCGAGCCAGAGCTCAATCGATTCTGTAACCAAAGCCATGAACGAGTTGGGTTATCGGCCAAACGCCGCAGCGAGGGCTTTAGTCAGTCAAAGCACCAATACAATCGGGGTGTTGGTAGGTGATGTCTCCGATCCGTTCTTTGGCACGATGGTCAAAGCGATAGATAAGGTAGCCCACCAAAACGGTAAACATTTATTGGTAGGAAATGGCTACCACAGCGCCGATGATGAACGCCGGGCGATAGAATTACTGATCAATAACCGCTGTGACGCATTGGTGATTCACGCTAAAGCCCTTTCAGACCAAGAGCTGATTGATTTTTCTAAGGAGGTTCAAGGCCTGGTGATCATTAATCGCCATGTTCCTGAATTAGAAGATCGCTGCGTATATCTTGATAACCACAAAGGGGCCTATTTGGCGACCGAGTTTCTCATTCGCCAGGGCCACGAAAAAATTGCCTGTATCACTTCTAGCCACGATATAGAAGATGTTAATGAACGTATTGGAGGCTATCGCCAAGCTCTGGCTGATCATCAAATCCCGCTGTCAGATGCTTATATTGAAAGTGGTGAACCCGACAATGACGGCGGCGAAGATGCGATGATGCACCTTTTAACCAAAGGAATTGAGTTTACCGGTGTTGTCGCCTACAACGACTATATGGCGGCAGGCGCATTATCTATTTTGGATGAAAATGGCCTTGACGTACCGAGTCAAGTTTCCATCGTGGGTTTCGATGATGGGTTTATTGCCCGCTACGTAAAACCAAGGCTTACCACCGTACGTTATCCAATACAAATGATGGCGGAAAAAGCGGCGAATCTCGCACTGGAACTCGCAGCAGGTGATGCCCCTACCGAGCCAGAGGTCATGCGCTATTCACCAACCATGGTCAAACGCGACTCGGTAAAAGCGCTCGATTAATTCCCCTGCAGACACACAGCAATAAGCACATAGCAATAAGGCTTACTTGCGTAAGCCTTATTGGGGTTGTCACTGTCTTAATAGTGAAAATGATAGCCAGTATGAAAGCGGTACGTTTGTCCAGGTTCGAAGATACAGCTGGGTTGAGGCCACTCTGGATGATTCGGAGAATCAGGGAGAAACTCGGTTTCTAGTGCCACGCCAGCATAAGTTTTATAATGTTGCCCGTTACGTGCCGGTGTACCTTCCAACCAGTTCCCACCATAGAGCTGAATGGCAGGCTTATCGGTTAACACTTCCATCCGAATGCTTTGGTCTTGGTTGACAAGACGCGCAATCGGCTTCGCGACATCACGCTGGTCAGAAAAAAAGTAAGCATGATCATAACCTTGATGCGGTTTTTGCTGCTCATCTTTAAGTAAATCTTGACCAAGCGTTTTCGGCTCCTGAAAATCGAATCCAGTTTCAATGACTGCCGTTAAATCCGCATTTGGAATGCCAGCATCATCAATGGGTAAATACCATGGCGCATCAATCCATAATTCATGCGCAAGAGTATCGGTTTGAGACTCGGCGCCATTTAAGTTGAAATAAGCATGGTTGGTCATGTTGAGCGGCGTTGCTTTATCGGTTTCCCCTTGGTAATCAATCAAGACTTCATCGTCATCTGTCAGGGTATAAGTAGCACGCATGGTTACATTACCTGGAAAACCTTGGTCGCCGTCAGCGGAAACTATCTTGAAAGTAACATGGTAGTCAGAGTGCGATTCAATTTCCCAACGCAAACTATGAAACCCACCATCACCACCGTGCAAACAATTTCCTTTCTGATTTTGGTCAGCGATATACGCTTGGCCATCAACGTTAAAAGCCCCTTTAGCAAGACGGTTCGCATAACGCCCAACCGTTACCCCCATGTAACTTTGTTGGCGCTTGAAGTTCGCTAGGGTGTCGACACCCAGCAGTACTTCCCGTTGCTCACCGCTTGCCAAGGGTAAACTGCAGCTCAGCCAGGTTGCACCGATATCCATCAATACCAAACGCATGCCTTTGGCATTCTTAAGTTCAACCAATGTCGCCGGCTTGCCATCATACGCAGGCTCAGTTGTCATTGTTTCAAATAGTGGATGGGTCACGCTGTGCTCCTTGATCAGTTGACGAGGCCAGCCCCTGTATGGGCTTGGCAGACATAGATAGTTTCCTTGAGTCCAGTTGCAGCTTGATACTGCTCAGCAACAGCAGATGTAACCGCTTCCACTAACTCAGGCACCACCAATGATACGACACAGCCCCCAAAGCCACCACCCGTCATCCGCACACCACCTTGGTCACCAATCACACCTTGAACAATTTCAACTAAGGTATCAATTTCCGGTACTGTAATTTCAAAATCATCTCGCATAGAGGCATGAGATTGCGCCATCAAAGCGCCTAAATGGGCGATATTCCCCTCTTCGAGCGCTTTTGCTGCTTCAATCGTTCGTGCATTTTCAGTAATCACGTGGCGAGCGCGTTTCGCCACTACTGGCGATAAACTCGCTTTATTCAGTTCGAACTGCGCCAAACTAATATCGCGAAGGGCGGGCACGCCAAACGCTTGTGCTGCTTGCTCACACTGCTCACGACGCATGTTGTATTCGCTGTCAACTAACCCCCGCTGTTTATTCGAGTTAATGATAACCACCACCAACTCTTTGGGCATAGAAACCGGCTTGGTGGCTAGGGTTCGACAATCAATCAGCAAGGCGTGGTTCTCAACGCCCTCAGCAGAAATCAGCTGATCCATAATGCCGCAGTTGCAGCCCACAAATTCGTTTTCTGCTTTTTGCCCGTTGAGTGCAATTTCAGCTTGAGATAGATTAAGTTGATAAAGTTCTTTAAACGTTTGCCCTATGACCACTTCTAACGCGGCAGAAGAACTAAGCCCTGCCCCCTGCGGTACGTTTCCACTCACAGCCAGATCTAATCCGCCTAACGTCAAGTCACGCTCAAGCAAGCATTTCACCACACCACGGATATAGTTGGCCCACATTTTATCGGCTTGAAATTCAATCGGCTGGGTTAAGTCAAATTCATCCAACTGGTTTTGGTAATCGGCCGACACCACTCGTACAAGGCTGTCTTCACGTCGACTCGCAGCGACCACAGTCTGATAGTTAATCGCACACGGCAGAACAAAACCATCATTGTAATCGGTATGTTCACCAATCAAGTTAACTCGCCCTGGAGCTTGGACCAAGAACTGCGGTTTTGCGCCAAACATCGTTTCAAAACTCGCCGACACCTTGCTTACTGGATCACTCATGTTATTTCTCTTCAATTTTGGTTATTTAGCGCGCTAGCCTAAAGAAAGCGCACTAAAAACGGATTGGGTTTAGTCATTGCGTTCAGACTTGTAGTGGACATCTGACACATCACGTAGCCTTTGAGCGGCTTGTTCCGCCGTTAAATCACGCTGCGTTTCCGCTAACATTTCATAACCGACCATAAACTTACGCACGCTAGCGCTGCGCAGCAGTGGTGGATAAAACAAGGCATGTAACTGCCAATGCTCGATATCGGTTCCTTGCTCAAAAAATGGCGCATAATGCCATCCCATCGAATACGGGAAGGAACATTGGAACAAGTTGTCATAGCGACTCGTGAGCTTTTTCAGTGCTAAAGCCAGATCATCACGCTGTGCTTCGTTTAAGTCACTGAAACGCCGAGCCGCCGCTTTTGGCAGCAACATGGTTTCAAATGGCCACGCTGCCCAATAAGGCACGAGAGCCACCCAATGTTCGGTTTCGACGACAACACGCTCACCATGCTTTAATTCTGCCTCGACGTAGTCAGTCAATAAGTTGCGGTTATGCTGCTGGTAGTACTGTTTCAGGTTGGTGTCTTTTCGTTCGATCTCATTGGGCAAAAAACTATTTGCCCAAATTTGCCCATGGGGGTGTGGTTGAGAGCACCCCATGGTTTCTCCCTTATTTTCAAACGCCTGAACCCATATATACTCTTTGCCTAGCTCCGCGACTTGTTCACTCCAGGTATCGACCACTTGTCGAATGGCGTGAACCGAGAGTTCAGGTAAGGTTTTGCTGTGATCGGGTGAGAAGCAAATGACTCGACTTAAACCACGAACACCCTGCGCTTGAAATAATGGGTCTTCTGACGGCGGCGTATCCGGTGAGTCGACCATCAATGCCGCAAAATCATTGTCAAACACATAAGTGCCATGATAATCCGGGTTCACATCGCCAGAAATCCGTGGATTCGTTGGACACAAAAAGCACGTGGGCTCATAACTTGGTAACTGCTCGAGTGCAGGGGTTTCATCTTGCCCACTCCAAGGGCGCTTAGCGCGATGGGGAGAAACAAGAACCCACTGACCTGTCAATGGATTGAAGCGTCGGTGGGGATGATCAACCGGATTAAATTGTTTGTTCGCCATAATCGTATTTACCCAAATTGTTAAAAACTTAATAACCCTGAGGGTTGTTAGACTGCCAGCGCCATGTATCGGCGGTCATTTCGGTAACACTGCGTTTGGCTTTCCAACCAAGCTCACGCTGAGCTTTGTCAGTACTTGCCCAGCACTTCGCAATATCGCCTGGCCGCCGCGGACACAGCTCATAAGCAATCGATTTACCGCTTGCTTGAGAAAATGCATTCACCATATCCAACACACTGGAGCCCTGTCCCGTACCAAGGTTAAAAATATGCAGTCCCGGCTTTGCACCCACTTGTTGTAGCGCCGCAATATGCCCATCGGCCAAGTCGAGCACATGGATGTAGTCCCGTACACCCGTACCATCTTTTGTCTGATAATCATCACCAAAGATAGACAGTTTTTCGCGTCTCCCGACGGCAACTTGCGCAATAAAAGGCATCAAATTGTTGGGCGTGCCTTGTGGGTCTTCTCCCATTAATCCTGAAGGATGCGCACCAACCGGATTAAAATAGCGTAGCAACGTAATACTCCACTCGGGTTCGGCATGAACCAAATCCATGAGACACCGCTCCACCATGTATTTACTGGTACCATAGGGGTTTGTTGTCGCGCCAGTAGGATCCTGTTCAGTAATTGGCACAGATTGAGGGTCGCCATAAACCGTTGCTGAAGAGCTGAAGACAAGACTTGTGACGCCCGCTTTGCGCATACAGCGGGTGAGTACCAACGAACCATTTACGTTATTGTCGTAATACTCAAGAGGCTTCCTGACTGACTCCCCCACCGCTTTCAATCCGGCAAAATGAATCACCGAATCGATATCATATTGGGCAAATACGGAGTCCAAAAAAGCTTCATCACGGACATCACCCTCTAAAAAAACCGGGCGTTGTTGAGTCAAGTGCTCAATGCGATTGAGTACTTCAGATCTGGCGTTACATAAGTTATCAATGATGATGGGTGTTAAACCCGCTTCTAACATTTCAACGCAAGTGTGACTGCCGATATACCCCATGCCACCGGTAATGAGAACGTTCACGACTAACCTCTCTGTTGATTACCCAAATTAGTAGCGCTGAGTTTAGCAGTACGACGAAGATCGTTTCTGTGATAAAAAGCACAACATGTAAACGTTTCCACTAATTTTCATTAAAAATTTAAGAGGTACTAATTTCCCTGTTAATAAAGCACGAGTTAATAAATTAATAACCAGAGGTAAACGTTTACAAAAAAAGCACCATTATAAGGCTAATCCAAATACAACATTCGCGACTCAGAGAAACCCTTTGATCTGCTAAGGAACGTCAAAAACCATCAGAAAACATCGCGCTTTGGCGCATCGACGGTTGATTATCAAATTAAGGATTGGCAAAGTAGCACCGATTCATTGGGCCTCTGTGTTAGGCCATTCATTCAAACTGCAATATTGGAAAACAATATGAAAGTCATTCGCTGGTTATTAGGAAAACTCATTTTGGTACTAAATGCGGTATTTTCTCCCAAAGGCATTAAACGCAATCCCCAAGATCAGCGTCAAGTTGATGAAAAGGCTAGATCTTTAGCGCTGTACCAATTCGAAGCTTGCCCATTTTGCGTGAAAGTTCGCCGCGCGATGAAACGTCAATCCGTGAATGTTGCATTGAAAGACGCGAAGAACAATCCACAGCATCGAGCTGAGTTAGAGCAAGGTGGTGGACGAATCAAAGTGCCATGTTTGCGCATTGAGAAAAATGGTCAAACTCAATGGATGTATGAATCTTCAGACATTGTCGCGTACTTAGAAAAAGAGTTCGCTTAAATTGATCTCTGATAGGCAGCCATAGGAAAGAGTATGACGCGGATTGCTTCACATCCAGTAAAGCTCGATTGGACCAAAATCAAAGCCATGGTGTTTGATTTGGATAATACTCTGATTAGCTCGCAACTGAACTTTGTTTGGCTTCGTGAACAAATCGGGTGCCCGCCTCAACGGGATGTTCTTGACTACGTCGACGAACTTCCGCATCAACAAGCACAAAAAGCCCATCAAATTGTGGTCGATCATGAACTTGACGATGCTCGGCACAGCGCACTGATGCCAGGGGCCAAAGCACTGCTCAACGTATTAGCTCACGAGCAGCATCATGTGGCGATCATTACTCGTAATTGCCAAGCAGCCGCGAAGCAAAAACTTGAGCAGCATGAGTTGACGATTTCGCCCGTAATTAGCCGAGAACACTACGCCGCCAAGCCTAGTCCAGACGCGTTAAATGCCCTCCTTGAGCGCTGGCAACTAATGCCAGAGGAGCTGATTTATGTTGGCGACTACGTGCATGATTTACATACCGCGATGAATGCAAAGACGCCAAGTTGCCTCGTCACTAACCATCCGATGCATCGAGAGTTTTCCGCGTATGCTTCGCTTACCGTTAACTCACTTGATCAATTAATTCCGTATATCAGTAAACATCAATAGAGAGTGAAGTAACCGCTTACCAACTTCGATCTCTCGATATCAAAGCATTGGTGAATCCACACCGTCAATGCCAAACTATGGTGCCATATAAAATCGCAGTAACCTTACGCGGTGACGGTTGATTAGTTGGCTTTCATCCCCAATAATCTCTAGCAGCTAAACCGAGGTTAACCACACCTCGGTTTACTTTTCTTTATTACACAAGTTCGAGAATTATGTCTGATACTGTTTCCGCTCCACCCAATTCTTTAAGCCGCCAATTGTTTACCATGACTTGGCCGATGTTATTCGGCGTGCTGTCGCTCATGAGCTTTCAATTGGTGGATAGTGCTTTTATCGGTCAACTTGGCGTTTTACCGTTAGCTGCACAAGGGTTCACCTTACCAATTCAGATGGTGATCATTGGACTTCAAGTGGGCCTAGGCATCGCAACCACGGCGGTTATCTCTCGTGCGTTAGGCGCCGGACAAACACGCTATGCCAAACAACTTGGCGGCTTGGTGATTGCCATCGGGAGCATTGGAATTGCGCTGTTTTCCGTGCTGATTTACCTGTTGCGCGGCCCTTTACTGTCTCTGCTTAGTGCCCCAGACAGCGTCATGCCAATCATAGACAGTTATTGGATATACTGGTTAGTCAGCTCTTGGACGGGCGCTGTACTTTACTTTTTCTACAGCCTCTGCCGCTCAAACGGCAATACCATGTTGCCAGGCACCATGATGATGGTCACCAGCGTACTCAACCTAGCGCTTGACCCTATCTTCATTTTTACCCTTGATTTGGGTATTAACGGAGCTGCGATTGCAACGATACTCGCGTTTGGTATCGGTATTTTAGTGGTTGCCCCAAAAGTCATGTCACGCCATTGGGTAAGTTTTGATTGGCATGATCTCAATATCGTGCGCAGCGTAGGTTCGATCAGCAATATCATGGGGCCAGCGATGATAAGCCAGCTTCTTCCTCCGCTTTCATCAATGTTAGCCACCAAATTGCTTGCCACGTTCGGCACCGCCGCAGTGGCTGCGTGGGCATTGGGTTCTCGCTATGAGTTTTTTGCTATTGTTGCGGTATTGGCGTTAACCATGTCCATGCCTCCAATGATTGGTCGCTTACTGGGGGCCGGGAAAATACAGGATATTCGCCAACTCATTAACATTGCCGTCAAGTTCATACTTGGTTTACAGCTGGTGATTGCGATCATCACTTGGCTTGCCGCAACACCACTGGCTCAACTCATGACCAGTGAGCACAGTGTTGAGTCGATTTTAAATTGGCACTTGATGATTGTGCCTTTGAGCCTTGGACCACTTGGCGTGTGTATGATGATGGTATCGGTGTCCAACGCATTAGGTAAATCGTATACCGCGTTAACCATTTCGGCACTGCGTCTGTTCGTTTTCTTCCTGCCTTGCTTGTGGCTCGGTGCTCAATTGGACGGATTACAAGGCTTGTTTATCGGCGCTCTTGTCGGCAACCTCTTTGCTGGACTTTGTGCTTGGCTCATGTATCGCCGAGCACTGACTCAAGTCGAAGCAAAATTAGCCCAACAAAACTAAGCTCAACGCTCATCTTTCGACGAATCCATCACTACCATGGTAGTGATGGCATTCACCACTTGGCACTCGCCCAACACATCTGCGTGGAATCGCTTGTAGCCGACCAAATCATTGGTCTCAACTCGCAGCAAGTATTCGTTAGCCCCAGTGATGTTGTGGCATTCAACCACTTCATCAACAAACTGAACATGCTGTTCAAACTCTTTTTGCGCTTTTTTTCCGTGGCTCGATAACCCAACCGACACATAGGCAATAAAGCCAACCCCCATCACATTACGATTAAGCACCGCACGGTAACCACTGATCACACCACGTTTTTCGAGTTCTTGTACACGGCGTAGCGTAGCCGATGGCGAAAGCCCAACGCGCTCAGAAAGCTCTACATTGGGGATTCTTCCGTTATTCTTCAGCTCGCGCAATATTATTTCGTCAAATTTATCCATTGCTTAATTCCATTGCAAAAATAGCTCATTAACAACAAATAAAAGCACAAAATTGAGCACAATTCTATCTATTATATTTTCAGCTAGTTAAACAGCCTACTTACCCTGATTTTCACTGTCATTAGAGAGACATATTATGGAATTCGCTCACATAAGCGCCTTGGCTCTGTTCGCCTTTGTTACCACTTTTACCCCAGGACCAAATAATATTATGCTGATGACCTCGGGAGCCAATGTTGGCTTTGCCCGGAGTATTCCTCACTTGCTGGGGGTCACATTTGGATTTTCGGCTATGTTAATGATCGTGGGGGCTGGTTTAACTGGTGCATTTAATAGCTATCCTTTTCTGCACACCGTACTCAAAGTGATTAGCTTAATTTACTTGATCTATTTAGCCGTTAAGATCGCCACCAGCAAGCCAACACAAAATACAGATGGTTATCGACCGATGAATTTCTTTTCAGCCGCTATGTTTCAGTGGATGAACCCTAAAGGATGGACGATGGCGTTAACCGCTGTCAGTGTCTATAACCCGAGCTCGTCTTGGCTCAATTTACTGATTATCGCGACCGTGTTTATTTTTGCCAATTTGCCGTCGACCAGTATTTGGGTCGTCGCTGGTCAACATTTACAAACCTGGTTGACCACACCTAAGCGTGTGAAAAGCTTTAACTATGTAATGGCTCTATTGCTCATTGGATCAACCTTTCCTATGCTCCATTAAGCAATGTAAATTTGCTTAAAGACGCTTTTCGCAGCGTTGAAGAAGGTGGTAACCTTAGTGAGAACAAGAATAATTATCGTGAGAAAGTAATCTATGAATAAGCCAAAACCCAATGTCGCCACCGTGGTTAGCAGTGACACCATCACGCCGAATATGCAACGTATCTTACTGCAAAGTGATGGTTTTGCTGATTACCCAAGTGACTGTGAAGGCGGATACGTTAAGCTGCTGTTCAATTCTCAGGGTGCCACTGATCTTGACTCACTCACTGTCGATGAAAAACCTTCAATGCGAACCTACACAATTCGTCGTTATCTACCTGAACAAAACCAGATTGAAATCGATTTTGTTCGCCATGAAACCGATGATCTCAGTAGTGGCTTTGCTGCTCGTTGGGCGATGACCGTCTCGATTGGTGAAAAGATTCATATTGCTGGGCCTGGCACCATCCAAAATATGAATATCGAAGCCGACTGGTTTTTTATGGTCGCCGATATGACAGCGCTGCCCGCCCTTTCAGCCAAAATTCGCCGTCTACCTCGCGATGCAAAAGGGTATGCTGTGATTCAAGTACAGGATGAACAAAATACGCAACCTCTAGACGCGCCAGAAAACATGCAGGTTATCTGGCTAACCGAGCAAAGCATCAACCAAGTTGTGCCAGATCTCGAATGGTTGGCAGGCACCGCATCCGTCTGGTGTGCATGTGAATTTGATTCAATGCGCGCGATGCGAAAATATTTCCGCAACGAAAGAGAAGTGGGACGCGAAAATATTTATCTCAGCAGCTATTGGAAACGAGGTGTCACCGAAGATGGGCATAAGGTGATTAAACGCCAAGATATGGAAACCCAAAATTGAGCGAATCCGAATAAAAAAGCCACCTAAACATGGTGGCTTTTTTCTGCACAACACCGCCCGTTAAAGCGTTGAAATTAACTCTGGATTTAACCCAAAATTAGTCTTGTGCTCTTCAATCACAACTTCGCTTCGAGTCTGAATAACACCAGGCAAGGTCCCCAGTTTACGCGCCATAAAATGCTGATAGGACTTCATGTCTTTGACTCGCACTTTAATCATGGTATCGAAATCACCGGAAAGTGAATAGCACTCTTCAATTTCAGGCATATCTGCCACCGCATCGGCAAATTTTTCGAAAATTGAAAAACTGGTCTGATCAAGGCGGATATGGATAAACACTTGAACATCCAGTCCGAGCTTTTCAGCATTGAGCTCTGCGTGGTAACCCTTGATATAACCTTCTTTTTCCAATCGCTTAACGCGATCAGAGCATGGTGATGTGGTTAAATTCACCTGTTTTGCTAGCTCAACTAGGGGCAGACGCCCTTTCATATGCAGCAAACGTAAGATTTCTTTGTCAATTCTATCTAGATCCATGAAGCGTTCATTCCAACCGTCATCGTTAGAGAAAAGATCATAAAACAAAATAGATAGTAACGGAGTTGGAGGTCGTCGCCTATGGAAGAATATGGGTTTCGTGATTCAGCAGCGGTCACACAGGGTGTATATCTGACATCGCGATCCGTTTGTGCGGCGAAGGCGTATTGCACTCACGGCAAATACTTTGCTCCTCCATCTTCACGTAGTGATCCCCATGAAGCAACATGGCGAGAGAATGGAAGAATCGCTGAGCAAGCGAATGGTCCTCGGCTATGCAACGTTGTAAAACCACCTTATGACTGGTTTCACGGTGACAACGTTGACAATACGCTCGTGGCATGACGGAATCCTCCTCTGTTTACAATCCATACAACAACGGATATTGACCAATAATGTGAAAAATAGTTCCAGTTGATCAAATTTTGCTGAAAAATTTGGAATATTTATTCCGAAACTAATACTGGTATAAATAAAAAAGCCCTGCTACATAGCAGGGCAAAATTTTACAGAGAAAATACATGACTTGTTTAATCAAGTTCAGCGAGATTTTTCTCATACGTTCTGTGCTGAGCTTTCACCGCTTCTTCAGGTTCACCGCTGACTAAACTCACGACCACAATCGCCAGCGTAGCAAGAATAAATCCAGGAACGATTTCATAAAGGTCGAACCAACCACCAGAAAGCTGCTTCCAAACTACGATGGTAACGCCACCGACAACAATACCGGCTAATGCGCCGTTACGATTCATGCGTGACCAAAACAGGCTAAGCAAAATGGCAGGACCAAACGCTGCACCAAATCCAGCCCATGCGTAGGAAACAAGGCCAAGCACAGAGCTATCCGGTGTCATTGCAAGAATTAGAGCAACAATCGATAGACCGACAACAGCCACGCGGCCAACTACAACGATTTCCTCGGATGTTGCGTCTTTTTTGATAACTTGCTTATAGAAATCTTCCGCCAGCGCAGACGAAGACACAAGCAATTGTGAATCAGCGGTACTCATGATGGCGGCGAGAATGGCCGCTAACAGGATGCCCGCAACCACTGGGTGGAACATGGCATTCACCAGTAGCATGAAGATTTTTTCACCGTCATCAAGAGACAAGCTGCCTGTATTGGTCACGTATACCAGACCAACAAGCCCGACCAATAGAGCACCAGCCATAGAAATCGCCGTCCACAGTACGGCAATGCGGCGAGCGGTCCCTAAATCTTTATTCGAACGAGCCGCTTTAAAACGCGCCAAAATATGGGGTTGTCCGAAGTAACCTAAGCCCCAAGCGGCCAAAGAAATGATGGCGATGCCGGATAACGGCTCCCCTTTCACATCGTTCCAAATCGTCAGCAGTTGTGGGTTAATGTTTTCAAGCTGCGTCGACAAATCACCTTCCATTGCAACGAGAGGAACAATCACCAGTGCTGCAGACATCAGTAAACCTTGCACTAAGTCAGTCCAAGAGACCGCCAAGAAGCCGCCAAACAGGGTGTAAGAAACCACACACACCGTTCCAACAATCACCGCAAGGGTATAATCAAGACCAAATACAGTTTCAAATAACTTACCACCAGCTACTAAACCTGAACTGGTATAGAACAAGAAAAACAACAGGATAAAGAACGCAGAGATAATTTGAATCAATTTCGATTTATCATTAAAGCGACGAGAAAGGAATTCAGGCAAAGTGAGGGCGTCGGTGGTAATGCTGTACGTACGAAGACGTTTCGCAGCAATCAACCAGTTGAGCCATGTTCCCACTAATAGACCGCCAGCTAACCAAATCGCTTCAAGACCTGCCGCGTAAGCATAGCCAGGAAGACCCAATAAGAGCCAGCCACTCATATCTGATGCACCAGCAGAAAGCGCTGAAGGCCAAGGTCCTAATGTACGCCCCCCTAGAAAATAGTCGGACGAGTTTTTCGTTCGTTGGTATGCAATAACGCCGATTGCGAGCATCATTATCAGATACGCAATAAACGTTGAGGTAATAGCAAAGCTATTTTCCATATGTTTTATCCTCTTAATTATAAACTTTCTTCCTTGGATGCCCCAACTGGGGCATCAAATGGGAAGCTTAATGAGCTTCGCTACCCAGTTCCAATAAGGTGGTGTTGCCACCGACAGCGGTAATATTTATGGTTCTGGTACGCTCGGTGATAAAGCGAAGCGAAAGTTGTGGATCCAACGCAACAGGCATGTTGGTGGTATCCGTTTCAGAAACCAAACTCACGATGGCACCGTGACGCTTGGCCAGTTGGCGGTTAAGTTGCATTTCAACCGCGCTGTTACCGACATACCCCACGATTCGCACATCTGATTCTAAAAGCTGCTGATAAGCGTCATTAGAAGCAAACTGAATGAGGTTCGCGGGCAATGCTGATTGCATAAATGCGTTTTCAAGTAGCGATGAAAACGCCGTGTCATCGCTGCAGAGAATAACGCCATTTCCTGCGATGATAGCCGCGGCCACTTGAGCAGCAGCACACTGCTGGGCACGAGTGCTGAGTTCATCTTGAATGATGACGGCAACACCGCGCCCTGCGGTATAAAGTTCGTTTGTTTCACCAGTTGGCCCGACGAGCTGATGTGTTTGAGCCAAATGCTGACTGGCGTGAGTAATCTGATAATTAAATGCCGACAACACAGGCGCAGACAGTTGACTGCATAACGTCAAGATACTCTCTTTACGAGCGTCAAAACTGGTTTGATTCCAATTTTCCCATGCCGAGTAAGCATCTGAAAAACGAGTCACGTGATGTACCATAAACCTTCTCCTTACTTACCGAATTAAGAAAATTGGGGCTGAGTGAACCGATACAGGTAATGCGGGCCACCCGCTTTTGGACCTGTGCCTGATAGCCCCTGACCACCAAAGGGTTGTACACCGACCACCGCACCGACTTGGTCACGGTTGATGTAACAGTTACCGACTCGAATGTTTTTCTCTATCCACCGGTAAGTGGTTTCATTTCGGCTATGAACTCCCATCGTTAAACCAAAACCCGTCTGGTTGATATCATTCACAACTTGTGCCAAATCTTTGGCCTTATAGCGAACGATATGAAGAATAGGACCAAAATGTTCTTCCGTTAAACTATTGATACTGCTGATTTCAAATGCAGAAGGCACGACAAAATCGCCATTTTTACAGGTTTCAGGTAATTCTAATTGCGCCACTTTCTTTTCGGTGCTGGTCATGCGGTCAATGTGCGCCTGAAGCTTATGACGGGCATTCGCGTCAATAACAGGCCCCACATCCGTCGCGTGCAAGTAAGGCAAACCTACTTGTAACTCTTGCATCGCCCCCTGTATCAGCCCAATGATACGATCAGCAATGTCTTCTTGAACGTATAAGACTCGCAGTGCTGAACAGCGTTGTCCGGCTGACGCAAATGCCGAACGAAGCACATCACGAACCACTTGTTCTGGCAGCGCGGTGCTATCAACGATCATCGCGTTCTGACCGCCCGTTTCAGCAATAAACGGCACTGGCGCCGCTTCGCGCTCAGCCAATGACAAATTAATCCGCTGAGCGGTATTGGTTGACCCAGTAAAGGCGACACCAGCAATCGCATGGTGAGATGTCAAAGCCGCACCAATGTCTGCGCCACGGCCTGTCAACAGTTGAATCGTGCCTTGCGCAAAGCCAGCTTGCTGCATTAAAGCAACCGCTCGAGCAGCAATTAAGCTAGTTTGCTCTGCAGGCTTAGCAACAACGGTATTCCCTGCCACCAACGCTGCGGTTATCTGACCAAGGAAAATGGCTAATGGGAAATTCCAAGGGCTAATACACACAAACACACCACGTCCTTCGCGAGTCACTTGGTGAGTATCTCCAGAGAAATCGGTAATGCTTTGCGAGGAAAATTGAGTAATTTGCTTGGCATAGTATCGACAAAAATCAACCGCTTCACGCACTTCATCGATGCTATCGTGGATAGTTTTACCCGCTTCCTTATGACACAGTGCTACAAGCTCTGCCAAGTTCTCTTCCAATAGGTCGGCAAGACGCTCTAAACAAGCTGCTCGCTGCTGTTTATCGGTTTGGTTCCATGCATCAAATGCCGCTTGCGCGCCATCAATGGCTGCGGAAACATGATCAAGGCTTGCGTGAACCACCGTCCCCACGGTCACATCACGGTCATAAGGCGCAGTAATGGTTTCGACATAACAGGTTTGAGCGGAAGGATCATCACTTTGCCATATCCCATTGATCATCGGGCTCGCTCGCCACTGCTTATCCATAAATGAAGCAACTAGGCGTTCGAACGGCAATGCTTCACTTTCAATATCAATGTTTACCCCTATTGAGTTCTTACGCTCAGGGAAAATATTGGGTGGAAGCGAAATTTGCGGGTTACTCAGCGTCGTGTGACTTTGTAATACATCGACCGGATTTTGAGTTAATGTCTCGACAGGGCAGCGTGCATCCACTAAGCGATGCACAAACGAGCTATTGGCACCATTTTCAAGCAACCGACGCACCAGATAAGGCAGCAAATCTTTGTGGCTACCCACCGGCGCATAAATGCGAACGGGTTGATGATGCGTGGCCATTACATGGTTATAAAGTGAATCGCCCATTCCATGTAGGCGCTGAAATTCAAAATCTTTGTGCTGGGCCATCACCGCGATCGAGGTGACCGTTTGTGCATTATGGCTCGCAAATTGTGGGAAAAGATTACCGCGGACGTGCTCACTTAGTAAAAAGCGCGCACACGCCAGGTAAGAAACATCGGTCGCTTCTTTGCGGGTGTAAACTGGGTAATTATCATAGCCTGCTTGTTGTGACCATTTGATTTCGCTATCCCAATACGCCCCTTTGACTAAGCGCAGTGGAATCAAATCACCTTGTTGCTTCGCAAGCCCATTTAGCCACACTAATACAGGCAGGGCACGTTTCGAATACGCCTGAACCACCAGGCCAAACTTACCCCAACCTCGCACTAAATCGCTACGGTAAACTTTTTCAAATAGTTTAAGAGAAAGCTCTAAACGGTCCGCTTCTTCAGCGTCAATAGTAATAGCAACATCAACGTCAATGGCTCGCTCAAGCAGCTTTTGTAACGTGTCATAAAGCTCAGTCATCACTCGCGCTTCATTCGCAACTTCGTAACGGGGATGAAGCGCCGACAACTTAATCGAAACCGAAGCAGCAGGGCTGGTACTATCACCGTAACGATTACGCCCTACCGCATCGATAGCGGTGAGATAATCTTGAAAGTATTTGTGCGCATCATCACGGGTTAATGCGGCTTCACCGAGCATATCATACGAATAGGTAAATCCTTTATCGCGCATGCTGCGACCATTTTTCTGTGCTTCTTCAATGCTGCGTCCCAGCACAAATTGATACCCCATGACTTTCATCGCTTGGTGCATCGCTTTACGAATCACAGGTTCAGATAACTTATTAACTAAGCTATTGACCGCTTGAGCCGGGCTTGGCGGTTGTGTATCAGAAAGGCCAATCACCTTACCCGTTAGCATCAATCCCCAAGTAGACGCATTAACGAAAACCGAGTCTGAATTCTTCAGATGTGACTTCCAATCAGCAACACTGAGTTTGTCTTTGATTAGCGCATCAGCGGTCGCGGCATCGGGGACTCGCATCAAGGCTTCAGCCAAACACATCAATAAAATGCCTTCCTGCGTATCCAAGCTGTATTCTAATAGCAGCGCATCGATCATCTGAATCGACTTTTTATCGGCACGGATCGCATGAATTAATTCAGTGGTTTGCTCAGTGATCTGATTTTTCTCAGCCTCACTGGAAGTCGCAAGGGGTAATAGCTGTTCAAGCCATTGTGATTCATCCACCATATATAGTGGTGAGATCAGTGACCAAAGCTGTTCAAGCGGCTGCTCAACAAACTCGGTTTTCAACACATCGGTCGCAGTAAACATGCGCGTTCCTCAATCTCAACATCTGAACAAATTTTTCAGATTTCCTACAATGGCTTGCAGTGTATTGTGAGCGCAGGCTGAATACTTGTCAAAAACTCCGAGCTTTTTGCTATTTCCTCTGCTTATTAACAAACTAAAAACAATCTCACGTGCAGTTGATAATATTTAATTCACTACATTTTGATTATTTAACAGAATATTGCTTTTTATACTGGCTTGGTGACAAGCCCTGAAGACGTGAAAAGGTATGGGTGAAAGTGCTTTGTCCTGAAAAGCCCGTTAGCTCCGCGATTTGGCCAATGGTAAGCTCGCCTTGCTCTATTAAGGCTTTTGCCAGATCGATGCGTTTATTCAAAACATATTGATGGGGCGTGATACCAATCTGTTCTTTGAACAGCATGTGGAATTGACTTTCCCCAAGAAATACACTGCCAGCCAATTGCGCGACACTGATTCGGCGACCGATATGACGCTCGATATAACGATCAATGACATCGAGATCAAACCGGGAATCCTTGCGGGGCGTCTGAAATGCAGAAATATGACGTTGCAAAAGTGCCATCACAGTGTCATTGCAAGCACGGCTCAAAAGCAAATCATCAGGATGCGCATCCATCTCACCAACCAGTAAGTGAATAATGCGCTGAATTTGGTTATCGAGCTTAAAGTAGACATCGCATTGACTCAGGTCATTGATCTTTTGCAACATCAAAGGGTCATCTTCGGTAGGCGTTTGTAGGTTCAACACCAAAATATCAGACTGGTTTTCTACACCACCAAATGCGTGATTGGTCGAAGGCGTCACCACACATCCCTGCCCCGGGCCAACTCGATTACCAATGCCACGCACGTCAAATTCCGCCTGACCTTTAAGCCCAATCACAATCTGAGTGTATTGGTGATCATGGCAATCCATATGAGAAGGTAACGTAATCAGCTCTGCCGGGCGAGGCGACAAAACTTTGGCATCATTATGCGTGGGTTTCATGGTATCGAGTGGGGTTTTCATTCATGCCATCTGCCTGAGTTTCACTTCCTGCGATGGTATACCAAAATCGCCAGAACTCGAAACTTTGTGAGCCAGTTAGCATTTGATTGTATATGCCTTGGTTATATATGGAATTGCACTCATATGAAATTAGATTAACTCGATACTTTGGAACAATGATCAAGCGCACAGAAATTACGGTCAATGCGATTTCTGCTTAAGATCACGCACGTAGTTCCGTATATGTTCTTGCATAATTTAGTAATCTGCTCAAAATGAGAAATAGCACTTTCATATGACATACAAACGGTTAAGTTCTGAGACCGCAAAAAAGTGCTACCGAGCTATTAAAAAATTATAAATAGACCGTTTTCATTGTGAGGACCGTCAAAATATTGTCTTTTCACATTGGTGATGTAACCACGTTAATTGATTGCAGGGAACTATGATATTACGTCGAACCCCAGCGCTCTTGTTGGCGCTATGCCCTCTTTGGGTATCGGTAGCGATTTCAGCGGAAGAAGTCACACCTGTGGATCCGATTTCCGCGATCGACTCCAAACTCTCAAACAAGCAAGCAGAATTGGATGCGATGGCCCAAGAGTATCATCTTGAAGCCGATCAACTTCAGCAACTAAAGAATGACCAAGCCAAACTCAAGCGCGAAGGGCAAGATTTGGATGCAAAACGGAATCGAGCTAAATCCGCCTTAGACAAGCAGTACAGTCGTTTACTCGACGACCCTGATATCGACTTAGTTTCATTCCAAAAAAGCTATCAAGAAGCATGGGCAGCGGTTAAAGATAACCAAGCGCAGCAACTTGAGAATCAGCAGGCAATGACAGAAAGCGAAATGCGGCTGTCGCAAATCAAACAAAAACAAGCTCGTTTGAACTCTGAGCACTCTTACCTGAAAGAGCAAAAGGTAGAAGCCCGTGTTAAACGCTTAGATGCCGAGCTTCGTGAAAGCCAAGTTGTCGAAACCCAGTATCAAACCGCCTGTTCTTCGACCATGACATTAGGCCAATGTTCTAATCAAGGCAAACACCTGACGAAACAAAAAGCGGTGAAAGCATTTCGCGAAAACTTAATGGACAGCTTGACGGAGTCAACGGTTGCGAAACGCAACGCTCAGGGTGTTGAACTCAATATTCATATTCAAGAAAGCCAATTTATTCGCTCAGGATTTGAAGGCAATAATAATTACTTCACTCAAATGCAGGCACAACTGCAAGCGAAGCCTGAAGCAGTGGCTGCCTGCCAATTACTGAACGTTGAAAATCGCTACTGTTTAAAAGGTCAGGCGAACGATAACAAACCCAAAGATCCAGCATGGGCCAATGTCACTGTTCGTTCCGACCAATACAACGATGACGTGGTCATCAATGGCGTCGATTACGGTAGTACGCCGGTTGAAGTAGTATTGCCACAAGGACGCCATCAAGTGACGGTTTCCAAAGACGGGTATGAAACCTACAACCGAACCATTACTGTCTCTGGCAATGATACTGTTTGGGTTAAGCTCAGACCCAATAAAGACAGTTAATTCTTTTAGTGTTTCTTCGCTGAGCATGATTCTCGCTCAAGTGCTGGAAAAGGCAGTCACTTCGCATGACGGTTTTGGCACTTGAGATGAGTGAGGCGAAAAACGGATGATAATTGAAGTAGAATGAGAATGCGCCTAGGTCTCCCCTCTTTATTGATTGCTCTGCTCAGCGTGAATAGTATTCATGTATGGGCAGAAGCGCTTCCAACCACCGTTGTCGGTATCGAAGATGCTCTTTTTACCCGCCATTCAGAACTCAAAGTGGCGCGTGAACAAAGAGATGAGCAACATGCTGCGGTTAATACTCAAAAAGCCACACTGCGCCAGCTAAATAAAAATGCGCGGCGACTCGATGCGGAGCTGGGTAAAGTCAAAACGGATTTGGCACGCGATTATCAACGAATCATTGACGACCCAACTCTGGATATTACCGCGACACAGCAAAGTTACCAACAAGCGTGGGCCAAGGTAAAACAGAACCAAGTTCAACGCCTAGACGCGCAGCAACAACTCGAAGAAAAAGAGTCTCAGTTAGCCCAAAAGCAAGCCGCTGTTGACGAGCTAATGCAATCTATTCAAGAATTGGAAACCGCTAAGTTACGGGCGCGTGCTGACCGACTTAAGAAAGAGTTGAGACATCAAGAAACCCTTAAGGTTAGCTTTACTAATCGTTGCCAATCTTCGATGACCCTTGCTCAATGTGATCAACAGACCCGAGACCTTGGTTTACAAAAAGCCGTAAAACAATTTCAAACGCGTTTAATTGACAGCACCTCGGAAGCTCAAATTGCCCGGCAGCACCTTAGCGATGCCTCACTCAACATCCATGTTCTTAGTCATCATGTGACTGAATCAGGGTTTTATGACGGCATGCGCTATCGCACGGTACTTGATGTCGCTCTGGAATCGCGGGCGCCAGAACGCGCAGCCTGCCAACTACTTGGACTTGATACCAAGTATTGCTTTGCCCCTGGCGTTGGTGATAGTGAACTCAGTGCCCAAAAAGAGATTGCTTGGGTCAGTTTAACGGTGCGTTCAAACCAATATGACGATCACGTCACCATCGACGGCGTTTCTTACGGTAGTACGCCGCTTGAAGTGATGTTGCCCGTTGGCAAACACACTGTAATGATCGCCAAAGAGGGCTATCGCTCGTTTCAGCAAGAGATCAACATTCAATCAGATCAGGCATTACGCGCGAATTTATACGAATATGAAAATCGCTTAAAAGCTGGCGAGCGGTTCGCCGACAGTGTCAAAGGTAAATTAAAAGCGCCGGATTTAGTCGCCGTTACCCCAGGACAATATTACATCGGTGAAAATGCTTCCCATCAAGTTCACCTTGATCATGCTTTCGCAATTGGTACCACGCCGATTACGGTTGGACAGTTTGAAACCTTCATCGATAGAACACAATATCAAACCGATGCCGAGCTCAAAAATACCTGTACTACCATAAAAGATTCGGACATTACCGCGATTGCAAAGAGCTATTGGCGTAATCCGGGATTCAAACAAACTGCCGACTCTCCTGCAGTATGTATCAGCCGTAACGATGCGCAAGCCTACATCAATTGGCTAAGCCAACGCACCGGTTTCCACTATCGCCTTCCTTCGGAAGAAGAGTGGGAAATTGCCGCACGCGCTGGCAAGCACACGCAGTATTGGTGGGGGGATGAGTTTCGCGCTGGGGAAGCCAATACCGGCTGGAGCGGAACGCCTTGGTCAAACATCAGTACTGCCCCTGTAAAGAGTTTCGCACCAAACCCAATTGGTTTATACGATACCGTCGGTAACGTTTGGCAGTGGACCAATGATCCACGCGGTGTCGCCAAAGGTGGGGCTTGGAACTTCTCTCCCGACATGGCGGCCGCTCATCAGCAACTGTTTATCGAACCTTCGGCATCCGCTAACTATGTCGGCTTTCGAGTGGTACGCACAGTGAAATAACCGCCGTTCATAATCATTATGTCTCTATTATTCACTCTGCGATAAAGGGGAGGGAAATCCCCCCTTATCGCCTTCACTGTTTGCCGCTAACTTATATTATTAGAGCTGTAGCATATCCCTAACTGTTACGGTTCTTCTGTTGATATGTCTCAATGCAGCATATTGCTGCCTTTTGGATTAGGTGAAGTCCAACTCACCTATTCCGATTTTCGCCAGTCGGCTCAGCCGGCTGGCTTTTTTATTTAGTATTCTTGGTTTGTATGTCGCACCAATGAGATAGAGGGAACACCTCTATCTTTCGTGTATAGGGTCAGGGTACTTAATGTGGACAACCAATTCGTTTCACTGCTTAAGCAAATTCCCGGTTATTGGGGATGCAAAAACTTAGACTCGGTCTTTGTGTATGTGAATCAGTCATATTCTGAACTGGTTGGCCTCACTTCGCCGGAGCAATGTATTGGATTAAGTGAGCATGAGTTACCTTCACCGCTTGCCGATTGTGCAGACACCTTTAAAGCTCAGGACAAATTGGTGGTAGAAAGTGGCCAAGAACTGAAAATTCTTGATATCCACCCTTATCCGGATGGTCAATGGCGCGCTCACATTTTTACCAAAAAGCCTTGGTTTGATTATGATGGTCAAGTGCAAGGGGTGATCTTTTTTGCCCAAGATTTAACCGATTCCGTCCTTTTTGAGATCGGACATTGGGTCTGCCAAAGCCAAGATAAACTAACTGCCGTAACGGCTCATGATCACGAACAATACACAGCACTTAGCCACCGCTTAACACCACGTGAATCAGAAACGCTATTTTTATTGTTATGCGGTAAAAAGCCACAGTTCATCGCTGAGGTGATGAATATTTCGGTGAAAACGTTTGAAGGGTATATCGTAAAACTACGTGATAAATTTGGCGCGTTGAATCAGACTCAACTGATAGAAAAAGCACTAGAATACGGCTTTGGTTCTCATATTCCTCAAAGCCTGCTAAAAACGCAACTTTCTGTCATACTGAACATTGCCAGACCCCATGACCAAATGAAGGCTCAGGAGCCTAGCGAGCAACAGATTCGTGCTTAAGGTGCTAAGCGGTCGATATCCCAACTTTGCTGCTGCTTACTAAATAGAAAACGATCATGAAGGCGATGCTCACCTCCTTGCCAAAATTCCATCGTTTGAGGCTCAACCCGAAAGCCACCCCAAAAGCTTGGTACTGGAACTTCGCCACTTTCAAATTTCTTCTTCAGCTCTAAGAACTTACCTTCAAGGACCCCACGCGCAGAAATGCGGCTGCTTTGCTTACTCGCGACCGCTGCGATCTGGCTCTCTTTCGGGCGAGATGAGAAGTACTTGATGTTTTCCGCCATCGATAATTTGTGCGCGATGCCAGTAACATGAACCTGACGTTCTAGGGGATGCCAGGGAAAGTGCAAACTGATTTTATTATTGTGACTGATCTGCTGAGCCTTACGGCTGCCTAGATTGGTATAAAAAACAAAACCGTTATTATCTAAGTGCTTAAGTAAAACAATGCGTTGGAATGGTTGCCCGTCTTCATCAACGGTTGCCACTGTCATCGCCGTCGGATCGGTCAGCTTGGCATCGATCGCTTGTTGCAGCCACACATCAAACTGCTTAATTGGATCAGCAAGCAGATCTTTTCTTCGCAAGCCACCTCGAATGTACTCACGGCGGATATCTTCAAGTTCCATCTTAACCCCCACTAATTTTTGCTAGATTGTGCGCTGATATTATTGAGAAAACAAGCTATGCCTCGATACAAAGTCAGTCAAAACCAGCAATAAGTTCTCGTATTCGTCAGAAGACTTCTAAAATACACAGTATCAGCAAAAGTTTATATATCAGACTTTTTATCTATTGCTTTATACGTAGTGGTAACCGCAAGGGATGAGTATGGGAAAAAGCAGTTATAACAAGCTTTCACAGCAGGAACTTGACTACATCGATGATCAGACCGCGGCCTTGCTTCTCAACACACCAAGTAATGCTCGCATAATGTTATGGCTCGTCGTTCTGTTCTTTATTGCCGCCGGCGTGTGGTCTTCGTGGGCAGAAATCGACAAAGTCACTGCTGGCCAAGGTAAAGTGGTCCCCTCTTCACAAGTGCAAATAGTGCAAAATTTGGAAGGGGGTTTAGTCAAAGAAATTTTGGTGCGTGAGGGTCAACATGTCAACAAAGGACAACAGTTACTGCTGATTGATGACACACTATTTCGCTCTGACTTTCGAGAAAGAGAGCAACAAGTGGCGAATCTCCGCGCCAGTGTTTATCAATTATCAGCCTCCATCGATAGCGTCGCAATTAACGATAACTTCAATGAAAAGGATTGGACACAAAACGTTCAAATTGACAATTCATTGCTGATATTTCCTCAAGAATTTGAACAACAAAGGCCCGAACTTGTTGCTCGGCAAAAAGTGGAATATCAGCTCGACCTTAACAACTTACGCAATAAAATTTCGCAGATTGATCAGCAGGTTAAACAAAAGCAGCAGGATTTAATTGAAACACGAGCCCGGGTGAGTAACCTCAAGGCCAGTTATCAATTCGCCAATCGAGAACTTGAGATCACCACACCCCTTGCCGAAGAGGGTGTCGTGCCGCAAATCGAGATTCTAAAACTGCAGCGTCAAGTCAACGATACCAAACGAGAACTCACCTCCAGTGAATTGAAAATCCCTTTGCTTCTTTCGGCGATTCGTGAAGCAATGCTCAACCGAATTGAAGCCGCACAACGTTTTCGCTCAGAGCAGCAAGAAAAGCTTAACCAAGTGCAAGATAAGCTCTCTGCACTCACCGAATCCGCGGTGGGCCTGCAAGACAGGGTCAATCGAACGGTGGTGATCTCACCAGTGACAGGGACAGTAAAAACATTGAACATTAATACGGTCGGGGGCGTTATCCAACCAGGGATGGATATTGTGGAAATCGTCCCGAGTGAAGATACGCTGTTAGTTGAGGCAAAAATTGCACCGCAAGATATTGCCTTTTTGCGCCCCAATTTACCGGCTGTCGTTAAATTTAGTGCTTACGACTTTACCAAATATGGTGGATTATCTGGTACTTTAGAGCATATTAGTGCAGATACAACGCAAGACGAAGAAGGCAACAGTTACTACTTAGTTCGAGTGAGAACCAAAGAAACCTCACTAAACCATGACACCAGCTTACCGATTATTTCAGGAATGACCGCGTCGGTCGATATCATTACCGGAAAGCGCACCGTCATGGAATATTTATTAACCCCCATTTTAAGTGCGCAACAAAATGCGCTCAAGGAATAACAATGATTTGCCGACCCTCACCCGTTTCATTGAGAATTTGGATAACATGACCCGTTGGTTGTCCGCGTTACTCGCTTTAATCCTTTCGACCTTTACCTTTGCTTTAAACCGCACTGAACAGCAATGGGTCGACTCTGTGCGTACCACCTACGGAGAACGAGCCGCGAAACGCGTGACAACATGGCGCGAAGAGATGGAAAATTATCAAAAACTCGATGAAAGGCAACAAATTGAGCGCGTCAATCGTTTCTTTAATCAGCTAAACTTTGTCAATGACATAAACCTTTGGGGTAAAAATGATTATTGGGCTACACCGCTCGAATTTCTTGGTGCTAACGCCGGTGATTGTGAAGACTTTACGATAGCAAAATACTTTTCATTACTTGAACTGGGCGTCTCAGACACAAAACTACGACTGGTGTATGTTAAAGCATTAGAACTTAACCAATTTCATATGGTTCTTGCGTATTATCAAAGGCCAAGTTCAGAACCACTGATTTTGGACAATATTAATCCAGTGATTAAACCTGCTTCTACACGTAAAGATCTACTACCGATATACAGTTTTAACGGTAAAAATCTGTGGTTAATGAAGTCAAATCAAGGGCAGTTAGCGGGTGAGTCATCTAGACTCAGTCTATGGAATGACTTAAGAAGTCGTGAGCGCTCACTCAAACTGAATAAACCGATCGTCAATTATGATTAAAAGGCAGTATGACACTATATAAACAGTTGGTCGCAGGAATGATCGCGGTGTTTCTGATGCTGATGGCATCAGTCTTCGTCATCGAGTTCAATACGACACGAATCAATCTGGAGCAGCAGCAACGCTCTGAAGTCAGTAACACGATCAACACCGTGGGGCTTGCGCTTGCTCCGTATCTGGAAAATAAAGATCAGGTCGCCGTTGAATCAGTGATTAATGCCCTGTTTGACGGTAGCAGTTACTCGGTAGTAAGGCTGGTATTTTTAGACAGTGGTGAAGAAATCGTTCGTAGTTATCCTATTCATCCTAGCAGCGTCCCCAAATGGTTCTCGAATCTTAATCTATTTAGCAAAATTCACGATCGTCGAGTCGTCACTAGCGGTTGGATGCAACTGGCTGAAGTGGAAATTGTCAGTCATCCCGGCAGTGCTTACTCCCAGTTGTGGAAAGCATTTGTTCGTCTGAGTTTCGCCTTTAGCGTCATTTTTATCATCGGTATCGCCGCAATTGCCTTTATTCTTAAACGCGCATTGCGTCCTTTGCAATTGATCGTGACCAAAATGGAGCAAGTGGCAAAAAATCAATTTGGTCAGCCCCTACCTCGTCCTCAAACCCAAGATTTAATCTATGTGGTTGATGGCATTAATCGAATGTCAGCTCAAGTTGAAAAATCGTTTAAAGCGCAAGCCAAAGAAGCGCAAATGTTGCGTGAGCGTGCGTACATTGATCCAGTCTCTAAACTCGGTAACCGCGCCTACTATATGAACCAGCTCAACGCTTGGCTCGGCGATGGCGGCAGTGGCGGGATAGCGATCTTAGAAGCCTCTTTCATTAAAGATTTGTATGACGAGAAAGGCTATGAAGCAGGCGATGGGATGGTGCAAGAAGTCGCCGCGCAGTTACAAGTATCAATTACAGCATCAGACGTGGTTATCGCACGAATGTCATCCAACGAGTTTTCGTTTATTTTCCCCAATATGACCGAAGAGCAGCTTAAGCAGATGGCAAACAGCATTATGGCTTATGTGCATAATTTAAACGCAGATCCCCTTGGTTTTAGCGCGGAAAATATCGCCCTCGGCGTGGTCTATACCCAAGATAGACAGACAACCACGGACGTATTGAGCATGCTTGACAACGCATTAGCGATCGCCAAAGCAGAGCCTGAACTGGAATTTGGCTTTATTGCTGCCCATACCTCACAACACGTGATGGGTAAAAGTCAGTGGAAACACTTGGTGGAAGAAGCCATTTCTAATGACTGGATTGAGTTTCGTCTCCAGTCAGCGAACAACGCCGAAGGCCAAAGCTATCACAGTGAAGTATTTTCAACGATTAAAAGCCATGGACAAACTTATCGTGCCAATCAATATTTGTTTGCACTCGAAGAACTCAATGCAAGCCACCTATTCGACCAATATGTCATTCGTACGCTGTTAAATCGGCTTGAAGAGCAGCAAATCACGACACGAATCGCGATCAACATATCCGCCGCCAGTATCGCCCAACCCAGCTTTATTCGCTGGATTGGCAATGAACTGAGCAAGCACAAAGACGTGATTTCTCAGCTGCATTTCGAGATTCCAGAAAGTGCGTTTATCCATACTCCGCATCATACCGCTCTTTTCTGCAGTGCGGTAAGAGAAGCGGGTGCGGATTTTGGTGTCGATAATTATGGCCGTCACTTCCAGTCGTTAGATTACATCAACGAATTTAGACCCGCTTATGTCAAACTCGACTACCTATTCACGCACCATTTAGATGATGAAAAGCAGAAATTCACCTTAACCTCGATCTCAAGAACCGCACATGATCTCGGCATTGTAACCATTGCTTCAAGGGTAGAAACTCAAACCCAATTAAACTTCTTATCTCAACATTTTATTGAAGTATTTCAAGGTTTTATTGTGAACAATTAAACACACAGAGGGGTTAAATAATGCAGGATGCGTTACTCAATTCATTAATTTATGTCAGTCGCTACTATGGACTAGCGAACTCGCCTGAAGCGTTGATTAATGGATTGCCCCTCAGTGAAGGAAAGTTAACGCCCTTTCTGTTTCCTCGCTCAGCAGAGCGTGCTGGATTAGTCGCTCGTGAGAACCGAGCATCCCTAACGCATATTTCACCACTCGTACTTCCTGTCGTGCTACTGCTTCGTGATGGCGATGCCTGTGTTCTCAATAAGCTGGATATCGAAAAACAAGAAGTTGAAGTCGTCAATCTCGACTCAGGCATGGTTCCCGTTACCTTGTCGCTGAGTGACTTAAATAACCAATACGTAGGTCGTTACTTTCTAGTAAAAAAGCAATTTCGCTATGATGAACGCTCGCCCGAAATCCTTAAAGACGACCATAGTCATTGGTTTTGGGGTACCATCTGGAAAAGTAAGCGCATTTATCGAGATGTGCTAATTGCATCTATTTTAATCAATCTATTTGCCATCGCGGCGCCGATGTTCACTCGTTTGGTGTACGATAAAGTCATTCCAAACTTGGCGTTTGATACACTTTGGGTGCTAGCCAGTGGCGTTGTCGTGGTTTTCTTGTTTGATTTATTGCTCAAACTGCTACGCAGTTATTTTATTGATGTGGCAGGCAAAAAGTCAGACATTTTAATCTCTTCAAAAATTTACGCCAAAGTAATGGGCATCCGTATGGAATCAAAACCACCATCCGTGGGTGCGTTTGCCCGTCACTTACAAGAGTTCGAAGCCATACGAGAATTCTTTGCCTCAGCGACCATCGCAGCGCTCATCGATTTGCCTTTTACCATCATGTTCTTACTGATCATCTGGCTCATGGCTGGCGATCTGGTTTATGTTCCTGTCACCGGAGTAGTGATTCTTCTCCTCTATTCACTGTTGATTCAAAAACCGTTACGCCGTGCTATCGAAGAAGGCTCTAGACTCGCTTCGCAAAAATACGCGAATTTAATCGAAAGCCTGTCGGGGTTGGAAACAGTTAAACTGTTTGGTGCGCAAAGCCAATTCCAATTTCGCTGGGAAGAGGCCGTTGCCCATATGGCTAACTGGAGTATAAAGAGTCGAAGAATCACCGATGGAATCCAAAATACCGCGGGGTTTGTTCAGCAATCTTGTAATGTCGGTATTATCATCTTCGGGGTGTATCTCATTGCCGATGGTCAATTAACCATGGGGGGGCTCATCGCTGCCACTATGCTGAGCGTTCGCGCTATCGCTCCGATGGTACAGCTGTCCATGATTTCCACGCGCTACAATCAAGCCAAATCATCGTTATCGATCATCCATCAAGTCATGGAGATGCCCGATGAACAGCAACCTGGCAAGCGTTATCTCCATAGGCCAATTATCCATGGCAAAATTGAACTGGATAACGTGACGTTTCACTATCCAAACTCCTCGATGGCGGCCATTCGCAACTTAAGTGTCACGATACGACCAGGTGAAAAAGTCGCGATTATTGGTCGCATTGGCTCTGGAAAAACCACGTTAGAGCGCCTAATCATGGGGCTATATAAGCCCACCGAAGGGCATGTTCGAATCGATAATACCGATATCGAACAGCTGCATCATATTGATATACGTCGCAATATAGGGTGTGTTCCTCAAGAGAGCCAACTGTTTTATGGTTCTATTCGTGACAACATCACCTTAGGGCGCCCCCTCGCCGATGATCGCGATATTCTCGATGCAGCCAATCGCTCAGGCGTCAGTGTGTTTACGCAAAACGATCCCGCCGGGCTTGAGCGTCAAGTTGGCGAAGGTGGTGTGTTAATCTCGGGTGGTCAACGCCAAGCGGTTTCAATCGCGAGAGCATTACTTGGTCGTCCTCCAGTGTTATTGATGGATGAACCAACCAGTGCGATGGATAACCGCTCCGAACAGCATATCAAGCAGCAATTAGCCACGCTGGGAAAAACAGAAACGCTCATTTTGATTACTCATAAACCGTCGATGCTTGATCTGGTTGAACGTATCATTGTGATGGAAAAAGGCATGATCGTCGCCGATGGCCCTAAAGCTCATGTGTTAAGTGATTTAAAAAAAGGCACGCTCAAAAAACGTTGACCGGGACCTCTCCTCTCCCTTGTTATGCACGAGGAATAGACCTTTGTGGCACGATAAACTGCCCTCACCTTTTTCGTCTCAACCGCGATCCGAGCTAGCAGATGCCAAAATTATTGTATAGCGTTCAAGCAATAACCTTCACCTTGATCTACAGCGTGCGAGCCTTATACGTCTTAAAATTGAAAAACCCTATAAAAACCAAGCCTTTTCTCACCATTCATCATCAAACCGCTCTAAAGTTGTGATTATTACCGGACAACGTCCAATAACAATATCTTGAGCAATGCCAATGAAAAAACGTTATATCGCTTTAATCGCTCTCATCGGCGGTGTCATCGGATGGTTAGTCCTTGGCGGAACGGCAGCCGTCATGCACTACACATCGGACACCGATTTTTGTATTTCTTGTCACACCATGGAACAACCCTTCAAAGAGTACCAAGGCTCGGTTCACTTTAGTAACGCGAAAGGCATTCGTGCTGAATGTTCCGATTGCCATATCCCCGAACAACCCATGGATTATTTGATCACCAAAATTCGCGCTTCAAAGGACATCTATCACGAGTTCATTTCGAAAAAAATCGATACACCAGAAAAGTATGAAGCACACCGAAAAGAGTTAGCGGAAATGGTTTGGCACCAAATGCGCGACAATGACTCAGCTACCTGTCGCTCGTGCCATGACTTTGATGCGATGGAAACTTATGCTCAATCGCGAGATGCCGCCAAAATGCATGCCTACGGCAAGGAAAACAATCAAACGTGTATTGATTGTCATAAAGGGGTTGCTCATTTCGCTCCAGAAGCTGAACTCGACAGTAAAGCCTACGATAACCTCGTTGCATTAACAAAACGCACATCGAGTACGGCCAAAACCGTTTATCCAATCACAGCTACTGCTCTTGGTGAACTCGGGACGGTCAATCCCACCACTGCGCTCGACGTCACAGCAACTGATGGTGATCAACGACAAGTCACTTTGAACGCTTACCAAATGAAAGGAGCAGAGCAAGTATTGTATATGGGACGTGGCCAGAGAGCGATTGTCGCAACGCTTAATGAACAAGGGCAACAAGCCCTGCAAGGGGGTGAGTTTGAAGCCGACCGCTATGGCAATGAATGGCGAGCAGTTCGCTTAAATACTGTAATAAACCAACCCGTGGTCGATAATCTAGACCCGGTTTGGGATTATGCCCAAGAATTGGATAACGTCTATTGTGCCACTTGCCATGCAAAAATTCCGGCTGAACACTTCACCGTCAACGCATGGGGCCCAGTGGCGAAAAGCATGGGTGCTCGCACGGACATCTCTGATGCCAATCTCGAAATCTTAACCAAGTTCTTCCAGCACCACGCCAAAGATGTGGTTAGTCACTAAGGAGTTATAGAATGACGATGACTGATATTTCACGTCGCCGGTTTTTAAAAACCACAGGCTATACGGCAGGAGCACTCACTTTTCACACATTTATCCCCTTAGCCCATGGGGCTGAAGAGCAAGGCAATGGCATACTAACCGCTGGACGAATGGGACCACTACTGTGTGAAGTAAAAGATGGTAAGTTGGTCGCCAGCAAAAATGCGCTGGCGCAAACCATGCCCAACAGTTTACAGCTGACCGGGCCAGACCAAGTGTATACCAAGGCTCGAGTCAAGTACCCAATGGTTCGCAAAGGTTTTCTTGCTAATCCACAAGATCCTCAAGGACGCCGAGGCGATGATGAATTTGTTCGCGTATCGTGGGATCAAGCTTACCAATTGATCCACCAGCAACATATGCGCATTCGCAAAGAGTATGGCCCATCGGCAGTGTTTGCCGGCTCTTACGGCTGGCGCTCAAGTGGTATTTTGCACAAAGCACAAACCTTGCTTCAACGCTATATGAGCATGGCCGGTGGCTATTCAGGCCATTTGGGCGATTATTCAACTGGCGCAGCACAAGTCATTATGCCGCATGTGGTGGGCTCAATCGAAGTCTACGAACAACAAACTACCTACCCCGTGATTTTAGAAAGCAGCGACGTCGTAGTCCTATGGGGACTTAACCCTGTCAATACACTAAAAATCGCGTGGACGTCATCCGATTGCGCTGGTCTCGAGTTTTTTCATCAACTTAAACAGTCTGGTAAAACCGTCATTATCATCGACCCGATTCGTTCCGAAACCGCCGAGTTTTTTGGTGATAACGCGACTTGGGTCGCTCCTCATCCAATGACGGACGTCGCAATGATGATGGGCATTGCCCATATTTTGATCAAGAGTAACAAGCACAATAAACCCTTCTTAGAAAAATATACCCAAGGATTTGATGAGTTTGAAGCCTACCTCATGGGCGAAGAAGATGGTATAGAGAAAAATGCTCAGTGGGCCTCCAATATTTGTGGCCTTCCCATCAAACAGTTGCGATTACTGGCCGAGATTTTCTCTGAAAACCGCACCATGTTAATGTCTGGTTGGGGTATGCAAAGACAGCAATATGGCGAGCAACGCCACTGGATGCTGGTGACACTGGCCGCAATGCTGGGACAAATTGGCTTACCAGGTGGCGGCTTTGGCCTTTCCTATCATTACTCTAACGGTGGCAATCCAGCGCGAGACGCTGGTGTTCTACCCGCGATATCGGCTTCTCTGGGTGGGGGCTCATCCGCGGGCAACGACTGGGCGGTATCTGGCGCCGTACAAAGTTTTCCGGTCGCACGCATTGTTGAGGCGTTAGAGAATCCGGGGAAAGAGTACTCACATAATGGGCATCGTCTTACGTTTCCCGATATTAAAATGATCTGGTGGGCTGGCGGCGCTAACTTTACCCACCATCAAGATACCAATCGTTTGATTGCTGCATGGCAAAAGCCTCAGTTGGTCGTTATCTCCGAGCCTTACTGGACAGCCGCGGCCAAACACGCAGATATTGTTTTGCCAATCACCACCTCCTTCGAACGTAACGATTTAACCATGACGGGTGACTACAGCAATCAACATCTGGTTCCGATGAAGCAAGTCGTTGAACCTCAAGGTGAAGCTAAAAGTGACTTTGATGTTTTTGCCGACATGGCCGAGTTAATTAAACCTGGTGGGCATGAGGTTTACACCGAGGGAAAAACAGAGATGGAGTGGCTATATGAGTTTTACACCGCAGCGCAAAAAAGTGGCCGCGCCGCGCGCGTTCCTATGCCCAACTTCGACACCTTTTGGCGCAATAATCAGCTGATTGAGATGAACGAAAATCCTAAAAGTGCACAGTTTGTGCGCTATGCAGATTTTCGAGACGACCCTGTCGTCAACCCATTGGGTACCCCGAGTGGAAAAATAGAAATCACTTCCAAAACCATTGCAGGTTACCAACTCGAGGACTGTCCCGCCCATCCGACATGGCTCAAACCTGACGAGTACACCGGGAACGCACAAGCGGATGAACTTCAATTAATGACTGCGCACGCAGCAGACCGTCTCCATAGCCAGTTCAACTACGCATCACTGCGCGAGCAATATGCTGTTGCGAACCGTGAACCCATCTGGATTCACCCAGATGATGCAAAAGTGCGCAATATTGCAGACGGAGATTTAGTGCGCGCCTACAATCAACGTGGGCAGGTTTTGGTCGGAGCCGTCGTCACAAACCGCATAAAAGTGGGATCGGTATGTATCCATGAAGGCGGATGGCCAGATCTCGATAAACAAAGTGGCCTGTGTAAAAACGGCGCAGCGAATGTTCTGACGTTGGACATTCCCACATCACGCCTTGCCAATGGCTGCGCAGCCAACTCTGCGCTGGTGAAAATAGAAAAGTATTCAGGTGAGCCCTTGCCACTGACCGCGTTTGATCCGCCGGAGAATGGTTGAGCATACTCATAAAAGACAAAGGCGATGGTTATCCATCGCCTGCGTTTATTCCACCGTTTTACTCAACTGCAGGCTTACGCTAGCGGCAATGATACCGACTAATATATAGAGAGCCCATGCGAGCCAAGAGAGTTCGGACAGCACGGATAACGGATTATCGCTAAACATAATGTGCATTGGAATCGCAAACACTGCAGAGAAAAATTCACTCACTCCATAGTAATTGAACACACCAATCGCCCCCCACTTCAAGGCATAGACGGCAACAAACATGATGAGTATGGGCGAATTGACGCGCTGTGATAATGCAAGTGCGACAAAGACCAGTGGTACCATAAGCACACCCGCCCAGAGCATGCGAGCTAAAAACCCGAGCCAATGGATAAGACTAAAACTTAACGACGCTTGTGGAAGAGCCAAAGTCAACTGTTGACCTGAAACCATATTCATTAGCCATAATAGAATATCCGCACCAAGCACAAGACACGCACACACTGCGGGAATGACGACCAAGCCAAAAATTAACTTAACTAAATGATTTTGCGCGTCACTGACGGGCATACTTCGCCAGAACATCAAACTGCCCTCTTGGCGAGGTTTACGTAATGTTTTCGGAAAATACATGGTACTGATTAGCAGTGATAACAGCGCAGCAGCGCCAGTTGTCAGAGTGCTTAACCCATTGCCAAGGCTCAGCCCATCTCGAGTAAACCCGTCACCAAAACGCATCTCAAACAGCAAATTTTCCTGCAATGCCGTGTTCATAAATAATGCCACTAGCAGCGCTAGCGCACACAACCCACTCCACAGTGGAATACGAACTAAGTAACGATATTCAATCCACTCTTTTTTTAACATCGCAACATATTGATTCACGATACCGCCCCCTTTTGCAGCGCTAAGAATAACTCCGTCAACCCCGCAGGAAGTACACGTCCAAGCGATGAAACTTGTTCTAGATAACTTCGCTTTAGTAGCCACTTACTGCTCCCTAACCCTTGCTCGACATATAAAGGCTGGCAAGCTAGCAGTTCCGCTTTATGCTCATCACTTGCGTCAAGTACGAACAGCGAGTGCTGAATATCATCTACCGCACTTTGCCAAACGGCATTTCCTTGCTTTAGGATCAACACATCGGTCAATAAATGCTCAATCTCTTGCACCTCATGACTGGCAACAATCAAAGTGCGTTCACCTTCTTCGAGCCATTGCAACAAATGGCGGTAAAACGTGTCCCGGTAGACCAAATCTAATCCAAGCGTCGGTTCGTCCAAAATAAGTACATTCACATCAGTAGCAATCACCACTGCGAGATGCAGCTGAACTTTCATACCCTTGGATAACCGGCCAACTTTACTCGCGAGTGTGATGTCCGTTTTGGCAAGAAACTGCTGTGCTTGTAACGAGTCAAATTTCGGATGGACCCCAGCAATGTACTCCAGTAGCTGCTCAACTCTCATCCAATCCGGTAATACGCTGACATCAGAAATACAGGCGACGCCTTTCATGAGCTGAGCCCGCTGTGACAGTGGCTCATAACCATTAATTTCGATCTCTCCCTGATAACGCTGAGCCCCCAACAAGCTTTTTATCAATGTTGATTTGCCTGCACCATTGTGCCCAAGCAATCCCAACACTTGACCAGACTCGAGCTGAAAGCTGATATCGTTAAGCGCTTCGCCTTGTCCAGACTGGCGCCCGCTATAGTTTTTTGACAGATGTTGAACACGAACCACGGGCATCATTATTCACCTTCAATATTTTGCTTAAGACGCGAGATAAATTCTTCCAAAGGCATATCCAACTGACGCAGAGTACGACGAATCTTGGGTATTTGTTCAGAAATAAATTGCTGTTTTTGCTTAGCCTTTAATTTGGCTTGGGCGCCGGGTGCAACGAACATACCTTGCCCACGCCTTTTTTCAACTAACCCATCATCCACTAACAGCTGATAACCTTTTAGTACGGTTAGATGGTTAATTTTTAAATCGGCAGAGACGGCTCTTACCGAAGGTAACGCGTCGCCATCTGCCCAGACACCTTGGGCAATTTGATCGCTCACACGTAGGGCTAATTGCCGAAAGATCGGCAGATCCTCATTCCAATCGCTCACGATGCCTCTTTAAATTATGGTGTTATATATAACTATAACACCATAACTCTAAAACGACTTCAAGTACTCAACGTAAAGAACGGATACTTAGAAAATAAAAAACCCCGCGGCAAGCGCGAGGTTTAACGGCATTATTTATCGATTAAGATTATTCAGTGGCACATTGCGCATCACCAATACGCTCCCATGCGCCCCATGGACCCGACTCACTTGGGTTCTCACCCGGGTTGGCATACCACTTGTTTTGCCAGATACCCCCATCCCAAGTCACTTGGGTGCCTGGCGTTGGGTATGCGAGGGTGGTATCCCATAAATTGTCGCACAATTCAGTGGATGAACCGCTCGCGATCACAGTGACGATCGTGGTTGCACTGTCTGAAAGTTCACCATCATCAACGGTAACGCTGAACATCAGTTCAGTCTCTTGAGAGTAATCACCGGCGATAAAGCTTAATGTCGCGCCGCTTTGTGTCGCATCGACGCCTGTCGGGATCGACCAAACGTAGGTTAACGCATCACCATCCATTGACTGCGAGGCATCGACGACGACCACATCACCCGAGGAAACAGATGCTGGAGCACTCACACTGGCGACAGGTGGCGTATTTTGAGGCTCACTGCCTTGTGGTTTAACACGAATCAGCACGCTGTCAGTAGCCACGCTACCATCGTCATCGGTCACCGTTAACTCAAACTCATACACTTGTGTTTGTTCAAGTTCCGAAACGCTAAAACTGGTAAGCACACTGCTCTCTGAACTCAGAGTTACGGAAGGTCCGGAAATCTGTGTCCATCGATAGCTAACAATCTCACCATCACGGTCATTGGACTGACTGCCGTCAAGCGTAACCTCGACGGGGGCTGTCACAGTTTGATCGTCACCAGCCTTGGCGATTGGTGGATAATTTGCTGGCGGCGTACTATTCAATCCTTCATGCATCGCGTTAAGAATGTCACCGTTATCGGCATCGATTTCCCATGCAAACAAACCGCCAAGCCCCAATGAACGAACATAAGCCCCTTTTGCTTTGATTGATCGTTCATCATCAAACGTAATCAACTCACCGGAGCTTTGGTTCCACACCCACGGCGCTTGCGCAAGTTCATCGTAACCATATTCAAAACCGTTGATACCGCTATTATTACTCCCAAGCATATTGGCTTTGATGCCCTTATAATCAATAACACCGTCTTCCCAAACACCTTGCTCGGTGGTTCCGGTTAGTTTTCCGTTGCCTACGCCTGTCATTGGATCGGTAGGATCGGTGAGAGAAGTTGGCATCACACCTTGCCAACCTCGACCATACATGGCTGCACCAACCACTAACTTGCTTGCTGGAACCCCTTGTCCAAGTAAGATTTGAATCGCATTATCTGTTGTGTAAGCTGGCCCTTTGAACGGTTCACCTTGTGCATCAACACCCGAACCATCACACTGCCCTGGCAACATAAACGAGCCGCAATATAGCGCAGTTTGATGACCCAATACGTTATTCCAACCACCGTAGAAGTCATACGTCATGGCAAAGATATAATCCATATATTGCGCGGCTTGAGCGTAGTCAACATCTTCCAGCTTGTCGTAACCTACTCCAATCGCGGATGTAAGCTCATACTCACGCCCAGTTTGCGCTTGCAGCCCGTCCAGCATTGCGCGTAGCTCACTCATCAGAGCAACGTACGCAGGACCATCGTTCACAGGATCCCCTAAATCCGGCGCAGCGCCACCGCCACCAGGAAATTCCCAATCAATATCCACACCATCATAAAACTTCCACGTGGTTAAAAATTCCTTTACTGATGCAACGAAGGTGTCACGGTTGGCTTTCGTGGTAAAATCAAAGAAAGGATCAGACAGAGTCCAGCCACCAATGGATGGAATAATTTTTAACTCTGGATTGCGCTGTTTCAATGCCATTAACATCGCATAGTTCCCTTTGATCGGCGTAGAGTACTCATGGCCAGCCTGCGGAAAACTTTTCTGAAAAGCCGCCCAAGGATCATGGACAACGACTTCGTAATCATCAACACCCTGACAAGCGGTTTGCAGCGCAGTATAACTGTTGCCGCCAACCGATTTTACTGACTCGTTAGGCCCACAGATAGGGATAAATCCATACAGAATATGCGTTAAGTTATCTGCGGGAATATTATCTACCGTATAATCACGCCCATAAATGCCCCATTCAACAAAGTAAGCCCCAACGACCGTATTTGGGTCTGTCGCGTAGGTTTTATTATTTGTATCGATGTTCATCGCTAAGGGATCAAGGTGTGAACCATCGGTATCGGCAATCACCAACTCGCTCGGCGCACTCTGGGAACAGCCAGTTTCATCACAGGCTTCAACAATGACTTGGTACTTCCCGCCATTGGCATAACTAAAGCTCGCCGTGGTCGTGGTTCCAGTAATTGGTCCCGTTGCGACCTGTTGACCATCGAAATAAATATGGTAAGTATCACCGGGTTCACCGCTCCACTGATTAAATTTGAGTGTGATGTCGGCTTGGTCATGGTACGTAACCATACTTTTGTAGCCACTCGTGGCTTCCATCTCCAGCTCAATTTTCGAAAACTGAAGATTGTTTGATTCGTAGAGGTCAATGGCTGGCACAGCTGGAGCAGCCAGCGCACTGCCACAGAGTGCCAACGTGACGCTTGCGGCGCATAAAGTTATACGATTCATATCGTTATCTCTCATTCCTTTTGTGGTTAATTGTCCTGTTCCTCAACTCGATATATTGAAGACCATCCACTCCAGTATTTAAGAGACTTTATTTTTGACTCAAAAAATTAAAGCTTTTTTCGAGTCAAACGAAAAAAAAACTCGTCACGACGTTTCAGTTACATCATTGCCGCTACTTTGAGTCAGAAAGCGAAAAAGTTGACAATGAGTTTGTCAAAGTAGACTCACTATCAACGAAAAATCAAAATATTAGCTATTAAAGCCGTTTAGGGATTGATTGAATTTTCCTTATGCTCCCAATGCGATACCGATGATTAAATCATCAATAACAACCACCAATCGGCATTACTTTTTTCTTAAAGAAAATAAATCATCGTTACGAACACCAAAGACTTAATGATAAAATTTTCCGACTTCTCACTTACAGACGTTGAAAACTGCGTGTGAGCGCGGCACTCTGTTTTCGGGTCAACAAATTAGGACAAGAAAATGAAACTCAAAAACGTGGTATTGGGTACGTTATTAAGTACGCTGAGCTTTACGAGTTTGGCCGCTGTCACTATTCAGGTTCCAGATACCATCGATTTATTAGCCGCAAATGAAGCCAAGCCTGATATTTCGGGTGGTTTTTTTTCGTCATCCAACACCGTCACCCTGCCAGATGGCGAAAACCAAATCGTCTTTCGTTATAAATCTTATTTTAGCCAGGGAAATGATCGCATCGTAGTAGAAAGTGATGCGATTATCGCGACATTCAAGTCATCCGACAGCGAATTGAACTTTGAACTGCCTGATTATCAAAATCAGCAACAAGCACAAGAGCACATGGATAATCTGCAATGGCAGTTAGTTGACCAGTCTGGCGCGGCGGTTGAAGTTAACCAAGACAAGCTAATCAAAAAAGGGGTTCAGCTGGGTCGAGACTACCCAAGTGAAGCGAAAGCATATAATGCCAAAGGGGGTATTGCCGCGCTGAGTATAGTACAGTCACAACCCTCAGTTGCAACGAATCAAACTCCGGCAGACACCACAAATAATGCAGAAGAAATGCTGCATTTTTGGTACCAACGAGCGGATGCTGAAACCAAAGCAAAATTTAAGGCCTTCGTTAACCAACAATAATGCGCTAATTTCAAGCAATAATCCCTTATTTACCCGCGCCTATATGCAAATTTTTACAATTTGAATGGGCGCTCATTTCAACCACAAATTATCAGATTTACAACCTGAGTGTGATAACATCTAACTTTACGCTCATTTGATACTAACCCCATGTCAAACCTCATAAAATTTGGTTCAGTGTTACTTGCGCTTAGCGCCGGTTTTATCGCCGCAAAATGGTTCAACGCCCCTGTTCAACCCACCGACCTTAAGGCTCTGAATGATTACTGCGTGGTATCAAGCCAAACGTGCGTACAACAAAACGTGACCATCAAAGCAAATTCAGATACGGTACACCCCTTAATTCCATCTCAACTTTCTGTCACTTGGGTCGACACCGCTGCCAAGCAACTATTATTGACACTTGAAGGCCGTGAAATGGAGATGGGAAAAGTAAAGTTTATCTTGAACCGAACCTCTGGTGACCAATTCCAAGGTGAAGTGATTTTGCCGGTGTGCACCAGTGACGAAATGACTTGGGTTGGGGAGCTCAGTGATGGTTCAAGCTCTGTTAAGACCGCGATTAGGATGAAAAGATGAGTAAAAATTGGTCGTTGATATTAGTCGTTGCATTTGCTTTGGGGTTTGGAGTTTACAACTATCTCGAGACGCAGCCAGACAATAAATCAGCACAAGAAACGAAGACCTCGGATAAGCAAGCGCAAGATGACGGTAACGTTGTTTTATATGGTAAAGACAACCAGCCAGTCGACTTGTTCGACCCGAATGACACCCGAGTTCGCATTGTTTATTTTGGTTTTACTCGTTGTCCGGATGTCTGCCCGACGTCACTCGCCATGTTAGCGGGTGCGCTCAATCAGCTTGATGCCGATACCATTGCCAAAATCCGCCCAGTGTTTATTTCTCTTGATCCCGAACGTGATAATGCCCAAGCCTCTTATGAGTATGCGCAGTACTTCCATAAGCAGATCGAAGGATTATCGGCACCGCTTGATGTGACCACTCCCCTAGCTCATAAATATGGGGTTATTTTTCGAAAAACAGAGCTAAAAGACTCTGAACTTGAATACACTCTGGATCACAGCTCCTATTTCTATTTTCTAAAACCCGATGGTTCGATGATCACCAAAGTGCCGCATACGCTAACACCTGCACCGATTATTGACGCCATTAAAACCATCACTGAATAATCCCAATTCGCTCAACACATTATTTATAAAGGATAATTCGATGAAGCTTAAAGCTTTTCTACTTAGCAGCCTTGTTGCCGCGCCGTTGGCATTTGCCAACGCAGAAATTACCACTCAAGATACCTACGCGCGCGCGACGCCCCCAACAGCAGTGACGAGCGCGGTGTTTGGTAACATTCACAATAGTGGAGATCGCGCCCGAAATATCGTTTCGGTGAGTGTTGATGCTGCAGGAAAATCAGAACTGCATGATGTGATCATGGATGGCGAAATGATGAAAATGCGCCATGTGGACACCTTTGTAATTCCCGCCAATGGTAAGTTACCACTCAAACCCGGCGGACATCACATTATGATGTTTGATTTAAAGCATCCTCTTAAAGAAGGCCAAACCCTCAATGTGACCCTAACGTTCGCTAACGGTGAAAAGTACCAGTTCCAAGCGCCCGTCAAAAAAGTAATGGCAGGCATGAGCATGAACCACAACATGGATCATGGTAAAGAAATGGATCATGGCAAAATGGATATGCAGCACTAGTCACCCGCGACGTCACTGCACCAACCAATAGCAATAAAGCCGCCAATGTCATGATTGGCGGCTTTTGTCACTTTAAGCGCGCTTAATAATAAAATATCCCACCAAATCAGTGAGTAATATTAATGGTCATAAAGTAACAACTTGACAGTGAAATGAATCAAGATGCCTCATATTAAATAATTTTTCCCACTAATTTATACCTACATCTAGACACATTATTTCAGCACGATAGTATTAGCAGCCTTAGTCATAAAAGGCTTTGATAACAAGAAATCGAGAAACTATTCACTTCAGGAATAATTCTAATGCAACGCAACAATATTTTTGCCCGATTTGCACGAGGTAACCTCGTTTTGCAAATACTCGCTGGTATCCTTCTCGGGGTCATACTGGCGACGTTATCTCCAGAATCTGCACAAAACGCCGGGTTACTTGGTAGCCTATTTGTTGGCGCTTTAAAAGCGGTCGCTCCTATTTTGGTCTTCATTTTAGTGGCTGCTTCTATCGCGAATCAGAAGAAAAACCAGCATACTAATATGCGCCCAATCATTGTTCTGTACTTGATTGGCACCTTCAGTGCCGCGCTCACGGCCGTGGTACTGAGCTTTTTGTTCCCAACCGAGTTGACTTTGGTTGCTGGAGCACAGGGCACAACACCGCCACAAGGTATTGCAGAGGTGCTTAATACATTGCTGTTTAAGCTCGTCGATAACCCAGTAAGTGCGTTAATGAATGCTAACTACATCGGTATTTTGGCTTGGGCTATCGGTTTGGGTTTAGCACTTCATCATGCATCCGCGACCACCAAATCTGTTTTTGAAGACCTTAGCCATGGCGTATCACAAATTGTTCGCTTCATCATCCGTCTTGCGCCATTTGGTATTTTTGGCCTTGTTGCCTCCACCTTGGCAACGACAGGTTTCTCTGCTCTAGCGGGTTACGCCCATCTATTGGCGGTACTGCTTGGAGCGATGCTGATCATTGCGCTTGTGGTCAACCCACTGATCGTTTACATCAAGCTAGGCACTAACCCATACCCATTGGTGTTCCAATGTCTGCGTGAAAGTGGTGTCACGGCTTTCTTCACGCGTTCAAGTGCTGCCAACATTCCTGTCAACATGAATCTGTGTGAAAAGCTTGATCTGGATGAAGATACATATTCTGTGTCGATTCCACTGGGCGCAACGATTAACATGGCTGGTGCAGCAATTACCATCACCGTCTTGACGCTCGCGGCCGTACATACGCTCGGTGTTGAGATTGATATTCTGACTGCGATTTTGCTGAGCATTATTGCTGCAGTCTCAGCGTGTGGTGCCTCTGGCGTTGCAGGCGGCTCACTGCTGTTGATCCCTCTTGCCTGTGGGTTATTTGGCATTAATAACGAAGTCGCGATGCAAGTGGTCGCGGTCGGCTTTATTATTGGTGTGATTCAGGATTCAGCAGAAACTGCACTTAACAGCTCTACCGACGTGGTATTTACCGCTGCGGTATGTAAGTCAGTACAAAAAAGCTAATTCTTAATGTAAAAATAAAAAAGGCTCGTTGTTTAACGAGCCTTTTTTATTGGCGAAACCCCGCCTGAGACACCAAGTTAGCTGGGGTTTGGTTTATCCATTGAAGTATTAGAAAAATCGAGTTTAGATTTATCTTCTTGCTCTTGTTCTTGGTTTGAATTCGTCGATTCTTGATTGGTCTCTTCCAGTATATCCTCAACTTGCTGGGCATCGGCGACGACCTGTTCACCGCCCTGCATCAACTCATCTTGCTCTGTTAACGGCGAGCTTTCATAAAGAGGAATATCGCGTTTGTATAAACGGTTTAATGCTCGAATCAAAGCATGTTTGTTCACCTTATTTTCCCGCAACTTTCTGAGCATAGGTTTGGAAAGTGCCTGAAGTCCGACTACTGTATCTACGCCAATGGTTAACGCGACTTGGTCACGGCTGCGACGTGATTTAACATGCCCAAGTTGCGCCGCCATAAATAACCAGATATACGCTAGCGCATTACCATGCGGCCCTTGGTCAATCCATGCTTCGCCAGCTTGATACATGGCTTCGGTGTGGCCTTTTTCTGCGGCACGTTCAAGCCAATAGATACCGCGTTTGAAGTCCACCGCAGCGCCCACCCCTTGTAGAAAATTGAGGCCATATTTCATGCGCCCGGGGTTACTCTTCATCGCTGCAGCCCGTTTATACCATTGAAGTGATAATTTAGGGTCTGGGGCCGAGTTTTCTTGCGAGCGAAACCAATCACCCAAGAATAACATCGATTCAACGTGCCCACGTTCTGCCGCTTCTGTGATCACCTCAAGGGCTTTTACAACATCTTGGGCAACCCCACGTCCAGAATAGAGCGCTTGGCCCATTTGATATTTCTTTTCAAGATTACCTTCCATGGCAGCAATGCAGGTTTTCCAATATTTTGCTTGCTCTTTCAGCACCATGTCATCACTCATTTTGGCGCTAATACGCACGATACCGTACATGCCAGTCACATTATCAAGTGCTGCGGCTTTTCCATACCAATGAAGGGCTTCACGAATATTGGTGCGTTCGGCTTCTTTAGCCAGAAATAGAATCGTTGGAACATGGCCATTTTCCGCTTTGACTAAACGCTCTTCATGCTCTTTTTTGCGGTGTTTTTCTATCGCTTTTCGGTAAGCTATTTCACGCTCTTTACGCTCTTCTTCTAGGCGTTTTTTACGTAACGAAAGCACAAGCATCCAGGCAAACATTGAAAGCAATGTTAACCCTGCTGCACCTATCGCCATTCCAATAATATCCATTCGTTATACTTGCATCTCTTCAATAGATTGTTTATCGGCCGTTTAGCCAATAATTTGAGCCCTAATTGATTAATAAAAAGCGTTAGTTCAAAGCGCAAGTAAGCACTTTGTGTGTTGCGCTTCTACCTTATTAATAAATCTAGGCATTCAGTGCGAACTGTTAGACATATCGTACTAGAAGGCGGCTATCCAAATCTAAAGTTTAGTTGGTTAACATGATCGCTGCGACAAGGCCTTAATTTTAGAAGTAAAATTACACAGCAATCCACGTGAAATAATCGCTTATTCTGGTTTCATGAAAGCGTAAATTGCGATGAGATTATCTCAATTGAACGAAAACCAGAAAATTTGACCAAAAACAATGGCTGTGCTGATTAACTTATTTTATAATGAAAAATAACAACACTATTTGAACACGATAAAGAATTAGAGGCAAAACATGAGACTTATCCCGTTAAATAATGCCGAGCAAGTAGGTAAGTGGTCCGCGGCATATATCGCGCGTCGTATCAACGAATTCAATCCTACTGCCGAACGTCCATTTGTTCTCGGGCTACCAACAGGTGGCACTCCGCTAACGACCTATAAAGCGTTGATTGAACTATATAATGCTGGTGAAGTTAGCTTCAAACATGTTGTCACCTTTAACATGGATGAATATGTCGGTTTGCCTGCTGATCACCCTGAGTCTTACCGTTCATTCATGTTTAATAACTTCTTTAATCACGTAGATATCCAAGAGCAAAACGTTAACTTGCTCAATGGCAATACGGATGACCACGATGAAGAGTGCCGTAATTACGAAGCAAAAATGAAGTCTTATGGCAAAATTAACTTGTTTATGGGCGGCGTCGGTAATGACGGACACATCGCGTTTAACGAACCTGGTTCCTCACTCGCTTCGCGCACTCGTATCAAAACACTGACTCACGACACTCGTATTGCAAACTCTCGATTCTTTGATGGCGATATTTCTCAGGTGCCCAAATACGCATTGACCATCGGTGTGGGGACTTTGCTTGACGCGGAAGAAGTGCTCATTCTGGTGACGGGTCACAATAAAGCCCAAGCCCTGCAAGCTGCTGTGGAAGGGAGTGTTAATCATTTATGGACCGTTACCGCCCTACAATTACATCCCAAGTCAGTCATGGTGTGTGACGAGCCCGCCACGCAAGAGCTGAAAGTCAAAACGGTCAAATATTTCTCTGAACTCGAAGCGCAAAATATCGTTGGCTTCTAACGGTCTTATCTAGGACTTGTTGCTTCTTTAAAGGTCGCGTTTACAACGCGACCTTTATTTTTGTCTCGATTAAAGTCACATTTTTCTCGACTACGCCCCTGATTCACCATTTAAGGATGAGCTTATTCTCGTCAACCTCAACTAGGCTAGAAAGAGAGCTTAGCAGGGAGGCGCGTGATGCAATCTGGAAAATGTCATATTTACCAAGTTTTTACTCGCTTATTTGGTAACACTCAGACCCACAACCACTCTTGGGGTACGTTGGAACAAAATGGCGTGGGGAAATTCAGTGATTTTACGCCGTGTGCACTTGAGAAAATTAAAGCGCTTGGCATTACGCATATTTGGTATACCGGAGTCCTTCACCATGCCACCACCACTGATTACCAACGTTTTGGGATTACCAATGACCACCCTGCAATAGTCAAAGGACGTGCAGGCTCGCCCTATGCGATCAAAGACTACTACTCTGTCGATCCTGATTTAGCCGATAATCCCGCGCAGCGAAATCAAGAATTCAGTCAACTGATAGAGCGTACGCATCAAGCAGGATTAAAAGTCATCATCGACATTGTGCCCAACCACGTGGCGCGGTGTTATCAAGGCCTGAATAATCCACAGCACGTTGTTGATTTTGGTCATAACGACGACACTTCTGTCGCTTATCAACGTGATAACAACTTCTACTATCTACCTGATGAAGCGTTTCAGCTGCCTGAATTTCCAACGCGTTATCGGCCTTCTGGCGGCGAAGCGCATTCTCAGCTCAACGTACCTTTCAAAGAAGAGCCCGCCAAATGGACAGGCAATGGCGCAGCGCGCGCTCAGCCAAGCTTTGATGACTGGTTTGAAACGGTCAAGATTAACTATGGTATTAAGCCCGATGGCAGCCAAGATTTCACGCCATTGGACGATGCGTTTCGGCACCGCTCTTACGCTCAACACCTCGCGTTTTGGGACGAGCAGTCGCTGCCAGATTCATGGTACAAATTTGCCGATATCGTATGTTACTGGCTCGCTCAAGGTGTTGATGGATTTCGTTTTGATATGGCAGAGATGGTGCCCGTTGAATTTTGGAGCTACCTCAACAGCTTAATAAAAACCCAGCGCGCTGATACCGTACTGATAGCCGAAATCTATCAGCCCGATCGCTATGAGGATTATATTGAGCTGGGCAAAATGGATTATCTCTACAACAAGGTGGGGCTCTATGACCTATTACGTTCAATTGTCCAAGGCACCGCCTCCACATCTCAAATCGGCGCCTTAGAATGGCAGCAACGTAAGATGGCCGCGCATTTTGTCAATTTCTTAGAAAATCACGACGAACAGCGTATTGCTTCGCCGGCATTTGCTGGAGATGCCAAGCGTGCTTGCCCCGCCATGTTAGTGGCTTGCACGCTATCCCCAGCAGCGATGCTTATCTATTTCGGACAAGAAGTAGGAGAGCCTGCAAATGAAAATGCAGGTTTTGGTCAACCATCAAGAACCTCGATTTTTGATTACGTGGGTGTTCCTCATCACCAAAGATGGATGAACCAAGGACGATTTGATGGCGGCCTCCTTAATCACAATGAGCTTGAACTTAGGCAGTTTTATCAACGATTATTAAATCTGACGCTTCAATCTCCAGCAATGCAGGGCGATTATCATGACCTTTATGCGGCTAATTACGCACAGTTTGATGAATTACAGCATCGCCTGTTTGCGTTTGCCCGCTCAGCGCCTTCGCAAATTGTGATTATTGCGGTCAATTTTGACCACCAACATTCAAAACGCATCAATCTTTCTCTTCCACAGACGCTCGTCAAACATTGGCCACAAAACAGTGATGGCCTGTACCTGTATGACCATCTGAACGACGTGCGTTATCCACTGCATCTAAACCACGACGGCGCCTGTGTAAGCGTCGAATTTACGCCACTGTTTTGTGGCTATTTAGAACTGATTAAGGAGCCCGCATGACGTTTCCGTTTCTCTATCATGGTCAGAGCGAATTTTGGGTACAACGCCAACAAGGTTCGCTCACTCTGACTCTTGCCACTTCAGCACAAGATCAATACGATCATATTTATGTTCGCCATGAGCCAGATAATGAAGAGTATCTGGTTGAGATGTCGGTATTAAAAGAGACGTCTACGCTCATCTACTGGCAGGCAACGATTGCACTTAACACTGACAGCGACCTCACTCATTACAGCTTCAAAGCGATGGTCGGAATCCAACAATTTTGGCTAACGGGGCAAGGCATTAACCGCCGAATTCCTTCACGCGTATACCACTTTAAATATAACGCTGCCCACCAGCCACCAAACTGGGTAAAAAGCCAAATTTTTTATCAAATCTTCCCTGATCGCTTTGCCAATGGAAAACCAGAAATCAGTGTAAAAAGTGGCGAATATCAATTACTCAGTGGAAAACCATCACTACAAAAAGCCTGGGAAGAGCCGGTTGGTGGGCACGATAATAGTGGGGCCAGTGAGTTTTATGGTGGTGATCTGTTTGGCGTGGAACAAAAAATCGAGTATCTACAACAACTGGGCGTGACTGCACTTTATCTTAACCCGATATTCTCAGCGCCCAGTAACCACAAATACGACACCACCGATTACTACCACGTTGACTCGCACCTTGGTGGCAATGAGCAGTTTGCCTCGCTGTGTACAACCGTTCATCAGCGCGGCATGAAGGTTATGCTCGATGCGGTCTTTAACCATACGTCTACCGAACATCCTTGGTTTGATAAACCGGGAAAACAAACCACAGCTGGCGCGTATCAATCCCCAAGTTCACCTTACCGCGATTATTACTTTTTTGAAGGCGATACGAATCATTACATTGGTTGGAAAGGCATCGACTCGCTCCCAGTATTAAACTTCCAAAATCAGCAAGTCCGTGACACGATTTATCAGTCCGATGATTCCGTTATCAAGCACTGGTTGCGCGCACCGTATCATGTTGATGGTTGGCGCTTTGATGTTATCCATATGCTCGGAGAAGGCTCAGGCGCCAAAAACAATGCTCACTACGTCAAAGCATTCCGTCACTCTGCCAAGCAAGTCAACCCGGACTGTTATATCCTTGGTGAGCACTTTTTTGAAGCCACCCAGTGGTTACAAGGCGATCAAGAAGATGGCTCAATGAACTATTTCGGATTTGCCCATCCGCTTCGCGCCTTGTTAGCTAATATCGATGTCAGTTGGGATCCAATCGAAATTGATGTTGGCGAATTCTGCACTTGGCTCGACCAAGCTCGCGCTAGCATTCCTTGGCAAAATCAATTAGCTCAGCTCAACCAATTAGACAGTCACGACACACGCCGTTTTATGACCATGGTTAATGGTGATAAAGCTCGATTCCATATCGCTGCGGCGTTTTTATTTACCTACGTTGGCACGCCTTGCTTGTATTACGGAACCGAAGTGGGGCTGGAAGGAAGCGACGACCCAGACAACCGCCGCTGCATGCCTTGGCATCAATTAGAAACCTCAGAACACCTTCCGTTTTTCCAACGCTTAATGACACTGCGCAAACACTGCGCTGCGCTGCAGCAAGGCGATTTTCAGTGGCTGAATCAATCATCGCAAGGCATTGTATTTGCACGCCACCTCGGTTCGCAAATGGTTGTGTTTGCGATGAATGTTAGCCAAAGCCCCGCCACTTTCCGCGCGCCAATATGGCAAACAGGATCAGAGCTTAACCAGTTCTACGACTTCACAGATGGTGTGCCTATGACGGTTTGTGACGGTGAACTCACCATCACCATAGACGCGCAGCAGTTTAGGATTTTGACTTCACACCCTTTTTACGGGTAAAAAAAGCTCCCACATTTGGGAGCTTTTATTGAGTGTTTAACGGCTTATTTGCTATTCACGGCTTTAATAAACACTTCCTGCGCGCCCTCTACACCTAGCGCTTTGGCTTCGTCCAGCAAACCAAGGGCTTTCGGCAAGTTGTTTTCTTTAACCGCTTGAGTGATGGCATTGGTGTAGTAGCTTTGAGTATCAGGTTGTACGGCTTCCACTGCGCGCTGAGCTTGGTCACTAGACGTAACGTTTTGCTCTGCGTTGTCATTACTCGTCAATGATGAGAAAAAGCTTGGTCCAGCGACCTCAAGCTCGATGGTGCCCGTTAAGCTGTGCGGAACCGGAATATCTTTCATTTCTGGCATATAGTTACCACGAGCTTCTGCATCCAATCGTGCAGGATGAATCACTCCGGTAGAGCCATCTAAATCAGACTTCTTGGTATAAACCACTAAGTACAAGGTTTGATAACCACGAGGCGGGAAGAAATCGATATCCGCCACTAAACGGTTACCGAGATTCAGGCGTGGCTTCACATATTCAAAACTGCTGTCATCGTATTGCTCAATCACCTGACCTTGTTCATCAGTGATCATTGCATAAGGGTAAAATACTGAATCTTTTATTTCACTAGTGATCGTCAGTGACATGCGACCGCGGTCAGCAGGGATCGCAAATACCGCCACCGGGCTATCAATGGTTTGATTGTTCAAATACTGGGTATTAGCGGTAATCGCTACTCGGGTGACACTCGGTAACTTTACTTGTGTTGCCGATAACTGAGAAATGCGAGAGGCTTGAGAAGACGTTGCTGGCTGTTGCTCAACAACTGAAGCAGATTGGCAGCCTGTTAGGGCGATACAGCCCCCTAAAAGTAAAGCGCGTAAATACATAGAGTGTTTCCTTTGTTATTTTTTTAAAGACTCTCATAAACCTTTAAAAAAATAGCCGACATAAGTCGGCTATTTACACTATGGACTTAATTTATTTAGGACTTTTAGTGGATTACCACCAAGCTTCTACTTGGATGCCGACAACAACATCATTATCTTCACCGGCTTGAGTTTCAGTTGCTCCAAATGAATCGCTTTCCAAGTCTTTCAAGTAAGAAGCGTAAATACGCAATTCTGGACGTGCCCAGAAGTTATCACCCATTGCCCAAGTTTGAGCCACTGTAAATTTAGCCCCACCGAAATCTTCTTTCGCTAAGCCACCATTGGCGATACGATCACCTGAGTTATAGCCGGCTTCAAAGACAGTGCGCATTGTATCATTCCATTTGTACATAGGGCGCACGACGGCCGTAAACTGACTAAGGTCAAACTGCTGCCCAGTATAATCACCATCACTATTAGTACCACCGATATCTGAACCAACGGTATAACCTAGTTGGTGGCCCAGTTCCCATGACTGCCCTAAAGAAACTACACCCCAGTTCAAGAATCGAAAACCATTGGCATCGTCTTGCGCACCTGAACGGTCATAATAAGAGCCTGCACCACCTAAACGGTATGCTTGTTCACCATATGACGCTGTACCATATTGAAGAATCGTTTGGTTAAAACCAAAAGAAAGATTTTGATGAATGATCGCGGTTGCTAAAACACCATCATCAGCTTCACTGTTACCATTCGCTGTTTCTGTAGCAAAGTTATATACGGCAGCAAGCTCCAATGAAGCATCATTCCACAAGCTAATACCAGCTAGGCGAGCATCAACTTTGTAACCTGCATAATCAGAATCTTCTCCATCTTGAAGAACTGCGAACGAGAATTTTTGATTACCAATAGATACATTTTCAATACCACCACCGGTACCAGAAGTATCTAAGAAATAAGTATCTGTAATATGAATATCTTTACGTTGGTAGTATCGCTTACCAGCCCACAACACAGCTTCTTTGTCACTAGCGAACAAACCTTTAGCCTGAACATTAAACTGCGCTACATTAAAATCACCGTCTTGCCAACCACTGGCACCTGAATTGCTCGAAGCAATCATTGACTCAATTCGCCAATTTTGCTCACCAGTTTTTAACTCTTCAGAAAAACCAAACTCAGAATAGTTGTCGTCTTCATTACCCAAACGGCCAATACCATTTTTCATAAACGAGATGTCGCCACCATCGTTGTTACTGATGCCAGTACCAGCGCGCATATAACCATTAAAATCAACTGCGAACGCAGAACCTGCAGCGAGAGTAGCGGCCACTGCGGCAGCAATTACACTTACTTTTTTCATTTTAAACTCCATATAGGGCTTTTATTTTTTATCTTGCGCATTTCGACTCATTGACCATCGCTTCATAAAGGCAGAAATGAAGAGACAACAACATGAGTGGTAAGACGGAGCATCAAGTCACATGGTAACAAGTTGCTCGTATTTTGTTTCGACGTAGGAAAGATTACCCAAGGAGTAGATGGCTGACTTCCTCCACCCAAAACTAATTTGAGGGGGATGAGAAAGGAGGAGAAAAAAGCGCTAACCTGCTTTTTAAGGGGCCAATCACAAATTTGAGGCGGAGGATCTGGCTTGATGATCAGGTTTTAAGCGACAAAGTGATAATCGGCTCACTTTTTTCAGCTTTTATGTCCCTAAAATGAAATAAAATTACACTGAAAAATATCCTCTAGGGCGCTTGACCGAAATCACATCAAGCCTTTTACTTAGTATTTAATAAGTTAAAAAGAAGAAACGACAATCAATGACTATGCAGTGCGCTCGCCCTTTTCCTTTAGGTGCCACACTCGACAAGCACGGGTGTAATTTTTCGATTCATGCGCCAAAGAAAGCCTCGCTCTCTCTGGCCATTTTTGATCAAGACAACGGCTATCAAAGCTACCCGCTCACCGAAGAGTACGCAGGGGTTCGCTACACCTATCTTGAAAACATTAAGCCGGGAACACGATATGGTTACGTACTCGAAGTTGATGACGAACTCTACTACCTCGCTGACCCTTACGCCAAAGCGCTTGATAGCGCTCTGCATTATATTCCACCGTTTGATGCCCAGAAAAGCTTTGAGCTGGCCAAGTGCGTTGTCACCGAGGATACGTTTGATTGGCAAGGCGTAGAAAAACCCTGTCGTCCTCTTGATGACGTCATTCTCTTTGAAACCCACGTGAAAGGCGTATCGAATCTTAACCCTGATATCGAATCTCAATACCGTGGACGCTATCTGGGGCTGGTCAGCGAAGCCATGCTGAGGTTCTATCGTGAGCAAAACATCAATACGCTACAACTGCTGCCCATCACCGCCTGTATGCACGAACCTCACCTATTGAGTAATGATATGGTGAATTATTGGGGGTACAACCCGTATGTCTTTATGGCGCCCGATCCTCGTTATGCCGACCAAGATGCGATTAACGAGTTAAAAACCGCAATTCGAGAACTGCATAGAAACAACATAGAAGTCATCATGGATGTGGTTTACAACCATACCGCAGAAGGTGGAGAAGGCGGCCCGGTATTCAACCTTAAAGCGCTTGATGATGAGTATTACATCAAACACGGGGAACATTTTGCCAACTTCACTGGCTGTGGCAATACGCTCGACCTCGCTTATCAACCCTCGCTCAACCTGGTCATGGACACCCTACGCCACTGGGTAAGCGAATATAAAATCGATGGGTTTCGTTTTGATTTAGCGGCAACGCTGGGTCGAGAAGGTGATAACTTCAATCGCAATTCTGCTTTCTTTAAAGCCGTGGCTCAGGATCCAGTACTGAAACAAGTTAAATTGATAGCAGAACCTTGGGATATCGGGCCAAATGGCTATCAGGTTGGTAATTTTCCTTTCGGATGGAATGAATGCAATGACCGTCTTCGCGATATAACGCGCAGCTTTTGGCGAGGCGACCAAGGCTATCTAAAGGAATTTGCGACTCGTTTAATGGGCTCTCGCGATCTCTACAGTGCCGCTTGTTGGCCATTTCGTATGACGGTCAACTACATCACCTATCATGACGGTTTTTGTATGCAAGACCTTGTCAGCTACAAACATAAGCACAATGAAGCGAACGGTGAGCAAAATCGCGACGGGCACGGGGATAATCGCTCACATAACTATGGCGTCGAAGGGCCAACGGATAACTCCACTATCATCGCCAAACGAGAAAAGCAAAAACGCAATTTTATGGCGAGCTTACTGTTCTCGTTCGGAATTCCACATATTTTGACCGCTGACTTACTGTCCCACACTCAACAAGGCAACAATAACGCCTACTGCCAAGATAACGAACTGAGCTGGTTGAGCTGGGAAATGACGCCACGTAAAGAGGCTTTTAAGCAATGGGTTGCGGAAATGGTCGTGGCAAGGCAAGAGTATATGGTGCCGTTTATCCAAGCCTTTAGCGGCGAAAGGCGCAATAACAATCGAATCTACTGGCGGCGAGTAAACGGCGAAATCATGCAACATGACGACTGGAACCGTTTAAGCTCTGTCGCCCTGCATATGGGGATCGATGAAGCAGGCGATGAACTTTTTTACTGCATTAATCAAACCAAAGCGCCCGCCCGATTCACGCTTCCCGATGAGACAGAACAAGAATGGGTAATGATATGCCATACCGATCATCATAATGTCCATCAAACCATTGATCACAAGCAGGTATTAATTGCACCCGAGTCAATGGCGATTTTCTACCACTCGACCACAAGTGATGCATAACCCCACCAGACTTTGAGCCATTGGAAACGGAAGATGGCTCAAAGATCGTGCGCTCTAAATTTGTATTCAATGATAAAAGTGGGAAACAATGGCGCATTACTTTTTCAACTTTTGAGCTTTTACGGTGAACAAACTCTCCACCTCAGCGCTCGCGAAGCAGCGTGGTATTTCAGCAAAGCAACTGTTTGAGACGTTAGCCAACGCGGGCTATATCAATCGCTATCAAGAACAGTGGCTACTCACCCCGCTTGGAACAAAAATGGGGGGAGAATATGCTCAGCATAAAAAATTTGGTCAATTCATTGCCTGGCCAGCGAATCTTATTATCGACCTTGATCACACAGCGCAAACCCATCTAAGCGCGACGCAAATTGGTGAGCGCCTCAAGCTCAACGCGAAAAAAGTCAATCAGTTACTCAATGAATTAGGTTGGATGGAAAAGGGAGAACACGGCTGGCAATTAACCCAACTCGGTGCCAGTGTTGGTGGGCAACAGAAACAAGATAAAACTTCACAAAACTATTTTATCGTTTGGCACGATTCGATCATTAAAAATAAACGCTTTAAACAATCGGTAACCGAGTTTCTTGGTCAAGACGCCGAGTTGCACGCGACAGATAAATCCATTTCAAGCTTTCGACAAAAGTTTGAAGCCAAGCACCGCACCTTGGATGGCCATTATGTGCGAACCGTGGGGGAATTGCTGATCGATAATTGGCTTTACGTAAATGGTATTGTTCACGCATATGCGCGCCAGTTGCCGATTGAAGATGATATGGTTTGCGACTTTTATTTACCGGCAGGAAAAGTGTACTTGCAGTACTGGAGCGAAGCGCATGGCGCGCAAACCGAGTCTCAACGTCAGCAGATTCGAGATGTATATCACCAACATAACTTTGCGCTCATTGAAGTGAGTGAGCAAGAAGTGCATCAACTCGACGAAGTGCTGCCAAAACGCCTTCGCCGATACGGGATTCGCGCGTATTAAAAAGCCCTTGCGCTCAAGCACAAGGGCCCCCAAAAACCATTGACCTACTCAGCGAAAACGCGCCGCGCCAGCACGCTCTTTTGAGACCACCGTTTTACCGATAGGCGCAAGTGAAATAGCCGCCAGCTTTAGATGTTGCAACGCAAACGGAATACCAATAATGGTCACAAAGCAAGCGACCGCCGAGACAATATGACCAATCGCCAGCCAAATCCCAGCCAGTAAGAACCAAATCACGTTACCGATAAACCCCACAGGGCTAGTACCAATATCCAATTGATTGGTTAACTCACTCCGAGAAATCGCTTCTTTGCCAAACGGAAAGAATGAAAAGGTCCCGATAACAAAGCATGATTTCCCCCAAGGAATACCAATGATGCTAATAAACGCTAACAAACCAAACATCCACCACAACAGCCCCATGACCACGCCGCCGCACAAGAACCAAATTATATTTCCAATCGTACGCATATCTGCTCCCATATTATTATTCGCCTATCATGCGTGACTGCTCGACCTACAAGGTAAACGCGGTGTCATATTTTGACCAAAAACCCTAAAAACTCGCTCCCTAATACTGAATCACTCCGTTATAGACTGCAGTGGCACCGCTTACTAGACATAATAGCAACGCCCCTGCGCGAATTTTTTCTTTCGGTAAACTTTGCGTGGTAAAAATGGCCAATTTATATCCGAGCCAAGCCGCTGGAATTAACGGTATCGTCAGCCACAGATGATGTAAGGTGAGATACCCAGTAGGCAGTTGGATGATCAGTGAAATGATGGAACTGAACACAAAAAACGCCGAGAGATTACCGCGCAGCTGATTGGCTTCTTGATGTTGTAGCAGCAAGGCCATTGGCGGCCCACCGATCGCCGAACTGGTCCCAAAGAAACCAGAGAAAAATCCGGCGACTGCCATTCTTGCCGGTGTTGGCTCAACGCGAAATGGCAGTAAACTGACCACCACAGCAAACAACACCAGCAGCCCTAACCACAAAGACAGCAACTGGGTCGACACCATGACTAACAGAACGCCACCAGCAATCGACCCAGGAATACGTCCAATCAAGGCCATTTTTAGCCCACCAATTTCAACGCTGGCGCGATGTCTCAGCGCACTGAGCAACGAAATAAATAGCGCCGTGATGGTAATGGGTGCCGGAACGTAATCAGGTGAAACCATAAAAAGCAGCGGCGCAGCCACCACCGCCAAACCAAACCCAATCGCGGTTTGAACAAATGACCCGAGAAAAATCAAAAACATGGCGATTAACGCCTGCGAGCTTAGCCAATCAGACACACATATTCCTCAACTAATCAATCACACCGACTTAGGATTGGCGCATCTTACGCCAATTGCCCAATAACCTGCTCATAAATCGCGTCAGCCAAGCGATGCGTAGCGATATTGCGTTCGACCACTTCGCTGGCCACCGTGCCGGTGTTAACACAAGCAACCCAATCATTAATCATCGCGCTAAAGCCTTTAGTGGCCAGCATTGGTGTCCAATCTTTGACTTTAAGATGGCGCTCTTCACTTGATTTCCACTCTCGCCCCTCAACAAAAGAATCAAACTCAAAAGCATGATTGTCATAACAAGCAGACACTCGCTCACTGGTGGTGCCAAACTGGCGATTCATTGACGCGCACAACAAAGTAGAGCCACTCTCCCAACTGACATCAATTCGAGCCAGTTGCTGCCCTTGAGTTTGGACACGCACATCAACATCGCGTAAATCACTCTGATGGTTAAGATTGACGCTATCCAATGGGTGGATAAAGTCGTCGAAAATAAATGTTTGAATATCGCCTGGGTGCGCGCAGCGATGCTTTTCCCAGCGTAATGAACGCAAAGCGCCCAGTCTTTGCTCGGCGAGCTCGGGAATGTATTGGTTATACAGCGGAATATGCCGACGATTGAACCCAACATACAGTGGCTGCTGCTGACGTGTTGCAAGGGTATAAAGCTGTTCTACTTGAGCGGCATTATCACAAAGCGGTTTGTCGACAAACGTTGGAATCCCCTGCTCAAGGAAAAATGAAGCAATCTCGAAATGAACGTGGGTTGCCGCATGAATCATCACCGCATCGACGTTCATGGCTGGCAATTGGCGGTAATCTTGACACGTCTCGGCAATACGGTACTTCCCAGCTAACGCGGCAAGCGTTTGCGGGTCACGGGTACAAAATACCAACTCAAGGTCATCGCGTTGCGTGATCACAGGCAAATACGCTTTCTGCGCAATATCACCTAATCCGACAATTCCTATTTTCATCATTCACTCCTTCAGACGGCCGCATCTTAATACACAATGCCAGTCACTCTACCGCTATAAGGTGTTGAATGATATCTATTGTTAGAAATTTTCGATGGATTAGAAAGTGCAGTGGTTCACAGCAAAAGCCGGAAACCGCTTCTCAAGTCACATTAACCGCTAGCTAGAAAACAGTTGGAGAAAGTCGATATCACTGCTTCTTTGACGGTCAATATCGAGAGACTGTTTGATCTGTTGAAGATGATGCTTCATCCATACCGTGGCTCCCTCTTCATCGCCTTTGTCCAGCAAGTCAATCAAATGCCCGTGGTCACCACAATCACAACCAACACTGTTAATCGAGCCATAAGACGCGATCACCAGCGAGGAGCGATAACACAACTTTTCAACAAAACTCGCCAAAACCGAGTTACCCGCAATTTTCGCAAGCTCATAGTGAAACTGCGATGTGAGTAAAATCGCATTGGACAGATCGTCGTCTTGTTCTGCTTTCTTCTCTTGCACCACGATTTGGCGAAACTGGGCGGAAAGAGTTCGATCCCAATTACGAACCAACTTCGGAATCAACTGAGTTTCGATTAATATTCTGGAATCGAAGACTTCATTCGCTTCTTGCTGATCTGGCGCGTACACTTCCGCGCCTTTGTTAGGGCGAATTAAAACGAATTGCTCAACCGCCAAACGCTGCAAGACTTTACGGATTCCTGTTCGACTGACGTTGAACGCCTCAGAAAGTTTATCTTCAGGAAGCCGAGCCCCAGGAGGCAACTGATGCGCGACGATGGTTTTGAGCAGTTTATTGTATATTTTATCATCACTAGACATTACAAATTCTCAATGCAACAAATGAACGATATATTCTCTATCTATCTGAATTTCATGCACACTAACATATAAAGCGTCCCATAGTTGGTTTTGCCCCACAAGAATGAGACGCTTGATGTTAGTATCACATAGACAAACAATACCCAGCACTCACCCTTACTTTAGCGCGCTAGCGGCAACCTTCGCGTTAACCAGCTCATCGTAAGGTATCGGTTGTGCAGAGAGGTTGCCATCACTGATACCGTGAAGCCAACGCTCACATGACGGACGGTCGATCTCTGGAGATGTCCACATACCCCACTCTCGATACGCGTTCACCAACCCAATCAAATCATCCAATTCATTGGCGGGAAACAGTTTAGCCAGTAAGTCGCTCATCTCTTCAGCCGAATGCTCATTGACGAACTTCATTCCTCTCGCGAGAGCGCGACTAAATTTGATTTGCAATGCCTCATCGTCGCCCAGTGTTTCGGGCGTGCAGTAATAAACACTCCATGGGATCGGGCCACCACTTTGGCTTAAGTGAGTCACTATCACATTGCTGGTTTCACGGGAGAGTTTGAGGGCTGAAATCGGGTCAATCATCAAATAATCCCCTAATCCTCCGACATACAGCTCTTTCATCATGGTGCCAGTTAAACAACGGGCAACGTTAACCGTAGCTGGATCAATACCGTGTTCTTTCAATAGCACGTCTAAAAACATACCTGGGCTCGCACCGTTACCACCTGGGACTAAAATCGTTTTGCCGACTAAGTCCTCAAATTTGAACTCAGCTTGTTTGCGGCCAACAATGGTCAACGGGCAACGAGCGGCAAGCTGGGCGAATGGCACCAACGTTTTACCATTTCCGTGATACATCGCAGGAACCCAAATTCCGCCCAATGCATAGTTGGAGCTGCTTTGCTCAATTTCTGTGATCACTTTGTCCCACGGGCTCGGTACGATGGCGTTAAGCTCAATGCCTTCTTCTGCAAAATAGCCGTTTTCTAGAGCCAGATATTCCGGCAAGTAGTTAAGGCTATGACCGGTCGCTGCGACTTGAATTTTTTCCATAAAATCCTCTGGCAATAATGCCGATATAACTCAGTACTTAACAAATTCAGGTCGAACAGATGCATTCAGTTAAGTACTGAGGGAATGAATAATTAACTAGTGAACATTACGCTTTGATACGAATTGTTTCGATTGGCGTGTGGCAATTCAGGTTTTCATACCCATCTTCAGTAACGGCATAACTGTTACCGATATTGGCACCTGATTCTTGTGGTGCGAGCCATTGAGGATGCAGAACAAACGTTAAGCCAGGACGGCAAATATCCGTATTGTGCGATGTCAGATTAAATTTATCTGGGTTGCCATGCATACCAACGCTGTGGCCAACATTCGGGTTATGAGGCCCAGCAACCGCTGGATAGACATGCATCAGTTTGCGCCCTGTTGCTTCAAAATCGACATCTGGTACGTATTGTTGTGGTATTTCTACTGCGGAGAGGTCATCGTTGGGCGCCCAGTTATAAGGCATCGTCGCGGTAATATCATCTTTAACGTACCCTTGTTCAACGTAGGCCGAAAAAGCGGCTTTATTGATATCGCAGGCACGAGCTCCTGGACGAATCGCTTTTTCTGCACGTCTTAACGCTTCGGTGCACACTTCCAGTGTTTGCTCTTGCTTATCGGTAATGTCACCCACCGCAATCATGCGCGCCATTTGTGCCGAGTAACCACGGAACGCAATACCCGAAACGTAGAAGTTGATCAGATCGCCAGATACAATGCGATGGCCGTAGGGCTTACCACAATGAGTACCGTATTGATTCACACCAATTTGATACGCATCGGCGTTTTCACCACCGCGTGCAAGTTGGGCAAAACTAAATGCGGCGTACAATTCAAAATCCGTCACACCCGGTTTGCAAGCATGAACAGCCGCTTCAAAGCCGATATCCATTAATTGCGCTGACGCGCGAATTTGATCAACCTCGTTCTTTGAGCGAATGCGTTGCATGTTAAGGATAACGTGTGTCATCTCTTTGTATGTCGCTTTCGGTAGCAGGCTTTGAATGCCATGCCAGTGTTTAACGGATGATGAATCACCAATCAAACCGATATTTGCTGTGCTATAGCCTAGGTGAGAAAGTGTCTTGACCACACCTTCAACCAATTGACGGCCCGAGTCGCCCTGACGGCCTGAATATTCACGGCCCAAAGCCCCAACCTGATACATTTTTTCTACCCCAATCGCTTCACCTAATGACGGTGGTAGCAAGACTGACTGAGTATAAAAAGAATATAACTGGAGCCCTTTGCTGCTGTCGGTCGGGATGATTAAAATCCCTTCACGCATCCAGTCACACAAGTAGCGTAAATATTTATTGGTGGTATTGAAACCACTGGCACCATTGGCGTTAACAATAGTGACATCCAGTTCAGCAATCATCGCTTCGCGACGGATTTGCTCAACACGGGAATAAAATTCGGCTTCAGGAATGGCCTTTGGCGGCACAAACTCAAAACTGGGTTCAAACCCTTGTAATAGTTTTTCAAACTGACTAGTCGCCATCTCTTTAATACTCCTTAAGGTATGACTTCCTTTATTTATAATTGGCTGCTTTACATCTCATCCAATTGCTGATGCTGGTTGTAGGACTCTGCGAGTCTGCTGCGCTCATTTGGCCCCGCACGTTCAAACGCTGAATTTAGTAGCTGGTGATTCAAGGCCATCACCGAGGTGTGATCATCAAGCGGACCCGCGTTATCGCAACAACAGCGAATGTGCCAGGTAACATCTTGGTTAAACGCTAAGTGATCATCACTAATCAACAATATTTCAGCGCCGGTTCCGATACATTGGCTCAGCAATTGACGCCATATCGTTGGGCGACGGCGTAAGCCATACAGCACAATCAGATCCTGATCGTTGATGGCACTAAGAAACTCACCCAAACCGCCATCACCGGTGTTCACTAAGCGAGCTTCGTCATTGAGTTGGTATAGCTGAGTTTGAAAATATGCGGCTAAAGCTTGGCTCGCTCTGAAACCAAAAACCCATACTCGTCGAGAATTAAGCATTTTATCTGAGATAGCATTAACGCGTGATTCCCCAAGCTGTTTAAACGTCTCGGTGATATTACTCCCGTAAAGGATGGAAGGGTCGCCACCCTCCTCACCGCTCAATACGGCCTTTCGCTCAGCTTGAAATAAGGGAACACCGGACTTACGTTCTTCTCTCACCTGACGCCTTGCTTCATCAAAATTCTGGTAACCAATATGACGAATAAAGCGAGATACGGTGGCATTCGAGACGCCAGCTAAAGAAGCCAATTCAGACGCAGAATAACTGGCTAATTCGCCTGGAAAATCCAAAATGAAGCCTGCAAGCTGCTTCTCAACAGGATGCAATGAAGGAAATGCTTCTTTGACTCGAGAGATAAACGATTCTTTCACTGCTTTTGGTTTACTCGTATCAGACATATTTACACCCAAACTCAATTGCCTCTTTTGTTTTAAGCCTGTCTTACTCGCTCGCTGACACTGTCATCCAACTCATAAAGCTTTCCCGCTGGATTCTCGATACGCTCCCCCGTTTGTTCGTCAAACCAGTAGCAATCTTGTGCGTCGTAACTGAATGAGCCTTGCTGACCAATCTCGACATTCACATTGCCCGGAACGCGAATAAAGATCGTGTCTTTCTCGATCAAGCTTTCCTCGTCGTCTTCATCGACATCTAGGCCAACGTTCAGACCAACCACGGTCTCTGCGCCCAGTTTTTCTACCGCGACGATATGACCTTTGATTAAACCTTCTAGCCCTTCCGCGAGAATCATTTTCTCAGGGCGTACGCCAATAATGGCTTTGCTAGCGTCTGGCAATGCACCGGGGTGTTCCCAGCTTTCGCGTCCTGAAGCGTTCAGTTCATTACCGTCAATATCGACGGTGACGAGGTTCATTGCTGGTGAGCCAATAAAGCGCGCGACAAAGGTATTTCTAGGATCGTTGTAGATATTTTCTGGCGTATCGACCTGCTGAATTTCGCCCTGATTCATGATGATAATGCGCGTTGCCATCGTCATGGCCTCAACCTGATCGTGAGTCACATACACAAAGGTTTTCTTCACTTTTTTATGTAGTGCTGAAATTTCAGAACGCATTTGAGTTCGCAGCTTGGCATCAAGGTTTGATAGCGGCTCATCGAGTAGGTAAATCGATGGGTCACGTACCAAGGAACGTGCGAGTGCAACCCGTTGACGTTGACCACCAGAAAGTGCCGCAGGACGTCTGTCAAGAAGTGGGGTTAGCTCGAGCTGCTCTGCGATTTTGTCCGTAGCTTGTACGATGGAGGCATCGTTCATTAAAGACCAACGTTTTAGGGTGTTGATCATTGGCAGGTGATGCCACCAGTTAAATCGATTCATCATTAACGGGAAGGCAATGTTTTCACGTACCGTTAAATGGGGATACAGCGCGTACGTTTGGAACACAAACGCAATACCGCGCTCTTTGGGTGACCAGTCGTTGGCGACTTGGTCATCAATCAGAAAGTCACCGCCAGAGATATCAGACAAGCCAGCAATCATGCGAAGTAGCGTTGATTTACCACAGCCCGACGGCCCTAATAGCACCAAGAATTCACGGTCACTGACTTCTGCATTAAATTCACGAATGACAGTGTGGTCGCCAAAAGACTTAGATAGATTACGAAAATTAAGTTTAGGCATGATTACCCCTTAACTGAGCCAGCGGTCAAGCCAGCGACAATTCTGCGTTGAATAATTAAGAAAAAGACAATGGCTGGAATACTGAAAATCAGCGCCGCCGTCATCACAGTGGAGAGTGGTGTGTCGTATTGACCAATAAATGAAGCCAAACCAACACTCGCAGGCCACATGTCATCATCGTTAATAAATGTTGAAGCAAACAGGAATTCATTCCATCCGGAGAAGAAAGAAATCACGGCCGCTGCGGATAAGCTCGGCGCTATCAAAGGCAAAATGATGGTAGAAAAAATGCCATAACGTGGGCAGTTATCAACCGCAGCCGACTCTTCAATTTCGTACGGTACTTGATCGATCGCCCCTTTGATAATGAAGGCCGAGACCGGAAGAGCAAAACCTACATTGGCCAGAATGAGACCAAACATGCTATTGAGTAACCCCATGGTAATAAACATGGAGTAAAGTGGAACCACCAATAAAGCTTCAGGCACAACTTGAGTGGTAAAAAGTAAGAAGCCAATTAAGCCTTTACCGTGGAATTTAAGTCGGCTCAGTGCATAACCAAGTAGTGCTCCCAAGACCAAGCTCAGCACTGTAGTACCCGCTGCGATAAAGAAAGTGTTAAACAGCCAATGCATCACAGGCACACTACTCAACGACCCAATCATCGCCGGAAGGTTACCTAGCTGCAGCCAAAAACTCTGCCCTTCATTGTAGAGTTGGGCTTCTGCTGACAACCCAGTGTTAAGCATCCAATAGATTGGAAATCCACTAAACACCAGCAAAATAGCGATGAGCACGTAGCGTAATAACGCAGGGGTTTTCCTTAACAACATAGTTATTTCCTTGCTTGACGACGTTCAACATATTGGTGGAAGGCAGCGACCAACATCGCCAGTACTAGCCCGACAACACCGTAAGCACTGGCTGTGCCCAGTTCATAATCACGGAACGCGATTTGCTTTAGCTGAACAACCAAGGTACCCGTACTATCAAGAGGGCCGCCACCGGTAAGCAAATAAATCAAATCGTAACGACGAATAGACCAAACGGTAATCAGCAGTGCAACCAACTGCACCGCTGGGCGAATATGCGGCCAAGTCACGTTGCGGTAGACATTAAGAGCATCAGCTCCATCAATGCGAGCCGCTTCTCTCACCTCGTCGGGAACAGATTGCAGTGCAGCAAGAACCACCAGCATCACAAAAGGTACGGCTTGCCAAACGGTCACCGTCACGATCGATGTCATCGCCATGTCTGCGCTAGTCAACCAAGGCTGAGCATCAAAACCCAGCATGCCGGCGATTTCGTTAAATACACCTGAACGCTCGTTGTACATCCACAGCCAAATTAAAGCGGCAGCGACACTCGGTACTGCCCACCCAAACAACAGGATAGCGCGTACAATGGCGCGTCCAGGAAAAGGACGGTTAATCGCCAGCGCAGCAACGACACCTAATGCGACACTAAACACCACTGACAACAGTGAATAAACAACGGTGACTCTGACTGTTTTAAAGAAGGTCGGGTCCTGGAACAGGAGTTCATAGTTCCCTAAACCAATGAACTTGCCGCCTGATGGATTGGTTAACATCGCTGATGTCAAACTCATATACATCTCTTTGATGAGCGGCCAGTACATAAACACTGCCAAATAAATCATCGGTAGAGCGATGAAATAATAAGGCAGAAGGGACGCCCGCGACTTACGCGAGCGTTGAGTTAATATTGCTTCCATGAGGACTCTCTTAATCGATAGGACTCTGGTTTAGTATTTCAATGAAATGCGTTTTTGCGCGTAAGCAAGCGCTTCTTCAGGATCTTCACCAGCAACAATGACTTTTTCGACTGCGCCCATCACGGTACGCATGATGGCTGGCGTTTCGTTTTCGTATCCAGGAATCAAAGTACTGCGAGAGTGTTTACCTGCTTCAGCAAACGCCGCTGCCCATGGGTTTGCAGCCAGAAACTCTTGAGTAACAGGAACATCGGTCGCCAACGCATCAGGGCCAGAGGCTTGACGCATCGCGTTCTGAGCATCTGCTGACATTAACCATTTTAGGAATTTAATCGCTTCCGCTTTGTGCTCGCTTTTCGCATTAAGAGCGATAAATAACTGCTGGTGAGCACCAGGTTGAGGGAATGGCAGCAATGCACCGGCAAGGTTCTTGGAATCCAACTCGCCACCGTTAGCAATATTCAACGTACCGCCACTATTATCAATACTGAACGCCACTTGGTTTTGCTTAAAGCGAGTGCGCTGAGTCGGCATATCATCACCCTTTGGAATGATGTCCGCATCGTACAATTTCTTGAACGCTTTGACGGCTTTAACAGCTTCTGGAGTATTGATGGTCAACTCTCCGTCCTCGTTGACCCAGTTAACACCGTAACCAAACGCCCAGTTTTGGAAATCCATAGACCAAGAGCCAACATCAGCCATACGGTGACGGGCTGTAAAGCCAATCACATCTGACTTATCATGAACCGCCTTTGCAGACGCGATGAGTTCATCAACAGTGGTGGGTGCTGACACGCCAGCGTCATCCGTTAACGTTTTGTTGTAGATTAGTGCATAAGGCGCACGTTGCCATGCAATGCCCAAACGCTCACCATCAATAACACCATTTTCATTCGTGACATTCAGGTTATCGACACCTTCTACCGCTTTGCTGATATCGGTCAGAAAACCCGCATTGGCGGCAGAATAAAAAAGTCCTTCTTGCAAAATCAATAAATCTGCACCCTGACCACCGGCCAGCTGTGTCATCATTTTTGTATACATTTCTGATGACGAAATCATTTCACGTTCAAGGGTAACCGTTGGATCCGTTGCCTCGAACTTTTTCACCGCTCCCCATAAAGACTCGCCACGTAGCGCATCTAACCATTGTGAGTTAAGGATGGTTAAGGTCGCTTCATTATCATCCGCCATTGCGGTTGACTGGAAGCCCGCTAAGCTCGCAACCAATAAGCTTGATTTCACAGCAGTGGATAAATAACTACGTAATCGTTTTTTCATGAGTGTTCCCTCAATATTCAATTCAATCCATATTCAGTGCAAAGTTGCACTCTTTTGCCTAATAAACAGCGCCAAGTTCGTTTTGGTTAACGTGCTGTTTCCGGCTTTCTCCTAACATAACAACATCAAGTAAAATGTTTTTCTTGGTGCGCATTTCATGAAAAGCACTTTTCATGCCACAAGTTTGTATACAATGAATACAAGGATTTAACGCAATTGCATAAACAAAAAGGAAGCGAATTGTGCACTCAAATGTTGCAAAGCGATCAACTTTGGTGAGATAAGACCACCCAATTAGGTGAACGAATCGAGCATAAAAAGGAGGGAGGTTTGCGGGCAATCAACATCGCTATTTTAAACCTAGCGGTTAATCACAAAGTATGAAGACTCTAACGAAAAAAGGGACTCGCTAAGCGGGTCCCTTTTTAATGATGTAATGATAAAAGTAATTTAATGTCGATGATTTGAGTCTTTCGGCTCAGTATCGATATGCAGCACAGGCTCAGCCTCAATATCATGCGCATTCATCATCGCAGAGATGCGCTGAACCGTGGACAAGATCTGGGTCTGCTCCCATCGGTCAAGATCGTAAAAACGTTGGATAAAACTATCTTGCAGTGGGAGTGGCGCTGTACTAAGCATAAGCAGGCCTTTGTCGGTAAGATTCGCGTGAACAATACGTCGGTCTCGCTGACTGCGCACTCGTTCAACCAGTTCTCGCTTTTCTAATCGATCAATGATGCTTGTCGCCGTCGCCTGGCTCATATTGGTTTCAATGGACAACTGCTTGATTGTCACATCACCAAGGTCACGGATAGCACGCATCAATATCAGTTGAGGACCGGTCAAACCCAAATCCTTGTTCAACTTTCTTGAGTGCAAATCCACGGCACGAATTATTTGACGAAGCGCTACCAGCACCTCTTCATGAGCATCCAATGTCATCTCCCTTTACCTTTATCTTTGTTGCCGATAGGTCATCAATGACCTATCGGCCTAGTCGCTTATTTCGCGGCTTTTTTCGCTTCTGCAATCCAACCATCAAATTGCTCTTGGTGAGCTTTGATCCAGCCTTCTGCGTGCGCTTCAATGTCTGCTGATGAGTTGTGTCCTTGGCTCATCATCATGTTTTCCGCACTCACATCGTTAATGTCCAGTTTCATGATGGAGAACAATTTAGCGGCAGCTGGGTTTTCTTCAGCAAATTTCTTGTTCGCGACAATCTTCATGCTGTTCATTTGGAAACCGTAGTTTTTGCCATTTGGTAACGTCGTATCAATATCGCTACGATCACCAGGCAACGACGAGAATGGAACCTCTAGCCAAACCACATCTTTACCCGGAACCAATACGCCACTAACCCAATATGGTGTCCAAGTGTAGTAAAGAATTGGGTCGCCTTTTTTGTAGCGCGAAATGGTATCGGCAATGATTGCCGCGTAGTTACCTTGGTTGTGTTCAACCGTATCACGCAGCTTAAACGCATCCAGTTGGTGCTCGACAACGCCTTCACAACCCCAACCAGGGTTACAACCGGTGAGATCCGCTTTACCGTCGCCATCAGCATCAAACAGCTTAGCCAGTTTCGGGTCTTTTAATTGACCAATATTGGTGATGCCATATTCTTCGGCCGTTTTCTTATCAATCAAGTAACCTTGAGCCGCACCGCTGATGTAATCACCTTCGCGGAAGAACTTGTCGTCACCGCCTGCTTTCGCATATTTGTCATCGTGTAGCGGCACCCAACCAACAGCAAGGTAAGTCGCGTCACCCTCAGCAACCGAGGTGTAACCTACGTTATAATCCACTTCTTTCGTTGGTTGTACGTCATAACCCAACGCTTCCATTGCTTTATTCACAATCAGAGTCTGAAAGGTTTCTTCTGCTACCGTCGACTGTACAGGAATAACAGAGATGCCTTCACCTGGCAGTGTTTCCGCATTAACAGAGCTACCAAATGCAGCAGTCGCGATAAGGCTTGTCGAAAGCACTTTCTTCCATGAGAGATCCATTAATTTTCTCCTAGTTTTTTGTTAAGTTCTTTGGTTTCAGTTTTTGACTTTAAGCGCAGGATGAAAGAAACCGGACCTGTTTCATACCAACGCGTCTTTGTATCTCGAGATTCTGCGCCAATCGCTTGGGTGATGCGGTCAAGTAAAATGGCCAAAATGACAATCCCCAAACCACCGACCGCGGCTAGCCCCATATCTAAACGTCCAATACCTCGCAGTACCATTTGGCCTAAACCACCAACCGCAATCATCGATGCAATCACCACCATTGATAGTGACAACATCAGAGTTTGGTTAACACCTGCCATAATGGTCGGCATTGCTAACGGCAGCTGGATGCGATACAGCATTTGTTTTGGACTGGCACCAAACGAGTGACCAGCTTCAATTAACTCTTCAGGGACTTGCTGAATACCTAAAATCGTCAAACGAACAACAGGCGGAAGCGCGAATATAATGGTGACCACGACGCCCGGAACGTTACCAATACCAAACAACATAACAATCGGCACTAAGTACACAAATGCGGGCGTTGTCTGCATCGCGTCGAGTATCGGTCGAATGATTTTCGCTGCGGTATCGCTCCTTGCTAGCCATATGCCAAGCGGCAAGCCTATCAATAAACAGAAAAACACCGAGGTCATCACCAATGCCAGCGTCGTCATTGATTCACTCCAAGCACCAATTAAGCCGACGACAATCAGAGATACCAATGACGATACGCCCAGTTTCGGCCCCGCAAATTGCCAAACCAGTAAAAACAAAATCAGCAACATAATTGGCGCGGGTGTTGAGGTTAGCGCGGTATCAAATGACGTAAGTATGAAGTCAATCGGAACGCGAATCGCTTGGAAAATTGGACGACCATGTGCCACCAACCAATTCAAAGCCGTTTCTACCCAGCTATCAAAAGGGATTAACGCATCGTGAAATGGATGCAACCAATCAAACTGATGCTGATCTACAGGCACACTACTTAGCCAATCGGTGTTAGAAGCTGCCTGGCCTGCGGCATCACTGGCGCCAGCACTTGAACCCCAAGGGTCTGAACTTTGAGTCGTGGTCGTCGCGGCTTGGCCCCATGGATCATTCGAGGCGGCATTCGCACTATTTTCTGTCGACATAATTATTCCCTATCTAAAGTCTGTAACAGGCGTGATTTGGTGATCACACCGTAATAATTCCGTTCTTCATCAACCACAGGTATCGAGTATGGGTTGTTCGCTACCGGACCAATTAGCTCACTCACCGTATCGTTTGGCGACAAACTAACGGTATCTTCGAGAATGGCACTGGCTAGTGAGCCTTTTTGTTGATGAGCAGCTTTAAGGGAGTCGAGAGAAACGATACCCGAGTATTTGTTGGCTTTATCGACGACCACGCCATACTCACGATCGTTTTCCAATAGGATTTGCATCGCCGATGCGGGACCATCGTTATCGGACTTTTTAAACACCGCCGCAGGTTTTTTACGTGCGATATCTTTGGCTGAGATAACCGTTGCCACGTTGACGCCGCGGAAGAATGAACGCACATATTCATTAGCAGGTTGATGAAGTATTTCATCAGGCGTCCCCACCTGAACCACAACACCGTCTTGCATAATGGCGATGCGATCACCGATACGCATCGCTTCGTCTAAATCGTGAGAGATAAACACGATGGTGCGTCGATCATCGTTTTGTAAACGAATTAGCTCGTCTTGCATTTCGGTTCGAATTAATGGGTCAAGCGCTGAAAATGCTTCATCCATAAGCAAAATATCTGGGTCGCACGCCAACGCGCGAGCGAGACCAACTCGCTGCTTCATCCCACCTGACAGTTCATCTGGGTAAGAATATGCATTGCTATCTAGGCCTACACGTTCAAGTGCAGCTAAAGCCAATTTGTTGCGTTGCTCAAGTTCCATACCCGCAAGCTCAAGGCCAAAAGCCGCATTTTCAATGACCGTCATATGAGGCATCAAAGCGAAATTTTGGAACACCATAGAAATGTTGTTACGACGAACTTCACGCAGCTCTTGCTCTGAAATGTGCGCAATATCTTTGTCACGCAATAGCACGTGGCCACGAGTCGGTTCGATTAATCGATTGAGCAGGCGAACGAGGGTCGATTTTCCGGATCCGGATAACCCCATAATGACAAATATTTCGCCTTCATTGATGGTTAGAGAAACATCTTTCACCCCGACGGTGAGCGAGGTTTCCTCAAAAATTTGGTCTTTATCTTTCCCTTGTTCAATTAAGGGAAACGCCTCTTCGGGCTTCTCACCAAAGACCTTATACAGGTTTTTAACTTCGAGTATGGTCGACATCCATTTATATCCTTGAGCAAAATCCACATGCTCTGTTATTTACACATGAAAACAATAGAACCCTAACCTTTATTTAAGCACTTTTCAAATAAAAAACATCATAAAAAATCAGGATTTAACCATAAACTATTGATTTGTATTAAATTAAATAATGACAAAAATCTCTAAATATAGTTTCGGATACTAAATATTCGACCCTTCTCATTATGTTGCAGAATTCCATCTCCTTTAAACTCATTGGCGCAAAGCAATGAAAACCACGTTCAATTTTTACCCATAACCACTTTATACTACCTATTGATGAGCGACTCATTAGATTACAGGTCTAATATTTTCTTCACATAAGATTAATATTATTAAATCAAATAAAAATCAAATACTTACCCTAAAAAAAGTCATAAATTCAAAAATAAAACCTTGATCATCTTCCTCAGACATGTATCCTTTACCAGGAATTTTAATTAGACCTCTAAAGGAAAAGTCGAATTATGATTACTGCCGCGCCATGGGTTGTCTACCCAGAAATACTGACAAAGGATGAAGAGAAGTGGGTATTTCGAACTCCAAACATTAAAGATGGTGATGCTGTGCATCGGCTGATCGCTGAGTGTCCACCACTGGATGTCAATTCTGCGTACTGTAACTTTTTGCAATCTCAACATTTCAATCAGACTTGCGTTATTGCCGAATGTAATGATGAAATTGCAGGTTTCATTTCTGGTTATCGAAAACCGGATCATCCAAATGAGCTATTTATTTGGCAGGTGGCAGTATCACCAAGACATCGGGGTAAAGGTCTTGCCTTTCACATGCTGCAAGAAATTTTGATGCGTGATGGACTTGGCGACATTCGAGTCGTTGAAACAACGATCACCGATGACAACAAAGGCTCTTGGAGCCTGTTTAAGAAGCTAGATAAAGCCAATGGCAATCAAGGTGAAGTGAGCACCTTTTTATGCGAAGAGCAGCACTTCAAAGGCAAACACGATACCGAGTATTTGTATCACATTCCTTTGAACCGCTCTTAATGGCGTGCTCAAACTCACTCACACATTCACACACAGAAATAGGGTTAAAAAACGGTCCCGACATGGATATCTTCAAAAAGCAAGAATCAAAGGTTCGTTCATATTCAAACAACTTCCCAGTGGTTTTCTCATCAGCAAAAGGCTGTTGGTTATACACCAAAGATGGCGAGCGCTATTTAGACTTTCTCGCCGGAGCTGGGTCGCTCAACTACGGTCATAACAATGCCGTGTTTAAGCAAGCATTGCTTGATTACATTGATGCTGACGGCATCACCCACGGCCTTGATATGCACTCCGAAGCTAAAGCCGAGTTTCTGTCTGCGCTCAACACGCACATTCTGAAACCGCGTGACTTGGACTATAAAGTCCAATTTACTGGCCCAACAGGTACCAACGCCGTTGAGGCCGCCATGAAATTGGCTCGTAAAGTGACTGGTCGAAGCAATATCGTTACGTTTACCAACGGTTTCCACGGTTGTACTGCAGGCGCCTTAGCCGCGACAGGCAACCAGCACCATCGTGGTGGTAATGGCGCGCCATTAAATGGCACAGCCCGTATTCCATATGAAGGTTATGCAGGTATTGATAGCCTTGCACTGTTTGAAACCATGCTGACTGATAACTCAAGCGGCTTGGATAAGCCTGCTGCCGTTCTACTTGAAGTTGTTCAGGGTGAAGGTGGACTTAACGCGGCGAGCGATAAATGGTTACAACAGTTAGAAAAAATCTGTCGAGATAACGATATTCTTATGATTGTCGATGACATTCAGGCAGGTTGTGGCCGCACCGGTACTTTCTTTAGCTTTGAGCCTTCCGGTATTAAACCTGACATTGTGACGCTGTCAAAGTCACTCAGCGGTTACGGACTACCAATGGCCGTTGTTCTGCTTAAACCAGAGCTCGACAAATGGTTACCTGGTGAGCATAACGGTACATTCCGTGGCAACAACCATGCGTTTGTAACGGCAACCCAAGCCATTGAAAACTACTGGGCAAACGATGAATTTGAACAACACATTAAAGCCCGTGCAGAGCAGGTAAGTAAAGCGATTCAACGCACTCTGCGCCGCTACCCATCTCTGTTTGTACGGAGTAAAGGTCGCGGCATGATGCAGGGCATCGAATGCCAAAACGGTGATATGGCTTCTGATATTTCTAAAGCCTGTTACGAAAACGGCATGATCATCGAAACAGCGGGTCCAGATGATGAAGTAGTGAAGTTCTTCTGCCCACTGACGATTAGCGAATCAGAGCTTGAGCAAGGCCTTCATATTTTCGAACAAGCAGTCGATTCGGTTGCTGAAAAACTCACACGAAAAGCATCTTAAGGAAAAACCATGATTGTAAGAACTCTAGAAGAATGTAAAAACAGTGAACGTCGCGTTGTTGCAGACAACTGGGAAAGTGTTCGCATGCTTCTTAAAGACGACAAAATGGGCTTTTCGTTCCACATCACGACGATTTACAAAGGGACGGAAACGCACATTCACTATAAAAATCACTTAGAGTCCGTCTACTGCATGTCAGGCGAAGGTGAGATTGAAGTGGTGGGTGGTGAAACTTACCCTATCGCACCTGGCACACTCTATATGCTGGACAAACATGATGAGCACTATCTGCGTGCGAAGCCAGGCACTGACATGGTGATGGCTTGTGTCTTCAACCCACCATTGACCGGTGCTGAAACACATGATGAAAGCGGTGTCTATCCGCTGGTTGACTAAGTTCTTGCCTTCGATCAGACCTTAGAGTCTGAGCTTAATAGAGAGGCTGAATAATCAGCCTCCTTCTTTACTGCCATAAAAAAGGAAATGAACATGACTTATACCGTTGAAAAGATTGGCGGTACGTCAATGTCAGCGTTTGACGCTGTACTTGATAACATTATTTTACGTCCGAATAACCCTTATAACCGCGTATTTGTTGTCTCTGCGTATGGTGGCATTACCGACGGTTTACTGGAATGTAAACGCACAGGTAAAGCCGGTGTTTATCGTTATATCGCTCAACGCGACGAGCAGTGGAAGCAAGCCATGGCGGATCTTGAACAGCGCATGTTGCTGATCAACGAAAACCTATTTGCTGACCCTGTTAACCGTATTCGTGCAGATAAATTTATTCGCGCTCGAATCAGCGAAGCAATCAATTGTGTGAGCAACATTTTGGATACGTGTCAGTACGGACAATTCTCTCTTCGTCAATACTTGCCTCAAATTCGAGAGTTTTTATCTTCAATCGGTGAAGTGCACAGTGCCTACAATACTGCACTGAAGCTAAAAACTCTTGGCGTGAATGCGCGATTTATCGATTTGTCCGGTTGGGATGATAAGTTAACCGGCGACTTAGACAGCGTGATTGAGCATGCATTTAAAGATGTAGATACGACTCGTGAACTGCCTATCGTCACTGGTTATGCATACTGCGACGAGGGTTTGATGAAAACCTATGACCGCGGTTATAGCGAGATGACCTTCAGTCGAGTTGCTTGTATCACAGGGGCTGACCAAGCCGTCATTCACAAAGAGTATCATTTGAGTAGCGCCGACCCTCGTGTCGTTGGCCCAGAAAACGTATTGCCGATTGGCAAAACGAACTTTGATGTTGCCGACCAACTGGCCAATTTAGGGATGGAAGCCATTCACCCTAACGCCGCATCAGGTCTGCGCCAACAAGACATTCCGCTGCAAATCAAAAATACGTTTGAGCCGGAACACCCAGGGACGCTTATTTCACAGCAGTATCAACCTGAGCGCGATAAAATTGAAATTATTGCTGGCAAAAACAAAGTATTTGCTCTGCATATTTTCGACCAAGCCATGGTCGGTGAAGCGGACAACGTGAGTCATGAAATGATGGCGCTGATCGCCGATGCTCGTGTACAGCTGGTTGGAAAAGAAATGAACGCCAACTCAATCACCTACTACGTGAGTGGCAATACGGAAAGCTTAAATCATTTACTGTATAAATCAGAAAAAGCGTTCCCGAAATCAACCATCACTGGGTGTATGGTCGCGATGATTTCCGCGATTGGTGCATCAATCAACACCAACGCGACATTAAGCAAAGGTGTGCTGGCATTGATGGATAAAGACATTGCCCCAATTGCAGTTCACTCTTCGATGCGTAATGTCAACGTGCAGTACGTCGTCAATGATGAGAGTTATGAGGCCGCGATTTGTGCGCTACATGAAGCCTTCTTCAAAGCGCCAAGTATTGCGCCACGTAAAGAAAAAGCAGTGTGTGCCGCGTAAGAGGTAGAAACCTTATCAAACCAAAACAGCGCCAAAAGGCGCTGTTTTTTTATGACCCCAAGACACTCAGGCCGTCAATGCTTCGTTTTGAGTACGATAAACCACCATATCTTCGATCGTCAGCACTGGCATATTATGCAATTTACCAAACGCGATAATTTCAGGCGTTTTAGCCATAGTACCATCTGGATTGGTCACTTCGCACAATACGCCTGCTGATTGCAACCCCGCCATTTGCATTAAATCGACGGTCCCTTCAGTATGGCCACGACGCGTTAATACACCACCAGCGCGTGCACGTAGCGGAAATACGTGACCAGGGCGCGCCAAATCTTCAGGACGAGCATTCGGATTGGCCGCGGTTTTACACGTAGTAATACGGTCAGTCGCAGAAACTCCTGTCGTAACCCCCACCTTGGCTTCAATTGAAACAGTAAATGCCGTCTGATTGGCGCTGTTATTGTTTTCAACCATCGGCGGCAACTGCAGCTTATTGGCTTGTTCATCGGTTAAACAAAGACACACGATACCGCTGCCTTCACGGATCATTAACGCCATTTGCTCTTGAGTTAAACTTTCAACGGCGCAGATAATATCGCCTTCGTTTTCTCGATCTTCATCATCGAGTAATAGGACACCCCGGCCTTGTTGCAACGCGGCAAGCGCATTTTCAACCCGAGTAATAGGATCGCCAAATTCGGCAAGTAGTGATGACTGATTCATGGTGAACTCCTGCTAACAACCAGAATCAGGGCGACTTAACAGAGAAGTGTAACTACGCGCAGCTACGCCAAACTTTAAACGTTTAACGCCGTTGCTATTCTCTTTCATCCGGACTGTAACCGTCGGCTCTGGAGTTTGACCAGATCTGCTGACCTCGACGCATCGAGCGCTCGTGGGCTCGTTTCATTTCATCTCGCAATGAACCACTTGAAACCTACCACCGGTGGGGAATTTCGCCCCGCCCTGAGAACAATTAAACAATGTGATTTCGCTCTATTTAAGCGAACAAAGTTAGTGTACTCCTTTCCCTGGCAAGAAAAAAGCTCAAAAACGACATGCTTAGCGTACAAACAGCCAGCGTATCAGTTTCGTAACCCATGACTGAAAACGCAGCATGATCATGCTTCTTGGCAGCCATTTCGGCGTAGTTAGCACAGTTTTCGCGTGTGACAATCGTCGAAAACCTTCAACACCGTGATAGTGACCCATCCCGGATTCACCAATACCACCAAACGGCGCATCCTCGGCAGCGACATGCATCACGGTATCGTTGATTGCAATGCCCCCACTGTGGGTTTGTTCGATAATTTGACGTTGAAAGATAGGATCTTCACTAAATAAATACAAAGCAAGCGGCCGTGGGCGACTGTTGATGGCACTGATGGCTTCACTCACTTGATGATAACCAATCACGGGCAAAATAGGACCAAAAATCTCATTTTGCATCAACAACATATTGCTATTGACCTCAGTGACAAGATGCGGCGCCATAAATCGTTCATCGCTGAGTTTGTCTCCCATCGCATGTACGTCAGCCCCTTTTTGTTTCGCGTCATGCAAATAGGCCTGCAACCGCCCCCATTGCTGCTCATTAATAATCTGGGTTTGTCTGGCGACACGCGATGCAAGATAACGGCGATAGCGAGTACGAAATCGATGAACAAATGTCATTTCTTGTCCGTGCGGCACGAAAACATAATCTGGCGCCACACATACTTGCCCAGCATTCAGCGTCTTACCAAGCATGATGGCATCGATAGCACGATTGATATCCGCATCATGGGCGATAATCACTGGGGATTTACCACCAAGCTCTAATGTCGTTGGCGTAAGATTTTGCGCCGCTGCTTTCGCCACTAAACGGCCTACTGACGTTGAACCGGTAAATAATAGGTGGTCAAAAGGTAGCTGACTAAAATGCGCCGCAATCTGCGCATCTCCTTCGATCACATAGATATGTTCATCAAAATCAGCCAACATCTCACGCAACACTTGGTTGGTATGTGGTGTGTATTCACTGAGTTTGAGCATGACACGGTTGCCAGCCGCTAATGCCGTCACGAGCGGAGCTAAACTGAGATAAATAGGAAAGTTCCATGGCACCATAATGCCAACCACGCCAACAGGTTGGTATTCAACTCGAACTGACGATGGCGCAAGAAGCAACCCAGCTTTTCGACGGCTCGGTTTCATCCAACGCGCTAGGTGTTTCAAGCTGTACTTGATGTGATTAAGTGACGGCAAAACGTCGGCGATCAGAGAGTCAAATTCACTGCGCTGACCATAATCTTCACTCATCGCCTTAACGAGGATATTTTGCGAATCAAGAAGCGCATGTTGGAGTTGCTTAAGCCGCTGACAACGCGCCTCGTAGTCCGGAAATGGGTCTGCGGCGTAGCGATTTTTAAGTTCAGAAAACAGATGGCGAATGTCGACTTGCGTTTTGACATGTTCTCGCTGCCAGCGGTTGATATTGACCACACGTTCCATAGTTCGCCTATCCGATCGACTGATGTATTTATGATGAATTAATTTAAGCTAACGGGCCGAAAAAGCGCCAGCTGCCAGACAGTTAGATTAATAATGCGACCTTTTCACATCTTTACTAACCCAAATTTCACGGCCAAGCCATACCACTCATTTTAATAGTAGTCTGCTTCTGACAACACGTTCGACAGGCGTTAATTATGTCAAGAACGTGTCGGTTAACACTTAATTCTCAGTTATGAACTAGTGATTCCGTCAAGCTCTAACTAGAGTAGCGCCGAAATTTACCATGAGGATAATGATTAATGAATAAGCGTGTTGTTACTTTGAGCATGACGTTAGCGTTATTGGGAGGCTGTAACCAAGAGTCACTGGCCCCCTCATCTGCTAGCACTCAAGTGACCGCCGCGGATACCATCTATTTTGGTGGAGACATACTCACTATGGAAGGCGAGCTCCCACAATATGTGGAATCCGTCGCCGTTGCCGATGGAAAAATCCTGTTTGCCGGTCGTCAACAAAAGGCACTCGAGTTCCGTCAAGCCACGACCAATTTAGTAGACCTTAAAGGACAAGCCTTATTACCCGGCTTTATCGATACTCAAGGACAACTGGTTCAATACGCGATGTCACTCAATATGGCGAATATCGCGGCATCGCCCTATGGCAGCAGTGATGACTTTGCCAGCTTGCAAAAAACACTGAGAGAACACATCGCAGACCAACACCTAGAACCCGGTGAATGGGTTGTTGCTACCGGTTATGACACCACCGTTTTGCCCTCTCATCCCAACCGCCAATTATTAGATGCCGTGTCCACCCAGCACCCGATTTTGCTACTTCATGCTTCAGGTCGCATCGGAGCACTGAATTCTCGAGGGCTTGAACTTGCCCATATCACACCAGACACCCCTAACCCTCATGGTGGTGTCATTCAACGTGATGGACATAATCAGCCAAACGGCGTCATTGCTGAAAATGCACTTTGGCCAGTGCTGCTCAATTTGCCGATGAACACCGAAAGTGAACGACTAAAACAGTTGGATGATGCGCAGAGCGTTTATGCCAGCCAAGGCGTTACAACGGCTCAGGATAGCTCGACCACACCACAAGATTTCGCGCTACTGAGCGATGCCGCGCAAAAAAACCGCCTGTTTTTGGATGTCATCAGTTATCCGATGTTAAACAAAATTGGCCAAGACTGGCAGCCTAATTTTAAGCACTATAATCACTATCAATCGAACCTCAGGCTCGGTGGAGTTAAATTAGACCTCGATGGCTCAATTGCAGGTCAAACCGCGTATCTGACACACCCTTACCACATGCCCCCTCACGGTGAGGACACTAGCTTTAAAGGGCGGCCTAACTACAGCGATGCGCAGGTTAAACAGTTAGTCAAACAAGCTTGGGCCAACCGCTGGCAAGTTCAGGCACATTGCAATGGCGATGCAGCCTGCGATCAGTTTTTGAACGCAATCAAGTCGATTAAAGGCGTGAAAAAACGCGATTGGCGGCCAGTCATGGTTCAGGCGCAATTAACCCGACCAGACCAAATCGCTGACATGAAAAAATGGCATGTTATTCCCTCGTATGAAATGACACACATCTACTTATTTGGCGATTTCTATCACGACTCAGCGATTGGTGAACAACTGTCTGCTCACCTTGACCCGGCTAAATCGACATTTGATGCCGGTATTCAGGCAACATTTCATACCGACTCACCTGAAATGCGTCCGGATATGTTGATGACCCTGTGGAGCAGTGTCAATCGCATAACACGTGCAGGTGCTTCGTTAGGTGCAGAAGAAAAAGTGTCTATCTATCAGGGATTAGAAGCGATGACGCGTTATGCGGCTTATCAAAACTTCGAGGAAAAAACCAAAGGCACCATCACTCGGGGTAAAGTGGCTGACTTTGTGATTTTAGATAAAAACCCACTCAAGGTTGATCCACTCGAGCTGCGATCGCTAAAAGTACAGACCACCATCAAAAATGGTCACCCGATCTGGCAAAATATGGCGTTGTAACTTGCCACTCATTTACACTGTAAACAAAGAAAAACCAGCCAATTAGGCTGGTTTTTCTTTGGGCAATGTTTTTGATGTTCAATATTGGGGGTATCAGGAGCATCAATCTTTGTCTGCCACTGATGGACATTGTGACGCCAAATCCGGAAGCAAAAAAGTTAGAAAATCAGTTTTATTTAATCCCCTTTTGGGCCAATTTTGGCAAATTACGTCCGAGTCCAGTCAATAAACTCACAAAATAGGAAATAGCTGTGGTGAACATTTCTCATTATTCACTCCGAAATTCAATTATGATAGTTGACGCATGTTGAGTAGGAATATCAGTAATAAGCGAGGCAAAGTGTCACAGTTAAATCTTTTACGTTATTACCAGAGGCTGGCTGAGTTTGGGATTGGCGACACAACGAAAACCGCTCTCCCTCTGGTTGCCGAACGTTTATTTACCAGCCCGAGACATGCACGTAATCTCCTCCATCAAATGCAGCAACTTAACTGGTTAGAATGGCAACCGAGAGCCGGACGCAACCAGCGGTCTGATTTAACATTACATATTGCTCTGGATGAGCTTAAGAGCCAACTTGCTTCACAGCAACTTCTGCAAGGAAAGTACGATAAAGCGCTGTCAATTTTAGACCATGACCAAGTCGCATTTGGTCGATTGTTACAGCGAACGTCTGGCGCTTCAATGCGCGAAGGACGCCTGCATATTCAGCTCACTTACAAACGTCCTTTTGAGCGTTTGGTGCCACATCAAGTTCACCGCTCCAGTGAGCGTTACTTGATTCGACAAATCTACAGTTGTCTCGTGACGAGCGACCAACACGGCCACGTACAGCCCGATCTCGCTCATCACTGGGATTATGATCCCAAGCATTATCGCTGGACCTTCTACTTGCGCCCGAGTTTGACCTTTCATGATGGTTCGCCGATTACCGCTGAGACTATCGTCAGCTTATTTGCCAAACTCACTCAGTTAGAAAACTATCAAATTGAGTTAGCACACTTGGTCAATGTCAGTGCGCCAATGGCAAACCGTGTCGAATTCGAACTGAGCCAACCTGATCTTGGCTTTGCGGGTTTGATTTCTGGCGTCAAATACTGCATTCAGCCCATCAACCAAGTGAACAACACCACCCATACCGCGGTGACAGGCAGTGGACCGTTCCAAGTGTATAATCACGACCACACAAAGTTAGAACTGCATGCCTTTGAGCGCTACTACGCGTGCCGCGCGTTAACCGACCAAGTCTCCATTTGGCATTGGCCTGAAGATAATCACGTATCGCAAATTGAAACCAATCAGCCTGAGGCGCATCATGTCCCCGTCGATAACTGTAATTATTACATTGCACCCGCCACGCAAAGCGACAGTCACAGCAGTAACATTGAACAGAGTAAAATCGAAGACGGCTGTATGTTCCTACTGTTTAACCAAACGGCCATGCCCAAACTGAGTGAAGAGCAAAGACGCTATCTCTCTTATCGTCTTTCCCAGCAAGCGATTTATCAGCAATTAGCTAAGCGAGGCACCCTATTTGAATGTGAAACGGCAATGAATCTGCTGCCACAATGGCACGATATTACACGCCCACCCGCTCAGCAGACCAACCTGCCTACTGAACTTTCAATTGCGGTCTACAACTATTCAGCACTGGTGTACTGTGCTCACGCAGTAAAGAGTTTGCTCGAACAGCTAGGCATCAGGGTGTCAATCACTGTCTATTCGTTTCGAGAGTTGTCTCAGCATGCTCGCCAGAAAACACTCGATGAAACGCTGATCGTCACCAACATGAATCTCGATGACAACCGCCACGCCTCCGCGTTCAGTTGTCTACTTGATAACCCTGTCCTGCATTATGCGCTTGGCCCCCAAGCCAGCCAGTGGTTAACCGATTCACTGTTTAACGTTCGCGCGAATCATTGCTTGGACGATTACCTTGAAGCATTGGAGCCAATCGCTTCTGCACTGATCAATGAATCCTGGATGATCCCAATGTTTCATCACCGCCAAACACTGCGTTTTCAAGACGTACTCAATGACGTCGCCCTCACTAACTGGGGCTGGCCTGACATTAAAAATGTATGGAGTGCAGGCAGTCGTTAACCTTCTCTATATTAGGCAAAATCTCTTTTTGATAACCATCATGGTCACAAGATGCCTTTCTTAAGTATTCCTTAAGTTAGTTTGGATAACCTCTCCTTAATCCAGTAAAGGAGAGTCCAATGGAAAACTTATTCTCAGTTGATGGTCTTTATCTTGACATTATTGATACTAATCACTGCCAATGGAACCAAGCCAAGCACTACATTCATGAACGTTACGCCAAAGCGTTTGATGCTCAGCTAAATGATTACATGCCAGCGTTTATGGCATTAATGAAAGAGCAAGAATTTGTGTCACTGTGTGGCTTTCGCGGCGCACAGAGTGGTGAATTGTTTCTTGAGCAGTACCTCGACATCCCTGCAGACGTCATTGTCAGCCAGCAGTTTTCAACCGCAGTTAAACGTGAGCAATTGGTTGAATTTGGCCAGCTTGCTTCTTTCAATAAGGGCTTGTCACTCGTGCACTTTTTCTTGGTCGCTCAAGCCTTAGTGGCTCGTAACTACCAATGGTGCATCTTTACGGCCACCGACCCGCTGTATGCCATGATGAAACGTTTTGGTCTTTCCTTGGTGACGATTGCAGACGCCAACCCAAACCGCATTCCCGATGCGACTTCAATTTGGGGTAATTACTATCAACATCAGCCACGAATCGTCGCTGGCCATTTGGTGTCTGGATTAGCCCATCTTAACGCACGTTTAGCATCGAGCCGCAGCCACGCAGTAGGAGAACGCTAATGACGATACTCTCTAAGCTTAGTGATTGGGCCAAGCTGCGACCCGAGAGGCCGGCACTAGTTGGTCACGATGCACAAGGCAGTGAGCTTAGCTTAAGCTATGCACAGCTGTGGCTACGAGTTCAATATACGGCTAAGCAATTAAAACAGCTTAATTCTCACTGCATTGCGCTGCGCGCGGAAAATAGTGTCGACTGGGCGGTACTTGATCTCGCGGCGCTCTCCAGTGATCTCAACTTACTGCCAATTCCGACGTTTTTCTCACAGCAACAAGTCACTCATGCTCTTGACTGCGCAGGGGTGGATTGGTTAATTGGCGACTGGCCTGAATACGGTGAGCCAAGTCGCGACTCGCTGTGTGGTTTTGCCTGCGTTGCTTATCCCAATCCCCGCCAAGCCGCTTGCTTAAACGGCACCTGCAAGGTGACTTTTACATCTGGCTCCACAGGAACACCAAAAGGTGTTTGCCTTAGTCGAGCACAGCTTAATACCGTCACTCAGAGTTTAGCCGATAGCCTCGCGACAGAGATCGAAAAACATTTGGTTTTGCTCCCGCTGTCGACCCTGCTGGAAAATATCACCGGCGTTTACGTACCAATTACTCTCGGAGTCACCAGTTATATTTATCAAGGCACGCAAGTCGGTCTCATTGGGTCAAGCCAATTTGACCCAACCATGTTTGCAAGCATGCTGCATCAGGTTGCACCACACAGCTTGGTTTTAACGCCAGCGCTGTTAATGGCTTTAGTAAAGATCGCGGAGCACAACCCGGCATTGGTCGCATCACTGCGTTTTGTTGCTGTTGGCGGCGCGAGCGTCGCAGCACAGTGGATCGAACATGCTCACCAGCTTGGTATTCCCGTATATGAAGGTTACGGCTTATCTGAATGTGCATCCGTGGTATGCCTTAACACCCCCACTCAATTCAAACCGGGCAGTTGCGGCAAAGTGCTACCCCACCTAGAACTGCACATCGCAAGCGATAACGAAGTCTGGGTCAAAGGGAATACCGCCCTTGGCTACATCGACCAACCGTTTAATGACGAGTGGTATCCGACAGGCGATTTAGCCGATATCGATGAGCACGGGTTTGTCACCCTTTGGGGGCGGAAAAAGAATCAAATCATCACCAGCTTTGGGCGCAACATTTCACCAGAATGGATTGAAACCACCGCACAAAAATGGCTACTCGGCACACCCATTGTGGTGGTTGGTGACGCGCAATCTTGTTTAACCGCGGTAATCTGCAGCGATAAAGAGATGACGTCGCCTATCGCCAAACTAAACCAAACACTGCCAGATTACGCACACATTAATCGTGTGATCTACAGCGCGAAAATCGCTCAGTTACCCAACCTCTACACCACCAATGGACGCCCTATTCGCCACCAATTTGAACAATGGGCACTAACACCACCAGCGTTTGTCACAGTGAAAACATTGAACGCAATGGAGCAAAACAGAGAGGAAATCCACATGACACCATTTTTTGAGACATTAAAGCAGCAAACCCAAACCGCGCAGCAGCACATGTTGCAAGCTCCGATATTTCAAGCTTGTCAGCAAGGTAAAGTTAGCCGTGCCATGTACTGTGACTTTCTTACTCAGGCCTTTCATCACGTGAAACATACGGTTCCTCTGCTAATGGCATGTGGAGGAAAACTGTCGATGAATGATGAGTGGTTACGTGCCGCGATCGGCGAATATATTTCAGAAGAGCAAGGCCACCACGAATGGATTCTTAATGATTTAACCGCCTGCGGTGCCAATGCACAACATGTACGTGATAACCGTTTAGAAGGCCGTGTTAGCCCAGAGATTGAATTAATGGTGGCCTATCTCTATCACCAAATAGACCGGGGCAATCCGATGGCTCTGTTTGGCATGGTTTGGGTATTGGAAGGAACCAGTGTCGGTGTTGGCGGCGCCATGGCTGAGCTAATTCAAACCCACCTTGGTTTGGGGAATGACGCCATGAGTTACCTTACTTCACACAGTGTATTAGATGCCGACCACATTCAGTTTTTCGAAACATTGATGAATCAAATCACCAATCCAAGCGATCAGCAGGCGGTCATCGATTCCGCCAACATGGTGTTCTCACTGTATGGACAAATGCTTTATGGCCTAACCGAAAACTCTCGCGAATTAGCCGCATAAGGAGTCGATGATGGACCTGAACAATAAACGAATTTTGCTCACTGGAGCCACTGGTGGTATTGGCCAACAAGCTGCTCAATCGCTCGCAGAGCAAGGGGCGAGGTTGCTGCTTGTTGCACGCAATCAGCAAAAAATTGAGGCGCTCATTGCTCGCCTACCCAACCCTGATGTTCACACTACGCTGAGTGCGGATCTGACCACCCGCGCAGGAAGATGTGCGTTGAATCAACAGGTTGAACATTGGCAGCAACAAGGGAAACGCCTCTCTGTCGTGATAAATAATGCTGGCAGTAATCAGTTCCAATTTTTATCTCAACGCAGTCATGACACTTTGGAAACGGAACTGAACCTCAATTTGCTCACACCGATTTTGCTCAGCCAAATGGCGATGCAATGGCTGGAACGCCCAGGATTGATCCTTAATGTCGGTTCCACATTTGGCGCCATTGGTTACCCTGGCTATACCAGTTACTGCGCCGCGAAGGCAGGCCTGCATCGTTTTAGCGAAGCCTTAAACCGAGAGCTTGATGGGGCGGGGATCAACGTACTTTATCTTGCGCCGCGAGCCACTGACACCGACCTTAATAGCGCTGCAGTACAAGCCATGAATAAAAAACTGGGCAATCACAGTGATTCGCCTCAGGTGGTCGCTCAGCAACTTGTCGAGATGCTACAACACGAGCAGGCCACACGCTGGCTGGGATGGCCAGAAAAACTGTTGGTTAAAATTAACCAGTGGTTCCCAAGCTTAGTCTCGAACGCCATTCGTAAACACCAAAGCGTTATTCATGATTGCCTCACCCAAACACCGTTAGGCCATCATCACGACGTTAAGCTCAATGCTTCATTGACTTCTGCCGAAAAACACTTGTAAGGAGGCGCACATGACTCGTCTATGGATCCCTTTCATCACACTACTCAGCAGCGCATTGTTCACCAACGCGGCACAAGCCAGCGCTGATCCTTTGGTCACCATTCAGAAAAAATGGGCACAATGCCAATACCAGCGCTCACAAGAAAAACAGCAAATTTACTGTTTTGAGCAGCTAATCAAACGCAATCAACAGGCTTTGAATTCGGCGCCGACACGCGCTGATCTTAAGGTGTGGCTAGCCATCAATAAAAGCTCCTTAGCCGGCGCCCAAGGTGGTATTGGCGCGCTCTCTTTAGTCGAAGAAGCCAAAGACCTTTTAGAGCAAGTTATTGATCAAGCGCCAGAAACGCTTGATGGCTCCGCATACACGAGTTTAGGTTCGCTATACTATAAGGTACCGGGATGGCCAGTGGGTTTTGGCGATGACGACAAAGCCGAACACATGCTTAAAAAGGCCTTAGCCATTAATCCAAATGGTATCGATCCCAACTATTTTTATGGCGACTTCCTCGCTGAGGATGGGCGGAAAAAAGAAGCGATTCAATACTTAACCCGAGCCCAGAAAGCGCCACCTCGAGCCGAACGTCCGCTCGCAGACCAAGGGCGACAACAAGAAATCGCGGCGAAGTTAAAGGAGTTACAATAACCAATGCGTCTATTACTCATCGAAGACGATAAATTACTGGGCGAGTCCATGATGACATCGCTCAGTCGTCACGGGTTCACTGTCGATTGGCTAGAACGCGGAGGCGGTGTGGTCGAAGCGCTGCGTATGGAAATGTTCACGGCCATCATTCTTGATCTTACTTTACCCGATATCGATGGGCTTGAAGTCTTGAAGCGCTTAAGGGATGCCAATTTTACTCAGCCCGTACTGATTTTAACTGCTCGCGATGACATCAATGACCGAGTCAAAGGATTAGATGGCGGCGCCGATGATTACTTGGGTAAACCTTTTGCCCTAGAAGAACTATTGGCACGGCTTCGCGTATTAATTCGTCGCCAATCTGGCAGCGCTCAAGAGCAAATTCAGCTAGGTGGACTGAGTTTGTGTTTATCCGAGCAGTCGGTCAAACTCGATGGGGAGCGACTCAAACTCACCAAGAACGAGTTTAAGATTTTAGCTAGCTTGATGACCAATGCTGGACGCGTCATGAGCAAAGAACAACTCCAGCAATCTGTGCATGGCTGGGACGAGACCGCCAGTGATAACGCGATTGAAGTTCATATCCACAACTTGCGTAAAAAAGTCTCTGGCGACCTTATCAAAAACATTCGCGGTATAGGATATATCATTGAAAAGTAAACTCCCTTTTTCGATAAAACGCCGCTTAACCCTTTCTGTGGTATTACTCTCCACCCTATTGATCGTGATCACCCTCTTTTTCAGCTTTGCATCGGCGCGCCATGAAATCAAAGAAGTGTATGACGCACGGCTAGGGCAGTCGGCCAAGTTGCTGTTACTCAACTACAGCTTACTCAGTACTCAATCAGACCAAACCTCTTATCAACAGACGTTCGAACGTTGGATGCAAGACATTCACCGCCTAGCACCAGATGACGATGACGGGCCCACTCAGTATGGACACCCTTATGAACAAAACATCGTTTTTCAGTTCTACCAACAAGGTGAACTGCTGTGGAGCTCTGACAATAAAATGGGCGAAGTTGAGCACCAAGTCGACAGCCAAGGTTTTGGGTATTTTCACAATCAACAGCGCTTATGGCGCTCATTCCAATTGCCACTCAATGACCAACGCGGCACCCACATTATCGTTGCTGAAAAGCAAAGCATACGTGATGAAATTATTGATGAAATCGCCTTATCAACCGCCCTGCCGCAAATCATTTTGATTCCCTGTTTGGCTTTTATGATTACGCTGCTGATTGGTAAAAACTTTCAGCCTATCTCTGAGTTACGTGTGGCAATTGCCCAGCGCAGTGCCCATCGTCTTGATAAAATTGTTGTCGCCAATGAGACTCAAGAATTGTCTCCGCTGGTTGATTCGCTAAACAATATGTTAGAGCAGTTGTCTCAGGCATGGCAGCGCGAAAAGCGCTTTACGCGCATGGCAGCGCATGAACTAAAAACGCCGCTGACTGTACTCAGGCTCAATGCAGAAAATGCACTGAGCAGCCAAAACCGTCAGCAGTTGGATAACGACCTCAACAATATCCTCAAAGGCATCGACCGCACAGACCGACTAATCCATCAACTGTTAACTCTAGCGAAAGTTGAGAGCACTTCGCACATTGAGAGCAAACAAATCGAACTCGATATATTAATCAAACGCTTAATGGCGATGTTGGCTCCCTTCGCTTTAAAGCAACATCAAGCGCTGGAGTTTGTGGGGGGGAGCGGCACACTCATGGGCGACGAAATGTTGCTCGAAGTCTTGTTTAAAAATTTACTGGATAACGCAATACGCTACGCTGGAGAAGGCTGTGAGATCAAAGTCACCATCGACACTGATGACCAAGGCTTAAAAGTACACGTTGCGGATAATGGCCCAAACCTCAGCGCAGAAACTCGAGCTAAGTTGTTTGATAACTTTTACCGCGCTAATACGGAGCAAGGGGATGGCGCCGGGCTTGGCATGTCGATCGTGCGTGATATTGCCCTGCTTCACAACGGGCAAGTTACACTCTTACCAAGGACAAACGAACTCAATATTTTTGAAGTGCGTTTTTTCGCGCCTTAAACCGCCAAGTCTTTGAGTTCGAGTTTGGTGGTGCTGAGAAGCTTCTTATATTGCACCGTAAACAGCTCTGCACACGCAAGCGCATCACTCGCCGCCGAGTGTGAGTGATAATTGGGTAACCCATAATAGGTACGCAAGTCATTCAATTGATAGCTGGGATGAGCGCCAGTGCGCCCCTGGTAGCTAAAACGCTTTTCAAGTTGCAGCGTATCTAAAAAAAATGCAGGAAACGCATCGCAGCGGTAACATTCCTCGGCATAACGTTCGATGAAAGCTCGTTCAATACTCGCGCCGTGAACCAAGATAACTTTACCGGCTAAACAGGAAAACAGCTGGGACATGGCTTGGCGAATATCGACGCCATCCGCCAGTAATTTTGGGGTCAGCTCATTAACTTCTGCGCTTGCCGCTTTCACGAACTGCCCATTGTTGACCAAAATTTCTTGGGTCTGACCGACATCAATATCATTGACGGTTAGCGGAACTAAGCCAATGGAGAGAATTTTATCTTCATCCACATCCACGCCTGTCGTTTCAAAATCGAGCGCGATCAACTCGACCTCTTTGAGCGAGGCGTGAATATTAGGTAAAGGGGTTGAGAAGTATTGTTTGAAGCCGCCATCCCAATCCGGCTCCAACAGCGTTTTTTGCCGAACCGCTTCGGGGGATAACTTTTTATCCCAGCGCTTAAACAACCTCTCAAACATCCGATTAATTCCCTTTTAAGAAACGTAATTTGGCTACGTCCTGCATTTCACTGATGATTTTAAACGCATCCTTTAAATGCTTGCGTTCAAAGCTACTAAAACTGTCTGGTTTAATATGATTATTGGGCTCTAAACCTTGCTTAATCGCATCCAATTGGTGGCGAAAACGCACTTGAGTAATAAAGCGATAAGCGCCAATAATGTTATCGCAGCTGTCTTGAGACATACTGCCGTGCTCTGCGGCGTAGCGAAAGCGCTCTTCGGTACCGGTCAATGAACCGCCCGCCGAGAGACTAAAAATACGCGCTAAATCGATGATCAAATTGAGCGCATACTTTTTGATATTAAGGGTATTACTGTTTTCACCGCCCTTCTCCAACACCAAGTTGTTGAAGATCCCCAGTGGGGGTTGCGTGTCGATGGCATCCTTCACCAACGCTGGTAAAAAGTTCGCGCTGTCTTGAATACAATGGTGCAGATGCTGCTGAATTTGGTCGACAAAATCAGCGTTGCCATAAATCGCACGCACTTCAAGAAACACACTAATACTCAGCAGCTTATTGTACTCCGGACTGGAGACCCATTTTTGATAATATTCTTTCCAACGTGAAATCGGCTGACACCACTTTGGTGACGCGGCCATGTATTTTCCGTCGCACAGCGGGTAACCACAGGCCGCTAGCCCATTGCACACCCGCATCGCCAAATGCGTAAAGTAGAGACGGTGATCTTCGGTCACATCATCGCTAAGCACGATCGCGTTGTCTTGATCCGACAGCATATGCACTTCATTACGCGCATGTGAGCCCGCAACCATCCATACAAACTCACAAGGTGCAGGGCCTAGAACCTCTTGTGACAGTTGAATCAAACGACGCGTGAAAGCATCCATGATCATCGACATCACTTTACCTTGAATTTCCGCGCTCACGCCACTTTCAACCAAAGCTTGGAAAATAACCTCACGCTCATCTCGCAAATTGGCTAATGCGTTCACCGACCCGGCATAGCGAATTTTTTCAATCAAAAATAGCGATTGCGTGCGGTGGCCGTGGACCAAGTGTGTGGTGGTAATCAGTCCGACGACATCGCTGCCTTTTAGCACGGGTAAACAACGAATATTGTATTGCAGCATTAAAGACACCGCCTGAATGACCTTATCCTCTGCCTGTATCAATACAGGGTTTGGCGTCATCACTTGCGAAACCGAGAGCGAAGTGTCCATTCCGGCCGCAACACCACGCGTCATATCGCGGTCGGTGATCAACCCAACGATTTCTTCCCCGCGCTTAACCACCGCACATGAACTACGCTGGTCATTGCACATCGCATACGCCACTTCGCGAATCGACATCTCTAGGTCAACGATGGCGATATTTTCACTGGCAATCTCACCTACAGTGCGAAAAAACAGCCCTTTTTCTTCTTTGGTCGCCACGTGTTTTATCGCCGAACTCAAACGCACTTGCGCTTGCGCCGCAAAATAATCGGCAAACTCAGGATGGCTATCACAAACTTGAATAAGCTCTTGGTGAGGAATCAGGTAAAGTAACGAATCCTCAATCGATACTGCTCGGTATCCATTTTCGGCGTTGGTCAACGGCTCGAGGAAAGTAAAGCCAAATTGGTCTTCTTCACCTAAACGGGCACGCAATGCACCAGTGGGCATACGCTGCTCAATCGCGCCAGTGCGAATGATATAAAGATACCGCTGTTCACAGCTGGAGCTGAACTCAATTTCCTCACCCTCAGTTAGATATTTCACTTTCACTGTGTTTGATAAATGGCGCACAATCTCGTTTGGCAACTTATCAAATGGGTCTAAGCGAATAAGAAAATCGTAGATGTTGGGAGTAACCGACGTACCCATAAGAACCTCAATAATATTAAAACGACGTTTTATTTAACATCATAATGCAAAAAAAAGCAGCCACGCAGGCTGCTTCTTATTAAGCCAGTTTTTATGCCGGATAGTTGTGATAACCAAGCTCTTTTGAAATGTTCTTACATGCGGTTTGCAGTAAGCCAACATAGTAAGACATGCGTTTTTGATCGAAACGAATGGTCGGAAAAGAGATCGACAAGCCAGCGATAATATTACCAAAACGGTCATACACAGGGGCTGCAATACAACGTAGGCCAGGCTCTTGCTCTTCGTTATCTTCGGCATAATGGACTTCACGTACATGCTCAAGTTCAGCCAGTAATTGATCGACATTTTCTAGAGTCTTATCAGTGTGTTTGATGAACTCTACATCTTTCAAGGCTTCACGAGTATACGCTTCATCACGCCCTGAAAGCAGCACTTTACCAATACCAGTACTGTACAGCGGATTACGACGGCCAATACGCGATTGCATGCGCAAGTTATAACCCGAATCAATTTTGTGAATATAGATAAAGGCATTTTCATCAAGCGCACCTAAGTGCAATGCCTCATTGGTTTTTTCTGATATATAGCGCATTTCTTTATCAGCAATAGAGATAAGATCCACATACTCTAGCGATTTAGAACCGAGCTCAAATAAGCGCAAAGTCAGGGAGTATTTATCCGCTTCCCCTTCTTGAGAAACGTAACCAAGCGTCTTCATTGTTTGAAGAAAACGGTACGTCGTTGCTTTAGACATCATTAAGCGCTGGGATAATTCAGACACCCCAATTTCTTTTTGTTCGCCCAGTGCCTGAAGAATATTAAACACTTTAAGTACCGATGAGACGGCCTCTGGTTGCGTCGATTTCTGCATTAAGTATCAACCTTCTTTATTTATTTTTGCTCATTATAGCGAACCAAAGTCACAGAGCCAGTTATTTAAAAAAGGCATTTCAAAATTTTAGAACCAAGCACAGTTTGCGTGAAAATTCAGATCTTCATCATCTTTTATGAAAAGGCGTTTCAAAAAAAATTGCAACCCAATTTCTTTTTATGTAATGTGGGTTTCAACAGGTGATCAGACGACTCCTGATTCACTACGCTAGATACCACTGAGGAAATAGATATGATTCTTGATTCATTCAACCTAGAAGGCAAAGTTGCAATCGTCACTGGTTGTGACACTGGTTTAGGTCAAGGCATGGCATTGGGCCTTGCTGCAGCAGGTTGTGACATTGTTGGTGTTAACATTGTTGAGCCAACTGAAACCATCGAAAAAATGGCAGAAACTGGCCGTAAATTCGTTGACGTTCGCGCTAACCTAATGAAATTAGATGATATCCCTTCAATTGTTGACCGCGCCGTTAGCGAGCTAGGTAAAGTTGATATCCTAGTTAACAATGCAGGTATCATCCGTCGTAACGACGCAATCGAATTCTCAGAGCAAGATTGGGATGATGTTATGAACATCAACATCAAGTCTGTGTTCTTTATGTCTCAAGCCGTTGCTAAGCAATTCATGTCTCAAGGTACTGGCGGTAAAATCATCAACGTTGCGTCAATGCTTTCTTTCCAAGGCGGTATCCGCGTGCCTTCTTACACAGCATCTAAGAGCGGTGTAATGGGCGTGACACGTCTAATGGCAAACGAATGGGCATCTCACAACATCAACGTTAACGCGATTGCCCCTGGTTACATGGCAACCAACAACACTGCGGCACTTCGTGCAGACGAAGAGCGTAGCAAAGAAATCCTAGACCGTATTCCAGCAGGTCGTTGGGGTCTACCATCTGACCTAGCCGGTCCATGTGTGTTCCTAGCGTCTCCAGCGTCTGACTACATCAGTGGTTACACCATCGCGGTTGACGGCGGTTGGTTAGCACGCTAATCCTAGGTTTTAACCAACAAATGCAGGCATAACCGAAGTGGATATAGACATCACGTTTATCGCACAGGCCTTAGGCTTTGTTAGCTTTGGTTTAGGTGTATCGACCTTCTATCAGAAGGACGACCGCAAGTTAAAAGTCATTATGTTGATTTTTAATCTCAATCACCTACTGCATTATTTTTTACTTGGTTCGATGACGTCTGCGCTGAGCGCGGCGTTGTCGGCGTTTCGTACTGGAAGCTCAATTTATACTTCCTCAAAGTACGTCGCTGGTTTGTTTATCGTCTTAGGTTTGGGCCTAGGGCTGAAATTGGCGGATAACTGGTGGGATATGTGGCCAATTTTTGGCACAGTAATCGGCACCTATGCGGTATTTATGCTGCAAGGTATTGCTATGCGTGTGGCCTTTCTGATTGGCGCAATTTGCTGGCTGATTAACAACATTATTGTCGGCTCTATCGGCGGAACTATGTTGGAAATGACGTTACTCAGCGTAAATTGCATGACGATTTATCGTCTCCTAAAAGACAAAAAGAAAAGCACATGTCCAACCCAAGCAATGTAAACAAGGGGACATCATGTTTGTTTTTAATCAAGACGTGAAACTAGAAGATCTCGGCGATGGCGTGTCACGAAAAATCATGGCATACAGTGACAATATCATGTCGGTAGAAGTGCATTTCGAAAAAGGTGCAATCGGCCCGATGCACAACCATCCACACGAACAACTAACCTACGTTTTATCTGGTGAGTTTGAGTTCACCATTGGTGACGAAAAGAAAATCGTCAAAGCGGGCGATGCGCTCTACAAAGAGCCAAACGTTATGCACGGCTGTGTGTGCCTAGAGAAAGGTGTATTGCTAGACAACTTCACGCCAATGCGTAAAGACTTCGTTGAATAAACCACCCGAATTATCTGAATATCACGCGGTAAGGCCGCAGGAGAACAAATTATGAAAATCGCTTTAATGATGGAAAACAGCCAAGCTGGCAAAAACGCAATGGTTGCTGCTGAACTCAACAACGTTGCTGGTGGTCTTGGTCACGATGTATTTAACGTCGGTATGAGTGATGAAAACGACCACCACCTCACTTACATCCATCTAGGCATCATGGCGAGCATCCTACTTAACTCTAAAGCAGTTGATTTCGTCGTGACTGGCTGTGGTACTGGTCAAGGCGCTCTTATGTCAAGCAACATGCACCCTGGTGTTGTTTGTGGTTACTGCCTAGAGCCATCTGATGCTTTCCTATTCAACCAAATCAATAACGGTAACGCTATCGCTCTTGCGTTTGCAAAAGGCTTTGGCTGGGCGGGTGAACTGAACGTTCGTTACATCTTCGAAAAAGCATTTACCGGTGCTCGTGGCGAAGGTTATCCAATTGAACGCGCAGCGCCTCAACAAGCCAACGCAGCTATCCTAAACGACGTGAAAGCAGCGGTATCTAAAGACGTTATTGAAGGCCTACGTTCAATCGATCAAGAACTGGTTAAAACCGCTGTTGGCGGCGCTCGTTTCCAAGAGTGTTTCTTCGCAAACTGCCAAGTTCCAGAAATCGCTGAATACGTTAACAGCCTACTGAAATAAGTTTGTTGCTCATCTTAGATTATCTTATCGGGAATAAGTGAATCTTTTGCCAGCCCTAATCAGGCTGGCTTTTTTTATATTGTAAGGCGCATAATCAAAAGCCACTGTTTTCATTTTAATGCGTTGAGATAATAACCATGACAAATCTAACTCCTATCGCACTACGTTCTCTGACTCAATTTGAACAGCCTTGTCCGGTATACCCTTTGTGGTCCACTCCGCAACCTGAAGGGAACATCGCCCCGACCTTGACCGAGCGTAGTCCCAATACCCAACACTATCACGATCGCATTGTGTGTGGCGTCCACAACCCAGAGTGTATGGTTTATCACCCGCAGGTCAGTAACGGTATTGGCGTGGTTATTTTCCCCGGCGGCGGTTACCAACGCATCGCGATGGATAACGAAGGGTGTGAGGTTGCTACGTTACTTGCCTCAAAAGGCTATACGGTGTTTGTGAGCACTTACCGTATGCCGGGAGAAGGTCATGAGTATGGCGCAGAAACCTCTCTGGCGGATGCGCAGCGAGCGATTCGCTGGGTAAGACATCATGCCAAGCAGTGGCAGCTCACACACGTTGGCGTTATGGGTTTTTCAGCCGGTGGTCACCTAGCGGGTCAGCTCGCAACCCGCTATAACACCGAGATTACCCCGCCCAGCGATGATATCGACCACTACGACCCCCGCCCTGACTTCGCTGCGCTCATGTACCCAGTGATCACCATGGCGCAGGATGAAACACACAAAGGGTCTTTCACGCAGTTGATGGGGGCAGCGCCGAGTGACGAACAACTCAAGACCTATTCAATCGAGCGCAATGTTCACGCCGAGATGCCAAGCTGCTTCCTCATGCACGCCAGTGATGACGATGTGGTGAATGCGGAAAACAGCATCTTGATGTGGCGTGCTTTAATCCAACACCGTATTCCAGTCGAAATGCATTTATTCGAACAAGGTGGGCATGGGTTTGGCATTCGTAAAGTCGCCGATCTCCCCGCGCGTCAATGGCCGCAATTATTCCATCAGTGGATGTGCCAACAGTTTGATTTATCAGACGTCACTGACCAAAAATAAAGTCGCTCATTCAAGTCATGCTCAATCACTTGCGTAATAACATACAGATCAGAATCACAAACTTTAAACCATCGTTTTATTTTTATTGATTTGAAGTTTTGTCGGGAGGATAATAGCGACAGTTATTTTCAGGAGGTTTTATGAACCCTATCGGTCAAGTGGCCATCATTGGCGAATGCATGGTTGAGCTTAAAAAGGTCAACGGACAAGTTGAGCAAGGTTTTGGCGGTGACACGCTCAATACCGCGATTTATCTATCACGCTTAACCAAAGCACAAGGTGTCACCACCTCTTATGTGACTGGTTTAGGACACGATCCATTCAGTGCCGATATGCTCAGTGCATGGCAATCTGAAGCTATCAATACCGATATGGTTTATCTCTCAACCGACAAACTGCCTGGTATTTATGCCATTGAAACGGCAGACGATGGAGAGCGTAGCTTCTTCTACTGGCGTAATGACTCCGCAGCGAAATACTGGCTGCGTGATACCAACCCTGTCGATGTGGCCAAGAAATTATCGCAACACGGCCTCGTCTATTTAAGCGGGATTAGCCTAGCGATTCTACCTGATGATTGCCGTGAAAAACTGATCGAGTGTCTTACTTTATGCCGCCAAGATGGGGTTAAAATCGCCTTTGACAACAACTATCGCCCGGCGCTTTGGCAAAGTGCTGAACAAGCTCAGCATTGGTATCAACAAGTGCTGGCGATCACCGACATGGCCTTTCTTACTTACGACGATGAAGAGATGTTGTGGGGCGACACCGATGTTGAACAATGCATCGCTCGTACTCATCAGTTCGGCGTTTCAGAGATTGTGATTAAACGAGGTGGCGATGCGTGCATTGTGATTGAAAATGATCAGCGCGTCGAAGTGGCCCCAACACCTGTGACCGACATTGTCGATACCACAGCAGCAGGCGACTCGTTCAGTGCAGGTTACCTTGCAAAACGTATTTTGGGTGGCAGCCCTGCACAATCAGCTGCAGCAGGTCATAGTGTTGCCGGTACCGTTATTAAACATCGCGGCGCAATCATTCCGAGCGACGTGATGCCAAGCATTTAAGGAGACAACAATGAAAACTCTAGAGCAACAGCTACAAGAAATTAAAGTGGTACCCGTTATCGCCATTAAAGACGCAGGCAAAGCGGTCAAACTGGCACAAGTACTGATCGAAAATGGCCTGCCTTGCGCAGAAGTGACTTTCCGTACAGACGATGCAGCGCAAGCTATCGCCAATATGCGCGAAGCGTATCCTGAAATGCTGATTGGCGCAGGAACGGTTCTTAGTGCAGCGCAGGTAGATGCAGCCATTGATGCTGGCGTTGACTTCATTGTTAGCCCTGGCTTCAACCCAACAACCGTCAAATACTGCCAGCAGAGTAACGTTACCATCGTCCCTGGCGTCAACAGCCCAAGCTTGGTTGAACAAGCCATGGAAATGGGTTTAAAAACCTTGAAGTTCTTCCCAGCGGAACCCTCTGGTGGCGTTGGTATGCTGAAAGCACTCACCGCGGTTTATCCAGTAAGCTTTATGCCTACCGGTGGTGTTAACCCGAAAAACGTAAAAGATTACCTGAGCATCCCTGCCGTACTCGCTTGTGGCGGTACTTGGATGGTGCCAAATGACCTAATTGACGGCGAAAAATGGGATGAATTAGCAGCCCTTGTTCGCGAAGTCGCCAATATTATCAAGTAACCCCTGACTTGATTATTAAAGTCCTATTTTGATGGCTTTATTTTGCCAGCGTCTGACCCGATCAGGCGCTTTTTTTTTGCCTTCGTTGCTCGCAAGCTAACTCAACATCTTCCGTTATTGCACTCCGCTTCCAATCTTATCACTTGAATCCCCTTAAGCCATTGCTTTCTCATTGAGAGTCGATAACACTGAACAGCTCTACCATTAACCATTCCATATCCACTTATGCATACACATAAGTTCACAGTCGGCGCCAGCCTGCTCAGTCTTTTACTGCTTATGGGCTGTGGAAGCGATAGCCAAGGTTCAGCAAGCCAGTTTGAAATATTAACGCCGATCACGGGCGGTAATTGGTATCAACCCGCTAGTCAAACGACATGGCAGTGGCAACTCAAAGACACCCTGAATTCAAGCTATGAGGTCGCGGTCTACGACATCGATCTTTTTGATACCAGTTCCACTGATATCAAAGCGCTACAAGCCGATGGTCACAAAGTAATTTGTTACTTCTCAGCCGGTTCTTTTGAGGATTGGCGTGAAGATGCAGCATCTTTTGCAGACAGCGTATTGGGCGACACCCTCGATGGCTGGGAAGATGAACGCTGGTTAGACATCAGCGCCGAGTCGGTTCGACAGATCATGCACGCACGCCTTGAGCTGGCACAGCGTAAAGGCTGTGACGGTGTTGAACCAGATAACGTCGATGGTTATACCAATAACTCAGGGTTTAATCTCAGCTACCACGATCAGCTAATGTTCAACCGTTACATTGCCAATACCGCACATCAACTTGGTTTGGCCGTTGGGCTAAAAAATGATTTGGACCAAATCACCGATTTAGTAGAGTATTTTGATTTCGCCGTTAACGAACAGTGCTTTGAATACAATGAATGTGGCTATCTAGCGCCTTTTATCGAGGCCGATAAAGCGGTGTTTAACGCCGAATATGAATCCACCTACGTCGACAGTACAAGCTCACGCAATGCATTGTGTGACGATGCTAATCAGCGCAAATTCAGTACGTTAATCTTGCCATTAGATCTTGATGACCGCTTTCGCTACAGCTGCTTAAACGAATCAGACTGACCGTTAATCAAGGCAAAAACGCCGGTGATAATCATCCCGGCGTTTTGATTGACCCGCGGCACCAGACATTACCGTCACTTCCCTGCCGACTTTTTGCGAAAATAAACATCTAACCATCGCAGATGAATCATACGATAGAAGAAGATCGCGCCGCGAATCCACCAGTCAGCAAACATGCCAAGCCAAATACCATACACATTCATATCCAGCGTAATCCCAAGAAAATAACCAAGCACAACACGGCAACCCCACATACTGGCGATCGCTATCCACATCGTAAACTGCGCATCTTTGGCGCCTTTAAATGCCGCAGGCAGCACAAACGACGCAGCCCAGACCGGAATCATTATCGCATTGAGATAAATCAGGTTTTTCACGACCTCAATAACCGCATCATCCTTGGTATACAAGCGAGCTAGAGGCTCAGCGCCAATCACAAACGCCACAGAAAGAATCATCAACAGTAGTGTTGCAGCCCAGAAGATCAAGCGCATCTCCTGATAAGCCGCTTTGGGCTTATCTTGGCCTAAGCGTTTACCAATTAAAATCGTCGAGGTCATGGCCAGAGTATTTCCGGGGATATTGAGCATGAGTACGATTGAAAAGGTCACAACATTCCCGGCCATGGCTACAGTCCCCATCCCCGCAACCATAATTTGCGTAATCAGTTTCCCGAGATTAAACATCAGTGATTCGACACTGGCGGGAATACCAACACTCAAAATATCCATCAATGTTTCACGGTCAAAACGGCTGAAATATTGAGCACGGCCCACTGACAAGGTGGAATTACGCACTAAGCAAAACACAATCATCACCGCGCCAGCCCAACGTGCTAAAGCAACCCCTAACCCAGAGCCAAACAGCCCGAGCCCCTGCCAACTGCCACCAAAATCCGCCGTGCCATAAATCAGTGGATAGCTGAATACAATATTAAGCACATTCATTAAAATATTGCTCAGCGCTGGCAACCTTGAATTCCCCACCGCGCGTAGCACACCACTCCCCGCTAAGGTAATGGCAAGTGCCGGATAACTGCACGCCACCAGCTTAAGGTACATCTCACTCATCTCGACCACTTCAGGCTCCGCGCCGTAAGCGATCACCGTCAAAATGAGATGCGCGAAAAGTTGAACGATCAATAATGAGATCAGCGCCACCGCGAGCGCCAGTTTCATCACTTGCCCAGCGCTATCAAGTGCCTTTTTACGATCAATTTTACCAAACGCTTGAGCAATAACCACAGAACCACCAAGGGCGGTGGCGGTGAGTACAGAAATGATGATCCAGGTAACACCATCGGTGATCCCAACCGCCGCAGTTTGTTGGGCTCCTAGGCGGCTGACGAGAACGGTACTGATAATTCCCATCAGTACCACACAAGATAATTCCACCAAAATCGGCCATGCAAATGGCCACACTTGGCGTTTTAATAATACTCGATGGCGATAACGTAGCCTTGGTTTAGGCTTAGCGACGTCATCGCCGGGTTGGTCAGGAACAGAAAGTTTCCCCACCTTGGTTACCTCGCAATTTAAGACATCGCCATCTCTACGTGAGGTTGGCGATAGATAACATCGCGATCATAAACGGTTTTGATCTCTCCATTGATCAATTGCTCTCCATGTAAATAACCGCCCGTTGATAATGCGACAGGTATTTGATCGTAAACGCCAGCATAAGCAGCTTCAATCGCCAGCAGCGCATACGGTACAGGATCATCAAGTCGTGACTTTTTGTTTTCCATCGTGGTGACAAATAGCCCACTTTGCGTATCGTAATGGTCAGCCATGAGGTTCGCACCGACACGATCCGCTAAAGCCAGTAAGGCGTCATTTCCATGCTGAGCGTGAAGTTCAAGCAGTGCAAACACCAAATAAGCAGAGCGCAACTCGGTATCAGAGGCCACCGAGAGCGGCGCTAAGGTTGCCGGATCGAGTTCGCCTAGGCCAAAACGTTTAAACATGCGCGCAGTCAGTTGGTGAAGCTCTAAATCCTCGCTCACCATTGAAGCGCGAATTAAGGTCAATAGATAGGCCGGATTCGCTGGTTGTCTGGCAAGGGTGGTTCCTTTGTCACCGTAGTAGCCATCACGCTTAAAGCAATAGCCCGTCATGTCTTCACCGCTATTCCACATTGGAATCGTTTGGTTGGTCTCTTCATCCCAAGCGTGCGTGAAGTATGCTTTGATGCCATCGACAACCCAACCAAGCCACTCTGGGTCATCCAGTTTTTTTACGCATTCCAACATCGCCAGAGGGTTGTCCACCACCACTGGCCAGCAGCCACGAAATAGCACGTTCGCTTCACGCGCGACATCACCAAACTCAGGGCCAAATTGACGTTTCGCTCGGTCACCAAACCAAGAATAAGTCAGGCGATCATCCTCTGGAATCGGTTCGCGCTGCAGCGGCGAAGAAAACTGGTAAACCGGCATGCCGGTTTTCGGGTGTCTTGCTAACACAAACTGATGATACAGGTGCTTAGCCCATTTTAGCGCGTCTTCATCCCCTGTGTAACGGTAATAGTGACACGCCGCATAAATAAGATCGGTCGAAGCGTTCACAAACGTTAAGCCAACCGTTTCAGGCAAATTAGGCCACTTCGCAGGGTCAACGACCGGTGTCGGCGTGTAATGTTGAAATAGCGCTTCTGGAAAGGTTTCCCCATATTCACCATGGCGACTTAAATCGAGTTTCTGCCAATCTTTTACGTGCGCCGCCCAAAAGCCTTTCAAATATTTTTCTGTTACCTCTGGGCGCATTTGATGAAGCAAATCATAAAATGGGAAGTGGTGTTTTAACTCATGTACGCACTCTTTACTTGCCGGCCCTTCAATACTGCCGGTTTCAAGGTGAATAAAGCGGTGACCGCCCCATTGCAGTAACCCGCTGTTATGGTCAGCAAAATTATCTAACACATAGGCGGTGGTACTTTGAGCTTGATGAAAATAGTCGTTGTCACCAGTAATCATGGATAACGCAACAAGGCCACGCATTAAGTTCTGCTGGCTAGCAAAGTTGCTCATCGGCACTTGCTTACCATCGGGATAGGTCCACTCAATGGGAGTTAATGTTTGGGCATCAATACCATCTGCCAGCATCGGGCTAGAGGACGACTGACCCAGTTCAATCGCACGCTGATAAAACGCAGTCAAAGTCGGAAGTAGGGACGTTCGCGTTGCAGACATAATAATTCTCCAATAACAGATAGGGGGAGTCGAACGTATGATCAACAGCAAATAACCTCATAAACTGAGCGTGATTTGCTGTTCACCATAAACGCGTAAAGCACCCCGTGAGGGGTGCTTTGTTAACACTAACGAAATGAATTATTTCGCAATGCGTTTAAGGATACGGTTACCACGGCGTAGGAAGTCTTTCGCTGCACCTGATACGTCTGTTTCACCGTAATCCAGTTTTTGCATGTTTTCGCTAAATAGCTCCATCAACTGTGCGTTATCCGTGTAAGTTGTTGGGGCAATCACTTTAGGAAGCTCTTTCGCTTGCTCGTAACCTTGGAAAGACAAGCTGTTTGGATCCACTTCGCCAGATTCTTTCAGTACTTCCAAGCCTTCTTTACTCATTGGAATACCACGAGCAAGACCAAGCGCATGGATACCATCAGGATCATTGAGTAGGAAGTTAACCAGTTTCGCTGCTTCTTCTGGATGGTCTGTATTACGACCGATAGAGAACATCATTGAAGGACGAGCCAATAGACCTGAATCTGTCGCACCTGGCGCCATTGGGTATGGACCAAGCTCTAGAGACATAGATGGATCTAGGTTGGCTGTGTATTTAGCAATCGCAGTATCCCACATGTACAAGCCACCGAAGCGACCGTCGATCCAAGGACGCATCTCGTAAAGGTTACCTTTACCGTAAGAAGCAAATTCTTTGGTTGATGGGAATACGTGTGATGCCACTTGATCTGCATACAGTTGGAAGAATTTTTCCATCTCTGCTTGATCGTAGTTCAGCATGTTCGTGTCATGGTTAATGATGTCTTTACCCATGGTTTGAAGCATGAATGAACGGTTCATCGCAAACACGTCACGCGCTTCAATAACTAATGGGTAGTGGTCTGCGCCGAGGTTTTTCTCAAACGCTTTACCCGCAGCCATCAAATCTTTCCAGTTGGTTGGGTATGCAACCCCTGCTTTCTCCCACATGTCCTTGTTGTAGTAGAACACGCGCGACGTCATACTGACTGGAAGACCGTTAATTTTACCGTTTACTGTTGTCATGCCGATGGCGTTATCAGGGAAGTTGCTGATATTCAGCGCGTCCGCCTGTTGGCTCATGTCGTAGAAACCCATGCCGTCACGAGAGAAAATCGGTAACCAGTTCCAGTTGGTTTGCATCACATCAGGTTCAGTATTACCTGCCACCTGCGTGGTCAAACGTGATAAGTGGCCATCCCAACCGGTATATTCAGCTTTTACTTTAATATCCGGATATTTCTCTTGGAATTTCTCAAGCGCATTCAACGTCGCTTGGTGACGAGAGTTACCTCCCCACCAAGACATACGGAGTTCTGTGTCAGCAAATGCTGACATAGAAGTCATAGAAGTAGCGGCAATGGCGGCAGAGATAATTGTAGTCAGTACCTTTTTATTCATGGATCAGTCTCCAGATTTATAGTTTTAGAGAAATATTTTTCTCAGTTTCTTTATCGAAGATGTGCGCTTTGCTCATTTCAACAACAAACTTCACATCCTTTTGCAATTTCATGTTGAGTTTTTGGCGAACGTCATCAATTGGCACACGCGCAGTAAACTCTTTGTCACCGACACCGAAGTAAACAAACACTTCGTGTCCCATGTTCTCCATACGGATGACATCACCGACAATCGTTTGTGCCGCAGGGTCATCAGAAAGCGATAAGGTGATGTTGTCAGGACGAATACCAAATACGGCTTTGGTAAAGCTGTTTTGGCGAACGTTCGCGGCTTTATCTTCAGACAGACGCAGCTCTTGACCACCAATAGTGACGTACATGCCGTCATCTCGCTCGCTCACTTGCGCATCAATCATGTTCATTTCAGGTGCACCGATAAAGCCAGCAACGAACATATTAACCGGGTTGTCGTAGAGGCTATCTGGCGTATCCACCTGCATGATTTCACCGAGCTTCATCACACAGATACGGTCACCCATGGTCATGGCTTCGGTTTGGTCGTGAGTAACATAAACCGCTGTCGCAGGGCTGTTTTCTTCTTTAAGGTGACGGTGCAAGTCAGAAATACGGACACGCATCGAAGCACGGAGCTTGGCATCCAAGTTCGATAAAGGCTCATCGAACAAGAACACTTCTGGTTTCTTAACAATCGCGCGGCCTACGGCAACACGCTGCGCCTGACCACCTGACAACTGACGAGGTAGACGGTCAAGAAGCTCTTCAATCTCTAGGATTTTCGCGGCTTCGTTTACGCGTTGGTCGATTTCCGTTTTTGGTAGCTTTTGCAGTTTCAGACCAAATGCCAAGTTTTCCGCAACAGTCATGTGTGGATACAAGGCGTAGTTTTGGAACACCATGGCAATACCACGATCTTTTGGCGCCAGGTTATTCACCACTTTGCCACCGATGGTGATTTCACCACCAGAGATGTTTTCCAGACCGGCTAACATACGTAGCGTGGTCGATTTTGCACAGCCCGATGGGCCAACAATCACCAAGAATTCACCGTCTTGGATAGTGAGGTCGATACCGTGTACCGCTTTGAAACCGTTTGAATAGATTTTCTCTAGCTTATTGAATTTAACTTCAGCCATTTTACTTACTCCAAAAAATTAACCTTTAATACCGCTGCTGGTAACGCCTTCAACAAAGTATTTCTGTGACATAAAGAACACGATGATTGAAGGGATGATGGCAATAGAAGCCATTGCTAGGATTTCGTTCCACTTCGCACCCTCTGTAACGTCGATAGACATTTTCAGAGCGAGAGCGATTGGATATTTCTCAACACTAGACACATAGATTAGAGGGCCTAGGAAGTCGTTGACTGACCACATGAACTGGAACAGAGCAACCGAAATAATCGCAGGACGAATCACTGGAACCACTACATGCCATAGAACTTGGAATGAGTTACAGCCATCAATCATTGCTGCCTCTTCCATGTCTGTTGGGACACCACGTAGGAACTGAATCAGCATGAACACGAAGAACCCTTGTGTCGCAAATGCCATCGGTAAGTACAGTGGTAAGTAGCTATCTAGCATTCCCATTTCACGGAACATTAGGTATTGCGGAATAAGCAATACAGATTGTGGAAGTAGAATGGTTGCAATCAGTAGAGCAAACCAAAATGGTTTCCACGGAATATCGAAGCGAGCGAAACCGTACGCAACGATGGTTGACGAGATAACCGTCAAGATAACTTTTGGCAATACATAAGCAAAGGTGTTGTAGATGTAGTGACCAAAGGTAAATTCAGTACCGGTTTTCCAACCGTTAATAAAGCCTTCTAAACTCCATTCACTTGGGATCAAACTCAGTGAAGAGAAGATCTCGTGGTTGGGTTTCATCGCTGCTGAGAACATCCAAATCAGTGGATAGAGCATCAAGCTGCCGACGATAATAAGCACGGTATAACGAATAAATGCGTTGATTTTTTCACGACGCAAGGTGCGTTCGTTTTCAAGATTGCTCTCGTTTGCTGCCGTGCTTTTGTTGTGAGCTGTCATAGTACTAGACATGATTATTTGCCTCCCTTATCACCTGAGTAGAACACCCAGTACTTCGAGGAACGGAACGTGATCGATGTAAAGATGGCAACCACGATGAACAGTGCCCATGCTAGAGTACTTGCATAACCCATATCGAAGAATTTAAACGCCGTTTCATAGATGTAGAGTGAAATCAGATAGGTTGATTTCATCGGACCGCCGCCCGTAATGACGTAAGGGGCAGTAAATTCTTGGAACGCCTGCGTTGTTTGCATGATGAAGTTAAAGAAGATAACTGGCGTAATCAGTGGCACCGTCACTTTCATGAACATTTGCCATTTACTTGCGCCATCGATCATGGCCGCTTCGTATTGTGATTGAGGCACATTTTGTAGCGCAGCTAGGAAGATAACCATCGCTGAACCAAACTGCCACGCACGTAGAAGCGTAATAGAGAAGAGCGCAAAAGATGGCTCACCTAACCAGTTGATCGGATCGATACCGATAAAACCAAGCGCGCCGTTTAATACCCCATCAATCGCGAACAAAGCACGCCACAATACTGCGATAGCGATACTACTACCGAGAATAGAAGGGATATAGTAGGCCGTTCTGAAGAACCCAATACCCTTTAACTTAAAGTTAAGGATAAAGGCGATAAACAGAGCAAACGCCAGTTTGACTGGAATGGTCAAGAAAACGTACAAGAATGTAACGCTCATTGACTTCCAAAAAATATCATCCTCAGCAAGCATGTACCGATAGTTTTCGATGCCGACGAATTCTGGCGAAGTCATCAGATCATAATCGGTAAAGCTCATTAAGAATGACGATACGAATGGAAAAGCTGTAAACACGATCATCCCGATGATGAATGGTGTTAGATAAGCTAATCCAAGCTTACGATTTTCATACATTTTCTCGTCCTCTATATTTAGATTCTTGTCGGTAGGTTAGAAACAATCCCAAGGAACCCCCTGCCCGACTTGCCCTTTTATTAAACTCGTTTAAATAAATCGCTCCAGCTGATAATTGCATAAATGTGATCTTGAATATTTTTTTATCAATAAAAACATAAAAAATGTGAAATGCAGTTTCAATTTGAAAATTTAAAATAAATTCAGCCAATAATTATTGATTAATTTCACAGTGAAAAATTATTTAATAAAATAAAAAGTAAAAATAGAAATGTGCGTAAGATCGCATTTATTAAGGGGATAAAAGTAAAGGTAAGAACTTATGAATTGGCATGTAGGAAAGTTTTAACTTGCTGATTTATTAATGCATAAGTATGATTTTATAAATATTTTAACTATCAAAATAAATAAAAACATAAATTCCTATAATATATTCAACTTTAGTCTAATTGATCTAAATCAAATTATTTAGAGCCGCTCGATTATCTCTATAAACATTGCCAATCACTAAACTATTAATAAGATCACAATAATCACCACCTTTTTATTGAAACACCGTTTTACAGATCACGATTTCGCCAAATGTGACTTCAACAAGACACGTATAACGCATAAATTAGCTTCGAACATGACAATAACAAAACGGTGTTTCGATATGAAAACTAAATTACTTACCTCTGCCATACTACTCGCGTTAACCAGTACAGCAGCTCACGCGGTTTCGATTAACATGCGTCACGAATGGAAACCTGAATTCGAAGGTCAAGACCAGGCACACAAAGACCGTATCGCGGTTAGCCATCGTTTTAAAAACGGTGTGGGTTTTGAAGTAGAAGCTAAATATAAAAGTGGTGATGGCTTCTTTGATTTTGACCAATTTGTTGATGCGGGTAACCAAGCGAACATCAGCTACCGCATGAAGTTAGATGACAAATTCTCACTAACGCCTCAATACAAATGGGAAACTGGCGATAATAAACACGCTCACCAGTTCAACCTAACATTGGGCTACAAAATCAACGACGACTGGTCAACGTCATTCCGTCATCGTTACCACTATGAAATCAAAAATGGCGGTGATGATAACTCACACTACAACCGTTGGACGGTTGGCCTAGGCTACAGCGGCATTGAAGATTGGAAATTCGGCGCGTCAACTGACTATACCTGGAAACAAGAAGGTTCTGACGTATGGAAGGGTGATAGCGACGGCTTTACAGAAATTAACTTTAAAGCGGAATACAAATGGGGTAACGGCTGGGCACCATTTGCTGAATTTGGTGTAACTCCAACCAATAAAGAAAACAGCGATGAAAATGATACTTGGCGTCCTCGTTACCGTGTAGGTATGAAATATAGCTTCTAAGTACACGATTTAAACTACGCAAACAGGCTTATTGGGAGAGGTATCCACTGCTTCCCAATAGGCCTATTCGAGGATCTAAATAATGAAAAAAACGCCTATTGCAATTTGTGTCTCATCGGCACTGCTTCTTTCTGCTTGCGCAAATGACGCATCAAACACCACCTCTCTCGACGCCAGTCAGCTTACTTGGCAAGCCATTACCTTTGGCCAGTCTACCGATTTAAACTTTGGCTCAACCATTTTGCCAGAGAAAGTCGGTACCAACGAAGTGTTGGTGAATGGTCAACCTGCAAAGCCAGGCCCGTTAGCTGATTCATTTACGGTTGAAAGCCGTGGCGGTAAGTTAGCTAACTCTCACGAAGGGGTTACCTTCTATTACACCAAGCTACCTACCGATGTGAACTTTACGATTTCGGCGACCATTACTTTAGATCAGCTCGGACCTGAAACCGGTTCCAAACCTAACCGTCAAGAAGGCGCGGGCATCATGGTGCGCGACATCATTGGCGAGCCTCGCCTCAACCCACAACCAGAGGGTCTAGAAGAGTTTCCAGCGGCGTCTAATATGGTCATGAACGTATTACGCGCCAATAAAAAAGCCACCAATGGTTTGGTCAACATTAACGCCAACTTCCGCGAAGGGATTTACGAACCTTGGGGCACGGGCGGCAATCGCATGAGCCGTGATGAGTTCATTAAAGGCGTGCCATTTGGTAGCGATAAACCTTATAAAATGTCGCTCACTCGCACCGATAGCGGGTATATCGTCAGCTATGACAACGGAGAGCAGCAGAAAACTGAAGAGCTGAAAGGCGCACATGCCAATATCGTTGAAGTTCAAGATCCGAACTACCAATATGTTGGTTTCTTTGCATCGCGTAATGCCAAAATCACCGTCAGTGATGTGCAGATTGCCCTCAGTGAAGCCAACACCGAAGACGCGCCGCTGTACAAAGCGCAACTAGAAGATGTGGTTTTACAACAAGCGTCTCCGGATAAAACCGCGATTGCCAACTATACCTTGCAATCTCGCGCTAACTACTCGGGAACGTTTAGCGTGTCACAAAATGGTCAGTCTCTGGTCGATAACCGCCCAGTCACCGCAGGCGATATGTTTAGCTATCAGTCAACCTTGAAGGCCAATCAAGCCCAGTTTGATGTTACCTACACGCCGGTAGAAGGTCCTGACTTAACACCAAAAACTTATACTCAAACGGTCGAAAAAGTCACATTGGCCGACCCAATGAACATCACGGTTAACCCGGCAGGCAATAACGGACGCTTGGATCTCGCGACGGCCGTTGAACTGGTAGCTCCAGGTGGCACGATTACGCTTGAGCCTGGCACTTACGCAGACATCACCCTGCCCGTCACCGCCAGCGGTACACCAGAGAAAGCCAAGAATCTGGTTGCCAAAGATGGCGTGCGTTTCACTGGTGATGTGATGCACGAAGCCAGCTACTGGAATGTATCTAACATTGAAGTCGATGGCGCGCGTTATATTGTTCACGGCAGCCACAATCACTTCCAACATATGTTGACACATGATGCCCCTGACACAGGCTTCCAAATCACGTCTAAATCCGGTATTGGCCGCGCACTATGGGCAAGCTATAACGTGGTAGAAGACAGTGAAAGCTACAACAACATGGATGAGTCGCAAATTAACGCTGATGGGTTTGCCGCGAAAATGCGTATTGGTGACGGCAATACCTTCATTCGCTGCGTGTCACACCACAATATTGATGATGGTTGGGATCTTTTCAATAAAGTCGAAGATGGTGCCAACGGTGCCGTGACCATTCTCGATTCGATCTCTTACAAAAATGGTCAAACCCTGACAGTGCAGGAGAAAGGCGGAACACGGGGTAATGGCTTTAAACTGGGTGGCGAAGGTTTGCCTGTGGCTCACGTGGTTAAAAACAGCTTAGCGTTCCAAAATAACATGGACGGCTTTACCGATAACTTTAACCCTGGCGCATTAACGCTCGAGAATAACGTGTCGATTGATAACACCCGCTTTAACTTCCTACTGCGTAAGAGCCCATACACCGAGAAAGTCAAACAAGGCACATTCACCGGTAACCGCTCTTATCGCTTCTACGTCGACAGTCACTACAGTGATGTCGTCAACGCCGATGTCGAGAAAGACAACTACCTGATCGAAGATGGTCAAACCGTGAACGAGCAAGGCCAAGTGGTTGACTCAGCGAAATTACTTGAACTGAAGCAAGCCGCGAAGATCTCAGCCAATGAGGCAGTACCTGGCCAAAGCGAAGTGAAGAATTTAAAAACATTGATCAGCCAAAACTGATCACACTCTAAGGCTTAGCAACATGCTAAGCCTTATTTTTACTCATTCAACAACCACTCAATAATAATAACTTCATTAGGTTAAACGTATGAAAAAACTCTCTTACCTTTCTCTGTCCTTAATGATGGCCTTTCCGGCAATGGCGGCTGACAACGCCTGCAATAGTCAAACCGACTCCTCTCCGTCTTCACTGGGTGCCACGGGTTGGGCAGAAGGCGCGACTGGCGGATGCGGTGCTCCGGCGAAACACACTTACACTGTGACTAACCGTCAGCAGTTGATCGATGCTCTTTATGATGGTCAACCAACCATTTTGCCAAGTGGTGAATGGGTTGAGCCTTCTCATCAAAAAAAGATCATCTATATCAAAGGCAGTATTGATCTTAATGCCGATGAAAACGGCAACCCGATCAAACCCGAACATTATATGGCAATGTGCAGTGGCAATACGTTCACAAGCTATGATCAATTCTTTGCCAAGTACTTGAAGACCTACACACCACAGCAGTGGAATAAACAATCCTTGGTCAACGGGCGCCCACCAGAACTCAGTGGTGAGCTGGAGTCTTTACGTCAATGCTTTAGTAAAAAGCAGAGCCAACATATCGTCCTACGTGTAGGCTCGAATACATCACTGATAGGCCTTGGTAGTGATGCAGAGATTAAACATGGTCAACTCAGACTCGGGCAACTGCGCTTTGATCGCGCTGCCAATAAAGAGAGACCGTATAACTTCAAAGCTGAAAACATTGTCATTCGCAATATTCGCTTCACCGACGCGTTTGATGATTTCCCTGGCTGGGGACCTCGTGATTCCTTTAAAGTCGATAAAAAACAGTTTGGTCAAGGCAACTGCAGCGACGTCTATGTTGATGACACTAAAAATCCGACCGGCTGCAGTCTACGTGGTGGGCGTTGGAATTCGGAATACGACAACATCACGGTCGAAAATGCTCAGCAAGTTTGGATCGATCACAACAGCTTTAGTGACGGCGAACGAACCGACGATAAATTCCCACCAGTTTGGGAAGCGCCATACAACGAAAAGACGCAAAAAGTGCAGCATCATGATGCACTGCTCGACATCGTTGGCGCATCAAGTAACGTTACCGTTTCCAATAATCATTTCAAACATCACGATAAAGTGGGGTTGATTGGTGGTTCAGATTCTGCGAATAAATTGACCGGTTACGGCCCTTCGGCGCTGGATGTGACGATGCATGACAACTACTACGAGACCACAGGCCAGCGTATGCCACGTGTGCGTTTTGGTCGTGTGCATGTTTATAACAATGTTTATGATGTCGATTACCGCAAATCCCCCTATCCAAAATATCGTTTGGGAGATGCGATGATGGTCGGCACAGCCGGTAAAATCTTTGCTGAAAACAACGTCTTTAATGTTCCGGGCAAACAGAAAGACATCATCAATAAACTGATTGGCTTTAGTTCTAAACAGAAAAACAAAGATAAATGTATGGCCCAAGGTTGGAGCGAAGCCGAATGTGGTTCTTACTATTTTGCACACAATAATGTGCTTAACGGAACAGAGGTCGACCTGATTCCAGTAGCAAGCAAAAAAGCCGCCAAAAGCAGCAGCAATGCGCCACTCACTATCCTTGATCCCAACTCGGATCAAAGCTATTGGCTACCGAGTAAAAACTACAGTTACTTACTCAAACCGACTGCACGTTTAAGCGAACACGTAAAAACCAACGCGGGTTCAGGCAAATTAGCGCAATAACCATTCTCTTCATTCTTCATGCAACCTAAGAGCCTCACTGAGGCTCTTTTTTTATTAGCCTGAATTAGAAGACATAATAAACCTTAGAAACATCACAGTTTTTCAAATAAAAAAATATAAAATAAAACAATGGTTCATTATTTTAAAATCACTTATAGCGATGACAATTCAACGACATTTTGCCTCTTCGCCCCCAACTTGGACGCTTTTTGATGTCATGGTTGACGGCAACGGAAGCGGTGATTTTACAACCATCCAAGACGCCCTTAACGCCGCACCACAAGATGACAGTGACTACGTTATCTTTCTAAAAAATGGCGTCTATTCGGAGCGGCTCCATATCACTCGTCCGAATGTTCACCTCCTCGGAGAAAGCCGGCAACATACCATCATCTCTGGAGGCTGTGCCAACGGACATATCCGTCAAGACGGAAAAATTCCCGGCACCTATGGCAGCCGCACAGTGAATGTAGATAGTGTGGGGTTTCGCGCGACCTCGCTAACCATTCAAAACCGATTTGATTATATCGCCAACGCAAAAAAATCCGACTCAGATCCCACTAAGCTTAAACACACACAAGCTGTCGCACTGCTGATCGGCAAGCATGGCGATCGCGCGCAGTTTAAAGATGTGAGCCTCGATAGCTATCACGACACTTTATATGTCAGTGCGGGAAGAAGCTATTTCGACCACTGCCTAATTACCGGACATGTTGATTTTATTTTTGGTGGTGGCTGCGCGCTATTTCACCATTGTGAAGTTCGCGCTCGTCAGCGCCTCGATGCACCAGATGATGAACCAATGGGCTTTATTGCTGCGCCATGTACGCATATCTCGCAGCCATTTGGGTTGGTATTTGAATTTTGCCAGTTTACCAAGGAAGCCAATGTTCCCGCTCAAAGCTATGCACTCGGTCGGCCTTGGCATCCCACCACCCAGTTTAATGATGGCTTTTATGCAGACCCTAACGCCATCGGCCATTGCGCCTATTTACATTGTGAATTTGACGACCACCTCGCTGGCTGGGAAAAAATGGGCGGCCGCTCAATAGACAGGGAGACTCAGTGGTTTTTCCCCGAAGACGCCCGTTTCTGGGAGTATCAAAACCAGCAAAAAGGTCACCTGCGCCAGCCAAAAACACCATACAAACTGAGCGATGAAAATATTAGTGAGTACACACTGACTACTATATTCGATGGCTGGCAGCCGGATATTTCGATCGTAAATGACACGCTGGTTAACCTGCATATTGCTCATCCTTTGCTGAACAGCTCAGCAGATATTGAACTCATTGATCGCTGCGGCGATACGCGGCGAATAGCCACCGCTCCCCAGAGCCAAGTTCAAGTGAACATTCAAGGGCTCACCTTACCGATTTTGGTTATTGTCACGCCTCATCAATCTTCGACTATTGGTTTGAAAACATTGATCGTCAGTGAGCCTCATGCCGATTCAACGATTGATGTCAGTTTGCTAAGCCAATTGTTGGTCGAGCAAACCTTATCGGCTCAAACTCAAGACCTTTCTCTACCACCAGCAGTTCCAATTTTTTCAAAACAACACTGGCGTCACATTCGCCAGAGTACGTTTCACGCATTGCGTGAAATCTGCTAAGCATACGCATATCATTGCTGAGACTTGATGAATAAACGGCTCGCGTCTCATTCATAACGTTTAATATCAAAAAGTGCAAAATTGAACTCCAGTTTCATTAACGAGAGTGGTATCACATTTATAGAATCAAAACAAAAAGTGAACCACCGTTTTGATATTAATCACATAAGTTTTTAATTTTTTCGTAGAGAATAGCCAGCGACGAATTTAGTTAAGTTATGAGATGACGTTATGCAATATGATTACCTTGTCATTGCAGGTTACTTTGCCCTAATGGTGGCAATTAGCTTGATATTCAAAAAGATGGCTAGCAATAGCACCAGTGACTACTTCCGCGGGGGCGGTAAGATGTTATGGTGGATGGTCGGGGCAACGGCCTTTATGACCCAATTTTCTGCTTGGACCTTTACAGGTGCAGCAGGTAAAGCATTCAACGATGGTTTTGCCGTATTAGCGGTCTTCGTTGGTAACATGGTGGCGTACGTATTCGCCTACTTCTATTTTGCTCGCCGTTTCCGCCAAATGCGCGTAGATACACCAACAGAAGGTGTAAAACGTCGTTTCGGTAACAACAACGAGCAGTTCTTCACTTGGGTAATCATTCCTTTAAGTGTTATCAACGCTGGTGTTTGGCTAAACGGTCTTGGTGTCTTCGCCTCTGCCGTATTTAACGCTGACATCATCACAACCATTTATGTCACAGGCGCAGCCGTGCTGATCATCTCTTTATTGAGTGGTGCATGGGGTGTAGTAGCCTCTGACTTTATTCAAACTTTGGTTGTTGCTGTTATTTCCGTGGCATGTGCAGGCGTAGCCTTGTACTTTGTCGGCGGCCCAAGCGAAATCGTAGACAAGTTCCCTGGTGGTTTCATCATGGGTCCTGATATGAACTACCCGCTACTGATTGTTTGTACTTTCATCTTCTTCATTGTTAAGCAGCTACAAAGTATCAACAACATGCAGGAGTCTTACCGTTTCCTTAACGCAAAAGATTCTAAAAACGCAAGCAAAGCTGCCCTATTAGCATTGGGTATGATGGTTGTCGGTGCAGTGATTTGGTTCATTCCACCATGGGCATCAGCAATTCTTTACCCAGATGCAGCAGAAGCTTACCCAGCACTTGGCGCGAAAGCGCGTGACGCGGTTTATCTTGTGTTTGCTCGCGAAACCATGCCTGTCGGTACCGTTGGTCTGCTAATGGCGGGTCTGTTTGCGGCAACCATGTCTTCTATGGACTCAGCGCTAAACCGTAACTCGGGTATCTTTGTTCGTAGTTTCTACGCGCCAATCATGCGCAAAGGCAAAGCGACCGATAAAGAGCAACTACGCGCTGGCCAAATTGCCTGCCTAGTTAACGGTATTCTCGTTATCCTAATGGCACAATTCTTCAATTCATTGAAGCACCTAAGCTTGTTTGACTTGATGATGCAAGTGGCGACCCTGCTTCAATCACCAATCCTAGTGCCGCTATTCCTAGGTATCTTGATTCGTAAGACACCAAAATGGGCACCTTGGGCAACGGTTGTGTTCGGTATGTTGGTCTCTTGGTCTGTGGTGGAAATCTTCACTCCACAAAACGTAGCAAGCTGGTTCGGTATTGAAAACCTAACAGGCCGTGAAGCCGGTGAAATGCGTACCATGATTACCATCGCCGCACACTTAATCTTTACCGCCGGTTTCTTCTGCTTGTCGACGCTGTTCTACAAAGAAGAGAAAGACACGTACAAACAGCAAACTCTTGAGTTCTTCAAAGACGTTGACACCGAATGTGTTGCAGAAGAAGGCCAAGACATTGTTGACCGTATGCAACGCGCGAAATTGGGTACATTGGTAACGTATATGGCAGCAGGCCTTACTTTGATGGTTCTGATTCCAAACCCAATGTGGGGACGCCTGGTCTTCCTCGGCTGTGCCGCTGCCATCTTCCTAGTTGGCTATGCATTAAAACGCAGCGCCAAACTCGACGAGATAAGCAGCAAAACCGCAACGGTTCGATAAACACAATTAATGATTGGCTGCTAACCCCCGTTAGCAGCCTTCTTTTTATTTACAGGAGATATTTTCCATGGCGAAAGGCGATATTATCAACCTTGAGTTTGAAACATTTGTGGATAGCGATACTCAAGTGAAGGTGACTCGAATCACACCAAAAGATGTGATTTGTCATCGTAACTACTTTTACCAGAAATGCTTTACTCAAGATGGACAAAAGCTCCTACTTGCGGGCGACTTTGATGGCAATCGCAACTACTACCTTGTTGATCTCGCAACCCAGAAAGCGACTCAGTTAACAGAAGGTTCTGGTGACAACACCTTCGGCGGTTTCATTGCGACCGATGACCAATCCTTCTTCTACGTAAAAAATGAACTCAACCTTATGCAAGTCGACTTAGAATCACTCGAAGAACGCGTGGTTTATACCGTTGATGAGCAATGGAAAGGGTACGGCACTTGGGTTGCTAACTCCGACTGCACCAAGCTTGTTGGCATCGAAATTCTCAAAGCAGACTGGGCTCCCCTCACCTCTTGGGAGAAGTTCGCAGAGTTCTACCACACCAACCCAACCTGTCGTCTTATCAAAGTCGATATCGCAACAGGTAAACTTGATGTGGTTCATCAAGACAAAGCATGGCTTGGCCACCCAATCTATCGCCCATTTGATGACAGCACCATTGGTTTTTGTCACGAAGGCCCACATGACCTTGTTGACGCACGCATGTGGCTGGTGGATGAAGATGGTAGCAATGTTCGTAAGATCAAAGAGCATGCGGAAGGTGAATCTTGCACGCACGAATTCTGGATTCCAGATGGCAGCGCAATGGCTTACGTTTCTTACTTTAAAGGTCAATCCGATCGCGTGATCTACAAAGCGAACCCAGAAACGTTAGAGAACGAAGAAGTCATGGTCATGCCACCTTGTTCTCACCTTATGAGTAACTTTGACGGCTCACTGATGGTCGGAGACGGTTGTGACGCGCCAGTCGATGTCGCGGATGCAGAAAGCTACGACATTGAAAATGACCCATTCTTGTATGTACTGAACACGCAAACCAAAAGTGCCAAGAAACTGTGTAAACACAGCACATCTTGGGACGTACTTGATGGCGACCGTCAAATCACGCATCCACACCCATCATTCACTCCAGGTGATGACGGCGTCTTATTTACCAGTGACTTTGAAGGTGTACCAGCGGTATACATTGCCGACTTACCGGCGGAATTTAAAGCCTAATTTTCATCTGCTGCATAAACACAAAAACCCTCGCAATCGAGGGTTTTTTTATTGTTTTTACTTTTGCTTAATGGCTTGCTTTAAGCCACTGCTGCTTTACATGGCCTGGCATTTTGGCCACCAGCCACTCACCCACGTTTGGCGTAAAGGTGACGACGGCCGCGACAAATACGATACCAGCGTACAAGTCTTCTGGTCGATGCATCCCCAACCAAACGCGGCTGTATGCAGCTAGTGTGGCCCATAGGACAACCACACTGGCCAAAATAAAGCGCTGCTGACGAACAAATATCGCGCCAAAGAACGCCAAACAAAGCGCCGCAAAGACGGTATGACCAGAAGGCAAAGAATAGTTCATTTCTTGATACCAGTGACGAAGGCGCCACTCACTGACTTTATCCACCACCTGATCGAGTATTGCCAATTGCTGACTAGAGCCAAGCTTGTAAAAGTGCTCAGGATTGGGCAACAACAACTCATGCGTAAGCAATTCGGTATAAGGCCTTGGGCTTTCAAGCAACTCTTTGAGCACATTCTTACCAAAGTAAGCGATCATAAAAATAACCGTAAATTGGACAATGTATTTAAAAATCTCTGTTCGATTCAGTGGTTGCTTATACAGAGAAAGCGCACTTAAAATCACGATGGTTAGCCACAGGCCGCGCTGACCAGCGGAATCTGTAATGGTGCTGATGATCCAACCCGAAGTTGCATCAACAGACCCAAGCAAGTCGGTGACAGGTAAAGAACGAGCGAAAGGAGCCAACACCAATGCCATGGCTGCCAGCAAAATCAGCTCGACTTTTTTGTTAATAATGTTGAGCTTTCTCATCAACCGCCTTAACGTCTGTAAACATATAACCCACTTCGATGTTAGTGAGTCATGTTCTTACATGCATCAAGTTTGTGTCAAATTGCTGAAAGATAACTGCTCAAAATACCGCCACCATCCAAAGCCATTACCAGCCCAAACCGCGTACAATGATGGGCTAAAAAAAGTGTTGAACCGGCCCTCTTCCTTGGCCAACGTTTAGTTCATTTGCTGATACAATTGCTTGAGTTATATAGTTTTTGGCTCGTTTTATCGCCTCAGGTAACCGTTCGCCTTGTGCTAAATAGGAGGCCACTGCGGAAGAGAGTGTGCAGCCTGTTCCGTGAGTATGACGAGTGATAATACGCGGCGCATCAAATACCTGTCGGTGCTGGGCACTGAATAACCAATCACGAGATAGGGCAGAGTCTTGACGATGCCCGCCTTTGAGTAACACCGCCTGAGCTCCAAGCTTCAATAAAGCCCGTTGCTGGTCATCGCTTGGTGACTCATCAAAACACTCACCGGTTAACACCTCCGCTTCGGGTAAGTTTGGAGTAATAAGATCCGCAACAGGAAATAAACACTCTTTTAATGTCTCTACAGCCAAAGGTGATTGCAAACGATCGCCAGACGTGGCGACCATAACCGGATCAACGACACAATAGCGCGGCTGATAATCCGCAATACGCTTCGCTACAGCTTCAATCACTGGTGCATCACTTAGCATACCGACTTTGATCGCAATAACGTTAAGATCACTGAATACGGCATCGAGCTGACTTTCAATCGTCTCAACGGGTACAGGCAGAATCGCATTAACGGCTCGTGTATTTTGTGAGGTAATGGCGGTAATCACCGAACACGCATAGCTACCCGTGGCACTGATGGCCTTAATATCGGCTTGAATCCCGGCTCCGCCGCTGCAGTCTGAACCGGCGATGGTAAGAACGATGGGGGTAGAGTGTGGGCTAAGTTGGTCTTGCATGGAATCTCCAAATACAAGACGTAAAGGAACGCACTGAGCGACAGCAAAGCTACGAAATGGCTTTACCACCGCGTAATAGTTCCCTACGTCAGTACTAACTGAATCAGGTTCAACGGGTCTCGCTAACGCGATCTCAGCTCAAATGAGCTCCCCGACTATCTGCCACGATGGTAACAAGCTTTTAGCCTCTGGGAAATGCAATAATCAACAATTTAAGCGCCACACAAACACGACTTACAACTTTTGTATCAAGTAAAAAATTTCTCCTATATTGAAAGGGGCACCGCATGAATAAGGAGAATGATAGTGAACCATGCGCCTTTGATATCTCGCCTGAATGAGTTACCTAGAATTCAAAAAGTCCTACAAGAGCTGCTTGATATGGTCAATCAGGATAACGTCGACTTTAAACGTCTCGCCGAAAAACTGGCCATGGATCAGGTGCTCTCGGCTCGCCTGCTTCGCATGGCAAATTCCGCGTATTTTGGTGGTAACCGCACGGTAACATCGGTCAATGAGGCATTAATTCGCGTCGGAACAGGGCCAGTAAAAACATTGGTTGTTGCATCCGTCCTTTCCAGCGCATTTCCGCACCTTGAAACCCTGAATATGGAAGAGTATTGGTCAGATATCTTTGAAGTGTCGGTGATCGCGAGTAAAATTGCGGCTTGTGTGAAAATGGATGTCGATGAAACTTTTACAACGGGAATTCTGCATAATATCGGAGAGCTGATGATCCATGCCTTGGTACCAGAACAGGCACTTGTCATCAATAGCAAAGTCATGAATGGCCAGGATGCAATTTCAGCACAAGAAGAAATATTGGATGTATCAAGCGCCGAACTTGGCGCGTTACTGGCAAAAAACTGGAAGTTTCCCAAAGAAATGGTCGATGCAATTGAACATTTCCCCGATCCACGGGAAGCAGATATTTCGCCTAAATTGGCTTCCATCATTCATCTTGCTAAAGATATTCATCTCAATTGGGATCATTTCAGTAGCGATGACCAGAAATCGGTTTACCTTGCAGAACACACCGATTCTCGCCTACTCAATATCTCTGCCACTTTTAAAGAGGTTGTCGATAAATTCCGCGGCAGTGGTCGCGAACTTGCCAACCAGATGCTTGCCGTATAATATCATCAGCCCGCTCAGTCGTAGCGGGTTGCTCGTTTCAGTCACCTTCCATTCTTCAATACCGAGTTAAGCTTGAAAAAAGTACGCTTCACCTCCATATAAAGAGTGTCGTATTTGTTTCATAATTCGACGTTATAGTGATTTTACCATTGAGTGGGACGAGATAAACTCGAAGACAAGATGTCACTTTTTTGAAGCATCGTCTGAAATATAAGCTTTAAATGCTTGTTTCTGAACTCTAATGGAAAAAACTGGTCTATACTGTGGATATTGTGGTTTAAGCCATGTAACGTGACTTAAAGAAGGTCGGCTTAAATCCAATCAACCTTCCGATCTTATCATGATTCGGTTTCTCGCTCACAGTTGAGCCAGAGGTCGATTGAACTGCGTTAGAAACTTAGGCGTAGCGTCAATCAAAACAAACTAGCTGTTATTAACGCAAAGACAATAATAAGCCGCTCTTGAGGAGCGTCGTTGTAATAGTGAGGTATTTATTATGAAAAAAACTAGAAAAGCTCAGTTGCATCGTATTCGAATTCAATATTGGAAAGACTCGAATAAAAACACGGGCAACAAACCCCAATAACCCTGATAAGGGTAAAAAAAGTAAGCTGGCTGAAACGCCAGCTTTTTGCATTTAAGGGACTGAGAAAATCACTCCATCACTCACTATCATTACGAGACAAACGCGTACACAACTCATCGAGAATTTGTTTGGTGTATTTTGAATACCAATCTTTATCTCTTAGTCCAGTCAATTGGATAGCTCTTACTTTTTTGGACTCGAGACAGTGTGCAATCATACGAATCACCATATCTACGTCCAATTTTTTGTCGCTCTCCCAATCCACAGATTTCGACAATGACGATAAATCGATATCGACAATAATGTCATCACAGCGCGACAAATAGGTTGTTAACTGATGCTTAAGCTGCTGCCGATGACGAAAATCACACTCTCGCTGCAATAGCCAGTTACATCCTAAATCTTCAGCATATTCAAACGTTTTTATGTCTTGAGTCGAGTCATCAATCCCCAAGCACATTAACCGACATTCATTGTAACGCGAGAGCGCAAAATGAAAGGCGCTCCCCAATTCTAGATTTAACGCTGGCTTAAGCTGAAAAGAAGGACCGACACTAACAATACCGATATCACGATTTTGCCCAACAAATTCAGGCAACAAGCTAAGTACGCCTTCATGAGTGTTGCTGACAACAATCGGTAAATGCTGTTGACTCACTAAACTCTCAAGCTTTTGAGCAAAATGCTCGCGACATTTATCGTCCACGGCATAGTGGCCAGCATAGATCGGCGCTTTGATATTGGAAAAATCAAATAGCCAGTCATAGAAGCTTTCTAAGCTTTGTTCGGCTTGCTCATATTGCGCTAGGGTTAATGGCTGAATACGTTGACAATGTGTCAATAACGCCATTCTTTGCGTTAAAGCAGAAACATCATGAAATGTCTTGCGTTTGAATAACCCTAGCATCGTCGTTACCTTTCTGGAGGTAGAGCCCTCGCAGCCTGTTGTAGATGTAAAATAATTTTATTCTGGTGGCTTTCGACCCGTTCCGTCGGCGCCATAACCGAGACAGCCCCCACCAGCTTTGTTCCCTTTAATACCGGCGTACTAAGACCAGACACTCCGGGATCATATTCAGAATTGCTGATCGCAAACCCCTGATCGCGAATTTTTTCAAATTTATTCAACCAAACGGAGTTATTTGGATCTTCACCAAAGTGACTTAAGATCTTATCCCGCCTTGCTTGAGGTAAATACGCAAGCATAACGGTGGATGAGGCACCCCGCAGCAATGGTTGGCTCTGACCCTGGACGTAGCTGCAACGGAGTGCCTGCATGCTCTCTTTTCGGCTTACACATAGTGCTCGGTATCCAACCGGCACCATATAAGCCGCCATTTCTCCGGTTTGTTTTTGCAAGCGATTGAGCACTGAATCGATCTCTTCTAGATCGTGTTGACTGCTTTGGTAACTGCGCATCAATAGCAATGCTGCCGGACCGATGATCAAGGACTTGTCGATCGGACTTTCCTCAACCAAATTCCATTCTTTCAGCAATTTCAGCTGGCGATACAAACTGCTAATAGGCACGTCCAACGCTAAGCTTAACTGTTTGGCATTGAGAGGTTCATCGGCTATCGCAACCTGCATTAATAGTTGCAGCAACTTTTCGTTAACTAAGCCTGATTTGCTGTTCGCTTGCTTCATAATTCTTTGTACCGTGCGTGTGTTTGTTGTACAAATCATATTCTCATATAAAGAGAATTTAATCGTTTTTATTATTTTAATTTCTCATTTGGTGAGAAATTAAAACCAATTATTCGTGAAGCGTGACAAACCAGTATTAAAAGCACAAAAAAAGCGAAGCCCAAGCTTCGCTTTGATCGATGAAACTACCGCTAAACGTTAAACGCAGCCACTTGCTGATTTAACTGCGCAGCTTGATGTTTTAATGCTTCTGATTGTTGCTGTGTTTGATTTGATCCCGATACCAGCTGGTCCGATACATCTTTAATTGAGGTAACATTTTGGGTAATTTCGTCTGTCACATGGCTTTGCTCTTCTGCGGCTGTGGCGATTTGTGTCGCCATATCACTAATTACAGCAACCGCTTGGTTGATTTCATCAAGCGCTCGTGTCGCTTGATCAGCATCCTCAACCGACCCCTGTGCAAGACTTGAACTACTTTCCATAAATGCCACCGCTTTGCGAGTGATCTCTTGAAGTACATCAATCGTTGATTTGATCTCTTCAGTAGACGCATGAGTACGCTGAGAAAGCACGCGAACCTCATCAGCAACGACAGCAAAACCACGCCCCTGTTCACCGGCACGAGCCGCTTCAATCGCTGCGTTAAGCGCCAATAAGTTAGTTTGCTCAGCGACGCCCTGAATGGTTGCAAGTACATGAGAAATTTCTTGAGCATGCTTATCTAAGTCGCTGATCACGGCACTCGCCTGACGTACTTCACTTTCTAAGTTATGAATCGACTCTTTGGTTTTCACCACCAAATGATGGCCGCTACGGGTACTCTGCGACGACTCTTGTGCCGCATGTGCAGTTTGCTCTGCATGCGAGGCAATCTCTTGAGTTGCAGACGCCATTTCAGTCACCGCAGTAGCCACCATTGCCACTTCTTGTTGCTGTAAATTCAATTCTTGCGCGGCTTGATTCGCCCGCTGCGAACTGTCATCCGCTTGATGATTCAACTCATCAGCTTGCTGGCGAATACGACCAATAAGCTGCTGTAAACTCCCAACAAACGTATTAAAGCTTTGAGCAAGACGCCCGACTTCATCTTCGCTTTCTACTTCAATGCGCAGTGTCAGATCCCCATCACCACTGGCAATTTGTGATAGCGCGTTCGCCACGTTGTTTAAAGGGCGGAAAAGGATATTACACAACACGTTAAACAATAGGATACAGATAGCGACAATGACCATGGTGACAACAATTTGGCCAATTAACCCGTCATACAGGGGCGCGACAAGAGAATCTCGATTGATTGCGACAACACTTATCAACTCAGTACCTTCAATCGGTTTTGCCATCAATATGGTAGGCTCACCGTTTAACTCGACTTCGACATAACTCGCATTTTTAGCCGCCGTTTGAACATCAGCAAAGCGAATACCAAGTTTGGTCGTTGGTTGATTCAACATGGATGCATCACGATAAGTAAAAACGTTACCTTGGCGATTAGCAATAAACATGAACCCTTCACCCGGTAAGATGGTTTGAGTCATGGTTTTTACGATGTCGGTGATCTCAACATCAGCCCCTAAAACAACCTTATTGCCTTGAAGCTGTATTGATTTGCCCAAAGAAACGACATTAGCCCCCGTGGCCGCCGCTACGGTTGGGTTATCCATAAAGATTTCACCATTCATCGCGCTGCCATTGATGTACCATCCCCACTTTCTCGGGTCATTGTTCCCTGAGGGTAATACCACACCATTGGCGTTCTGTTGGCTTCCGTCTGGGTAAGCAACAAACACATTATCAAATGCGCCAGATACCTTGACTTGCTTTAAATAAGTGACAATGGTGCTCGGTTCTGATTGCGATGATAACGATGACAACGCGCGCTCTTTGGAAAGCAACCAATCTGATACGTACTGATTATACGACGTGAGTGAACTGGTTAGACTCTTGCTGACATCATATTGCATGCGCTGTAACGAATCATTGAATGCCATGACTTTGACCGCGACACCACCAATAATGATCGCCATACTGGCTGATAAGGCCAATTTGTTTTTCAGTGATAGCTTCTTAAACATATTCAACCATTGTCCTATTTAAAGAGATATAATTTTGATTTTTCGATTCTTTGAGAATCTTTTATAGTCTCTCTAGCTATCGGTGGGACATTTATTAGTTTTAGTTAAATTAGTAAAATATGTCGGATAAAGCACAATTATCAATAATAAACCAATGAAATGAGTGGTTAGCAGTTACTGATATGTAAAAAAAGAGTGATACACCTGAATGCATCACTCTATTGAACTGGAATCAAAAACGAACGAGATTTCTGTTATTAGATACTCTCTTCAACGGCCCCTTCATCAAGCAACGAGGAACATTTAATTTCGTATTGATTAAAGGTAAACGTCGTCGGGCCATGAACGCGGCGCGTTGTCACTTTTTCATTACCAAACTGCACCGTCACGTGGGTGTATACTTTGCCTTTAATTTCTATTCCGTTGTCGGCCAGCGCTTGCTCAAACTCTATATTGAGTTCATCACGAGCTTGTTTTGCCTTTTCAAGTTTCTGATTGGCTTGTTGTTTCTGACGCTCCAGCAAAAGCTCTTCTTCCTCAGCTCGCTCAGATTTAGGTTTCTTCTTAAACTCCAATTCCTTACGAATGATTTGCATGGTTCCTTCTTGGGCTGTGCGATAAACTTCTTTGAGTTTGGCTTGCCGATCTTTGTATTGCTGGAAACGAGCAAAACCGTGAATATAAGTCGCTGTATCGCCTTCTACACCCAAGTTTACACAGATGATCTTCCCGCCCACTTGCGCTTTGCCACCGCTAAGAGTTCCTTGTCTCTCTGCAGTATCGTGAACAAACAAGTGTAAACCACAGCGTAACTCGTTATTTAATGAGTGCACCGCGAGTTCGATATTTTGTCCAGCCTGCAATTTAGAATACTGTGCATAGTTCGCTCGAATATTGCCACCAGATTTTACGATGCAGCTGTATTCTTCGCCTTCAGACACGGTGTGACCAATGATCCCCTTGCCAACGTCAATATCACCTTGAGCTTGTACGTCCGCAGACTCAATAAAGCCTCCAACCGTCACAGATCCGGTAGCTCGCACAATCATGTCTGACTCAATATTGCCCGCAATGATGACATTGCCTTTAAACTTAACATGGCCAGTAGCGACACCAACATTCGGTAAATACAATGCATCTTCAACGTCTACGCTATTGGCTTTGATAATAGGCATACCAGAAATAGAGGCCAAAAGAACATCAGGGTTGTCACTGGCGATGTAGGAACCTTTACCGGCCTTCAATGGAGAATTCTTACCCGCGATAGGCGCGACAGATTCACCTAATACACTGATGCCAGGCGTACCCTTAGTGGCAGGAATCCGTTTCATGAGGGGATCATTTTCACCCACGGTGATGGTTTCACCCAGGTTGAGTAAGTCTACTTTGTCGGTGGATTCAGCATCTTTACGAGGAGCGAGAACTTGCTTTGTGACATCTTTCACCAGAGGTACAAACTTAGCGTCACGACCATTAACGGGGTTCTTTCCTACCGCAACGGCTTGGGTGTAATTTTCACCAGGCTTTAGCTGACGGCTCACCGCTAATACTTTTTTTAACGCTAATTTGTTTATCCCTTTCGTCACACCGGCATTCGCCAGAGCTTGAACGATTTGCGGTCCGTTGAGAGGTTTTCCTCGATAAGCTCCAGTGACAACCATAGAGGCCAACATATTCTGTTCAGAAACGACAACTTTTACGCTCGCATCGCGAACTTGGGCAATGGTGATACCGACAAATGCTTCGCTTTTTCCCTCTTTGGCACAATTCAAAAAACGGTTTACTTCGTCTTCATCGACATAGAAGTTATCCGCATTAATTTTGTGCAGCGCCTCCAATAATCCTTTATTGCTGAAACTTCCATCAATCTGAATATCTGGTGTTAATTTAGCAATAACTCCTTGATTATCCTCTGTTAGCGCAACGAATTTTCCCCACATACCGCAACCCGTTATACCTGCTTTTGATCGCATCAGTTTATAAAATTTTGTGAGGCAACCCTATAAATAAATGTACAAATTCAGGCACGTATCACTCAAAAAACAATTGGCTAAAAATTAGCGATGGGTTTTTAAGTCATATTTTTATAAATAACCTTGAACAGTATAGCATCAGATAAAAACACACGAGGTTTCTAAAACTAACGGGCCAAAGGCGAAGATTTAACATCACCTCCCACAGTTTACATTGTAAATTAGGAAGATTCAGGGAAAGTATGTTGGGAGTCAAAGCAATACTTAACATCAACACGACGACCTTGCTTTGAATAAGTCAACGAATTACATAACTCATTAGCGAGAACAATCCCTCTACCGTGTGTCATATTTTCGCTAGCATTAACAACCTTATGGTAGTCAAAACCCTGGCCATTATGCTCAAGAATAAAATGAATAGATTGGTGCTGTGGACGATAGTCGATATCTAATGTAATCCAAGCATCGTTTGTTAGCTCTTTGAGTTTTTGCTCACGAAGTTGGTAGAACTCGAAGAAGCCATCAGGGCTTTCTTTAATCTTTGAGTCGAGCATTAACAGCCCATGGTCTAAAGCGTTGGAAATCAGTTCAGACAATAAGGTACATACCAAATCTAAGTGAGAGTCGCCATTAAATAAACCACTTAAATACTGGCGAACTTGATTCATTAAAGCAACATCTCTGATTAAACTGGCGTCAAAACTCAGTTGCGTCTTGGTTGGAACCAAACAGCGGTAGCCTTGCTCATTCGCTAAGTTATCCTCTTGACTACTCGAAATTGGAAAGTCCATAGAGAGAATAGACAAATCATCGCCAACATTCTCATTCTTATCGGCAAATGCTTTTACCGACTCAAACAAGTTGGGAATCATATCTTTTCCTTGCAAAATCACCTGCTCTAAACGGTGCTGTCCAAATTGCTCACCTTGCTGATTTTCAGCTTCAATCACACCGTCGGTATAGCATAAAATTTGCTCTCCGGGGGCCATCTTTAAATGAGTGATATCCGTTTCAAACTCATGGGGTTGAAGTACACCAAGCGGCATATGAGATGAGACTAAGCGTCTTACAATAGAGCCATCAGGGGCGACGATATAACCATCAGGCAAGCCACCTCCCCACCAAGAAACTTCAAATCCATTCGCTCGTATTTCAAATACACTCGCCGCGAGCATCATCCCAATGGGTAGAAAGCCGTATAACGCGTTATTCATTTCCAAAACAATGTCGCCCAGCGACATCCCTTTAGCAACCATAGCGAAAAAGGTACGAGATGCAGGAATAGCAGAAATAGCTGCTGGTAGCCCATGCCCTGTTGCATCCGCAATCATGACATAGATACCGCCATGGGGGCGGTTGGCAACCAAAATAATATCACCATTAAAGACTGTAGAAGGCGTAGATAGGTAATCTAGACCATAGATATTACGTGCTTTGGAGCTCATTTTCTCCATCAAATTAGAGAAGATAGACTCGGCGATAATGTAATCATATTGCACTTGTTCATGAAAACGATGCAGTAAATCTCGCTGGTTTTTAACTTCATTGTGCATGCGCGCAATACGGCAGTGGGCCTGGACTTTAGCGACGAGTACGCTGCGATCAACTGGCTTAAGAATGAAGTCATCCCCCAACGCCAAACAGCGTTCAAAAGAATCATGATCATCAAGCACCGTTAAAAAGATGATTGGGATGTGCTCCCCTTCAAACGCCTGACGAATCTCTGAAGCAGTCGCAAAACCATCCTTCACAGGCATCATTACATCGAGCAAAATAACATCGGGCAAGCTATCCATATTTTGCATCGCTTCAACCACGCCCACGCCACTTTCAAATGTCTCTACCTGGCGAGTGAGCTCAGACAACATGTAGCGACACAACTCTCGATTGGTTGCGTGGTCATCAACAATCAATACATGCATAAGGCTGATTTACTCAATTTTAAATTTTTTGTCAAAGCGAGAAATTAATAAGATTTTTTTCACTTGAGGTAAGAGGTTAATCAAACGAATCGTGCCGTCACGCTGTTCCAAGTAGTTGTGCATATTGAGTAACATCCCCAACCCAGCACTATCAATGTAGTTCACCGCTCGTAAATCGATGGTGAAGGTATGATCTTTACGTTCAACATAGCAACGCCGGAAGTCTTGAACGAGGCTGAATCCAAATGCGCCATCAATACTCACGGTCACGTGTTTATTTTTACTATCAACTTGTGTCGTTATACTCATAGTATCCTCTAAAACAATTCAACTTCGCCTTCATCAATGCTGGCTTGATTCGCAGCAGGTGCCGCTCGGTTCTCAATTGTATTTTGCAACTGTTGCAGTTGTTCGGTGACTTGTTCCGCATTGAGTTGTCGTGATTCGTACTGATTGATTAAAGCGATAGTTTCAGTAACAAATTGCAAAGTGCCCTTAGCATAATCACCTTGCTGAACCACAATGTCTGTAAATTGGAGCGCACGAATGCCGTTTTGAACAAGCGTTGCTAACTTGCCACCTAATTGATGGATATTGTTAACCTCCTGCTCCACTTCAAAACTAACTTTTTGTACACCTTTCAACATCTCATCGACATGATTCTTTGACTCAATCGCGTGTGCCATATCAAACGATGCCATTTCACCAACGGTTTTATTGGCTTGTTTAACGGTTGCTTGTGCAACGTTTATTTCAACTTCTATTTGACGATTTAAGCTTGAAGCTTCGACCGACAAATTACGCACCTCTTGAGCAACGACGGCAAAGCCCCTTCCCGCCTCACCCGCACGAGCGGCCTCAATTGCCGCATTTAATGCCAGCAAGTTGGTTTGTTCCGACAACCCACGGACTTGATCCAACAGGCGAAACACATTGTCGAGCTTTTCCGACATGTCATGGATGCTATGAACCGCAGAGATGCTTTTTTCCGAAATCTTGACCAACATATCGACGAAATTAACGATCACTTCCTCTGTTTTAGGTAGCACTTGAGTGATATCGCTTTCGCTACCCCGATTGCTGACTAGAATATCTGCGATATGGTTGGTGATTTCATTTTGAGTTGCGGAGAGTTTCTCTAATTCAAAGAAACTTTCGTTAAGCGTTTCTGCTGACTCGTTAATCACGCTGTGCTGGTTATTGAGCGGCTCAAATAATTGCTCTTGAGTTTTGTTTAAAATAGGGACTAACAGGCTAAGTCGCACTGAGTCAGGCAGAGAACTTGGCACATTTGAAGGTTTGGCTTTTTCATCCGGTCGATGAGCCGTCTCAGAGCGGCCGCGTAAATAGAGCTCTATCCAAGGAAGAGCAGCGCCAATCACGACAAGCGTAAATACCAGCCAAGAATTGGCCAATACAAACACCACCGATAAAGTTAAGACTTGAAGTAACGCTAACCATTGATGACGATTTTTCATCACATTTTTTTTCATAACTCATCCTTGGTTATCTTAGTTGCTCGAACTGGACAGCAACTTGCAGATCAACTCAGAAACCTTATTTAAATTCACCACATGTGCAGCCGCGCCCACTTCAACAGCGACACGTGGCATCCCCCAAACGACGGACGATTTTTCGTCTTGGGCAATGGTTTCGGCGAGGCTTTCTCGCATTTTCAGCAAACCTTGAGCACCATCTTGCCCCATACCTGTCAGAATCACCCCTATCGCATTTTTACCAACGGTTTCGGCAATCGAATCAAACATCACATCCACCGACGGTTTGTGACGGTTAACAGGTGGTCTATCATCCAACTGGGCATACAAATGATTGCCTCTTCGTGTGACCACAAGATGCTGATCGCCAGGCGCGAGGTACGCGCCACCATTTACGAGAGGTGCTTTATGTACATCTAACTGCTGAACATGGATGTTGCTCGTATCATTGAGACGCTGGGCAAATGAAGGAGAAAAAAGCGCGCTGATATGCTGAGTAATCACAATAGGAGGTAGCCCAGCAGGTAATCGGCTTAACACCTGTTTGACCGCTTCAGTTCCGCCGGTAGAAGCCCCAATTGCGATCAATTCTATATGCGTTTTTTTCGGAGCAATCAGCTGGTCAGCGGGTTTTGAGGGTGAGGTAGATATCAAATCAGAGCTCACATTTGCGCCCGCGGCTATCTTAATTTTGTCGTTAACTTGAGTGCGGTAGTTGATCATCTCAGCCGCATTTTCCACTTTAGGTTTAGGAAAATAGTCGACTGCCCCCAACTCTAACGCTGCCAAAGTCGCATCTGCCCCATGCTGGGTCAAAGTCGATACCATGACGACAGGCATCGGCCTCAATCGCATGAGATTTTTGAGAAATTGCACGCCATTCATTTTAGGCATTTCAATATCTAACGTCAGAACATCTGGGTTATGTATTTTAATAAGATCCCGTGCAACATAAGGGTCCTCAGCTTGAGCAACCACTTCTAGCATAGGATCAGAACTAATAATCTCCGTCAGTAATGCACGAAATACCGGGGAGTCGTCTACAATCAACACTTTGATTTTTTTCATCAAAACAGCTCCACATTATCAGTCGGAAGTTGAGCCTGGCGCTCTAATTCAGAAGCATAATGAAGTTCTTGTTGCTTAATTAGATGAACCTCAGAGAAAGGAATCCGTTTTAGCCAAGCTCTTCCAGAGGTGGGGTCAAACATAATTTTTCTTGGATCGAGTCCACCTAGATCCTGCGAAACGACGTTCAAGCTCTCACGCTCAACATAATCCAAAATAAACTCGACGTTCTTCTCCCCGATCTTTGAATAGCGACCCATCATTTCAGCGCCGCCAAATAACTTCACTTTCAGTCTTTGACGTGAAGCGCCCTTTGCTATCAGGTAATTGATCAGCATCTCCATCGCATGAGCACCGTATCGAGATGGGACCGTGGCCGCTTGATCAGGATGCCAATGCAGCTGTTGATTTATATTTTCAAACGGAAGAAGAAAGTGATTCATATCTCCTAACGCAATCTCATCATCCCAAACACAAGCAGATACGCAGGACCCTAACCCAGTACAAATGATCTCAGCTTGTTCGGTACAGTAGATCCCTCCCGGCTGGAGTTTAACCATGGTGACGTCTTTAACCGGATGCTGAAAACGGCTGAAGTGATGTGGGTTGTTTTGGTGCATAATATGCTCTTGAACTGCGTGCATCATGACCTCTCACTACTGCTTGACATAGATGGTATTGCCTAGATTGTGAAAAAGATCCGCACACTCACCGATCGTTTCCGAGTGTCCGATAAACAGCACTCCCTTTGGATTAAGCTGTTGATGGAAACGCTGGATCAATTTTGCTTGAGTCGGCCTATCAAAGTAGATCATCACATTGCGACAGCAAATAAGATCAAACTTTTCATTAAAAGGCCAAGGCTCCAGTAAGTTGATCTGTTTAAACTTGATCAGGCGTTGAAACGTACTAGCAAATTTAATCTTTCCTTGCTTACTCCCAACGCCCTTAAGAAAACACGGTTTCAAATACTCTTTGGGAATTGAACCTAATGCCTCTATGGGATACTCACCCATTGCTGCTTGCTTTAAGACATTGGTATCCAAATCACTGGCGGTAATTTCCAAATCTTCACACCAGTTCAACACTCCTTCTTTACACAAAGAGGCGACAAAACTGTACGGCTCCTCTCCCGTTGAGCAACCAGCAGACCAAATACGGATTCGCTTTTTTTCCGTGTGTTGCCACTCTCCAAGCATGATTTTTTCAAAGAACTCAAAGTGATGAAACTCGCGAAAAAAATGGGTTTTGTTAGTCGTAAGACTATTGATAAAATTCACGCGAACGTCGTTGTCACTTTCAATCAGCTGCTGGTACTCTTGAAAACTACGCAGCCTTAATGCTCTTAATTGTCGACTAATACGCCCATAAACCATGGTTCGTTTTTGGTCGGACAAAAAGATGCCGACCGTTTTATGCAAAAACCATTGGATGTATTTGAAATCCTTTTCGGTGAATTCAAATTCTTGACTGGTGGGACTTGCCATCTCACTCGACCTTGTCAGAACTCTTGCCATTCATCTCCATCCTCACTGGCATTGAATCTTGCATTCGCGATGCGATTATTTCGAATATCTCTTACTTTATCTTCAGGCTTTTTCACCTGGGGTGGCAGTTCAGGTTTACTGCGCGTATCGAATGTCGCGACATTGTTATCCGTGGTAAAGAAGTTCATTAGATTGAGTAGTTCTTTACCTTCATCTTTAAGCGATTGACTTGCTGCCGATGTCTCTTCTACCAACGATGCATTTTGTTGCGTCATTTCATCCATCATTGCGATGGCTCGATTAATTTCATCGATCCCCGTAGATTGCTCAGCACTTGAAGACGCTATTTGTGTAATAAGTTGTGAAACACGTTCAACGGCCTCGACAATTTCAGATAATGTCGCGCCAGATTCATCAACTAAACGGGAACCTTCATCTACTTTTTCTACACTATCTTTGATTAAGCCTTTGATTTCTTTTGCTGCCGCAGCACTGCGCTGAGCAAGATTACGCACCTCGCCAGCAACCACCGCAAAGCCGCGTCCTTGCTCACCCGCACGGGCAGCTTCGACAGCAGCATTGAGTGCAAGTAAGTTAGTTTGGAAAGCAATTTCATCAATCACACCAATGATGTCAGCAATTTTCTTACTCGCCGAATTGATTTCAGACATCGCAGAAACGGCTTGTCCTACAACATCGCCTCCTTTACTTGCTTTCTTCGTCGCGTCGGTAGCCAATTCGCTAGCACCTTTGGCGTTTTCAGCGTTTTGACGTACGGTCGATGTCATTTCTTCCATACTCGCGGCAGTCTGTTCCAAATTAGATGCCTGAGCTTCGACACGTTGACTTAAGTCGTTATTGCCATCGGCAATTTCATTTGAGGCCGTTGCAACACGAGCAGAAGAGTGAGTAATCTTTTCAACCATTGAGCGAATATTGACGATAGAGGTATTCACCGCTTTTGCTAAACGGCCAAACTCTCCCTGACGGTCATCATCCATATCTCGGTTAAGGTCCCCTTCGGCAACCATACTCATAACATCAATACATTGGCCGAGTGGATCAACGATCGTATCCAGTAACCCGTTAATGCCTTCACCAAGTTCACGCATAAATCCGCTATAGACCGTCGTATCAATGCGTTCATTCAGTTGCCCCTGCATTGCTTTCTGCAGCAAAGATTCAACTTGTCTTTGACCATCTTGCTGCTCTGTAATATCAACCCATTGGAGTGCAGGACCAATATAGTTGCCCTTTGGATCTTTCATTGCGATACACGTAAGGTTGAATTCCAATGAGCCGACTTTGACATTCGAGGAGAAAGGTAAGTTATCAGGGTTGGCAATGATACTCTGCTGGTGGCTCGGTTTTTGGTGGAAAATATCCATGTTCGTTCCGACCAAGCTATCGGTAGAAAAGCCAGGCATTGCTTTTCTCAGTTCCTGCTCACGGCTTTTTAATAGATTCATCAATGAGGGATTTAAGTAACTGATTACACCGGATTTATCTGCCATCATGAGATTGGTCGTCATACCTTCAACAGCAGAAGCCAAACGACCAACTTGCTCTTCGTTGGCTCGCTCTTGAGTGACATCACGCCACTCCAAGGTATTTCCAATATAGTTACCACTAACATCACGTATCGCCGCAACATTTAGCTCAATAATTAAATCTTTGATCGTAATATCAGTTTGATATGGCAAATTGGATGGATCGGCCAGCAAGCGCCTTTGGTGTTGAGGGTCACGGTGAAATTCATCGATACAACGTCCCATTAGCCATTCTTCACTGGCAGTAAAGTTCGCCCAGACTTGGCGAAAAGTCATTTCGTGCGCCTTAAATAGCGTTAAGGTCTGAGCGTTGACATAGGTGATGTTGAGATCGCGGTCGATCATGACCATCGCAGTTTGAGCTTGGTGAACAGCTGCTTTAAGCCGGGCCACTTCATTTTGAGTTTTTACGTCTTGAGTAACGTCAGCCCATTCAAGGGTATTCCCAACATAATTGCCCTGGGCATCGATTATCGCTCCAACATTTAATTCAATTTTTACGTCTTCAATATCGATCGTTGTGGTGTAAGGAAGATGATTTGGCGTCGATAGCATCTGACGTTGATGACTTGGATTTTTATGGAAACCATCGATACAGTACCCCATCAAAAAGCCTTCATCGGCCCGAAAATTTGGCCACATTCGCTGAAACAGAGACTCATGTTGCTTCAATAGTTCCAGTGAGGTTTTGTTAACGTAAGTAATCTCAAAATCACGGTTAATCATCATTAACGCGGTTTTAGCACCATCCAATGCTGACAGTAATTGCTGTTTTGAAATCTCACCAGATTGACTTGTTTCATCCAGAAGCGAGTCTGGTTCCGGCGCAGCAAACTGAGCTACAGATCGTTGTTTTTTATTCCAAAATGCCATTACTGACTCACCTCTCACATAGTGCTTCTGTTTGAGAAGTTTTGTTAAGCAGTGCTACATCAAACAAAGCTTCCAGGTTGATTAGAATTAAATGTTTTTGATCAATACCAACAATGCCTCTGACGTAGGCATGGTCGACATTAACGGAAATTTTTGGGGCGGGCTTAATGCTATCGACCTGCAAATCATAGACCTGAGAAACCGCGTCAACGATAATCCCGAGTGGGTTCTGCTCCGCATCATTAAGAACAATCACTACCGTCGTTGCATTAATGGTTGCTGGCGGTAAAGAAAAACGCATTCGTAGATCGACAATCGGTACGTACTCGCCGCGAATTTCGAGTACTCCCATCAAGTAGTCTGGTGAGTTCGGCACTTGACGAACATCACTCCAACCGCGTACCTCGCGTACATCCAAAATTGGCACCGCATATTCATCGCCATCCAACACAAAGCTGAGAAACTCTTGCCTACTTTCCATTACTCACTCCTCAGCAAACGTTCAATATCGAGTAACATTTCAGTGTCAAACAAAGACATCACTTGCTCTCCAACATTGATGAGACCTTGTAAGTAAGGAGTGACCAATGACTCGCCAACAGAGCGATAAAGTTCATTATCACCTTGCTCAATAACATCGCTAACAGAATCAACAACGATACCCATCATGCGTTTACTGTCTTCACCGACAAATCGCAGAATAATCACAACAGTGGTCGGAAGGTATTCACAACTGCCAATCTCAAATCGGCTGCGCAAATCGACAACGGGAACTATCATTCCTCGAATATTAATCACGCCTTTCACGCATGAAGGTGCTCTCGGAATCGGCGTCGGGCGCTCCCAAACGCGAATTTCCTCAACATCTTTTATCTCGACGCCATAGAGTTCGTTATCCAAACAAAAGCTTAAAAAGTCCGCTCGTTCCCCACTGCTGCTGTGTATATCGAGTTCGGCAGCCATTAATGGGTTTTCGCTGTCCAAATTTTGAATCGCGATATCCATACCTTCACCTATGCCGCTATCCCACTTTGCTCTTTCGAGCGATTCAAAAATTGAGTAATCAAACCTTGAATATCGAGGATCAAAGATACTGAGCCATCGCCTAAGATAGTGGCTCCCGAGATCCCCATTGTTTTGCTGTAATTGGATTCAAGACTTTTAATCACAACTTGCTGCTGGTCGAGAAGTTCTTCAATCAATAGTCCAACACGATGACCTGCCGCTTCGACAAAACATAAAATTTGTTTGCTAAGCTCGCCGCTGTTACCCATTTTGAGTTCATCTTGCAGACGTAAAATAGGGATGTTTTCATCTCTCAGACGGTATAGCTCAACACCACCTGATGCGCGTTTAATGCAAGAGGCATCAATTTGAATGGACTCAATAATGGTGAGTAAAGGAATCACATACACTTCACCCGCAACTTTGACGAGTTGTCCGTCAAGAATCGCCAAAGTAAGAGGCAAACTGATCGTAAAACAGCTGCCTTTGCCCAATTCAGACTCAACCTCGATGTGCCCGCCTAATTCTTGAATGTTGCGCTTAACCACATCCATACCGACACCGCGCCCAGAGATGTCAGAAACCTGTTCTGCTGTTGAAAAGCCCGGAGCAAAAATCAAACGCATGACCTGCTTGTCATCCATCTCTTCTCTTCGTGCATCCGCAGGAATAACGCCTTTTTCATGCGCTTTCGTCCACAAACGATCGCAATCAAGCCCTGCTCCATCATCTTTTATTTCAACGACAATCGACCCTCCTTGATGGAAAGCATTGAGCTGAATAGTGCCTTGTTCGGGTTTATTGGCAGCACGGCGTTTATCGGGAGTCTCTATTCCATGGTCAATGCCGTTTCTTACTAAATGAACCAAAGGGTCAACAATGCGTTCGAGCACCGTTTTATCTAACTCTGTTTGTTCCCCCTGAATTTGTAACTCGACCTTTTTTCCCAATCGGCTGGTGAGATCTCGAACCAATCGCGGAAAACGGCTAAATGCAAAACTCATCGGTAACATGCGAATATTGAGGACATTTTCCTGTAGGTCCCGACTGTTTTGGAGTAACTGATCAAGTCCTGTTTTTAATTTTTCGAGTTTATCCATCGAAAAATCATTGCCAATTTCAGTGAGCATCGATTGCGTAATCACCAACTCACCGACTAAGTTAATGAGGCTATCGACTTTATCGATATCGACTCGAATTGAACTGACCGCCGCTTCCGTTTTGTTTGCTTTTGCGGGTGGCTTGTTGGCGGTTGATACCGGAGGCGGAGAGGTGGGAGACGCTTCACTTTGAGAAGTGTTACTTGAGCTTTGTTCGGTGGATGGCTACGAGTCATCATCGATATTCTCGGCCACTTCGCTTGAAGAAACCTCTAATTCAGATGAGGCCAGTCTTTCAATTTTTAAATCGCATTCATCTTCGACCCATTCAAAAACTTCCTGTAGTTCTTGTTGGTCAACCTCTCCTGAGACTCTTACCTGCCAATGCAGATAGCAGAGTTCCGCTTCTATTTCGGTAAGTTCAGGTAAATAGCTCACATCGGCTTGAACATCCGCTTGTTCATCAAGCTCCAATAACTCTCTAATGATTCTTAGTGGATCATTACCGCTAAAAAACATCTCTTTGTGAGGCGAAAATAGAATATTCCAATCACCAGTGGTGTCGGATTCAACGTTGGTTGACTCAGGGAGTGGGTTCGAGTTCGCGCCAGCTGAATGTTCAGTCAATAGCGCAGCGAGTTGGAGACTCACTTCCTCTTTTTGAGCACTATCAGCCTCAGTTCCCGATTCGTGAGCCTGCAGCATCGCAGAGATACAATCTCCACTCTTCAATAACAAATCGATGGTTTGCGCGGTTAATTGACGCTCGTGATTACGTACTAAGTCTAGATAAGCTTCTACAGAGTGAGTAAATTCGCTGATGTCGAGTAAATTGAAGGTGCCCGCTCCACCTTTAATCGAATGAGCAGCACGAAAAATGGTATTAATGGACTCATCGTCCACACTCTCAACATTCAAGTTAAGAAGTATGTTTTCCAGCACCTCAAGATTTTCACGACACTCTTCGTAAAACATCTTGCGCAGCTGCTCCATATCTAGCGCCATAAGCAATTCCTAGCCAACATGTATACACAAGTAAAAAGACGAAATCCGTCGCAGTACCGCTTTCAAATCACACGCTTTAACGTTTTTAATAATGTGTCCGGATTAAACGGTTTAACCAGCCATCCTGTTGCTCCAGCTAATTTTCCCTGCTGTTTTTTATCCGCACTGGTTTCGGTTGTTAACATTAAAATAGGAATAAATTTATATTGGGGCTTTTCACGTAATGCTTTTACCAACTCAAAACCGCCCATGTTGGGCATATTGACGTCGGATATCACGACATCGAATTTCATGGTATTCACTTTAGATAAAGCATCTCTTCCATCATTGGCTGTCTCAACTTCATAGCCAGCATCTTTTAATGTGTGACTCACCATTTGGCGAATCGAAACTGAATCATCAACTGCGAGAATTTTTTTTGTCATTGTTATTCCTTATCCACTCTTTGACTAACATCGATGACTGTCGTAAGTCCTAAAATAGTGATCCCATCCGTCAACACTTTTGGTGAATTGTTTAAGGTAACTTTTTGTTGGTTTTTTTCGGCGGTTAAAAACAGAGAAGCCAAGGCTTGTATACCCGCAGCATCCACTCTAGAGACGTCACTCGCATCTAAATTAAGAGCCTGGTTGCTGTCCGCCAACCACTGTTTGTAATGTTCGGTTGAATCCAAAACAGTAGAAATATCTAATGTTTCATTTAGTAAGCAGTCCATTTCAATACAGCTCCTCAATCAATTTAACCTCTGCTTACAAAGCATTAGCTCGTATAAATGAGTGTAGGAAGAAATGGTTAATTATCAAATAAAGCGCATAGTGTTTTTTTTCTTAGGGATGAGCAAAATCCCTAGATAAAATCTATATTTATGATTTGTAAGGGGAATTAGTTGAATATTTGGCTAATATTGACCAGTACGTGATGAGAGAGTAACTTTAGAATCAATCGTTTATATTTGAAGCAAGTCACAGATTGGCGTTCATTGAGAATTGACGATTTACAGTGTAAAACAGACTTATCTCTATCAAGGGGATTCAGCGGCAAGTGTTGGCACTCGCCGCAGGTTTACAGTGTAAATTAATTCGAACTGAGCTTTGTTAGTTGTTGCCTCAGAGCGGATTCCGTTTGCTTTCGACCAAGATAGCTAAACTCTGCGGCACATTCATCCCAGCTTCGCTGTTGAATAACCTTACGAATAATTAAATCACTGACACTCTCAATCTGTTCGATGTTAGAAAAGATCCATTGAGCAATAAAAGGAGCAACGGAATCAAACGACGCCCCACCTAATGAATAAAATCCAACACTCTTTGAAAGTGGCGCTGTTTCAACGGAAGCATAACTCATCGCAACTAAACTACGTACTATGTCAGTTTCAAGTTTTGATAGCGTATTCGCAAGCAAATACTGTAACTGTTGAGAAAATATTTTACGTCCAGATTGAAGCCAAAGACATCCATTGCACGGTTTTATCATTATCACTGAATGACAGCCACTTGCTTGATCGCGATGACTTCCAATACGTAAGGGCACAAAGCCATTGTGCTGCCAAAATAACAATAGCGGTTGTGTTGCTCCGAAACTGGTTGAGAGAAAATCAGCGTCAATATGCTGTTCGAGATAGCGAAGGATATAACGCCCTATCCCATGCTTCTGCCAGTCAGGATGCACTGCTATCCGCATAATCCGATAGCTTTTCGAACTCGCCGCTTCAGACAAACCTAACTGTGACGCTAGCGAACTGGCAACGAGCTGACCTTTAGGACGTCGTTTCCCTTGCTGAATATCTTGAATGTCGTCTAAACATAGGCTGCCCTCCTCAATCAACAAAGCGCATCCAACGAGCTGTTGTTGAGAATATGCACCAACTATAGAAATGGAACGATCCGCCAACATCAGCATCAAGTCATTTGGCGTAGTTTGATAGTGAGCGTGGACAAGTAAGGCAAATAATTGTTTGAGTAAACTAGGTTGCTCAACAAGCTCCTGCTGCGCTATTGGTTGAGCGACCAACTGCTTAATATCGAATGCGTCAATCTTGGGTAATTCAGCGTCCAGCAAAAAAGACTGATAAAACCAATGCTCCAATGGGTCATTTCGATGCCAGCGGATCGGCTGGTCAATGTGAAAAAATCGACTTTGGGGGCGAACCTGTTTCAGCCAGGAACAAAACTTCAAACTAAACCCGCGACCACAGCCTTCATATCCATGAATCGTCGTTGACAACACCATACGATGATAGCGTTCCACAAGAGACTGCAACATAGAAATAGGAATCGCTGATGCTTCATCAACGAGGAGTAAGTCACATTCAATTTTAGATTCGAGTAAGGTGTCTGGCGCGATAAATTCAAGTGTGCTGGATGTGTATTCGATACGATTCCTGTGTCCAGCTTCTATCGATAAACCCGCGCAGCAATGAACAAATAACGGCTCGACCGCTTGACGGCTCGGCGCAGTAACCACAATTTTAATTGACCTACGTTTCATCAACGTCGCACTGGCCATACCGATAGCACTGGTTTTTCCTCTTCCACGGTCCGCTGTTAGTACCAAAGGCCGCTTTCGATGACCATCGACCACGCGCTCAATAAGACTAATAGCTTGCTGCTGTTGTTCAACACTGTTCGGCGAGGTATTTATTTGAGTTAACGAGTGAGTCTCCACCGTAGTCGGTAGCAGAGAAAAATCCTGATTAGGTTCAATCCAAATAAGTTGTTCCAAACAGTTGGACAACCATCTTTCCCCACAATTTGTTATTGCCTGCACAGGAGGGAAGATAACAAGCAATCCACCTCCGCATAAGGTGCCAAGCGCTGCACTAAAGCTATTAGCATCAAATTCAGCTGAGAAATCACAAATAAGCAATTGGCATTCTTGACCTAACAGTTGTTTCCCTTGTTTCGCCGTGACATGGGTGCCACAGAAATTATAACGCTCACCACCAAGCTGAAAAACAACATGGTTTTGAAAACATGACTGCAATTCATCGATATGTGCTTGGTGTAATTTTTGCCCGCCAGCAAACACCACCCCTGAGCGAAATTGCTTTTGGCGTAAATAACATAACGTAGTTTTAAGATATTGGGAAAAAGCAGACATAAAGATTCACACCAGTTTCTAGAGAAAACAAGTATACCAACACACTCGTCATTTATCAGTCGTTCGCAAGATCAAAAAAAGGCCGCGTAATGCGGCCAGTTTGATTTGATGGGCAATAATCCGTTAACTGAATTTAGCTTCAATGAAATCGAGGATATCTTTCATTGTTTTGTCATCCACTTTCTTTAGATTTAAAGCCAAGTTTGTGCCTTTGCGAGTGTAACTAGCACGACCTTTGACTAAGTCGACTTTATTCGCGACTGAACGTTTACGCGGTGCTAGCTCTTCAATCCATCCCTCAAGTGTTTCTGACACATCTTTGGTCATACGAGCAACACCTTGAGCTTCACTGCGCTGCCAAACAAAACGACCTTCCTCATGGCACTTATTAAGTAGTTCCGCTTGTTTCTGATCATCTAATTCGTAAAACTGTTTATGCAGTTTTACGATTGTTGGACGGCCTAAATCAGCGACATTAGGATAAGCCTGCAACAATTCTAAAGGCAACGATGCCGCTTTCAATGCACCACTGACTAACGCTTCACTGCACTGAAAAATTTTCGCCAGAGCTTTTTGGTCGTCAGCTTCACCACTCTCGAGTTTTGCTTGCATCTCTTTACCTTTCTCATAAAGAGAAAGCGGTTTGTGCGCATTCGCCACATCCGATAAAAACTTCGCGTGTTCAGAGTTAATGTTGTCAGCAACATAAACAAGAAATTCTTTATTGGCTAGAATACAAGACATACGACGACGACTGCCGTCGAGCACTTCTATTTTACCATCGTTACGGCGGCGACCAACCGCTGGATATTGTTGACCACGTTCACGTAATGTCGTCAACACATCAGACAGAGCATGCTCATTTAAGAAAGATTGCTCACGGGCGTTTTCCGAAAATACGACCGTTTCTGATTCAACGTCACTAGCAGGAATGCGCATTAGTTCAAATTGAACCAACTCTTCACCAGCGACCGCCAATTCGATAATCTGCGCTTGCTCTTTGGCTGCAGTTTGAGCCTCTAGTGGTGTTGTCGCTCGACGTTTGTCCGCTTTACCGAATAATTTTGCATTTAAATCTGACGTTTTAATTGCCATTTTTTATTTATCCTTGATTCAGTGATGCCCAATGACTATGCAGCACACGCTCCAATTCTAAAGAACTCTTTTGGACAGCGTCTTGCGCGGTTGCCAAGGTTTTTTTACCACCTTCGAAATCGCTGATAGTCAAATCAAATACTGTGCTATAGGTATCCGCACAGGTCTCAAAAGCTCGACTGCGTGGTATCGTCGCCATCATAACTTGATCACCCAGCAGATAATTCATTTCTGTTAATACCGAGACTTGCTTCTTATTGTCATCTTCAAACATCGTAGGCAGTAAACGCGCAAACTCAAGACCTTGCCAATCTTCAGGAAACATTTCATAAACGGTTGGCAAATGCTGGAAGAAGTTAACTGTCGATGCCCAATCGAGTCGTTTCGCGGCGCATGGGATGAGTAACGCATTGGATGCATACATCGCATTCCAGACTAACGGATCAACGTGCGGGCCAGTATCAATCATAATGACATCAAAATCATCAGCGATCTGGTCAATCAATTTCTCTTTCAATAATTTAACAATATCAAGAGATTGATTTTGAGAAAGATACTGCCAAGCTTCAGCATTGAACATTGCATCTTCTGGAAATGCTGAAACGGTTTTTAAATTTGGGTATTGCGTTGGTAGCAACACATTTTTATGAAGAAATTCATTATTAACCTCAACACCATCAGGTACGTTGTCCAGCATAACATCCACTGCAGAGTAGATATTATCATGATCGGTCAGGCTGATTTGTGGGTTTAGAAAAAGACGTAAAGAACCTTGTGGATCCAAATCTATTAAGCAAATACGGTAACGTTTATCTAGATTTAACGCTAAACACGCCGCTAGATGGACTGCGGTCATTGACTTCCCGGTCCCACCTTTTTGGTTCTGAACATTAATAATCCAAGGCTTATTGTCTTGGTTTTTTTTGCGTTCATGAAACTTGGGAATACCTGCTGCATCCATCAGCATATGGGCTTCAGACAGAGTAATTGAATAGTGATTGGCGTTATTTTTGGTGAACTGATGCCCTTCATTTTCCATTTTAGAAATCGCATCGTCCAACTTACGACGCGTTAAACCAGAACGTGTTTCCATCAATGCTTTGGACATCGCAGGGAAATGTTCATCACGACGCTCTTCCAAAACAATCTCGATGCGATCAGCTTGAACTTGTGCCGTCTGCTCAGCGAGTTGATTGAGATGTTGAATGGTCTGTTCTCTTGTCATTGCCAAATTCCGTTATCAAATGTGTTGGCAACAATTGTACAGCAATTAACACTGTTTTCAACCAAAAGGTGAACACCCAACAATAGATAAGAATCACATTAAAGAGATTATTTTTGACCAAATTATAGACTAAATCACAAAAAGTAAACTTTGGGTGTAATTCATTAAAAATTAGCCCATAAATAATCACCCATAACTCGCTTGCAATAGCAAAACTTTTAAAATGTTACAGCATCACTTATTTACAATGTAAACAAATTTTTTACCATCCGACCGGAACGATTATTTATGTCGGCTAAATTACGGTCAATGACAAATAAACCAGAAATTATAAAAATTTGTTACTCGCGATAGTAAAACACCGCAATCTATACCAAACTCCATCGTTACACGCACATTCAACCACTGTTCTATGGAAAGATGATCAAGGAGTGACACTTGATCATCTTTCCGAGAAAATCGACCACCTAGGAACAATGATCAAGGAGGCCATCGTTCCTAGACAGATGTAAATGAAAAAGCTAACCGATGATCCTTTATCGGATCAATGATCAAGTAATGTCAGCGTCCGGAAGCATGGGTTTTGAAGTCTAGTTTACGGTTGAGTGCCGATGAACTCTGTAATTCAATATAAATCCTTGCAAGAACGACAAGTAATCGAAAAACAGTCTCTTAAATCGGTCAACAACGTAGCTCATCTTGATCATGCTTTCGCACACATTTGCTATTCCAATTACTCACAAACAAAGTTTGGGCTGTATTTCGACATAAAAATATCAATATAAACTTTACTAAAGCCTGTATTTACATTGATACCATGATCATCGTTCCGCTGAATTTTGAGCTGGTAACTCGCGAATTCGGCATTAAGAGCGATGAAGACATAGCGTCATTGTGGATAAGTTGTGAAGAGTTGATGATCATGTTTTCGGGACAATGATGATCATGGATTCTAAAACGCGTTGATCATGCTTACACGAAGATTTGATCATGCTTTCAATACGTTAATGATCATGCTTTCGATCTCGGCATGATCATGCTTCTGAAGAGAGATTTTTTTATCTTTTTTATAACAATGACTTACAAGCAACAATGCAGCCTGATCATTAGATCATATAATCATTTAAGATCAGAATAATCAAAAAGATCAGTTATTTAAAACCTCTATTTTTTTCTTTATTTATGATCTGTTTTTCTTTATTCTTTTGGAACTATAGCGAAATTACGGCTAACGTGATATGGATCATAATTAATGAGCTCGGAAGAAAAAATACTGGTTAAAGCCCCTAGAAGCCATAAAGACGGGCATTTGTTTGAGATTACAGAAAGTGCAATTGACTGGATCGAGCAATATCAGCACTTTAAAGGCGTAACCAAAAGCATTGTCGAGCTACTTAATTTGATCTCCCTACGTGGCTTTAGCAGCAAAGATGGTTTGGTATCAACAACAGAGCTTATCGAAGCCACTGACGGCCAACTGACCCGCGCAGCCATCCAACAACGTTTACGTGCAGCCGTCAACATTGGTTTGTTTACGCAAGAATCTGTGCGTTTTGAACACGGTTTGGCGGGTAAAACGATGTTACACCGCTTTGTCAATCCAAGTCAGTTAATTTCATTATTGGGCTCGACCAGTTTAGTGACTGAATCCGTCAAGCAATCAGAAAAACAAAAGCGTTCAAAAGCGCTGGCTCAAACCCAAGTCAATAAACGTCTACTCCATGAACATGGTTTAAATACGCCACCAGCGATGAAGGATGAAGCGGATCAATTTGTCGTATCACCAACCAATTGGGCCGGGATCATTGACCAGGCACTGGCACCACCTCGAACTCGCAAAAGCTATCAGAAAACCATGGTATCCATCTCTGGTACTCGTGCAGTGATCGAAACACGATCATCGAAAAACATCATGACAGTCGATGATCTCATGACGCTGTTTGCTCTGTTTACATTGACCGTGCAATATCACGAACATCATCAGGAACAATATCATCTTGATGCAACACACATTCCGAACAAAACACCACTGTACATTACCGACATCTTGTCTTTACGTGGCAAAAAAGACAGTGGACCTGCTCGTGATTCCATACGCGATAGCATTGATCGCATTGAATTTACCGATTTTCAACTTCATGAACTGACAGGGCGTTGGTTGAGCGAAAATATGCCAGAAGGCTTTAAGAGTGACCGTTTTCGTTTTCTTGCTCGAACCATTACAGCATCAGAAGAAGCGCCAGTTGAAGGCGCAGACGGTGAAATTCGCATCAAACCTAACTTGTATATTTTGGTTTGGGAACCGTCGTTTTATGAAGAGTTGATCACTCGAGATTACTTCTTTTTGTTCCCACCTGAGATCTTGAAGCAGCACACCTTGGTGTTCCAGCTCTATTCATACTTCAGAACGCGTATGTCGCGCCGGACGACGGACGTGATGTTGTTAACCGAGTTAAACCAGAAACTTGCGCGCAACATCGAATGGCGTCGTTTTTCAATGGATTTGATCCGCGAATTGAAGCGTCTTTCCGATGGGAAAGGGAATGATGAACTGTTTGTGGTGAATTTATGGGGGTATCACTTAACGATCTCTGCGATGATCGAAAATGAAAAGATCCAAGACTACCAATTCGATATTAAATGTGATGCGGAAGAAGTATTACGTTATTCACGAGCACGTACCACCAATGCGGGTAAACGCAATATGGCACCTACGCTGCCAAACCCACTACGTAATGAAATGGTGTCCCGTCAACAACTCGATGAATTATCTCAGATTATTGATGGTGAGTTTGAGCCAATTCAACGCAAACCCGCCTCTCCACGTGGCAAATTAGGACGCCGTGTAAAACAGCGCAAACACTTAGTGGAGATCAATGCAGACGAAATAACGATCACTCTATCTAAATATACCTCCTCAGAGGCTCTAGAACGCAGTATAACGGCTTTAGCTGCCATGACAGGGCATAGCCATAGCTCTATCCGAGAAGAGTGTCAGGAGCTCATAGATAAGCTTGATTGGTTAAAGGTAGGAAAGGAGATCATCCCTTACGAAACGTTGAGCAAGGTGATTGAGCTGTATAATTCGCAAGATAACAACAAGCATCTCTCAATCGAACGTTTAATTTCAGGGCTAGCCGTGCGACGTAAGGTATGCAAACAAGTGATCGAGGGCCATATTGATGATTCAGTATTTCGAGTGCTTGATGAAGTCGCTATCTAATCTTGAATGGTCGGCAAAAAGTTAATTGACCTCTCAACGAGAGAATGAACAAATCTACTACATTCCGCTGACACTCGACTGACATAAGCGCGCGCTATTGTTATTAAGATTAATCCCGAATAGACAACCTTTTGTCCTTTCTGATGAATTCGGGATTTGATTGTCCCTGATAGATTGGCTCATATTGTTACATCACTTTGAATTGTTAGCGAGTTCTGTGCAGAACTCGCTTTTTTTTATCCATTTTTCAGCTTATTACCGTATTTGTTCCCTTGATCATTGTTCCGGTTCGTTTACTTAAGACAATTCGTGCACTTAAAACAACAGTACGGATGAGCGGATAGTCGCTACGGGCAGATAACTGGTCGAGTTCAGAAATGGCTGCTCCGTATTGGCGGACGTAAAATTCAGCTGATGAGCGTAACGGGCCAAGGCTTATTAGAAGGGGAGGGGAGTTAAAAAGTGAGAGTTTGATCCACTTACTTTTAATAGGGACAATTTTTTAAATGTACTTCGAGTTTTGTGTCCATGCAAAACTATTTTTATCGAAAATCCCCCCAAATTTACGAACTATTATAGAAATCACACTCTGAATTAAATTCTCTTAACAAGGGCTTGGGGCTTTGCTACAGATTAGGCGTCCCAGACGTGGTTTATTCGGAGGGTATTATGTCCATTAATTCTATCGACCATGACGAAATCACTGGCTTTACAACAAAGTGGGATCTCACTGAAGATGTTGTGCAAGAGAAGCCATCTCGCAATATGAAATCAGCGGAAGCTCGCCGTCGCATTGAAATGCTCAGAGAAATCCGTGAGAGCGGATTAACCATAGAGGAAGCGAAAGAACTCGGTTTACTGCACTGATCGTAGATTCAAACGTAACATTTAGAAAAGGGTGGTCCGAAATGCCACTCTTTTTGTTTGTCAGTAAAGTAAACTCGCAACTTCACATTTCAAATATTCAATAGCTCTCAACATCAGCCATGTTTGTGGTATATTGTCGAACTTTCAATAGGTGAGTGGATAAAGCTATGTCGATGAACTTATCTCTGTTGCCAGCAGATGAAAAGAATCGCATTGAGCTGGATAAACAAGCATCTTTCATTGTTTGGAAGATCAAACAGTCAAAGGCGGGACCTGACAGTATCGATGCTCAGTTGAAGCAACTATCAAAAACGCATGAGCGTGAATGCTTCGAACAGTCCGTCGAGAAATATAAACGTATTATGGGTGTGTAATACGCTCATCAACTGCGTGGAAATTGAAAACCCTTCACTTTTTGCTAAAATCCCCGCGTTAAATTAAATAGAGAGACCATCCCGATGGGAAGAAGTTTTGAAGTGCGCAAGGCCTCAATGGCAAAGACTCAAGGCGCAAAAATTAAAGTTTATTCCAAGTACGGTAAAGAAATTTACATGTGCGCGAAAAACGGCGGTGCGGACCCAGACATGAACTTGTCACTAAAGCACTTAATCGCAAAAGCGAAGAAAGACCAAGTGCCTGCCCACGTTATAGATAAAGCCATTGATAAAGCAACTGGTGGTGGTGGTGAAGATTACCAACCCGCTCGTTATGAAGGCTTTGCTCCTGGCGGAGCGAGCGTGATTGTTGATTGTTTAACCGATAACGGCAATCGTACTTTCCAAGATGTTCGCCAATGCTTTGTTAAAACAGGCGCTAAAATTGGTAGCCCTGGTACAACAGCTCACATGTTTGATCACCAAGCTGTTTTTCAGTTCCAAGGTGATGATGAAGAAGCGGTACTTGAAGCGCTAATGATGGCAGATGTTGACGTCGCAGATATTGAATTGGAAGACGGCGTGATTACAGTATTTGCACCGCATACCGAATTCTTTAAAGCGAAAACGGCACTGAATACTGAATACCCAGACTTAACGCTGGATGTCGAAGAAATCACCTTTGTGCCTCAAACTCACACGCCGGTTACGGGTGAAGATGCAGAGAAATTCCAAAAATTCTTGGATCTTCTAGACGATTGTGACGATGTTCAGCAGGTGTACCATAACGCAGAGCTATAAAGCATTGTGACTGAATACCATCAAAAGCCGAGCGATTGCTCGGCTTTTGTTTTTGTATAAGCTTGTCAGCGATGAGGTTTATTTACACTGTAAATGAACCATCACTCTGATGTTAGCGTTTATGACACACGCCTGAAGAACAACGCGACTGACCAGTTAACCACCGAGATATGGTGTAACGGTGACGAGCAAAGAGCCGATAACCTGCATCAAACAGCGTTTTTAAACCCGGCAAGCGCGTCAGCTTTACCCAGCGGCCTTTACCGACTAAACGCCAAGCATGGTATGTGGCATCGAGTCCCAAGTACAGTGTGTTATCAGCAGCTAAACCATGAAGAATACGTGACGCTTCAGTAGCATCGATGTGAGGAAACTCTTCAAAAGCGGTTGAGTTAATATCAATTAAGCGAAGATGAGATTTCTGATCCGCTTTCGATAAGCGCCGCATCTCCGCTACACATAGCGGGCACTCACCATCATAAAATAGAGTCATTTGAACTGGCATAATAGCTCCTTATCTTAGTACTTATCCTACGCAGTTGAGTGGTTGTCGATCAACGTCAATCATCGTCAGCGTTGGAAAGTTAATTGCCAGCTTTGATTAGGGCTGTGCTAAAATAATGTCTGATTTAATAAAGAGATTACCGAACATGAGTTTAAAAACGGACATTCAGAAATTAAATAATCGTCTGGATAACTGCCGCCATAAATTGGAGGCTGCGAAATCTCGCGGTGACCAAGAAATGATCTCAAAATTTACCGATGAAATTGAAGATTTGACCAAGAAGGTTAACCAACTCAAGCACAAGCAAAGTTATGATCTTAACAAAGAACGTAAAAGCTTACTGGACATGCCTTTTTCTCGTGAAATCACCAAAGCGGAACAAGCCGACTTAGGCAAGCTCAAAAAGTCAGTGAAGGGGCTAGTGATTGTTCACCCTACGACCAAAATTGGCAAAGAGCTGCGCCTTGATGCGATGACTGGATTCGCGCCAAAACCGTTCTAATGTCACGAATGCTGAATCAAACAAAAAAAGGGTTGAAGCGAAAAGCTTCAACCCTTTTTGCATTAAGAGGGAGAGGGTGCCGTTAATACCCCATCAACTGAAGCAGATTTTCTGCGGTGTGAATGGCTTCCTTGCGATTGGCAATATTGAGCTTTTGATACAGATTACGGATATGGGTTTTGATGGTGGTTCCTGCAACATCAAGTTCCTGAGCAATCTGTTCATTACTAAAACCGGAATAAATTAATCCAAGCACTTGCCACTCTCGCTGCGTCAGCGGGCTGGTGCGGACTAACTCTGGAATGTTGGGATGATTTATTAGCTTTTCAACGAACTCCTCGTCAAAGTGCACTGAGCGGCTCCGCTGTGTGGTGGAGATGGCTTTTGTCAGTTGCTGAGCACGATGACGTTCAAGATCACCAAGTTCTGACTTATGGCTGAGTTTTTCAAGCACGTGACGGATTTTGGCTCCGTCAATTAAGAAGTTACCCATAATCCCGGTTTGGCTCGTCATCTCTAGCGCTTCTTTGAGGTAATCACGTGCGGCATCTTCTTGCTTTTGCGTAACGGCAAGAACGCTTAATACGATCAAGTTGCGGTTAATGTCAGTGATCAATTGCTTTTTACGCGCTTGAGTCTGGATAAAATTGAGGGTTGCCAATGCATCATCATAGAGGCCTAAGCTAATTTGCGCTCGAGCGATATTACGCCATTGCAATTGAGTAAAATGGTTGCACGCTTTCTTCGGACGGGATGTGGTCTCCAGCCAGTGTTGAATTGCCTCGTTATCACCACGTGCCTGCCAAAACAGAATTAACGACAGGGATGCATTTGCGGTCCAGTCGACGTGGTAGGTCGATTGTTTTAGTAAGTGAATAATTTGGTCAACAAACTTAGCGGCTTTATCCAGCTCGCCACGGCCAACGGCAATACGCGCAAGCATCGAATAACTGTGTAGATGCTTGTTATTTGAGTGGTTTCCAAGCACGTCCAAGCCTTTGTAGGCGCACTCCTCGGCTTCATCGAAGCGATTCCAGCACCAATATATTTGTGCGCGAATTCGTAACAGGAACTCATGCAAAGGAACTTGATGCAGCTGGTGTTCCTCAATGAGGCGAAAAGCGCTATCTTGCACTTCGTAGGCGGCTTGTACATACCCTTGAGCAATCAATATCTCGCTCTGTTGTAACATTGCCCATAACGCTTGGTGATAGGCTTGATACTGACGCGCTAGCTTTTCGGTTTGCTGCATCATGGGCAGAGCTCGGCTTAAATGCCCGAGAACGTGATTGACTTCACCCACCACTGAGGTTGCCACAATTCGGCTGCGATAGACGGTGTTATCCAGCTGACTAAGCGCCAACTCCGCCAGCTCTAGGGCCTTTTCTGGCTCATTTTGGTTAATCGCGACTTGGGCACGAAGCGCGTTGAATTCGCCTTGCTCTTGCGTGCTGAGCTCAATATTGAATTGCGCCATCTGCTGATCGGTTTGCTTCAACATGTCACCGACATCATTATAACGATGCTGGCTTTGTGCGAGCCAAGCTTGCAACATGCAAAGTTTCGGCGCGCTATACAGTTGTTCTGGCGACAGTAAGTCAATAGCGCGTTCAAGGCTTTGTAATTCGCCGCCGTTAAACATACTCCAGCCATATTGATTGAGGATGTCTGCGGTCAGTTGGCTGTTATTGGCTTTTTGCGCATGACGTAATGCTTGGTGAGGCGATTTTTGTGCGAGCCACGCCTTGGCCGCGGCTTGGTGTAATTCGCTCTCTTTTTGCGGCATACGCGCTTGGCGTTCGTGGGTTAAAAACTCGGCAAATAGGTTATGAAAGCGGAACCAGTTTTGCTCACCTTCAAGTGGATGAATGAACAAACCATAGCGGTTGAGTGATTCCAACATAATTAATGCGTCATCACGCTGAGTTAACGCTGTGACTAATGCATCATTAAAGTGATCTAAAACGGAGCACTGCATTAGGAATTGGCGTGTTTCGTTGTCAAGGAGATCAAACACTTCTTCGACCAAGTAATCCCATAGATGCGCATGATTAAACTGCGACACCGATTCAGCCGATTGGGCGAGTGTACGGCGCTGATGTTGCGCTTGCAGAGCAATTAATTGTAACGCAGAAGGCCAGCCTTCCACATAAGTTCGCAAACTGTCTGCGGTTGCGTCATCAATGCCATCGCTCACTCGTTGATTGAAAAAGCGCGTGGTTTCTTCCACATCAAATGCCAGCAAATCATTCCCAATTTCAATCATTAAGTCACGTACGCGCAAGTTAGCTGTGCCAAGCGGTGGTGCCGTGCGACTGGTTACAACCAGAGTCAGGTTGTCAGGCATATGCTTTAAGAAAAATCTCAGCGCTTCGTGAATCTCGTCATCGGAGATCAGATGATAGTCATCAAGTACAAGGTAGGCCTCTTGATGGAAGTCCGCCATTTCCGCAAAGACTTCACCAAACAAGCTGTGAATTGAAGAAAACTGTCGCTTCTCGGCCAGTTTTAAAGAGTTCGGCATTGAAAAGTGGGTGGCTTTATTCAGCGCTTGCAGCAAATAATTAATAAAGCGAAATGGGTCATTGTCGCTTTCATCAATGTTGTACCAGCCGACATTTGGTTTATCCGCCAACCACTGAGCCGCCATGGTGGTCTTTCCATAACCGGCAGGAGAGCGGAATAAAACCAGTTTATAGCAAGGCGCTTGCTGCAGCAGATCAAGAACTCTGGGGCGAACGATCGCGTTGTGCAGCCGTCCTGGACGCGTTAATTTTGAGGGAATCCACATCTTTTAAGCCAGATCCTATATCAAAAGTGAACCAATTGAATTTTGCAAGGGATGGTACTTGAAGTCGGACCATACAGTTATTGATCAACTGCGCGAATTTCGTTGGATTCACATTTATAAACCCACTACGCCCCTGAATTGTGATCATTATCACCATATATCTGTCGCACAGCCGAGATTTGATCGTTCATTTGCACCGTGATTGATGTAATTGATGAAAAGTTACTAGGTTAAATGTGATGTCTAAAACAGTTTGATTATTTGTCTGGTGAGAAAGATCGATGCCATATCGGGAAGCTGACTAGCTTTATTTTGTTAGTGGTGTGATCTTTCTCACCGGACTATTGAGTCTAACGCTGTGGTTTGAGAGTTCGATCACTGAGCTCTGTGTAATCTGCACTCTACGCCCTGACTCCTCCTCCTACGCATTGATGTGGTTAGGAGGATGTTTCACTTGTCTAGTGAATGCACGATATGCCTCAGATGACTTAAACCAAACAGTGAGAATTCTGTTATGAAACCTACTCAGCAAAAAGATTTCGATAAAGGTGCTTTTCAAGCCAATGTGAAGAAGCATCTATCGGCAACGTACGCGACGACGGTTGAGCACGCAACGCCACGTGCATGGTATTTAGCAATGGGCCGAGCGTTAGCTGAATTGACGACTCTTGATCTTCTTGAGACAGAACAAGACGACAAAATTACCCACGCGAAAAGCGTAAATTACCTTTCTCTTGAATTTCTTATTGGTCGTTTGACGGGCAATAACTTAATCAGCATGGGCCTGTATGAGCAGATCACCGAAGCAATGGGTGAGCTGGGCCAAAACCTAACCGACTTACTGGAAGAAGAGCGTGACCCTTCTCTGGGGAACGGTGGTTTAGGCCGACTGGCGGCGTGTTTTATGGATTCGTTAGCCGCGCAAGAGTTCCCAACCGTTGGGTACGGGTTGCATTATGAATATGGTCTGTTTAAACAGTCATTTGATCACGGTCGTCAACAGGAAGCGCCTGATGCTTGGTGTGGTGTTGAAGGTTACCCATGGGAAGTCGCTCGCCCTGAACTTGCTCAAGAAATTGGTTTTTACGGACACGTTGAAGTGTACGAAGATCAAGGAAAAGAGAAGCGCCGCTGGGTGCCAGGCATGCAAGTCAAAGCGATGCCTTGGGATATGCCTATCGTTGGTTACCAAAGTGATACGGTTTACCCTCTACGTTTGTGGGAATGCCAAGCGATTGCACCTTTCTCTCTGGAAAGTTTTAACAATGGTAACTATTTTGAGGCGCAGCACTCATTGATCGATGCGGGTAACATTACCAAAGTTCTGTACCCGAACGATAACCACGAAAAAGGCAAAACTCTGCGTTTGATGCAGCAGTATTTCCATAGTGCGGCTTCTGTACGTGACATTCTTCGTCGTCATGAACTAGCTGGTCACACTTTGGCGTCATTGCCGAAATTTGAAACCATTCAATTAAATGATACGCATCCAACCATCGCGATTCCGGAGTTAATGCGCATTCTGATTGATGAGAAAGGATTAACGTGGGATGAGGCGTGGGCGATCAGTTCACAAACCTTTGCCTACACCAACCACACTCTATTGCCCGAAGCGCTTGAAACCTGGAGTGAGTCGTTGATTCAGCGTTTGCTTCCTCGTCATATGGAAATCATTTACGAAATCAACCACCGCTTCTTGCAAGAGGTTCGAGCGAAGTGGCCTGGTGATGTAGCAAAACAGCAGAAATTATCGATCATCGAAGAAGGCTTCCATCGCATGGTGCGTATGGCGAACCTTTGTGTGGTCGGCTCTTACGCAGTTAACGGTGTGGCAGCACTTCACTCTGAGTTGGTTAAACGTGACTTATTCCCTGAGTTCAATGAGCTGTACCCTAAGCGTCTACAAAATGTGACCAATGGTATTACCCCTCGCCGCTGGTTGAAATTCTGTAACCCTGGTTTGTCTGCGTTGATTTCTGAAAAAATTGGTGACGAATGGCCAGCGCATCTCGATCAACTTGAAGCGATTGCTCAGTATGCCGATGACACTAAATTCCAGAAAGAATTTATGGCGGTGAAAAAGCAAAACAAAGCGCGTCTGGCTACATGGGTCAAGGACAACATGGGGATCGAGCTTGATACCAACGCGATTTTTGATGTGCAAATCAAGCGTCTTCATGAATACAAACGCCAGCACTTGAACATGCTGCATATCCTGTCTCTCTATCATCGTTTAATTAACGATCCTGAGTTTGATATGGCGCCGCGAGTGGTTTTCTTCGCTGCCAAAGCCGCCCCTGGTTATCACTTAGCGAAAGAGATCATTTACGCCATCAACAAGATCGCAGAGAAGGTCAACAATGATCCGCGCATTGGCAATAAGCTGAAAGTGGTCTTTGTTCCTGATTACCGAGTCAGCATGGCTGAGATCATCATTCCTGCTGCGGATGTTTCTGAGCAAATTTCGACAGCGGGTAAAGAAGCTTCAGGTACCGGTAATATGAAAATGGCACTCAATGGTGCATTGACTATCGGTACCATGGATGGCGCTAATGTTGAAATCCGTGAAGAAGTGGGAGATGACAATATCTACATCTTTGGATTGGAAGTGGATGAAGTTGAGGCGTTAAAAGCCAGCGGTTACAACCCGTACGATTATTACAATGCCGACCCGCTACTTAAATCATCAATGGAACTTCTTTTGGGCGATGAGTTTACGCCGGGTGAACCGGGTGCGCTAAGAGCGACATACGACAGTTTACTCGATGGCGGTGACCCTTACCTCGTATTGGCGGATTTTGCGTCTTATGTTCAAGCGCACGAAGCGATGGATACTCAGTATCGAGACCAAGCCGGCTGGGCTAAGAAAGCGATTCTCAATACCGCATTAGTGGGCAAGTTTAGTTCAGACCGCAGTATTCGAGATTACGTGAATAATATCTGGAAATTGGATGCGATAAGTCGCTAAACAGTCCGAAAGAGCCAAGGCCACCGCGCCTTGGCTTGATTCATTTCAATTATATAACCCTACTAATTTTTGAAGGTGTGAGCATGCCTTCGGAGAGAGCGATGAAACAACAAAATGCATTAAAACAAGTCGCTGAAATGGCACAAATTGCTGACCGATACGTCAGCGCTTGGGGCGACGAGGCGAAGGTCGAAGATGACACCATTCGTCGCCTTTTGGCGTCGCTTGGTTACGATACCAGCAGCGATGACGCTTTATTAAAGTCCGCAGCAAAGAAACACAAGAAAGATGTTCTTGGTCCGGTTTTGGTTTTACACGAGGGTGGGCCTGTTGAAGTCGAGCTAAACCTCGGCAGTAGCGCGCGTGAGAGTGAATTTAGCTGGCGTTTAGACACTGAACAAGGCGATGTGTTGGAAGGTTACCTTCAGTCACAAATTGTGCGCGATGAACGCAGCAATGGGGGCCCTTTGGTGTTTGCACTGCCTAGCGATCTTCCGCTCGGTTATCACAAGCTATCCGTCATTCGTAAACGTCGTAAATCGCCATACGAAATGACATTAATTATCACACCAAAGCAGTGCTATAAGCAGCCTGCAATGGAAGAGAACAAAAAAATGTGGGGGCCAAGCGTTCAGCTTTATACCCTGCGTACCCAGCATAACTGGGGAATTGGTGACTTTAGCGATCTCAAACAGTTGGTCGCAGATATCGCTTCTCGCGGCGGTGATTTTGTCGGGCTTAACCCGATTCACTCTTTGTTTCCAGCAAACCCAGAAGGGGCGAGTCCGTACAGTCCATCCTCTCGACGCTGGCTAAATATTCTGTATATCGATGTTAGCTCAGTTCCTGAGTTTGCTTTAAGCGCCAAAGCTCAGCAAATGGTTGGCAGTGCGGATTTCCAGCAGCGTTTACAAAAAGCACGCGAAGCACATTGGGTGAACTACACCGATGTCGCTGAACTTAAAATGAGTGTGTTACCTCTATTATTCGAAGAGTTTAAAGTTCGCCATCTGGATAAAAATAGCGAACGTGCTCAAGCTTTCTTAGCGTTTGTCGAGCAGGGCGCTGATAGTTTATTACACCAAGCGGCATTTGACGCCATTCATGCCATGTTGCATGACAAAGACAGCAGTATTTGGGGCTGGCCCGTATTTCCGGCGGAATATCGCCGTTTTGAAAACCCGGCAGTACAAAAATTCATTCAGCAAAATCACGATGTTGTTCATCTTTATATGTACCTACAATGGGTTGCTGACAACCAAATCAATGAAGCGCAGTCCCTGGCATTAGAGAAGGGGATGGCGGTTGGCTTGTATCGTGACCTTGCGGTCGGCGTAGCAGATTCGGGGTCGGAAACGTGGGCCGACGATGGCAATTTGATTTTGGATGCCAGTATCGGTGCGCCGCCCGATATTCTTGGTCCTTTGGGGCAAAACTGGGGATTGCCACCACTAAATCCTCAAGTGTTACAAGAAACGGGATACGATGCCTACGTTAAATTGCTGCGCGCCAACATGAAGCACTGTGGCTCTTTGCGTATTGACCACGTGTTAGGGTTACTGCGTTTATGGTGGATACCAAGAGGTGAGAGCGCCACAAATGGGGCTTATATCTACTACCCAGTGAAAGATATGCTGGCTATTTTGGCGTTGGAATCTCATCGTCATCAATGCAGTGTGATTGGTGAAGACTTGGGTACCGTGCCTGATGAAATTGTTGAAATTCTGCGTGATGCCGGAGTTCACTCATATAAAGTGTTCTTCTTTGAAACCTCAAAAGAAGATGGCGGTTATATTTCTCCAGCGCATTATGCTGAGCAATCCATGTCCGCTTTATGTACGCATGATATGCCTACTCTGCGTGGTTTTTGGCATTGTGATGATTTGAAAATGGGTGCAGAGCTTGGACTCTACCCTAATAAGCAACAATTAGAAGCGCTGTTTGCTGATCGCCTGAAATGCAAGCAGGGCATTCTTGATTCGGTCGCATGGCACGGCTTCTTACCGGAAGGGATAGGGCGTGACGCTCAGTTTGTGCCTATGGATACTTACCTCGCACAAGCTCTTCAATTGCACGTGGCGGCCGGATCATCTGCACTGCTCAGCGTACAGCTTGAAGATTGGCTAGAGATGGATAAACCCGTCAATATACCCGGTACCGTGGATGAATACCCGAACTGGCGTCGTAAGTTATCGATGAATTTGGATGAAGTCTTTGCGCAAGAGAGTGTCAACCAGATCGCATCGAAATTGACTAAAGTTCGAGCAAAAGCAAGTCATTAACCGTATGTTGTGGTTTAAAAAGTCAGGTGTTGGTCACTCTCAATTAGGATTGAATTCGCTACACTTTAATAACGCGACAAGCCCGCATTTTGCGGGCTTTTTACTCTTTCGCTTACGTCAAACTGAGACAGTTCGGTTAGGGAGAATCAGTTGATTAGCAAAACAAAAACCAAAGTGTCCAAAATTCATGACCAGCTTTCACGTGCGTCGTTTTCTGACCCTTTTGCCTTTTTGGGGCCATTCTTAGACTCCGAGCATATCCTGCGAGTATGGATGCCTGGAGCGAAAGGCGTGTCCGTACTTATTGACGATTACGCGCCATTAACGATGACGCGTGAAGGGGACTCCGCCTTTGTTCTTGCTGAAGGTCCCGATTTAACGCTTACTCATTACCGGCTTTTAGTTGACTGGGGGGAGACAGAGCAGGAAATCGATGATCCATACCAGTATCACAATATCTATGCTGAGTATGAAGATTTGCATACACCAAAAACCATGTATCACCACATGGGGGCGCAGTTCATGACGCTAGAGCGTGGTGGACAACAAATTTCCGGTATTCGATTTTTGGTTTATGCGCCACATGCTGCTGCGTGTAGCTTGATCGGCCATTTTAACCAGTGGGATGGACGCCGATTGCCGATGCAGCGTTTGGATTACGGAGTATGGGGAATTTTTGTTCCCCATCTTGAGCCAGGAACGCAGTACAAATATGAAATCAAGGGGCCAAATGGTGAGGGCTTACCGCATAAAGCCGACCCTTGGGGAAGCTACGCTGAGCAATATCCCTCTTTCGCGTCTATTGCTTATGATCACCAACAATATCAATGGCAAGATGCGCAGTGGCAATCTCGCCCGGTAACTGAAAAGCGCAAGCAAGCGTTATCGTTTTATGAGTTGCATCCGGGGTCTTGGAAGCGCAATGACCAAGGCGAATTTCTTAACTATCGTCAACTGGCTGATGCATTGGTCCCGTATTTGATTGACATGGAGTACACTCACGTCGAACTCATGCCCGTTGCGGAGCATCCGTTTTACGGCTCTTGGGGTTATCAGCCGGTTGGGTTGTTCGCACCCACCAGTCGCTATGGGACGCCGGATGATTTCAAATATTTTGTTGATCAGTGCCATCAAGCTGGTATCGGTGTGGTGCTTGATTGGGTACCTGCTCATTTTCCTGCGGATGGTCACGGGTTGGCTAACTTTGATGGTACGCCATTATTCCATGACCCTGATCCGCGTCGTGGGTGGCATCAGGACTGGAACTCCTACATTTACGATCTTGGCAGAGAGCACGTTAGGCGCTTCTTAGTCTCCAATGCTTTGTATTGGTTCGAAATGTTCCATATCGATGGCTTACGTGTCGATGCCGTCGCCTCAATGTTGTATCTCGATTACTCTCGCAGTCATGACCAATGGGTTCCTAATATCGATGGTGGTAACGAAAATTATGATGCCATCGCGATGTTTAAGTGGATGAACGAAGAAGTGTACAAGTGGTTCCCAAATGCGATGACCATTGCTGAAGAGTCCACCGCGTATCCTGGAGTGTCGGCGCCGACGTTTGTCGGTGGTTTAGGCTTTGGTTTCAAATGGAATATGGGTTGGATGCACGATAGTTTATCGTACATAAAAGAAGACCCTGTTCATCGTAAATATCACCACAACACCATCACCTTCCCTCTGATATATGCACATAGTGAAAACTATGTCTTATCTCTCTCCCATGACGAAGTCGTTTATGGCAAAGCCTCAATTTTGGACAAAATGCCAGGGGATGAATGGCAAAAAACAGCCAATGCTCGGGCCTACTATGGCTACATGTATGGTCAACCGGGGAAAAAGCTTAACTTCATGGGGGCCGAAATTGGCCAAACAGCGGAGTGGAATCATGATGACCAACTGCAGTGGTTTTTACTCCAATTTGAGCGTCATCAAGGCATCCAACATTTGATCAAAGACCTCAACCACTTGTATTGCAATGAGAAAGCCTTGTATGAACTTGACTGTGAACCAAGAGGTTTTGAGTGGCGATTGCAAGATGCTGCTGATGCAAGTGTACTTGCCCATGAACGCTTAAGTGATCAGGGAGAACGTATTTTGGTCGTGACTAATTTTACGCCTGTTCCTCACGAACGGTTTCGTTTGGGTGTGCCATTGAAAGGGGATTATCAGCTTCTACTCAATACGGACGACAAACGTTACCACGGAAGCGATTTTGGTGTTGTGAGTAACGCAAAAACAGAGTCGATAGCCAGTGAGGGCTTAGGGCAATCTATTGAGATTGTGCTACCGCCATTAGCCACGCTGTTTTATAAGTTCAGTTAATCGTTATGATGATATCGCGTTACTATTTATAGTGTAAATTGCTGGATACCCATAAACCATTCTCAACACGGTATAAACAAAGTTTATACCGTGTTTTTTATTGCCTTACGTTTGAAGCCGGGCAGGCTGTTACCTGAAAACATTTGGCATAAAGGTTGACTGCAACGCTAAACGTTACATTTTCCCTTGCTGGTTTCTCCTCCACTTGTGTGTTGTCTTCATACCATCACAGAAAGGATATTTATGGTCGTAGGGATAGGACTACAAATGTTAAGCACCTGTCTTGTAAAGATATTTAATATTTAAGACTCAGTCTCTTTGACGAATTTTGATGACGTTTTACATCCAGAATTTGGATTGTTAGAGGCGTATGACCTTTATGTTTGATGTCCAACAAATAAGACAGTCAATTGGTTTTAAAGCGTGATCAGACCTTGTAAAGTTAAAGTCAGATCGAGTTGTTTGGTCAATTTAAAGTAAATTTGGATGACTAATTAGCATATAAAAATTTAGTCAGTAAACGTTTGAACTCTATTTAAATTCATTTATGCGCTTTAGTCCCATAAAAATTATTGCCTTATTAGTACTTTTAGTGGGCATCTATGGTGTCGCCTCTTGGGCATATGTCCTGCCGGGGTTTCACTATGCTCAAGCCGAGTTAAGACGTTTGTATCATGGTGATTCTTACGAAACTCAACACTATCAAAAAAGGATGGAGAGCTTTTCTAAACGTAAAGATGAAATAGCGGCTTCGGATGTCCTTTTTGTTGGTGACAGTATTACTGAGGGTTTTGATTTAGATAAATATGTCAAACATCCAAATGTCATCAATTTAGGAATATCTGGTGATACATCATTAGGTGTCATTAATCGAATTGATTTATTGAAAAACAAAAAAAATGCCATTGTTTTTCTAATGATAGGTGTGAATGACCTAGGAATGAACGTGTCTATCAATAATATTGAGGATAACATTATACATATTATTGATGACTTGAAAGATAACGGCTCATTTATAGTGATTCAATCTGTTTTGTTAACGGATGGCAGAAAACGTGATAACCATAAAATATTTCTTCTTAATCAAAAAATAAGCCAATTATCCAAACAAAGGGGAATTGCTTATTTAGATCTGAATCCTTTTATGGTGAAGAACGGTAAGTTAAACCCCGAGTTTACTTATGATGGTCTTCATTTAAATGAAGATGGTTATAACGCTTGGGCGTACGCAATAAACGTATTTTTAAATGCGATGATCAAGGGATAAGTTAGTTGAAAGCGAAAAATTACCGCCCGGATATAGATGGACTAAGAGCGATAGCTGTACTCTCCGTCGTCCTATTTCATATCGAGCCTTCCTACTTAAGCGGCGGATTCTTAGGTGTCGATATATTCTTTGTTATCTCAGGCTTTTTGATTACTGGGATTATCTATAGAGAAAAGCTAGACAACACATTTAGTTTTGCTAACTTCTATGTGCGCCGTGCCAAGCGTATTTTACCGCCACTATTTCTTTTATTAATTTTAGTTTTAGTGATCGGTTACTTTATTTCGCTTCCTTATGAATACTATAAGGTTGGGATATCGACGTTAAGTGTGTTGGCGTTTGCATCAAATATGCAGTATGCGCTGAGAACCGGTGACTACTTTTCTAACGATTCTTCAGAGTGGCCTTTGTTACATACTTGGTCATTGGCGGTAGAAGAGCAATATTACTTTACGTTCCCAATTACGTTATTTCTTTTAATTAAATTCTTTGATAATCGTAAGTTTATTATTCTTTTCGCACTTTGTATTGCAAGTTTCATTTTGGCTGAATACATGTCGCGAACGCCATCGTTGCAATCTGTCAGCTACTACCTACTGTTTACACGTTTTGGCGAAATGTTGGTGGGGTCGTTATTGGCGCTGTTGTCTGTCAGTGGTAAATTGCCCCGTTTTCGCTCAAATGGGTTGGCGTTGGCCGCGTTGCTGGTGGTTGCTGCACTCATGGCTTTTATCAATGAGTCGTTTCCTTTCCCTGGGTTTGTTGCACTCGCCATCTGTTTACCGATAGCGGTGTTGATCAACAGTGAAAACACTATTGCTAACAAGATATTGGCGAACCGTGTCTTCGTGTTTATCGGCTTAATTTCATACTCTTTATATTTGTTCCACTGGCCGATTTTGGCCTATATCCGCTACGTGTTTGATATTAAAGGTGAAGGTTACTCACTTCCGTTCAACCTTCAAATAATGGCGGTTGCGGCAATGGCGATCTTGAGTTTGGGTTCCTTCTTCTTGATTGAACGCCCATTACGCCGATTTAAATTACAACCGATTTATGTGGGCGCGTTCTACTTTTTGATTCCGACACTGCTTCTGGGCTCTGTGGCTGGTTATGTGGTTTACAACAAAGGGCTACCTCAACGGTTGTCGACCAGCGATGTGAACGCCGATTTCCAGTACAGTCATATCGACAAGAATAAATGCCCGGATCTTGTGAATTTGGGTTGTGAAGGCGGACGCACGGATAGTCAGAAGAAGATCGTGTTCTTTGGTAATAGTCACGCAGAGCATTACTTTGAATACGTTTCAACACTCGCGAACAAATACGATTATGACGTGAAACTCTATGCTTCAGGTGGCTGTGGCATGGGTGGTGCGCGTGACTCTCAAAAATGCCAAGTGGTACGAGAGGCGTTTGATAAAGTGAGTGAGTCTGCGGATCTTATCTTTATTGCATTCCGCTGGGATAAACGAAGAAGTGGGCTTGCTGATCTGGTATCGAGTTTGGTCAAACAAGGTAAGCGAGTTGTTGTACTAGCGCAGCCGCCACTGCTCACGGTCAATCCTGCTAAGATCAGCAACTGTATTCGCCTTGGCGTGCATTGTGACCAAGATGTATCGGTCAGCGACCAGTATCCCAAGTACAATGAGTTGGTCAAAAATATTGCTGTAAGCAATGGCGCTGAGTTTTTAGACCCTTACGCTTATGTTCCGGATTTTAAAACTTACCGTGATGGTGACATTCTTTACTATTCCGACGATGACCACTTATCGGTTTATGGTGCGAAATGGCTTGCTCAATTGTATGAAAATGCAGGCGCTTCCATTTTTCAATAGATGACATATTGTTCACTCGTCATTTGGACTACATTGAAAGGACCTCTTAGAGGTCCTTTTTTACGGTCGATTTATCGCAGGTCAGCACGATCCTGATAGGAGAAACAATGGTTACTGCTTTTTATAGTGCTTTACTTGGGCTTTGGATGGTGAGCTTATCGGTTTTGGTGATCAAGCAGCGTAAAAGCCATTTGGTCTCATTAGGTGATGGTGGGGTCGATGAATTGCAAAAAGCGCGGAGTGCGCAAGGTAATGCGGTGGAATATATCCCCATCACGTTAATCTTGATGTTGCTGCTAGAGTATCACGGAGGTCCACACTGGCTGCTACACGGCGCTGGCGTTTTATTCTGTGTTGGGCGAGTTGCTCACGCCAAAGCGATACTGTCGGGTACATTCAAATGGCGAGTCAGTGGAATGGCGTTGACTTTTCTTGTTATTTTAGGCCTCGCGATGGGGAATTTGGTGTATTTACCCTACCAACAAATTTTTACTATGTGAGTAACGATATTGAGTAACTAAAAAAGCGAGCATTGAGCTCGCTTTTTTATTGTTGAAAGGGGAGTTAAATTAATTGCCAACTCGACAGCAAGAAAATTCCCAGTGTACAACTGAACAGCGAGCAAACGGTCGTCAGGGCGATAATGTTAGCGGCTAAGGTTGAATTGCCGCCCATTGCTCGAGCCATAACATAACTGGCAGCAGCAGCTGGAGAGGCGCTCATTAAAAAGACCAACGCCAGTTCAACATCCCGGTAGCCAAGTAATACCGCGCCAATGGTAATCAGCAAAGGGCATAGGATGAGCTTGAGCGAAGTGGCAAACCAAGTGGAATTTTTTTCATGCTTGAGCGAACCGATATCGAGCGAGCCGCCCGTGCATAGAAGCGCTAAAGGCAGCGTCATGTTGGCAAAGTACTGGCCTGCATCGAGCACGATATTTGGCACTGGAATTGACGCAAAATAGAAAATCATACCAATAATAATCGCAATAATGAGCGGGTTCTTGGTTAAGGTTTTGATGATAACGCCTAAAGCATCTTTACCTGAGTTTTCACTTTTGGGGCTTAAACAGATAACCGCTTGAATATTGTATAGCAGAGTCATGGAGGCGACATACACCGCAGCTAATGCAACACCAGAGTCGCCATAGGCGTTGGCCACGTAAGCCAGCCCGATAATCGCGGTATTGGCGCGAAAGCCACCTTGTATAATTACCCCCTGGTCCTTGGGATCAGGAAATAAACGCTTGGTCGCAAAAGTGGATAACAGAAAAAATAAAATGTTGGCGATTAAGCCATAACCAATGAGTGGAGCACTGGACATAAAGTCATGATTTGACTTTATAATGCTCAGAAACAATAACGCTGGCAATGTGACTTTAAACACCAGTTTTGAGGCGATGTCGATAAAGTTTTCATTAATCACATTGGTACGTTTGAGTATCACCCCAAGTAGCAGCATTAAGCATATTGGCCCGGTGATCGACGCAGAGAACACCAACTGGTCAAGCATATCTGCCATATTAACTCCTTGATTTTAATCCTTTCTTAAGCAGCTCTCCATTGTGCGCCTAATCTTCTTTGAAATAAATTAATTTTACAAAAAAGAACGGTCGTGCTAATAATGGCTGGTCAATGATTCATAGAGAATATCAATGAGTAAAGGGCGGGTGACTCGCGAGCATATCTTGGCTCAAGCGTTTGAATTAGCGAGTGTTAACGGCTTAGAGAGCTTGACCATAGGTAGCCTTGCCAAACATTGTGGGCTGTCCAAAAGTGGTCTGTTTGCGCATTTTAATTCCAAACAAAACCTTCAAGTCGCACTGTTGGATCATGCTCATCAGGTATTTGCTCTTCGCGTGATTGAGCCTGCTCGTGAATTGAGTGATCAGCGTATTGAACTCAAATTAAAAGCGTTGCTAGAAAACTGGCTAAGCTGGAATGACTCATTTCAAGGCAGCTGCATGTTTCTCGATGCTTGGAAAGAAATGCATGGTGAACTTGGCCCAGCGCAGCAAGGGCTTAAGAAAATCATCGCAACTTGGATTGATTATTTAGTGATTCAGATAGAAAAAGGTCAGCAGCAAGGTGAATTTTGTTCACAGTTGGATGCTCGTCAGGCTGCATTCGAACTTTATGGTCTCTACTTGAGTGCTCATCTGTTTTATTCGATTCAAGGAAAACAGCAGAGCGATATCCATTTTTGGCAAGGTGTCGAGCGTTTACTTGCCAGTTGGAAAGTGACTGGCTAATCACAGGGCGAACACATTCGCCTTTTTATTTGGGTCAAAAAAGCACGACCGTTCTTTTTATAACCTTCGGCTTAGGAAATCACCATGAGTGACAAAATTTATTTTAATACTTCGAACAAGTTCAGTTTTAAGCGCAGTTTAGTTAGTGTAAGCACTCGCTTACATCATGCTATTGCTCCGAAGCATGCAGAAAACTTAGCCAGAAAGCTGCTGTTAACGCCAGTAAGAAGTAAACCGAAAAATGCACAGCCTCAAGGGTTGATTAAACGTGAGCTCAAGACATCAGAAGGGACACTGCAAACCTATCAGTTAGGCGAAGGCCCGGTGTGGGTACTGACGCATGGCTGGTCGGGCACGGCAAATCAATTTATGCCGTTGATGGAACATATTGCGAGTCAGGGGTATACCGCACTGGCTTATGATCACCCTGCCCACGGGGAGAGTGAAGGCGTCTATGGGCATATTCCAGGTTTCGTTCGAGGGCTTGAAGCTGTGCTCGATAACTGCGGTGATGTGGCGGGCATTATTGGACACAGCATGGGAACGGCAGCGGCACTGGAATGTCATCATCAAAAATTACTGAATTGCCCCATGTTACTGATTGCGCCAGTACTGGATTACTTAGACAACCTGTTTTCGAGTTTGAAGCGTTCAGGTTATTCAATGAAGCTATTTAATGCCGTGGCGCTGGAGTTAGAAAAGAAATATCACTATCCGCTGCACTCCATTGATCCTTATACCAAGCTAAGTAACCGCACGAGCCGCACATTTATCGTTCATGATCAGGATGATAAGTTTGCGCGTTTCGCTGTGTCGCAAAAAGCGGCTAATGAAATCGATAACGTCACCTTGATTGCAACGCAAGGACAAGGACATGGACGAATCATGAAAAGCGATTTCGTTATGCAAGCGTTTAACGTATTAGCTCAAGAGTAATTCTTGGGTTTATATCGAATATCATTCGATAGATTAGTTTAATAATTCTATTGTTATCAGTGTGTTAAATTTATATCCATGTTTATGATAAGGGTAACAAAATTGCAATGATTATTATCGGTGAGTGACAACATGTGGGATCATATCGTTGCTACACAGCCCCTACAAGGAAGCATAATAATGAATAGAAACGATAGTGTCCCTTTGCCCACGAACACCCGAGAATGGTTTTTTCACCGTAACAGTTTGATTGTCCTTGCGGATATCGTGCTGTTTTTAATCCTCTATTTTACTCTCCCATTTGACTCTAATGTCGTACTTGGACTGAGCATACTCGTCTTTGTGGCGGTTTTATGGCTGACCGAGGCTCTGCACGTTACCGTGACTGCGATATTGGTCCCGGTGCTGGCGGTTGCCCTCGGCGTGTTTGATACTCAAACCGCACTTAACAACTTTGCCAATTCGATTATTTTTCTGTTTTTGGGTGGCTTCGCCTTAGCGGCCGCGATGCATAAGCAAGGTCTTGATCGCGTCATTGCCGACAAAGTGCTTTTGATGGCTCAAGGTAAGATGAGTGTCGCGGTTTTCATGTTGTTCGGTGTGACGGCCTTTCTATCCATGTGGATAAGTAATACCGCGACAACGGCAATGATGTTGCCCTTGGTGTTAGGGGTTTTGAGTAAAGTCAATGAAGAGAGTGGGCATAAAACTTATGTCTTTGTGTTACTTGGTATTGCTTACAGTGCCAGTATTGGTGGCATCGCGACGATGGTCGGCAGCCCTCCGAACGCCATAGCGGCAGCGGAAGTTGGGCTAACCTTTACCGATTGGATGTCGTTTGGTATTCCGACGACATTGATTATGTTACCTGTCGCACTGGTGGTGCTGTTTTTGCTCGTCAAACCCGACTTAAACGGCAAATTCGAATTGAATCGAGAGGCGGTCGATTGGGATAAAGGGAAAGTGGTGACTTTGGCTATTTTCTCGCTTACCGTCTTTCTTTGGATATTCAGCAAACCGATCAACGCTATGATCGGCGGCTATGCCAAGTTCGATACCTTGATTGCACTGGGAGCGATCATTGCAGTTAGTTTTGCTCGAGTGGTGCATTGGAAAGATATCGAGAAAACCGCGGACTGGGGTGTATTGCTGCTGTTTGGTGGTGGTATTTGCTTAAGCAACGTCCTGAAAGAGACCGGTACAAGTCTCTTCTTGGCAAACATGCTGAGTGATTTAATTGCGCATTTCGGTTTAATTTTGATCATCGCGGTGATCGCCTTTTTCGTGGTATTTCTGACCGAGTTCGCCAGTAACACCGCAAGCGCAGCCTTGCTGATTCCTGTGTTTGCGACGGTGGCCGAAGCGTTTGGGTTATCTCCTGTGGTGTTATCGGTATTAATTGCTGTAGCGGCATCTTGTGCGTTTATGTTGCCAGTGGCCACACCACCCAATGCGATTGTTTTTGGCTCGGGGCATATTAAGCAGAGTGAAATGCTGAGAGTCGGGCTAGTATTAAATTTAGTTTGTGGTGTGGTATTGACCTTCATCGCTATGACATTTTGGGCGTAACGACCAAAAATTAGCAATATTAAGGATCAAAGGGAGGCTTCAAGCCTCCCTTTTTTTGATTGAGAGCTTGATCCACTTTATGCGGTAAATAGTACTACGAAAAGCTAGCGTTTACGGCTTTTCTTGATAGTATCCGCTTTAGTGGTTTAGCTGAACTAAAGAATTAAATGAAAGAAACGCTCGTTATTTCCGTTTCGTCCATTAGTGGCACGAGACACTTTCATGTAAGCAAAATGCTTCGCAAGTGCCTTAAAGGCGCTGGTATTCTTACGTTTGCAGCAATCTGCACAACTGGCGGTACCATCTATTATCTTAAAGACGAAGTAGACTTTGCTAAACTTAAGCAGCATGAGTTGGAACGTAAGTCCTCCACGCTGACCGAAGAGTTAGGATCACTTCGCGATCTCAAGCTCAATTTGGAAAGTGATCTGCTGGAGCGCGAAGAGAGGATCAACTTAGTGTCGGATCGTCTCGGAGAATTGGAAAAGGTACTTGGGATGGAAGATACCGAAGGGGAAAGCCGTTTAGAGACGCGTCTCGATACCGCTGCCATTACCTCCTCGGTTCGTATGCAAATGTTAACTCAGATTCCAAGTGGGCCACCGGTTGTCAATGCGCGCACGTCGTCTGGATATGGGTCTCGTATCCATCCGGTAACCGGTAAGCGGAAAATGCACCGAGGTCAAGATTTTGCAGTCAATATTGGTACGCCAGTATATGCCCCTGCAGATGGTGTGGTAGAAGTAGTTAGACCAAGTAATAAAGGTTCTGGTAACTTCCTACGAGTTCAGCACTCATACGGTTTTTCCAGCTCCTTTCTGCACCTTAGTAAGTTTAAAGTGCAGACAGGAGAGTTTGTTAAAAAAGGCGATCTTATAGCGTATTCCGGTAACAGTGGCTTGTCCTCTGGTCCGCACCTTCATTACGAGATTCGCTTTGTAGGTAGAGCGTTAGACCCCAAGCCGTTCATTAACTGGGGCGTCAATGACTTTGAATCAATATTTAGTAGCGTAAGAGGTATCCGATGGGAATCTTTAGTAGACAAGGTGGAGTTACGAGTCAGCAATCAGCTACAACTCTCATCACAAAAGGTTGCTTTGTCACCGGGGAGCTAAAGCTCGAAAGCGATATTCAGATTGACGGTATTATCGACGGACAGATCCACGTCAGTAAGACATTAGTGGTCAGTGAATCGGGCCAGGTGAAAGGCGATATTTTTGCTTCAAAAGTTGTGATCAACGGTATTTTTGAAGGCAATTGCAGTGCAGATAAGATTGAGATCTTAGCCAAGGGTCGCGTGAGTGGGACGATTTACACCGACGATCTTAGCATTGAGCAAGGCGGTAAATTTAATGGTGTAACCCATCCGGCAAAGTCTAAAGACAAGGCGCCGGAACATGTGGTGGATCTGAAACCAGCCGCCACCGCGACGCCTTCGAACACTTCAGCACCCGTAAACTCAAGCAAAGAGTCTACGAATAACGTGAAAGCGCCGACCAAGCCGGTCGCGGGAGTAAAAAAACAAGCGACAGCGAAAGGTTAATCTCCCTTTCCATCCGAACCTCAGCGTTAAAAAGGAGCCTTCAAGGCTCCTTTTGCTTTTATGACCGATGCTCTTCTTCTCATCATTAGCCTGCAATTTGGGATCTATCACTCCACATCTTATGCGTTAACATTGTGTAAATTGGTTGTTGATTTGGTTGCACTATGTGGCAAAAACTGATTGTATGCTCAATACTTTAAATGATTTTTTCATCATTGATGAGGAGTGAAAATGAAAAATGATCTCGAACCGACCAAAGTATTACTGGCTTATGAGAAGGTCATGAAATATGGCACTCCCACTGAGCATGGTAAACGTTATGAGGGAATTGAAGCGCTATCGGATTATGATGGTTATACCGTGTATATGAAAGGCAATGGTGTGGAGTTGAAGTTGGGGTTCCACAACACATATCACCTTGATTATGAACAAGAAAGGCTCAAAGAAGAGTTTGTGAAAAAAGTCGCAGCTTTAGCCAAACAAGACCAAGAATAACCAAGCCGATTTTTCAGCGAATTATCGCAAAGCGGCTTGAATATCAATATAGTGTCGAGCGTGTGGCTCGACACTCAAATCATTTTCGAGGTTGGGTTAGTCTTCTTCGACTAGGCTTTCGTCCTCTGAGTAATCTTCGCTCGCGTCTGGTTTACTGCGACCGTTTAAGGTATGAAAACGCTTGCGACCACGAGCCAGTTGTGTGTACTTCAACCAAGTTCTTTCCAGTTTGGTTTTCGCTTTACCCGGGTTTTCAACCACTTTAATAAAATGCTTTTCTTCGCTATTGTCGGGTTCAAGTTGACCAGACTCTAGAGCCAGCATAGTATCACCATAAGTAACGAGAATTTCCTCTTCGTTAAGAGTGAAATCCCCTGACTTTGCAAAACCTCTTGGGAATTTTACATTGTCGTAAAATCGTTTTTTGCCTGGACGAAATTCTAAGTCAGACATGTCACAGCCTCTATATCTGTATAAATGATTCATTGCGAAAATTAGGCGTAAATTCGACAAAAGAAAAACAAATTTTTTTTATCGTCATGATAATTGTTGCTTATTGTTATGACGGTTTTATGGCCAAGGAAAAAAAGGGAATGGACGTAAAAGTCTTCAGAACATTCTTAGAGTTAGCGAAAGTTCGCCATTTTGGTCGAGCTGCAGAAAATTTGTATATAACCCAAGCCGCAGTGAGCGCCCGAATTAAGCAGCTTGAGAGCTACTTTGATACTCAGCTTTTTCTACGCGATAGAAACAATATCAAGCTCACATCGTCAGGTGAGCGTCTTGTTAGTTACGCTGAAGTGATGGTCACGACCTTACAGCAGGCAAAGTTTGAGTTGTCGATGGAAAACGGCAAAGCCCTGCAGTTAACCATGGGCGGCACACCGAATGTATGGGATTCCTACCTGCAAAACTGTTTAAGCGTTGTTACCAGCGCGTTTAGTGGTTATGGCTTTATGGCAGAAGTCATGAGCCGAGAATCGCTGATTCGCAGCTTGCAAGAGCGCACGCTGGACATGGCGTTTGCGTTTGACCAGATCAAAGCAGATGAACTGCATTGTAAAAAGGTGGCGGATACGGTGTTGACGTTAGTTTCCACTAAGCCCACTGATGTTGACTCTGTGTTTGAACAACAATACGTGTATGTTGACTGGGGAACGCGCTTTTCTTCGGAATACGCCGAGAGGCATCCGAAAGTCCCTGCACCTTATTTACGCACCTCTACAGCCCGTATCGCGCTTGATTTTATTCTCGAAAAGGGTGGCAGTGCTTATTTACCTATCTCTCTGGTGGAACCGTTTATTCGCCGTGGGCAGTTGCATCAAGTTGATGGCGTGGAAGATTGGAGTAGGCCGATCTATTTGAGTTATCGCAAAGCAAGTACCTCTGTTGAGGCAATTAAGCAGGTTGAAGAATTAGTGAAAGATATCGATCCGCTGACAGCGTACAGCTTGCAAAAATTAGCAGAAACAAACTAGTTAATTGATTAACGTTAAATAAGACGTTTACTTCAAATAAAAAAGCCTCGGCAATATGTCGAGGCTTTTTATTCGTCTTTATCTTGTTGGGTTATTTACGGCTGATGATTTCGTCAGCAGAAACTTTACCCGCGCCAGAAAATGCAAGCGATACGCTGATTGCTAACAGCGCAAGAGCATATTCGTAGCCGTTATTTGACATAAATAGGCCATTTGAGATGTGTACAGAGAGAATGGCCACCAGCATAGTAAACGCTGTTACAACTGCCGCTGGGCGTGTCAATAAACCGATAAGCAACAATAGACCACCAAAGAACTCACCACTACCTGCAAGACCAGCCATCAGAACGCCTGGTTCGATACCGATAGACGCCATCCATTGACCTGTTCCTTCAAGGCCGTAGCCACCAAACCAACCGAATAGTTTTTGAGAACCGTGAGCCATAAAGATGATGCCAGCCGGAATACGTAAAGCTAAAGGGGCAAAGCCAGCCGTTGATGTGGTGATTTTTTTGATTAGAGCGTTCATTGTACTTACCTCAATAAAATGAATATCTGATGTCGAACTGGACGATACCGTTCATGATTTAAAGTAAGTTTAGTTCTCTCGATGGACAAGAAACAGCTATCGATATTGATATAGTTGTTCAAAAAATTCGAATAATAATGTTTCGTGGTTTTATTGTCCAAATGGGCACTTAAATGACTGAATAACTAGGTTTGATAAAGCGTAGGTCTAGTTATTTTGAACCTGATTCCAAAGTTTTATAATATTATCTGGATAACTTGAACAAAAAAATTGAGCAATAAAAAAGAGCCATTAAGGCTCTTTTTTATTGCATCTGAGTTGTTTAAAGCATGGCTTTTAAATCAGAGCTGCTAGCTCTTGTTGCGCTGCTTTGCGAGCAAGATCCGCAGGTTCGTCACCCATGTTTAGGGCTTCTGCAAAGACAAACTCGACGTCAGTGATGCCAATAAAACCAAGTAGGGTTTTTAGATAACCATGAATCGCGTCACGATCGGTATCTTTATGGATACCGCCACGTGTGGTGACAATGATGGCTTTGGTATTTTCCACCAAACCTAGCGGGCCGTTTTCAGTATAAGTGAACGTAACTCCCGCGCGAGTAATCAAATCAATCCAGTTTTTGAGCTGAGTTGGAATCATGAAGTTATACATTGGCGCACCGATAATCAGAGTATCTGCGGCTTTTAGTTCTGCAACGAGTTGGTTTGAAAGCGTGAGCAATGCTTTTTGTTCATCATTCAGTTCGTCTTCTGAGCCACGCAACGCACTGGCAACGTTTAAATCCAGAATAGGAAGGGTATCAACAGCAAGGTCACGTACTGTAGTGGTGCTGTTTGCTTGAAAAACTTGGTCGATCAATTGATTTGAACTTGAGTGTTCGCCAAGAATACTGGATTTAAGAACTAACGTATTGGACATTATTGCCTCATAAAAAATGGATGGAAACAAAGTCGAAACACTTTAGTTAAGTTTGAGTCATAAAGACATACCAAGACATTGAGCGAGATGTTCGAAGTTTTAGAATAGAAAAGGCCGTGATCGTGTTGTCACGATGGATACGGCCTCAGAGTTAGGGGCGTTTTTACAAGTTCATCAAGCTTTCTAGTGACTCTTCAAAAGAGAGCTGATAGCTATGCAATTGCTGGCCATCAAGGGCGTCAATCGTCACCTTTTCAATATGGTTTTGGCTATATTGTTCGAGTACGCCGAGGGATTGCTCCACAGAGTCGAGTGTCAATACATGATGGTTTTTTAGCACTATAGTGCAAGAGTGAAGTTTCATGCCAACGTCCTGTCTTATTATACTGAGATTAAATCTCAGTGTATTAACTCTGAAACATCCAAATTTGTTTTCTATTTTGTCGACTTTGACCTCCGAAAATGGCTAGTCATTGATGTTGATCTCGCTACACTGAGAGCAAATGTAAGTTTGGATAAGTTTTATGGCCTTAGGTGCTGCTAGCCCGTTAACAGAACAAGATTGTCATCATGCTCGTCTTGCGAGAGATTCGCGCTTTGATGGCCGTTTCTATGTTGCGGTGAAAACCACGGGTATTTTCTGTCGGCCAATATGCCCAGCCAATTTACCCAAAGAGCAAAACGTCGAGTACTTTATCGATCAAGCAGAAGCGCTTGAAGCCGGTTATCGCCCTTGCTTGCGTTGTCGTCCTGACAGCGCGCCGGGTTCTTGGGCCTGGAAAGGGACGGAAACGACCTTTCAGCGGGCCATTACGCTTATTGAACAAGGAGCGCTCAGCGGCGGTTCAGTAGATGCTTTAGCTCAGCGGCTTGGCATCAGCGCCCGTTATTTACGCCAACTATTTGAGCGCTACCTATCAATGTCACCTAAGCGCTATGCCCAATACCATCAACTGATGTTCGCGAAACAGCTACTGTTTTCAAGTTCGATGAGTGTAACGGATATTGCTTACGCCAGCGGTTTTAATAGCACGCGCCGCTTTAATGATGCTTTCGCAAAAGGGCTGCAATTGAGTCCAAGCCAGGTACGGAGGCGAGCCCCCGTTCAGGTTGAGAATAGAATTGACCTGAGTTTTCATGGCCCGTTAGATTGGCAAAGAATGTGTGATTTTTACGCGCTACGTGCGATTCGCGGTATCGAAAATGTGGGAACGGATTATTACCAACGCTACGTTGATATCGATGGCAGTCTTGGCTGGTTTTCTGCTCGGCACCAGAGCCAGCAAGCTCTGACAATAGAATTTGAGCTTAATGACATTCGCCAACTCAAAGCACTGGTGAGTCGCTTACGAGTGATGTTTGATTTAAATACCGATATTAATGCCGTTGAGCAGCATCTTAATCGAGTGGCTCCTGGCTTAGTGCGGTATTCTGGTATTCGCATTCCCGGGGTCTGGAATGCATGGGAGGCAGGTATTCGTGCTATCTTGGGCCAGCAAGTTTCAGTTAAAGGTGCCATTACCCAGCTTAATCGATTGGTAGCTGGCGTTGCTGGCACGGAAGAGGCCGTCCGCTTTCCGTCAGCGCAGCAGTTGGCGACGTCAGATTTGAGCTTTCTTCCGATGCCTTTGAGTCGTAAGCAGACGTTAGTACGCTTTGCTAATTTGTGTCTGACGGACGAAAAAGACGATTTGGATGCCTGGATAGCGCTAAAAGGTATCGGTCCTTGGACGGTCAATTATGCTGCTTTACGCGGGTTGTCTGATCCGAACCGTTTTTTAGATGGCGACCTGATTGTCAAAAAAATGAATGCCTTATTCCCAGATTTAAATCCAAACAGTGCCTCACCTTGGGGCAGCTACGCTACGTTTCATCTTTGGAGTCACAGCCAATGAATTCTTATTGTTCGATGCCAAGCGTGCTTGGTGATATTACGCTACAAGCGAATCACCAAGGGCTACTTGGCGCTTGGTTTGAAGTGCATACGACCCAGCCTGAACAACTCGGTAAGCACGATCCCGAACATACCGTATTGCGAGAGGCTAGACGTCAACTCGAACAATATTTTTTGGGACAACGCCGTGTTTTTGATTTGCCACTTGCTGCCAAAGGAACACCATTTCAGCAACAAGTTTGGCAAGCATTAACCACCATTCCGTACGGACACGTATGGAGCTATCAGCAATTAGCACAGGCTATCGGTAATCCGAAAGCGGTACGAGCGGTTGGTCTAGCTAACGGCAAAAATCCGTTATCAGTGATTGTGCCTTGCCATCGAGTGATTGGAAAAAATGGCAAACTCACTGGTTATGCTGGTGGCGTTGACCGCAAGCAGCAGTTGCTTCGGCTTGAAGGCTATTTGGAACAATAAGGTTATTTAACGCAATCACAAAGTAAGTATTCACATCGCTTGAAACACTTAATAATCAACCAAATAGGTGGGCATTCAGCATAAGATGAACGCCAATCGCGACCACATAGCCGATGGCGATGACAGGCGCCCATCGCAGATGCCCCATAAAGGTATAATTGCCTTTTGATGCGCCCATTAAAGCGACGCCGGCTGCCGAGCCGATAGACAATAAGCTGCCGCCAATTCCTGCTGTCAACGTGACGAGAAGCCAGTTGCCAAGCGCCATATTGGGTTCCATGGTCAGAACGGCAAACATCACCGGAATATTATCCACGATCGCCGACAGTACGCCCACCATGGTATTTGCCCATATCGGGTTCCATTGCAAGTACATCAAATTAGAGATAAGCGATAGATACCCAAGTAAACTTAAACCGCCGACACTCATGACAACACCATAAAAGAACAGCAGCGTATCCCACTCCGCATGGGATATGCGGCGGAAAACGTCAAATGGCACCACAGAACCGAGACGGCGTAGCGCATTCTCATCACCATTGGCGATCGCTAATGCTTTCTTTCGAGCCAGTGAGCGACTTAGCGTTTTACGTAGGTAGTAGCCAAAAAATTGCAGATAAGCTAAGCCCATCATCATGCCCATGACGGGAGGGAAATGCAGTAGAGCGTGAAAAGCAACGGCGGTGACGATAGTTAATAGAAATAATCCGACGATGCGCCGCGCCCCACGTTTTAACTCTACATGGTTATGTTCAACGCGTGGTTTGGCGTTAGGGATAAACAGCGACATGATAAACGCAGGCACCAAATAGTTGACGACAGACGGTACAAATAGCGGCATAAAGCCAGAGAAAGGGACATGACCCGCTTGCCATACCATCAGCGTGGTAATATCGCCAAAGGGGCTGAATGCACCGCCAGCGTTGGCTGCGACCACAATATTAATACAAGCAATATTAATAAATTTTGGGTTATCACCCGCGACTTTCATCACCACTGCGCACATCAAAAGTGCGGTAGTGAGGTTATCGGCAATCGGCGAAATAAAAAAGGCCAAAGCGCCCGTTAACCAAAACAGTGAGCGAAAATGAAAGCCTTTACCAATCATCCATGCCTGCAGTGCATCAAATAATCGACGCTCTTCCATGGCGCTGATGTAAGTCATTGCTACCAGTAAAAACAGCAGCAGTTCGGCATACTCAAGTAAATTATCTTTGAGTGCATGTTCCGCTAGCTCAATATTTCCCTGCGCCTGGAACGTAAAGCCAATGATGGCCCAAATGAGCCCTGCGGCTAATAACACCGGCTTGGACTTTCTTAGCTGTAAGTGCTCTTCCATCGTGACCAGTAAGTAGGCAATCAGGAAAATCATGACACATAGATAGCCTGAGAGGCTTTGGGTAAGATCAAGCGACGCCTCATTGGCGGCAAATACTGAACTTGGCACCAGCAATAACAGAAGCAGTAACGTTGAACGCTGCAAGGGAAAGGGCATGGCAAATACTCCTGAATCGGCTTAGGGCTCAATCAGTGTATGAAGCACATTTTATGTCTGGTGTGAGATGGGTTGGATCTCGTTGAATTAACGACTTTATTTGCAAGCAGCAACAAAAAACGCCTCGAGTGGATCGAGGCGTTAGGTTTACAGTGTAAACAAAGAGATTTGCTTAGGCGTCATGTTTCGCCAGCACAATTTCTTCTTCTTTGTGTCCGGCATTTGGATCTTGAAAACGCGCTTCGTCAAGCGCACCTTCTGATTTTGCCACGATCACGGATACACAGTTGTCACCCGTGATGTTTACCGCCGTGCGAATCATATCCAGTAGACGATCAACGCCCATGATCAGCGCGATACCTTCAAGTGGAAGACCAACTTGGTTCAGTACCATTGCCAGCATAACCAGACCAACCCCAGGAACACCAGCGGTACCAATCGATGCGAGAGTTGCGGTTAAAATAACAGCAAGGTAGTCACCCATTGATAAGTCGATGTTAAAGGCCTGCGCGATAAACGCCGTCGCCACGCCTTGCATGATGGCGGTTCCGTCCATGTTGACGGTAGCGCCAAGCGGAATCGTGAACGAAGCGATTTTATTATCCACACCCATACGATTTTTCGCAGTTTCCATCGAAACCGGGATGGTTGCATTTGATGATGCTGTCGAGAAGGCGAACATCACCGCATCTTCCATCTTACGGAAAAAGGTCAGTGGGTTGAGGCCAGTAAACAGTTTGAACATGATGCCGTAGGTGAACAAGCCGTGCAGAATGAGCGTTCCTGAAAGCACCAAGAAGTATTCGGCCAGATTGGTGATGGCGCTTAATCCAAGGCCAGTGAACAGTTTAGCCATCAAGAAGAAGACACCAAATGGGGCAACATACATCAACATCGCAACCAGTTTCATCAGCACTTCATTTAGATCTGAAAACAAGTTAGCGATACGCTCACCAGATTTTCCAGCCGCGCTGACTGCGACGCCGAATAGAATCGCAAACACTAAAACTTGTAGTGTCTTGCCTTCTGCCATCGCATTGATTGGGTTCGTTGGGAACATGTTTACTAACACTTGGCCCAAAGAAGGCGCTTCAGCGGATTGAAACGTACTGGCCGCGGTCAAATCTGCACCTGCTCCAGGTTCGAATAGCGTGCCCATGGTTAATGCAAGCGTGATCGCAACGGCGGTTGTTGTAATATAAAACGCCAGCGTTTTACCGCCCATGCGGCCCAAAGTGGACATGTCTTTTAGCGAGCTCACGCCACATACTAATGAAACAAAAATCAGCGGTACCACGAGCATTTTTAAGCTAGCGATAAAAATCTTTCCGCCTACGTCAAACAATCCGTTGACGATATAGGCATCAATAAATCCGTTGTCGGCAAATAAGGTTCGAATGACGAAACCAGTTAAAATGCCGGTAACCATACCGATAATAACGCGTGTGGTTAGTGACATTGGCTTTTTGGTATTCATTTTGAACACTCCTTATAGTTTTCACTTCGCGGTCATTGCGAAGCGTGCAGGAGGTTATCAGGGGTCGCGTGAAACGAGAAAACAAAACCGCTTAATCAGTGTTCTAATGTGATCTTGATCACTGTTTATTGTTGGTCATTAACGCTGGCTAAACGGATTTAATGCAAAATATTCATCTAATTTCATTGAAAATAACAGAATTATCATGAAATTTAACCTTATCTATTGGTTGAGATTTTTTCTCACAGTTTGGGTTGGAAAAGCCAAGGGCTGGCTGATCTTTAGCATGGTTTGTATTGCAATGAGAAAAGCTCTAGTCTGAGCAACTTAAACCTAGCTAGGAACCTAAGTATGACGCTGTTGACGACGATGACGTTTTTTGAACGATTTGAGCATGATATCGTATCGGGTGTGAAAACCATCACCATACGTAACCACGAAGAAAAGGATTACCAACCACAGTCGGTGGTTGAGGTTTCGACTTTAGAAACGGGGCGAGTATTTTGTCATCTGAGAATCCTTTCCGTGGAGCCGATTTTATTTTCGCAGCTCAACGACGCGCATGCCCAGCAGGAGAATATGACCTTGCCGCAACTAAAGGCGGTGATTCAAGAGATCTACCCGGGAATCCAGCAGCTTTATGTGATTCGTTTCGAACGTGTGACTGATGAATAATCCATGCAGTGCTTAGATTGAACACGCACTGCATGGAAGAGGTTGACTCTCACTTCAGAGTGAAGAGATTAATTGGCAGACGATTTTTGCAACTCTTTATACAGTTTCGATAATTCGTCTTCTTCACCGATCGCTTCAAAGACAAGATCCGCAACGGTTTCTGCACCATGTTTTTGGAAATGAGTAACATCCGGTTTGTCCAGTGACCCTGTACGTCCCTCGTAATAAGGGTATTGCTCAGGATCGACGGCTAACCAAAGGTTTTTCCACTCACCCTCAGCCGTTGCATTGGCCATATCAATGACTCGGGTTTGCATATCTAACAATGGAACATTATTCTCCGAAGCCGTTTGGCGAACGGTCGCAGTGTAATCACCAACGAACAAGTAGCCATTATCTGAGTTTTGCTTGGTAATATGCTGTTTCTCAGTGATTGGTGTTCCCTCTTGGTTATCATCTGTTTTTGCGCGCGGTACTGACGTGAGCATCACGGGATGTAACTTGTGTTGCTCTGCAAAATTCAGATAGCGTTCAAGTGAATATTGCAGTGAGTAATCAGGCTGACCTTCAGGATACTGAGGTTCTCCTTCTGCACTGTTTGGATAAGTACATAAGGTGCCTACATCTAATGGGCCTCGGCCTTCTTTGGCGCCATTACATTTCTCATCATTGTGGCTAAATTGGATAAACACATAATCCCCGCGTTTAACCAAAGGTTCTGCATAGCTTAACCAACGACCATTGATGTAATCTCTTGAGCTTCGACCTGACTGAGCGGTGTTGACCACTAGGAGTTTATCGCTGGTGAATTGATTGGCGAAAGCTTGGCCCCAGCCCATGCGAGGATAAACGTCTTGCGGGTAGTTGGATGCTGTCGAATCACCGAAGATAAAGACGCGAGTTTTGGCCTGTTTCACCGCATCTTCTGTTGTCGACAATTGGTTTGGTGTCAACGCATATTGAGGGATCGTATCCAAACTGATGATTGGTTTAAACGCTAAGTCAAACAGTGAAGTCTTCGCCAATAAGCCGGTTTTTGTATCATGCCCCAAGTTGTGAATGACTTGCGAAGCCAACTCGTCCATAACCGGTTGATATTCGGCCGTGTAACTGACCGGATCCCAGGCTTTCTGCGCATCTAAGTTATGGGCTTGAACCACTTCCTCAAAGGCTTGATTGAAGTTGGCATTGGCTTGCTGCCATGCCTGATGAGAAAGTGCAGGCAGGATTGGCTGCGCCACAAGAACTTGTGGACCATTAATACCTTCATAAGCAGCGACACTTGATACCACTAAGTCACTGAATGGGTTTACATTGGCTTGAGTGACTTGATTGTTGTTGATATCAGCAACGAGTGCAGTGGCGCACACAGAACGCCTCACATCACTTTTCAAGCACGACTCGCCACTATGATCATCAACGGAGATCAAAATAGGTGGCGTCATTCTGGCAATAGAGGCTTGATATTGGCCGTTGCTGTCGGTTTGGGTGGTGGTAATTTTACCTAAACTGTCTCGGATCATGACGGTTGCTGGAAAGACCATGCTGCGGTGAGTGACTTGTCCACTCAGTTTGCTTTTTTCACCCAAAGAGATGGTTGGAGTCCAGCCTGAAAGGATATTTTGCGTTGTATATTCGCTCGCATCGGCATCAGTAAGCTGTGGGCGTTGGTCGGTAATTTTCGCGCCAGCCCCTCGGTTTGCGTATTCCCAAAAACGTGAGTCTTCTGGATAGAACCAAATCTTATCGCCATTAATATCTTTACCGCTCATGCGATCCCAGCCGTAGATATGGTTATCCATTTGGCAATTAATAAACGCGCTGTGACCAATCGCATTGGGATCCGCGTAGCGGCCATCGTCAAAGGTGGTGGTTGGGTGCCATGGGCGGCCTAATCCATAACTGCCTTTAGGCACATTACGTTCTTTGACCAGACGGCAGTGCTTAAATACCAATCCAAAGGGGGAGTCAATGTTAGTGGCTGGTGCTGTGATGTATCCAAGTGGGTCACCGGGGTCAGTGTCGTCACGGTAACGAGCGATGATTTCGCTATTCTCAATTAGCCCTGTGCCGTGACCAAAAATAAAGTCAACCGTGCCACTAATGCGTGATTGATCAAAGTACGAACGTCCGGCGCGTAGGTACAACGTATCTTGGTAGCTGCGTACATTTACGTCTTTAAATTGTGCTCGGTCGCCGCCATGTGAAACCAGTAAGGCGACCGCTTGAGTGCCACTTTGTCGCGTTGGATCATCTTCGTCTTTGGCTTGGTTCGCTGGGAAATCAAAGCCATTTTCTATGGTTAATGAACGTGCGCTAAAGTCAGTGGCATCGACACTCACCGTACGGCTACCAAACGTGCCAAATTTAGTACCATCGGGTTTAAGCATACTATTGGCAGTGGTTGCGGTAATCACCGTTTTATCGCGATCTTGACCAATTAAATAAATATTTGGCCGAGTAATGTGCAGTTTTTCTTGATAGGTGCCATTTTGGATATAGATAACAAATGGCTGATCATTATCAGGTGCACTGTCGATAGCCTGTTGAATGGACGCATAGTCAGCGGATCCATCAAGGGCGACTTTGACATCGTAGAGGGGGGTTGCGGCAGCAGAAGAAAAGTAGAGTACGGCAGTTATCCCTAGCCCGCATATGACAGACTTGTTCATGTTATTTTCCTTTATGAAATGTCGGATATTTTTATTAGAAACGCAGTTTCATTATAGTTTCGAGTGTGGGGTAAACCGTGATCCGCTTAAGAAAAGAACAGTAATATCATTAGGGAAATGATGAGCTTACGCACTATTTAACACTTTTTTGATACTAAACCGTACGAATATCTCATTTTAGGTTTTATCACCAATTGCTATTGACGTGGATTTTTCTAACCGTCACTGCGATTTGGTCAATTTCCAGCGCATCATGCTAAATCTGCTCTCAATGGTCGCGCGCGACGTTTTGCTCGTCTTTACTTACTAGCATGTGAATTGGTCTCTGGAGGCGACATGTTAGTGAAGGGAAATACTGGACTAGTGGTGGTGGATATGCAGGGTAACTTGGTTGAGCAAGTTCAACAAAGCCGCCAGTTAGTCGGCAAAATACAGATGTTAATTAAGGGGGCTCAACTTCTGAATATGCCTATCCTTTGGCTTGAACAAGCTCCGACCAAATTGGGGCCAACGGTGCCCTCTATTGCCAAGTTATTGTCTGATCAGCAACCCATTTCCAAACACGCTTTTGACGCTTGCTCGAGCGCTGAATTTCTAAGTTATGTTAAAGCTGCCAATGTCCGTTCATGGTTGGTGTGTGGTGTTGAAGCGCATATTTGCGTGTATCAAACAGCGCAAAGTATGGTCAAGCTTGGTTACTATGTGGAAGTCGTGACTGATGCGGTTTCATCGCGCAGTGAAGATGATGTCGTTCTTACTTTGAATAAGTGCCATCAACAGCGTGTCGGCATCACTGGTGTCGAAATGTGCCTATATGAGTTGTTGGGTGACTGCTTGTCTGAAGAATTCAAATCGATTCTTAAATTAGTGAAATAATAAGAGTTTTTGCTTACATGGTTGAATGGTTTAAGCCGCGCACGTTAAGGTTAGTCACACTTAACACAGTGGATAGAGGGTTTATGAATAGTCAGAAAAGTGCATTACTTGAACTGGATTTTGGTCAGGAACATGTGGTGATTCAGCGTCGCTACGATGCGATTGGTGCACTGAACGATTTCTTCATTGCCATTTGGTTTCTGATTGGGAGTTGCTTTTTCCTCTATGACAGCCTCATGGAAGCGGGCACTTGGCTATTCATTATTGGTAGTGCGCAGTTTTTAGCTAAGCCGACCATTAAGCTCATTAGTTTGATTCATGTAAAACGGGTATACGACAGCAATAATCCGACTCAACCCTCTAAATTATAGTGATGCCAAATTAGGGTTGATGCTTCGCAAAAAGGGTAATAATTTGTAACCGGTTTCCGAAACCGGTTACATTTATGTGTTAAGTGGTTTAGAATTGCCACAAATCAACTAAGATTAGTCACTCTGGTTGAGTCATTCTATTTTACTTAACACACCGACACATAACGGGAGCATTTATGTCTCAACAAGGTTTTCCTAACGATTTCTTATGGGGCGGCGCTGTCGCTGCGCACCAAGTAGAAGGTGGCTGGGATCAAGGCGGAAAGGGCGTTAGCGTGGTTGATGTGCTGACCAAAGGTGAGCACGAAGTTCCTCGTGAAATTACCGATGGAGTGCAAGCGGGTAAAGTCTACCCCAACCATGAAGCGGTTGACTTTTATCACCGTTATAAAGAGGACGTTGCACTATTTGCTGAAATGGGATTTAAGTGTTTTCGTACCTCTATCGCTTGGACCCGTATTTTCCCTAATGGTGATGAGTCAGAGCCGAACGAAGCGGGCCTCCAATTTTACGACGATTTGTTTGATGAGCTTTTGAAATACGGCATCGAACCTGTGATTACGTTATCTCACTTTGAAATGCCGAACCACTTAGTGACCGAGTATGGCAGCTGGACCAACCGTAAGTTGGTGGATTTCTTTGTCAAATTCAGCCAAACGGTGATGGAACGCTACAAAAACAAGGTCAAATACTGGATCACCTTTAATGAAATCAATAACCAGCGCAATTGGAAGTTACCAATCTGGGGTTACTGCAATTCGGGTATGATTTACGCCGAGCATGATAACCCAGAGCAGGTGATGTATCAGGTTCTGCACCATCAGTTCCTTGCCAGTGCGCAAGTGGTGAACATTGGGCATCAAATTAACCCAGAGTTTCAAATTGGTAGCATGATTCACATGATGCCGCTTTATCCAGCCACCTGCCGCCCACAAGATATGCTGCTGGCACAAGAACTGATGCGCGAGAAATACTTATTCAGTGACGTGCAAGTTCGTGGCTATTACCCAAGCTATTTACTTAAAGAATGGCAACGCAAGGGTATTCATGTTGACATGCAGCCGGGCGATGATGAGATTTTGCGTCAAGGCTGCGCGGATTACTTAGCAATCAGCTACTACATGACCAATATTGTGACGAACGAGCCTGATGATCAGGGCGAAACAACGTCATTGTTTGAGGGCAGTCGTCTTAATCCTTATCTTCCTGCATCGGATTGGGGTTGGCAGATTGATCCTGACGGCCTACGTTATGCACTTTCTGAGCTTTACGAGCGTTACCAAAAGCCAATCTTTATTGTTGAAAACGGCTTAGGTGCAGTTGATGAAGTGCAAGCCGATGGTTCAATCAATGATGATTACCGCATTGATTATTTGGCTGCGCATATTAAAGCGGTGCAGCAAGCGGTGGCCATTGATGGTGTCAATGTCTTGGGTTATACCCCATGGGGCTGTATTGACTGTGTCTCTTTTACCACGGGTGAGTATAAAAAGCGCTATGGATTCATCTACGTCGATAAACACAATGATGGCAGCGGCACGTTACAACGCTCTAAGAAGAAAAGTTTCTACTGGTATCAAAATGTCATAGCAACCAATGGCGAGACCTTGTAACCGATAGCTACATATTAGCGGTTCATAATGTACCGCATATCCGTTAAAATTGCCGTCTTACCATGCAGGTAGGGCGGCGATAAATCAGGAGTATCGATGGCCAATATTAAAGATGTATGCAAGCTAGCAGGGGTATCGAAAGCCACTGTCTCACGAGTGATCAATCAAACGGGTCAAGTGAAAGAATCAACCCGTAATTCGGTGCTTGCCGCGATGGAAGAACTGGGTTATCAGCCCAATACCTTGGCTCAAGCCCTAGCGACCAATACATCCAACGCCATCGGCTTACTATTACCTAATTTCCGTAGTAATTATTTTGGTTCTGTTTTGCATTGCGCTGAGTTAGGGGCGCAGCAAGCGCAAAAAAAACTGCTGGTTGTGAATAGTAAAAATAGCGCTGACGGCGAACGTGAAGCGCTGGATACCCTAGTTAATCAACGCTGTGATGCCATTATTGTTTACAGTCGCCATCTTACGCAACAGGCGTTGGTGACGCTGCAGGAGTGCTATGAGGTTCCACTGATTATTCTGAATCGCTTGCTCGATAGTGAACAACTCCACAGTTTTGGCCTTGACCAACAACAATTGGCAGACACTGCGGTTGAGCATTTGTGTCAGCTTGGACACCAACGCATCGCCTGTATTACCTCGCCAATGGAAAGTGAAACTGGGCAGATACGTTTTCAAAGTTATCAGAAAACGTTAGAAAAATATGGGTTACCTTACCAACCACACTGGGTTGCTGAGGGTGAGAATACGTTAGAAACGGGTTATGAAGCGGCCAAGCAATTGATCGCGGCTGGCGTTGAGTTTAGTGCCTTGTTTGCCTGTAATGATGATATGGCGATTGGAGCCATTCGTGCTTTACATGACCACGGATTGAACGTACCAAAAGATGTTTCGGTGATTGGCATTGATAACGAGCCTGCGGCGGCATACGCCATTCCCAGCTTATCCAGCGTCTCACTGCCTATTGAGCAATTGACGGACGACGCAGTGCGTCTTGCTATTCATGTTGGAAACAAATGCAGCTCTGAACCTGTGCACTATCGCTATGTTGGTTCGCTGGTGGCCAGAGAGTCAACCCAGCCATATCGCGAATCATGATAGCCTAAACGTAAAAAAGTCGCTCATGATGAGCGACTTTTATATTTCTATTTTGTGTCGCTGGGTTTAGCGAATATGGCGATAACGCCCAAGTAACCCGCCAATCCACACTAACGCGAATACACCGATCAATGCGCCAGCGTACGTGACTTCATGCAGAGAGCGAAGATGAATGACCTGGCTACCAATGAGTGCGCCAGCACCTATCCCTAAGTTAATGATGCCGGAGAACATGGACATAATCATGTCAGAGGCATTGGTATCAATGTTAAGCACTTTCGCTTGCATCGCTAAGGTAATGAGCATCAACGCGGTTCCCCATACCAAGACAACACCAATGGTTGCCCACTTGATGTGGACCACACTCAGCATCAGCGCCATACATATGCTCATGACGGTGGTACCAGAGAGCAATAGCTTCGAATTAGCTTTCTCTCCCCAAGTGCCGAAAATGATTGATCCAATAATCCCTGCGCCGCCAAACAGTAAAAGTAGCAGTGTCGTGAAGCTTTCGCTCGCCGACCCAACTTGTTTCATAAACGGTTCGATATAACTGTAACCCGTATAGTGAGCGCTAAATACGGCAAAGATAAAGAAATACATTCCCATTAGCGCTGGATTTTTTAAGAGTTCTGGCAGTTTTTTGGTGGTCCCGCTAAACAAACTTGGTAGGCGTGGCAGCAACCGCATCAAGGTCAACATGACCAATAATGCACAGACTCCGATGACTGCAAAAGTCATTCGCCAACCCGCCCACTGTCCGATGATACGACCAAGTGGCACACCCATGACCATCGCTAATGAGGTTCCGGTAGCGAGCACACTGAGAGCGAGTGTCTTTTTGCCAGGAGGGGCAACGCGAATCGCAATGGAAGCGGTTATTGACCAAAACACCGCATGCGCAAAAGCGATACCGATTCGACTGGCAATGAGAGATTCAAAGCTCCATGCAAACACCGAAAAAATATGGCTGACGATAAATAGAGTGAATACGCCGATCAGCAAGGTTTTGCGCTCAATTTTGCTGGTGAGCATCATCATTGGTAGCGACATCGATGCTACGATCCAAGCGTAGATGGTCAACATCCAACCGGCAGATGCCGGGCGAATATCGAAGTCGCGTGCAATGTCAGAAAGCAAACCGACAGGCACAAATTCAGTGGTGTTAAAAATAAAGGCGCTGAAACCTAAGGCAAAGACTCGCCAATATTGGACACTGCGCGGTGCGTTATCAGGCGCAGAAGTAGGTTGCGTCATAAAACTCAATCGTTAGTTTGGGGTTGATAGTGTGACGATTATCTCGTTTTTATTCGATAAGTAAAACAAATTTGTGAGGTTGATAAGGATTTGTTAGCCGAATATGAATGTTTAGAATCAAGTCAGAAGCTTGTGCAATACGGTGTAAGGCATTGGGGAAAGAGTGGCGAAATAAAAACGCCGCGAGTGCGGCGTTGACTGGCTTTGAGTGCCTAGACTATTCGGCTAAAGCTTTATCGATCGCTTGCTGCAAGATTGGGTGATCCGGTGCCATGTCAGGAGCAAAGTGACCAACGACTTGGCCTTGTTTATTGATTAAGAATTTCTCAAAGTTCCAAAGGATATCGCCTTCTTTGCCTTCAATACCGTGACCTTTCAATTTTTCCACAAAGCCGCTATCTGGGGCGAAGGTACGCTCCGGAATCTCGCTAAGTAACTGTTGGTACAAAGGATGGCGGTTATCACCGTTGACATCAATTTTGCTAAACATTGGGAATTCAACGCCGAAATTAGCGGTACAGAAGTTTTGAATTTCGGCTTCGCTTCCTGGTTCTTGAGCGCCAAATTGGTTACATGGGAACCCGAGGATTTCTAAACCTTGATCTTTCTTCTGTTTGTACAACGCTTCAAGCGCTTCGTACTGAGGTGTTAAGCCACATTCTGACGCAACGTTGACGACCAATAAAACCTTGCCTTGATATTGTGACAGGGTCAGTGCTTTTCCATCAATTGAGGTAACCTCAATATCGTAGATCTTACTCATGGAGACTTCCTTTTATTTATGTTGTTTTCCAACAAGATGACATAAACCTTAGCAGAAATAAATATGCCTCAGGCGCGATGAGAATGAAGGCAATAAAAAAGCCGCCTAACGAATGAGGCGGCTTCATCAACATTATTTGGTTTTTCGCTGTTGGTCTTTCAAGCTTAATTTTTGTTGTCGGCGTTGTTCCATCACTTTTTGCACATCGCCCCCCACGTGATCTTCACCTCGCTGTTTGGCAAGTGTGACCTGCTTTTCACGCTCGCGGAAACGAGCGATTTGTTCGTCACTATGGGTCCCATAACATTTAGGGCAGCTTACGCCTTGTTCGTATTTCTCCGAACGTTTGTCTTCATCGGTAATCGGCAGGCGACACGCGTTGCAGACATCGTACTCGCTTTGTTCGAGAGCATGATTGACCGCCACACGCCCGTCAAACACATAGCAATCGCCTTCCCATAGGCTTTGCTCCTGAGGCGTGTCTTCAAGGTATTTCAAAATACCACCTTCAAGGTGATAAACCTCATCAAAGCCTTGTTCTTTTAAGTAAGCCGTTGATTTTTCGCAGCGAATACCACCGGTACAGAACATGGCGACCTTTTTATGTTTATTTGGGTCAAGATGCTCTTCAACGTATTTAGGAAACTCTCTAAACGTATCGGTATGCGGATTCACGGCGTTTTTAAAGGTTCCCAATTCGACTTCATAATCATTACGCGTATCAATCAGCAGGACTTCTGGATCTGAAATCAGTTGGTTCCATTCGCTTGGTTTGACATAAGTACCCACCACATGACGGGGATCGATGCCTTCAACGCCCATGGTTACAATCTCTTTTTTGAGTTTGACTTTGGTCCGGTTGAAAGGCTGTTCGTCGGAGTACGACTCTTTGCTTACTGTGCCTGTGAGCCTAGGTTCTGCTTCTAACCAAGTGAGTAGGGCATCAATGCCGCTGCGTTTGGCTGCTACCGTGCCGTTGATTCCTTCCTTGGCCAACAACAGCGTGCCACGAATCTCGTGCTGTTCCATCAATGCGGTTAATGGTGCTTGCAATGCTTGGAAGTCTTCGAGCTCGACAAATTTGTAAAGCGCGCATACGACGTATTGACTCATAAAAGGTTCCTTTAATGGAAGATAATGGGATAACGCGGCGCATTATAGCCGAGCTTCACCACGACAAATACCTACAGGGTTTAAGGTCAATATTAAGCCAAAACGTCAGAGAGCTTAGAGCTTCACTCATCACCCGGTATCGACTGACACAAGGTGATGAAAAGCAAAAGAAATCGAGGCTAAGCTTGGTTGGCGGCAATTTGATCGCCCATGGCGATCAGTCGGTCAAGAATGTGTTCACCATCTGCTCGCAACCCATTATGCTCATATTGATTTGTGATCCAAGCTTGGCTATTGGCCACGTGTTTTAGCGTTTGGCGGCTCAAATCCATATCGACAAACATGTCATCTGCGTAAACGGCGCAGGTCATTGGTACGGTATTATTTGCCAGTACTTCTGGATCATAGAGCTTGCCCCAGTCGGCTTTTTGGGCCAAACGTTCAGCGGCAGGTTGCAGCGGTTTCAAGCATTGGTATTGTTCGAACATCCATGGAAAGACCATTTCGCCGGTAAAGTAGAAAGCCTGCCCCGGCTGATAGTTAAACTCCGGATAAGATTGACGTACACGATGAGCGCTCCAGTTGGATGCGGCATCTTGGCAATAAATCGCTTCATGCAAAATGGCGTAAATGGGGTGAGTTTGAAACCCTTGGTGTTGAAGCATCAAATCGAGAAATTCATAGCGCATGACACTTTTGCCATTGATATCAATCAACGCATTTTCAAGGGCGTAATAGGTAGGAAGAAACGTATCACTCATGCCGAAACTGATGCCAATTTGTTGGAACTGTTCGACCGTAAATCGTTGACCATTAGGCAGAAACTCTTCGTTATCCATCAGATGATCGGCAATACGCTGACACAATGTTTGCGCTAACGGAAATTGGCGAAAGAAAGCGTGATTCTTCTCTTTAACGCGTTCAAACGTGGCTTGATAAACGGTATCTGCATCGGGATAAATGGACGGTACACCGCCGGTAATGTAACTGCGTAGCAAACTGCTTGGAAACATCGAAAGATAGGTGAGTGAGCAAAACCCGCCAAAGCTTTGACCTAAAATTGCCCATTTTTCGACCCCCATTTCCTGACGAATATGTTCTGCATCGCGGACAATATTATCGGCGCGAAAATGACTGAGGTAGTCTGCTTGCTGCTCTGAGTCAAATGCGGCGAGCGTTTGATGGGTGATAACACTGCTATGGCCGGTGCCTCGTTGATCGAGGAGTAACACGCGATAATCTTTCAGGGCTCGCTTTATCCAACCATTGTGTCCGTTAGGGCGCGGCGAAGGGAAGCCAGGACCGCCTTGAAAATAGACCAGCCAAGGTCTGTCGTGATTGCTACCATCAGCGTAGGTGACTTCACGAACGAACACCTCAATATTACCTTGATTTGAATCATCATGATTCAGTGGGAGCGTATAAAATTTAGGGGTATATTTTAGGCCCTGATCGACAAAAGTTTGGCTGGCTATCTGCATGGTGACTCACTGAACGTTATGGGGAAAATAAAAACAAACCCATGCATTGTGAAGTATCCACCTTAAAAAGCAAAAGGCTTTTATGCAGCCGATACTTTTACATAGCTGATAACAGACAAGCAGCGCAATTTACAGTGTGAATGGTAGCCTGAGTTTAGAGTGGATCACGAGCTTCGACCTTGGTGATGTACTCTCTTACTACTTTCGGTATGGCGGCTTTTTGACCACTTTTAAAGTCAAACATCACAATCGTTGCGCGGCCAACTGTGGTGATTGCTTGGTGCTTGGCGCTGAAGATAGCGTATTCCATCGTAAAGCGGTCATCCCTCATTTCAATGACTTTCGAACCGACAGTCAGTGTATCTGGAAAGGTGACGGGCATTTTATAGCGACACTGGGTTTCACTAACGACTGGGCCAACGTTCATTGATGCCAAGGTTTCCATTAGATGGATTGCTTGGCAGTAATCAATTCTGGCCGTTTCAAAATAGCGAAAATACACCGCGTTGTTAACATGCTGTAACGCATCCATTTCTCCCCATGCGACAGAGATTTCGGTGCGTACCGGGTAGTCTTGTAGTAAGTCAGATTCAGCCATGACGTTGTCCTGCTTTCATCACAATTAGAATCTTTATTCTAACTCTGACGCTGTACAAAAAATAAGAATTGTTATAAAAATGTGATCAAAGTTAATTGGTGGAATTCACTGCTTTACTGCGCGTTAGCATCGCGTTAGTTTGATGTTATCTTCGCAGTCGATGGAGGCGTCAAGATGTTGAATTACCCTGGATTCCAATCCGCTACGGTGACGCAACGAACCGACTGGACATCAGAACTGTTCAGCTTACGTGTCTCGGGTGCTGACTTGTCGTTTAAAGCCGGACAATTTACCAAATTGGCATTACCTAATGCTGAGGGAAAGCTTGTGAGCCGAGCTTACTCGGTGGTCAATGCGCCATTGAGTACCAGTGACATGCTGGAATTCCTAATCATCGCCAATCCTCAAGGCCAGCTCAGCCCGCAGCTACAAGCTTTGAACGTTGGCCAGTCATTGTATGTGGGTACGCGTGCCAATGGTGACTTACTCGGCGAAGTGATTCCTAAACGTGCCAACGATCTTTGGCTTTTGTCGTCCGGTACGGGTATTGGCCCCTTTTTGTCACTGCTCGATGATATTCATCTACGCCCACGCTGTGAGAAAATCATCTTGGTGCATGCCGTTCGCCATCGTGCTGATTTGGTGTACCAATATCTTATTCAACAACTCATCCAACTATATGATGGTCGGCTTCAATACGTTCCTATTGTCAGTCGTGAGCCGACAGAGTATCTCAGTGGTCGTATTCCTCAACTGATTGCCAGTGGGGCGCTGAGTCAACACACCGGCGTTGACCTTTCTGCTGACGAAAGCTTTGTCATGTTGTGTGGTAACCCACAGATGATCAAAGATACGTTGCCGGTACTCAAAGAACTGGGGCTGGAGAAGTATCGTGTTAAAACCGGTGGACACATTGTTTATGAACGTTATTGGTAATTTGAGTTACATGGCAAAAAACATTTGATATGTTCTATTGGTTGAAAAGTTCAGCCGTATTTAGGACATAGGGATATGGAAATAAAAACTGATCCATTAACGCACCCACAAGTGCTTGAATTACTCCAACAACATTTGAATGACATGAATTCAAACTCTCCGGAGGAAAGTGTTCATGCGCTCGATGTTTCTGGGCTTAAGCACCCAAGTGTGACGTTTTGGACCGTTTGGGAAGATGAGCAACTGCTCGGGTGTGGCGCGTTAAAGCAACTTGACCAGCATCATGGGGAAATTAAGTCGATGCGCACCACGGCATTAGCGAGGAAACAAGGCGTGGCGTCTAAATTACTTGAGCACATCATCGAGCACGCCAAGGGTGAAGGCTATCAGCGCTTAAGTCTAGAAACCGGTTCGATGGCCTTTTTCTCCCCAGCACACCGTCTATATCATCGTTATCGTTTTAACGAGTGTGAACCGTTCGGTGACTATCAACTTGACCCGTATAGCTTGTTTATGACTCGAGAGTTGTAGCGGATGCTGTTGGCGTTTTGTCTTGAGTTTCAAGTGCTAAGCGGGGTCATGTTATGTCAATATTTGGTCAGAGACACAGTATGATTTTTGACAGCCGAGCTGAGTAAACTACGCTTAAACATGAAACTACGTCAGGACAAGGAGATGCTAATGGCTACGTTTAAGCAGGATATTCCTCATCGAGTAACTGTCTATCATGATGATATTGAACAAGAAAAACAGTTGAAAAACGCAATGCTCCCAGAAAAACCTCGTTACTTTAATGGCTCCCCCACTTACAAAGCCGATTCGATTGATGAATTTCGAGACAAGCTCGATGGGATTGGCATGTCGATTGATAAATAGTGCTTTAGGTGCTCTTTGCTAAAAGCGACAAGCATTCATTATATTGAGATTTCAGAAGCCGGTAATAAGCTGGCTTTTTTGCGTTTCATGTTCACAAGTTCACCTTGCTGCAGTGACATCGTGTGTGTTGATGCCACATCAAGACTCCTTCATCCCAAGACTTGCTCAGTGCAGACTTCTGGCCGATTAAGGCGCTGAATAAACAACGCGACCAACAACATACTTATCGCCGCGAGGTAGAACCCCCACACCGTAATCTGAGCGTGAGTGAGCAACGCGATAACCACATACCCCAAAGATTGACATAAAGTACTAAACATACTGATCGCCCCATCTATTCGTCCGCGTATTCGCATGTCAACTTCATGGTGCATCCAATTGGTTCTTGAAATGCGGTTAAGCGCGTTGAAAAAACCAAACCCGATCGTAAGCAGTACCAGAGGAAGGGGCGACGAAACACTCATTGCAAACAGCAGCCCGGTAATCGTGTAGAGCGCGAATTGAATCAGTTTTGGTGCTTGCCAGCGGTTTAAGATTCGACTGACGACAATACCTGTCATCAATGAGCCCATCCCAAAGCACAGGTTGTAAGCCGCAAACCAATACCCGTCGATATGTTGCTCGGTGAACCAAATAGGAACCAATTTAGAAAGATAGGTGAGCATGGGGTAGGTGAGTGCAGAGAGAAAAACCACGGTATAAAAACGGCGACGAAAGCGCAGTTCGGTTTTGAGTTGTTGCCAATTACTACCAAACGTAGGTTGCTGTTGTGGTGTACGAAGTTTACGCCGATAGGGGGTGAGTGCGTAGGCGAGGGCTGATAGGCTTGATGCTAAAGCTGCAAATAGTGCAAATTCGAGCATTCCCCACTGCGCGAGTAACAGAATGCCTAATGCGCCAGAGCCAAGCGTCGTCGCCTGCATCACAACTTCTTGTTGCCCAGAAATCTTTGCGTATTGGTTCTTACTGTAGTTCTCTTGAGTAAATGCATTGTTGGCATTCCACCCCACATTGCTTGAGACCCAAAACAGCAGTTGAGCGCTAGCCAATAACCAAACTGAATCCCAATTGAGTAGGGAACAGAACACCACAGTAAAAGCAACCGATGCTTGAATACACTGGTTGATAAGCAGAACGCGCTTTCTTGAATAACGGTCAATGATCGCCGAAAAATACGGTGTTAAAGCAAACGACACTAAGGTACAGCTCAGAGCAACAAGCGCCACAAATGTCCCCATATTTGGGGTTTGCAACATGATCCATGGTAGTGCCATCATAAATAAGCCCGATGAAATGCCATCGAAGAAACGTCCAATGAGATATGGGCGAGATTTCTTGTCCATTGAAGTAGTCCTTGCAAATGAAAAGTGAGAAACTGGGCTCACTGTAAAACCTCAAGTAAGGTTGAGGTAAAGCATTATTTAGGATCAGTTGATGGAATTGAGTGTTGGAGAGGTAGCCAAGCGAACCAATGTAAAGGTTTCTACTTTGCATTTCTACGAGCAAAGAGGGCTAATTTACAGTGGGAGGAATGCGGGGAATCAGCGCCGATATGAGCGTAGTGTATTGCGCCGTGTTGCAGTGATCAAAGCTGCGCAGCAAGTCGGGCTGAGCTTAGACGAGGTTGCACAAGCGTTTGAGCATTTACCGAAACATCAAGCACCGAGCAAAGCGGAGTGGGAGCGCTTGGCGACTGAGTGGCACGATTTGCTCGAAGTGCGAATTCAAAAACTGAAAAACTTACAAACTAGCCTTGGCAGCTGCATTGGCTGTGGCTGTTTGTCTCTCGAAAAATGTCAATTATACAATCCTGATGATAGTCTGGGTCAGCTTCGCCCTGGCAGCAACTTGAATGTATAACAACCACCATGATGTACAAGGATCCAAACATGCAACAAGCTTCAAAACAGATGCTCGACGAATATTGCCACGCAACCCCGACCATTTCTGACGAGCGTATTGCCGAGGCAACCGATGGGTATTTTTGTGCCGATGAAACCAATGCCAACCTGTGTGCCCAACTTATCGTAAACGGAGAAAAACAAGCCAGTTGCAGTCTTCTACTGTGGTATACCGAGCAAGGGGAAGCAATGCCGAAAGTGGGGCATTTGCATGTTGTTACTGACTGGAATAACGTGCCGCTGTGCATTATCGAAATAACCGATCTTGAAACTTGTCCATACGACAAGGTCAGCGCAGCGTTTGCCGCAGCAGAAGGTGAGGGAGATAAAACCTTAGCTTGGTGGAGAAAGGCGCACTGGGATTTTTTCAGTATGGAATGTCAAGAGTTGGGTATTGCGATGCATGAAGATAGAGAGTTACTGCTTGAGCGCTTTAAGGTGGTTTGGCCGCCCCAACAATGAGGCGGCGAGAGCGGTTAGATTAAGATAAAACCCCAAGTAAACGCGGCAAACGCTAATGCAATAAATACCGCCGCAGAGCCGATATCTTTGGCTCGTCCACTGAGTTCATGATGCTCATCACTGATGCGATCAACCACCGCTTCGATAGCGGAATTCATCAGTTCAGCAATTAATATCAGCGCTATGCTGCCGATCATGGCCAACTGCTCAAGCTTGGTCACCGGCAAAAAGAAAGACAGCGTGATTAATACGACAGCAGCAACACCTTCCTGACGAAACGCGGCTTCATTATGCCAAGCCGCTTTTAATCCTTTGATTGAGTAACCCGTCGCATAAATAATGCGTTTAATACCTGTGTGTCCTGTTTTCATGGATGCGATGTATTCCTTGCTCAATTAGGGCTGTTTTGCGAGTAGGTAGCCGTCTGCCATGTAGCTTATTTGCGCTGCGTAATAATCTTTCTTAAACGCAAGGCTACCCCACATCGCATTCGCGTGTGCTTTACTGACCAACGCGGGGTCATCTTGTTCGGGGAGCAACACATCTGCAGACGGATCGTAGCGATAACTGCGAATCCCTTGGCCAGGCAAGATGGTAACCACTTGGTTGTTGGCATTCATCCAGGCAAAGTTTTTGTCACGTTGCATCAGCGCACGCTGTTTTTCTTGCGGAATATCTCGAGTGAGATCAAAGCCAATCATCGGGTTAACGCTATCGACACCAGCCAAAGATAACAGTGTCGGGGCAATATCAATTTGGCTCACCAAGCGGTCATCTTTGTGGGCTTCGATCCCCCCACCAAAAATAATTGCCGGTATGTGGAAGTGGCCAATTGGCACCGGAGATGAACCAAAGGTACGAGCATCGTGGTCAGCCACGACGACAAACACAGTGTTATCCCAGTAATCGGATTTTTTGGCTTTGTCGACAAACTCACCCAATGCGAAATCCGCATAATGAACCGCGTTTTCTACCGTATTTTTTGGTTGATTATATTGAGTAATGGTGTTGTCTGGGTATTCATGTGGGCTGTGATTGGATGACGTAAACACCAAGCTAAAGAACGGTTTATCTTGTTGATTAAGCTCAGTGAACTGCTGGTCAGCTTTATCAAATAAATCTTGATCGCTGGCGCCCCATGAGCCAACAAACTTAGGGTTCGTAAAGTTTGGTAGGTCTTGAATGTCCTCAAAACCGTTGCCAAGGAAGAAGCGCTTCATGTTATCGAAGTGGCTCTCTCCACCATAAATAAACTGCGTGTGATAGTCATTTTGGGCAAGCAGATCGGCAATCGTAAAGAACTGGGTTTGGCTCTTGCCGAGTTTCACCACGGAGCGAGCCGGAGTCGGGGAGAAGCCCGTTGTGACTGCCTCTAAGCCACGTACCGAGCGTGTCCCTGAAGCATACATTCGCGTGAATGCCCAGCCTTCGTCAATTAACTTATCCATGTTTGGTGATGCATCAATACCACCAAGGCTTTTCACATAACGAGCGCCATGGCTCTCCATCAACAAGATGACGATGTTTTTTTGTTTACCTTTGTAGCTGGCTGGTCGATAAGCCAAGGTTGGCGATGATGTATCGACAAAATCATCTGGGTTGACGTTCATTGATTGGCGAATTTGCGCCACAATGTCGCTTTCGTCCATCTTGGGATAATAATGAAAGGCATTGGCCTCACTGCCCATTTGTTTGGCGGCAAAAATGACGGCGTAAGATGAATTAAGTGTAAGGTCATTAACCAATGGATCGCTAGAGAAGGCAACCATCGCTGGGTTTAAAGGGCGATGACCCAGCGTAGAGCGTGCGCCCATAACCCCAATAGCCAGTACACATAGTGCAATCACAGGGCGCCAATACCACTTAGGAAAAGAAAGCGTTTGCGTCAACGTACGGCTCCATTTCCACCCAAAAACAATCGTCGCCACACTGACGAAGGCGCCTAGCAACAATTCCAATTTGTAGCCAGACCAAAGCATGCTAAATACTTCTTTTGGATAGATAAGATATTCGATAAACAGGCGATTGGGGCGTAAATCGTATTCGTTAATGAAAACAGGCGTTGCGGCTTCCATATACACCGCGAGCCATAAACCGCCGACGATCCACAGGCGTATCACCCAGCGCCAGATGTGCCCTAGGGGGTGATTTCCGGTAATCAGCGCTGAAAGAAAAGCAGGAAGAATAAACAGGTAACACACTGAAGCGAAATCAATACGAAGACCACTCAAAAAAATCGAAGACCACGAGGAAAAACCTTCAATTCGCTGAGATTGCCACAACGAAAGTCCTAGTCGTGAAAGTGTAAAAGTCACCATCACAGCGAGGCTAGCCATGATCACCGGGTAAAGTGGACCGAGCCGCTGTTTTAGACCGATATAATTGGTATTTTGGGTCAAATTTATTTGCTGATTCATAGTCAAGTAAGTTCCTTTACTGCACCATTGGTTTATTTTTATAACGAGACTTAACAACCACTGCGTCAGCATAATGAGAGGAACTTAAGATTGACTTAAGAAATCGATTTTTATCGTCTGGATTTGGGAGGATGATTACAAAAGAAGGGAAAAGTGTGAAGGTGATACTGTATGATATTGTCAATATAACTTATTGATTTTACGTAAAATTGTACAGTGTTTTATTACTATTCTTTATCAAAGCTATCCACGACGATGGCGCCCATCGATGCGGGCATGGTAACGACAACAATGCGTCGAAAGGCAGTTAGGGGATCCGTCAAAATAGGCAATTTATCGAGGCAAAATAGCACCAAAGCAGCAACGAGTGCGGCAATTAAATAAGCAATCACGATCCGCAATAGAAACACGGGCACGCGGTGGCGAATGTTTTGTTGAAACACACTTTGGTAGGTGAAGATAGCAAGGAACAGAACCGATAAACTGAACAGCATGGCGAGGTTTGTGAGAGGCAGAGTTTCCCCCAGTTGCCATGCTTCTTCTGAAAATGAAATAGGCACCGCTAACGCGAAAGCGCCGACAAACACTTGGCTGGCATCTTCCCAATTAAAGCTAATTTTCATCAGCAAACTTCCGCGTTAATTGTTAATTAATCAGTTATGTGGTTCGGTCTTATCGATATGATCGCCGGCGATTAAGGCATCAAAGCGGCGGTGACCATGCAGTGGTTCGAGGTCTTTTTCATCGGAAATCAAATCACGAACTGATGGGCTGGCTTCGATCGCGCGTTCCAAATCTTCGACTGCTTGATCTTCAGCGCCTAATCGTGAATACGCACAAGCACGTTGATACAGTGCTGGGCCGTTCGCATCATCAACTTCCAGTACTCGGTTACAAATACTCATAGCCCAGTGGTACTCGTTGATTTCCATCGCCGCATCCGCTTTATAGGTGAGCGCCTCTAAGTCACCAGGACGAATACGTAAAATTTCATCATACACTTCAATGCGTTGCTCAGGCGTCGGCATGCTTTGAGCTCGCAACCACAAGTTATGGATTTCGTTGATTTTTTCAATCTCTTTGTTGTTTTCGCTGATGATGCGGGTTTTACGTTTTAAGTCACGCTCCAAGGCGAGAAATTTTTTCTCGTAGTCTTGCGCTATCTTATCGAGACGTTTATCCGCCATTTCTTTGGTGTTGTGTTTAATATCACGCAGTGACTGCCAGCCAAACAGCGCGACCATAGACGCTACACCTGCAATGATGTAGAAGAAATAGGTGACGGTAACGTTAGCATAATTGAGCGATTTATCGGCAACCGCGAGTTCTCGGTCGGTAATTTCAACCGTTAACTTTCTTTCGAGATCTTGTTGTTCGGTACGCAGTGACTTGAGCTCGTCAAGAATGTAGCGCTCCATAAGCGGGCGGTCGAGCATATCGGAACGCGAGTATTTTTGTGCATTTTCTGCGTGAGCGGCAAACACAGCACATAGAGAAGAAAGGAGTAAAACTATCAAAGACCGCATGAGCGTATAACCTATTTAAAAGTGGCAATTTTTATCGTTCATAAGATAACAAAATGTTAAGGGAAAGCGCAAAATCCATGGCATCTAGCCAGTCAATTTCTTGAACCAAAAGAAGACGTTTACCTTCTGCCTCTAAGCATAGTGTGAAATGTGGCTAACAAATAGCGGATTTTCCCTGTCGCCCGACACGGATTCACGTTAATGGTAGCCCGATATTTTTACCGAAAGGGATTTTTAGAGGCAGGAAGGGTCGACCGTTTTTCTGAAAAATTAAATAAAAAATGAGTAATCGATTACATAGTGCTTTATTGTGATTCTAATCACAATCTCGGTTTATTTTGGTGAACATTTCAACAATTTTGAATTAAAAAACGTCCAAATTTATAAACTAAAGTATGAGTTATTGTTGAAGCTGAAAGTCGTATTTTTCGTTTCGCTGCTTTATTGGATTTCATTTTTTGTTTCTTCCGCACCTCTCCCTCCTAGCGTACAAAATGAAATCGAAGCTCAGCAGCAGCAGCGATTAGAAAATATAAAACAACAACAAAATCAACTGGAAAACCTCACCCCGTTACCCACACTTCCTGACACGTCAAATGAAGATGACAGTACATGCTTTGAGATAAACAGCATTACTTATTCAGGGAATGAACTATTCAGTGATGAGGCGCTTAACCAGCATATTCGTTTCACACCAACATGTTTAGGTTTGGGTGGGATTAATGGTTTATTGCGAAACATAACCAATTACTACATAGAGCATGGGTATGTGACCTCTCGCGCCTATTTAACGCCGCAAGATCTTAACAGTGGTGTGTTAAATATGGTGATTTTGGAGGGTAAGTTACAAGAAGTTCAACTCAATGGACAGCCAAGTAGCATGCTGAAATTTGCGTTTCCATTTCTGGCTGGTCGTAAGCTGAATTTGAGAGATATCGAGCAAGGTTTGGATCAAATCAACCGCCTTAGTCGCTATAACGCGCAGATTAAATTGCTGCCTGCACAGCAGCAAGGATACACCATTGTTGATATTCAAACACAGGATCAAGGTCTTGTTAGTGGATCATTTGGATTTAATAACGGCGGCAGTGAAAGTACGGGTGAGACTCAACTTTCAGCAGCGGCGAGTGCAGAAAATGGTTTAGGTGGATTGGAGCAAGTGTCGTTATCCACGGGTAAGAGCAGTGAATTTAATTCAAGTTTTGATTCGGAAAGCCTAAATTTTAGTGCCAACCTTCCGTTTGGCTATTGGACTTATTCTTATCAGATGACTTACTCGAGTTACCAAAGCGCGTTTGAAAACAACGGGTTTAGTATTGATACCGATGGGCGGACTGATGTCTACCAGCTCGGGGCTAATTATCTGTTTTTTCGCAATAGCCAAACGAAAGCGACGTTGACCTCTAACCTCAGCCATCGTCGTGAAAACAACTATTTATTAGGCACTAAGCTCGATAGCAGCAGCCGAAATCTCACTCATTTCAGTGTTGGGATGGAGTTGAGCACGCGAGTTGGTCAAGGCTTTATCACGGTGATGCCTAAGTACAGTAAAGGAACCACTTGGTTTAATGCTTTGGGTGATAGTGGTCGCTCTAATGGGGCTCCAGTTTCAAAGTTTGATAAAGCAGAACTCACGCTGAGTTATACCTATCCGTTACTACCAGCGGTGCGTTATTCATCAACACTCTTTGCACAATGGAGCAACGATACATTATTTGGCAACCAACGAATGAGTATTGGTGGTGAATATTCAGTACGTGGATTTAAGTCAGTTTCGCTCTCTGGTGATGAAGGGTATTACTGGCGAAATGAGGTGAATTACCAAATGGGACAGTGGCCTGTTATTGGGCAGGTGAGTGCCGTTCTAGCACTGGATACCGGCAGTATCGTACCTGATTCACAAGATAAGTTCGAAAGAGGCTCATTGCTTGGGACTTCTCTAGGTTTCATGACTCGCCATTCCTATTACTCCAGTTCGGTTTCGTTGGGCTTTCCTTTGCAATCGCCATCTCGATTGCCGACAGACGATTACGTTATTAATTATCAAATTCGCTTCATGTTGTAAGCGGGCAAAAAAGGTTACTTCTCATGACTTCTTGGCAAACTCGTTTTAACCGCTGGCTGGTTTACGTTCTGTGCTGGACAATAAACATTCAGCCTGTATTGGCGAATGTGGTCGTCAATGGAACTCAAACCCAAGTGACGCAGGCGCTCAATGGCGTTGAAGTGGTGGACATCGCTAAGCCCAATGGCAAGGGGTTGTCGCATAACCAGTATGAGATGTTCAATGTTGACCCAACTGGCTTGATTCTTAATAACTCAACACAGGCACTTAGTCAGTCTCAACTTGCAGGAATTGTGGAAGGCAATGCCAATCTGCAAGGTCAAGCCGCCAGTGTGATTCTTAACGAAGTCACCGGTTCTAATCGCAGTCAGCTCAACGGTTATACCGAGGTGTTGGGTAAACAAGCGAATGTAATTTTAGCTAACCCTTATGGGATCACCTGTGATGGCTGCGGATTTATGAACATCCCGCGCGTCACGCTTTCAACCGGTACGCCGCAAATTATCAATGGGAGCCTCAATGGATTTGATGTGTCGCAAGGGAGCATCAGTATTGAAGGTTTGGGCCTTGATGGTTCGCAGCAAACGTATTTTGATATTATTACTCGTGCTGCCAAGTTAAGTGCTGACATTCATGCGCAAAATTTGAATGTGGTGACAGGGCGCAATCAGGTCGGCTATAAAACCAATCATGTCACTAAAAGCCAATCGCAACCACAAACCCAACCTGAATTAGCGATTGACTCCTCCGCGCTTGGCGGTATGTACGCTGGCCGCATTCAATTGGTCTCAACAGAAAGCGGTGTTGGAGTTAATGCTGGTAACTTAGCGGCTTCCAATGGGGATGTTCAGATTTCGGCTGACGGGAAAATCACGCTTGGTCATGCAAGTGCGACTCACGATATTGTGCTTGAGACTTCCGATCAATTAGCGCTCAGTGGTCAGCAATATGCGGGAGAGACATTCGATGCCAACGCCAAGCGAATTGAGATCACTGACGGTGCAGTTGCCGCGCGCAAGGAGTTAAATTTAAATGCGAAGCAAGACATACAACTCTCGCAATCTCACCTCACTTCAGGACTTGATAGTAAAGGCACGCTAGCAGGGCCGAGTCAACTTAACATTACGGCAGATTCGCTAAATTTAAATCAATCGCAAGTGACTTCAAGTGGTGGGGTGACTTCACAAGCATCAAACATTGAACTGGATGTTCAAAGTGAGTTGCAAGCTAAACAGATTCAATTCGACAGTACTTCTTCCCTACTTAATGATGGGCAAATTCACGCTGAGCAGAACGTAACCTTTTCTGGCGACAATTATCATATTGAAGGTGAAGGGAACCTGAGTGCTGAGCAATTATCACTGAAAGGTGGTGTTGCCGAGATTAACAGCCAACTTCAGGGTGCGACTATCACCTCTGCGGTCGAAAGCTTAGAGCTGGGTGAGCAAGGTCACCTTAATGCCAGCCAAGCGCTTGAATTAGGCGCCCAATCTTTAATCAATCAAGGCGTTTTGCAATCGGCAGATGCGTTCGCTCTTTCAGTGACAGACTTGGATAACCAAGGATCATTGATTGCCGCACATGATTTGCAAATTATCGCAGCCAATAATGTCACCAACAGCGGGCTTGTGTATAGCGCTGAAGATACCAAGCTGAATGTCGCTGGCGATGTGGTTAACGAGCAAGGCGATATGCTGATTGGTGGAGACTTCATTTCTAAGGGGATCACTGACGGCCAGTGGAGTCAGGGGTTTTATAACCGTTCAGGCAATATCGAAGCCCAAGGAGGTATTCAGCTTAGTGCCGATACTATTGAAAACACTCGATTAAAAGCAGAAAAGACAGTTATTAATCGCTCAGAAAGTGCTCCCCAAGAAATGACTCTTAAAGTACTTGTTAAAAAGAGTAACTGTGAGGATGTTGGCGATAGAGGAAAAATTTGGCGATGCGACACATCATCCAATGCTGTCACTGTGGAAAGGATTGCATCGCAAAACGCAACGGAAGTTCTTATTGAAGGAGAATCTTCATCTTTGGTATCAGGCGATGATCTAACGGTTAATACCAACCAGATGAGCAACAAAGCATCATTAATTAGCAGCGATTCGAATGTCTATATCAATACTGATCTGTTTACAAATAAAGCATATCAAGCGAAATCTAATACGGTTAAAGCGATCTATCACATTGCCGCTAATAGCGTAAAAGGGGGAGGGGTAAGTGGTGGTTTTGGTAGTAGTTCCACAACTGTCAAAAAAAAGGTTCAACGACAACTCACTACCATAGAGGAAGTCGGTGAACTCTATAATTCTTCGATTATTGCTAATGGTGACATCATCATCACTGCCAGCGATTCGGTCGACAACGGTACCACTCAAGCGAACGCGGAAGGCAGTGGTATAGAGCTGCCTGGCGCGCCGCAAGTTTCTTTGCCTGCTGAACAAAGTGATACCCCGTTTATCAGTGATAACGATATTGCGTTCCCTAATTACACCATTCCACAGTCGCCCAATGGTTTGTTTGTGCCAAGTCGTGACCCACAAAGTCAGTATGTGATTGAAACCAATCCTCTATTAACCGACATGGGCGAGTTTGTGGGGTCGGATTATTTCCTTAGCAAGATCGAATATCAGCCTGACAATGACGTGAAGTTTCTTGGCGACTCTTACTATGATACTCGTACAATCACTCAGGCAATCTTCGAACAAACGGGACAACGTTACCTCGAAGCCAACATAGGTAGCGATTTAGCGCAAATGCAAAGCCTGATGGATGCGGCAGCGAGCGCACAAATCGAGTTAGATTTACAAGCAGGTGTGGCGCTAACACCAGAACAAATTGCCAATTTAGAAAACGACATTATTTGGTATGAACGTGTCACCGTAAATGGCCAAGAAGTGCTTGCGCCAAAGCTGTACCTCTCGTCCGCAACCCAGCAGAGTATTGCACAAGGCGGCGCTCTTATTGCGGGTAACAATGTGGCGATTTCCGCTAATACCATCACTAATCAAGACGGTACTCTTTTCGCCGATCAAAGTATGAACCTGCAAGCAAGCGATTCAATCCTCAATAAAAAGGGGGCGATTGAGGCGGGAGGTGACCTTTCGCTAACCGCAGGCAAAGATATTAAAAATATCAGTGGTCAAATCTCTGGTGAGGATGTGTCTCTTACTGCGCAAAACGGCAGCATCATCAATCGTACTCAAGTTGAGACGTTAAGTGTATCGGGTAATGGCCAGTTAAGCACAAAAGCTAACCCAAGTCGCAGCGCCGATGTTATGACGGGCGTGGGCAACACGGCTTCCATTTCATCGCGGGGTGAACTTGATTTGACGGCTGGTGAGAACATCGAGCTTGTTGCCGCGAATGTTGAATCACTCGGTGATGAGAACCTTAACGCTGGGGGCAGTGTGACGGTAAGCTCCGCTCGCCAGCAAACCACCAACCATACCATTGAGGGCCGCTCTCAGATTGATACGCATTCAGTCAGCAATCTGGCATCGGGCTTAAGCTCTGGCGGCAATCTTATGGTCAATGCTGCTGAAAATATTGATGTTACGGGGTCAAATTTCGCAGCGTTAGGAAACCTTGCCCTTAAAGCACAAGGGGATATCACTTTAGATACGGCAGTCGATGAGCAATATCAGTCCGTCAACGAGCACAGACACGACAGCATCTCACAAACCAAAACACATCAGGGAGCTTCGCTTCGCGGTGATTCGATTGCAATCGAAGCTGGCAATAATGTTGCGATAACCTCGGCTGACCTGCAAGCAACCAACGAGGCGAGCATTAATGCAGGAGGTGACGTCAGTCTATTGGCTGCCAACGACAGTGTTTACCACTACGACAAGAAAACCAAAAAGAAATCGTTTGGTCGCAAGAAAACCACCATTAAAGAGAGCATTAAAGAGACGGCACAAGGCACGCAAATCAATGCGGGTAATATCAATATTGCAGCAGGTGGAAATCAACAAAGCCAAGGTGATTTAACTTTGGTTGGCGCAGATCTTAGCGCGAATGACAGCGTGACTCTCAGCGCCGATGGTGATGTCGTACTGGCCGCTCAGGGCTATCGTGATTACCAGCGCAAAGAGACCATCAAAAAAGGTTTTGGTGGGTTAACTGGCAAAACAACGGGCAGTATCGATGATGCCACATTGCTAGACAGCGCAAATGTGATTACCGGGGCGGATGTCACTATTCAGTCTGGGAATGATATTGGCATTCTTGCCAGTAATGTGTCCGCAGGCGGTGATGTCGGCCTTGATGCTGAAAACCAAGTGATGGTTGGCGCCGATTATGTGCAGCAAAGTAGTCAGCAATGGAGTGAAGAGAGCAGTCTGTTTAGTGGTGGCGATATCTATTCAATGAACTCCCATCGCGAAGGCGTGACTTCATCAACCGCCCAGGGTAGCCAAATTCAATCGAGGGGTAACTTAGCCGTCAACGGTGCTGAAGTCTCGGTAGTAGGCTCGGAATTAGCTGCTAACGGTAGCGCAGAGCTAAGCAGTGAAGCCGGTGATATCAAAGTCCTTGCGGCCACAAACCATACCAGCTCCTATTCTAACGACGAACAAATGTCGATTGGTTTTGGTGACGTAGCAAATGCGGCAAATTTTGCTTCCTTGGCCATGGGGAACTTTACAGGGCTATTAGGCAGTTTAGACGACTTAAAGGATGGTCGTTTATCAATGCAAATTGCGGAGGCGACATACGACAAAGTCGATACTCAAACTCAATCGACGTCGCATACGGGCGCATCTATTTCCGCCAACAATAACGTTAGCCTAAATAGCCATGGTGATATTACTGTTGAAGGTTCTCAGTTAGCTGCTGATCGTGACAACGATAATCAAGGCGACTTATCTCTGACCTCTGTTGGCGATGTGTCAATTAAAGAAGCTAAAGACACTTATCAAACTAAAACCGATGAAACGCATGGCAATGCGTCGGTTAATTTTACGGTTAAACATCAAGCCGTTGAAACATATAACGCTTCAGTTACGTTAAAAGATTCAGTTAAGGCTCTTAAAGAAGCGAAAGATTCGTATCAAGAATACAAAGATCAGTTGAAGGACCTTGAAAAGACCTACGCGCAACTCGAGCAAGATTATAACAATCAAGTGCCGGGTGTTGCGGCTGAAGATTTAGATGAACTCAGTAATCTAATTGCGGCATCAAAAGCCGATGAGTCTTGGTACATCGCAGGCATTGCGATGGCAACGGAAGATGTGACGACCAAAGGAGTATTGCTGGCAAAACAAGTGCATACGTCGATGGACAGTACCGTCACTCAAGGGTTTAACGCATCGCTCGATATAGATATGAGCGTCTCCAAAAACAGTACCTCGAGTAGTGGTACAACGTCTGTTGCCTCGAATCTTTCAGGACAAAATGTTTCGATCAATTCAGGAAACGAAACTGGCGACGAAATTACGGTTCAAGGTTCGAAGGTTTCTGCCACTGATACCATTGCGCTTTCGAGTAACAACATCAATCTGCTTGCTTCCCAAGATAAAGCGCAGACCCAAAATACGGGGCTATCAGGCTCTGCCTCGATTTCCCTTTCGGCTCATGGTGCTGCAACTGGGGCGGACATCAACGCGAGTTTAAATCGTTCTGGCAGTCAATCTAGCTCAACAACCTACAGCAATAGCTCTCTATCCAGTAACACCATTCAGATTGCATCGCAGCAGGATACAAGCATATTGGGTGCAAACCTGAAAGCCGATTCTCAGTTAACCGCAGATGTCGGCGGCAACCTTAATGTTGTGTCGCAACAAAATCAGAATACCAGTACCCACCATAGCGAAGGGGTTAGTGGCGGCGCCTCAACAAGTATTTCGGCTCAAACCAGCGTCAACGGACTTAATGGCGGTTTTAACTTAGCCAATGGTACCTCTACGAGCCGAGAAACGGTCACTACATCTCTTATCTCCAAAGGCTCTGCTGATATCAATGTTGGCGGGAGTACGGACGTTCAGGGCGCGACGATTGCAACGATCAACGAGCAAGGCGATGACTTAGGGGCGTTGTCTCTTGTCACTAACACATTGACGTATTCTGATCTGAGTAATACCCGTTATCAAAGTGATCAAAGCGCCAATGTAAGTACCGATATCGGAACCGATAAGATAGGTCAGTTTGATCTCTCTGAGGGATCGTCACACCTTCAGTATAGCGATGAGTCCAATTATCAAAAAACTAAATCACTTGCAACCATTGGCTTGGGCGATATTCAAGTTACTCAAACCGATGATGAGCAACTGACTTCTTTAAATCGCGATATTACTCAATCTGATAAAGATCTTTACGATGTAACACGCCAGCAAGGAGACTTTGATTTTACGGTTGACCATCGGCTGTTGACGTCAAAAGGCCATGAGAAAATTGCTGAGGATGTTGGCGATATTGCATTTAAATTGGGAAGCAAATCGTTAGCTAAAGCGCTTTTTGATATTGATAACCCAGATATCTCGATAGCACTTCAAGGGCAAGTCGAGAGCACACTCGATACTTTAATTGAGAGAGGTGTAGACCCTAAAGTTGCAAAAGGAATTCTCACTAACGAAACCTTTTACACTACGGTCGCTGATATATTGGCTAACGGAGATATTGCCGATTTTTCAGAACCAAAGAAGCAAGCTAAGAAGAGTTCAGAGCAAGCTCTTGAATTGGTACTCGCAAATCAAACTGCTGCAGAAATAGCGTTAGGTAAGCTTGGTGATGTACAAAAGTATATAGACACGCTTCCCGTTGAGCAAGCGCAAGCAGCGATGTTTGCTTTAAGCGTAATGACGGGAGGAGTCGTCAAAGCCGTTGCTGAAGTTGCAAAAGATGTCGTTGTTTCAGCTACCATTGGTGAGCAAATAGCGGAAGTTAAAGACAAAGCATCAACATATATAACATCAAAAGTTTCTGGGATTAGCCCCGATGATGTAAATGCTCTAACAGAGAATAACGTAGAAAATATCGGAAGCTCTTATAGCTTATCTGATATAAAAGATGGTTCTGGATTTGCACTTGAAGTTATTGGGGTTGGTGTAGGCTCCATCGCAGGTAAAGGTAGTTCTTCTAGTACCAGCGGTGCTAAAAACGGGGACGCCAGTAGTTTTGCAAGCGGTTCAAATTTAAATAAACAGTTAACAGCTCAAGAAATAGCTAATGGACATGCATTTGACAAGCACGTTTTGAAGCAAGGAGAATTTCCGGACGTTAGAACAAGACAGCAATTCCAAAACCATGTGGAAGATGTTCTTCATAACCCGAGTGAGGTACGCTATTACAAAGATGGACGTACTGTTTATATTCAAGATTCGTCGAGTACTGTAGTGATTCGAAATTCGGGAGCAGGTGAAAGTACTGCTTTTCAGCCCTCTGATTGGACAGAGTACCTTGATACGTTGCCTAGTCGTTCAACTCCATACCCATAGCGATTGGAAATTTGTTTAGGAGAAGTTTTATGAAAGTTATTGATAATGACGACACTACGTCTACTTTAACGTGCGAGATTAGCCATGAGGAAATGTTAATTATTATGGCAGGTATGCGGGAAATTTGTTTTGGTGTAGATATACATGCTTTTGATACAAGGCTTGGGTACAGCAAAGAGCAAGTAAGCATTTTAGTTCGTCAACTTCGGTCTATTCTCGATGAACAGGGAATCGAGCCATAATTTACAAACCCGCATAAGTTGGCTTGTAAAATTTCGGCGATACTCAATTTAAAGCTATGTTTATTATATGGAAACAGTTTCTACAATTGCCAGAGTCTCTAGATTCGAAGATAACTATAGAGCTGTAACCCAAAGAGCTAAGCTTGCGCTTAGCTCTTTGTCGTTTGGCGAGGTTAATAAGTTGGCCAGCCATCTGAATCCCAGTTGAGATCGCTAATTAGCATTTTTGGGGTTCCGTTATCTTCGGCATCGTAGGCATGACGGGTAATCACATCGGTGTTGATGATACCTTTATATTTTTGCGGTCTTTGTCGCCTATAGATAATGGATGAATAACGCAAGAAAATAGGTATTACATGAAAAAGATCGTTCAAGTCTACTTTTCTCTCTTTGTTTTGGCCCTAGTCGTGGGTTGTGCTGCAATAATTCCACCTCATCAGCAAGCCGGTGTAGAGGTTGGAAAATTATACAAGTTTAGTAACCCAAAACTTGATACAAGCTTGTATGTGAAGTTTCTACCTTTAGCAGGAAAAGAAAAGCCTGTGCTATTTGGTACATTCGACAATAATAGAGTTATTAAAGATTTAGAGTTGGGAGAAGAGGGCGTCTTTACAAGACCTTATTTTCAAGTTAGTGATAGCGGTGTTGTGACATTCCGTTACTATTCAAAAGAAAAGACAATAGAGGAATTGGTACCACTTCATCCTTATTTTGTATCTGGAGGACAATATGGTGATGAAGCTGCAGTACAATACCGATTGAACTTTAAGTACGCAAGTATTGTTGACTAATAGTCTGTGCTAATTCTGGAGAGCTAAGTCATCGATTCTTAGCTCTTTTTGATAGTATGATTCTATATGGAATCAATATTTAAAACGGTAATTATCTTCAATCCCTTATCTGATAGAGATAAAGAATTTGAAAATAAAAAAGAAAACACAGATAAATAAAAAGTTGACGTGGTCTGAGATAGAGTCCTTAGGGAAATTGGCACAGATTAATATGCTAATAGGTGTAGAATTTTTCCATCAATTTTACAGTGAAGATAGTTCTATTTATTCCTTGATTATTCTTGTTTTTTCTCCTGTTTACTACGTTCAAAGCAACATAAAGAAAATAAGAGGTTACCATTCATTTATAATTAGACATTTATGTCAATGGTTAATCACTGTTTCTATTTTATATGGTGGGGTTCCTTTATTTTTTATCTATATAATTATTACTATTTTTAATGTTTTTTTTGATGTGGTTCTCTACAATAAAAAAGCAGGGTTATACAATGATAGATTATATGAAATTTAAATTATTAAGCGGTTTTGTTAAAATTAACATGTACTTAAATATTCAATTTTTATAATTATTGTAAAAGAGCTAAGCCTATGCTTAGCTCTTTGTCGTTTGGTGAGATTAATAAGTCGGCTAGCCTTGTGCGTCCCGGTTAAGATCGCTGATCAGCATTTTAGGGGGTACAGGTCAGCAGATTTAAAATCACAACGTTAAATATTACAGCATGCCAAATGAGGTTGTTACAAGAGCTGAGGCGCTACGCAATGATAGTAGTACGATTGCCGACTCAATTTATCCTTCGACTTCATTATCCATTCAAGGCGGCCATGATCCGACTACGGTAACCGAGTCAGCAGAGCCGATAGTTCCATCAACCGAGACGGCAACCAATGAATAAGGATTAGATAGGACAGAAAGCCCTGCTGATTCGGGGAGGCCCCCTCTTCTTATCGTAAACTCTAGTAGTAGTGATGGTATAAAAGGAGACATTAAGGCTAGTGAAACGATAGGGCCAGATATTGAAGCTGTCATTGGTAATAGAAAAAGATTGTTAAGGGTTGATATTGAACCAAATGGTAAGCTACAAATACAGTCCGGTAGTGGGAAAAATTCGATCGTTGACTTTAGACCTGATCTATCAAAGCCTTTGGCACCTCAAATTAATGAGGCATTTAAACGTCAACCTAAGTTTATTAGAGATCAGTTGATTAAAAAAGCTGAAAAAGGTTTAAAGCGCCTCCAAGATACAGGAAATATGTAATGTATTCTAAATATATTGTTTTTATCGATAATAAATTACCACTACCTGAGCGTATATCTATAATTTCCCGAGCTTGGGGAAAAGATATCCCAATATCATTCTCCCAAGATAATGAAGTCTTAAATGACGCATCTTATTTAGATCTAAAGGTAAATAAGTGGGAGGCAAACAGTAAATGGTCTGAGATTCAGGATCAGGAGCCTTGGATACGGGTTGAGATATATCGTGACGAACAAGTTGAGGAGTTTGTACTTAAGAATCAACTAAGATTAACTTTTGATTATGATAATTATTTTTTATTAGTTCTCGGGTTAGATGATGGGTGGCAAGAGATAGACCAAATACTGTTAGGGTGCATAGTAAAAGCCACTATGAAAAGTTACCAAACCTATGGTTATGATGATACGAAGGGATATATCATCTGTGATGATTACCTTAATTCATTACCATCAAAAGATACTGTTAGGCAATATATTTTCCTTGCATGTAATCCTAGAGGTGTAGTGGCATAGTGAATTTTGCCACCTAATTAGAGGTAGTAGATGGAGTTGACATTATTTTATGTTAATGGGGAAAATCATCCTATTATTGGATAAGTTTATAATACCGTAAATGATGATTGGACGGACAACCAGCCGATAGATTTTCACTGGCTGAATTTAAAGCCGTGATTATTGCATGGAAACACAAAGAGCTAAGCTTGCGCTTAGCTCTTTGGTTTTTAGATATAAATAGCCAGTTTAATACTTTGGCCAGCCTTGTGCGTCCCAGTTGAGATCGCTGATCAGCATTTTAGGAGTGCCGTTATCTTCGGCATCGTAGGCGTGGCGGATAATCACATCGGTGTTGAGGATATCTTGGCCGCCAGGGCCAACCCAACGTTCGTTGCCCGCATCAAAAATCTCAATATTGCCATTGAGCATCGATTGACCCGCCTTGTTTAAGTATGGGCCAGTGATGTTTTGTGAACGGCCATAAGCGATGCGATAGGTACTATTGGTGCCTTGGCAGCAACTGCCGACAGAGACAAACAAATAGTAGTAGCCATCGCGGTAAATAATGCTTGGCGCTTCAATCCCACCTGAGCGGCTGGCAAGGCTATAGATTGAACCAAACGGCTTCATGGTTTCTGGATTAATTCTGGTCAGTTTAATACCAGAGAACCAAGAGCCAAACACCAGCCAGGGCGCGCCATCTTCCGCTATGACCAAATCAGGATCGAGGGCATTGTAATCATCTTGCCCTGCAACGCTATTGATCACTAAGCCATTATCGACCCAGCCGCCACCGATAATACTGTCGGTTGAGGTTAAGCCTATCGCTGACGTGTTCGAGCCAAAGGTAGACACGGTGTAATACATCCATGCGCGGCCGTTATAGAATTTTACATCAGGCGCCCAAACGTTACGCCCGTCATTCCCCGGCACATAGTCTGTCCACCAAGATAAACCGTTGGCAAAAATGTTGCTGGCGCCAAACCATGTTAAGCCATCTGTCGAGTATTTACCGGCAATACCATCATCACTGGTTTGAAATTCCCACCAAATACCGTCTTCATAGGTAAGCGTTGGATCGTGAGTAACGAGGTTCCCAGCGAGATCCCAATGGTCAGGGTTACTACCCGTAGTTGAAGGATCATAAGGCTCAGACTCAACATTCGCGGTTTTGGTTAACGTCCATAATTGGGCATCGTTGGCGGTGTAGGTCCATTGAGCCACATTGGCCCCATCTGCGGTGTCGAAACCATAGAGATCGAGTGCTTTACCACTGTTAACGTTGACAAAGCTGTAGTCACCGCCATGCTGCTCAATCGTCCATAGTTGTCCGCTTTGTTGGTTAAACTCCCACTGGCTGATATTCGCCCCATCTGCGGTTGAAAACTCATACACTTCGAGTGCTTTGCCACTATTGAGGTTGATGAGTGAGTACTGATCGTTACCTTGATTGGTGATCAGCCACTTTTGACAGTCATTGCCATTCTCTGCCCAAACGGCGACATTCTCGCCGTCACCGGTTAGGCAGCTGGCGACTTCGAGTAATTTCCCGCTGTGTTTGGAAGTGATGGTATAAACGCCATTATCTAATGCGAGTGCGAATGGGCTTGCGAACACGGCAGAAGATAATAATAAAACAGAGTACTGTTTATTCATGATATTCCCTTATTAACCTAGACATCGTTGTATTAAAAATAGATCTGAAATAAATAAGCGTTTAAAGGGTATAGTTAATCATTTTAAATAAAAAGTGATCCGAGTCTTAATAATAAATCTTAAAATGTTATTTATTAATTTAACTTTATATATTGATGATTTTAATCGTTTAATTTTATTGTTAAATTTGTATTTTATCCTACGAGTTAAACATTTTTATGATATTAACTCTAATGTAAATATATAGAATTATTAATAACATGCCTTATATTTAAATATTCCGTGTTTTATTTATACCAAACTTAGTATTATATGTGGCTTTTTTAAGGGGCATGTAGTGGAGGTGGGCGAGAAGCTGTGGCTGTTGGAGAGGCATCTAAGTGTGTCGTTCGAGGAAATATCTATACCAAAATGCAGTATTGATTGAATTGTCATTTTGTCTTTGTTCTAGACGTCTCTTTGTGTGGAGCGCCTGTGTGCGCGGCCAGTTGCGATCGAAGCGATAGAAATTCAAACCTTTATCCTTCGTGGTTAAGCCGATACACGGGTTGATACAAATGCAGTGGTAGATCATTAACTCTAATAACTTTACCTCACTTATCAAACCTTGTCTGTATGTTGAGTTTTTTCTCATCAATGATTGCGAGTGATATTATTTCACGATAGAGAAAATACTAAAATGGATAAGCTGCTGTTTTATGTTGGCTTAATTTTTATATCAATAACTTAATTTTATTTGTTGCTCTGGTGTTTTTGTTCCAAGGTTATTGAGTGCAAATGAGACGAGTTTCTTATTCGGAGGCCGTTTCATTGAAATACGTGTAATGCAATATCAATTAACTTCATGTTATAAGGAATCAATCACGATGAGTGAAAATGGAATTTTAGAATTAACGCCAGAAGAATTAGAGATTAAAGCTCAGTCTGAAATTATTTCTGGGGCAGATTCGATTGGGCGGTTGTATAATTTTCAAGGTGAGATAGCCAATTCAGAATCTTGTAATTTAGCACGTCCTGCGATCTTTAAAGATATTCATAATATGAGTCAGGATGCAAAAAAAGTCGGTAATAAACATTATGTCTATCCGACAATCTGTATGCTAAATAACAGTCAGAGTGTGGGTGAAAAAGATACGATCAGAGAAACGTCTTATCGAAGTTTTGAGAAGGCATTTTCATTGAGTGCCGGAGTTAGAGGGCGATATGGTGCGTTCTCTGGCTCAATCTCTAGCGAGTTTTCTCAGAAAGAGCGCACGGAGAAAACGACCCACTTTTTATCGATTAACGTGATGTGCCAATATGCGACGTTAAGCATCGATAATTACCTGAGTAAAAGCCTCATTCCAGAGTTTGATGACGCATTAAACTCGCCAAGCGTTGATGCTAAAACCTTATTTAATGAGTGGGGAACACATGTGGTGGTTGGGGTTCGTATTGGAGGGAAATCAACCTATATGTGTTCGGGCAGTAGTCAGCACTACCAAAGTTTGCAAACATTTGAGCTGGAAGCTAAAGCCAAGTACGCGACGGTGTCTGGTTATAGCGAGTTTGAAACCAGCACGTCTGTCGATTCAACCCATGTCCAGTCACAAAGCGGCCTTCAGATTGTCGGCGGAGATCCAAGTTTACTCAATCATCAGCAGTGGGATGCGTGGGTTGAAACCGTAGCAGATAACCCCGATTGGGTTGCCTTTACCGAGCAAGGATTATTGCCCGTCTGGGAACTCTGTAAAGACACCACTCGCCGCGATACATTAGAAATGGAGTTTACCCGTCTATTTACCCCTTGTTGTTATCAGCCTGAGTGGAAAGATTACTCTCGAGGTACGCATCCTATCCAAGTCGGGTGTTTTACGGTTGATCCACTTGAATTTGTGACTGGGTTTGGCGCAAGAATTAACAGCGGATGTCATTTTACGCGCTGCGCGGTGCAGTTTGAAAACTCGGCAACTGGAGTTCGTGAATGGCGAGTAGACGGCGATAAAACCAGCTTTAACCCAGGTGATTATGAACGGCTGGTTGAAGTGCCGGAAGGCTGCGCGATGACAGGGATCGGACTTCGAGAAAAGGATAATAATCTGAACCGACTCGTGGCGTTTTATCAGTTGATTTCCCCCGTCAAAGACAAGTTTAATCAATCCGTTCCGGCTTTGGAGCCCGAGGTGTTTTCGATGCATGCTCCGCACAGTGGCGGCAGTGGATTTGAAGTGGTTTGCGAACCAGAAAATCACAATGGTAAAGTGATTCAAGGTATTAAGGTGACCTCTTCTAGCCGAGCTAAGAGCGTGGTTGCGCTGAAACTGTTACATGCCGATTTTATGTTACCTATCTCAAAGAAAGGTTAGTACTTTTCGCTCGGGGTCAATGTCACTATTGAAAACTTATTCACTTCTGATAATCGTCAACACGAATAAACTGCCTTACAGATGCGATGTAGGGCAGTTTCGATTTTAGTGAACTAGAAGCGCAGTTAAACTGAATGATTGGCTTGGCTGTTTACTGATAAAAATATATTTATATCATCATTGATACGTATCATATAACCAAGGGTAATGGGTTCTATAAAATAGTCCGGCACACTGACTTAGCCCTTATGGATGAATGGACCGTTTTAATGACTCGCCAAACGACTCGCAATAAAACTTATCAACCGGATGCCAATTTAATCTCGACCACCGATCCACAAAGTCGTATCACTTATGCCAATCAGGATTTTTGTGATATTGCTGAATACACGCCGGAAGAATTACAAGGAGAGCTTCACAATATCGTTCGTCATCAAGATATGCCAAAGGCAGCTTTTTCCCAATTATGGCAGTATCTTGGGCAGGGCAAGAGCTGGATGGGGTTAGTCAAAAACCAGTGCAAAGATCGTGGTCGGCATTATTGGGTCTCAGCGTTTGTGACTCCGATTCGTGATGCGTCAGGTAAGGTGGTTGAGTATCAGTCAGTGCGCTCAAAGCCAACCGAGCAGCAAACTGAGCGCGCATTGGCCTTGTATCAAAAATTGCAGTCAGGAAAGACGCTGCGTCATTGGCGTTTGTCGTTGCATAAAAGTGTTGCGGGTCTGAGTGCAATATTGCTGATGGGCAGTGGTGTCGAGTGGGTGCTTGCACCGACCATATTAAGTACAACGCTGACGGTAGCCAGTGCTTGCTTACTCGCCGTTGTCTACTATCAAGGGCGACGATACCAATCGATTCGTCAACTTGCTGAACAAGCGTATTCAAATCCGTTGATGGAAAAACCGTATACCGATCATTTTGATGATTATTCTCCCTTGCAGCTAGCATTGATCATGCGAAACGCTGAGCTTCGGGCAATCACGGCAAGAGCCACGGAAACTTCAGGGCAAATTTTATCGTCAGCAGAGCAGGAGTTTACCAATATCCAAACCATTGGCAGCAGTATTGATCGGCAATGTCGCGCGACTCAAAGTGTGGCGACCGCAGTGGAAGAGCTTACTCACTCGATTCAAGATGTCGCGAGTTCGGCAGCGGATGCCCATCAATTAACGCAACAAGCGACGGATAAATCAGCGCAAGGCAGCCAAAGCCTGGCGCAAACGCATCAAGCAATCACACACTTGGTGGAATCATTGGCCCAATCGCAACAGATTGTTGAGTCTTTGGAAGTGGAAACTCAACATGTTCGTCAGGTGCTTACCGTGATAAGCCAAATTTCAGAACAGACCAATTTGCTTGCACTCAATGCGGCGATCGAAGCGGCGCGCGCCGGAGAACAAGGTCGAGGGTTTGCTGTGGTGGCTGATGAAGTTCGCCAGCTTGCCGAAAAAACGCACCATTCTGCCGATGAAATTCAAACCATGCTCAGTCAATTTCAAGAGACCGTTAGCCTTGCTTCGAACTCGATGCAACAGGGGATAGAGTTATCTCAGCAGTGTCAGCTGCGTGCCGATAATACCGCAGAAGTCCTGGCGGACATCGAAGTAAAGCTCAATCAAGTTTCTGATAACAGCCATCAAATCGCGACTGCGGTAGAGCAGCAGGCAAGCGTGACTCGTGAAATCAATAGCAACGTCGCCAATATTCAAGCACTTGCGAATGACACGTCGACACATTCGCAAAGTTCCGTGCAGCGCACGAAACAGTTGGTGGACAGCATTGAGGCTTTAAAGCGCTTAATGGCGCAGTTTATGGGGTGATTTTTACTGAAATCGCTGGCCGGTGAAAACATCCGTTTTCTCACCGGTCAATACGGCGCTATGCTCGATTAGGCGTGAAACGTCTCAAGGTTTGGGTTCCAGAACGCCTGCTCAATGCGCAGAGATAATGTTTCTAAGCAAAGGTCCTGCTCATTGGTAACGCCTTCTTCCATTGCCTGAATGGCAACGGCGTGAGCGATGGCTTTTGAGATGTCGAGAGTCGATTCAATCGCTGGCAGCACTTCATAATCACTATTGCGTGAACATTCAAAGTTTGCCAGTGCATCCATGGCTTTTTGCAGCATCGTGTCGGTAATGGTGCTTGCATTAACCACATGCGCGCCAAGACCAATCCCTGGGAACACGTAAACATTGTTACATTGTGAAATTATGTGGCTGCGACCCGCAAACTCAACTGGAGCAAACGGGCTTCCGGTCATCACAATGGCGTTGTCGCCAATCCAGTCAAACACTTGCTGTGGTGTGACCTCACAGGCACTCACCGGGTTAGACAGTGGCATAATCACGGGCATCTCTGTGTGACTTGCCATGGTTCGAATGACTTGCTCGTTAAATAGGCCAGTAACGCCAGTAACGCCAACAATCACGTCCGGTTTGATGTGCTCAACCGCATCTAAAAGAGGCAGTGGGGCGCGGGCTGACTTACGCTCACCGGCGGGACGGGCCAGCGGTACTTGCATGTCACTTAATGTGTCATCGTCAAATAACACACCATCACGGTCGACAATGTAAACTGCGCCGTTATCAAACCCAAAGCTGCGCTGTATCAAATCCGCAATACCACAACCAGCTGAGCCGCCACCGACGACGAAAATTCTGGCATCACTTGGCGCTTTCTTCGCTTTGAGTAGCGCACGTTTGATCGACGCGACTGCAACAGTCGCTGTACCTTGAATATCATCATTAAAACAGCGGTATTGATGCTGATATTTTTTCAATAGTGGGTATGCGTGGTTATTACTGAAATCTTCAAACTGAATAATCGCGTTTGGCCAGCGCTCAGCAAGAGCCGTCATGACTTCATCGAGATAGCGATAGAATGCCTCGTCGTTGACGCGGTCTTGCTTATCACCCAAGTATTGGTCATCCGATTTGAGGCTCGGGTTATTGGTGCCTACGTCAATGCAAACTGGCAAAGTACGCTCTGGTGGAATGCCTCCCACCGCGGTATACAGAGAGAGTTTACCAATCGAGATGCCCATGCCACCGATTCCGAGATCACCAAGACCCAGTACGCGAGAGCCATCAGTGACCACAATAATATCGATCTCTTGATCGATGGCTTGCACTTGCTCAGCTACTGACTGGCCGTCACGGTAGGTGAGATATAAGCCGCGAGGTGAAAAGTTCAGATAGCTGTAGTTTTGGCATGCATCGCCTACCGAAGGGGTATAGATGTAGGGCAGGCTATCGCGGATATTTTCGCGAATGTAGTGATAGAAAAGACGTTCGTTCTGATCCTGAACATGACGAAGGGTTAAGTACTTCGACAGGTTATTGTTTGCCAAATCCAGTGAAAAGCGGATTTGCGCCGTTTTCTTGTGGAGATTTTGCTGTGACATACCCACGGAAGAAAGCGGGGATATCCCCGCATCAGAATGAATGTCCAATTCGTTTATCTGTGACATTACAAGGCCTTATAAGAAAATTTCTAGAATAAAAGTGGCCAGAATCAGCATGAAGGCACCACCAAGACGAGAAGAGATCTGGGCAAATGGCATCAGACTCATACGCTTACATGACGCAAGCACGGCAACATCACCGGTGCCACCCATATTCGCCATACATAAGCCGCCAGTGATGGCTGCTTCAATTGGATAGAAGCCAATAAGACGCCCAATCAGGGCACTACCAAGGATGGCGCCAAACACCGTTGCGACCACCATCATCAGGTTGGTCCAAGTTAAGGCCATCGCGATTTGGTCAAGGTTGGTGTAAACCACACCAATGCCGACCAGAAGGGCAGGAGTAAGATTGTTTACAACGAAAGTGCTCCAAGCATGCGCTGCACGTTCAAGTTCACGAGGCATCACACCTGATACTTTGATAAACGCCACGGATAAAATCATCAGCGCATACGGGTGCATGCTAATCACTGAACTTAGCAACGAGCCCACTAAGTACATGGTGATCGCCAGTAACGCGCCCACACCAAGTGCTTGCACGCTCAGCGAGGATTCTTGCTCCTCTGGCGCTGCGGTCTCTTGTTGACCATGCATTAACTTGCCATTGCCGGTTAAAGATGGGAACAGGTTGCCAAGTTTGTCGAGCAGGCCCGCCATTACGATCGCAACCGCATTACCAATGGCTAATGCTGGGACCATTTTTGACATCAGTGCTTCGGTTGATAGATCCGTGCTGCCTTTCATGATCTCGACCAGTGGCACCGCGCCTGCTCCCATGCCTCCGCCCATAATCGGTAAAGCAATTAACATGATGGAATCAAAAAAGCCTTCGCCAAGCATGGCGCCGACGAAGCCTGCCATCAAAAAGGCACACGCAACGCCGCCAAAAATGACGGGAATGTACTTTAGCGCCGCTTTTTTTAGCACTTCTGTTTCCATGCCGAGAATTGACCCGGTGACCAGGCTCGCAATAAAAAATGCGAGAAAACCACCGCCTTTGACAAAGGTGGTCACGGTATTGACGGCTTCCGTTGGAATCAATCCAGAGTGAAAAATATACGAAGAACCAAAAATCACCACAATCGCGCCACCACCGAAGTATTGGTTGATAATGGGGGTTTTGTTTCCAAGTGTGTTGAGGATGTAACCCACCACAGCCATTACGCCTAATGCGCCAATGAGGCCCGTTGGCATTTTGTTACCTATGGTGGCAACCATGATGACGATAGCGGAAGCGGCAAACACAAAGTTGATCATGCGCTTGTCACGTGAAGATATGACATCATTGTTAAACATATTTCGCTCTCTTGTAGGGTTGTTTTTAAAATTTTGCGAAGTTTAACAATTGTTGTGAAAAGGAAGATTGAGATTCGGTGTAATGTAACTAAGAACACCTTTTGTAACTTTTGTTCATGCTGAGGCGATGATTTTCAGACCAAAAGTTGGATAACTTTTGACTCATTGCGAATAAGTACGGAGAATACCCGCCACTTTTTTCATCTTTGCGATTGATGACTCATGAAATTGAAGAACCATTTGGCGCTCAGCGCGATTACCACGTCGACTGTGATTGTCGCCACGGTGCTGACGGCGATCTTTTTTCTATTGCAGACTCAATATCAGCAAGGACTACAAGCGCGTGGCATTGAATTGGCAAAAGTACTGGCTCACGATGGCAAGATTGTTGACGCAGTACAGGACGTAAACCAGCAACAGCCCGCTGTTCTTTACGATTATATTGAAGGAATTCGCGCTCAAACGGATGCGTCTTATATCGTGGTTGTTGATAAGAACGGCTATCGCTTAAGTCATCCCAACCGTGAGCGTATCGGCCAGCATTTTATCGGTGATGACATGTTGCCCACCCTAAATCAAGGCATCACACACAGCAGTGAAGCGAAAGGATCGCTCGGGCTTGCCATCCGCAACTTTGTGCCGCTCATTCATGGTGGGGAAGTCATTGGCGCGATTTGCGTCGGGTATTTGTCAGAAAAAACCACCCGTATTGTGATGGCACAATATCAACAAATCGGTTTTATGATTGTGCTGGTTTATGTGATGGCCATCATCATGACGCTGTTGTTTCTCTACAAAATGCGCCGCACATTCTTGGATTATCAGCCCGAAGAGATCGTCGCGAAATTTCATCAACATGAATTGATCCTCGATAGCATTCGAGATGGCATCATTGCTTTAGACAGTAACTTGTCAATCACCACGTTAAACCGCAGTGCATCACTCGCCCTTCCCAGTGGGACTTCGGTCACCATTGGCACAAAACTGAGCGATCTTGCTCCGGCGTTGGCTCATTTTGTCCTTGAACATAGTGGCGGCTATCACCAAGCTACGGTGGCGTTTGGCAAAACCGATTACCGAGTGCACTTGTACCCCATTCATCGAGGAAAAACACTCACTGGGCACGTGGTGGTGTTTTTCGCCAATCAGTCCGCCAGTGAGGTAGAAAAAGAGCTGACCTACCTAAAGCATTATACGCAGTTACTGCGCAGTAAAACCCATGAGTATTCCAACAAACTGAATACCTTATCGGGCTTTTTACAGATGGAAAACTATCAGCAAGCGGTCAGTTTTATTCAGCAAGAAAGCGATGATTATCAGCGGGTGGTGAATGGCATTGTCCACTCAGTACACGACAGCGCATTAGCCGGATTACTGCTGGGAAAATTCAATAAAGCCAATGATATGGGCGTGGATTTTCAACTTGATGACCACAGCCATATTGAACAATATCCTAAGCCGGTGTCTGATAAGTTACTAACAATGCTTGGTAATTTGATTGATAACGCATTGTTAGCCGCGTGGCAAAATCGAAAACAACGTTCTGCTCAAGTTAATGTATCGATTAGCGATCGAGGTCAACTGCTCAAAATAGAAGTCGAAGATTCTGGAGTAGGTATTGACCACGCCGTGGCGGAGCAGATCTTTGAATTTGGCGTATCCACAAAACAGGGTGAGGAGCAGCATGGAGTGGGGCTGTATCTGGTTCATCAATTGGTGACCTACTTTTCTGCCAGCCTTGAATGGGACCGCAGTGATAACGACACTACGGTGTTTAGTATTTATATCGATAAACAAGTGCTCAACCAATATGACTAGATACAGCGTGATGATTCTCGAAGATGACCTGCGAGCCAGTTATCTGCTTGAATCAACTATAACCCAAGACTCGGATTTTCAAGTTGTCGCGTTAAGTGAAAGCGTGGCCGATGCGATGTTGCAATACGCGATTTATCAGCCCAACCTGATTTTTGTGGATATTACGCTACCGGATGGCTCGGGCATTGAGTTTATGCGCCGCTTGCGAAAACAAGGCGTGCAGTGCGATTTCATTATGACGACGGCGGAGCGAGAATCGACAACGGTCGAACAAGCGGTTCATCTTGGCGTCTCTGATTATTTGGTCAAACCGATTCGCATGTCGCGGGTCAACCAAGCTTTGAACGACTACAAACACTATAAGCAGCAGCTACTGGCTCATAGCGAAGTCAATCAGCATGACATTGATGCTCTGCTGGGTAAGCGTGCGCAGAAATCACAACGAGAAACGCCTAAAGGGATTGATGCCACCACATTGGAAAGTTTAAAGAATTTGATCAAAGAGCAAGATTTGCAAGAATTCTCAGCCGACGATATTGGCCAGAAAATGAACATTAGCCGCGTGACAGCACGTCGCTATTTGGAGTTTTTAGAAGGTGAAGGGCAAGTACAGCTAGTTCTAAACTATCAGACCAGAGGTCGACCTCAGCGTTTGTATCGAACAGTGTACAAAAAATAAATATTTATTAATCATAAGCTTAATTGAAGATTGATATCTTTTTATCTTTTTTTGATTGAAACTAAATTCAATATTGATACATTTACCTCATCCATTTATGTGATCTAAGTCACTCGTTTGAGTTATCAATATGAATAAAAATACTAACGCTTGGCAAGCCATTTTCGGCGCTGGTGCCCGCTTCTTTCTGATCTGCGCTGGATTCTCGCTGATTGCTGGCATTGTAATGTTCGATATTCTCGTCCTAGGTAACGACATTCCGGAGCAGTCGGCGACGGAAATTTCTCAAGAGTTGTTCCTGCTGATTAGCTCGTTGTGCTTCTTCCGATTGGCGGCAAAGCATGCGTCATCGCGTGGTGCGTATGTACTGATTGCCAGTTTCTTCCTATGTATGCTGATTCGTGAACTTGATGCATTTTTCGACGAAATTCAACATGGTTTCTGGAAATATCCAGCGTGGCTGATTGCGTTGGGCGCCATTGTCTTTGCCCGCGTGAAAGCGCCAGGCTCGACCTTAAACGCGCTCAACGATTTCTCGCGTACCGCTCAGTTTAATACGCTCTGTTACGGCATGGCGGTAGTACTGGTGTTTAGCCGCTTGATGGGGATGGGCGATTTTTGGCAAGGGGCTTTAGGTGACAATTACGTGCGAATCGTCAAGAATGTTGTCGAAGAAGGGCTAGAGTTATTTGGTTATGGCCTGCTCATGTTTGGTTCAATCAGCTACTCTCGCCAAGTATCAGCGAAATAATCACCGCATAAAGAAAACCGGAGCCGTATGGCTCCGGTTTTTGTGTCTGGAAAAGCGCTCGCTCCCTTAGACTTTAAAACGTCCAACATCTTTCACCAATTCACAGGAAGCGACACCCACTCGCTTGGCAACGGTGTTGACTTCAACTGACAGCGCCTTGGTCTGTTCGTTTTGCTCGTTTAAGCTCTCTAAGTTTTGACTTAGCTCCGTTGAAACACTGGTTTGTTGATCGGTGGCGGTGGCGATTTGTGTGGCCATATCACTCACCACACTGGTCGAATTAAGAATGTTTTCAAATACCTGTTGAGTTTGAACCGCAAGCTCAACGTTCTTTTCAACTCGCTGGGTTCCATCTTCGATAGACAACACCGCCTGTTTAACGCCAGCCTGAAGCTGAGTAAGCATGTGCTGAATATCTTCGGTTGATTTCTGCGTTTTACTCGCCAGTGCTCGCACTTCATCAGCGACAACCGCAAAGCCTCGTCCTTGCTCGCCAGCCCGTGCTGCTTCAATGGCGGCGTTAAGCGCAAGCAAGTTAGTTTGTTCGGCAATACTATTGATGACATCCACCACCGAGATGATGTTTTCGGACTCCGCCGCTAACTGTTGAACAACATCGCTGGCGCTTTGAATGGAGTGTGACAGGGTGTGGATTTCACTCACCGAGTGCTCGATCACTTCAACGCCTTGTTTGGTGAGGCTGGTGGTGTTCGTCACCTCATTTGAGGTGTTCAACGCACTCTCTGCGACATCACTGATCGAGATACTAAATTCATGCACAGCCGTTGCTATCAGTTCAATGCCTTTAATTTGTTCGCTGCTGATACGTTGACTATGTGCATACACTTCATCAAGTTGTGTGGATGCTTGGTTGATCGAATCGGCGCCCGAGGAAACTTTACCGATCAGGCTTTGCAGTTTTTCTAGAAAGCGATCAAATTCACTGGCCAGCGTACCCAGTTCATCAACCCGAGTTGAACGAATTCGTTGGGTTAAATCGCCATCACCTTCGCTGATTTCACGAATACGTTCGTTAAGGCGATTAATGTTGTCGACCAATAGCTTAGGCGTGTAATACGTCAGTAGACCCGCGATAATCACGGCTGTACCAACCAATAACAGTAACCAAAATTGGTAGTCTTTACTGTCTTCTGCTAGGGTCGCGCGTTTCTGATTTGCTTCGTTTTCTAAATCTTCACTCGCGATATCATAAAACAGTCGTAACTTTTGAAAAGCGCGCTCACCTTCACCATTTAACAGGGTAAACGCCTCAGACTTTTGTCCTTGATTGACCATGGTGAAGAAGCGCTGTGATAGCGTAAACCATGTGTTATATACGGTGTCGAATTGACGCATTTTGGCGAGAACGTCGTCATGGTCACTCATGTTGTCAGCGAACTCTTTGGCTTTATCCAATGCTTGCTGGGCATTGTCATCAAATTCTTTGCGATAGGCGCTGTCGTTACTTTCTAAGTACATCAGCTGTGCCACGTGGGCCTGATACAGGTCTCGGTCAGCATTTAAAATTAGAGAGGTGGAAGGGAGATATTGGCGTCCAAATATGCCAAGGCCATCATTCAATTTATTGGTCAGTGAATTGTATGAAGCGTAGATTAATATTAATGATAAGAAGACAACGCCAATCGAAATAGACAGTTTTAAACGAATACTTTGCGAGATAAATTTCACTGAGCTCACCTTAAAGACATCAATCTTTTTATTTTTGTGAAGGAAGACGTGGTACGAATTAACGTACGCTATGTTTTATAAAATCAATTAAGTGACAGCGTATCTTAATCTTATGGGTGAGTAATAACTAGAGTAAAATAATTATTCAGGATTAAAATGCGGACTTTTGTCCAACTCTTATGAATGGGAATGTAAATTCAAATACACAAAGGATTTATTCGGGTAGCTAACTAAAAAACGAAGAGTTTCAGTCAGTAAGCATTTTATGACTTGCAGCGAAACCTGATTGGCCCGTGGATGATCATTAGGGACTTATTTAGTCATTACTCCAATTAGCCGTCCTATTTTATATAGAACAATCACAGATTGTATGCGCCGAAAATAAGACAAGTAATACCTACAAACCGAGACGCTACTAGCGCAATTTATTGTTAATTAAATCCACATTTGTACATTTTGTGAGCGCTATATTTATTTTATACACCTTAGGTTGTCGATTCATCGTTGCCATGCCATAACCGAAATTGGCAATACCAACCACCTGCTGAGATTAATCATCTTAGGAACTGACATGCGGTTGGTCATAACAATATTAAGCCAAGACAAACTCCTAATCGGAACATGAGCATGAACATGAACAGCAATAAAACTCTCCCATCTAGATTGGCCTTACTACCCCATCATGATTGCTCCCCACGATATTGGATGCACTTTAAGCGGCTCGACCTCGCTCAATGTTGTCGAACTCTGAGCACAGCGTGTCCGTGACCAAGTCATCGACCGCGACTTGACGCGTGTTTTGTGGTCTCGCATCAATGTCATCACACAATTAAGGACAATGAATGATGAAAGTACTTCCATTGACAATGGTAGGACTGACTCTCATTACCGCATCGGCCCAGGCCGAGTGGTTTTTTAGAGGCACGTCGAACCAATGGTCGAACACACAATTAGAAGCCATCAGCACCAGCGAATTTCAAACTTGTCAAACGTTCGCTGAAGGCGATGATTCGGGTGGGCCGAGATTTAAGATCGATCGCTACGGGGATTGGAGTGAAAATTATCCTGACAGCGATTATGCGGTAGCGGGGAATCAGAGCTACCAGATTATATTTAATACCAATAGTCACAGTCTCAGTGTCACCGATGTGGTGAGTTGCGACGGTGGAGGCAATGGCGATGAAAAGTGGTATTTCCGTGGCACGCCAAACGATTGGTCAACGACCGAAATGACCACCGCCGATGCAGTAAATTACTGCACGGTACAGAGTTTTGGTCGTGGTGATCCTCGGTTTAAAGTCGATCACTTTGGTGATTGGACGGAAGCGTATCCCAGTGAGGATTACCGTGTTAATGAGAATAGCGAATACCAAATTTGTATCGATGCGACCAGCAAACAGATTAGTGCGACGCTTGTCTCCGCCGAAGATACTCAGGCGCCCATAGTCGCGGCTTCCCCAGCAGCAGGCCGCTATCAAAACAGTCAAACCATAACTCTTATCGTGTCGGATAACCAGGATGCGTCTCCTCGTATTTATTACACCACCGATGGCAGCGAGCCTAGCATCAACTCAGCTCACTATCAGGGTGAACAGCTTGCGGCCAATGATCTCGGTGAAGGGGCGGATTTGGTGGTTAAAACTTTAGCGGTTGACGCATCTGGTAATCAACAGGTTCAAAGCTTTAGTTACTACATTGGCGACACCCAAACGTCGAGTAATGACTTTCGTGAGGAGACCATCTATTTCTTGTTAACGGCACGTTTTTACGATGGAGATAGCAGTAACAACTACTATAACCGTGACCGTATAAAAATCGGCGATCCACAATGGCGTGGTGACTTTAAAGGTTTGATTGAGAAGCTTGATTACATTAAAGAGCTTGGATTCAGCGCCATTTGGATCACGCCGCCAGTCGAAAATCGATCTGGGCTTGATTATCACGGCTACCATGCGTATGACTTTTATACAGTAGACCCTCGTTTAGAATCACCCGATGCCAGTTATCAAGATTTTATCGACGCTGCCCATAGCAAGGGACTTAAAGTGATTCAAGATGTGGTGATTAACCACTCAAGTCAATATGGATTGCGAGGCAAAGTATGGATTGACCATTTACCTATCAAATATTACGTGCCTGAAGGAGCGAGCCAAGGCGATGTGGACAATGATCCTTACTTTGGCAATTTAGGGGATTACCAGTCAACCTTCCGTGATGATAACGATAATAGTGTTGCGCCTGAGTGGTTTAAACAAAGACACAACGCTGACCCAGAAGGTATCGTGCCGCTGGTTGATCCAAAAACGGGTGTCAGTGTACCGCTTGCCGGCTATGACCCCAATCGCTTCTTTGGGATTGATGCCAATACACTGGATCCGAATTGGTATCATCTTGATGGCTTTATGTCGGGTGGCGATTGGGAAAATCCTGAGTCATTGCAAAATAAGCATATGGCAGGAGATACGATTGACTTAGCCACAGAAAACCAAAACGTTAAGGATTATATTAACGGTGCGATCCATCAGTATTTGGACATGGGGGTGGATGCCATTCGTCTTGATACGGTTAAACATGTAGAGCGTAATGAGTTGCTGGAGTACGTCAACAATTGGAAAGCTTATAAACCGGGGCTATTCGTGTTTGGCGAGAACTTGGTGAAAGGGACAGGATTTGGTTCCGAGCTGGATAATGATAATGCTTCTGCGGTGATTCGACCTTGGTGGTACACCCGAACAACCGAAGACCCATCAAACCCAAATGCAGGTGGCGATTCTGGGTTCTCGGTGTTGGATTTTTCGGTGTTCTCTACCTTTCGTGATAACGTCACCAAAGGAAGCTTCGGTGGTATTGGCGGCGTTCTCGGCTGGGACTGGGTATACGGTGATGCGACCAAGCTTGTTACCTTTTTCCAAAACCACGATGTTGGCCCGGATAACGACTTCAAATATCGCTATGGCGGTGAAGCGGGTAATGCCGCAATGGCCTATAACTTAATGTGGACCAATCGTGGTATTCCCACCCTGTATTATGGGGAAGAAGTGATGTTCCAAGCTGGATTACCGCAGGACATCGCCGGTAATAATGACACAATTGATCAAACGGGCCGTGCTTATTATGGCGCCTATTTGGATGACCTCCAGACAACCGAAAGCCATCCTCTGTTTACTCATATCCAACGTTTAAATGCGATTCGTAAAGCCGTTCCTGCGCTGCAGAAAGCGCCGACGACACAAGTTAATGAATGGGGCTCAGGCATCAGTTATGTCCGTGACTATAACCAAGGAGAAAGCTACGCCGTGGTTGGGCTTGCCAATGCGAATCAACAGACGATCAGCGTGAGCGGTGTTCGTAATGGATTGTATATTGATGCGGTGACGGGACATCAAGTGAGCGTTGCTGATGGCACACTCAGCTTTACGGTGAAAGGTTACAGCGCGGGAATTTACGTACTCAACGGCCCTGGAAAAATTGGCCAAGATGGTACGTATTTACGTTAAGTCTCCTGATATCAAAAGGGGCTGGTATTTCCAGCCCGTTTTTTCTGCCTGAATCGGGTTATCAGCCAATGATGGTCATTCCAATTCAACCTGTGGACGAAACAACAATTCATGAATAATCACATCGCTTGGTAATTCCAACAATGTTGTGATGGTCTCGGCGACACTTTGCGGCTGCATATATTGTGGACGTTCGGCTTCGCGGAAATTGGTGTCTGTGCCGCCAGGATAGAGGGCTGTGACTTTTATACCGTGTGGTTGAACCTCTTTCATCAACACATCGTTGAGTCCCGATAAACCTTGCTTCATTGCTGTGTAAACGCCCATGGTTTCACTGGCGCGTTTGGCGACTGTACTGACAACATTGAAAATGTGTCCGTGCCCGGCGGGCTTCATTACTTTAACGGCTTCACGGCAAAGAATCGCAGGCGCCCGCAAGTTAATGGCATATTGCAGGTCGAACTCTTCATTGGTGAACGCTTCTATCGTACATTTTCTTGAATTCATGCCTGCGTTGTTTATCAGAACATCCAGTCCTCCGAGTGCTTTGACGCCAGTATGAAAGATATCTACGGTTTGTTGCGCGTCAGCCAAATCGGCGTCACCCACCAAACACCCAGTTTCCTCTTTGAGGGCCTGAAGTTTTGTCTGGTTACGCCCGGTGGCAAACACTTGATGTCCTTTCGCGGTTAGGGCTTTACTCAGTTCATAACCAATACCGCTGGTGGCGCCCGTTACGATGATTTTCATGATCTCTCCTATTAAGGCATTCAGACACATTGTCATGGTGAGAAAATGCACTGTTGCTTTTCGTTTAATGCCTTACATTAACGGTAATAAGGATCATTAAAAAGCATGAAACGGGCTTTTTTGTGATCAAACCAGACTCATCCTTATTATTGATTTTATTGATTTATGAACTAACTTCGCGCTTCGAAATAAAAACCAAACGACACATTCTTAAAAATAAAAACATCATGAAAATGAGATAATTATAAATAGGCTTGTGAGCGACGAATAAGAAATTAATCACTCAGTGAATACTATTGATGCAAGTGGTATGAAACATGAATTAAAACAAGATGACAAAATCAGTTTCTAATAGATTAACCAATCATAAATTAAATCTGCTTGCCGGCATTGGCGTAGATGTTAACCAGATTTTGCGAAAATCAGGTATCAGCCAATTTACGTTAAACAAATCCAACGGACGTATCCCTTATCGTCAACATAAACAATTTATTCATGAAACGACTCAGTATAATGAGCATATCGTCACGGGGATGACCTGCTTGAATCAGCTTTATGGTATTTTCCCCGAGTTGTTTGGGCTCTGTTTGAATGCAGAATCCGCCGTGGAGGCGATGAGAAACTTTATTCGCTATCGGTTTATTATGGGTGACTGTGACGATATCGAGATGCGGGTCTCTGAAGACCGATTGTGGCTGGAATACACCAACAACGACCGCAATGAGCGCTCTAATAGCTCGATAGGGCATTTCTTATTTTTCAAAGAGATTTTGAGCCACTATCTACCTCGTTTTTCTATCAACGTGAGCTTTGATAATGCAATACCTCTCAATGGGCAAAGTGTGGATGCGCGATTTAACACTTTTTGCCGCTACGGAGAAAACCGTAATCGAATGGTGATCACCAGTGCCAATCTGCACCAAAAGAATCCGATGTACAACCCGAACCTCTACTCGATGCAACAGCAGCTTGCTGAGCAGCGGCGCAGTGATTTACTGATGATGAGCTCTTACTCTGCCTACGTTAAAGAGTGCATTGCACAATCCATTGAGCGGAAAGAGGATGACGCCACGGATACACTGCTTGATGATGTTTGCCAGAGCTTAGGCGTTAGTCGCTGGACGCTTAATGCGAAACTAAACAAGGAAAACACCACATTTAGCGATCTCCTTAAGCTGATACGTCTTGAAAAAGCCTGCAGCTTGTTGGTATCGACAGAGAAAAGCATCAGCGAGATAAGCATGTTGTGTCGTTTTTCGTCCCAATCCGCTTTTTCTAAATTTTTCAGGAAAAACAACAAACTGTCACCGATGCAATATCGAGATATCAACATCAATACGGCATCTTTTCGCGGTTAGCTTGTTTGGTTATTAAGGTCGCTCAGTCGCTGTTTAAGAAAATCCACAAAGACACTAACCTTGCGCGGGCGATCGCGCTCTGTCGTACTGAGCAGGGCAACAATGTCTGCATCAGGCAATTGATAGTTTGGCAACACTTGCTCCAGTAACCCGTGCTTGAGTTCAGTTGCGACATCCCACTCCGAGCGATGGATGATCCCGAGCCCTTCCAAAGCCCATACTTTGACCGCGTCCGCGACGTTGCAGACCAGTTGCGGATGAATTCGAATATTACTATGGCGACCATCGCCTTTATGAGTAAATGACCACTGAAGTGTGTCTTCATTGTTCTCAAGCAACCCAATGCATTGATGTTGTGCCAGATCATCGGGACAGAGGATGGGCGGGTGCTTGGCAAGGTACGTTGGTGAAGCGCAAATCAGGCGCTGGTTTTTAGCTAACACAATGCGGCGCATTGAAGAATTTTTCAGCTCACCGATATAGATCACCACATCCGATTCGGGCGACGCGTCTTTATCGGGATGATCAGAAAGCAACAAGCGGATTTTTAGTTCAGGATAGCGCTGATAAAACGCACCAATAGCCGGCGCAACGTGCTTTTCGCCAAAGCCAACTGGCGCTAGGACGGTCAGTGTACCACTGAGGGAGTTTTGCTGATCTTTGAGTTCATCGGTTAAGGAATCGATATCATCGAGAATCGCTTTGCAGCGACTGGCGAGCTTCTTACCACTGGCGGTCAATGTTGATTGTCGTGAGTCACGCTCAACCAACTTAAGCGATAGCTTGGCTTCCAAGCTTTGAAGCCGCTGCGTCACGGTAGGCGCCGTGACATTTAATTTTTTGGCGGCGGCCGATAAGCTTTTGCTGGTGGCTACGACATAAAAGAAATGAAGATCCTGAGAGGACAGCATTAAATTTTTCCTTATTGCCGATTAAGAAATTATAAATATAACACCTATATAACATAATGATATTAATAGATAAATGTTTACGCCACCGCTAACAACGTCAACTAGGAGTTCAAGATGTATTTTGAACCAATTATTAATACAAAAATACAATTAGAAAAAATGGGCTGGCTGGTAAATAAACATCAAGATGGGCAACACGTCGATATTGATACAAAGGGGCTTCCAAAAACCGAAGAGTTTGCTGCCGCTTTACTATCAGACGGGTTTTATGTCGCTCAGCAAATGCTGGCGGCTGCACCATCTGAATCTCGCTCTTGGTCGGAGTTTCGGCAGTACTGGGATCGGCTTACGACCGATGAGTACATGAAAGACAACGGGACCTATCGTAAGCGGCGATATTCAACCATGTACTATGCTGCCCAAGCGAATACCGTGGTAAGAAAGCCTTATATGCCACTGTATAAATCGAATTTATACAACAGTTTTGCCGGAAATGTGTTTCGCTATTTTGATGAAACCGAATCGGGTTTGTTTGAAAATCCTCATTTCAAACGCGCACTGTCTCTGGCATTGACGACGTTTAATCATTGCCAAAATTTACTCGGCAGTGCTCAGCCCCAATGGTTTGTTGAAGTGGATCAATATCGAATTGTGGCAGATAACACCCGTGTTGGAAAACCCGCACCGGAGGGAGTGCATAGCGATGGTACTTCCTATTTTCTTTTGATGTTGGTGGAGAAAACCAATGTCGAAGGAGGAGTAAGCTCCATCTATGACCAAGATATGGAACTGGCTTGTACCACCACTTTGCAAAATCCAGGCGACATTATGCTATTGGATGATACACGCATGCTGCATGGGGTCAGTGATTTATACAGTCAGATGGAGGGCGGACATCGCGATATTTTGCATTTGTCATTCACTAATCTCAACTCGCTGCATGCGATTGAGCGACGTTTTGGGCTCAATCAGGATGAGCTTGAACACATTAAAACAGCGAAGGTTAATCAATGGACATCGTGGCATTTGTAGTTGCCTGTATTTTTTTTAGCATATCGCCCGGTTCTGGGGCGGCGGTCTCGGTGAATAACGTCATCGTTAATGGCTTTAAAGGGGCAAGTTTTGGCATTCTTGGTTTGCAAGCGGCCTTAGCGATGCACTTAGTCTTAATCTATTTGGGCATCGGTATTCTTGTTTCGCAATCCCCGATTCTTTACAACTTAATTAAGTACTTGGGCATTGCCTATTTGGCTTTCTTGGGAATAGAAAAAATACTCAGCAGCCTAAGAAACCAAGCCAACTTTATTAAGCTAGGTGATAAAAAAAGTTGGCTGACGTTGATGCGCCAAGGTTTTACCGTCAATTTGACGAACCCAAAATCAATTATTTTCCTTACGGCGTTTTTGCCTCAGTTCATTGATATCGATTCTAATCAGGCAACGCAATATCTGTTGCTGGGCGGTATTGTGGTACTGGTGGATACCCTCGTCATGTTTCTGTACAGCTTAGGTGCGAGCTCATTTCGACAAGTATTGAGTAATGAGCAGACGATTAAAAATGTCAATATGGTGTTTGGTGTTGTGTTCATCGCAATCGCCGCTTCAATCGCCATACAATAGGCGTGAGCCGAGTCTCAAAAAAACCACAGAGCGACTCTGTGGTTTTTTTGTATCTTCACACTGGAATAAAGAATTTTAAATCATGTTTACGAAGATAAAGAATTAGTTAAAGTGATGGTTTTATTATTTCACAGTAGAACATTAAACCTTATTAAATATGCAGTTCTGAATAACGCTAGATACTTTTCCAAATATTGTATTTATATTGATTTTCCTGATTGATGTATATTTTCTTAAAGAGAGCGTGTGGCATATTTTAATTAATTTTGTCAACTTAAAGATGTGCGTTAATCAGTTGGAATCATTGGCTAGGAATATAATAAGGAGAATAACGTGAAGAATAAAACAATGAGGCGACTGATAAATATTGGTTTCATCGCGGTGGTTTTACTGATGAGCCATTTTGCCCGAGCAGATGCAGAGGTGATGCTTAGTGGTACCACATGGCACTCTGCGGTTGATGGACAAACCGTGTACAGCGGTGCGCGGATGTTTGATGCGGTGAATGCTGCAGCAAATAGTATGGGTCAGGGTACCATTCATATTCGTAATTCGGGCTCAAGTGGGCCTGACGGTGGCAATGTATACGCGATACGCCCGCAAGCGGGACAAACCCTCGATTTTCATGGCAACACAGTGACCGCGAATGGTGGTGATTTAGTGGTCCCAGTCTATTGCGATCGGCGTGATAACGTTACGGTGCGGAATTTACATGTCGAGGGTAGCCCAAGGTATGGCGTATGGTTTCGAGGTTGTTCATTTGTCACTTTAGACAATATCACCATGAGTCTTAATGGCCAAAACCCTGTAGGGTTGGGGATTCGAGTCGACTCATCGACCCGAGATGCAACCAACTTAACCATCTCCGGAAATACCGTGATCGATGGCGCAACGGGGCATGGTATTGAAACTTACGGGATTGATGGCATCAATATTGGTGATGTTCGAGTCACGAATAATGGCGGATGTGGACTGATTTTGAACGACTCAACGAATGCACAAGTGGGCAATGTGTGGGGCGAGTACAATAATATTGACGGTGGTTATGCGACGTTTCGAGTTGCCAACGACAATGGGCCGAATATTCACGTTAACAGTGTTTATTCGAGGCATTCAGGGCGAGGTTTTTTTAGTGTTTCAGGCAGCCGTGGAACGACCATTGACTACGTGGATATTGAACAAGCCACTCAGCAAGGGATTTTCTTGGAAGATGCCGCAGATACCCATGTTCTAGCCGGACGAGTGGCAAACAGCAGCCCTAATTGCCAGTTAGTACGCACTACGAGCTCGAGTCTCCATGTGAACGGCTGCGATGCAGTAGGAAGTACGCCAGATAACGGTAATAATGCGATTATTTCTGGCGTTTATCGCCTAACACCTGCACACAGTGGTATGGCGATTGATGTCGAAAACTGCGCCAATAGCGATGGTGCCAATCTTCGCCAATGGAGTTGGCTGGATAACGCGTGTCAGCAATTTACTATCTCACCGGTAAGCGGTGTTTGGCATCGTATTTCTCCGTTGGCGGCACCCGGTCGTGCGGTCGATATCGACAGTATGAGCAACGATAACTCCGCAAACGCCATGCTGTGGGAAAATTGGGGAGGTACTGGTCAACTGTTTCGTTTTCAGAGCGCAGGGCAAGGGCTATGGCGAATCATTAACCTCCATAGCCAAAAGTGTTTAGACATCGAAAATAGTTCGTCGGAAGAGGGGGCAAATCTAATGCAGTACACTTGTCTTGCTGATGCGCAGAATCAAAAGTTTCGCTTAGAGCGAGTTCAATAACTGGCCCTATAATGAGACGTTAGGCCATGAATCGAGTCCTCAATTAGCGAATTCGGTATTGAGACTTCCCTGAATTTTTGGCTTCGTACAGGCCTTCATCGGCGCGTTGGAACATCGGGGCGATATCACGATAATCTTCCACAATTTGGGTTGTCGCCCCGATACTGACCGTTAGTTGTTCACTGACAGGCGAGTAGCCGTGTCTGATTTTCAATTCAGACACTTTTCTTTGAATAATATGTAACTGCTTTTCAATATTGATTGGAAAATCATTGAAAAAGACCAAGCAGAACTCTTCACCACCGTATCGACATGCAATTTTTTCCATCGTTATCTCGTCGTCAGCCAGTGCCTTTGACAGTTTTTTCAATGCTTCATCGCCCGACATATGGCCATAGTTATCATTGAATTGTTTAAAGTGGTCAATATCGAGCAGGACAATTGCGACATATTGATATTGTTGTTGAGAGATATAGTTTTCAAGTGATTCGTAAAGACCACGACGGTTTGCAAGTCCTGTTAGCGGGTCATGAAAAGATTGCCACTTTAACTTTTCGCTTTTGTCTTCAAGCTCTGAAATAAGTTTATTGATGTAACGGGCAAAACTACGCATCTCTTTGGAATAAAAACTGTTTTCGCAGGGAAGCTTGCCGCCGGTCTGTTCAAAAACGGTGAGTGCTCGCTGTGCTCGGTTGATTGGGCGAATCATAAACGTCACGATACCCACGTTAAAAAGTAACATAATCATCGCAAAGCTTGAGAGCGCGTAGATTTCAGGAATCGTTAGAAATTCGGGAATTTTTTCTGGGTGAGAAATATCAATCGCCAGAATATCTTGGTCGAGCGCATCCTTTTTGTAAATAAAGCTGTGGTTTGGCGGTGCAATCTGGAGGTCAGTATCAAAGAAAGTACGCATGGTAATTCCCACGCCCGTGGCTTGTTCTACATCACTGATAAATTGAGGCTCAATCTGACGGATAAAAAACAAATAGCCGTATTGGCAATCATACCCCGTGCTTTTGCAAAGCTTAGCGTAGGAGATAAGGTAGGGACGATTTTGAAACACCGTATATTCTACGGCAGAAGTAATATGGTTTGAGGGCAGAGCTTTGGCGTTACTCAACAGAGAATGACCCAAAAGCGCATTGGATTCAGAGCGCCTAGGCATGTCTAGAAAATTCACATCATAAACATGATTATTTTGATACTGACCACTCCATATGGGGCGCATGTCAGTATCTAAAATCACAATGCCATCAATGAGTTTCGATTCAAACGCATGAGGCCCGATATTATCGCGAATGAACTCCTTGGTCGGATTTTTGGTAAATTCGATCATCGAATCCCAGGCTGCGTAATCTTCTAGTGAGGTTTGTAACTCTCGTTCAGCCATCGACAATAAAATCTCGACACGTTCAATCTCATTTTTCTGTCTTTCGGTTACGGCAGTAACTTGCTGATCAAAGCTCCAGAACGCTTTGAATGTAAAGTAGAACACCAAGAACAGCAGTACTACCAACACCGACATCAACAGGGTTAATTGTCTTAGAGTTAAATTTTTAAGTTTACGCACTGAGCTTGGAATTTCCTTAGAGCAATAAAGCGAGAGCGGAGGATAATAGATAACTTTAGTTTAGCCTAAAATAATCCATTGTTGGATTTTTGAATCTCTAATGGATTATTTTTATTTTGTTATAAAGAAACAGTGGTACAGGTCTAAACTTGTTGAAAAAGTAGCTTTATTCATTAGTAAATACAATCGCTTACAAGTGAATTGTTTTCGGTTCAGGAATAAGAACCGGTAAAGTTAACCCTCAGACTTACGTTTACATCGTCAGGATAATCCGTTAAGGCAAGAACATAAAAAAAGATTTAGAGACATCTTTTATTACTGACTTGGATTTCAACATGTCTGCCCCCATTTTTATAACTAGTAAGGTCGCTCGTTGGCCTAGCAGTGTAATTTAGCTTGTCTTTTATGAGGTTCGATAGGAGGCATTTATGACACGATATCCTCACTTACATTTCACGGTTTCTGAACGCCACGATGATCAAACTCGACTTCAAGCATGGCCTCAGGCGGCGCCTTTTCCGAGAAAAGCATCGGGTGAATATTTTACGGTTGAAAATCGTTTTGTCTTACCTACTGAAGTGATGCTTTACATTTTGCGTCACGATCCGGCACTCGGTCCTAAAGCTACGGTTCATTAGTGGTAAGCCAACCATGCAGAATAATCTATGATAAGGTAACTAAGGTGGTGTTAACCATCACTGAGGTTTGCGCCAAATTATATTGGCGAATAAAGTCATTTAAACAGTCAGCCACTTACCGACATCGTGGGTGGTTGAAATAAAGACCGCTTCCCCTGAAATGGTTGAAACGGCTAAGGATTATTATGGATGGATACCGTTTGGATTAAGAATCCACTCGCGATTTACACTGCAAATCAGCACGATGCTCGAGGTGGGCTGCTGGTGCGTGGTAATCGGATTATTGAGTTGGTGGCAAAGGACACCACGCCAACGAACCACGTCGATTATGTGGTGGATGCATCACAACATGTGGTGACTCCAGGGTTGATTAATGCACACCATCATTTTTATCAAACTCTGACTCGCGCCTACCCTGATGCGCTCAATAAAGAGCTTTTTCATTGGTTGAAAAGTTTATACCCGGTTTGGGCACACCTTGATGCTGAAATGATGAGTGTTGCCAGCGAACTTGCCCTAGTTGAGTTAATGCGCTCAGGGTGTACGACCGCTTCTGATCATCATTATCTTTTCCCCGACGGCCTTGAAAATGCCATCGATTTACAGATCGATGCGGCGCAGCAATTGGGCGTACGCGCTATTTTTACTCGTGGTTCAATGAGTTTGGGTGAAGATCAAGGCGGTTTACCGCCAAGGCAAACCATTCAACACGAACATACCATTATCGATGACAGCAAGCGGCTTATTAGTGAATACCATCAGCATCATTATGGCGCGATGATTCAAATCGCTCTGGCACCTTGCTCACCTTTCTCAGTGACCACTGAGTTGATGAAAGAGACGGCTCGCATCGCTGAGCAAGAGCAAGTCATGGTGCATACGCATTTGTGTGAAACCAAAGATGAAGAGCAGTTCTGTATCGAGCGTTTTGGCCTGCGTCCGGTCGACTATCTTGAAGATGTTGGTTGGCTGAATAAACGTACCTGGCTGGCTCATGGTATTCATTTCAACCAAGAAGAAATCACCCGTTTGGGGCGCGCAAAGGTTGGGGTTTGCCATTGTCCCACGTCGAATATGATGTTGGCATCTGGGATATGCCGTAACCTTGAGTTGGAGAAAGCCGGGGTCAAGGTTGGGCTCGGGGTTGACGGTTCAGCATCAAATGATGGCTCGAATATGATTGCAGAAGTACGCATGGCAATGTATTTACAGCGCTTACAGTATGGCTCTGCGGCAGTAACCCACACAGATGCCTTACGCTGGGCCACCAAAGGTTCCGCCTTAGCGATGGGACGGCATGATATCGGAGAGTTAGCCGTCGACAAGCAAGCCGATATCGCGATGTTCAAACTCGACGATATTCGTTTTTCTGGTAGTCATGATCCATTGGCTGCACTTCTTTTGTGTGGTGCTCAGCAAGCGGATAGAGTTATGATCGCTGGCCAGTGGCGTGTTCACGACGGTGAAGTACAAGGTGTTGATTTGGCTTCATTGATTGACCGCCATCGCCGCGCTGCGAAACGATTAGCAAAGTCGGTCATGAGGTAAAATAGGGTCAAGTGGTTGAGGATGCACTCGCCACTTGGTCTTGTGACTTAATCGCGCATTGAAACTCAATAGGTGGTGGTCATTAATAAAAGCATGAGTAGTATGGGTTCATGCTTTTTTATGATGGTTATAAACGTTATTACATGGTTTTTACTAGGTTCTTTTATTAATTTTAATCTTAATTTTTCAACGGTTTGTTTTTTATATGAATATTTATTTCATCACTATTTCTAACTATTTTATATGTTATTAACTGGGATGAAACAGTGTTATTTATCAGCATTTCACGTTTATTTATTGTACTGCACAGAAATAAATTTCCACCTCGATCATGATCACTAATAATATTAGTTATATTCGATCAAATATTAGCTTTAAATATAGTTGTACCGCGGTTTAGCCAAATGATATTGAGCTAGCATGCTGTACGATGAATGACCTTCCCCCTCACTTATCTCTTTGAGCTGTGAATTGGTTAGCCCGCAACAATAATATTCTTACCTCCTACTCCAGCGGAGAATAAACTATGTTGCACAAAATAAAATGGGTGAATGCAGGGCTAGTCAAGCTTTGGTGTTTGCTCGTGATAACGCTCGCTGCCGGTGCCGTTCATGCGGCGACAACCACCTTCACCAATCCCGTTTTTGAAAATGGCGCGGATCCTTGGGTGGTGTTTTATAAAGGCAATTACTACTCGACGACAACCACGTGGAGCTCGCAGCTCGAAATGCGTAAATCGCCGACGCTAGCCGGGTTGGCTGATGCCACGCCTGTCAATATCTGGTCAGAGACCAACGAAGATCGCTGCTGTAACTTTTGGGCCTTTGAATTTCATCGATTAAAAGGTCCCAATGGATGGCGGTGGTATGTGCTGTATACCAGTGGCCGTGACGGTACGTATGATTACCAACATCAATCCGTACTGGAAAGTGTTGGGGACGATCCAATGGGGCCTTACGAATACAAAGGGTCACCAATGGCAGACAGTTACAACATTGATGGTAGTTACATTACGATTCATAACCAGTTGTATTTGATGTATTCCCAATGGCAGGGTGATGAGCAACGTAACTTCATCATTAAAATGAAAAACCCATGGACAGTGGAAGGGCAGCCAACGTTACTTTCGAGGCCAAGTGAAGATTGGGAGCGTACTGGGCTGAATGTCAATGAAGGCCCAGAGCCTCTTATTCACAATGGGCGGGTGTTTGTGGTTTATTCAGCAAGCTATTGTGCGACCCCAGATTATAAGTTAGCGCTACTTGAACTGACTGGGGATGACCCACTTGATCCGAATGCATGGACTAAATCTGAAGAGCCAGTATTTACCAAAGCGAATGGTGTTTACGGCCCTGGTCATAACGGTTTCTTCAAATCTCCGGATGGAACGGAAGATTGGTTGGTTTATCATGGTAATGCGGGTGAAGATGATGGGTGTAGCACTCTTCGTGCTCTACGCGCTCAGCCATTTACGTGGAATGCCGATGGGACGCCTAACTTTGGCGAGCCAGCGGGAAGCGACCAACAAATCAATGTACCGTCAGGGGAAAATGGACCACTTTGGGTTCAGCCAGAAGCGCCAATGATGTTGTTAAATCAATATGTTCCAGCTAATGAAGGCGCGCTGATGATTCAAAGCAGTACACCGGTTATCGTCGATCAAATTGCTGATGGCAAAGTTCGATTCGCCGACTTTACCGGGCAATTTTTATCGGGCGCCGCCTGTGGCGGAGAGCTTGCCTTCTTACCTTGGCAAAATAAAGAGTGTCAGACATGGCAATTTGATGTGGCGCAAGCTGGGCTACTGACCGTGACCAATAGCGTTAATCAGCAGCCATATTCGGCCTGCACAGGTGAATATTGTAATTTGTGGGGGCTTTCTCCACTTGGAGCGGTGGCTATCGTCAGCGCGCAAAGCGGTAAAGTGGTTACGGCGACACAGAGTTCAACGGTGCAACAGCCTTGGACAAACCAAGCCAGTCAAAAATGGTGGTTACGTCCACAACAAGATGGCAGCGTGACGATGGTGGCTGATAGCGACCAAAGCCGCTGTCTTAATGTCAGTGGTAACACCACCGTGTTTGGGCGCTGTGATAGTGAGGCAAGTAAATGGTATTTACATCCTCGCGATGAAGGCGGCTATCGCATCGTTTCTAAAGCCAACCAGCGTTTACTTGACCTGTCTTATTGTGATCTTAACGATGGCGTCAGTGTCGGTGTCTATGATGACTTAGACAATATTTGCCAACGTTTCTATCTGCGAGACGTCAACTAGCGATTGAATACATCGTGTTTTGGGAAGGGATATAAAAAGGCGCTGCCTGAGGCAGCGCCTTTTTTAGGTTAAACATACGCAAACGAGCTTAACAGTCATTAACAGGCTTTACCCACATGACACTCACTTCGATTTTGACCACCTTTACTTTTGTTCCTTGCGTAAGGGGTTGGTCGCTGCGTACTTTCCAGTTAATACCAGAATAAGCGTAGAACACATCATCGCTGTGCGCGTTGACATCACCTGTTAACACAAATGTCTGCTGAGCAAAATCAGAGGGTTCGTTGTCTGCCGTTGAACCCGAGCGATTTTGGAGTTTTTTGAGTGGCTTCCAAAGCACGAGAGCCAAAACAAAAGTCACGACTAAATTCGCCCAAATCGCGGTGGTGACGTTGACGCTTAACCAATCCATCTGCATCGCGATGCCCGTTGCCAACAAGGACAAGCCAACAAAAAACAGAATGAAGGTGGCAAAGCCAAGTACCGCAACTTCGATGATCAGAGCGATGATCCCAAGGCTCATCAACAGCTCTGGCAAGTAATCCAGTAGCGAAGTCATCGCTTACGCTCCTGGTTTTTTATTCAGAGCGTTAATGATCGACATGCCCTGAGCCACCAGTGAACTGGCATCGGTCGCGTTGTCAGGCAAGAGCACCACCGACGACTCTTTGGCAATCGCCTGTTTGGCTTCAATTGCTTTTGTTGCCAGGTCAAGCTGAATCGCTTTTTGACCTTCTTCGGTATTCGCAGCATCACCGACCGTTTTTAGCGCTTCGGCTTGAGCTTCGGCGACTGCGATGATCGCTTTTGCTTCGCCTTCTGCGCGTAAGATTTGCTCGGTTTTGTCTGCTTCAGCAGCCAATACTTGGGCTTGTTTCTTACCTTCAGCCACGTTGATCGCGGCTTGACGATCCCCTTCTGATTCAAGAATCTGCGCACGTTTGACTCGCTCGGCTTTCATTTGTGCTTCCATGGATTCCATGATCGAATTTGGCGGCACAATGTCTTTAATTTCGTAGCGGAGAACCTGAATTCCCCACGGCTCAGAAGCTTGGTTTATTGAGGCAACAATGTTGGTATTCAGCAGATCGCGCTCTTCAAACGTTTTGTCGAGCTCCATTTTACCCAGTTCAGAACGCATTGTGGTTTGGGCTAACTGTGTGACGGCAAACGTATAATCATCAACCCCGTAAGTCGCTTTATACGGGTCGAGAACCCGAAAATAAAGCACACCATCAACCACTAAGGAGATATTGTCTTTGGTGATCGCCGATTGTGAAGGCACGTCTTGCGCCTGCTCTTTTAGGCTACGCTCTGCAGCGATACGGTCAATAAAGGGAATAATAAAGTTAATACCGGCTAACTTAGTTGATTGGTATTTACCAAAACGTTCAACCAGCCAAGCTTGGTTTTGCGGGACGAACTTAATGCCGCTTTTTAAAATCGCGAGGATCAGAACAAGTGCGACAATCGGCACGATGTTGGAAAAAATTATATCCAATGGATAGTTCATTGACGTTTCCTATGTGGTCAGTACTGTTCCCATTCTACTATCAACTGCTTGTTTAAGCAGAGATTTCATCATAAAGCTTCAAACAGGTTCACAGATCGAGTCGCTAGACGATTTCGCCTACACCGAACGGGGCAATAAAAAGTGTAGTCGTTAATGCTGGGTTTGCTTTCGTTGGCGTTTTTTAGTACATCGCTGGGTGTATTTATTCGCGAATGTTTAGTCTTAGCAACCACTTAAGTAAATTTATTAGGCGATAGCTGTTTTATAAATGTGTCAATATTGTTACGGTAAATAGGTAAGCATGAGGTTTACAAGTGTTTTACTAGACAGGAGTCAGTTTTGAACATTTCAACTTATTTTAAACAGGCATTGGTGTGTGGTATCGGCGTATTAATGAGTACGCACGAGGTTTTGGCGCAAACACACATTGCAAACCCGGCGATCATTGCGCACCGTGGAGATTCGTTTCACGCGCCGGAGTCAACTATCCCTGCCTATCTACTGGCATGTAAAATGGGCGCAGATTACTTAGAGCTCGATCTCCAGCGGACCAAAGATGGTCAATTGATTGCCCTTCATGATAATAATCTTAAGCGCACGACCAATGTGGAAGATGTCTATCCGCAGCGTGCTGCTGAACCCGTGAGTGCATTTACCTTAGAAGAGTTGCAAGCTCTAGATGCGGGGAGTTGGTATAATCAAAGTTACCCTGAAAGAGCCCGTCCATCCTACAAAGGCTTAAAAATTGTAACGCTCGATCAAGTGAGTGAAATTGCGAAAGCTTGTCCTTCTCAGCCGGGGTTATACATAGAAACTAAGGTGCCGAAGTTATTCCCTGGCATTGAGCGCGATCTCAAGCAATATCTTCAATCTGAAGGGTGGTTAGAGGCCGACAAAGCGGGCCAAGTTATTTTGCAAACTTTTGAAAAGCCAAGCTTAGTCGAGCTGCAAAAGGTGATGCCGACCATCCCTAAAATTCTCTTGTTGTGGACCGGTGATGGCTACATTGATGAGAAGCCAATGGCAGCGAAAGCAGACGATGAATCTTATGCCGATTATTATGCTCGTAAGCAAGTGGCCTCGCCGCAAGCTTTTGAAGAGTGGCTCGATTTTGCTAAGCAAAATGGTGCGGCAGGGGTAGGCCCTTCAACGGTTCAAACCGAGCGTTCCGGTCCGTTCTCAAGTCAATTTAGCTATATGGATTTAGCTTTACCTTGGATGGTGAAAATGAGCCACGATAAAGGGCTGTTAGTGCATGCGTATACGGTTGACCAAGTATCGGATCTCAAAACCTATCGTCAGCGTGGTGTGGATGGCTTCTTTACCAACGACCCGCAAACGGCTGCGAAGACGTTTGGACGCGATGTCCCTGATGAGGTTGACCAAACGTTAAGTACGCTTTCGTATTAATACGCATCGAGTAAGATTACTGGCAAGCGCTCAACACCGAGCGCTTTTTTTGCCTAAAAATTAAACCAATAACCATTAAATGTCGCCTGAAATAAATGACTGCTTAATATCGCGAGAAGGATTATTTGCGTTATGTCTACACAACGTTTTGCCTGTTATTACTTGGCTCTGTTTGTGGGTACTTTTATTATCCGCGCAGCGTTTATCCCTGATGTGAATACGCTTGGGTCGACTTACACTCAAGCCTATACCAGTGTGTATTTTATCTCTAAGCCTGAGTTAGTGCTGATTGCCGTCTACGGGCTAATGGTGTGTTGCTCGGTAAAACGTGCAGGGTACAGCGGACGCAGCTATCTGCTGTTTTTCCCACTGTTTGCTGGCATCTTTGATGTCTTACTGGCGCCATTCCTATTTATGCCGACCATTCTGAAGATTTTAGGTTTACTGTTTGGTTTACTGGGGCCAATTCAAGACGATATCCATTTGCGTAGCCAATCTTCTTTATCACGATGACAAACAGGCCTCGATAAAATAACAGCAGCCAATTGGCTGCTGTTTTCATAATACAAAACCTTGGGTTACTGGCTGAGTTTGTAGGCCAGAACTGAGTCTCCGGTTTTGGTACCGATAGAGCCATGTCCACCGGCGACGATGACCACCATTTGCTCTCCTTGGCTGTTTAAGTAAGTCATTGGCGTCGCTTGACCACCCGCAGGTAGACGTGATTTCCACAATTCTTTACCACTGGTCAAGTCGTATGCTCGAATGTAGTTATCCATTGCTGCGCCCATAAAGGCGAGCCCACCATCGGTGATGATCGGACCGCCAATTCCCGGTACGCCCATTTCAATCGGTAATGGCAGTGGGGTCATGTCTTCTATGGTGCCATTTTTGTGTTGCCAAGCGATATGACCGGTAGTGAGTTCAGCACCAGCGACAAAGCCCCAAGGCGGTTGCTGACATGGTACACCCAGTGGCGACATAAATGGCTTCAATTCAACGGCATAAGGTGCCCCTTCATTGGCGTTGACCCCATGTTCGCCAGTATTGACTTCCGCCAATGAATAGCCTTCGTCGTCTTTGGGAACAATGGTTGATACAAATGCAAAGCGCAGCGGCATACCAAACATGACCTGACGTTTAGGATCGACCGCAACACTGCCCCAGTTAAACACACCAAAGTTACCGGGGTAGACAATGGATCCCTGCTTAGAAGGAGGGGTATAACGGCCTTCATAGCGTAATTGTTTAAATTGGATTCGGCAGATCAGTTGATCCACGAGAGAAGCCCCCCACATGTCACTCTCTTCAAGTTCCGGTGGGTTGAAACTCAGCGCAGAGCTTGGTTGCGTTTCAGCGGCAAAGTCCCCTTCAATGGTGCCTTGTGGGGCAGGCTGCTCTGTGATCGGTAAGATAGGTTCGCCTGTTGCTCGGTTCAGTACATAAACATCCCCTTGTTTGGTCGGTGCGACCAATGCAGGCACTGTTTCACCATCAATGGTTAAATCGAGTAATACTGGCTGCGCAGGGGTGTCCATGTCCCACAGGTCGTGGTGAACAAACTGCTGAACCCACTTCGCTTGCCCCGTTTTTGCATCAAGAGCGACCACTGAGCTTGAGTATTTCTCTTCGGCCTCATTACGGTACATACCGAGTTGGTCCGGTGTACGGTTGCCCATTGGGAAATAAATTAACCCTAGCTCTTCATCCGCACTGGCGACCGACCAACTATTCGGCGAGCTTACCGTATAGGTTTCACCCTCTTTAAGTGGTGAGGTATCTTCAGGGTTCGCAGAATCCCAGTTCCAAACCAGTTCACCGGTCTGTGCATTGAACGCCCGAATGACGCCTGATGGTGAGTTAATGTCATAGTTATCATTGACCGCGCCTGCGACCACGACCACACCATTGGTGACTACCGGTGGTGAAGTGGAATAGTAATAGCCGGATTGCTTAAACGGCATATGCTGCATTAAATCGAGAACACCATCTTTCGCAAAGTTACGACACAAAGCGCCGGTACTTGGGTCAATGGCCAGTAAACGGGCATCTGAGGTTGGCATAAATAGCCGTGCGTCACAGGTGACAGGCGCCAAGTTTTCAGTATGCAGATTCGCGTTTTGAGTTGACGCTTCGCTGAGCTGTAAATCACCGTTTTGTGCAGGAAGATAAGAGACGCCGCGGCAAGTTTGGTGCTGGCGCTGACTTTCCTCTGGTACTTTCGCGTCGTATACCCAGCGCTTTTTACCGGTATCTGCATCAAGTGCCACCAGCCAGTTATGCGGAGTACACAAGTAAAGTGTATTTCCTAATTTTATTGGCGTGGCTTGATAGGTGGTTTCGGTAACATCTTGTGGGCCTTTCTGGTCACCAGTTTCCATGCGCCAAGCTTCGGTCAACTGGCTAATATTCTGAGTATTGATTTGATTTAAAGGTGAGTAGCGTTGTCCGTAATTACTTCGTCCATAGCTCGTCCACTCGTCATCACCAATCCCGCCCATGTTTGGAGAGGCATTTACTTGCTCAGTAGGGAGCGTTCCTTCAATAGTGTGGGTAGTATTGAACAGCGAGCCTAACGTTACTACGGCACTCAGCGCCCAAACGACAAATAAAAAGCCTGTGGAGTAAGGGTTCGCTTTTCGGTAACCGAGCAGTAATGGAATAGCGAATAGGAGCGGGATTCCCATTCTTGATGACAGAGGCCACCAATCAAAACCTGACTCACTCAACGCCCACAATGACGTACCGAGTAGAAACAGGGCGTAGAGGTAATTGGCAAAAATACGTTTTGATGTGAATAAAAAGTAACTGGTAATCAGCAGTGCCAGTCCTGCTAAAGCAAAATACCCGCTACCACTCAGGGAGACTAACCAAATACCACCAGCGGTTAATATAATCCCGAGCAGCGCCAAAATGACCGCGAACAGTCTCATGTGCTCTCCTTAGTTAATGATGCGAAAGGCCGTATAAGTAGCTCTAAACGTTATTAATCGTGGTTTAATGAGTGATTTATGTCAAACATATGAGTGAGAATGTCGTAACAATTGTAAATAAATGTGTACTTGCGCGATGGGCGTATCAACTGACGTGACTGCTTAGCGTGTGCTATCTCGGTGGGTTGGCGTTGTTGTGATGTGTAAACCTGAGCGAATTAACATTTTGTGTCGAAACAGGATATCGAGCGAATTGCTTCGAATGGCGGTTTTATGCCACTGCATTTAAACTCAAAAAGCTAATAGCTAAAGCGTGGAAGAGACGCCCCATCAAAAATACGATGATGGGGCAGTGATAGACAGTGAAGAGTTAGAGCCCAGCTTCGGTGAGCACCGAAATTTCTTGATCGCTAAGTTCAATCTCCATTGCTTTTACAAACCCTTCAACATGCTCGCGTTTTGTTGCACTAACGATTGGCGCAGTGACGCTTTGCTGGGCAATCAACCATGCCAATGCGACATGAGCAGGCTGCGCATTTTGCGCTTCCGCAATATCATCAAGTGCATTTAAAATTCGAAATCCTTTGGCGTTGAGGTATTTTTCAATGCCCTGCCCACGCTGGCTCTGACCCAAGTCTTGATGGCTACGATATTTACCGGATAAAAAGCCAGAAGCAAGGCTGAAGTATGTGACCACACCAATATTCTCTTTCAGACACAAGGTTTGCAGGTCACGATTAAAGCCATCACGGTCATATAGATTATATTCCGGTTGCAACACTTGATAGGTTGGTAGCTTGTGAGATCGGGCTTGTTTGAGTGACTCATAAAGCTGTTTGGCGTTAAGATTCGAGGCGCCAATGGCGCGAATTTTACCTTGTTGCATCAAGGTTTCATACGCAGAGAGTGTTTCCTCATACGGGGTATTCTCATCGGGCCAATGAGAAAAGTAGAGGTCAATATAATCTGTTTGCAAGCGACGCAGTGAATCTTCGACGGCTTGCATGATCCAGCGTTTCGATAAGCCTTTTTTATCAGGGCTTCCCATTTCTGAACCGACTTTGGTAAACAGCGAGACTTTTTCGCGCATACCCGGCCGCGCTTTAAACCAATTGCCTAATATGGTTTCGGACTCCCCACCTTGATTCCCTGGTGCCCACGCGGAATACACATCGGCGGTATCAATGGCATTAAACCCTGCATCGACAAACGCATCTAAGATCTCAAAGCTGGTCTTTTCGTCAATGGTCCAGCCGAACACATTACCGCCAAACACTAAAGGAACGAGATTAATATCAGTATTACCAAGTAAAGTTTTGTTCATGGTATCTCCTCAATTTATGTCTATCACACTGTCGTGACTCCAGCACTACACGATATCGTCGACCACACCGCCATCGACTCTCAATGCCGCCCCACTGGTTGCAGAGGCTTGCTGTGAGCAGACATAAACCACCATGTTGGCCACTTCCTCGACACTCGCCGCTCGTTGAATAACCGAGCTTGGACGATTCGCCATGACAAATTCTTTTGCGACTTGCTCAATGCTTTTACCCGTGCGTTGTACTTCCTCTTCGACCATTGAAGAGAAACCATCGGAAATCGTCGGTCCGGGGAGTACGCTGTTTACAGTAATACCGCTGCCTGCCAAGCGTTTGGCGAGACCACGTGCCAGCGAAAGTTGGGCAGTTTTGGTGACGCCATAATGAATCATATCCGCAGGTATGTTGCGTGCTGATTCTGATGAAATAAAGACGACGCGACCCCAGCCACTATCTTGCATATCAGGGGTTAAGGCTTTAGCCAGACGTACACCGGACATCACATTGGTCTGCCAATAGTTTTGCCAAGTATCGTCATCGGTTTCATAGAAATCGGCGGGGCCATAAATGCCAGCGTTGTTCACCAAAATGTCGACACCGGACACGGAGGCCAGTAAGTCATCGCAGCCTTGGGCGGTACTTAAATCTGCCGCGACGGCCGTGATGGAGGCGTTTGGAAGCTCGGTTTTGAGGGTGTTTTTAGCCTTTTCAATGCTTTGTGCTGAACGACCATTTAAAATAACCTGCGCACCGCTTGCGGCAAGCCCTTTAGCGATGGCATAACCAATGCCGCCCGTTGATGCGGTAACCAGTGCTTTTTTTCCATCTAATCGTATTTCCATTGTGCCTCCTATTACCTTGTCTCAAAAAGAATTTTGTCAGCCAATGATTCAATGAATATTGGAATAATCCATTGTAAGCAGGTGTTTTGATTGATTAAATGGAGACGATTTCAATAGCTTATTTCCAAAAGGTAAAGAATGCAGGGTCTGACGGATTTACTTGGAATGCGGGTTTTCGAACGGGTAGTGAGTTTGGGAAGCTTAACCGCCGCTGCCGAAGACTTAGGGCTGTCACTGGGGGCCGTATCTAAACGATTAACTAACTTTGAACAGCGTCTTGGCACTCAACTCATTCATCGCAGTACGCGTAAATTATCGGTCAGTGATGAGGGACGATCGCTCTATCAACATATTCGGCGCATTCTTGATGAAGTGGATGAGGCAGAAGAGTCGTTGAGGAACCAAAAATCTCAGCTTTCTGGTAGCTTGAAAATCACTGTGCCGACCAGCTTTGGTCAACGCCATTTGTTACCCGCTTTAAGTGAGTTTAGCCAACGTTACCCGCAAATCCGCCTGCAACTGCTCTTTAGTGATGAATTAAAGGACCTGATTGAAGAGGGGATTGATGTCGCCATTCGCTATGGCGAACTGCCTGATTCTCGGCTGGTGGCGCGTAAGTTACTGACCAACCGGCGTGTGCTCTGTGCTTCCCCTGATTATTTGCAGCAGTTTGGGTATCCCACCAGTATTGATGATTTGGTAAAGCACCGCTGCATTGTGATGGGGCATCATGTTGAAACCGAGTGGCGCTTTGCGGAGCACAAAGTTCATATCCATGGTTACATGGCGTGTAATGATGGTGAAGCGTGTCATCGTCTCGCCCTGCAGGGGGTTGGCGTGGTGATGAAATCGTACTGGGATGTTGCTGATGACCTCAATTCTGGGCGTTTAGTACAAGTGCTGCCACAATTTGCCATCATTGAAGCCCCCATCAACTTGGTGTATTTACGCAGCCAAGATCTTGCGCCGCGGGTAAAAATGTTTGTCGAATACTTGGTATCTGAAATGGCCGAAATTGATCGCCAGCCTTTGTTATCGGGTCAATCGCTTGGTGACTGACTTTCATCTCAGGGCGCTTCCTGCTAAGTTTGGATCATTCTCCTTACCAGAGTGAACCCAATGAAAATATTCAGTAATTTTGAAAGCGGAAATATCCTTGTCGAAAAAGCCCAATCGCCGGAGGATATTCAGCTATCGATTCCTTGTGATAACCAGTCTGAATTTGCTCAGTGGTTTCACTTTCGCCTAGAAAGTGAACCGCAAGTCTCTCATCAATTTAAGTTAGTTAATCTTGCCAAATCCGCCTATCCAGAAGGTTGGAAAGATTACGATGTGGTGGCGTCTTATGATCGCGAAGAGTGGTTCCGTATTCCGGCCCAGTTTGATGGTGATACCTTAACCTTTAAAGTGATTCCAGAATATGGCTCGATGTATTTCGCATACTTTGCTCCATACTCTTACGATCGTCATCAAGATTTACTGCATCAAGCGCAGATGAATCATAACGTTACGCTGGAAACACTCGGTCATACGCTAGATAACAACGACATGAGCTTACTCACCATTGGTGAACCGGAAGAGGGTAAAAAACGCATCTGGGTTATCGGCCGTCAGCACCCTGGAGAAACGATGGCAGAGTGGTTCATTGAAGGGTTGTTGCAGCGTTTGTTGGACGACACCGATACGGTTGGACGCGCTTTACTCGATAAAGCGGTGTTTTACGTCGTACCGAATATGAATCCCGATGGCAGCATTCGTGGGCACTTACGCACCAATGCGATTGGCGTCAACCTTAACCGTGAATGGGCAGAGCCAAGTTTAGATAAAAGCCCGGAGGTTTACTATGTGCGCGAGCGTATGTTGCAAACTGGGGTTGATATGTTCCTTGATATCCACGGAGATGAAGCGATTCCGTATAACTTTGTCGCGGGTAGCGAAGGCGTTCCAGGCTATGACGACCAGATGCAAAGCACAGAACAAGCGTTCAAGCATGCATTATTGACCATCTCGCCTGAGTTCCAAGATGAGGTAGGTTATCCAAAAGACAAGCCAGGAAAAGCCAATTTGACGGTAGGTTCTAATTGGGTGAACCACCAATTCCACTGCCTATCGTATACCGTCGAAATGCCGTTTAAAGATCACATTGCGCATCCTGATGAATTTTATGGTTGGTCGCCTGAACGTAGTGTGGCGTTTGGACAAGATGTTTTGGCGGCGGTGTGGGCCGTTGTCGATAAAGTTTAACGCCTTCAATAAGGACGTGATGACACTGAAAACCAGAGCTTGTGCTCTGGTTTTTTTTAACACGCTCCAAATCTTTTGATGGGTGATTTGAGGTTGCTCCACAATTTAGTCGGTTGGGTATTTTATTTAACGCAAATTTGTTGCCGCATAGTAGATATATGCGCCGTATGGTTGCTGGCAGTGGTGGTTAATTTTTTTGTGTGTTCATGTTCAAAGACGAAAAGTTAACCAACCATACGGCGCATGCTAACAACGTTGACAACAATAAAAATCTCAATTCATCAGGACGAAACATGAAAAACAAGTTGATGTTATTGCTAGCCGTTTTATGGCTGGCTGGCTGTGCTGGTTCCCAGCGCTACACCTATTATGTCGAACCCACGCCGCTTGTCGCGGAGCAATCGAAATATGTGTTGGGTAATGTCGATGTCCAGCTAACACTCGGGCACGGCGCGATTGAAGGCGATCGCACATTTGCTTCTCAGCGGGAATTGCAGCAGGAATTTGCCCAGTATTTGCAACACTTTCTAGAGCAAAGTGGCCACGCGGCAAAAGACAGTGCAAGTGCTGATGCGACAATTGATGTCGTCATCGATTACAAGCGCACGTTTAATTATGGTGGGCATGCGCTCAACAAGCCAGAAGTTGAGCACGCTATCGTGCTGAGCAAAAATGGCACTAAACTCGCGTCTTTTGAACAAGGGCCTTATACCACCAAGTATTCGTATCTTGAAGACTTGGCAGTCAATTTAAAAATTGCCAGTTTCAATTGGGATCAAGAAGACGAGCCAAGAGATGTCAGCTTGATTGCTGAACACTTGATCAAAGATGTGACACAAATTGGCCAATAACGGGTCGGTCAGAAAACAACAAACCCAGCATTGGGCTTGTTGTTATTCGATTGATTTATGCTAGCGAAAAATCGGCATCGTTGGTGAGCAGCGTGTAATCATCGTCATCGATATGAACCGTGATTTGGCTAAAGCTGTCGGCATCGTAGTTAAGCTCTTCGAGGTATTGATGATGTGCGCGGTCGACGGCGTCAACGTGATAGTCCAAATTACCGGCGAGTTCGACATCAAGGTCGACAATCACTAAGCCCATTTCAGATTGCGCATTGCTCTCAATTAATGCTGAGTCGACAGTTAAAGATTGGTCGGTTTGGCTACCATGAATCACTTCAAAGCCACTAAATTCAACCACATCGTCACCGTTGGTGATCAGCACATCAAATCCTTCGCCACCGTCAATTTGACGTGTTTGGCTAGAGCTGAGGGCATCACTTAATTCTGAGATATCAACGATGTCTTCACCGGTGCCCATATCGATATCAAACTCTGTCCATTGCGTGCCACCAAAATTTCCCATCACCAGTTGGTCGTCGCCTTCGCCCGTGTTGATGGTAAATAAATTGCTCCAACTGGCACTGTTACTTTCAACGCCAATGAATAGTGAGTCGTCAGAGTCAACACCAGAGGTATCAATATAGCCACGTTTTGCGCCAAGGACTTCCAATGCTGAATAGCCTAAATCCGATTGATTAATCAAGCTGACGTCCGTCACGTTATCAATGGTGGCTTCTTCATAATGCCCGTTAACGTAAGCCTCTTTATACGTTTCTCCCCAACTTTCTGTATACAGATACAGACTCGAGTATTGGCTGCCATCATTGCTGTTGTAATCAAACGCTCTTACACCATCGAACTGGTAGTTACCGCTAACGGTGATACCGTTGCTGCTATTCAGACCTAAAGAAGAGCCAGAACCGTCGACGTTGGAGGCACCAATAATCACACTCATCGTAAATTCCTTATTTCATTTCAAACACATCGAGCGCTGCGGTCAGCGCGAGGGGCATGATTCTAACGAAGGCGATGGCAAATGACTTATCACTGGTAATGGAATGGTCTTTTTTTGGTACTTATAAGAATATCAATCTCTTTTCTTATAATACAAAGACATAATAACAGCAGGATGTTGAATCTCGAAGGCGCTAATGATTAGGGTAAGCGTTTATCTATCTGATTTATAAGTCGTTAACTTTTTAAGCGCTGGTTTCGCATAAGGGAATAGTTTATTTTTCTAAGCTTTGGCAGTCTAGTTTTAAGGTTCGCCAAATAGGCTTAGAAAGGGTAACCCCTTTTCCAGGGGCGACGATTACTTGCGAGTGTGACGTGTATAAAGGCGAGTTTTGATTTTGCTCTGGGTTTTATGTTCCGGATAGAGCTTGATGACACCCTTTTGCAGAATCAAATTATTGGGGTAGGTAATCATATTGCCGCTTTCGTGCTTAATCAGAACGTGAAACATCGTAATATCGATAATTTCTCCACGTACATCTTCATCTTTATCCATCACTTTAATGCGATCGCCGATACGATAAGGAAAGACAAAGAATATGAGAAAACTGGCGGTAATGTTGCTCAAAATTGACCATTGTGCAACCAGCGCAACGCCAAGTACCGCAAAAATGGAAGACAGAAATAGCGCAATATCCCCGTAGCCAACACCGCTGATGATCAGTAACAGTGATAGAACGATTGCAGCCAACATGACGTTAAAGCATCGCAAAATAAAATTAAGCCGTAATGACTTAACTTGCTTTTTGCTCGCAAGGCTACGAATCGTTGCGTGTCCGCCTCGCTTTACCAAACGGTAACCAATGAGTAACGCAATAAGCCAGATCAATTTATGAATCAGGGATTCGGACAGGTAGTGGGTAAGAACTTCCATAAATGGCATGAGAATCGTTATGTTTTTTGCATAATAAGCGACTCTGCTATCTTCGCCAACGATTAGTTGTTATCGCGCTCGATTTAATTAGATGGCTTGCCGCGTCACCGGCTCTACACACTGTTTTTTGTCACTCGCAGACACTTCAATACGATTACGGCCATTGTGTTTTGCTTTATATAATGCGCTGTCGGCTTTTTCCGTCGCTTGCTGGAATGGCGTTTCTAGGCTGCATAGCGCGATGCCAATTGAACACGTAACTTGCTGTTGATGAGGCCAAGAATGCGCTGCCATCTGTTTATGAATTTGGCGCGCAGTAAAATAGGCTGACTCGATATCATCACAGCGTATTAAGCCGAGAAACTCTTCACCTCCCCAACGAATTAACGTTCCTTGGCTGCGTACGATGCTCTGTGCAATGTCAGCGAATTGAGTGAGAACATCATCGCCCACTTGGTGCCCATAACGGTCATTGAGGTGTTTAAAATGGTCCAAGTCGATATATAACAGACAAAACGGAGTGTGAAGAACCTTCAGCCGATGTACCAGTTCGAGACCGCCGCCGCGATTGAGCACTTTGGTTAAAGGATCAACCGTCGCTTGCTTTTGCAAGCTATGACTGCGTTCTGAGAGTTGGATCACTCGGCGTTTGAGGCGTTTTTGTTGGCAATGAATACGTTTTAGGTAGCGTATCAGTTGGTGAAGAAGAAACCATAACCAGATAAAACTGAGCAAACCGTAGAGTGTGAAATCAGGAATTAACTTACCTTGTGTCGAGAGTTGGTTGATCTTGATTTGATATAAGCCTTGTGGAGCGCCCTCAGGCGTGAGTATGGAAAGGCTTACGATATTCGTTAGGTCTACCATGCTACGCAACATATCCGCTTGGCTTGCTTCACGCCACCAATCGGCCACTTGGATATACTCGGTCGGTAGAGACAACCCATTGGTATGCTCATAGGTATCAAAATTAATTTGATGGATTTTATGATGCCAGTGCTTAGGCAGGTTCGGGTCATATTGATGAAGATAGACTCGAACCGGATAATCCTGCAGAGGCCAACCATCGCGAGTCATGCTTATGTTGAGATCTAAGCTTCCAAACTGAGAAAAGTTGAGGCCATGAGTCGCATCTTTTCCCAGTTGAAATGTGTATTCACAAAATGAGCGTGGATTCTGATCCGCGATCTGACATAAAAAGCCCGCCCCCTCCTGAAAAGGAAGGGCTATCGCCTTTGAGTTCCCGCCACCATAATCGCTGTTAGTTGTTATCGAGCCTGGAGAGTTCAAGAGGTTGAGGTTTCTCTGAGAACAAAAATGTAAGGCCAATAATGAAACCGTTAACGCGATAAGGAAGCCTATCTTTCCTTGATTTCCTAGCATTGTTAGGGATTATTTTTTTGTTATGTAACTGGTTCAGTATATGAGTCTACCGAAGGTCGATGTAATAAACTTAAGATTTATAATGTAATTATTATGCTTCACCATAAAAATATGGATGAAACGTTTGCATATTCATATCAAAGTCGCGTCAAAGAACTGGATTAAGCAGTTCAGTTAAATGATGTATCTGTTGGACATTTGATGGCAACGTGCCTTGGGTTTCATGACCTAATGGATTAAACCATATGCCATAAATCCCTGCTTTTATTGCGGATTCCACGTCGGTCTGATAGTTATCGCCAACCATCACGATTTGGTTGGGGGGGATGTCTAGGTGGTCGATGATGCGTGTAAAAAATTGGTCGGAACCTTTGCCAACGCCAAGCGTGTCATAGCAAAAGTAGCCAGAGAGATACTGCGCGAGTCCTACGCGCTCAAAGCAGCGTTGTATATCGGTTAGGCTAGAATCTCGCGCATTGGTGGCTAGGTAAATCTGATGATTTCTTCTGAGTGTGCTTAATACGGTCTCTGCATGCTCAACGAGACGTACTTCAGGCCAGTCACACATTTTTCCTTCAAAATGTTTAAAGTCGACCATAAGCGTATCACCCCAATCAAACAAATAAGTCGTCGTGCTTTTTGATGTCATTCCCTCTCCTCGTGATTAATCTTCCCTTGCTTCGAGTTAACATACTAAACAAAACAGCGGTCGTCAGTGTTTATCGTTGACGCTGGTAAAAGAAATGGCGTTGGGCAATTTACGGTCGAGAGGTTATCGAGTTGTTTGCAGCGAACTTAGTGTTGCTGTCTGCAATAAAAGAAGGCCCACGTGGGGACGTGGGCCTGAAAGGGCACTAATACCAATGCTAAAAATGTTTGGAGATGGTCAAATAATCCATATTGCGCCTTAAAAGTTACAGAGTCAGGTAACTCTTTTCGACTTGACCACAGTTAAGTTACCATTTGTATTAATATTGTTAATATAATTAAAAATGTAATCATAGATTTCACTTATAAGTACTTGTTGTAACATAAGGGCTATCGCGGCAAGGGGGTAAAAACGGAGCCGGTAAATTGTGAAATTACTTCCTGATACAAAAAATAGTCTGTTAGGTTAGCTTTTGGTCGCCTATATAATACTTAAAGATGACTTTTGTATTGGAGACGCTTTTGCTGCGTTGGCTGTTATGGGGAGCGATCGCTGTTCCGATCGCTGCATGGGGGATTTTTCATCTCTACCACGATATATGGTGGGTAGAAAATGTCATTTCAATTCCCGGTATCTTTCTGAGCTACTTTGCTCTGCTGTCGATTGCGACTTTTGCGTTACGTTACTGGGCGCATTTTGTGGTGGGTGTATGCAGCTCGGTTGTGTTTTTAATGATGGCCGAGCCAGAACAGCAGCAAGTGCTTGCTCACTGTGCAACGCCTGTTTCAGTAGGGCAACTAACCTTATCTGACTCGACACTTAGTGATGAACAATGGCAGCAACTGATTGCTACCGGCGTTGATATGCTCGTGATTCAAAACATCGACGGTGAACTAAGTGAGGACAACGCAAAGCGTTTAAATGCAGTTTTTCCCCATCAATACAAAATGGCTGCATCATCGACCTCGCGTGGGCAATGGCTATTGAGTCGATTTGTCCTCAGTAACATTTCACAATTTTCGATTGGCTACGGACACCATGCGCTGAGAGCGGTGTGGCATCCGGTTCCGCAAAAGCAAATTACATTGGTTTCTGCGCTGTTACCTTACCCATTTGATCAAGCGCAGTGGATTTTAAGAAACGCGTTGTTGCGTGGCGTGGAATCGCAAGTTTATCTTGATGACCAGAATGAAATGCTGGTGGTCGGTAACTTGAGCATTTCAGCAACCAATTTACGTTTTTCCGGGTTATTTCCCGGCTTCGAAACCGCGCCAGTTGCCAGTTGGCCTACGCATTTTGGCGAGGTGGCACTGCCATATTTCATGATGTTGAGTTTAGATCATGTATGGCTCAAGTCTTTGCAGTCTGGACGGCGAATATGTTCACGCACCACGGAACGGTCGATAAGCGGTGAAATGCATCGCATGATAAAAACCGTGATTGGTTTTCGCTAGCTAAAATCCAAACTAATTGATTTTATGGATATAAATTGCAAAACTGGTTTCACATATCGCAATGTCTAGGAGCTTGCATGGAGCATACGCGCCTCGCTTTTATCGGATTAGGAGCCATGGGTTATGCTGTGGCTGGGCAATTACAGAATGCGGGGTTTCATACGTCCGTTTATGACGCAGACTTTCAGGTAGCGAAAAAATGGGGAAGTGAGTTTCCTGGCCAAGTATTTGAGACTCCTGAAGAAGCGGCTCAAGAGTGTGATGTGGTATTTGTGTGGACCGCCAGTGATGTAGAGATACAGCAAGTCATTTACGGTGAGGATGGTGTATTAGGGGGGCTAAAAACCGATGCGATTTTAGTCGACCATAGCGCGACATCAAAACCTGTGGTGGCACAACTAACTCAAGCCTGCTTAACGACCGGTCATCCTTTTATTGAGGCTTTACATCGCCGAGAGCAAGACGGTGAGCTCACTACCATTGACTGCCAAGGACAGCTTGAAGCGTTTGAGCGTGTTCAACCCATTATGCGCCACTATGCCCAAAAGGTGGTGCTGGTGAATCGCTGAGTCGAGGGAGAGCAATGGATAGCGCTTGTATTGCTCATGAGTGAAAGAAAAAGCCACTGAATATTCAGTGGCTGTGTTTTATTATTTAGCCGTAAAGGCGTTCCAGCTGTTCAGCCGCACGATGCTTTTCATGCCCTTCCAGCGTGCTTGCATAGCGCTGAATATTTGGAAAACGTTCAATCAGCCCAAAGCGTGCGACAATCTCGACGACAAAAGACATCAAGATATCTGCGCCGGTTAAGCGCTCTTCAACCAGATAGGTTTTGCCTTCCAAGCAAGCATCAAAATACCCTAGCACTTTGACACATTCTGCGTTTGCGTAGTCTCCTAAGAAATTGGTTTTAGCCCCATCTTTGGAGACAAACATCTTAAGAAGCAGAGGGAGCATTGCCGAGCTTTCTGCGAAGTGAAGCCATTGAAGATAGTCAACATAGGCATCACTGTCGCGCGCTGGTGCCAGTGAGCCTGACCCATAGCGTTCGATAAGGTACTCGGTTATCGCGCCAGATTCCGCAATGACTTTTTCACCGTCTTCAATCACTGGCGATTTGCCTAGTGGATGGATATTCTTTAGCTCAGGTGGTGCTAAAAACGTCACACTGTCGCGCTTATAGGGCACAATTTGGTATTCGAGACCAAGTTCTTCAAGTAGCCAAATGATGCGCTTTGAGCGTGATTGATTGAGGTGGTGAAGTTTAATCATGCGAATTCCTTATTGAGTTTTAACCACCAACTTACCGAAGTTTTTACCTTCTAATAAGCCCATGAAGGCTTGTGGTGCGTTTTCTAATCCTTTTACCAAATGCTCACGGTATTGGATCTTTCCTGCTTGTAACCATTGTGTCATATCTTCAGCGAATTCGTTATAGCGGTGAGCATAATCATCAAAGATGATAAAGCCTTGCATTTTAATACGCTTAATCAGAAGTTGCCCCATCAACAGTGACATACGGTCAGGGCCTTCTGGCAGCCCGGTGTTGTTGTACTGAGAAATTAGACCACACAATGGAACGCGGGCGCCTGTGTTGAGTAGAGGCATCACGGCATCAAATACCTTACCGCCGACGTTTTCAAAGTACACATCAATCCCTTGGTCACAAGCGCTTGCTAACTGTTCATTGAGATCGTCAGCGCGATGGTCGATACATTCATCAAAGCCTAACACGTCTTTGGCATAGCGGCATTTTTCTTCGCCACCAGCGATACCTACTACTTTACAACCTTTAATTTTAGCAATCTGACCGACCATAGAACCCACTGCGCCTGTTGCTGCCGCAACGACCACGGTTTCACCCGCTTTCGGTTGGCCAATATCCAGTAAGCCCATGTAGGCGGTAAAGCCAGGCATACCCATGACGCCGAGTGCGTAAGATGGATTTTCTGGGTTTTTGCCAAGTTTCAGTAAACCTTCACCATTTGAGATAGCGTAGTCTTGCCAACCCGAGAATGAAAGAACCCATTCACCCACTTCGAAATCAGCGAGGTTTGATTCGACAACGCGAGCGACAGTCCCGCCGACCATCACATCGTTCACTTCGACCGGATCAGCGTAAGATTTCGCATCACTCATGCGACCACGCATGTATGGATCAAGCGATAGGTATTCAGTATGTAACAACACCTCACCTTCTTTAGGTGATGGTTTGCTGACTGCTTCTAATCGAAAGTCGTCTTCGGTTGGGGCGCCAACAGGACGAGAAGCGAGTACGATTCGTCGATTTTGCTCTTGTGTTGTCATGATAATTACCTTCATTAGACCAGTCGTCTAGTTTTGAGTGAAAAAAGAGCTGTGGCTTTTAAGCTACAGCGTTTCGACTTAGGTGTCAGCCTTGATGTCGTGTTAAATCCGCGACTTAAGGCTGTTTTAAGCGTTGCTCGGTATACGCCAAGCAGCGTGTTAATCCGTTTTGGTCATGGAACAGCTTATTGAGTACACTCGCGCCTATCCACATATGATAGATATCGAGTGCGGCTTCGTGGCTGTTGGTCACCAAAATGGAGCCATCTTGTTGGCCTTGTTCAATGATGTTCGCCACCGTCTCGATGATGCGTTTTGAACCTTTAGCCAAAGCAAGGCGCATCGGCTCTGATAAATCAGACACTTCTGCGCTCAACTTTACAATCAAACAGCGGTTGGCGTTGCAAGTATCGTCATCAACCGAGAGCCAATGTTGAAAATAAGTCATCAGGCGCTGATAGGCATTTTGCGATTGCTCAGAAAAGATTTGATGAATGCGCTGACGATAACGCATGAAATAGTCTTCAATCAGTGCCTCACCAAATTGCTCTTTTGACTTGAAGTAGTGATAAAAAGAGCCTTTAGGCACATCGGCGGTTTTGAGTAACTCTGACAAGCCTACGCTGGTAAAGCCTTTTTGCACTACCAGTTGGTATCCTACATCGAGGATATGGTGTCGAGTATCGTGAGTTTTGCTGTTCATAGTGGGTACTATACATAAAAATAGACCAGTCGTCTAGTAGGGCGTGTATGACGGTTGAACATTAAGCGTCGGTTTGTTGGTTGAATATAAGACAATATCAATAAAAGCAAAATGATAGGCTGAATTCTCCCCCATAAAGCATTAACGTGGTAAGCCCTACTGAAAGGAGAACAACGATGATTCGTAATGTGATTTTTGATATTGGCAATGTGCTGGTGCGGTGGTCTCCACACGAGATTCTACGACTCACATTTGGTGATGATGTTGATGTCGACACATGGTCGCAGGACATTTTTCACAGTGATCTCTGGGAGAAGTTAAATCGTGGCTTGGTGACCGAGCAGGAAGCGGGACAACAATTTGCTTATATGCTTGGGATTTCTGAGCAACAAATGGAGATTCTGTTCTACTACGTTAAACGTACTCAATGCCCGTTATATGGGTCGGTTGAGCTCGTTCAAGATATCAAAAAAGCGGGCTATGGTGTTTATGCGCTAACTGATAATCTGCATGACATTGTCACGTTTCTAAAGCAACAGTATACGTTTTGGCCGTTGTTTGACGGAGCGATTGTGTCAGCGGAAGAAGGCTGCGTTAAACCTGGCGCTCAAATTTTTACCACTCTATTTGAACGTTACGATTTAGACCCAGCATGCTGTGTGTTTCTGGATGACGCACAGAAAAATATCGTAGGAGCTCAGCAAGTTGGAATGCAGGGGATTGTCTTTGAGCATGCTCAGCAAGCTCGAGAGCAATTAAAAGCGTTAGGGTTAACGTTTTAGGCGGGAAGAATAAGTCGGTGCATCAGAACAGAGTGTCGGAATTCCGTTAACATCGCGGAATTAGGCGACCGCAATGTCAACAACAGCTCTTGAACTGTGCACCAGATTCTTAAATTCAGATAGCAAACGGCAGTAACTCAAAGCCGAGTACGCCGCTAATGCTCATCACTGCAACGAGCGAGATCTTGAACACGGATTTGGCCCAGGTCTCGTAGTTGTCATAGGTTACCGAACGGAAAGTCACTTTTAGCCAGTAAAAACTGACCAGTGATGACACGGCGAGATACGTATAGCTAGCTTGTCCTAGGAAGAACAGCGCTAAGCCAACGACCGCGAAGGCCACCACATAGGCTTTCATATGTCGGTGTGCTTTGCTGATGCCTTCTTTTACCGGCAATACAGGAATGCCTGCTTCACGGTAATCCTGCATACGGAACATTGCGATCGCATAAGAGTGCGGCATTTGCCAAAGACAAAACAGCACAAACAGCAATACGGCATCGATGTTGATGTAGTTCGTGACCGCCAAGTACCCGACCAAAGGAGGGACTGCGCCAGAGATGCTTCCAATCAAGGTGCCATACACCGAAGTACGTTTGTACCACATGGTGTAAAAGAACACGTAAAAGATATATCCCAACAGCACCACGACCGTGGCAAGTGGGTTGACCTGTTGATATAAAAGCCCGGTCCCAAGAACCAGTAACACCAGAGCGTATACAAACGCATGATCCACACTGATCGAACCGACCACCATTTCACGTTTGGCTGTACGCGCCATTTTCATATCGATATCGCGGTCGAAAATATTATTCACCACGCAACCCGACGCAATTACAAGCGCTACGCCTGCAAGCGTCGGTAGCATCAGTTCCCAGCTTACTGCTTCAGACTTCGCTGCGAGGAAGAACCCCGCAGCGGCTGAAATCAGATTGCCGAAAATAATGCCCGGTTTCGTAATAGACAGGTAGCTTTTCAGCATTTTGCACCTACAACATCATATTTTCGTGCAAGTTCCACATGATCCAGAGGGAACCCGCAATCAAAATAAGCACAACGATGGCACTAAATACCAAGGACACCATGTTCCATTGGCCTTGCTCTGATTTCACTTCCATGTGTAGGAAGTAAGTAAAGTGCACAATCACCTGAACAATCGCACAACCGAAAAGAATCGCGTAGGTTGTGGTTTCCGGTAGGCTTTGCGTATAAGCAAAGTAGAACGGAATGACGGTCAGGATAAGTGAAAGGACAAAGCCTTTCACATAATCACGAGCACCAGTGTTTTCAGTGTCTGAATGTTGATAACTCATTACATCACTCCTAACAAGTAAACAATGGTGAAGACACAAATCCAAACGATATCAAGGAAGTGCCAGAACAAGCTTAGGCATTGGAAACGGGTTTGCATGGTTTCCGTTAGGCCTTTGCTGTTCAGTTGCTGATAAGCAACGGCAAGCCAGATAAGACCAAAGGTTACGTGCAGACCGTGAGTCCCGACCAGCGTAAAGAACGCAGACAGGAACGCACTGCGCTGTGGACCGTGTCCAGCTTCAATCAGGTGATGGAACTCGTAGATTTCCATGCCAATGAAGCCTAGACCAAGTAAGAAGGTCACGATCATCCAGCGTTTCATCGCTGGAAGATCTTTGCGCTTCATGGCAATCATGCCAAAGCCGAAAGTAATACTACTAAATAGCAGCAACATGGTTTCGACAAAGACGAATGGAATTTCGAAGATGTCTTTACCAATTGGGCCGCCAGCGGTAGCGCCAGAAAGTACTGCATAGGTCGCAAACAAAGTTGCGAACAAAATACAGTCACTCATTAGGTAGATCCAGAAGCCGAACAGCTTGTTCGCGCCAGTATCATGATGATGATCGTGAGTATCAGCGTGCATAGTTCGCCTCCATATCATCTTCGCTGTCTGTCTGTTTGCCAGACGCTTTTTCCGCTTCAGCCAGTTGAGCACGACGCTCAGCTTCGATCGCTTTGATCTCTTCAACGGTGACGTAGTAATCGACGTCGTCGTTGTAGCTGTGACGGATAGAAGTCACGATGATGGCAACAAAGCTGATTGCTGCGAGCCACCAAACATACCAGATCATGGCAAAACCAAAGATGGTTGCCCACGCTGAAACATACATACCCGTTGGGGTGTTTTTCGGCATGTGGATTGGTTCGTATTCTTCTTCTTCCATTGGCTTAAATTCGCCACGTTCTTTTTGGTACCAGAACGCATCCAATTCATCGGCTTTTGGAATTTTCGCGAAGTTGTAGAACGGCGGTGGTGACGATGTCGCCCACTCAAGAGTACGACCATCCCACGGGTCACCGGTCACATCGCGGTTTTGCGCGCGGTCACGGAAGCTAACGTAGAACTGAATCACTTGACACAATACGCCCAGAGCAATCACGGCAGTACCTGCTGCTGCAACCGCAAGCAGTGGGAAGAATTGTGGATCAAGGTTTTGGCTGATACGACGTGTCATACCCATAAAGCCCAGTGCGTAAAGCGGTAAGAAGGCCATAAGGAAGCCCACAATCCAGCAGAAGAACGCACGTTTGCCCCAAGTTTCGTTAAGCGTGAAACCTGTCGCTTTCGGGAACCAGTAAGTGATCGCGGCAAAACAACCAAACACTACGCCACCAATGATAACGTTATGGAAGTGTGCAATCAGGAATACTGAGTTGTGTAGTACGAAGTCCGCACCTGGAACGGCCATCAATACGCCCGTCATACCACCGACACTGAACGTGATCAGGAAGCCGACTGTCCAAAGCATTGGTGTCGTAAAGCGGATACGGCCTTTGTACATAGTAAATAGCCAGTTGAAAATCTTAACACCGGTCGGTATCGAGATAATCATGGTGGCAATACCAAAGAAGGCATTGACGTTGGCACCAGAACCCATCGTAAAGAAGTGGTGTAGCCAAACAACGAACGCGAGCACAGTAATAACGATGGTTGCCCACACCAGTGAGGTGTAACCAAACAGTTTCTTACGTGAGTAGGTTGCGGTCACTTCTGAGAACACACCAAAGATTGGTAGAATCAGAATGTACACTTCTGGGTGGCCCCAGGCCCAAATCAAGTTGACGTACATCATCATGTTGCCGCCCATATCATTGGTAAAGAAGTGCATACCAAGATATCTATCAAGCGTCAGCAGGGCGATGGTTACGGTTAGAATTGGGAATGAAATGATGATCAAAATGTTGGCACACAGAGATGCCCAAGTGAACACTGGCATTTTCATCATCGGCATGCTTGGCGCACGCATACGGAAGATGGTCACAAAGAAGTTCACACCCGTTAGCGTTGTACCGACACCCGATATCTGCAGTGCCCAAATCCAATAATCGACACCTACCCCCGGGCTGGCATCAATACCAGACAGTGGCGGATAAGCAAGCCAACCTGTACGACCGAACTCACCCAGACCTAACGACATATTGGTTAGAATCACACCAGCAACAAACAGCCAGAAGCTCAAGTTGTTCAAGTATGGGAAAGCAACGTCACGCGCACCGATCTGTAGCGGAACGATGATGTTCATTAGGCCGATAACCAAAGGCATCGCCACAAAGAAAATCATAATCACGCCGTGGGCGGTAAAGATTTGGTCGTAGTGGTGCTGCGGTAAGTAACCTGCTTCACCGGCTGAAGAGAGCAGCTGTTGACTACGCATCATAACGGCGTCGGCAAAGCCACGAAGCAACATGATCATTGCAACAATGATGTACATGAAGCCCAATTTTTTATGGTCTACTGAAGTAAACCACTCGGTCCATAAATACTGCCACTTACCTGCTTTTGTGATCATCGCTACGATAGCAATACCCACAATCGCGATCACCGAGAGGGTGATCATGATAATTGGCTCATGATATGGAATCGATTCGAGAGTTAATCTACCGAACATAGAATTATCCTTCCTCTGAGACTAGGCAGGCTGCGTCAAAGCTCGCATTCATTGAACCTGGATATTGCGTTACCACGTTGGTAAACAGCTCAGGAACGACTTTTGAATAATACGTCACAGGCGCATCGATAGATGGCTCCGCCAGTGATTTATAAGCAGCAAGGTCTGAAAGGGTATCCGGGCTGGCTTTCACCATGTTGACCCAGTTATCAAAGCTGTCTTGATCAGGCAGCGCCTTGGCAGTGAACTTCATGTGCGAGAAACCTTCGCCGCTGTAGCTCGCTGCGATTCCTTTGAAGTCACCTTCGTGGTTCGCGATTAGGTGAAGACGCGTCACCATGCCTGGCATTGCGTAAATCTGACTACCTAAACGAGGAATAAAGAAGGAGTTCATGATGTTGTCAGAAGTCAGTTTAAACTGAATCGGTACATCTTTAGGGAATGCAACGTAGTTCACTGTCGCAATCTTCTGTTCTGGATAGATGAATAACCATTTCCAGTCGAGAGAGACTACTTCGATGGTCATTGGTTCCACTTCACTGACTAACGGCTTGGAAGGTTCCAACTCGTGAGTCGAGTGCCAAGTGATGGTACCCAAAATCGCAATAATGATGATTGGAATAGTCCAAACGATCACCTCGATTTTAGTGGAGTGCGACCAATCAGGCGCATACTCTTCATCCGTATTGGACGCTCGGTATTTGAACGAGAAATAAAGTGTCATCAGAATCACAGGGATAACTACAATGAGCATCAGCAGTAGTGATGTGATAATCAACTCTTTTTCTTGAACACCAATAGCGCCTTTCGGATTAAGCAATGCAGAATCGCATCCTGAGAGCAAAAGAACGGCAAAAGCCAGACTAGCCCTCGACAAGATGCTTTTATATCTTGAGGCTTCCATTAACTTTCTCGATGTCTTTTTGGGCCACGTCCAGTTGTACAATTGCTAATGTAAAACACAATCGCCAGCTAAACCGTGGTCGTTATCGTCATTAGAATATGTATGTGTTGAGCTTATGTAATACCGTATTTTCGATAACAACAAACCCGCTAGAGTGGAGAATCAGTTAAAAACCCTGATTTCTATATGGTCAAATTGTTACACTTGAAAAGGCGATGTTACAATCCTGCAATTATGCTTAGATCGTTAACGAACCTCACGCAATGAAAATGCAATCTTAGATTGCATTTTTGATAGTTTAAGGGGTGATCTGTTTCCTTGTATTTGATTTGGAATACTTATCGCAAATTTGGCGCTAGCCCACGTCGCATATGGGCACGTTAAGGATGTGTTACTTTGTAGTGGGGTGATTAACGATTCATTAACATAGTTGTGAAGAATCGTTGTGGAGTTAACGATTTAACCAACAGAATGGCCTGTCGTAAATAAGTTGGCACGAGAATTGTTAACTATAAATACAGCGAGCGAATGATTCAAAAAAATCTGCAAAAACCTCAAAAAATGTAGTGTTTTAGCGCTTTGTGAGTGCCATCACCTTAAACATTGACCACTGACAGTCGGCGCTTATCAATGATCAAAATCGCTTAAATAATCTTCACTGCACCAAAAAAACACAGAAAATAAATAATGATAAATTTTTTACAATTATTTAATAGGTGAAACTTTTAATTGTTAATTAGTTTAACGAGGGAACGTCAGGTCGCTTAAATATATTAAAGAAACCTGAAAATGATAATTTCATTCAATTTTTTAATTTAATAAATCATTTATTAAATTATTGGACTCTTAAGTAGGTAAACTTTCATTCCTTGAAAGGTGAGTCCACGTCCCTGTGACTGAGCTTTTAGTCTTAATGCTGATAAAGACTAACGTCCACTTTATAGATGGCATTAAAAAAATACAAATAAATAACCCTATCAAAAATGGAATGATAATTTTCAAGTTTTCCGATTTCGGAAAGATTATTTCTGGGTGTATATTTCAAAACGTTTTCAGATAAAAATATTTTTATCTTCTCTAAATGTCAGTCGTGAATATTATTTATCATGACCGAAATTATTCTGTGAATTTTTCTTATCACAATAAGAGATTTTATCTCAGAGAAGATTTTTGTTGTGAAATTAATTTCTCAACTCGCATTTAGAAATTGAAACTCAAGGTGACTTTATGGAAGCAAGCAGCACTAGTGACTCGATCATGTTGGCGGGAAAAAGGATTCTAATCACTCAACTGGTTATTGGTTTAGTGTTTGTACTTTTTGAGCTTTTCTCTGGAGGTGTGGTTGGTGTTGAGTCTGCTGTGACGGGAGTGGTTATCGCCATCATCCCATCGATGGCGGGCATGTTGTTTGCCTCTATGAAGTCGAAGATGAAACCCACGGAGAGTCTACGAGATTTAATGAATTTAAGTAGAAATATCAAACTGATATACACAATTATTTTGTTTATATTGACCTTTAGATTCATGGCTCTGCGTAACATTGTGGTACTTATTGCGTTTAGTTTGACCATGTTTGGGCACTTCTTTACGCCGCTCTTTAAGGACCAGGATGAAAGGAAGGCTTAAATGGAAAATGTCGTAACTGCTCATGAGTATATCGAGCACCATCTGACCTTTCTCACTGCTGGCGAAGGCTGGTTCGGAATCAATGTCGACTCCATGATTATGGTGTGGCTGTTCGGGATCATTTTTATTCTGGCTTTCCGTTTGGCGGTGAGTAAAGGAACAAAAGGTGTCCCTGGTCGATTCCAATGCTTAATTGAACTTATATTTGAATTTGTCGATGACCTCGTCAAAGAAATATTTCAATCTAAGGATAAATTAATAGGTCCATTAGCACTGACAATATTCGTCTGGGTGTTGTTAATGAACTCAATTGATTTATTGCCAATCGACCTCGTACCGGCTTTAACAAAAATGATGGGTATTGGTCATTTCCGCGATTTACCATCCGCTGACGTAAACGTCACCATGTCTATGGCTTTGGGCGTATTTATTTTAGTGATTGGGTATACGTTAAAAACTAAAGGGGTAATGGGTTTTATTAAAGAGCTTACAACGCAGCCTTTTGATTCTCCATTCTTATATCCTGTGAACTTTGTTTTAGAACTTGTAACGCTTATTTCTAAACCAATTTCACTTGGTCTTCGACTCTTTGGAAATATGTATGCAGGCGAGATGATTTTCATCCTTATTGCATTAATGCCGTGGTGGATGCAGTGGGCACTGAGTGTTCCATGGGCATTGTTCCATATTCTAATCGTTATTCTTCAAGCCTTTATCTTTATGGTATTGACCGTGGTTTATCTCGGTATGGCTGTGGAAGAACATCATTAATTTTTTAACTTAATACTTTGATTTAATTTGTATTTTTAGGAGTTGTTATGGATATCGTTAGCGCAGTTCTATACGTAGCAGGTGCACTACTGATCGGTCTTGGTGCGGCAGGTGCTGCTTCAGGTATCGGTAATCTTGCGGGTAAATACCTTGAGGGTGTGGCACGTCAGCCTGATTTAACCCCAATGTTGCGTACTCAGTTCTTCATCATGATGGGTCTTGTGGATGCGGTACCTATGATCGGTGTTGGTATCGGTTTGTACATCATCTTCGCTGTAGCGTAATTCGAATACATAATTTTCAACACGTTATAGATGTGAGGGTGCTATGAACATAAATGCTTCAATGTTAGGCCAAGCAATCTCGTTTGTGATTTTCGTTTGGCTATGCATGAAATACGTCTGGCCACCACTCGTAAAACTTCTCGACGAGCGCCGAGCTGAAATTGCGCAAGGCCTTGAACATACTGAAAAAGCGGCAAAAGAATTGTCGTTAGCGCAAGCCAATGGTGAGCAAATCATCAAGGAAGCGCGTCAAAAGGCTCAGGCCCTAATCGAGCAAGGAAAACAGCGTCAGGACCAAATGGTTGCTGATGCAGTGGAACTGGCCAACCAAGAAAAAGCGCGCATCATCGAAGAAGGTAAAGCAAACGTCGACAATGAGCGCAATCGCATTCGTCAAGAGCTGAAAGAAGAGATGGCTGACCTTGTAATTGAAAGTGCCAGCAAATTGATTCGTCATAACTTAGACAGTGCATCAAACCGCGAGCTGGTGAACAAATTCATCAGTGAAATTTAAGGGGGCGTGCATGTCTGAATTGACTGAAGTCGCTCAACCTTATGCCAAAGCAGCGTTTGATTATGCCAAGGACGCAGGCAGCTTAGAGGACTGGCAGCAGATGTTTGCCATCATCGAGCTTGTTATGCAGCAGCCTAAAACGCAGCTGCTAATGAGTGAACTCGATGAAGAGAGCTCTGAGCAACCGCTACTTGATTTGATCCTCTCCGCCAGTGGCGAATGGCTCGACAAGTACTTTGAGAATTTCCTTAAAGTGATGGCGGAAAATCAACGTTTAATCGCGCTGAGTGACGTAATCGATCAGTTCCGCCAATTGAAAGCGGACTACGAGCAAGTGATGACAGTGACAGTGTGGGCATCTGAGCCACTTGATGAGGCGCAGAAAGCACAGCTTATCGAGGCGTTACAACGCAAACACGGTAAAGCAGTCACACTGGAGCAGCAGCTGGATCCATCCCTTGTAGGTGGTGTGGTAATTAAAGCGGGTGAAACCGTCTACGACGGCAGTATTCAAGCCAATATTGAACGACTCGCCACCAACCTGCATGTTTAATGGGGTATAGAAATGCAATTAAATTCTAATGAAATTAGTGAACTAATCAGAGAGCGTATCGTCAATTTTGACCTTCAATCTGAAGCGCGAAATGAAGGTACGATCGTATCGGTAAGTGACGGTATCATTACCATTCATGGCTTAGCTGACGTGATGCAAGGTGAGATGCTTGAACTGCCTGACAACCGTTTTGCCCTAGCGCTAAACTTAGAGCGCCACTCTGTCGGCGCGGTGGTCATGGGCCCATACGCTGACTTGTCTGAAGGTATGAAGGTTAAAGGCACTGGCCGTATTTTGGAAGTGCCTGTCGGCCCTGGTCTTTTAGGCCGTGTGGTCAATACCTTGGGTCAACCTATTGATGGTAAAGGCGCGATCGATTATGTCCAAATGGACCCAGTCGAAGTAATCGCACCGGGCGTAATCGACCGTAAATCGGTGGACGAGCCTATCCAAACCGGATACAAAGCGGTTGACTCAATGGTGCCAATCGGCCGTGGTCAACGTGAGCTGATCATCGGAGACCGTCAAACGGGTAAAACCGCTCTGGCGATTGATGCCATCATCAACCAAAAATCGTTAGGCGTAAAAGCCATCTACGTGGCTATTGGCCAAAAAGCCTCTACCATTGCCAACGTGGTTCGTAAACTGGAAGAGCACGGCGCGTTGGATAACACCATCGTGGTGGTGGCGTCAGCATCGGAAGCGGCTGCGCTACAATACCTTGCGCCATATGCCGGTTGTACCATGGGCGAATATTTCCGTGACCGCGGTGAAGACGCCTTGATTGTGTATGATGACCTGTCAAAACAAGCCGTTGCTTATCGTCAAATTTCGTTGCTGCTAAAACGCCCACCAGGCCGCGAAGCCTTCCCGGGGGATGTTTTCTACTTGCACTCACGTTTACTTGAACGTGCAGCGCGTGTGAACGAAGACTATGTGGAGCGCTTTACCAACGGTGAAGTGAAAGGCAAAACCGGTTCTTTGACCGCATTGCCAATCATCGAAACACAAGCCGGTGACGTGTCAGCGTTCGTTCCGACCAACGTTATCTCTATCACTGATGGTCAGATCTTCTTGCAAACCCAACTGTTCAACTCTGGTTTACGTCCGGCGGTTGACCCAGGTATCTCGGTATCTCGTGTGGGTGGTGCTGCGCAAACGAAGATCATTAAGAAACTGTCTGGTGGTATTCGTACCGCTCTGGCTCAGTACCGCGAACTTGCGGCATTTGCGCAGTTCTCATCTGACCTTGATGAAGCGACACGTCGTCAGCTTGATCATGGTGAGAAAGTGACTGAGTTGATGAAGCAAAAGCAGTACACGCCGATGACGGTTGCCGAACAAGCATTAGCGATTTTCTCTGCCGAGAAAGGGTTCCTGACTAATGTTGAGTTGAGTGATATCGCTAAGTTCGAAGATGACTTGCTGTCTTACGCTCGTCAGAACGCGAAACCGCTATTAGACACCATCAACCAAACGGGCGATTACACCGAGGAGACAGAGCGCGAATTGCAAAGCTTGCTAGAAAAATTCGTCGCTGTGCATTCGTAACGCAATCACTCGCGTCATTAGTAGGAGTCCGTTATGGCAAATACCAAAGAGATTCGCACCAAGATTGCCAGCGTGGCCAACACGCAGAAAATCACCAGTGCAATGCAAATGGTCGCCGCCAGCAAAATGCGCAAAGTGCAGGACAATATGGAGGCCTCTCGCCCTTACGCCCGTAATATGCGTAAGGTGATCGGTCACGTTTCTTCAGGGACGCTGGAATACAGCCATCCCTTACTGCAAGAACGTGAAATTAAACGAGTGGCTTACATCATCATCTCTTCTGACCGCGGCTTATGTGGTGGTTTGAACAGTAACTTGTTCAAGAAGGTGATGGTTGACATGCAAGAGTGGCAGGACAAAGGCGTCGAGGTGGATACCACTTTGATTGGCTCAAAAGCCATTAGCTTTTTCCGTTCATTCGGCAAAGTGATTGCACAAACATCTGGTTTAGGCGACAAGCCACGAGTTGAAGATCTACTCGGTACCGTGAATGCGATGATGGAGCACTATGCAGATGGCAGCATTGACCGCCTGTACTTAGTGTGTAACCAGTTCGTCAACACCATGGTGCAACAACCGCGTGTGATTCAGATGTTACCGTTCCCGAAAGAAGATATTGAACGTGATAAAGACGTTCGTTGGGACTACATCTACGAGCAAGCGCCTAGAGACATACTTGATCACTTAATCCAGCGTTACGTTGAATCGCTGGTGTATCAAGGTGTCGTAGAGAGCATCGCCTGTGAACAAGCCGCGCGAATGGTGGCAATGCAAGCCGCTACCGATAACGCCGGACAATTGATCGAAGATCTACAGCTTGTTTATAACAAAGCTCGTCAGGCGGCCATCACTCAAGAATTGAGTGAAATTGTTTCGGGTGCGCAAGCGGTTTAAAGAGAGAATTTGAGGTTTTAATTATGAGTATTGGCAAAATTGTCAAAGTCATCGGTGCGGTGGTCGACGTTGAGTTCGAACAAAACCAAGGTCCGAAAGTCTACGATGCCTTAAAGGTGACAGAAACTGACGGCAGCACATTGATGTTAGAAGTGCAGCAGCAACTTGGTGGCGGTGTGGTACGTTGTATCGCCATGGGTACGTCTGATGGTCTAAAACGCGGTTTGAGCGTTGAATCAACAGGCCACCCAATTACTGTCCCTGTGGGCGAAGAAACCCTGGGACGGATCATGAACGTGCTGGGTGACCCGATCGATGAATGCGGCCCTATCGGTGAAAAAACATCTTATGAGATTCACCGTGCTGCGCCAAGCTATGAAGATCAATCCAACAGTACTGAACTTTTGGAGACGGGGGTGAAAGTCATCGACTTGATTTGCCCGTTTGCCAAAGGGGGTAAAATCGGTCTGTTCGGCGGTGCCGGTGTTGGTAAAACCGTCAACATGATGGAGCTTATCAACAACATCGCAAAAGCGCACTCGGGGCTTTCTGTATTTACCGGGGTAGGGGAACGAACTCGTGAGGGTAACGACTTCTATTACGAAATGAAAGATGCGGGCGTGCTTGATAAAGTTGCGATGGTTTATGGTCAGATGAACGAGCCACCGGGTAACCGTCTACGTGTGGCGTTGACAGGTTTAACGATTGCTGAGCGCTTCCGTGATGAAGGCCGTGATGTACTATTGTTTGTTGACAATATTTATCGTTATACCCTAGCGGGTACCGAAGTTTCAGCACTGCTTGGCCGTATGCCATCAGCGGTAGGTTATCAGCCTACATTGGCTGAAGAAATGGGCGTACTGCAAGAGCGTATCACATCCACTAAATCGGGTTCGATCACGTCTATCCAAGCGGTCTATGTGCCTGCGGATGACTTAACTGACCCGTCACCCGCGACCACGTTCGCGCACTTGGATGCAACGGTTGTACTATCACGTAACATCGCGGCATTGGGTTTGTATCCTGCGATTGACCCGCTCGATTCAACGTCACGTCAGCTTGACCCACAAATTGTTGGCCAAGAGCATTACGATGTCGCACAGCAAGTGCAAATGACGCTGCAGCGTTATAAAGAGCTGAAAGATATTATCGCTATCTTGGGGATGGATGAGTTGTCAGAAGAGGACAAACGCTTGGTGTCCCGTGCACGTAAAGTGGAGCGTTTCCTTACTCAGCCTTACCACGTGGCGGAAGTCTTTACGGGGCAACCCGGTGTGTTCGTGTCACTAAAAGATACCATTGTTGGCTTTAAAGACCTGCTTGATGGCAAGTATGATGATATTCCTGAACAGGCATTCTTGTACTGTGGCACCATCGAACAAGTGCTTGAAAAAGCGAAAACGCTGTAACGCGCAGGAGGCATCATGGCAATAGGGGTTTCACAAAATACGTTCCAGTTGAACGTCGTCAGTGCTGAGGGAACGTTGTATTCCGGCCCGGCGCATGCCATTGCCGTTGCTGGCGCAGATGGAGAACTCGGCATTCGTCCGGGTCACTCCCCGCTAATCAGCAAGCTGAAACCAGGGGTTGCCCGCATTCAGGGTGACCTACAAAAACCGGAAGAGATTCTTTATGTCTCCGGTGGGTTGGTCGAAGTGCAATCTGATGTAGTGACAGTACTGGCCGATACGGCTTTGCATGGTAAAGACATCGACAGTTCGCGCGCGGAAGCGGCGAGAAAAGCGGCGGAAGAAAACATTCGTCATTATGACGATAACTTCAGTTTTGCTCAGGCGCAATTGGAGCTCAACAAAGCGTTAGCTCAGTTGAAAGCGTTTGAATTGAGTATGAAAACACGTCGCTAATACCACTACGATTGTTAAGCCAAAAAACCACCTAAGCGGTGGTTTTTTATTGTCTAAATTGACGGTCGATTGGCATTTATATCATGCCAGCTTCAACACAACTGACATGGCATAAATGCCAACGGATTACTGCAACATATTGGCGTAAACTTGTAAGCCGCGCTCAGTCAGTGAATACACACGACCTTCTTCTTTCTCGACCAGTTTACTGTTGACGAGATGTTTGAGATGGAAATTAAATTTAGTGTGATCTTCAATGCCGACGACGCGGCACAAATCCATAAATTTGAGCTTATGGTGAACCTTAAGTTGTTTGACTACCGTGCGCCGAATCGGGTTGGAGAGTGAGCTAAAAATCACGTCTCGATCTTCGTCATCCATCATCACCCGCGGGGCGTGTTCGGCATGAACACGTTTTAAGGTGACAGACAGCGATGGCAAGTTAAAGGGCTTGGTTAAAAACTCATCAGCGCCTTTTTTCATCGCATCAACAGCCAAATCGACGGTCGCAAATGCGGTGGTAATGACGATGCCGATATTGGGTTGCAAACGGCGCAGGGACGTTAAAGCATCAATGCCCGTAATCCCGGACATCACCACATCAAAGAGTGCCAAATCAAAATGCTGCTGAGACGCGGCATCCAATGCATCTTCCGCACAGTGACAGGCCGTAACCTCGAAGGATTCGAGCGTTAGGGCTTCGACCAGCACTTCACGTAATTGTTGATCATCTTCAGCAAGCAATAATTTTAAATTCATGACCGTTTCCTCGGCAACTGGACTCCTACCGTTAATCCATGAGGATTATTCTTCATTTTCATCTCGCCGCCATGTTGTAGAACAATCTTTTTGCAGATTGCCAGTCCCATACCTGTCCCTTCACCCACCGCTTTGGTGGTGAAAAAGGGCTGAGTCATTTTCTCCAATACTTGATTGGTGACGCCGCCAGCGCGATCAACAATTTCAATCACCGCATTTTTCTTGCGTTGATAGGAGAAGATGGCAAGGTATTTTGTGGTATGGCTAGCATCAATGGCGTTGCCAATTAAGTTGGTCAGCATCTGCTCGAGCTGTCCGGCATCGCCATCGACACGCAGTTCAGGTGCGAGATGGGTTTCGACGGTAAAGTCATTTAAGCGAAAGTGATTCAGCGATATCGCAGATTTAATAACCTCGGCAACCACAACGGTATCGCGTTTAAGGGGATTTTGATGGGCGTAATTTAGGACTTCTTGGCTGATCTGAGCGGCGCGTGAGAGCCCGTGACGAATACGCTCAAGTTGGCGTTCTGTTGTCTGTTTTTCTTTGCTTTCTGGTTCATGTTGCACTTGGTGGCTCAGAATATCGCAGCTCATGAGTGCGCTGCTGAGTGGCGTTTTGATTTCATGAGCAATCGCAGAAGTCAATTCACCTAACTCTTTCAACTTTTGGTTTTGCAATGAGAGTTGCAGCGCTTCTTCGATTAAATTGTCGTGCTCTTCATCAAAGACACGCAGCGCAAACCACGTCGCCGCAAGCAGTAACACCGCACATACCATGCGAATCGCGATAACCGACGGGGTCATCTCAGAGGAGAGCCCGCCGATGCTGATGACATAAATCATCAAGGCAAACCCCACCAATTTAAACGGCAGTGCTTTACCATAGCCTTGGCGGCTGAGTGAATAGGCATAGTCTGCCAAGGCAAAACTGGCCAGTAAGCCGCAGACTAATCCAAAAATCCAGCGCATGTGCAGCGCGACATTATGCAGATACTCGAAGTAATCTAAAGTGTTGAAGTGGTAAGCGGCACCAATCAAAAATAGACAAATCAGCAACAACATACCGCGACGCAAGAAGCGTACTCCAGGCCACTGAGTCAGTGGCAACATCTTCCAACAGAACATGGCTAATGCCGCCATGGAAAGCCCTAATTCAATGGTATGAATGGTTTCCAGCGTCAGGGTTTGTGCGGTTTGGTGTACGTACATCACGGTGTAAAGCTCAAACCATTCATGCGCGCCGCGTAATAAACAAAATAGCGCGAAGTAGGGCAGCACCTCGGCAATTGCGATGCGGCTGATATGAAGCTTCCTGAAAAAAATCGCAAAGGAGATAGCGAAAAGGGCTAAGCCGTGAAGTAAGTAAAACTTAAAAATTATGAGCGTATCCATTGGCTCAGTCTATGCCAGCGCTGAAAACCGGGCAATGAGATTTCAGCGCTATTCGCTCACAGTAATTTTTCAAAAATGAGGTATTGGTATGACCACCATTCTCGGTTTTGCATCAGTGATACGATGCGGTGGTTAGAACTCGGCGTCCGCTTGAAACACCATTGGCTGCTTGGTGTAGGGGTGGGCAAATTCGAGTGTTTCGGCATGCAGATGCAGGCGATCGGCGCGCGTCCCGTATAAGCCGTCACCGACCATTGCTAAGTTGAGCCCAAGATGGTGCGCGCAGTGTACACGCAGCTGATGCGTCCGCCCGGTATGCGGATACAGGTAAACTTTACTTTGCCCATGGGTATTGACGATCTCTTGCCACTCGGTACGCGCCGGTTTTCCATGTTCGAAACACACCAATTGGCGGGGCCTGTCATCGGGATCACCCCGCATAGGCAAGTCAATTTGGCCCTGCGGCGCGGGCACTTCACCGCAGAGAAGTGCAACATAGCGCTTTTTGACTTCACGACTGATGAACTGTTTTTGTAAACTCTTATTGGCGCGTTTGGTGAGTGCAAACACCAGTAAGCCTGAGGTAGCCATATCTAGGCGGTGAATCACAAACGGACCTTCGACATCGGGAAATTGTTGTTGTAGCCGAGTATAAGCCGAATCTTTGATGGTTTTGCCTGGGACTGAAAGCAGTCCTGAGGGCTTGTTTACCACCACCATTGCCTCATCTTGGTAAACAATCGTCAGCGGTTTATCTTCAGCCCAGTTTTGCTCCAGTGGGTTGGGTTCCACCTCTAGCCCCTTGAGCATATGAGTTAAGATCGGCTGACACTTGCTATGGCATGATGGGTAGAACTGACCATGCTTACGAATTTCAGATTTAGGCGATACGCCCCACCAAAACTCGGCCATCGCCAGTGGATGATAACCATGCAAATAGGCGTATTGCAGCAGTTTTGGCGCGGCGCATTCACCGGCTCCGGCGGGCGGAACCTCCAGCCCCGTTTGCCGAAAGATTTGGTTTAACCCCAATTGCTCGCCGCGCTGATTTAAAAATTGATATTGGTCGAACAGTTTTTTTTGTAATTGATGAGAGAGTTGCTTACGTTTGGTTTTTAACTGCTCAAGCTTGCGCTGGATGCGCTCAACGTGCTGGTTGACTTGGGCAATTTTTTCTTCCCATTCGAGCTTTAAGTATTTGAGGGTATTTTTGTCGGCGACACTGGCTTTGGCGAGTGCATCGAGCGCGTGTTTTAGCGCATCGCCTTCTAAAGTTTGCTCTGCATTGATGCGCTGCTGCTTACGTTCGGCGCGCGCAGCAATCATATGCTGGCGCTGCTGCGCTTCGTGTTGTTGGTAGTCTGACTCTAACTGCGCCAATTGCTGCTGTAGGCGAATAAATTCATCATCGTGGCTGAGCGTGGTCACATGGCTATTGAGTTCAGTAATATGCGCCAGCTCTGCATGAAAAAAGCTGTCTTTTGCCAGCATATCAAATACCGGAGGCACAAAACCGGGTAGCAGGTTTTGCTCAGCGATTTTGCCAGAAAATCCAGCCAGATAACCGATTTCCCCTTCGGGGCTCTGTACCACTAGTACCCCAAACATTTTACCGACCGCATCGGTTTTTTCACGACTTTGACTCTGCCCCTCGATACCAAAATCATGCCGCCACTCGGTTTGAGTGAGTAAATGCTGCTGAAGCTGCGACGCCGCCAGTTTGCAAAGCGAATGAGGCTGATAATAAAACGGAAAAGTAAACTGGCTCGGCAGTTCTATCGAGCGAATATCGCTGGCGAACGAATGAAAACGTGGGTCTTGATGCGGCATGGGCGTTGAAGTCGTGATGTTCTGAGCGGCGATTGTACCGAAAATGAGGCCAAATGCCACGCTTAACCGAAAGCGGTGTCGAGCGCATATTTGGAGATCGGCGAAAAGAATTGGGGGACGGAATCTTCAAAGAAAGGGGGAGAAGAAGATTCCGCGCCACCCAATGGGGATTGCGTTTGAGTGTTTAGCCTAGTGCGAGTTGCGCAGCTGTGGCTCCACCCATGTGCAATAGCGGATTGTTGAGCTGATTTTGTACTTTATGAAACAACGCTTCGCGGCGCTGTTCCAGTAGCTCTTCGATCAATCGCTCTTTGGCACCTTCACCAAAGTGTTGAGCATACTGTTTTACTTGAACGATTTCAGAATGATTAAGCTGATAAACCTCAGATTGAATCTGCGCTTCAGCCTCTTTCTTGATCAATCCTTGAAACTGCAACAATTGAATGATGATCCGATCCAGCGGATGAGTTTTCTTTGCCATAACTGATGAATTCTTTTGTCCGTGAACGTTGTAAGTTTTATGGTGTTCGCCACTACTATGCGGCTTTTAAAGATCAAGATTAAACAACATATTGTATGGAGTGTGATTTGGGTTCGAGAACAAATGTAGAGTCACTTTTTTCCACATAAACAGTCAGTTAGGTTTTGGATCCAAGTATCATTTTTGGTCGGACTCAACGTGTGATCCACATTCAAAGACAGATGTCGCATGGCGTCGGGGATGGCAGGGCAAAAGAGAAAGTTAAGAATAAAAAAGGCTCCCAATCGGAAGCCTTTGCGAATAGTTATGGTGTTTATTTAGCTGGGAACTGATTTCATCATGCTGGTGCTGGCAACTTGTTTACGCCGTTCGCTCATGACCAGCAGCAAACGTTGTAAACCGATAAAACCAAACAACAAAATGCCGACGATGATTTTCGTCCACCAAGAGCTCAATGTACCATCAAAGGTGATGTAGGTTTGAATCAACCCCTGAATCAGCACCCCAAACAGGGAACCAAATACCGTGCCGACACCACCAGAAAGCAGTGTTCCACCAATCACCACGGCGGCAATCGCATCGAGCTCAACCCCAATGCCTGCTAATGGATAGCCCGCAGAGGTGTAAATCGAGAAAACGATTCCTGCGCAGGTCGCCAAAAACGTTGACAGCATGTAAATGCCAATGGTTGTTCGGCGAACGGGAACCCCCATTAATCCAGCCGAGGTGGCATTACCGCCGACGGCGTAAACGTTATTGCCAAAACGAGTTCGGTGGGCAAGTAAAATGCCTAGTGTGACAATTACCAGCATGATCACCGCCATAAGGCTCAGGCGGCCGCCTCCCCAAATATGCCAAGCGGTACGTGACAACTCTTTAAACATGGGGTGTTGAATCGGAATGGATTGCTCGGAAATTAAAAAGCTGGCACCGCGTAAAAAGAACATGCCAGCCAGCGTGACGATAAAGGCTGGAATTTTTAAGGTATCGATAATCCAACCCATAAAGCCGCCAAACAGCATCCCCATGAGCAGCACAATCAGCATCGCCATCAACGGAGCAATGTGCCAGTCACCAATCATCTTCGCCATAAACACACCAGTGAACGCCACCACCGAGCCGACCGACAGGTCAATACCTCCGGAGAGAATCACAAAGGTCATCCCTACCGCGAGTATGCCCAAAAACGCATTATCGGTGAGTATGTTACAGATGACGCGTGTGGTCATAAAGGCAGGGAATTCCAACATGCAAAACACGTAGCCAATAAGAAACACACAGATGGTGATAAACAGAGGAAAGTTACGCTTAATCATGATTCATTTTCCTCTTAAACATTTGAATGACTGCGGGAGATTGCATGACCAGTACAAGCAGTACCACCACGGATTTGACGATATGGTTCCACTGCGGTTGGTAGCCAGAGAGCAAAATGCCCGTATTGATGCTTTGGATGATGAACGCACCGACTAACGCGAGCAGTAAGTTAAAGCGGCCACCCATCAATGAGGTGCCCCCGATGACGACCGCTAGAATGGCGTCCATCTCAAGCCAAAGACCTGCATTATTGGCGTCGGCGCCTTTGATATCGGCGGCGACAATAATACCGGCGAGCGCCGCCATTAGACCGCTAAGGGCATAAACTGACATCACTATGGCTGGCGTGTTAATACCGGCATTTTTCGCGGCTTTAATGTTGATACCGACAGATTCAATAAATAGCCCGAGCGCCGTTTTTTTGGTTAAACACCAAATCGCGATGGTGGCGATGATCAACAAAATGACCGGAGTTGGTAGCAGTAAGAATGAACCACTACCAAACCACGACAGTGTGTCGCTATTAAAGGTGACGATTTGCCCTTGAGTAATCAGCTGGGCAATACCACGTCCGGCGACCATTAAAATCAGCGTGGCGACGATCGGCTGAATTTTAAATACGGCCACCAAAAAGCCATTCCATAGACCACAGGCGACCCCAGAGAGCAGCGCACAAATTAAGATAGTGGTTGGCTCGTAATCTTGTGATGCCATACTGGCCATCACAGCGCCGCTGATCGCCATCACAGCGCCAACGGACAAATCGATGCCCCCCGTGGCGATGACCAGTGTCATCCCGATAGTAAGCAGCGCGACAGGCGCTCCGCGATTAAAAATATCGATCACACTGCCGAACAGACGTCCGTCTTGAATGTGAATGGAGAAGAAGTTGTCGGCGATGATCGCGTTGATCAAAAACAGACACACAAGGGCCAAAATTTGGGGCGCGCCTTTGGGCAAGCTGAATCTGCGCTTAGTCTGCGCATGTCCCGGGGTTGATGGATTAAATGTTGTCATACTCACCTCACATCGCTATCGCTTGCATAATGGCGGGTACCGAGAGTTCTTCGGTCGGAATTTCCGCGACTTGCTTGCGATCGCGCAGCACGATGACGCGGTCAGCGTAGCCGACTAGCTCTTCAAGTTCTGAAGAGATAACTAGGAGTGCTAAGCCATTGGCGCACAGTGATTCAATTAAGCGAATGATCTCGGCATGCGCGCCGACATCAATGCCGCGTGTTGGTTCGTCGAGAATTAAAAAGCGGGGTTTAGTGAGCAACCAGCGTGCGAGCAGCACTTTTTGCTGGTTACCACCCGAGAGAAACTCTATCGGCTGTTCGATATTGGGCGTTTTGATGTCGAGTTGTTTGATAAAACGCTGCGACATCTCTTCTTGCTCGGCGCGCGATATCGGACGGAACCAACCTCGCTGCGCTTGAAGCGCCAGAATGATATTTTCTCTGACCGACGCTGCGCCAATAATACCATCAGTTTTGCGATCTTCAGGGCAGAAACCAAAACCTTGCAAGGACGCCTGGCGCGCCGATGTGACTTTAGTTGGACGACTTTTCAGTTTACAACTGCCGCTGTCATTCGGTTCAATACCGAAGATAACTTTGGCGGTTTCAGTGCGGCCTGAGCCGAGAAGTCCGGCAAGCCCAACGATTTCGCCAGCGTGCACTTTAAGATCAAAGGGCTCGATGGTGCCTTTTTTACCATATTGGCTGAACTCGACCACAGGTTCATCACTCAATTGCGTTTTGCCCGCTCGCCTCAGTGCGTTGTCTTCGAGTTCACGCCCAAGCATAAGTTTCACCAGTTCAATTTGTGGTAATTGACGCGTCTCGTGCGTTCCGACTAACTGACCGTTGCGCAGTACCGTGATGCGATCACTTACTTCATACACTTGGTCGAGGAAGTGAGTGATAAAAACAAGGCTAATGCCTTTCGCACGCAGATCTCGCATGATACCAAACAGCATGTCCACTTCACTACTATCAAGGCTGGCGGTTGGCTCATCCAGAATTAAGATTTTGGCGGAAAGCGATACCGCGCGCGCGATGGAAATCACTTGTTGAATCGCGACGGAAAAGCTATTTAGTGGTTGAGTGACGTCCAAATTTAAACCATAGCTGGTCACGATTTGGCTGGCTTTTTGCGCCATCAATTTACGGTCGACAAAGCCCCATTTTTTAGGTTCATTGCCGATAAACAGATTGTCCATAACCGACATATTTGGCAATAAGTTGACCTCTTGATATACAGTGCCAATTCCTAATTGCTGCGCATGCGCGGTATTTTGGGGAGAGATGGATTGTCCATCTAAAAAAATATCACCAGCGTCACGTTGGTACACACCGGTTAGCGTTTTCACTAAGGTTGATTTTCCGGCGCCATTTTCACCAAGCAGCGCCATAATTTCGCCTTTTCTCAACGAAAAATCGACATTCTGCAGCGCTTTCACGCCAGGAAAAAATTTACTGATCCCTTGTGCGCTTAATATAACGTCATTACTTTGCATCGATGACATACCCACTCCAAAGCCTCCCACCAAGCGTCAAAAAAATTCGATTCAGTGAGAGGCTTTTATCAAAAATTAATAACCGAGGTCTTTTTTCATATCCAATTGTTCTTTTGCATCTTTCGGCAAATAAAGATTGGATTCGGTCACTATTTTTTTCGGAGGTTGAGTACCATTTTCTTTATATGAAATAAGCGCATCAAAGGCAGGGCCTGCCATATTTGGTGTTAATTCTACAGTGGCATTGGCTTCACCATTCATCATGGCTTTAAAAATATCCGGAACCGCATCTATCGAGACAACTAAAATATCGTCGCCTGGTTTTAAACCGGCTTCTTTAATTGCCTGAATCGCGCCAATGGCCATGTCGTCATTATGGGAGAATACCGCACAAATATTTTTGCCACCGTTCTCCGCTTTAATGAAGCTTTCCATGACTTCTTTCCCTTTACTGCGAGTAAATTCGCCAGATTGGGTACGCACAATATTGACGTTGGACGCATTGCTGATCGCTTCGCTAAAGCCTTCCTTACGGTCAATCGCCACACTGGCACCGACGGTGCCTTGCAGTTCGACCACGTTACACGGTTTGTCTTTGACAGTATCGAGGAGCCACTGGCCAGCAACTTTCCCTTCTAATACGTTATCTGCAGTAACGGCAGTCATGTACAAAGAGTCATCGTCGACGGTGATCCCGCGGTCAAGAAGAAATACAGGGATTTCATAGTCTTTCGCTTCTTCAAGTACCGGGCCCCAGCCTGTTTGAACCACGGGGGCGATAAAGATCGCATCAACGCCTTGGGCGATAAACGAGCGTACCGCCTTGATTTGGTTTTCCTGTTTTTGCTGAGCATCAGAAATCTTCAAGTTGATGCCACGCTTTTCGGCTTCAGCTTTGGATACCGCAGTTTCGGCAGCGCGCCATCCAGATTCTGAACCAATTTGAGAAAAGCCAACCGTTAAGGAACTGGCAAAAACGGAGGCAGACATAACGAGACTACCGATGGCAGTCGCAAGGGTGAGTTTTTTTAGCATAATCTTTCTCTATCTTATATTTTATAATTTCACGTGTAGGGTATTAATAGGAACTGCAGGTGTATATTTTTTATACGAAAATAGATTAGGAAACCCACTGAATATTGGGTTAGAGGTAGGTCACAGCCGGTCATCGATAGCAAAAAAATCCATTATAATAGCGGAATTAGTAATGAATTTTTATGAGCTATTAATATTTGTGTTAATGTCTTTTTTTGTAATTTTATACAATATTTAATTAGCAATACGATAAAAGTCTTAAACAAAAAAACGCCTCATAATTGAGGCGTTTTATAGAATCGAAATAGTTAAATTAATATGGGCTTCGAATTAATATTTAAGCGCGAGACTTTTGTTTGTATCGGTCAAAAATAACCGCTGCTAGCAGAATCGCACCGCGTACCACATATTGTGCAAATGGAGACATATTCAATAGGTTCATGGCGTTTTCAACCGTACCGAGAATAAGTACACCAGCGATGACGTAAGAGACTTTACCAATCCCGCCTTTTAGTGAAACACCACCAAGTACACAAGCTGAAATGACAACAAGTTCAAAACCGACGGAAGTCATTGGCTGACCACTGGTCATCCGCGCAGCAAGAATCACCCCAGCAAGCGCCGAGATAAACCCAGAGACAGTGAAGATGATCATCTTGGTTTTCACCACGTTAACCCCGGCCAATCGGGCGGCTTCTTCGTTACCACCAATGGCGAGTGTATTACGACCATAAACCGTGCGGTTAAGCAAGAACGCAAATACGGCAAAGGTAACAATGGTTAACCATACGGGCGTTGGTACGCCGATAAACGAAGAATTACCCAAAGAGAAGAAGCTTTCTTCCGTAATACCGACCGCTTTACCGTCGGAGATGATGTAGCCAAGACCACGTGCAATCTGCATGGTTGCAAGGGTGGTGATCAACGCGTTAATTTGCAGTTTGGCAATCACAAAGCCATTAAGCAGGCCAAATGCAACACCAGACAGCAACCCAGCACCGATGCCAAGAACCACGCTTGAGGTCGCGTTGATAGCAACCGCCGTTACGACACCTGAACACGCAATGATCGAGGCGACCGATAAGTCTAAATCGCCGCACGCCAGGCAGAACAACATGGCACAAGCGACCATACCACTCATCGAAATGGCAAGCCCCAATCCTTTCATATTAATGAAAGTGGCAAAGTAGGGAACGAAAAAGGCACACAACAGGAATAGACCAGCAAATACCATTAGCATGCCGAAGCGATCCCAAATACCGGCGAGACTCATCGCGCTTTTTGGTTTTTCCTCATTGAGGACTTTGGTTGAACTAGATAGGGACATAGGATATTCCTTCGTATCAGGCTGCAGCTTGTCCGTCGCCCAACATGGCGAGGCTCAGAGCTGCTTGTTCGTTAAATTCTTCACGTTTCAGTTCGCCAGTTACGGCGCCTTCTTTCATCACCAGCACACGGTCAGAAATGCCAAGGACTTCAGGAAGGTCACTGGATACGACCAATACGGTGACGCCGTTTTCCGCCAAGTTGAAAATCAATTCGTAGATTTCCGATTTGGCGCCTACGTCGATGCCGCGGGTTGGCTCATCGAGCAAAATCACACTCATCGCGGTGGATAACCAGCGACCAAGGATGACTTTTTGTTGGTTACCTCCAGAGAGCTCACCAATGGCTTGCTGTAAAGAGGCGGTTTTGACATTAAGCGCTTGGCGTTGCTTCTCTGCGTTTTTGCCTTCCCAACTGAAGTCAATCAGGCTGCCAAGTTTTAGATGCCAGCGACGGGCACTGACGTTGGTATTCTCTTCCACTGACATGATCGGAATGATGCCATCCGCTTTGCGGTCTTCTGGACATAGCGTGATGCCGGCTTTAATCGCATCTTGCGGTGATTGGATGGAGATGGGTTCACCGTGAAGATAGATTTGCCCAGCGGTGGATTTTTCTGCGCCAAAAATTAAACGAGTTAATTCGGTACGCCCTGCGCCCACCAAACCAAATAAGCCAAGAATTTCGCCTTGCAGAATGTTGAGTGAGACAGGGGCGGTTAAGCCTTTGCCTTCGATATTATCAAGGCGCAAGCCATCTTCACCTAATGGGCGAGAACGGTAGTTATAAATATCATTGATTTCACGACCAACCATCAGCTCAACCAAGCGATCGTGGGTCAGTGTGCTTAAGTCATCGAAGGTTTGAACATGGGTGCCATCTTTAAAAATGGTGATGGCATCACACAGGTCAAAGATCTCTTCCATACGGTGCGAAACATAAAGAATGATTTTTCCGTCATCGCGTAGCTCGCGAATGACTTTAAATAAATTTTTAATTTCTCTTTGAGACAAGCTACTGGTTGGCTCATCAAAGGCAATGATTTGCGCATTGCGGCTTAAGGCTTTGGCAATTTCCACCATCTGCCATTGGCCGATTGAAAACTCTTTTAATGGGCGTGAAGGATCAAAATGTTCTCCTAAACGACTGAGCTGTTCACGTGCATTTTTGTTGAGCGTATCGGTATCGACGCGCCCGTTTTTAGTTGGCATCTGGCCCAGATAAATATTTTCAGCCACACTCAGTTCAGGAACCAGGTTAAGTTCCTGATAAATGATGGCAATACCTGCGTCGAGCGCATCGGTAGTTTTGATGAATTCAAGGCTTTTTCCATCGACGATCAGTTCGCCTTCAGTGGGCTTATGCAAACCACTTAGGGTTTTAAGTAGAGTCGACTTCCCAGCGCCATTTTCCCCCATCAACGCATGTACGCTGCCCTTATTGGCTCGAAAGCTGATGTTGTTCAACGCTTTTACGCCAGGGAAATGCTTTGAGATATTGCGAAACTCTAAGTAAGAAGGTGATCCCGCCATAGTATTTCTCTCCGAATTTGTGATGTGGCGGCCCAAGTGGGCCACCACGACAGCGGCTTATAGGCCTTTTTTCTCGAGTTCGGCTTTAAAGTTGTCACGTGTAATCAGGACGACATCAGTTACTTCAACGAATTTCTTCGGTTCAACATCGTCATTTACCCATTGGTAAAGTGATTCAATACTCTTGAAGCCGTGTACGTCTGGGCTAGGAAGTAGTGAGCCATAGAAGCCCGTTGGTTTTGATTTCGCCAGTTCGTTAACAGCATCAACACCATTGATACCAATACCGATAACGTTGGCTGCATCAAATCCTTGGCCTTCGGTCGCGCGTACGCCACCCAGTACAGTGTTGTCGTTCATACCAACAATCAGCCATTGCTTAACATTTGGGTATTGAACCAGTAGAGAGTTCGCTGCATCCAGTGCGCCAGGAATATCGTTGGTTTTGGTTGGAACGCGGTAAATTTGGTTTTCAGGGAAGCCCGCTTCTTTCAACGCTTTGATGGAACCATCAACACGGCGACGTGCTGTATCTAGCTCGTCTGCTGTGATTGCCATAACACCAGTGGTTGAGGCATCCCAGCCACGGTTAGTCATTTCTTTATACAATTCAGAACCTTGACGGTAGCCGATTTCGCTCGCAGCCATCATGACCAATGGTACGTTGGTCATTGGTTCGCCTTTGGCATTCAGGAACTGGTCATCAACAGTGACGACTTTTAGATCATAGCTTTTGGCTTTGGCCATGATCGCTGGACCTAATTTTGGATCTGGCGTACAGATAACGAAACCTTTGGCACCACTTGCGGCAAGTGTGTCAATGGCATTTAGGGTTTTTTCACCGTCTGGAATTGCCATTTTTACCACTTCAAAACCGTACTTCTCACCGGCTTTTTCAGCAAAGGCCCATTCGGTTTGGAACCAAGGTTCTTCAGGTTGTTTTACAAGATAGCCGAGCTTAAGTTCATCATCACTAGAACCAAAGAAGGCATTGGCAGACGCACTCATCAAGGTCAGACCCGATAGTGCAGCAGTTGCGAGTAGAGTTTTTAGTTTCATTGTTATTCCATCCACTGGTGTGTAGGGGGTAAATATTCACCTCCATTATTCTTGTAACTAACAAGTAATTGGAGTGATAAAAATCACAACAGAAAAAAGTAGCGATTTTGTCCATTTATTTAGCGTGCGAGACTATGATCTAGCTCTCATTTGCATGGCTATGGTGCACTTTTGAATGATTTTGGTGCGATTGAAACGATTTTTCGACCAATTAATCACCACTGGTAACAAGTTGGGTGCATTTCATTATCAATGACGCAAAAAAAACCTCGTAACGTTTTTGTCCATAAATTTAGCGTTGTGGTTTATGGGAGATTTGCCGAGCTCTCGCTATAACATTGGGTATATTGCGACCTTACAGTTGGAGCTGTCATGGATACTAATAATGTGAAACAGCAGCATGTCATTGGATTGGACTTTGGTTCAGATTCGGTTCGTGCCCTTATTGTTAATGCTGAAACGGGAGCTGAGGTGACCTCTTCAGTGGTGTATTACCCAAGATGGATGGAAGGTAAATACTGTGTGCCTGAGCACTCTCAATTCCGCCATCACCCTCGTGACTATATTGAAGCGATGACCAATGCGATACAGGAAGCATTGGCACAAGCGCCCCGCGAATTGGCACAGTCGGTGGTTGGTATCGGAGTTGATACCACAGGGTCAACTCCTGCGCCCGTTGATGCCGAAGGTAAAATCTTAGCGTTATTACCTGAATTCGAACACAACCCAAATGCGATGTTTGTGTTGTGGAAAGACCATACCTCTGTGTCGAAAGCCGATTTGATCAACCAACTGGCCCACTCGGGCGACTTTCCTGATTACACTCGCTACATCGGCGGGATCTACTCATCGGAATGGTTCTGGGCAAAAGCGGCTTGGGTGAGTGAGCAAGACGATAGCGTTGCAGAGCGTGCCTACAGCTGGGTTGAGCTGTGTGACTGGATTCCAGCGCTATTGTCTGGCAACGAACACCCAAGTCATCTGCGCCGCGGCGTTTGCGCCGCAGGGCATAAAGCGATGTGGCACAGCAGCTGGGATGGCTTGCCAGACCAAGCGTTTTTATCTGCGATTTCTCCAACGCTAAATGGCATGCGTGAGCGCATGTTTACTGAAGTTTTCACCGCTGACCAACAGGCTGGCGTATTAACTCAAGAGTGGGCAGACAAACTCGGGTTGCCTGCAGGGCTCGCCATTGCGGTCGGTGAGTTTGACTGCCATATGGGCGCAGTTGGTGCTGGGGCTGGCGCTGGAGATTTGGTCAAAGTCATTGGTACTTCTACTTGCGACATTCTGATGGTTGAAAATGAAGAAGTCGGCGATCGCACGATTCATGGTATATGCGGGCAGGTGCTTGGTAGTGCAACGCCTGGTTTATTAGCATTAGAGGCGGGTCAATCAGCGTTTGGTGATGTCTACGCCTGGTTTAAACGCTTATTAATGTGGCCGCTACAACATTATGCAGCGGCAAATCCTGATTTTGCTTTAACAGCGGAAGAACTTGATGGTGAACTGCTGCCCATGCTCTCGCAAGCAGCACAGGAATATCAAATTCAGACTCAATCGCCTTTGGCGATGGACTGGCTCAATGGTCGCCGCACCCCCAATGCAAACCAACGGCTTAAAGGTGCGTTAGGTGAGCTTAACCTTGGCAGCACCGCGCCAGCGCTGTTCTCTTCTTTAGTCGAATCTACGGCGCATGGCGCTAAAGCCATTGTTGACTGCTTTGTTGACCAAGACGTCAAAGTGGACCGTGTGATTGCCATCGGCGGGATTGCCCAGAAATCGCCTTACGTAATGCAAATGTGTGCTGATGTCATTTGCCGTGAAATTGCGGTTGTTGAATCCGATCAGTGCTGCGCCTTGGGCGCTGCGATTTTTGCGGCTGTGGCAGCGGGAGTACACCCAGATTCACAAACCGCACAAAACGTGATGGCGAGCCCGATTCGTTCTGTCTACCAACCAAACCCAGAAGTCCAAGCACTGCGTGCGGCGCGCTACGCCAGCTACCGTGAATTTGGCGGACACATCGAACAGATGGCTGAATACCATCAACATCAGGAGCGTAATCATGACTGAACACACAGTATGGCAACCAACCTCTGATGTCGCGGAGCGTTTAAAAACGCTTCGCCACCAAGTTTGGCAAGCCAATATGGATCTTGAGCACCACAACTTGGTGACGTTCACGTGGGGCAACGTTTCGGGCATCGACCGTGATTCAGGGCTGGTGGTAATAAAACCCAGCGGTGTGAAGTACGAAGAGTTAAGCGCGGAGAACATGGTTGTCGTTGATCTCCACGGCGAAATTATCGAAGGTGATCTCAATCCTTCTTCTGATACCGCGACGCATTTGGAACTCTATCGTCAATTCCCAGAAATTGGCGGTATTGTGCATACCCACTCGCCGCAGGCAACCGCTTGGGCGCAAGCCGGAACAGCGATTCCAGCTTTAGGCACCACACACGCTGACTATTTTTACGGCAGCATTCCTTGCACGCGTGCACTGAGTGATGACGAAATTGCCAACGATTACGAACTGAATACGGGCAAAGTGATTGTCGAGACCATTGCCGACAGTGAAGTGCTGGCAACTCCCGGCATTCTAGTGAAAGAACATGCGCCTTTTACCTGGGGCAAAGATGCCGACCAAGCGGTACATAACGCCGTTGTGGTCGAAGTCGTCGCCGGGATGGCATTACAAACTCTGCAAATTAATCCAGATGTTCGCTACATCAATCAAGCGTTATTGGATAAGCATTATCTGCGCAAACATGGCGCAAACGCGTATTACGGCCAACATCAATCCAGCAAAAAATAAGGGATAACTATGAAAGTCTTCAACGATAAAAAAGTTTGGTTCGTTACCGGTTCTCAACATCTCTACGGACCAAAAGTGTTAGAGCAAGTGGCACGCGATAGCGCTGAAATTGTTGCCGGATTGAATGGTGCTGAAAGCATTTCTGTACCGGTAGAAGAACGTGGCACGGTGAAAACGCCTGATGAGATCTTGGCGGTATGTCGCGCTGCGAATAATGACCCAGAATGTGTCGGTTTAATTTTGTGGATGCATACGTTCTCGCCTGCGAAAATGTGGATCGCTGGGTTGTCACAACTTAATAAGCCATTCTTACATTTGCACACTCAATTCAATGCTGCACTGCCTTGGGATGAGATCGATATGAACTTCATGAACCTCAACCAAAGTGCTCATGGTTGCCGTGAATTTGGCTTTATTGGTACGCGTTTAAACCTTGATCGTAAGGTAGTGGTTGGTCACTGGCAAAATCCAGAAGTTCACCAACAAATTGATGACTGGTGCCGCGCGGCGATTGGTATCGATGCAGGTCAAAATCTAAAAGTGGCGCGCTTTGGTGACAACATGCGTCAAGTTGCGGTAACTGAAGGCAATAAAGTTTCTGCGCAAATCCAATTTGGTTACGAAGTGCACGCTTACGGCTTGGGTGAGTTGGCTGAAGCGATTAACGAGACTTCCGATGCCGATGTGAACGCATTACTTGATGAGTACGCTTCAACCTATGATATGTCACCGTCGCTATTGACCGACACCGATTTGAAAAAACTCATGGTACAAGAAGCGCGTTTAGAGCTGGGGATGGAAAATTTCCTCAACGCAGTTGGCGCGAAAGCTTTTACCAATACATTTGAAAACCTGACCGGCACCACCAACTTGCCAGGTTTAGCGACCCAACGTTTGATGTCAAAAGGGTTTGGTTACGGCGGTGAGGGTGACTGGAAAACATCAGCCATGGTGCACATCATGAAAGTGATGGCGCAAGGCAAAAAAGGTGGTACTTCCTTTATGGAAGATTACACCTATAACTTTGGGGCGAAAGATCAAGTTCTTGGTGCACATATGTTGGAAGTGTGTCCAAGCATCGCCGCGAAAAAGCCAAAATTGGAAATTCACCTGCACACCATCGGTTGCCGCGCGGATATTCCACGTTTGATCTTCAGCGGAGAACAAGGTCCGGCACTCAATGTCTCTGTGATTGATTTGGGCAGCCGTTACAGAATGTTGGTGAATGTGCTGGATACAGTAACTCCGCCACAATCATTACCCCATCTACCTGTCGCTCATGCGTTATGGGAACCTCAGCCAAACCTTAATGTTGCAGCAGCAGCTTGGATTCATGGCGGCGGTGCTCACCATTCCGTCTACAGCCAAGCGGTATCTGTGGATACTTTAACGGACTACGCGGAAATTGCGGGTATTGAAATGGTGGTGATCGATAACAGCACTCAGCTGCGTCAATTCAAGCAAGAGCTTAAAAATAACAGCGCCTATTTCCGTATGACTTCTGGTCTTTAAACCATCAATTGGCCCCCACATCCGTGGGGGCTTATAGGGCAGTAACTGTGACTTCTCATACCGCAAAGGAAACCTATCAATTACACGATGCTTCTTGGGCACTCTCGGTGTTTGACCATTCACCTAGCCAATTTGAGCTGACTTATCAAAGTGAACGTATGTACCTGGGTCAACTGGAAGTGTTAAACAATGGTGAGCTTCTCACTGTTGATGACGTTGAATGGCGATTTCGGCATAAAACCCAGCGTTTAGAGCAGTGGTGCCAATTACGGCATAGCGAGACGCTGTCCGTCAATATGAACTACTACTTTCACCAAGGCTCGTTAGTGATTGAATATTTGGCGCGTAATAGTGTACCAACCCGACTTGATATTCGCCACAGCATTTCGACCTTACAACCGGCTTTCAGCGATGTTGCCCCTGTCAATCCGAGTTCGATTCCCGATGTCTTAAAGCGGCAGCGAAACGGTATGCCGAGTGAATTTTTGTCTCAAACTGAAAAAACGGACTTTTTTCGTGAAGCTTTTTCCGCCACTCAGTGGATCGTTCTTAATAAAATGTGAACCATGAATTCGTTTTATCGATAACGCGATCATACACTGAGCCAAAAAAAGTACCCCCTATGCAAAATAATGATCCTCTAAAACCCGGCTACAACTTTAATGCCCATTTGGTCGCGGGTCTGACGCCAATCATTGAAGGTGATGAACTGGACTTTCTGATTGAACGTCCCGGCGGCATGAAAGGTTACATCATTAATATGACCAGCCAAGGCGAAGGGACGATCTTCTCTGGCGAACAAGCATTTGATGTTAAAGCGGGTGATTTGCTGCTGTTTCCGCCCAGCGCCGAGCATTTCTATCAGCGTCAAAAGGACAGTGCTTCTTGGTTTCACCGCTGGGTTTATTTCCGCCCACGCGCCTTTTGGAATGATTGGCTCAACTGGCAAGAACAGCGTAACGGTGTGTTTGTGACCCAAAACCTCGATCATAACAATATTGAGCAGATTGAACGGCTGTTTATCGATATTGAATACGCGGCAAAATCAGACATGCCTTATCGCGATGACTTAGCGATCAACCTACTGGAACAATTGTTGATTCGCTGTAAAACCGTGCAGCCTGATGTGGTAAGTAAGCCGATTGATCCGCGTGTGATTGAAGCGATGAATTACATGACGCAAAACCTGAATCAAGATTTCACCCTTGAAGATATTGCTGACCATACCTGCTTATCTTCTTCACGCCTTGGGCACCTATTTCGTGATGAAATGAAAATGACCATCACCCAATGGCGAGATGACCAACGTATCAGCCGCGCCAAGCAGTTGTTAGTCACCACCAACTACTCAGTCAACCACATTGGTCGCATTGTTGGCTATACTGATCCGCTGTATTTTTCGCGAGTGTTTAAACGTAAGGCGGGGTTAAGTCCGAAGCGTTATCGTGAGCAAATTTCTTAATGCGCGGCTTTTATTGGTGAGTGTGGGGGGACGCTTCCCCCTATCGCTACACCAAGACCATCAGTAGAGTAACTTGTCGGTCGCATAAATCACCAAAATGATCGCGAGGGTCGCAAGCACCAGGATAGCGAATATTATTGCTAATTTTTTTATCGCACTTGGTCTATCAAATACCTCGCCGGCTGCTTCTTTCACTCTTCGATCTTCATCAAAATGCCATTTGATCGCTAAATAGCCTCCGATCACCAATACAATGATCTTAAAAGCACCAGCAAAGTACGGAAAGAAGTTACCCAAACCGCTATTCATTATCTATCTCCAAGCACGTAAATATCGTCGCTACGGTAGCATACTCAAGGATACATGTTTACTTTTTGATATCATTGAACTTGAACTTTTTCATTGCTTGTATGGATGGTGTGAAGGGGTTTCTGTTCGAAATTAATCCCAGTCTGAGAAATACTTTACTAGATAGTCTATTGCTAGGCGTGCCCGCAAAGGAAGAAAGCGCTGGTTCTGATACACAATCCAACTGCTGCTTCCTCGTCCCCAAAAATCTTCGAGTACTGGAATCAGCGAACCGGACTCTAAGCCTTTTGACAGGCTACTTTTAGGCATGTAGGCAATGCCCAGACCTTGCTCGCACGCCGAAATTGCAGCGTGTGAGTTATTGCTTTTCCAGCGACCGTGAACCCGTGTGGTTATGGTGTTGTTATTGTGTTCAAACACCCAATGCTCATTGTTCGTCACGATACAGCTATGCTGCTTTAATTGGGTTGGATGAGTCGGTTGACCATAACGCGATAAATAGTCATAGCTGGCAGCCGCTGCCATCGGCCTATCCACTAGCTTTCTGGCCATTAACCCTGAATCTTTCAGTTCCCCGTAGCGAATCGCGAAGTCGATACCGTCCTCGATGAAATTGACAAAGCGAGAGTTAAAATCCATCTCAATGGTGAGTTCTGGGTACGAGCTTGAGAACGCCATGAGGGCAGCGGCAACATGTTCTTCGGCAAAAGCGCCAGCAGCGCTGACTCGTAATGTGCCACTTAAATTAATTTGCTGTGTCTTTAGCCCTTCATTTGCCTGTTCTAATCCATTAACCAGCTCTCTACAGCGTTGATAATAGACTTGTGCGGCATCAGTTAAGCTAACCTGCCGGGTAGAGCGAGCAAATAAAGTCACGCCCAGTCTCTTTTCCAGTTTGGATATCTGACGACTGATGTGGCTGGTACTACAGCCGAGTTGCTTTGCCGCTGAGGAGAAGCCTTGGCTTTCAGCGACCGCGACAAATTCAATGATCCCGTCGAAACTATTCATACGCCCTTATTGTTGCTATTTAGCAATAATATTTTGTTAATTATCTATATTATCATCCAATTGGGTTTGAATTAACATGTTTTGGTACTCAGCACTTAAGGAAAGCACAATGAAAAAAATTCTTATCCCTGTCACCAACCATGCAACGTTAGGCGAAACTGATCAGGCTAACGGTACTTTCTCTCCAGAGATTACTCATGTTATCCATGAGCTAATGGCCGCTGGTTTTGATTATGACATTGCGTCGATTCAAGGCGGCAAAGCCCCACTTTATGGGACAGATATGGAAGGGGACGAGGTCAACGCAAAAGTATTGGCTAACCAAGACTTCCAGAACCGAGTCACTAATACGATTCCGGTAACGCAAATTCAGATTGAGGATTATGACGCAGTATTTTATCCCGGAGGCTTTGGGTTGCTGTCTGACCTAGCAACCGACGCGAGTTTTGCCCAATTGTCAGCAAAACATTACGAGAACGGTGGTTATATCGCTGCAGTATGTCATGGTCCAGCGGCGATGCTTCCAATCACATTGAGCAATGGTGAAACGCTGCTTGGCTCAAAATCAGTAACGGGCTTTACACGCGAAGAAGAGATCGATTTCGGAACCATCGCTGATATCCCGTTTCTATTAGAAGAATCACTGGCAAGAAAAGCTGCTCGCTTTAGCAAAGTCCAACCGTGGCAAGAGCTGGTTATCGTTGATGAAAGAGTAATTACCGGTCAAAACCCGGCCAGCGCTCACGGCGTTGGTAAAGCATTAGTCGATGCATTGTTATAAAGAACCACTGTGAATACGGTTTAAAAACCGTTGTTGAATAGCTCATTAAATAATGAGCTATTTTTTTAGCCATATATTATGAGCACAGGCCGATGCGAGGAGTGAATCGTCTTGTATACTGGCTCGATCACGATTTTTCGGGCACAAATTTCATATCACAATTCACAACTTTGGCTTTACCTTTCGCACCGAGTATCCACATGAAATCGAGTTGGGATTCAACCGCAGGGTGCACTATCAACTCACCAGAGCTCGGTTCATCAATGGTTAATGCATTAATCTCTTTTCCATTCTCATCTTGCATTTCTATTTTGGTAATTGGATTGTCGCTATGAATGGTTTCGGTTGGATTCGGCCATGATATGGCGACCGACTTTTTCTGGCCCTTGGAGTCAGTAATCAGGATATCGTAGGCGAGTGTGGATTTTCGCCAGTCATGATTGCCTTGCGGTACAGAAGTAATGACATAGCGATAGCCTGAGCCGTTTGGCTCTGGGTGAACTTCAGAGGCTATCGCTGAGGGAACCAATATATTGGCAAATGCTTGCTGATTAGACTCGTTCATCCCCGAGCCAATTGAGACAATGAGTGATGGCGCGGCAATACCAGCAAATAGGTAGTCAACCAATTTACGCTCTCGTTCTACGGCAAATACTGAAATCACACCGCCGATCACAAAAAACAGCGCGATACCAATGTAGAAACTAAAGACGATTTTATCTGTAACCTGAGCCGTTGGGCTGTTGGTTAATAAAATGGCGAGCGTCAGCGACTTTGGTAAAATTCCACCAATGCCGCCCACCAAAAACGATTTTAAATGTTCAGGCATCCTCTGCTCCTTGCTGCGCTCATCGACTTAGGCATCCATAAGCTGCTCTATTTATTCGGTGCAATTTTCGATTTGTCATACCAGTTGAAATAGTCGCTGGCGCCCTCTAGTCCAGAACTAACTAACGCCTGCTTCTTCTGTTCGGAGAGATCAAACTCTGTGGTATTGACGCCTAAGGTATCGATATACACGGTGCGAGCCCAGTCATCACTATGAAGGTGGCTATTTTGCTGCGCTTCCATGAAGGTGTTAATCAAGGCCCATGTATAGTCAAAGAAACTGTCAATTCGCTGGCTGGTGGGGGCGGCATGGTCACGAAATACCGATATTTCTTCTTTGGAATCTAATCGAAATCCAAGCGTTTCCTTGTTGTAGACGTATTCTGATATCGGCCTTGCAATTGCTTTTACCTGCTTGTTGACCTTTTTGTAGTAGCTTGGCTCAACGTAGTTTTGGTTCTCGAGATACTTTTTACGGTCAAACAGCTTAATGGGATAGTTATCCAACACACCGCCATCCACATAGACATCGCCGCGCATACTGCGTTTTGATGCAAAAAAGAGTGGGATAGACATAGAAATTCTTGCTGCATCAGCCACACATATTCGGGGCGTATGTTCTGCTGAGAACACTTCAGAAAAAGAGGTAGAAAGGTTGGTGCCCATAAAATACATCGATTTAAAGCCTTTGGCTTGCTTTAGCGCTTCGATGTCGGCGAAGGTACTCTCAGTATTGCCAGTCTTGGCTTTGATCAATTGAGCGATCCAATGTCGAAAAAAGTCGCCTTTATACCAGCCGAATTCATTGAGCAACCTTTGAGTATCGCGACTTATGCCCCAGGAGTCATCCATGAAGTTGTTGAAATCTAAATTCCAAAGGATAGCTTCTGTTTCTTTCTCACTGTAGCCAAGGCCAACCAAGACTGCGTTGATGGCTCCAGCTGAAGTGCCACCAACACGTTGTATATTTTCAAGAATATTTTTTTCATTAAGTACTTTCAACGCACCTAAATAAGCAATTCCTTTTACCCCACCACCTTCAAAAACAAGGTTTTTAAAATGATAATTCATAATTATATCCTTAGGTTATAATTCAATTACATTCAGTTAGCGATTTATTAATAAATAATTAGTAAGTGCTTTAACGCCATTTATTAAAGTTTGAACCTTATGGTTGGGCAAGATGAAGATAGAGAGGATTAAAATTTTCGTCATAGGTGAGAGACTATTTCATTCTTTCACTTTTAGAAAAATGGCGGGCGTTAAATAATGATTTCTTTTTATCAATGAGTGACGAGTTCAATGATGCGTTTTACGATACGGGTATTCCATTGGCAATAATTGGTATGGTATTAAGATCCCAGTTATTTTTCTCTATTTCATTGATCAAAGTTTGAGTTCGATAAATCGTGTTACGTAGGATAGGGCGACGGTGGTATTTAAGCCATTGATGGCGTGTGCTGACATAGGATGCGATCCATGTCTTTTCATTGCCTCCTTTTGACGGCGGCATGGCGATAAAACGCTTACGCAAGAACATTGGAATACTGCCAGAGTGAATAAAAGAATCGTAAACGACCAATGCACTCAAAGCGAGGTCCAGCTTGTGGCGCTCACACCAAGCTATCGCTGGCGCCCAGTAAACATCGTCAAAGAATCTATCCTGAGTGCTACGCATGATCTCATCGTCTTTGGCTGCCAATATTAACAGGTCCTTAAATGGTTTGTTTTCATGTAACGGCGTATGTCCTATTAGCTCTAAATAGGGCACAAAATCATCAGAATAAGCACCTTCACACTCAACGTACATTTCTATTAATGTCAGTAAATTGCCTTGTTCTGTCGTTTGGCAGCGGCCAAACGTAATCTGTTTACTATCATCGATTCCATCACGGTAAATGACTAATTGCTCATATTTTCCTTTGGTTGATCCTGTTTCAAAAACATTAAGAACTTTTTGAATTAATTCCTTTTTATCCTGCATTTTGGGGTTCCTAAACTAACGCTTCGTTCATATATATCATACTGGGTGGATGATATATTTTGATGCTATTGTTCCGAATTATTTCGTTAGTATAGAAAAGGTTTCTTTATTCACATTTTCGTAATTTATATATTTATTATTTTTCTAGTTTTTAAGAAAAGATGAAATAGACATTCTCAAAGGTTAAATATCCAATTTTTCGGTACAGGAGTTTATATTCAATAACGGGTTTATGTCTTAGCTGCTAATTTTCTAAGCGGCAAGCTGATAACTTGCTATCGTCAAAATCTTGAACCGCAAAGTCGATCAAGTGTCGGACTTTCTTTGGCGTTACTTTACCGTTCAAGTACACAGCGCAAATGGGCAGCGTTTTCATCGTATAATCTGGGAGCAGCCTTACTAAAGCAGAACCATCGCTACCTTGGTTGTTTTGTAACAGAAAACTAGGGCAAAGTGTGATACCCAAGCCGTTTTGTGCCCAGCGTTTGGCGATACGAGCATTGTTCACGGTAAAGTTTTTTGACGGATGGAATACATGCTCGATGTTGTCTTTGGTAAACACCCAGCGACTTGCTTCACGCATATTAGTATCTTGAATACAGATATGATGCTCGAGTTCATTTGGAGTTCGAGGTTCACCCATACGTTGTAGATACTGCTTTTCAGCGACTAATACGCTAGTGATGGTACCGAGTTTACGCACTTTAAGCGTATTTAGTGTTGGTGACCCAATTCGAAACGCAACATCAAACCCTTCTGCGGCTAAGTCCACGTGCGAATCATTGAGCCTTAAGTCTATTGATAAATTTGGATGCTGCGCCGAGAAACGGCCAAGCATTTCACTGATATACATTTCACCAAAAGTGACGGGCGCTGAAATTCGCAGTGAGCCGGTCAATCCTTTCGCGTCTTCAGAGGCGCAGCCTAATAAATCGTCCAGTTCAGCAATTAACGCAGGGGCTCGCGCTAATAGCGCTTCTCCTTGTGGTGTTAATCCAACTTGGCGAGTGGTGCGTTGCAATAATCGCGCGCCAATTTTGTCTTCGAGTTGTGCAACGTATTTGGACGTTAAACGATTAGAAATCCCCAAGCGATTAGCGGCATCCGTAAACGAACCTGTTTGTGCGGTATACATAAACGCTTTTAAACCATCAATCACATTCATGCTTAGTGACCTCAATTAAGAATATTTTGTGGAAATTGATTCTTTATAATCTCCATTGTGGCGAAGGTCAACCAGGGGGATACTACTCACACAGCGAAACATCATCGCAACAAACAGATACAAGGAATTGGAGACAATATTATGAATATCGCAATCATTGGTTCAGGTAACATCGGCTCAGGTTTGGCTCTGACTTTTGGTCAAACCGCTTACACGGTGACAGTCGCCTCAAGAAATGTACAGGCAGCACAAGCACTTGCTGACAAGCTAGGCCGATCAAATGTTCAAGCGTCAAGCATTACAGAAGCAGTTAAAGGTGCGGATGTGGTGATTCTCGCCACGCCTTATGATGCTGTTCGCACATTGGCAAATGACGCTGATTTTGCTGGTAAAGTTGTGATTGATGTGACGAATCCTGTTAAGGCCGATTTTTCTGGCTTAAGCATCGGGTTTGAAACCTCCGCTGGCGAAGAGATTCAAAAATTATTGCCTCACGCAACCGTGGTCAAAGCCTTTAACACCGTGTTTGCACAAGTGTACGAGCAAGGGCTTGAGTTTAATGGTAGCAAAGCTCAAACCTTCATTGCAGCCGATGATGAAACCGCTAAACAAACGGTACTCACCTTGGCAAACGAAGCGGGTTTTGATGCGGTAGATGCAGGCGCGCTCAGTAACGCACGGTATCTAGAACCACTGGCGTATATGAATATCCACTTTGGCTACATGCTTAATCGTGGTACTCAAATCATTCCAGCTTGGTTATCACGTTAATGGCAGCAACCCCGTATCGAGAGTATGAAAAAGCACCAAGGGCTAACGCCCTTGGTGCTTTGACTTTGAGCCAACCGTGAATGAAGAATGCAGCATCGGCTTTATAATTTAGTGCTCGACGATATCACCCATCAAACGGTCAATTTGTAGCACGACTTGCTCACTGGCCAATTCCATTGCATTGATAGAGGCCACCATTTGTTGCATGTCTCCTTTCTGTGCCTTCGTCATTGCGTTGCGGCCACTTTCATGAACTTGTTGATGTGGTGCTTCAATTGAGCTGTAGCTTGGTAAGTGACGGAAGGATTGTCCGTCACCATGATAATACCATTGGCCAAGGCGACATTCTGAATGGCCATTGACCGTTTCATTAAATGACTGGCTCTGCAATAAACGATACACGTTATTTTTCCACACGGCGTGGTCGAGTTTAACGGTGTCAAGAAAGGCGCGAGTAGAAGCGATTCGAATCACTTGTTGCATGTGTTGAGACTTGATGACCACATCATTGACGATAGAACCGATTTGCGCTGATGAAACGGACACTTCCTCGGCACAGCTTTGGTTTTCTTGTATGGTTGTTTTTATCGACCCCACCTGAGTCATGACCTGATTGACGCGAGCGTCGATTTGCTCGCTAGCCTCACGCGCTTTACTGGCAAGTTTGCGAACTTCGTCAGCTACGACGGCAAAACCTCTCCCGGCCTCTCCAGCTCGCGCCGCCTCAATGGCAGCATTTAACGCCAGTAAGTTGGTTTGGTCAGAGATTTCTTGAATAGATGAAACTAATTGGCTGATCGACGTTGCGGTTGAATCAAGCTGTTCAACGGAACTCATGCTCTGGCTAGCTTGAGTTTGGATATTGTCTGCACGCTCATCAAGTCGATGCAGGGCTTGATGAGTTTGTTTAAACATATCATCAAGTTGTTTTAACGCATCGTCTTCTTGTGCCAGAGACTGAGCGCTTTGCACCATTCCATCGCGAATGGCGAGCAGCATATCGCCGCCTTTTAGGCTACTGCTCATAAGGTTGTTCCCAACGTCGCTGTTGGCTTGGTTCTGGGTAACTTGGCTTTTGTAGGTTTGTAGTTGCGCGTTAAGCGATTCGATATCCGAGTTGTATTGTGATTGCAAAGCTGCAAGCTGCTGTTTTAGTGCTTGGTTTTCTTGCACAAGTTTTTTGTTCTTAAACATTTCTGACCTCTAACCGATACCGACCAATTAACATCAAACCGTGATAGATAAAAGATACGGTATCAATCCTTTTTTCAAGCAATAGAATACGTTAGAGATGTGATCACTAACCCTATATCATTCCATAAATGTGAGAGAGGCAAGGGTTAGTAACTGGCGAGTCATAGCACGACATCGCTGTTGGATAATGGTTTGCGCTGGAACCAACCTTGACCAAACACGTTTATGATGAGTCCAAGAGCGATCACCACCACGCCTGCGATTTGCAACCCGCTTAAACTTTCATCAAGCAGTAACCAAGCACTTAAAAGCCCAAATGCAGGTACCAGCAGGGAAAGTGGAGCGACCAGAGAGGTTTGGTAGCGGCTTAGCAAGTAACTCCAACCGCCATAGCCTACAATTGTGGCAAGCAATGATAGATAAGCAATGGCAAACAGGTTATGCCATTCGATATTTTTCAGTGAACTAACCATCAATTGCGGCCCTTCAATCCAAAAGGAAGAGACGAAAAACGCCGTCATAGGCACAAAGGCACTCCAGACGATCAAAGACATCGTCGGCACGGAATAATGGTGCATAATCACTTTATTGGTGATGTTTCCCAGCGCCCAGCAAGAGGCGGCGCCGATAATTAAGATTAAGGTCAGCCCGGTCAGCGAGGCAGCATCATCACCTTGCGCGGCCGCCAGTAAATAAATACCAATGCCTGCCGTCAATACAGCGATGAGGTTGTGTCTGTGAATTTTTTCTTTTAGCAATAGTGCGCCGAACGCTAAGGTAATAAACGCTTGCGCTTGTAAAAGTAGCGACGCGAGTCCGGCCGCAAGCCCAACGTTCAAAGCCCAGAATAGTAAGGCAAATTGTCCGAAACAGATGGTTAAGCCGTAGCACGCCAGCCACTTAAACGGCAATTTTGGGCGCTTAATGAAGAAAACCGCGGGAAACGCGACCAAGGCAAAACGTAAACCTGCAAGTAATAACGGTGGCATACCTTGTAAGCCGACTTTGATCACAACGAAGTTGACGCCCCATATTAGGACGATAGTCAGTGCTAAGAGACGATCGCGAAAAGACATTCTGTTTCCTTACAGCTAAGAGCCACTCAGAAGGACTCTTCAATTTAGGTTGGCGCCATTAACAAAGCCATCACTTTGCTGAATGGAATTTAAGCAGATTGCCTCAAATTTTATCAATGCACAATGTTTGATGAGTGATTTGATGAGATGTGGTATTGCTTCCTCCATTGACTGGGGGAGAGTCCAGTCCAGAGTTTAAAATGACGGCTAAAAACCGCTATCTCGGAGTAACCCAATTGTAGGGCGATATCGGTGATCGTTTTCTGTTGGCTTTTTAACAGTTGTTCAGCGAGGCGCCGGCGCACGTTTTGGAGTAGTTGGCTATAACTACTGCCGCAATCTTTCAAACGCAGTTGAAAAGTACGAGGGTGGAGATCAAGTGCCTTCGCCACACGTTCAATGCAGCATTCTCCACTGGGTAACAGGCGGCCAATCATATCCCTGGTTTGAGCAATCAAATTATTGGGATAGTGGTTTTTAAGGTATTTGACATGTTCTTGAAAGTGGCGATCAAGTGCCTGTTGGTCTTGATAATTTTTACTTTCCAGTAGACTGGATTTGAGGAGGACGCCATTAAAAGATTGATTCACTCGAACTTCTGGAAGGGCGGTGCGATTGTCTAAACAACGATTCACCAAATAAGGCTGCTGCAAATATAAGCTCAGTTTTTGATAATCAATATTAAGTATGCTTGAGACAAACTTTGCCAATTGGGCAACGCTCATCTGCATTAACTGCTGGTTGCCACGTTCACAATAAACATCCAGTTCTAGTTCAAGAGCAATCCACTCGCCGCGTCGGTGGATGTTGAGACGAACACCAGATGAATGTAAATACAGATATTCATTCACTTTCTTAAGCGCTTCGCCGACGGTTGAAGCTCGAGCCACTAACATGGGTAAGTCCCCAAGAGCCTTTAGACTTTGGCGTTGAGCGAGAAGAATACCAAAACAAGGTTGCTGGCAGTAAAGCGCAGCTATTTCGAGTAATTCCGCGAGCTTAGAGGAGGCGATATAAGTATCGGGATCGCGAAACTGTGCCGATGTTAGTCCAACCTGATTCATGAGTGCAATCGGGTTTTGTCCAAGGTCTGTAACCAGTTCACTAAACTTATCTGCCGCGCCGCTTCTGACAATATACATGTCTCGAAAACAAATGTTAATAAATTGTAATTCGTAATATATCAAATCCAATTCGTAAAATATCAAGTGTGTGGTGATTTCTTGATCTAGGTTGGCAGTGGTTCTGTAGTTTCCGGTTCGGTACTAAGGAATCGAGTCATAATGATAACAATGAGGATGTAAGCTATGTCTTTACCTGAAGTGATTTCACATCAAGATCTGCTACTCACGCTGAATACCAATGAACAATCCATTATCAAAGATGCGCTTCCAGGCGTGGATGTTTATCCACTCTTTTTGGACCCGGAAAATGGGACTTGGGTGATTCGAGCTAAATTCAAGCCTGGTATTACGTTACCTAAGCATTTCCATACTGGCGTCGTACATTTCTATACGCTAAGCGGCGCTTGGCACTATGTCGAATACCCAGATCAAGTGCAAACCGCGGGCAGCTATTTATATGAACCGGGTGGATCAATACATACTTTCCATTGTCCAGAGGAGTCAGGGGGGGCCGATGGCTTTATGGTGATCAAAGGCGCTAACATTAACTTTGATCAAGACGGTAATTACGTCAACATTATGGATGCTGGCTGGATTGAGCAAGTGGTTGTTGCTGCAGCCAAAGAGCAAGGTATTCCCGCGCGTTATATCAAACCTGGTGCGATAGCTGGTTTGAGTGATGAGTTGGAGGGATAATCCATGGCACTGATGAAAAGTATCGTCATGCAGGGGGGCCGCGTACACCTTGAGCAAGTGAATGTGCCTAAACCTGGAGCTGGGCAGGTATTAGTGCGTAGTTTGGCGTGCGGAATATGTGGCTCCGATTTGCATATTGTTCGTCACACCGATGAGGTATTCGATGTTTATCGTCAGCTTGGCGTGATGCCGGAGACGATAGACAACTCCGCTCCTGTGATGCTTGGGCATGAATTTTGTGCAGAAGTGATTGAATACGGCGTCGATACCAAACAACAATTTGAGCTCGGAAACCGGGTGACATCTATCCCTTTTCTTCTTAGTGAAAATCAGGCTGGTATCGGGGTGACGCCCGGCGTGTACGGTGCCTATTCAGAATATTTTTTACTTGATGAAGTGTTATTAATTGGGGTGCCTGACAATGTTCCCTCTGAAGCGGCGGCTTTGACGGAACCTTTGGCTGTTGGCTTACATGCGGTTAACCGAAGTGATATTAAAAGTGGTGAAACCGCGCTGGTGGTCGGCTGTGGACCCATTGGTCTTGCCGTAATAACCGCACTTAAGCAGCGCGGCGTTACTCAAATTATTGCCGTCGATATTCAGGATGACAAATTGGCGCTAGGTAAAGCATTTGGCGCCAGCCATCAGGTGAATCCAAGTCAACAAGACGAAGTACAGTTAGCTGCAGCTATGGCTGATGATAAAGCATTGGTGATTTTTGAGTGCGTTGGCAAGCATACGCTTATCAATGAATTTATGCGCCGTGCGCCTGCAAGAACACGGATTGTGATCACGGGGATTCATACCACACCAGCAGAAATTAATTATGCTTATGCAACGGTTAAAGAGCTTGAACTGCGTTTTAGTTATTACTATCAACCACAGGAGTTTGCCGAGTGCCTACAGCGCATCGCTGATAACCAGTTGCCTTGGCGTAAAATGTTGACTGCAAAAGTGGGCATTGATGGTGTGCAAACTGCGTTTGATACGTTAATGACGCCCAATGACCATATTAAAGTGGTGATTGAGCCCTGGCGTGATGGAGAGCTTGAGTCGATGTAATTACGAGGCTAAAAGCTCTTATGTACGTCCACATAGGAGCTTTTTATCTCACTATGCTGCAATTTGTATTGCAATGTTTTCTTTTTAGAACACGTTCGCTTACGAATAAAAATAAAATCGGAAAAAGTGAAAATAACACTAGTGATTTTTAAAACTACCTGTATAGTACCCACAGCTCTAGCAAATGAGCTATTAGTGTAAATTTAGCAAAAGTCTTTTCTCAGTAAACATTCGATACCTTTCGTCTACCACCTGCGATAGCTTCTCCTGATAATCCATAAATAGCTTCTGTTCGTAGCGTGTATTTAATATTTAAAATTTTATAGAGGTATCTATGTCTAATAAAACTACTGGTCTAGTTAAATGGTTCAACGAAACTAAAGGTTTCGGCTTCATCACTCAAGATAACGGCGGTGCTGATGTGTTCGTTCACTTCAACTCAATCGTTTCTGAAGGCTTTAAAACTTTGGCTGAAGGCCAAAAAGTAAGCTTTGAAGTAGAACAGGGTAAAAAAGGCCCTCAAGCAGCTAACGTAACTGCACTTTAATATTTCTAGGTGTGGTGCATTGCATCACACCTTCCTTTCCCATTCCTCACAAAACCGCTTCTTATTTTTCATACCACTTCTAATTTCTATATCTATCTTTTCAAAAAACTAGGAAACATCATGTCTCGAAGAACGAGCCGCCAACGTTATTGGTACCAAATATTACGTGATCACAATACTAAGGGGAGTAAGCCATCCGAGTGTTCAAAATAGACTTTATCATAGAAAATAAAAATATAAGATGGAGTGCTCACATCCATCAATTAAATAGCGATATCCTTCAGCGTCATATCCTTTCTAAGATTTCTCTTTCTCAAGCTAACCTTCATTTCGACTTCTGCGAAAACACCAGTCAAGGTGATATTTTTACAAAAACAGGCATAAAAATAGGTTCATTTACTGTAGAGTAAATAAACAGAAGGATTTTTGAGTGATAATAAGGTTAATTTATGAGCAATAAAACGACGAAGAAAACAAAAAAAAGCAGTGAAAAAGAAACTGCAGCGAATAAAACTCACCAAACTAGGAAGAGAATTGAGGATATACTGGCAGAGCGCGAATTTAATAAACAATTCGAACTGTAACCTATCTCTATACTGTATTTTGCACGTTCTGTAGAGCGTGCTCGATATTGGTTTTCTATGCCCTAACGGCAGTATGACTTCATGCTGACATCTTAATTAACTCGTTGATTAAAGTGCAGTAAAGCAGAGGAGTCGTAAGTATGAAACCTAATATTGTCAGTATCGCCTTACTGACGTTTTTAACCAGCAGTTCGGTTTATGCCAAAACTGACTCGGAAAAAGAATCTCCATTAAAAGCAGGGACCAAAGTTGGCCTGTTTTATTCACAAACCTCCAATACATCAATGTCGTTCAACTCAGCATTATGGCTAACTTATAAGCCTAGCGAGTGGACCCATGATATGAAGTTTAATTCCTATTATACCGACACGGATGATGATGACGGGACCAATAAATATACGCTCTATTACAAAGCGGATTATGATATTGGTGAGGCATTATCTGGTTATGTGGAGAATGAATATGAACATAACCAATTTGAAACCTACCGGCAAAGCTATACGTTGATCACGGGTTTGGGGTATAAATTGATAGACGATAAAGAGACCAAGCTCGAAGCGGGGCTTGGTCCCGGTTATCGTTATACCAAACGCCAGGCAAGCGATGTTGATCATCCAAACAAAGAAACCAATGAATTGATTGGCTCTGCTTTTATCAAAGGCTCGCGAAAAATGACCAAAACGTTTTCTTTTGGGGGCGGCAGCAGGATGGAATATGGTTCATCCAACACCAAATATACGGTTGATGCGTTCTTAAAAAATACACTGATGACTGATTTAGCTTTGGTCGTGGATGCACAATATATCTACAATACTGAGGTTGCTTCAACCAAAAGTAATGATGAGATCTATAGCACCTTAAGCTTGAGTTATGATTTCTAAGTTGACGTGATGGTATTCACAAGCGGGTAACACAATGCCCGCTTGTGAGAGAAAGAAGGCGAGTAGTTAGAGAATGGAAGCTGAAATGACGCCAATAATACCGCCGAAGATGCCTCCCCAGACCACCAACCAACCAAGATGTTGCTTAATCATCGCTTGAACAATTTCCTTAACCATTTTTGGGGTCAACTCATTGAGGCGTTGGTCGATAATGTTTTCGATATTCTGTTGAATCTCTTCCATCATTTGTGGTGATTCAAGTTGCTCTTTCAGAGCCTGTTTGACGGTGTCACTTTGGCTAATCTCAATGATAGATTCCTGCATTTTCTCAACAAACGGTGCCTTTAGTGGCTCGAGTGCTTCTGCACCGCCAAACATGGCCAGCATGCCACCAAATGATGAGTTGGAAATCACTTCGACTAACGAATCAAACGCCGGGTGCAAATCAATTTTCTCAATCACCGGTTTTAAATTGAGACTGTTCTCTCCTGCCATTTCTTTATTTAGGAATCGATCAATATTCGTTTGTGTGAAAAATTGCTGCATCATCAATGTCTTGATGGCGAGCTTAAACTCTTCAAAGCGGGCCGGAATCACGCCTGATCCATACAATCCGGGCACCTTTTCAAACAGCATATGGATAGCAAGCCAGTTGGTTACAGCGCCAGAAAAAGCAAATAAACCAGCATAAAGAACGACGGTATTGCCAGTAACGTATCCGGCAACTAGCAACACCAGTGCAATAACGTTGGTGATAAAACTCTTATTCATGATGATCTTAAGTGAGGTTGAAGAATAATGATCGCTAGAGTATAGAGTTGGGCACCATTTGAAACAACCCCGCGAATTCTCGCGGCTTTTTGCAACTAACACCGTTAACCATGACATCCAATATAAGAAATTCGAGAGGAATTTCCGATAACATTTTTTGGGTTTTCGACTTTATGAAGTGATTATTGCTGATTTTCCTCTTTCTAACCATAAATGTTCCTTTTGCGTACAGTCTTTATGACTTAATTCAGTAATTCTTTACGTAACATTGTGATTACAATTTCGATATTGATGGATCAAAATAAGAGTATGGCGATGTTTCGAGACCCTATGTCGATGACGCAACAATCAAGCTCTGTACAAAACGCCCAGTGCGTAGTCATGGTGCCACCCAAGGAATTCAAATTTAACGCCCAGACCGCGCAAGATAATGAATTTCAAAATAAGCTTAACTTAAGTGATGAAAAGGTTCGTCAGCAAGCTCTGCGTGAATTTCAAGTTATGGCTTCGACACTTCGCGGAGAAGGCATCGAGGTGATTGAATTCGATTATCCTTTGTCTGACATACCCACTCCTGATGCGGTGTTTCCAAATAATTGGTTTAGCACCACTCAACGGGGTCAGCTCTTTACCTTTCCTATGGCATGTGAAAATCGCCGTGAAGAAGTAAAGGTATCGGCTCTGATTGGGGCGCTGAAAAATCAAGGGCGTCAAACCACGCAGGTGGATAGCCTCGAAGCGTACACGGAGAGCGATGCATTTCTGGAAAGTACGGGCGTTATGGTCATGGACCACCTCAATCACACCATCTACGCAGCATTGTCACAACGCTGTGATCGAGAAGTGTTGGAAGACTATGCGCAGCGCATTGGTTACTCGAAGGTTATTTCGTTTCAGACTGCGCTTCCGTCAGGCATGCCTATCTATCATACCAATGTCATGATGTCGGTTGGCGAACGTTTTTGTGTGATTTGTGATGAAGTTATTCCTGAGTTTGAGCGCCGCTTCGTGCTTAAATCCCTTGCTAAAGATAAGCAAGTCATCTCGATCTCTCTTGAGCAGATGAATCAATTCTGCGGGAATATTTTGCAGCTACAAGCGACCAATGGACAGAAAGTGATCGCCATGTCGCAGTCTGCTTTTCAGGCGTTTTCACTTGCACAGCGTCACCAATTGGCAACTCACGGTAAGCTCATCGCGTTTGATGTTTCAACCATTGAACAGATTGGTGGAGGCAGTGTTCGTTGCATGCTTGCCGAAGTCTTTCTTCCTACATCGTTGTGAACGAATGAGTGTATAAGTGGTCAACTAAAAAGGGAGCATTTTGTTCCCTTTTTTGCGTTTTATCAACGGCGACATCGTGGTTAATGTTAGCTGGGAATACTTATTCCCTAGCATGTTCGTACTATAGTTAATAAGTCGATTCGCGTATTCACCTGAGTTGGAGCCGAACGCGGCGATTTAAACCCAAAAGGCGAAAGGAGAGAAACAATGAGCAAAGAGAGCATTGTGGTCGTGTTTCACAGTGGATATGGTCATACCAAAAGACAAGCAGAAGCGGTCGCTAAAGGGGCGAATGCGACGTTAGTCGAGATTTCCTCTGAGGGTGAAATCTCTGAGGAGCAGTGGACACTTCTGGATGATGCGGGTGCGATTGTATTTGGTACGCCTACGTATATGGGGATGGCGAGTTGGCAATTTAAGAAATTTGCTGATGCATCGTCAAAAGCTTGGTTTGAACAAAAATGGCAAGATAAGATCTTTGGTGGTTTTACCAACTCGGGGTCGTTAAATGGTGATAAGCAAGCGACAATGAATTACCTGTTTACACTTGCGATGCAGCATGGCGGGGTTTGGGTTGGTCTTGGCATTTTGCCTGCGAATACTCTGGCTGCAACACGAAATGATGTCAATAATCTGGGCGCTTCAATCGGCGCGTACATGCAGTCACCAACGGACGCGGGAGCGGAAGATATTCCTCAAGGTGATGTTGACACGGCGGTGTTGTACGGTGAGCGAATTGCCAAAACCTTAGCTCGCTGGAAATAATCGTTAAAGCGGTTTATTCAGAGCGAAATAACCATGCCGCGTTGTTTCGCTCTTTCTTTCTTCCTTGCAAAAAATGGTTTGTTTTCATTTTTGAAATCTTTTATTGCGATTTTTAACCATGGTTTGAATGGTCGTGAAAAACCGCTAAATAGACCGAAATTGATGGATATTGCCCAGATGCGCAGCTAAATTTTATTTCTGAGTGTGGGCGGTTGAATTATTGTTTTATTGACGCCTGTCATAGCAAGGAGTAATTTAACCATAATTTCACAAAGGAAACTCAGCTGAGTTTCGCGCGAAATCATTGAAGTCGTCGGTCTGGTCTCGATGCTCTGTGTTGCTAAGCACTCTGTCTATTTGTCCCCTCTCTGACGCTTGTCCTCGCGTATTCTAACAAACTCAAGAACGGTGTCATGCAATCAAATAAAGTCAGCAATTTGCGCGATGATGCACCCGTGTATCTAACGCGCGTTAACCGTAAGCGTTACACTCGTCATCGTGGCTATCGCTTTGCCGAAGATGTACTCGCAGTGGAAGAGCCTCTGCAAATCAGCATCGAATGGCAAACCGATCAGAGCACACAGTGCGAGCTGTGGAGCATGACAATGCGTACGCCTGGTGACGATACCAATTTGGTGTATGGATTGTTACTGAGTCAAAGCGTCGTGGATAGCTGGCTGGATATTCAAACCATCCGTTACTTTGACGAGCATACTAGCCACGCAATGAATCACGTGATCGTGGTACTGAAACCGGGGGTCGAGCCTCGTTTGGCTTCGTCGAGCCGCCGCTTTGTGAGTACGTCAAGTTGTGGTGTCTGTGGTGCCACATCAATACGTGCGTTACAGCTTTCGAATCCGCGTGATATAGACCAAAGCCAGCATTGGCTATCGTCTGAGCAAGTTCTTAACTACCCGGTTTTACTTAACCGTCATCAACAGCAGTTTCACGATACTGGTGCGGTACATGGTGCTGCATATATCGTCGACAATCAATTAATTGCAGTTGCTGAAGATATTGGTCGCCATAATGCTTTAGATAAGCTTTTAGGGCATTTAGCCCGTCAGCAGGCGATGCACCCCCGTGGTGTCGTTGTACTAAGCAGCCGCGTTAGCTTTGAGTTAATGCAAAAAGCGGTGATTGCTGGCGTCTCTACCATCGTCTCCGTTGGCGCGCCATCTAAAGTGGCAGTCGACATTGCCCGTCAATTTGATATGACGTTGATTGGTTTTACCAAGTCTGATTACTTTAATTTATACCATGGACACTGGCGCATGAAGCCAGAGCAAGAATAAGAAGAGAAGCGAATGAGTTATAAACAATATTCTGGATCGGCAGGGGGTTGGGGCGCGCTTAAAGCCACCACTCAGCACCTGTTTAAAAGTGAGAATGTCGCGAAGAACATCTCCAATTTATTACGCACTAACCAAGACCATGGTTTTGATTGCCCAGGTTGTGCATGGGGAGAAAAGGGTGTCCCTGGGCGTTTTCGTTTCTGTGAAAACGGCGCGAAAGCCGTTAACTGGGAAGCGACAACGCGTCGTGTTGATAAAGAATTCTTTGCGCAATATTCAGTGTCTTGGTTAAACAAACAAACGGATTACTACCTTGAATATCAAGGTCGATTGAACGAGCCGATGTGCTACAACCCGGAGACCGATCATTATGAGCCGATCAGCTGGGACGATGCATTTGCGCTGGTGGCGAAACATCTAAACCAACTTGATGATCCAAACCAAGCTGAGTTTTATACTTCGGGCCGAGCCAGCAATGAAGCGGCGTTTGTCTATCAGTTATTTGCTCGCCGTTTTGGTACCAATAACTTCCCTGACTGTTCAAACATGTGCCATGAAGCAACCAGTGTTGCTCTCGCGAAAACCATCGGTATTGGTAAAGGCACCGTGACGATTGAAGATTTTGAAATCGCGGACGCGATTTTCTTGTTTGGACAGAACCCGGGGACTAACCACCCTCGTATGCTTGAAACACTTGCTGCGGCAAATAAGCGTGGTGCACAGGTGGTGGCATTCAATAATCTAAAAGAGCGAGGGTTAGAGCGATTTACTAACCCTCAGCATCCATTAGAGATGCTAAGCAACGGTTCAACGCCGACCACGAGTCACTACTTTATGCCCAAGTTAGGTGGTGACATGGCTGTGGTTCGCGGTATGGTCAAAGTACTGCTTGAACGCCATCATCAAGCGCAGCAACAAGGCGATAGTATTTTTGATTTAGCATTTATCGCCGAACATACTCAAGGATTGGACGATTACCTTGCAACGGTAGAAGCTACACCTTGGGAGCAAATTCTAGAGCAATCAGGCTTGGCTCAAGATGAGATTGTTCAAGCGGCGGATATTTACCTCAATGCAAAAACACGCATTGTGACTTGGGCTATGGGCGTCACTCAACACAAACATTCCGTGGCAACCATTCAAGAACTCGTCAACTTGCAGCTGCTGTTTGGTCAAATTGGCAAACCGGGCGCTGGGCTTTGTCCTGTACGCGGTCACTCCAATGTGCAAGGTGACCGAACCGTTGGTATTAATGAAAAGCCGCCAGCTATTTTGCTGGAAAACATTGAGAAAGTGTTTGGCTTTGAGCCACCAAAATCTCATGGTCATAATGTGGTCAATGCACTGCAAGCTATGAGCCGTGGTGAGAGTAAAGTCTTTATTGGCCTTGGTGGTAACTTGGTTGCTGCCGCTCCTGATACTCAAAGGGTCATGGATGCAATGCGTCAATGTGACCTCACAGTGAACATTGCGACGAAGTTAAACCGCAGCCATGTAAACCCTGGTAAAGCCTCACTGATTTTGCCGTGCTATGGGCGCACCGATATCGATATGCAAGCCTCTGGCGAGCAGAAAGTGACGGTAGAGGATTCATTCTCTATGGTTCATGCGTCTTCTGGACGCGTGGATGTAAGCGCTGAGTTGATGCGCTCCGAAATCGCGATCATCGCTGGTATGGCTAAAGCGACCCTTGGCGAAGAGAACCCAGTCAATTGGCAATCTCTGGCTGATGATTACGGCAATATTCGTGACTATATCGAACAAACCATTGCAGGCTTTACTGATTTTAACCAACGTTTGGATCAGCCGGGTGGTTTCTACTTGGGCAATAGCGCGCGTGAGTTACGCTGGAATAATCCGCAAGGTAAAGCACAAATCACCAGTAATACCTTGCCTGAAAGTATTCTCCATCATGACGTGAAAAGTACCGCGAAACGTCCGGTGTTTGTATTACAAACGATGCGTTCACACGACCAATATAATACCACTGTCTATGGTTATGATGACCGTTATCGTGGTGTTTTCGGTGAGCGTAACGTGGTGTTCCTAAACCCTGAGGATATTGAAGCTCTAGGTCTGCAAGCCGAAGCTCTGGTTGATATTGAAACACTGTGGACCGATGATAAAACGCGTAAAATTCATGGTTTCAAAGTGATCCCATATCAGATTCCAAAAGGCAACATCGCGGCGTACTTCCCAGAAGCCAATGCGCTGATCCCACTTGAAAGTAAAGGTGACTTTAGCGATACGCCAACCTCCAAATCGATTGCCGTGGTGCTCACTCCAAGTGAAGCCAGTAATACATTGGTTCGCAGCGCTTAAGGTAAGCGAAGTCGATAAAAAAGAGGCCATAGGGCCTCTTTTTTTTGATCGCATATTTTATCGTTGGAATATGATTTATTCTTGGTTTGCGAACTTCTCTAACCCTAACACTAAGCCAATCGCGCATAACATCAAGACAATCGCTAAACCTAACTGCGCGGGTTCTTGGGTTACGGACTCAAAGTTAAATGGAGAGAGGTTATTTTGAACTAGCGGAACCAATTCACCCTTTGAGTTTTCACGCCAAGAAACGGTTTCTTTCCATGGCCAAATCTTTGGCAATGTTCCAAGCATCAAACCGATTAGAAATAAAAACGTTTGATCTCGGTAGCGTTTGAGTAACCAAGACAGAAGGTGTGAAAAGCTAAGTAGGCCAATCACACAGCCACATAAAAACATCACGAGCAAAGACGCTTCTGCATTTTTAACGGCTGCAAGAACAGGCGCATACATACCGATCATCAGCAAAATAAAACTGCCAGACACGCCTGGAAGAATCATGGCACAAATTGCGATGGCACCTGCAAATAAAATGTTGAGCGAAGTGGGTTCTAAGTGGAGAGGTTTTAACACAGTAATGCTGTAAGCGACGCCAATGCCAATGAGCATGAACACAAAGCGCAGCGCGGTTTTCTTTTCGACTTGCTTGAGCATGTGGTAAACCGACACCAAAATCAGACCAAAGAAGAATGACCACAAAGGAATAGGGTGATGATTGAGAAGCCAAGAAATTAACTTCGCGAGGGTCGCGATGCTCGTGAGGATTCCGCCAAACAACGCAATGAGAAAAAAGCCATTGATGTGATTAAACGCGGCTTTGAAGCCTTCGCGTTTCCAGAGACCCAATAAACTTGGATTCACACGACGAATGCTTTCAAGTAACGTATCGTAGATGCCAGTAATAAATGCAATGGTACCACCGGAAACGCCGGGGACAACGTCCGCTGCGCCCATCGCCATGCCTTTTAAGAAGGTGCTTATATAGTTCATTTAGCCATTAATACTTGTGATTAGAATGTGCAAAGTATACTGATTTCTAATCCTAACATTGTAAAAAAAGTACGAATTTCTTAAATTGATAATATTGTCTATAAGTAAATAGGTGCATATCGTTCTGCACATGGTTGCAAAATGAAATTGCAAAATGCAAATAGAATGGCGTGCTATTGGTCAAATTAACGGATATTTAATAAAATTTGACCAAAAATAACTTGGCACAACTTATGCTTTGTAAGTAGTGACCCTTATTAAGCCGAGGGTCACCTAGCCAACTGACGTTGTTAGTGAATAAAATTTGTTCACAATTTATGTAGCCAATCGAATATATTCGGTTGGCTTTTTTTTCGCCCAAGATTCATCGGTCTTTGATTCCTTCCTCGAAGGGGCGTCTCACCTCTAAGAGCGGCGTTGGGTATAAGCTGTCATTATTCGCTTGCCATTTAAGGTAAGTGGGCCATTCCATTGATGAGCCGTGCCTATTGGCATTGGTTGTGATTTTTATACTGAATTTCATCTACACACTTGACGGTTGGTCGCAAGTGGCGAAGTGCTGCGTGGAACTCAGTGTGTGCCCGCGAACACATTTAATAGATGATAAAGAGGTGGTATGAACCAAGTTATTTCCATTGGCACCCTAGAGTCGTTTCTGATCGCAATTGGCGTTCTGTTTTTAGGTCACTTTATTAATTCTAGAATCCCGCTTTTAAAGCAGTTCAATATTCCTGAGCCTATTGTCGGTGGGTTAATGGTTGCCTTGGTCATTACGTTAGTGCATTTTCAGGGGGTGGATTTAGCCTTCTCTTTGCCACTACAGAACACCTTTATGTTGATGTTTTTTAGTACTGTTGGATTAGCAGCAAATTATACCCAATTGTTAAAGGGGGGAATGAAGGTGTTTATCTTTCTCGCCGTTGCATCTGGATATATTGTGCTGCAAAACGGTGTGGGCGTGACATTAGCGAGCGCAATGGGGTTAGATCCGCTGATGGGGTTGATAGCTGGTTCGATTACACTTTCTGGTGGCCATGGCACTGGAGCCGCATGGGCTCAGACGTTTTCAGAAAGTTACGGGCTTTCAAATACGCTAGAAATTGCGATGGCTTCAGCGACCTTTGGGTTGATTATCGGAGGAATTATTGGCAGCCCTGTTGCTCAAAAACTGGTCAATAAGCATCAGCTTGAGTCTGATTATGGCAGTGCAGGGCACACGCATGAAAAGCATCCGGAAGTCGTGACCTATAACGAATATGAAGAAGAAAAAATCACACCGAAAAAAGTCATCGAAGTGCTGTTCATTTTGCTGTTTTGCGTTACCGGGGCTAAGTATCTTGAGCAGTGGGTGAGTCATTATGAAATCAGTTGGTTGATGATCCCTGATTTTGTTTATGCCTTGTTTATTGGCGTTTTTATTACCAATGTGATTGAGGTGAGTAAAGTCAGAAAGCTTGATACTGACACGGTGGATGTACTTGGAACGGTTTCTCTTGCATTGTTTTTAGCCATGGCTCTCATGAGTTTAAGACTGTGGAATATTTTTGATTTAGCGATCCCGTTTTTAGTGATATTGGCAGTGCAGTCGGTTGTGTTGGGGTTATTTGCTTATTTCGTGACTTTTCAGGTGATGGGGTCGAATTACGATGCCGCGGTGATGTCCGGTGGACATTGCGGTTTTGGGTTGGGCGCCACGCCAACAGCGGTGATGAATATGGGCTCACTGGTGACCAAATTTGGCCCGTCACCTCAGGCGTTTATGGTGGTGCCGATTGTCGGAGCCTTCTTTATCGATATTGTTAATTTAATTATTTTACAAGGCTTTATTAGTTTCTTTGGTTAAATAAATAACCCGCGATTTAGCGGGCTTATGGTTTGTTTAATGATACTTCAGGCTCTTAGTGTGAGACGAGTGCCATCAAACTTCAAATGGCCCAAAAGTTTTTTGGCAGCTTGTTGACCGAGTTCATCAAACTCCACCCCGTAGCGCGCATAGTGTAAAGAACGCTGCAAGTTACATATTTTTCCGTGCAGCGGCGCCATTTGGACCTGATGTCTGGTATCCACTTTTACATGCAAATGGACAATATCACCGACTTGGAAATTCTTAGCGAGTGGCGCTGTGACAAATCGGCAACCTCCCTTTGAGAGATCGCGAATTTCCCCATCAACATGGTGTTGTTCTGTGCTGACTTTGGTAGCAAGATTGAGCTCATACCGAGGCTCTTTTCGCAGCTGAGCGACTTGCATGGTTTGCGGAACCGAGATGGCTACCATCGGGATTGGATGGAGATAGAGCTGTACTATCTGGCTACGAAAATGAACCAGCGCACCTTCTCCGCGTTGAGAAATGGCACGCACTACGAGCCAGAACCCTTCTTGGAAATAATAATCCAAGTCATCATCACTGATCGTTGGAAGTTCAATCAGGGCGATATTTTGGCTGTGTTTACCGATAAACGCTGTTTTTGCGCGAAATGATGTACCGACTGGCGTAGTAATGCCGATGGTCATTTCGCCGCCATGTTCGATCATCGCTAACGCGTCCGTGCTGTTTAACGTTGAATTTCTTTTTTGTGTCACTGCTTATTACTTTTTATGTTTATGGGTATGTATCAGTATTGTTATTTCTATTTGCTGGGCGCATAGACCACCCGTGTTGCAGTACGCTTACCCATATTATGGTTACTGTGATTTTAGTTCAAATACTCAGTACGCCATTTTCTTTGAGCTAGACAGCACTTCTGACTTTCATTTTGTCTTTAAATTGAGAATCTTATAAATAAGTATTTTTTCGACAAGAAATTAATCAAATGCGAGTAGTGGTGGGGCTTGAGAGGTGAATTCAAATGAACCAAGGGCTTATTACCCGTTATACCATGATAAGCCCTGTGAACGTTAACAATTGGGTTTTAAGCGGGCCATATAATAGGTGTCGATGTATTTGCCATGGCGAAAAACGGAATTTTTCGCCTGTCCCTCAATCTCAAAACCGAATTTTTTATAGCAGGCGATCGCGGATTCATTATCACAATTCACTTCAATTTGAACGCGAGACACTTGCAACCAATTATCAGCAAGATCGAGGACGGTGGCGATCAGCCGTGAACCGATGCCGAGGTTGTGGTAATTATCATGAACGCCAATACCAAAGCTTGCACAATGCGCCGTTCTTGGACGTTGTGAATGCTCAAAGCCAATATTACCCACGACTTTACCGTCCACTTCAGCTACAAATGAATAGACACCTTGTGGCATACTCTCCAGTCGTTTTGTCCACATCGCGGTACTAGGGTTGGGTAATTGCAAGGTGCCCGCTTGAGCATTGGGTTGAGAATAGAGTTCTGCCAAGGCTTGTGCATCGCTGATCTGAGTCGGTCGAATGTGGATGTTCATGCTGCTTTCCTTTTTCTTATTAAACAGTATGTTATATCTCAGAAATAGAAAATAAAAGCCAGAACTTTGTTAATCAAATGTTGGTTAATGTTTCGAGAGCGGGTAGTATGCTTCTTTTTACAAGGATGCAAATCATGAACGCATTGAAGCGCTGGCAGACGCCTCAGCATTTCCTCATTTTTATTTCTATTATTGTGCCCATTGCGTTTTCAAGCTGGATGGCGCTACTCAATAATTTTGTGGTCGAAAAAGCTCAATTTGATGGGGCGGATATTGGGTTACTGCAGAGTGTGCGAGAAATCCCAGGCTTTTTAGCCTTTACCGCCGTGTTTGTTTTGATGTTTATTCGTGAACAGCGTTTCATGCTGGTTGCACTTGCTCTACTTACAATTGGAACAGCCATTACGGGTTTTTTTCCTTCACTGGTTGGCTTACTGCTTACTACATTGCTCATGTCGACGGGGTTTCATTATTTTGAAACCTTAAAGCAATCACTCTCTTTGCAGTGGTTAAATAAAGAAGAAGCACCAGAAATGTTGGGTAAGATGATTTCTGTGGGGGCTTTAGCGTCTTTACTCACCTATGGTGCGCTGTGGGTCATGCTGGAGATTTTGCATCTTGATTATTTGACCGTGTATGTCACAACAGGTGGCTTAGGGTTGGTGTTGGTGGTGATTGCAGCCTTGATTTTCCCTGAGTTTAAATCAGCCACACCACAGAATAAGAAGTTGGTTCTGCGCAAGCGTTATTGGTTGTATTACGCACTGACTTTTATGAGTGGGGCTCGCCGTCAAATATTTACTGTTTTTGCGGGCTTTCTGATGGTGGAAGAGTTTGGGTATTCGGCAGCGGACATCACCATGCTGTTTATGATTAACTATGTATTTAACTTTTTGTTTGCTAAAAAAATTGGTCGCTATATTGGGGTTATTGGCGAGCGACGTGCACTGACCTTTGAATACATCGGATTAATTTTGGTGTTTATTGGTTATGCATTGGTCACGAGCGCCGAATGGGCGGCGGCACTTTATGTCGTGGACCATCTTTTCTTTGCATTAGCACTTGCTATAAAAACTTACTTCCAAAAGATTGCCGACCCTGCAGACATGGCATCAACGGCGGGAGTATCGTTTACCATTAATCATATTGCCGCGGTTGTCATTCCAGTAACGTTCGGCCTCATTTGGCTTATTTCTCCTGCTCTGGTTTTTTATATTGGCGCGGGCATGGCAGGGCTCTCTTTGTTACTGGCGCTCAATATTCCGCTCAAACCTGAACACGGGAATGAAGTTGTATGTTTTGCAGTGAAAAAAGCAAACGCATAACCCGATTATTCAGGTGAAAGAAATAAAAAAACAGCGCCTAGGCGCTGTTTTTTTGTACGTGATTGTTAGTGATCTAGGTAGAGGTAGTTTTTCCAACTTTCCACTCGAATCAATACTTTACGCATAATGGCCACATGTTCAAAGTGATCGGAATATACCGCGACTTCTGCGTTGACACCTAAAGGCATATGATAATCGCTGAGGTCATCGGTCATTTGCAGTTTCACCATCACTCGTCCGCTGGTTTTCAGAGACTCGGTGTTCATCAGCGCGCCAGCCGCTTGCACCTGTCCTTCACCAATGGCAGGAATGACTTCGACAACTTTGCCTGCAAACACTTTTCCGGGAATTGCTCTAAATACAAATTCTGCTTCGTCTCCTGCTTTAAGGCGTTGTAATGAGTTTTGTCGAAATGCGGCAATATAATAATGTTGCTCGCTATGGACAAACGTCATGACTGGCGCCAATGGCAAGGGCACCGCCATCATACCTGGGCGCACTGCCAAGTGAGTCACGAACCCATCCGTTGGCGCTTTGACCACGGTTTCACGCAGATTAAATTCTGCTTGCGCTAGCGCCGCCTCTAAGTTAGCTACCGTGGTGTTCTCTCCATTAATCTCAGATTGATAAGCGAGTTGTGCTTGTTGTTCGGTCGCTGTTGAAGACTCTAACGCGGCTTCTGCGGCGAGAAATGTCTGGCGGCGATTGTCCACTTGCTGCTCGGTGAATGCCCCGCGCTTAAAACCGGCTGCGTAACGTTCATACTCACGTTTAGCGCGATCGCGTTTAGCTTGGGCTTGCACCGTGTTTGATTGAGCGGCTTTGTACGTGGCTTCAAGTTGTAATACGTCTTGCTCCCCTTCCGCTAAGGCTGCCTGAGCTTGCGTCACCTTCGCAATAAACGGTGTTGGGTCGATATGAAGTAACGAGTCACCGGCTTTCACTTCTTGGTTTGGCTTAACGTCAACAGAAGTCACTCGCCCGCGTATACCGGGTACAATCGGCGTGGTATTAAAGACTTGGCTGCCAAGCTGAGTGAATGGATGGTTGTAGTTCATGAGCAAAATCAAAGTACCAATCAGAGCGATACCGCCGAGTACTGCGGTGGGGACCGTCCATTTATTTAATGGAATACGAAAGACTTTAAAAACGGTAATACACAGTGCGGTGTATGAGAGTATCAATAATAGATCCATTAGTGATGCCCCTCTTGGGAAGTCATATCGTTACCCCGACTGTCAGCCTTTTTGAGGGTAGCCAGTTCTAATTTTAGCTTTGTGAGTTCATGGTCCATCTGTTCCATTTTTAAACTGAGATCATGGTTGAGTTTGTTTTGTTGTTTGAAGCCCCATCCACGTTCTTTACGCCACAATGTGGCCCATATCCACAAAAAAGGCCAAAGAGCATGCAGTGTAAATAGGCTTACCCACCCAGCATAATGAATCGCATCTTGATGAGGATGATCACGTTCTTTCGCAATTTCGTAAGGTATGTCGTGAATTGCAATAACCCCATAAAAGAGTACCAAGGAAACAAAAATGAGCATTCCCAAGGCAAAGTAGTCTAAAAACATAAAAGTGTTTCCTGATCAGGATATTAGTTAGAAAAAAGCCACTATTTAAAAGCTAGATGAAGAATAGCAAGTTTAACTAGGCGATTAGGTAGGAAAGTTAAGAATGACACAAACTTCAGCGCAATCTGGCTCGTGAGTGAGACGATTCTTACAGATTTAAGTGGGAGATTTGATTTTGCCGCGTGGGAAGAGGGAGGGGCAACTGAGTCACTTATTCGAATTCAATGCACACTTGATTGCGGCCGTTGGCTTTCGCGCGGTAGAGCGCTTTATCGGCACGGTAGAAGGTACGTTGAGTATTCTCACCGCCTTTATGCTTCGTCACACCAATACTGACGGTTAGCCCTCGTTCTCCAAGTATGTTTTGCCAATTCAGTTGGTTTATTTGGTGACGATATTGCTCCGCATGACGCTGCGCATCGGCAATATCGATGTTCTCCAATAGTACCAAGAACTCTTCACCACCGAAACGTACACACGATGCGCCTGCAAACGAAAACGACTCGGCTAACTGCTCAGAGACTTGAATAATGGCTTTATCGCCCACGAGGTGGGTCAGTTCATCGTTGATCGATTTGAAATGGTCGATATCGATGACCATCAATGAAAATGGGGTTTCATGGAGTAAGAGGTCTTTAAGCTTGATATCAAGCCAACGACGATTATGCAGAGTAGTCAGTGGGTCAGTAAATGCATCTATCTGAAGCTGTGCTACGGTATTTTTCTGACTTTCCGTCGTCTCTTTTAATTCGCGATTTTCTTGCTCAGATAAGATGAGTTTGAGCTGTAATTCGAAACGTGACAAGCGGCGCAGTTGAGCGGCACCCAACTCTCCAATCGGAATGGCTGTCACCAATGCACTCTCAAGGTCGTAAGCTTTTTTCTGATACGTAAGCGCCTGTTGATACTTGCCTTGCTGCTCATAAATTTTTGCCAATGAGTTACATAAGTTGAGGTTTAGAATTGGCGCGTAGCCATTACTTATGCGCTTTTCGGTTTGTTCGAGCAACCAGTTGGATAAGTGGTCACGCCCGAGCTCCGTCAGGCAGTAGGCAAGCTCAAGACGCAACATGTTTGATAGCCATGTTGAGTGTAAGTTGCCATAGGTATATTGGATGTTGGCTAAGTCACGTAAGGCTTGTAAGGTTTGGCCTTTACGACGTAGCAAGATAGCGTTGTATAGATACACTTGGCCAGTCAGAACTTTGTCGCTGACCAGAATACAGAGCTGCTCACACTCTTTGAGCAAGGGAAGCGCCTTTTCTGGGCGATTCATCAATAAAAAACAGGCAAGTTTAAATAACTTGTACTTGAGTCGCAGAGAGCGGCTATTAATGGCGTGGTCGATGCTGTCAATCTTTTGATAGTAGCGTAATGCACGCGTGTGATCGCCATATGCGTTACACAGATTACCCATACCAATGATCGCTTTGACGTAGGGGTCAATAAAGCTATGTTCTACGGCAATAGTGGTAGATTCGACATAGTGATTGAGTGCATTTGCGTAATCACCTGTAATAAAAAATCGATCGCTTAAGCTGTCTTTTATCTCAAGAATTAACTCGGCATCCTCAGGTAAAGAAAGGAGGCTTAAGGCAGCGTTAAGGTCGTGAATACTTTCTTGAAATTGACGCTGCTTGCTCAGATGCTCGGCGCTAATGATAAAGCAGTGTGCTTGATCTTCCGGTGTGGTGGCGATGTGAGTACGAACATGTGCCCAAAACGCGAGTGCATCTTGTCCGCTGTAGGAGGCGGCGTCTAATCCGAAATCGGAAATTTTTTTAAGCAGTGATTCCATAACCGTCGGCCTCAGTCGTCATCAAGATGATCAAGCGTGAAAGGAAAGCTGAGAATGTCATAAAAATCCATAGAGGGCGTTGATTTCTCAAGGCCTTGTCGGTGCCAAGGGTAGATGGCAAACATTTGGCTCAAACTGTAAAACACTTGGTGGGCTTGTTCATCATTTTCCGCTAATAATAGAGCAATTCGGTTTTGACTCAACCGGGTAAGAAGATCCCGAGTTTGGCAAAGCGAGTGCGCCAGCTCTGTGCAGATCTCGAGTACTTTGTTGTTGCTGTGCTTAATGACGATAACCGAATGACTGGCTTTAGACATCGCCGTTTTATGCAGAACTAATTGCTCCCACCAATAGGTTTCTGACACCATTTGACTGAGCTGTTGCTCGGGATCAAATTCATGCTGACGGCGAACTCGATTAATTAACTTGCGCGCACGCTGTTCCATTTGACGCTTTGAGGTCCGCGCTTTGTCAGTGCCTACCCGCAACGTTTGTTCACGTTGCATTTGCAGTGAGAATTGACGGTATTTTTTGAACGCGACGAGTGCCGCCTGATAGTGACCAATTTCTTCTGCCACCAAGGATTGCTGATAGCAAATCTGTGACAGCAATTCGCCATTATCAAACTCAGAGGCAGAGACCTCGGCCAACATCAGTAGCTCTGAAGCCTTTTGAGGATTTTTACGCAGCAGTTCCAGGCGAGCTCGGCTGATATAGGAATGCGACTTCATCCATGATAAATCATGTTTTTCGGCAAGCTCTTGCGCTTTTTGAGTGGCTTGCTCTGCTTCTTTGATACGCTCTAGCCCGAGCAACGCTAAGCCGCGAAAGTCCCAGATTTCTGCATGCCAAGTTTTATCATCATGATAGCGCAAAGCTTCTGCTGCACCATCAAGCACCGACAACATATCAACGAACTGATGGAGTAAGTAGTGATCCCATGCCAGCAGAATCCGCGCTTTGCCTTCGAGGTAATTAATCCGCATATTATTGGCGACAATCACCGCTAATTCATGCGTTGAACGCGCGAGTTGATATTCATTGGTCATTCGCCACACATTGCCCAAACCAATTAAGCTTTCTATTTGAATTTCGGTTTCGTCGGTGAGGGCAGACTGCTCAAGGGCATTAATCCAAAATTGTTGCGCGGAATAGTATTGGGCTTGCCCCCAATAATGGAGAGCGTGAATATGAAGAATTTCCGGGACATAATCATCGGTATCAAGGCCACTTAACTTTGAATAAGCGTCTTTGATTGACTTGAGACCTTTGCGGTAATCCATCAAGTGCCAGTAACATAAGGAAATAACGATAAGGGCACGGATTCCCCCTTTGGGGTATAACATTGTGTTGGCATCTTCAACGCATTGCTGAGCTTCAATTAAAACCGCTCGTGGATCACTTTCCACTTGTTGTTTTAGCTGTTTCAACTTGGTGTCTAGCGAGCGTTGGCTTTTGTCCAAATCAGGTCCTTACGTTGTGCGGCAACTTAATTCCTAAGTATTATAAGAATAGGCGAGACTACAACTCTAGCAAAATACGCAAAACACCTGACTTTTAATGGTCAACTTCACATTTATTCTGTCTCTAAGCCAGTAAATCCTTAAGTGTCAGAGGTTTTGTCGTTAATCCTAGCTGTTGAGCAGCGGTTTCACCTTCTTTACTTTGGTAGCAAAGGTTGTGCCAAGCTCGGAAGATATCGAGTAAAGGAAGCAAGCCTCCAGGACGTAATTTACGGCGGGGTTCGTTGATGAAGTCTTCAAAAAGAGATTGAAACCGTTGTTGGTAGGATTCCATGCTGCGCAAACTGGCTCGAGTTAACCATTGCTCAGGTTTGTCGTTGTCGCCTGCTAAATAGCAAATGCCTTTTGATGCCGCCTCTTGATTCGCGATCGCCCATCGATCACGCCACCAACCCATATGGACAATATCAATTTTGTCGAAATAGAGCTGAGTACGCCACTGTGTGTCCTCTTCAACATACATAAGATCCACATTATGGTGCTGAATACGAGGTAAACATACACTCAGCGCAGCAGAGCGTAGAAGGGGATCTTGCGGAAGATAAATCGACACACGTTTATCACTCTGACAGAGATCGAGTACATGTAAAAAGTGAGCATAAGAGGTATAAGGTGCTCGAATCAATGCCCCTTTGGAGGGGTAGTGAAATTGCGTCAAGTTACCAATCGGGTCTTCAACGTTACCTCGTGCAAGAATCGTTTGGTATTGGCGGTCAATGCGCTCATGCAGCGCTGGAATATTTTTCATCGGAGCTGAATGGGCTTCCGGCGAATATTGCGGTGAGACAAAACGAGCAGGTGAATGGAAAGGGTCATGGTCAATGGGCCCAACTGGCTTTTCATTGGCTGAGTAGTTCACGTGTTGGCATAGCACATAACCGGATGGCGCGTCACCGGTCACCATCCATACAACACCGTTATTACTTTTGGGTTGTAACGGGATATAGTGCGAGGCTAATTCATAGTGTTGCGCGTGATTGACCCATCGAGCATCAAAGATTGCTAACTTGCGCCGGCAACGACTGGCGATGTGATCAAGGTGGTCGTAAAACGTCTTGGGATTGATGTTGAGACGCCGACATATTTCACGGACGGAATAGCTCATAAATAGCAAGCCAAGCAGCGACTCCTGAAAGTCGAGCTTATTATTTACGCCGGACCACTTATCGACAAATGTTGATTGACAAGCTTTACAGCGATAGCGCTGACGATCGCCACTGTAACCAAAAGCATGGTAGAGGTGTTTATGAATGTGCACCGAAAAACCGACGTTTTCACATTGTTGGTTACGACAGGCTGGCAGCCCGTCACTGTGTAACTTTCTGAGGCGAGTCAGCTCTGTTTCAACGTCATAGTTATTAAGTAAAGGGGGGAATGCGCCGCATTCACGGCAAACCATCGCCGGACGCTTTGGGTTTGCATGTTGCACAATGTAACCCTGTGCATCGCTCAAGCCAAAGTTGTCACACGCCAATGTTTTACAAAAGTTGAGTTGTAACCCGTCTGCGTCCGCAGGCAGCTGTCCGTTTGGCACAATCTCCCCCTTATTCATTGTGTTACCCAATCCGTGGTAACGTTATGAGCGTTATAAATTAATCGCTGTTTCCAGCGCGACTTTCATCATATCGTTGAATGATTTTTGACGTTCTTCAGAGCTTAACTTTTCACCGCGGATGATGTGATCAGAGACCGTTAAAATGGTTAAGGCTTTAGCGCCGAGATCCGCGGCAACGCCATAGATGCCCGCCGCTTCCATATCCACGCCCAAGATGCCAAGTTTGTTCATTTTTTCGAACAGGTCGGCTTCCGGTGTATAGAACAGATCCGCAGAGAAGACGTTACCGACTTTTACGGGGACATCTTGCGCACGCGCTTGCTGTACCGCTGTTTCAAGCAGGCCAAAGTCTGCCAGTGCGGCAAAATCATGGTCATTGAAACGAATACGATTGACTTTCGAGTCGGTTGAGGCGCCCATGCCAATGACAACATCCATTAGATTGACGTCATCACGCACTGCGCCACAACTGCCGACACGAATAACATTCTTTACACCGTATTCAGCAATGAGTTCATGAACATAAATACAGCATGATGGAATGCCCATACCATGGCCCATCACTGACACTTTCTTACCCTGATAGGTGCCTGTGAAACCAAACATGTTTCTCACATCACACACTTGTTTAACATCTTGCAAGAAGGTGTCTGCAATATATTTTGCACGTAATGGATCTCCGGGCATCAAAACGGTTTCTGCGAAATCACCGGGTTGTGCATTAATGTGAGGGGTTGCCATAGTGGATACTCCAAAATAGTTACTATGTTTACTTTTTCTGTTGAGATACAGAACACGATTTAGAGACGATTCTATTCTGTAAATCCGGCTATCCATGAGATGTTAGTCACAAAAATCTCGGGTATTCGTTATTTTTAATCGCTTGATAACGATTTATGTTGAAAGCGGTAAAGCAATCGTTTTGCTGTTTAAATGACAGGGCAGTGATCGTTTTTCATTTAATGCTGTACAAGTTAAAAACTTGTATAAGTTTTGCTGATTGTGCTAATACTTATACAGAAAACATTTTTGTATAACTTGGGTGGCAGATAATGGATTCACAAATTTTGGTTGGTATCAGTTCATGTGTACTAGGTGAAAAAGTTCGTTTTGACTCTGGTCACAAAGCCAGTGCATTCGTCAATAAGGAGTTATCGCCTTATCTTGAGTTTGTGTCGGTGTGTCCAGAGGTGGGGATCGGTCTACCGGTTCCTCGCCCGACGATTCGGCTCATCTCCGATCAGGAAAGGGTGGCGTTGGTTGAAACGAAAGATGCCAGTAAGGATTATACCGACGCGATGGTTGACTTTGCGCATCATAAAGTCGACGAGCTATCGCAAACCAACCTTTGTGGCTACATCGTATGTGCCAAGTCTCCTTCTTGTGGCATGGAGCGAGTCAAAGTATATGGTAACAACCATGCAGAAAAAACCGGCGTGGGCCTGTATACGCAAGTGATGTTGGAGCGTATGCCGTGGTTGCCTGTTGAAGAAGATGGTCGGCTTAATGATCCCGTGCTTAAAGAGAATTTTATTACACGTATTTTTTGTCTTTATGACTTTTATCAGTCCATGGGGGATGAACCGACTCGGGGGAAAATTATTGATTTTCACTCGCGTTATAAGCTGACACTGATGGCTCATCACCCAGATTCTTATCGTGAGTTGGGTAGGCTGGTTGCACGTATTGCTGACTACGACATCAAGGAGTTTGTGCAACATTATCGCCTTGGTTTAATGCAGGCAATGGCGCACCGAGCTACACGAAAGAATAACACCAACGTATTGATGCACCTGCAAGGCTACTTCAAGCGTGTATTGAATAAACAGCAGAAAGCCGAGCTTAGAAAGGTCATTGATGACTACCGTGTTGGGCTGATTCCATTACTGGCACCGCTTACCCTGATAAAGCATTACTTAAATTCATACCCTGATGGCTATTTAGAGCAACAAAAGTACTTCCAACCTTATCCTGAGGAGCTGCGTTTACGCTATGGATTATAAATCTTCGAACGTTGAAAAGTGGTATGCGATTCGAGAAGTTTCTGAGATGACAGGGGTTAAGCCTGTTACCTTAAGAGCTTGGCAGCGACGCTATAACTTGATACACCCGCACCGCACTGAAAAAGGGCATCGGCTATACAGCCAAGCCCATATTGACCATATTCGCTTGATTCAAAGTTGGCTTGCAAAAGGAGTGGCGATTGGTAAGGTCAAAGAACTGATTGTTGGCAATCAGCCGCTGCATGCTGAGTTGGAAGCATCGCAGGTGCAGCGAGAAAGCATTGATACGTTACTCAATGCGTTGGCTCAGCTTCAGCTTGCCAAAGTGAAGGCCATGATTCGAGGTATTTTAAAAGAGTACCCGATAGCCATGATCGAAGCCCGTTTGGTGGATCCCATCATCCAGTCGCTAAGCCAAGTTAAAAAGCCGCAGCGCTCGTTGCAGATGGGCCTGTTCCAGTCGGCGATGATTACGGCATTGAGTGCGATTCTCGAATCAGAAAATAAAGCGGCGCATAAAGGGGGCTGCTTAGTTGTAAATTGTGAGGCCTCGGGTTGTATTGGCGCATGGATATGGGCGATTTCGATTGCTGGTCAAGGGTATACCGTGACCATGCTCGATGGCGTGACCGACTTGAGTGGATTGGTCACCCACGCCAGTTTAGATAATCAATGGCTGGCTATTTATGCCAATCATACGTTACCTGCCACGCAGAAAAATGCGCTCAAGCAGTTAGGTATTCAATTGGGTGAGCGATTGATGCTATCACCTTTGCTCAACGCCTTTGACAAGTCACAGGAGCCCGTATGAATTTGGTATGGTTACGGCGCGATTTACGCGTCGAAGACAATCGAGCTCTATATGAAGCATTGCAGACACATCAACCAGTAACCGCTCTCTATATCGCGACACCTGAGCAGTGGCAACAGCATCATATGGCCCCGATTCAAGCCGATTTGATTGTTCGTCGATTAGGGGCGTTGAGGGATGACTTAGACGCGCTGAACATTCCTTTGCTTTATCAAGAAGTGGCGGATTTTAATCAAGCGGCACAAGTTGTGAGCGAATTTGCGGAAAAGATAAAGGCTCATACGGTGTGGGTAAATCGTGAATATGAGCTCAATGAACAGCGTAGAGATGCTTTGTGTGAACAGCTGCTAGAGCGCCGGTCTATCGACTTTAAAAGTTTTCATGACAAATGTGCTTTGTATCCAGGACAAGTCGTTAACCAGCAGCAAAAGTATTTCAAAGTATTTACACCGTTTAAAAAAGCCTACTTAAAGCAATTTTACTCCCAGTCTCTTAACGTTCTAAAGCCGAGCGTAGGCCCTGACCACACATTACCTGACGCATTACATTCTGCACGATTTACACCAGAGTCTACGTTTAGCTATTCGCGCCAATCGAGTGAGCAATGGCCAGTCAAGACCGACGAGGTGATTCATCGATTGAGACGCTTTTGTGCAGAGGATGCCGATGATTATCACCAGCAGCGTGACCTTCCTGCGTATTCTGGCACCAGTTGTTTATCTCCGTACTTAGCAATTGGTGCGCTCTCTGTTCGTCAATGTTTTGCTCGGCTCGCTTATGGGCTGCCGTCGCTGACGGAAGGGCGTGAAGTATGGCAAAGTGAGCTTATATGGCGTGAGTTCTATCAGCATTTATTGTGGTTTGAGCCTAAACTGAGTCGAGGAGAGCCGTTTTTGGACTGGGGACGTCGGCTGACTTGGCATCATAACGACTCCGACTTTGAGGCGTGGAAGCAAGGGAACACCGGTTATCCGATAGTCGATGCCGCCATGCGACAATTGAATAGTACCGGATGGATGCATAATCGCTTAAGAATGATTGTTGCCAGTTTCTTGATTAAAGATCTACATATTAACTGGCGACACGGCGAAGATTACTTTATGCAGCACCTCATTGATGGTGAATATGCGGCGAACAATGGCGGTTGGCAGTGGTGTGCCTCAACTGGCTGTGATGGACAGCCTTACTTTCGAATTTTTAATCCAGTGACTCAAGGCGAGCGATTTGACCCCGACGGCGAATTTGTTCGTCATTGGATCCCTGAATTGTCTGAGATTCCAGACAAATTTGTGCATCAGCCTTGGAAATGGGACAGGGTAAATTTATTGTCATATCCCGCACCGATAGTTGATCACAAGTCAGAAAGAGAGATAACCTTGGAACTCTATAAACAAGCGAAGGATGGGAGTTAATGCTACGTAAATTATTGTCTTTATGTTGGTGTATCAGCAGCGCCGCATTTGCCGTTACTTATGAGTTGCCACCTGAAGACAGTAGCATCGTTGGACGTACGGAATATCATATTGTGAAGCAAGGTGAAAACTTGTCCGATATTGCTAAACAATATGATGTCGGCTTTCTCTCTTTGATGGCAGCAAACAAAGGGGTTGACCCTTTTGTGCCTCAGGTTGACTACGTATTGACGATCCCCAGCCGTATTATCCTGCCAAATGTTGCGCGTAAAGGCATCGTAATTAATCTGGCAGAACTTCGTCTGTACTACTTTGAGCCAGATAAGAACCAAGTCCATATCTTCCCGGTCGGAATTGGTCGTATAGGTCGTGATACGCCAGAGATGGAAACTAAGATCAGCCAAAAAAGGCCGAATCCAACGTGGACGCCACCAATGTCAATTCGCAAAGAGTATTTAGCGAAAGGCATCGAACTTCCACAAGTGGTGCCCGCTGGGCCTGAGAACCCGTTGGGAGAGTTTGCAATGCGCTTGGCGTATGGCGCTGGGGATTATTTGATCCACGGTACTAACAAAGATTTTGGTATTGGTATGCGCGTCAGTTCTGGGTGCATTCGAATGGATCCAAAAGACATCAAATGGCTGTTTGCTCAAGTCCCACTGGGCGAGAGTGTCAAAGTCATTGATGAGCCCGTGAAGGTCGCTCTCGAACCCGACAGAAGTGTCTTTCTTGAAGCGCATGAACCCTTAACTCGTAGTGACGGGTCTAAGAAAGATCTTAAGATTCCAACTGAGCTTCGCTGGTGGCTGGATGAATTTGAGTTGCCAGACACCAAAGCGCGCGCCGTGATTCTAGCGCAAAATGGCGTACCTACTGAAATTGCCCCGTCCGAGATGCTTGAGCAGTAATCGTCAAAATATGAATAAAAAGCGCAGCAAGGGCTGCGCTTTTTTACATGTGAAGTATTTGTCGCACCGATTTTATACGGCGCCAATATAATAAAGGGCCTGCTAAGCAGACCCTTCTTCTATCAGTATTTAACTAAATTTCGATTACTTAGTGTAATACTTAGCTGTTGTTGATATCTAGTGATATTAACAATTGTTCATGTATTTCAGTATCTTAATATCTGTTGTGTTCATCAGTGCTGCTCAATAGTTACCAGTGTTGAGAAAATTTGTCGCCATTTTGCCGCCATTTTTATTGTTGTGAAATGGAAGTTGAGCGGGTCTTAAGTCATTTTGGGAAGAGAAATAAATTAGTGATGTTACTTAATTGACTAAAGCACATTGCTTTACGTGATGACTAGAATTTAGAACAGCCCTAATGGCTAGTTTTTATATATTTAATACATCAAAGGAATCAATAAGTATCTAATGCTAAAGAATTGAAATGGAGTTGTTTGTTGCATTTTATAGTGACATCTATTGCATATAGATGGATTCGAAGGACTAAAATTTGAGTTAGTTTAAATTTAAGGTTTTCTTCAGTAAATCTTAAGTTAATTAGAACAGAATACTGAATATATATTTCTTTAACCTTTTGTGTTTTATGTTCAGTAAATTCGGATTTTTCAATAGCTTACCTCGCTTTTACCTCAAGACTACATCAGTAATCATCTTTCTTGCATTGTACTTTGGCACGGTAATGAACTACCCCGTGCTTACCAAAATTTTCGAATTGAGTGAGAACGCTGCTCATCCTTGGTTTCCTTACACGGCACCATTTTTACTTTTCTTTAGCTTTCTGATTATCTTTTCTTGCCTCGCTGTACCGTATTTATTCAAACCGCTAATGGCGATTATTATGTTGACATCTGCTGCTGCTTTATACGCAGCAGTAAACTTTCAAACTATGTTTGACACTACCATGATGGAAAATGTGTTTGAAACAAACTATGCCGAGGCCTCCTTTTATATCAATACTAGTTCGTTACTTTACATATTAGTGTTTGGTGTTGTACCAACAATTTTTCTATTTATGGTGGACATAGTTCCAGAAAGGCGCTGGTTTAAAGCTATTCTTTCCCGCATAAGCGTTGTGATTGTAGGAATAGTGGGGATCGTCATTATTGCTACTATCAGTTACAAAGATTATGCGTCAGTGGGGAGAAATAATAAGTATCTGAGTAAGATGATAATTCCGGCCCATGTTTTTAACTCAGTAAAGTATCTTGACCGGACTTACCTAACAACAGAGTTAGCTTATAAAAAACAAGGCTTGGATGCGCATGTTTCATCTACTGAAAATGGCAAACCAACTTTGGTAGTCGTCGTTTTAGGTGAAACTGCCAGGGCGATGAATTTTAAATATAACGGTTACCAGAAAAACACCAATCCTTACACTGAACACTTGGGCTTTATCTCTTTTTCTAATGTATCTTCATGTGGAACCTATACGTCTTTATCTGTGCCTTGCATGTTCTCCAATTTAAACCGTAGCAATTACGATAAACGTGAGGCAAAAGCGCGAGATAATGTGCTTAATATATTTGACCATGCTGGTGTCGATGTAATGTGGATTGACAATGATGGCGGAGATAAAGGTGTTGCCCAACAGCATGGTTTACCTTACATGGAGATTGACGCATCACTGAAAAACGAGGACTGCAACGGTAAAACTTGTTTTGATGCTGTAATGCTAGAGCATGCTAATGAATTTATTACGCACAATCAAAATAGCAAGCTTTTAGTATTACACACAATTGGAAGCCACGGTCCAACCTATTGGCAGCGATACCCAAAGCACTTGGGCCAATTTACTCCGTCCTGTGACCGTAGTGATATTGAAAAGTGTAGCGATGAAGAGATTGTGAACGTCTATGACAATACCTTGGTCTACACGGATTACGTGCTTTCCGAAGTAGTGAAGCAGCTAAAAAATTACGCAGACCACTATAACGTAGCCATGATGTACATTTCCGATCATGGGGAATCTTTAGGTGAAAAAGGACTATATCTTCACGGAACACCATATGCCATTGCACCCATAGAGCAAACTCAAGTTCCTTGGTTGATTTGGATGCCTGAACAGTATGCCTATCAGAAAGGTATCAGCACCTCCTGCATACGTAGTGAAGCTGAAACCAACCATTTCTCTCACGATAACTTTTTCCACAGCCTACTTAGTTTTTATGGTGTCCAGACTGAGCTTAAGCAAGCTGAACTAGATTTCGTTTCATCTTGTCAGGAAAATCAACATGGATAAGAGTATGCCCACTAACACGTTAAAAAAACGAACTGGAATAACCCGGATTCTTTACACGTTTATACATAGTCTTAATGGTTTCAGGTGGTTAACGAAAAACGAGACAGCATTTCAACAAGAGTTAATATTGTTAGCTCCACTGACAATATTGGCTATTTATCTAGATATCAGTTTGATGCACACGATCACAGTGATTGTGTCAATGTTATTTGTGCTTTTCGCCGAGATGGTTAATACCGCCATAGAGGCTGTCGTCGACAGAATAGGGCTAAATTACCATCCGTTATCTGGGGTTGCGAAAGATATTGGCTCTGCGATGGTTTTTCTTAGCATGGTAATGTGCTTAATGATATGGGGGGCCGTATTGTGGAGCCTTTAAGAATACATATTAAGATGTTACTAAATAAAAAAGTAGAACTGAGAACCATACTCACTATTGCTTTGGTGATGGTAACCAATCTCTTATTACTAAGTCTCTCTCGCAGCGTACTATCCATTTGGCAAGCTGAGCGGGTATTTGCGGATTCTGACTATCTCAACATCTTCATAGGTGGTTTTAGAATAGATCTGTCAACAGTGTGTTATGCATTTGCACCAGCAATAGTTGCATTGATGGTGCTGAAACTTCTCCATGTAGAGAGAGTTGTATGGCCTTTGATACGGATTTATTTAGTGGTAATAAGCGTGATGATTGCTTTCTTTGAGGTGATCACCCCCACTTTCATTCTTGAGTATGATTTACGACCCAACCGTTTATTTATCGATTATTTGCTTTATCCAAAAGAAGTTCTGTCGATGCTATTTGGTGGCTATAAAACCGAAATTATCGTGACGCTGTTAACTTTGTTTTTGTATAACAAAATAATTTCACAAATTTTGGCAACAGCGGAAAATGTAAAGTGGAGAGTTGGAGCATTTTTACGCTGTGGTATCTATTTTCTAGCCTCAATTAGCATATTCTTGGGAGCTCGCGGTACATTAGAACATCGTCCAATTAATCCAGCTTTTGTTGCTTTCTCTACTGATCATTTACTTAATGATCTAAGTATTAACTCGATTTACTCGGTTGGGTTTGCTTGGAAGCAATTGCTGCATGAAGACTCCAGTGAAGAGTATTATGGGGCACTACCTCAAGAAACATTGTTGAAGGCTATCTATCAAAGTCAACAGACACAAAATGTTATGTATTCTTATGACGATGCGCCAACAAAAACTTTTCATCAAGCTACTTATCCTGACCGCAGAAAGAATCTAGTGATTTTACTACAAGAAAGTTTGGGGGCTCGCTATGTTGGTGCTTTAGGCGGTTTGCCTTTGACTCCAAACTTAGACCAACTTATGGAATCGGGCTGGAATTTTACTAATTTGTATGCCACAGGAACGCGTTCAGTGCGTGGTATTGAAGCAGTGATTACTGGGTTTACTCCAACACCAGCACGTTCAGTGGTTAAGTTAGATAAGTCTCAGAACAACTTTTTTACTTTGGCCAGCTTTCTAAAGCAACAGGGGTACTACACTCAGTTTATTTATGGCGGCGAAAGTCATTTTGACAATATGAAAACTTTCTTTTTAGGCAATGGTTTTAGCGATATAGTCGATATTAACAGCTTTCAAAAAGTTAATTTTTCTGGATCGTGGGGTGCATCGGATGAAGACCTATATGATCAGGCAGATTATGAATTTACGCAGCTTGCCAGCCAAAGCAAACCATTTTTTAGCTTGGTTTTTACGTCGTCTAATCATTCACCGTATGACTATCCGGCAGGAAAAATAACCCCTTATGAAAGTCCGAATGCGACTAGAAATAACGCGGCTAAATACTCAGACTATGCGTTAGGTCAGTTCATTAAAAAAGCCAAGCAATCTAATTACTGGAAAGACACTATCTTTTTGGTAGTAGCGGATCATGATTCACGAGTTTCTGGCGCTGATTTGGTGCCAATTAAACATTTTCATATACCAGCGGTAATTTTTGGTAAGGACGTTACAGTAAAACAAGAAGACCGCTTAGCCAGTCAAATTGATTTACCGCCTACTTTATTGTCCTTAATTGGCGCATCGGGGGAGACACCAATGCTTGGCAATGATTTCACTAAGCCACTAGCTGACAACCAACCAAGAGCTTTATTGCAGTATGATAAGAACTTTGCTTATCTTAAACAGGGCAAAGCTGTTGTTTTTCAACCTAACAAAGAGCCATTAGTTTTTGACGTTAATAATCGCGTGTTGACACCGAGTCAAGCTGATACGGCCCTAATAAAAGAAGCTCATGCTTACGCCAACTTCGGTTCAATGGCGTATCAGAAAGGTTGGTACAGTCCTTAATTCCCGCATTTGTTTTAAGTATGGTAGCATATTCCAATGCTAGGTATTGGACTTGTAAAAAGCATGAAACTATTGATTATAGAAGACTCTGAACCGTTACGACGTAGTTTATGTGTAGGGTTAAGCAACCTAGGATTTGCGGTTGATGATAGTGGTGATGGAGCTCAAGGTCTTAGTATGGCTCTAGTTAATAACTACGACGCCATCATTCTTGATATGATGTTACCTAGCCTTGCAGGGATGGATGTTCTTAAAACATTAAGAAAACAGAAAGATGCTCCCCGTATTATTATCTTGTCTGCCAAAACTCACACTCAAGACCGTATTGAAGGCCTACTTGAAGGTGCCGATGATTATCTAACTAAGCCTTTTTCGTTTGAAGAGCTGCATGCTCGTATACTAGCAATAACTCGCCGCAACTTTTCACATTCAATGGACAATCATATTCGAATTGGTGATTTTGACCTCGATGTTGCAACCAAAATCTTCTGCTACCAAAATCATACGATTGAACTAACTAAGAATGAATTTAAAATCGTACAATGCTTGTTTCATGCCAAAGGAAGAGTTATGACGATTGAGATGATTAGCGAATCTGTGGTAGGTAGTTTTGATTATTTATCAAAAAATACCATTGAAGCGCATTTATCCTCAGTCAGAAAGAAAGTGCGCCAGTTTGGTGGTCTACTACCAGTCAAGAACAAACGCGGTTTTGGCTATATAATTGAAGATGATTGTTGATGTGGTCACGGCGTGAATCCAATAAATCAATTAAGCGTAGTCTGCTTAATTCGCTGTCTCTCGTTTTCGGTTTGATCGTATTTGCGGTTTTTCTAACCGTTGATATAAATGTTGATGGTTGGGTAGATGAGCAATTTAACCAATCATTAATTAACCGAACTGAGGACCTCAAAACCTATTTTTCCGATCCCGATCATCGTGTACCGAATGCACCACTAACTCAGTTCAATCCCGAGTTTAATCGGGGGGATGCTCATGAATTTTATCAGTTATGGCAAGGTGATATACTACTATCCCAATCCCCTTCATTGGACGACTTTCCTCATATTGATAAAATCAGGCAACGGATAGCTTTTAATACGACGCAAGTCATTCCGACCACGTTACCAAATGGGTTGAGTGGCAAGGCATCGTTATCATCTTTTGGGTCATTAACAACAAACCAACCCCCATTGTACTTGGTGTTTTATAAGTCCGATAAGGGCGTAGAGCAAATGCTGCTGCTTATTGACATTTTATTGGTCATTGGCTTTCTTAGCTCGGTAGCACTAATGCGCTATTTAGCTGTGATTATTGTTGATAAAGGTCTAGAACCTTTGAGTTTTTTGAATGAGCAGTTAAAAGCACTTTCTGAGAATGAAAAGCACGAAGTTCCAGTTCAACTTCCCTTGTTCAAAAATACCGTTGAAGAAATTGAACCGATTCGTCAGCAGATTAATAGCTACATACAGTCCAATTCGTCTTTGTTTGCGAGAGAGAAGAGAATCACAGGTGATATCGCTCACGAGTTGAAGACGCCCATTTCTGAAATATTGGCTCTGACAGAAGTCTATATACGTTATCCGGATGATCCAAGAATTAGTGAAACGTACCAACAAGATATACTTTCAATTGCAACCCGAATGAAAAACATTGTTGAAAAGCTTTTATTATTGCAGCGCTCAGCGAACTTCGAACTGCATCAAGAGACGCTTGAGATCGATAGTCTGATTTGCGATCTCCTAGATGAGTTCTCTTTTAAATATAGTAATTTATCCGCCATAGTAGAAACTAATATTCCTACTGAAGCCAAGCTTTATAGTGATAGGTTTAGTCTGGAGACCATCCTGTCTAATCTTTTGGATAATGCTCTTTTTTATCGCCAGTCAGACTCTCGCGTTCAAATTTATGTTTCATTAAGTAACCAAGGAATGGATATTGAAGTCATCAATCAGATGGATGTACTCCTCGGTAGAGAGCAACTTGATAAGTTGACTGCACCGCTTTATCAGGTAGATAGTTCTCGAACGGATACGACGCGATATGGGTTGGGGCTATCGATTGTAAACAATTTATGCGAGTATAACGGCTATAAATTAACTATCCAGCAATTAGAGGATAGGAAGCAATTTGTAGCCAAGATCCATATTTCTAATTTCAACGTTAGCCCTAAAATACTAAGTGATTCTTGTGATGCGACTCATAGTTGAGTTTATGGCTAAAGACCCAATATGGAAATAGGATTAAATTCAGATGCCTGAATAAGGTGATCGGGTGAGAAGTGCGAGTAACGCATCGTCATTTTAATATCACTGTGACCAAGAATTTTTTGCAAAACAAGGATATTACCTCCTGCTTCCATAAACCGACTTGCAAAAGTATGACGAAACACGTGAGTACTTTGCCCTTCTGGTAAATCTGGAAAGGTCTGGTTGATGATATACGCAATTCCATGAACACAGTTTTTAAACAGTCGATCTTTTTCACCTGTACGTTCAAAGTCAATGAGTTCGTTATAGAGCTTTTCTGTGATTGGTACGGTTCGGTTCTTTTTACTTTTGGTATCGATGAATGTGATTTTGTACTTGGTTACTTGCGGAAGGCGGAGATTGTTAGCTTCTGAGATTCGTGCGCCTGTCGATAAGCAAATCTTGCTTATCAGTTCAAACTCTTTGGCCCGTTTACTTTTACTGATCCTTTCAAAGAGCTTAATAATGTCCTCATTCGAAAAAAAGCCCATTTCTGATTCAGTCACAGGAATCTGTTTCACACTAGAAAGTGGGTTTGGTTGATTCCACTCACCTAGAGAAATCAGTTCGTTGAATACAGCACGCAAACGTCTAAGATCGAGGTTATTGGTTGACGCTGATGTCAACTTGCCTGTCTCAATATGCTCATGCCTATGTTTAGCTTTTCTGCTAGCTCTCCAGTAAACAAAATCTTTTGCAGTGAATTGGATCGCGAATGGATTACCTAGTTCATCGGCGATAGTCAGTAAGCGAGAGTATATTTCTGCGGCGGATTTTAAGTGTTTACCGTGAAGTTTGTACCAGAGTTCTACTAAATCTTTAAGTGTGCGTAAATCTTTCTTATCACCAAGCCAAGGTTTTTGGTCCACCTCTTTCATTGTGAACTTTTCAAATGCAAGCGCTTCACCTTTTGTGGCAAAGCGTTTTCTAATCCGCTTTCCTTCTCGGCCCTGCGGATAACACTCGCAGAGCCATGGCTTTTTATTACCGTCTTCTAGTTTACGAACAGACATCTACACTTCTTCTGGAATTTAGCCAGTTTTAATCATGGTTTCGAATTTTCACTTGTTTGAGCTCAAAACACTCCGAGTTGAAAAATTCTTTCTATTATTTTTTCTTCATTTCCGCAGCCACACGGCCAAGGACTTTTATATCTTCTTCGGATACTTCAATCGTTGAAGTATTAAAGGCGATCGCCAATTTCTTACCAGGTAATCGTTGTAGATAATTTATAGATAAACGCCCATCCACATCAATCAAGTAGTCACCAGATATTGGATCGACAGAGTCTTTATTGATGTAGTAAATACCTGCGTCGTTTTCAATGACTTGAGTGTTTGTTGGTTTTAGACCAAAGCGTTCAAGAGTTGCCAGGTCTAGAGACATACTACCGGACTTTTTTAATGAGCCATCTTCAAGCTCGTAAGTTGCTAGGTTCTCATTCGAACTACTACCAGAAAAAGGTTCTCCTTCACCAAGTGCAAGGTACTTGACCGAAGCACCAGAGTTCAAATGCTCCCTAACGATAAGCTCAAACGGCGTTCTATCGTGAGAGTGCCATGTAATGATAGTAGAACGTGGGATACCAAAGTAATCAGCTAATTGGTTGTACTGCTCGCAATTCGTCACTTCCCTAAGTTTATCAGTGAATTCACGTCCTTTTATGTATTCAAAAGGCGGTACTTTTGCTGGAATTCTACTCATTTATGTTCTCATGTTGTCAAAGGTAGTCATTGGTAAATGGGTCAATATGTATTTTTACAACTAAAATAAATGCATTTAACTATTGATAATGAATGCAAATGCGATCTATTATGTTGTCGAAAGCAATCATCGATGCGCCATGTTGAGTCAATACGCATCAAAAGAGTTTCAAACAAGTAGGATAACACTTATGTCTAGTATTCAAATAGCGGTTGATACGCCTTTTTGTACAAAAAAAGAGTTTTTGCGTCGTACTGGTTGGTCATCTTCATCGCTTGACCGAGCAATTAATGCTGGCGAAATCCCTATCTTAGAAAAAAAAGGTAGAAGCAGTAGCGTTCTAATCAACTTAGTAAAGCTTTACCAACGTGCTGCGGAGCAAAAAGTATGAGTTCCGTGGTCTCATCTAAAACCAAACTCAATCTCCAAAATGTATCGAATGAGTCTTGGGAAGATAAGAATCTAAATAAATGTCCTCTATGGCTTAATGTTATTGGTTGGACATTCATTCTCGTACCGTTTTTCTTCAATTGAGTATTAGTTATGAATGCAAATGACTCAATGTGTGTATTACGTGAACGCAAACAACAAGCTTTTAATGCAGCTTGCTGTGATTTTGTTATTAATCACGATATTGAAGCAATTGCTAGGAAGCTAGAATTAAACGGCACGATGCTTCGCAACATGCTAAACCCCAACCAACCGCATGTGCTTAAACCTGTGGTGCTTGCTTCTATCAGTCGTGTCTCTGGTGATTACTCAATAGTAAACACGCTATTTGCAGATGATGGCGTTGTAACCGTTCCATTGCCCGAAGTAGAAGGTGAGCTGAACTTTCTTCAAAGAGTTTTAAAGTTAAACGCCCATTCCGGTGAGCTTTCTAGTGATGCGTTAGCCATGTGCACCGCAGAGCGTTTACCACGATCTAAAAAACGCAAAACCCTCGCTAAAGCGCAAGCTGCTTTAGGCAATTTGGTTTTGCTTATCAATGATCTTGAACATCGCACCACAGGCCTACAGCCACTTGTGCAAATGGGCACAGACTTTTTGGCGAATGGTGCACCGATGCCTGGCTTAGCTTAAGGAGTCACGATGAATAATCTAGCCACAGTTCAACCAGAAACCTTGCCGACAGCTCAAGAAAGCATTGCGGCTTGTAAATCACTTTTCAATGGACAACACACTCGCGCCACGTTGAAGGGAATGTGGAGCAAAATGCCACCCCGTTTTCGCGGCATGATCCTCATCGCTGGCGATCTCAAAGCGTCTGAACACGTTCGAGAGTTCGATAGCTTCACCGATTTAGAGCTCACAAAAATTCGCCGTGGTATGCAGCTAATAAAAGAAATGTCCGTCGAGTTTGATAGCAAGCTGGGCGACGTTCGCCGCCTCAAGCATTACCAATTCAGTAATACGCATTAAACCTTGCCAACCTTTGCCCCTGTAGCCGGGGGCTTTTTTTCGCCTTGATGTAGGAGTCTATAAGTGAATAACACGATTACTGATATCGCATATAAAAGAGCGATCCTCGCCACACTAAGCAGCCTGACTGCGTTGGCTTTTGATAGCGCTGATATTGTGAGTATTCGAATTGAATATTCTTCAAGCCTGCACTTAGTCAATATGATCGTTTTCTCTCAGTTCACCACACATCGAATCAACCATGCCGTGATGCTCGAAGCAGACAAAGCCCTAGAGGATTTGCTGAAAATAGAAGATGACCTAATCGACCTCATTGCTCAATACCGTGATCAAACGGAGGAAGCATGATGCAATACGCCGCGATAACCCTTTGTCCCGATGGCGGAATCGTTCGTCATGAAGACACACAAGAAGTCGCCAACGTCCTTATTAGTGAATTCGATTCGCTGCAAGACGCCGTCAATCAAGCCTGTATTGTTCTGAATTGTAATGTCCTAAATCCAGCCGATCGCGGGATCATTAGCAAAGGCCACGGTAAAGGCGGGTTTATGTTGGTGACCACGCAAGAACTTGTATCAGCATGATCCCCAGAGCTGAATCGACCGAAATCGAACTCTTTGACTTTCCCTGGCAAGCCCCTTTAACACCTGTTGAAGCGGGCTGCTTGGCGTCTCGGTTTTCCTCTTACCAACCCGAGCCCGAAGACCTCTCTGTCATCGAGCGACAAATGTTCGAAGTAAACCCCCGCGATCATGAATGGCGCAAAAAGTTCTTTCAGGATGTGCCGGTGTACTTAGCGAAGTATTTCGCCAAGCGTTACATTGAGCTATGTAAAAAGGCCGGCGCGAAAGTCGCAAATACATTTCTACGTCAAAAAATGGCACCGGCGACTGCCCGTGTCCGTTTAGTCATGCAGAAATACAAAGCACTACCAACGACAAACAAAGTGGCTTTATTGTCTAAAGAGCACGGTGAGGTCGAAGACCCGTTTCACCCCGTGTTTTTTACAGAATATGGCCATCCAGAAGATATTGAGCACAAGCAAGTGTCGTTTGACTTTGAGCAAGCGGAAAAGAACTACAAGGTAGTGAGAAACCGGATCCTTGTCGAACTTGAGCAAGATGAATTGCGAGAAATGGCGTTTAAAATTTCCGAGATAATGAATGCGCGCTTTCAAGTCATCAGTGGAAAAATTTCAAAGTTAGACGTTGAAGCCATCAACGAAACCTTGCCAATCAGCGAACACTATATACCTGAAGTTGATGGGTATGAGCAACTGGCTCAATTTGTCGAAGAGTTCGGCATTAAAGCGCCTCGCAAATACAAAAAGCAAAACGCACTCTCAGCGCTGAATGATATTTCACGCATGCTCAGCGACAAATGGTGGCTCGATAGACTCGTGAAATCGCGCAAAATTATGCGTGAGCATCTCGCCATTGCGATGGGCCAAGTCTCTTCAAAAGCCTCACCGTATGCTTCTTGGGATTGTGTTCGTGAGCACCAGGACCAACAAAAGCGCAACTGGGATTACATCAAGCAGCGTGAGCTCTTTGATGAAGAGACCGGTGAGCAAGCTGATCTTGCGGAGATGGTACTAAAGAGCGTCTCGAATCCAGCTATTCGACGACACGAACTGATGGTGCGTTGCCGTGGTTGTGAAGACATTGGCAACGAACTGGGCCTGCAAGGGTTGTTTCTAACCTTAACCACGCCGTCCAAATATCATAACTCTTACAAAAAGGGTGGATTCATTGACCACTGGAGTGGGGCCAGCCCACGTGATGCCCAGTTGTACCTCAATAAGGTTTGGCAACGTATCCGAGCCAAGTTAGGTCGTGACGAAATCCGTTGGTTTGGTGTTCGTGTTGCAGAGCCCCATCATGATGGCACGCCACACTGGCACCTGTTGATTTGGGTTAAGCCGGAAGAGGTTGCCCAAGTGCGTGATATCTTTATTTCCTACGCCACGCTAGAAGACCGGCACGAACTCCACCCAGAGTTTGAAAAAGAAAAGAAAAAGCCATTTCGAAAAGGGACGTACATTGGTCCTATGGATTATCGACCACGTTGTGACTTTGGTTTGATTGACCCAGAGAAAGGCACAGCGACAGGCTACATCGCCAAATACATTTCTAAGAATATTGACGGTTTTGCGATGGATGATGACGTCTCGGACGAGACCGGAAAATCAGTCAAAGACATGGCAAAAAACGTCAGCGCCTGGAAAAGTCGCTGGCGCATTCGCCAATTTCAGTTCTTTGGTGGGGCGCCCGTGACAACCTATCGTGAGCTGCGCCGTTTTGCTAACCACAACAAAAAAGCCTTTATGGACTACCTCTTTATGCAAGAGCGCGTTGATTTACTCACCATGTATTCGATGCTGCAACGTGAATTGGTAGGGCCGATTAAGCCAAGTCGTTTAATCAGTAATAGAGAGCTGATTGAGGTCATTGGCAATCGCTATCAGGCTCGAGTTAAAAACGGTGATGCTAGTGTAACCGACACGCTAAAAGCGGCTGATGAGGGTAACTGGCAAGGCTACATCATGGGGCAGGGTGGACCATTCGTAAAACGCGATGATTTACTGATTGTGAATTCGTATGAAGTGTTGCCATTTGCTTCACCACACGGTGAAGAAGTCCGCAAAATCGAGGGCTTCAAAACACCAGAAACCACCATTAAAACTCGCCTTAAAGTCTGGACGATTCAAAAGAAATCAGAGTTGAACGATGAAGCCGAAGCGTGTGCCCAAGGGAGCGAAGCGACCGAAATTGGCGGCTCTGCCGCCTCTCGGAGTTCTGTCAATAACTGTACGGGGCCCCGTGAAGGTCAAGTCTGCGATCAGCTTAATCGGTTACTCAGTCCAAACCAAAAATTGGGTAAATCTCCACCGGTTTATGATGAGCCGGCCATTTCTGCGTTACTCAAAGGCAGCAGTTTGAAAATTGATGAAGAGAAAAGTATTCAAATCCGCCCAGCGGAGGTGGATAAGTATGGGAATCGACGGCCCGCTCAGTTAGTCGAAGTGCGTAGAGAGATTACCGATAGCCAAAATTGGACACAATTTGAAGGGTGGGATAAGGCTTTAGAAACCGTCGAAAGAAGTGAATACAAGCAGCCGAACTTATCCATATTTCCAGAGTTAGACAGTGACTGGCCAATGATGGAGTAACGTATGTACAACCATCATTTTTATATCGCCATTTTCTAATATAAAAGGACTAGTTAATCCATGGGTAGAAACCTGTATGGATATACAGTATATTACTGATAAGGTTGGTAAGGATATTGATATGTCGGATAAAAAACAATTATTTAAAGATACTCTAGACATGGTCATCGATGGTGTATCGTTAAGTACGCATGAGAAGAGAAGAGGACATGTCGGAGCTTACGTTCTTGAGTTGTTGCTAAAAGACAACCCAGAGCTAGCGGATGAGGACGATGTTAAAACCGTTCAATCAATTATCGGTATGGCAGATGATCAGGAGAGCCCAGCATTTAAGCTATAAAATAGATAGCTGGTCTTGAAGTTCCTTAATTTGCTCTGGTGCTAAAGCTTTGACCATTTCAAATGTAAGTTGAGAAGTGGTTTTAGCACTGGGGCTAAGAGTATGGCTAAAAGACAAGTTCATAACGAAACTATGGCCACATTCTGGGTCGCTACATGAACAGTATAAATCAGCATATTTAGAACTGATTCGGTTCGATTTTTGAATGCAACTTTTCGCGCCACACTCAGGGCAAAATACTCTCATTAACTAACCCAATGTACTAAAATTATCATTTAATGTTACCTTATTTACTGTGTTTTTGTACAGAATTTAGGCTGTGGATTTTAGTCGAGTAGTAAAATAAGTAGAAAAACTTTCCTTTTCCTGCCCCTGCCACTGGTTTGGGGATCCGAAGTAAGTGTGCAGCTTACTTTTAACTTAATAATTGGATAGTGGCAGGCATATAGTGGTTGCCAATTACCAGAGTAGTTGGCTTATTTTAGCTCTATCTACGTACCATTTTTTGATAATTACTCGATGAGACTCCTTATATAAAGCGCTTTGTCAACTTCTATTGATAATAACAAAGAATCATAGTGACAATATGTAAAGGGTTGTTACAGTTTTGCTAGCTCATGAATCCAAAACCTACAACATGTAATGGCTTTAATTATCCGACGTCTGTATATTTTTGGTGGAACAAAAATATACAGACGTGGTAACGCTGAATTCATATCTTTGATGGCTGGAAGTAAAAAACTCTCTCAATATGACTTAAACGATTATAATTTAACAGCTTTTCCAGTTGCGACTGTCGTATAATAAGATCATTTTTTATAGCCGAATATTCTTCAAACAAATCAGCCCTAAAAAAAAACCTGTTAAAGTTGTCACTATTAACTGAAGATAAACTTTTTTCAATAAGTTCTAATTCAGAAGTTACTATTTTTATATCCATACTTTTCATTATTATTAAAAGTCAAGTGACAATCATTACAACAAAAGTTTCTTGACAGCTTAAAATGTTAATATAGCATTAAATTTGTTTAATAAATATTAAATTTTAGTTTTTTATAATTATTTTCAATGCCGTAAGAATTTAATTTACCCTCCACTCTTTTTATAAAATCATCAGAAATAAAACGTGGTTCTTGATATTTTATTTTACTAAGGATGGCATATGGAGATGGTTAGTCCGCCTCTCTTGTTGTGGTATCAAAGTGAAGTTGTAGTGATGGGGTTCGCATGATTTCTGGGTCACTGTTCACCTCATCCATAATGAGTTGACACACCGGAATGATTTCATCTTTTGCGTACTCACTGCCAATTTTCGTTGGGTCGCCAAGGCTGGTTGTCCCTTGTGGAATGATGCCAGCTTTACCTACTGGGAATCGGTGGCCCACTAAAATATCCTGAGCGGTGATGTTCTTTATTCGCTCAAACTCATCTTTCGTGGCGATGTCGCCAACCGGTATCAGCTGAATCCCTTTTTCGCCGCCGTTGGGGATATTGACAAACATGCTGCGAAAATTCCCCACGCCTTTTGAGCTCGCAATCTTTTCTTTCAGCATTTGCTCATCGTCATCACTGAGGTTGGGGTCCGTGGCGTAAAAGATAAAGCCCATGTGCGCGCCGTTTTTATAGTAGCGGCGGCGAAATAGCGTGGCGTCTTTATTGAGTAAGCTGCTTTGCAAACTGCCCAGGTAATCGGGCAAACCATAAATCTGTTGCTGCAAATCTTCTTGCGGCAAGAAAATGATGTCTTTGGCTTTATAGGTGCGCTGGATGAAGTCACGCTCTAACAGCGCAAAATCCCCATTTTTGCGGCGGCGCAGGTACATACTTGGTAGCGGAAACAGGCGAACCACACGGCCAAACCCATCACGAATCTTAAGAAACGCCGCATCCCCAAAGGTGAAGTAGTTATTGCAAAAGGCTTGCACGTGCCGGCGTTTGGCACCGCCTTTGATAAAACGAGCCGCGACGTAATTGGCGCGCGCTTTTAAAAGCGAGCCATGGTAGGCGTTGGCGCGCGAGGTTTCTGCAAGTCCCTGGCGAGAAATCGGCGGCTCCCAATAATCCTCGCCTTCGTTGTAATAGAGCTCCGAATAAGCGGTCATCCAACTGTTGGCGTCGACCGCCTCCGGTGACGAATCGATATGATAAGCCGACGTTGAGGCGTCGCCAGGTTGGTATTGTGTGGTCAGTGTGTCGGTCATGCTGCAGTGGCCCAGGTTGATTTCGTTGGTTTGGCGTGGTCTAACGGCTCATTAATGATCGCGTGCGAGATAGCCCAGAATGCATCGGCGTGTCCGGTGGTTTCGCTACGTTCGGCTTTAAAGGTCATGGCGTTGCCGCTTTGGGTTGGTACTCGTTTGATGGCCATAAATGCCATTGCGATGTCTTTGTGCTCGGCATCAAATTGCAGGCGCTTGGCCTCAACGATGTCGATCATCTTCATTACCAAACGGTTTTTGTTTTCGTTGCTGTAGTGAATGGCATGCGCTTCTCGTGGGTGGCGTTTGCTGATGAGGTCCCACACGCCGCCGCCAATGCCGGTGGTATCGATGCCGATGTACGAGACTTTGTAGCGCTCAAACACTTTATCGATTTCCGCCACGTGGTATTGAAAGTTAAGGCCCTTCCAATAATGCTTTTCTAACACCCGAAACTTTTCGCCCGGCACCACGGGCGGTGCTATCACCACCAAACACGCGTTGTCTCGAGTGCGGCTGGGGTCGTAACCGAGCCACACTTCACGCCGCGCAAAGGGCAATTTGGTTTTGGGTTTAAAGTCCTGCCACTGGGCCGAGTCGACCATGCCTTTTTCCAGATCGGAGAATCGAAAGACGGAGAGGGCGCCATCGACAAAAATACACATAAAGAGGTTATCGAAATCGTCTTTACTGTATTCATCTTGAAGCTCTTCGATATCGAAAAGGTCACAGCCGCCGGCGGCCGCATCTTCAATGGTGACGACGTAACGCCACTGTTTATCTGGGCAGAGCACGCCACCATTGCGGTACTCATCAAAGGTCGGAAATTCAATGTTGGCGCGCGAGTCTTTGCCTTTTCGCCATTGGTCACCCGTCCAGAACGGATACGCCTGGTGCATTTTCGATGACGGCGTTGAGAAATAGGTTTTACGCCATTTCTTGTGCGTGGCCATCGCCGAAGCGAGTTTGTTCAGCTCATCAAATTTTGGGATCCAAAAGTACTCATCGACGTACACATGGCCATGATAACTTTGCGCGGTTTTGCTGTTGGTCGAGAGAAATCGCAGCTCGGCGCCGTTGGATAAAATAATCGGGTTCCCACTGAGCTCAATGTCTAAGAACTCTTTGGCAATCGCGATGATGTAACTGCGAAACACTTCGGCCTGGGCGCGCGAGGCGGATAAAAATATCTGGTTGTCGCCGGTTAAAATCGCATCTTCTAACGCCTCACCACTAAAGTAATAGGTGGCGCCAATTTGGCGAGACTTGAGGATGTTTCGAATTCGCTGCGTAATGTTGTCACGCATGATGTGCTGATATTCAAACAGCGAATCATGCCAGGTCGCAAAGTCCTCAAGCGTCAGCTCACTAATATCATTCTTCTTACGTGACTTTTTCTTGTTGCTCGGGGCGTTAGCGCTCTTTGAATGCGATCGTTCTTTCTGCTTGCGACTTTGTTGGTGTGAATTCGAACTGGATTGCAAGGGTTGATCGCCTTGCTGCTTTTCAAGCGCGCGTTGTTTCTTTAGCGCGGCGTGATGTTTAATCAGCCGATCTAACATATCGAGCTGGTTTTTGCTCGGCTCGGGCAGCTCGAGCAACGTCTGAATGCGATTGGAAATCGCCTCATCGATGGTTTGTTCACGCAGCATATCGCGCCAACCAAATTTGTCGGCCCAGTAATAAAGGATGCGCTCATTACCCAGCTTTAATTCGGTGGCGATTTCACGTGGCGTCCAGGCTTTTAAGTAAAGCGCTCGGGCGGCTTGTCGTACTTCGGGAGAATAGGCCATACGCGCATCATACGCTGTGAAATGTGGCAAATGACGGACTCAAATTCGGCTGGTTTCGGATAGGGCTTGTATCCGAATTGACCCGAACACAATCGGCTGAAAGCCCGCATTCAAAGGCGTATTGTTGGCCGCATTCGATAGGCATTTGACGCAATTGAGCTAGGCAAATTAAGACAATGAGCAAAACCAGTGATTGGAAAATCGTTGCTACAGAGGGCGCGACCGTCGACGGTCGCCAAATCACTGCAGCGCAAATTAAAGAGATGGGCGAGTCCTACTCGCAAGACGTGTATCCCGCTTTAATTTGGCCAGAGCATTCCCGCTCACATTGGAATGTGTTTGCCGGCAATAACTGGGGGGAAGTGCCCGAAGTCAAAGCTGAAAAGCGCGGCGGTAAAATGCGCCTGCTCGCCAAAATTACCCCAAACGACTATCTACTTACGGCCAACAAGAAAGGCCAAAAGCTTTATTCATCGATTGAATTGCATCCCGATTTTCAAGGCACCGGGCGCGCGTACCTCGTCGGTCTTGCTGTGACTGACTCTCCTGCATCCACGGGGACGACGCGCCTGACCTTCTCACGCCAAGAAGGCGAAACGCATCAAATTGAAACCGACTCGCTTGAGGTGATTGAGCTCACTGAGTTTTACACCTCAAGCCGTTTAGCGGCCGCGTTCGCCACCCTGGCAAGCCACTTCCAATCTGGCGGTGAGCTGCCAGCGCTGACTCCCGCCGAGCCTGAACCAGAGGACACCACCGTGACCGAAGAAGAACTAAAGGCCGCACTGAAAGAGAACTTTAGTGCGTTCAAACAAGAGCTGAAGGACGAACTCAAGCAAGAGTTTGCGCAGCCAAATCCAGAGCCAGAGCAGGCACCTGAGCCCGCGGGCGACATGGCGGCGCAGTTCGCGGCCACGCTGGACGACAAACTCAACCCACTGCTTGAAAAGGTCGAGGGGTTGGAAAACAAATTTGCCGAGCTTGCCAACGAAGTGCCTGGGCAAGAGCCACAGGGTACCGGCGTTGATGACAAGTTCTCTACCGCGGAGATTTTCTAAATGTTGAATGCGATTTCGACCAAATACCTTCAAGAATACACCGCGGCGACGCTGTCGGCCGCCGGCGCCGATGCCGGCGTTGGCATGTTCAATCTGACGCCGCCAATGGAAACCAAACTGCGCCAGGCGATTATGCTCTCGGATGCGTTCCTTGGCATGATTTCGTTGCTGCCCGTGCAGCAAATCAAAGGCCAAGTGGTCGATGTCGGTAACGATGGACTCTCAACCGGTCGCGGCGATGGAGAGCGTTTTAGTGTCGAAGTGGGCCAAAGTGGTAACACGTACGAGCTGGTCAAAACCGATTCGGGTGCCCACATTCTATGGGAAACCATGACCCAATGGGCGAACTCGGGCTCGAAAGGTCAATGGCTCAAGATGATGCAAAGCGCGATTGCGCGCCGCTTCGCGCTCGATATGCTGCGCATCGGGTTTAACGGCACCTCGGTAGCCGCGGTCACCAAGCCCAAAGACAACCCACTCGGTGAAGACGTCAATAAAGGGTGGCTGACCATCGTCAAAGAGAAGAAGGGGACGCAGGTTCTTGCGAAAGCCAATCTCGATGCGACGGGCAAATCCGCGGATTCTTACAAGAACTTGGACTCCCTGGTGCAAGACTTGATCAACACCACGATTGCGCCCGAGCATCGCCAAGACCCCGATTTGGTGGTGTTAGTCGGCTCAGAATTGGTCGCCGCGGAGCAGCACCGTTTACTCGAATCGGCGGAAACGCCAACCGAGCACAAAGCCGCGCAAAGCCTGGCCAAAACCATTGCGGGTAAAACGGCCTACACGCCGCCGTTCTTCAAGCCAACCAGTATTTGGGTGACCAACGTGAAGAACCTGCAAATTCTCACTCAAGAAGGCACGCAGTGGCGCCGCCAGAAAAACGATGAAGACACGCTTCGCTATAAGCAAAACCATATTCGTATGGAAGGCTACGCCGTGGGCAACTTGAATAAGTTCGCTGCGATTGAAAACGTTACAGTCGTCGAGCCGGCAGAAGCTGAAGCGGCCGCTTAAGGAAATCAGTCATGGTTAGCCCATTAGCCCGTCAACGTCGTCAGCTTCTTGATTCGCACGCTAACCAGGTGGCATCGGAGCGCGTCTCCGGTGCCAATACCCAAAGCCTGCATATCAAGCTCATCGACTTTGAAGAAGACAGAAAATACCTGCGCCGATTGAATGCCATTGCCCAGCGCGTTGAGCACAAACGCAGCGTCCTGGTCCCGAAATACAAAGCGTATGTGGAACACTACCTCGCCAGTGGGGAGGTGTTTGAAAACCCGATTTTTACCAACATGGTGATTTGGCTGTTTGATGTCGCCGACATTGAGACCGCCATCGATTGGTGCTTGAAAGCCATTGCGCTGGATTTACCCACGCCTGAGAACTTTCGCCGTGACTGGCCAACGGTGTGCGCCGATGAAGTGTTGGCCTGGGCGGAAAAAGAATCCGAGCGCGGTCATTCGATTGAGCCGTACTTCACCAACGTGTTTGAGAAGATTCAGCACGATTGGCAGCTTCACGAAGAAGTCGAGGCCAAGTGGTACCGCTTTGCGGGCTTGCACCTCATTCGAAACGAAGACGGGCAGCCGCAAGCCACCAGTATTGGCCGGATTGAAACGCTTGAAAAAGCGCGTGACCTGTTAGAGCTGGCGCACGACAAGTACGACAAAATCGGGGTGAAAACCCAAATCAAGAAAATTGAGCAGCGCCTTCGCGCGCTCAAAGAAAACACGAATCTTTAAGACTCCTACGCCGCCGCGCTCGGCTGGCGAGGTACGAGTAGCCATAGCTCACTCAATGCCGTCGACCCAGTGGCTAGAGCGCCTTTATTAGAGAAAAGGGTTTGCGATGTTTGCAGGTTCAACCGGCGCCAATTATCAAGACACTACCATCACCAACGATGGGTTTTGGCCCGACATTAACGCTGGTGATTTTGAGCAGCGTCGCGGTATACCTGCCGCGCAAGATGGCCAGCGCATTGCGATTGCGTTAGTCAATGCGATGGCGGAAGTGAATCAGCAGCTCGCACGACTTAAAGCCCGCTATGAAAGCCAAGGCCATCAACACGTGTCAGACGTCAAAACCTTTCCTGTGCTTGAGGGTAAAAACCGCGTGGAATACCAGTACGAATCCGCGGTGTTTGCCAGGGCCAAAGCGGATTTACTGCCCGATATCGCGACGGTGCACACCAAAGACAAGGGTGATCATTTAGCGGAGCGTAGCGAACAAACGCGAAACGAATTACTCGCAGAAAGCCAGCGCATCATTCGCAACATGAAAGGGCTCAATCGCTCGTCGGTGGATTTGTTATGACCACGCAATATCAAGCCGGCTATAAGTTACGTGACCTCAAAGCGTTCCTGGCTTCAGTCGTGGGCGAGAAAATCGCCAAGCGCATGGAGTGTGAAATGGGCCGCGTTGAGCTCAAGCTGCAAAGCAAGAACATGGGCCATGGGTTTGATCTCTTGTATCAGCGTTACGAAGCGGATTTTTATTTCGATAAGTTTCCGTTTACTCACTATGACCCCGCGGTGCTGTTCGCCAACGTCGGCGCTTGGCTGCTTGATAATGACGCGTCGCGCTTTGACCATGATGACTTAGACGACCCCGAGGTTGATGTGGTGATGGAAGATGAAAACAGCGCCGAGGTACTGATTTCAGTGACGTTCGAAGAGCCGGTGAAAGTGATTCAAGACGACAACGGCCCCATCACTTGGCGAGGCCAGCAGTGGCGCATTGAAGAGTATGCGATTTGGCAGGCCGAGCGAGTGTCCGATGTGGTGAGCCGCCGTGCTTGAGGTGCGCGCCGATAAGCGCAGCTTTCTGCGAATGAAGGAGCAGCTCGCGCTTTTAAAACTCGATAAAAAGGCGCGGACTCGGGTGCTTAAAGTTTTGGGCAAGTACATCACCAAAACCACCAAAAAGAACATTCGTGCCCAGCGCGACCCGGAGGGAAACCCGTGGCCAAAACGCAAACGGGGACGGCGAAAAATGCTGCGCGGCTTTACCAAAAAGCTCAAGCATTTTCAAAAGAGTGACCATCGCGTGTTGGTGGTCGGTTGGCCGTCAAGACGCGGCACCATTGCACTCGCTCACCATAGCGGTGAAGCGCAAAAAAGCGGATTGCAGCAGCGTTTTAACCAGGCAAAGAAAGCTAACGAGCCCAAGAAAACCGACCCCGCGACACGTGAGCAAGCCAAAGCGCTGCGCGACTTGGATTTTAGGCTGCCAGCGACGGGCCGGCAGATGCGGGGTAAGAAACCGACGCTCAAGTTCATCATGCAAAACATGACGGTGGCAGAGGCGGCCAAAGTCATCAGTGATTTAGAGAACAAACACCCCGCTCGCAAGTGGGACATCGACCGCCCCGAGCGCCGATTGATTGGCATCAGCGCCAGACGCGCCGCGATGATCATCAAGCGGGAATTAAACCGAAACAGGAGTAATTAGACATGGCATGGCCTTCCGTCATTATCAAAATTTTAAACCTGATGAACGGCCCCATTGCCGGGGTGGAGCATCACTTTCTCTTTGTCGGGTTCGGCGCGGTTCAAGGCGCTGAGCGCAATTTGCTGATGGTGGATGCCACAACCGATTTGGATGATGCGTTATCCCAAGCGAATGATTCGCTACTGGCCACGGTGACCGCCGCGCAGCTCAATGGCAAAAGTGAGTGGACCGCAGGCGTGATGATCATCGATGAAAAAGACAACTGGCAAGACGCGGTATTTAAAGCCAATGAGACCTCAAGCTTTGAAGCGTTTGTGCTCGATTTCCCCGCGGCTGATAAAGCGCTGCTTGAAAGCGCAGTGGCACTGCGCACCGAGCTCAAAAGCAAGCTCGCCCGTGAAACCTTTGCAATTTGCTGCTTGCCCGAGATTGACCGCAGTGAAGACGGGCAGTCGTGGGCGCAGTGGTTAGCGAAAACCGTCGCCATCCCCAAATATATCGCCAGCGAATACATCACCGTGGTGCCGCGCGTTCACGCCGATGGCTCAACGCTCGGTAAATATTGCGGCCGCCTCGCCAACCAAGAAGTGTCGATTGCTGATTCACCGGCGCGGGTGAAAACCGGCAGCGTGCTCGGCAGCACCGATTTACTGACGGATAAAGACGGCAAAGCGCTTGAGCTTTCTGTGCTTCGCACGCTCGAAGAAAATCGCATTGCGGTGCCGATGTGGTACCCCGATTACCCTGGTCAATATTGGACAACGGGACGCACACTCGATGCGCCTGGCGGCGACTATCAAGACATTCGCCATATTCGTGTGGCCATGAAAGCCGCGCGCAAAGTCCGCGTTCGTGCCATCGCGCGTATTGCCGATCGTGAATTCAACTCGACGCCAGCCAGCGAAGCGAGCGCCAAACTCTACTTTACCCAAGATTTACGCCAAATGGCGGTGGTGACCAAAATCGGCGATTACGAGTTTCCAGGTGAAATCAAACCGCCAGAAGACGGCGACATCACCATTACCTGGGCAAGCAATGAAGAAGTCGAAATCTTGCTTGCGGTTCAGCCTTATGAATGCCCCGTGAAAATCACGATTGGCATCATGATCAAGCAATAATCAGGAGCGATAGCGATGAATGCGCGTTATACCGGTCGAAGCTTCGACGTCAATATCCTCGGCGTGTTGGTCCACGTCGAGTCGGCCTCAGCCACCATCAATGATGAATCCGCCGTCGATAAAGAGCGCGGTATTCCCACTGGCTTTACCCATGGCGCGGTGAGCTGTGAAGTGGAATATGAGCTCGACCTAAACAACTTTCGCAAGCTGCAGCAAAAAGCGCGTGAAGCGGGGAGCTGGCGCGCGGTGCCGGCTCATGACTGCATGTTCTATGCGAACACGGGGGATGAAGAAGACAAAATTGAGCTGTTTGGCGTCAAGCTGCAAATCTCAGATTTGCTGAGTGTGGATCCCAACAGCAGCGACAAAAGCAAACGCAAGCTCACCGGCTTTGTCACCAGTCCCCATTTTGTGCGCATCAATGGGATTTCCTACCTGAGTGCGGATGATACCCGCGGCTTGATGTAAGCCATTACCAAAGAGAGAGCGTTTCAATGCCGGATTTTATCGATCATGCCAGTACCCAGGAAACAAAATTCACCGAGATGGCGATTGCCCATCAACTCAAAAGAAGCGTGCAAACCACGGCGCAGGAAAGTGCCAAAGAATGCGCGGAGTGTGGTGAGGTCATCCCAGAAGGGCGCCGAGTAGCGATCGTGGGCTGCCGTTATTGCGCGACCTGCCAAGCCGAATTGGAGTAACGCCATGAGAGATTGGTACGACAAAGTCACCACCGGAACGGCTTACTTGATGTCACTGCTTGGCATGACGTTCAGCAAACTGACGTTCGAGCAGTGGTATTTCATCTTGTCGCTGGTGATCGGTCTGGCCGCTTTGGGATTGAATTATTGGCACAAACGCGCGATGCAACGCATCGCCCGAGAAAAGGGGATTGCACTCAATGACGCTGACTAAACGTCTTATTTGTTCGGTGGCCGCGGTGATCGGGTTGGTCACCGGTGGAGTCGCGCTGAATAACCAAGAACGACCTGTTGGCCAAGTGACGCTTGGCTCAGAGACAGTGGCGACGCTGCGTATTAGCCCTGTAGGGCTGGAGATTATCGGCAGCGCGGAAGGGTGCCGACAGACACCTTACACCTGCCCATCGGGGCTTATCACCAATGGCATTGGTAACACGCACGATGTGACGGGCAAGACGGTATCGCTCGAGCAAATCGCGGCCGATTGGGTGGCGAATTTAAGCGACGCGGAGCGCTGTATTTCCCAAGTTGAATCCCAATCGGGCGAGAGGATGTCACAAGGTGAGTTTGATGCCTTTACGTCGTTCAGTTTTAACACCGGATGCGAGCGGTTCAAACGCAACCGAGATGGCAGCGAGACCGAGATTTATCGGCGTATTAAGCACGGGCGGTTCACACAAGCGTGCAATGAGCTTCGTCGCTGGGTGTATGGCGGCGGAGTGAAGCTCGAAGGCTTAATCCACAGGCGGGAGAAGGAATATGCTCGCTGCATTGCCATTTAAACGTCTTAAGTTGGCCAAATGGTTTGGGCTGGTTTTGGTTGGAGTGATCATGGTGTCGATGTGGTTGATGTTAAAAGCCAGCCGCGCGGAGCAGATGGCCTTAAGGGCGCGGCTTGAGACTGCGCTAGAGAGCAACCAAGTGAGCCAGGCTTCTATCAAGATGCTTACCAAGCAAAGCGAAGCGGCCAATCGGCTCTTGGTTGAGCGGGCCAGAGCGCAAAGCGAGCAAGAGGCGAAGCTCAATGATGATATTCAACACCTCCGTGACAGGCTCAACGATGAGCCCTGTTATCAAAAGCCTTGGCCTCGCGATGTTACTGAGCGGCTGCGCGAGCCGTACTGAGGTAGTGATGCGCCCGATGTTGCCGCCGGCTGGGCTTATCGTGCCTTGCACTAAACCCGCACTCAAAGCGACAACGCCAAGCGTTACGGCGAGTGAGGATATCCCGAGATTAAAAGCGGCGCTGAGCCAATGCGCTCAGCAAGCCGAAGATTATTTGAACTGGCGCAATCTGCGCGAAAAGACAAAGAGGAATACCCATGACTAAACCTGCTTTTACCTCCAAACCGGTGATTGTGACTGTTGGCCCAACGGATTTTGAATTTACGCCGACGGTGCAAGATGCCAACAACTACACCAATGACATGATGCCCAACAATAAAGTGGCGCCGGCTTACGCGTATTTAACGCGCACGGTGAAACCCGAGCAAAAAGACGAGTTAACAGGGCTACTCGATAGTGTCCCAGGGCTGACCATTGAGCTTTACGCGACCGTGAGCAGCGCGTCGAAAGGTGGGATTGAAATCTCGCTAAAAAAATAACCCAAAGGGCAAAGCGCATCGAGGATAACCCCATCGAACAAGCCTTTGCCCTGCGCCGTCATTTTCTGCCGAATGAGGCGGATGATGAGCAGAGCTTAAGCCGAGCGATTTGGCTTGATAAACATCAGTTCGAGCGAGAAGAGCGAGCCGTGATGAGCGCCATTAGCCGTTTGTTTAAAAAGTAAGGCCAGTAATACGCGATGAGTATGGACAAGCTATTAATGCACGTGGCCCTGGTCGACCAAGTGACCAAGCCATTGCAGGCATTACCAAACAAGTGCAGTCTTCCATGAATGTGGGCCGCCAAGGTCTGCAAAACATGGCCTCCGGCGGCGCGGGTTTGGTGGCGACCGGCTTTGCGATTCAAAACGCTCTGATGCCAGCGATTGAAATGGACCGCAAGCTCGGCGAGGTGAAATCACTTGGCGTGGCGGATGAGGCGTTAAAACAGCTCCAAGCCACCGCGCTCAATTTCTCGGCCGAATATGGTAAATCGGCGACCGATTTTGTTGCGGCTTCTTATGATATTCAATCGGCCATTTCGGGCTTAAATGGCGATGAGTTGTCGCAGTTTACCCGTGCTTCGGGCGTGTTGGCCGCGGCCACCAAAGCGGATACTGCCACCATCACCAGTTACATGGGCACCATGTACGGCATTTTCAAAAACCAAGCGGCCGAGATGGGCAAGGCCGAATGGGTGGATGATGTGGCTGGTAAAACTGCCATGGCCGTACAAATGTTCAAAACCACCGGCTCGGAAATGAGCCGCGCGTTTACCAGTGTTGGCGCCAATGCTACTTCGGCCGGTGTGGCGATGTCGGAGCAAATGGCGATTTTGGGGACCTTGCAAGCGACCATGAGTGGCAGCGAAGCGGGGACCAAGTATCGAACGTTCTTAGCCGGTGTCGCGAACGCACAAGACCGATTGAATCTGTCGTTTACCGACAGCCAAGGCCAGATGCTGCCCATGCTCGAAATCTTGGACAAACTCAAAGGCAAGTATGGTGATACGTTAAGCGTTGCCGAATCGGCCGACCTGAAAAAAGCGTTTGGCTCCGAGGAAGCGGTCAGCATGATTAAGCTGTTGATGGCTGACACCGATGGGCTGGCCAGCAGTATTGATCAGCTTGGCCAAGTCCAAGGCATGTCCAAAGCCGAAGATATGGCCGGTGCGATGACCGATCAATGGGAGCGATTGGAGTCGGCTTGGTTTGCGGTGCGTGCGGCGGTGTTTGGTGCGATTCTTCCTTCGATTAATGCACTTGTTGGGAGTATTGCTGATGGCCTGACTTACGTGACGGGCTGGACGGATGAATTCCCGTTTTTGACTCAACTGTTCGCGTACGCGGCGGTCGGCGCTCTCGCCCTTGGCGGCGTAGTCGCGTCACTGTCTCTCATCATGGGTATTGGCCAAATGATGTCCGGCGGCTGGGCGGTGACCATGGGCGCGCTCAATGGGGTGATGAAGCTGTTTCGCATTAGCACGATAGCAACCACGGCGGCAGCATGGCTGTTCAATGCGGCGCTTTGGGCCAACCCCATCACCTGGGTGGTGGCGGGGATTGCTCTACTCATTGCGGGCGTTGGCGCAGTGATTTATTGGTGGGACGACTTAACCGCCGCGTTTAAAGACACCGCGTGGTTTAAAGTCATTTCTGGCGCCATTGAAGGGATTGTGGATTTACTGAATTTGATCCCAGGCGTGGACATTGAATTTGGCAGTGATGTCGATACGCCTGAGGTGAGCACGGCAGTTGAAGCGGAGCGTAACGCGCCCAAAGCGATTGAGCCTGTCGCCTTTGAGGCGCCCGAGATGCCAAGTTCGATGACAGGCAGTATCGCTGATTATAAGCAGCCCAATAATACGCCGACGCTGCCGCCCAGCATGGTCCAAAACGTCACCACAACCACACAAAAGCAGGGCGCAAAAACCACCTCGTACGGCGATGTGTATATCACCGCGCCAAACGGCATCACGCCCGACCAACTTGCAGAATGGGACGAACTCAATGCCGGATAAACGTTACATCGATATCAAAGTCATTGATGGGGGCTGGCAAATGGACGCGGGCCAGCAGCCGACCGAGTGCAGCGATTTGTACAGCATCGCCCAGGACATCAAACACGCCATCATGGAATCGGGCCTCGCTCGTTTGTTGGTTGCCGAGCGAAACCCCGCGTTACGCGCCGACGTTCTGGTGCAAATCGAACAGTTAGCGGAGTTGGACACAAGGTTAATCCCTGGCACCGCGACTGCCACAGAATCTGAGGTGGGCCACATTGATGTCACCGCCACCGCCTATGACTACGGCGACCTAGCAATTTCAGTCTAAGAGAGGGGCTATGAGTAAACGACCAACCGCCGACTTTATCGATATTCTGAGTGAATCCGGCGTGCCGGTGACTGAAGCGGACTTTGAGAAAGTGCTCAAAAGCGATGTAGTGAGCGCCGGCAGTCAAATCTCCAACGACTCGGAGATGTCGCCGTTTTGGCGCTGGGTACGCGCTGCGGTGGTGACGCCGAGTGTGTGGCTGATTCGCACCTTATTGGCCGGACACATTATGCCCAATATGTACGTCGGGACCGCTGAGCGTTGGGCGCTCAAACTCAAAGCCTGGGAGCATAATATTGAGCCTAAAGAAGCCGAGAGAACCGAAGGTTACATCACCTTAACTAAGGCCAGCGCGGCCGATGCGGTCACCGTGGAAGCCGGCAAACTGATTCAAACCCTGCCCATTGAGGGTGTGGTGTATCAAATGGAAATTCTGGAAAACATCGTCATTGAGGCTGGGCAGTTGACCGGAAAAGTCCTAACTCGCGCCACCGAGCCTGGCTCCGCGTTCAATCTGCCTGCCGGCTATTTCAATATCATTCCCGAAGAGCTGCCAGGTATTGTCGATGCGGTGAATGAGTCGGATTGGATAACCCAGCTTGGAGCAGAAGAAGAGAGCGATGAAGAGCTCGCTTTGCGTATCCAAAACGCCTTCACCAGTTCGGGCGAATGGCACATCGATGATGTCTACCGCTCGATTATCGCCAGCGTGGCCGGCATTCGTAGCGACAATATCTATTTCAACAACACGGGCCATATTTCCCCAGGCAGCGCCGAGGCGTTGATTTTGATGGAAGTCGGTGCGACGCCGCAGCCGGTACTTGATCAACTGAATCACTACATCATGGAACAAGGCCATCATGGCCATGGCGATGTACTGACGTGTAAAGCCATTCCAGACAACCCGAGCGAGGTTCTTGCCGAAGTCGTGTTGGCGGCAAATCTGACGGATTTACAAACGGTCAATGAGCTTGAAGAAGTGGAAGGGCGCATTCGCGCGGCGTTTCGAGAAACGGCGGCGTACCCTGACATGACGCGCGCCAAGCCGCTGAGCCGCTTTAGTTTGTCGCGGATGGGCAGTGAAATTCACACCCACATGGCGCTAGTGAGTTCGGTCAGGTTCACCGTAGGCGGAAAGGTTCAAGAAGATATTGTGAGCGGTCTTGAGCAGCCGCGTCTTCAATCGCTTGTTGTGAGAGAGCTGGAAGATGGCTGAGCACAACGCGCCCAAACTGCCGAAAACAGTCATTCCTTGGTGGCAAGATGGCAACACGACCAGTGACGAGCTGAAAGAGCCTTACTTTTTATCCAAAGGCGTGTTGGCTTACTTCCAAAGACTTCGCGCTTGGTTGCTGTTTCCGCTCAATCAAATGGATGCGCTGACTTGCAGCGAGCGCACGCTCAAGCTCATCGCCTGGGACCGAGACATCACGCGTTTCGAGGGTGAGCCACTTGGCCTGTTTCGAAAACGCGTGAAATACGCGGCGATTAACGCCAAAGACGCCGGCAGCGTGAGCGGCTTTAAACGCATTTTTGAGCGGCTGGGCATTGGCATCGTGGCTTTTAAAGAGCGTGAAAACCCTGAGCAATGGGACGTGTGCACGATTGAACTCAGCGATGGGGATATCTCAAGCAATGCCCGGTTGGCGCAAACGCTCATTGAGCAGTATGGCCGGACGTGTCGCCGTTACCGCTTTGAGGTGATGTTTAATGTCTCCATATCGATAGGCAGCGCCGCGCTGTCTCACTCTCGCCATCTGTATGTGGCCAAAGAAACGCACGGCCTAAACATCGAGTTCAAACCGCAGCCTATCCAAAACCGTCAACAGGGCTTTATCGCCCGTCTCTGACAAAAGGAAAATTATGGTATGAGTCAAACCGTCATTCCACTTCAATTTGAACAGTATTTGCAAAACCAAATCAGTGCGGGTAAAGCGCCGGACATGAATGAAATGGTGTTTGCGTATATTCCAGGGTTGGATCCAAGCGCGCCCATTGACCGCGCGAATGGTCTGCCGGAGAAAAGCCTTTGGGTTCACACTCAGCGTATCGACCAAGTCGGCAAAATGGGCGAGAACGCGCTTGCGTATTCGGTGGTGATACCGAGTAATCAACCGTTCTTTACCTTTAACGCGATTTACCTCCACGATAATAATGTCGCCAACTCTTGCGGCATGGTGGTGCACAAAGCCGATGAGACCAAAGAGCTCGGCATGGCCATCACCAAATCGCTGGTTCAGGCGTATGATGGCGCCGCTAACGTGGCGGGTATCGAGGTCGGTGCGACGACCTGGCAAATTGATTACCAGGCGCGCCTTTTTGGTATTGAGGAAGAGATGCGGCTCACTAATCTTGATACCTATGGCCACACTGCGTTTGTTGATGGGTTTGAAGTCGCGCAAACCGAGGATGAAACGAAGTGCACGGTTTCAGTCGGTGAGGTGTATGTCGGCGGTCTGCGCGCAATTTTAGATAAAGCTATCACGCAACGTGTGGACACCAAGCCGTGCACCTTTTATGTCGATGTCGTTCGCCAGGGCTCCGAGCTCTCGGTGTGGAAAAACGTGCCGACGATTTTAGTCTCTGAAGATGAATTAACCGATTATGTGGATACTCAAGGCCACGCCCACTATCTGGCGAAACTGGCGAGCATCGATGTCAATGGAACGGTGACCGACCTGCGCGTTAAAGGCGGCCTTGCCAAGCATGAGCAAGAAGACAACCCGCACAAGCAATATCCGCTCATGACCGAAACGCAGTGTTTGGAGTTTAATCCGGAGCGCACATACCGACTGGGCGAGCTGTGCTTTACCACTGACGCTGATACCGGCGCGGTGCGCTACTGGCAGTGGTATTCCAATGTCGAGTCACTGGCCGGCATTGACCCAACAAACCCAGATAACCGCCGCCCTGGTTGGGAAGATAATACCAAGCCGTGGTACTGGAATCCGTATGTGCCGAAACTCCCTGGTGAAACCCTTGGCTGGGACTCCGATAAGATTCCTGAAATTATGGTCTTAGCGATTGGCCAGCAATTACCGGTGGCGGTGTACCACCGTTTGGCTAAGGCGAAACCGCATTGGATTGATGAAACGGACAACACTGTAATTAATGTTCCTGACCGCCAAGGGCGTTTTACCCGCGCTGCGAACGGCTCAAGTTGGCTGGTTGGTGAAACGCACGAGCATGCGATGCAGGTCATCAAAGGCAGCTTTGGTTATTTGTGTGCAACGCGAAATAACGCAACCGCGTTTGGTAGTGGGCCGTTTACTCGCGGGGCGTCCGCTGGGCAAGGTCGAGGCTCCGGTGATAGCACCGCGTTTCGAATCGAATTTGATACCTCGAATTCTACTGCCAACACCGGCGATGAAACACAGCCACTTGGTTACATTGAATGGGTAGGGTACGCATTATGAAGATGAAGTTTTGGACCTTTGATGAAGACACGCTGGAAGTGAACCCAGTAGCCGTCGAGCTGATCCGTCAATCAAAGATGGATGAATACCCCAAGCGCGCCTTACTCACTGAGCCTCTACCTAAGGTTGAAGGTAAAGCGGTGATTGTCAGCAAATTTGAGTATGGTCGCCCGACAAGCACCAAATACGTCACCGACTTACGGGGGAAAACGTTGTATTCCATCGAAGATTGCAGCGTGACCCAAACCATGGAGTCGCTCGGCGACGTACCGAAAGGGTGGACAGTTGAGGTGCCGATGTCCCATTACTGCGTGTGGCAGGATGAGCAATGGAGCGTCGATACAAGTGCGAAGCACATTGCCGAATTTAACCAGGTGGATGAGGCCCGCCGTGACCGCTACGCCCAAATGGTAGACCCACTGATTGCGGAAGCGGTGATTAAACGCTTGCAAGACGATGAAGCCGGCGCCAAAGCGCTCGAGCAACAAGCGCTCGGCGCGCGCGCCAAAATCCAAGCGGCAAACCCATGGCCAGAAGTGGTTTAGCGTATGTGGCATGAATCTGCACTTAGCTGGCCAAGTCGCGCCCAGACGATTCAAACTCAAGCGGAATCCGTCACCGAGAAAATCGGCAGCACCATGAGTGAGGCGCTCGGCCGGTTATCCAGTATTCAAAGTGACGCCCAGTTTGGGCGTCATCCTTTAAGCCCTGACGCCGAGGCGCTGCTTGGTTTACGTGGTGAGCTAGAATCGCTGTTATCGACCGGGACGGTGCTCACCGTCTCACCGTACCAATTCAATGTTGGGACGAAACTGGAGTCAGGAAGTTACCTTAATCCGCAAACGGCTGTGAACGTGTTATCGGCAAAATTACGGGATTTCGCGGATAAATACCGGCCCACCGGACACGTTCATTGTGTTGCGGTGATGGCTACGGCGTCTCAGCTGAGTCCGTTCGCGACTAAGTTAACTCAACTCACACAAGTACTCCCTTTGCCAGATTGGTGCCAGGTTGCGAGACAAGCTAACGCGCTCACCACCAATGAGGTGGATAAATTCCATCAACCCGCGAGTATTAAACAGCCACGCTTTAAACCGATGGCGCACATTAATGCCAATCCGCTTCGTAGCGTGCTCGCTGAGCAAGGCGCGCAAATCGCCACGCTCGAGTCATTGGCTGATGATGCCACCGATGTGATTGGCAAACTGCAGGCGTTAGCTGCTAAGCGCGAAACCAAATTGAGCGGCATCAAAGGCCAAATCGATGCGTTGAAGAATGTCCAGGGGAGCGTGTATTCATTCTCGATGTCGGGCAATACCGAGAGCTTAGCCACGCAACTGAGCCAAGCTGGCGCACCCAATAAACACCCTTTGACGGTGGCGAGCTTGTTACTCAGCGCTGAGCCGATGCCGTTTTTAGAAACGCTGCTAGGAGGATAAGCATGTTAGCACTTGATGGGATGCCGGTGAGTTTGGACTCGATGAAAGTCGAAATGTCGATGGAGCTGAAAGACCAGGACATGAGCGGTCAATCCTCAGGGACCGAAACGGCCGAGCAGGGTGACAAAGGCAAAAAGCTCACCTTCAGTGGGCGTGTATCGTTCGTGAACGTGGGGACATTAACCCAACTTTATACTCTCGCATCAGCCAAGAACGACGCAAATGAGCGCAAAGTTTATCGCATTGGTAACGACATTGCGCTGGCGCTGAAAATTCGCAACGTTAAATTCACAGGCCGGATTAACGCCAGCGAGCACGATACGTTGCAAGCCTGGAATGTGTCGTTTGAGTTACGCGAGTTTAACAGCGTGGCCGAGCAAAAAGAGCAGCGAGCGAAAGCGCAAAACCAACCTGAGCAGCGCGATAATACCCGCCTAAAACAAGCGCTCATCAACGCTGAGGAAGCCACGCAATGAAGCTAGACAAACGCCTGTTTATTAATGATGAAGAAGTGAATTTGGCGAGTCACATGGTGAGCTTAAAGCTCTCGCTTGGCAGCGTGGCCATCTTCAAAATCAAAGCCGAAAGCGCGCCAAAGCGCCTTGACCTGGTTCGTTTTGATATTGGCTATGAAAACAAACTCGCGCCTTGGTTCGAAGGCTTTATTGAAAAAGTGCACAGTGCCGAAAATGGGTACTACAAAGTCACGGTCAAAGAACTCTCCGGTATTTTAGGTAAGCGCTGGCCGATTAGCATCGAACATCCAACCGCCCATGAGATTATTGAAAAACTTTCCACCCTCACAGGGCTTGAGTTTAATCTACCCGAGGTCGATTACATGACCACGCGCATTCCTAACTTTGTGTGTCATGGCTCGGGCTATCAGTGTTTAGAGCAAATCGCTCGAGCATTTTCGGTGCCCGACTGTATTTGGTATCAAGATACCGACCAGACAATTTATTTTGGTTCTTACGAACACAGCCATTTTGTCAACAAACCGATGCCACTGCCGAAAGAGTTTACGAGCCGGCAAAGCGGGAACAGCGTCACCTTTGTGCCGTTTCCGATGCTGCGGCCGGGTAGGGTGATGAATGGCAAACGTGTGACGCGTTTAGATTTGATAGATGATGAAATGACGGCCTATTGGAAAGACAGTCAAAGCGATGTCTTGGCCAAAAAGCGCGAAACTTTGCAGCAGTTCCCCGAGCTTGCCGCCGGGTACCACTTACCCAAGTTTGGCCGAGTGGAAGCGGTGCGCGATGTGGCCAAAGTCGGTCAAGTCGCTGATCCATTTCGCCCACGTTATGCCATTGATGTTCAATTGCTCGATGAACACCTGCAGCCTGATTTAAGTGTGCCGGTCTATCAATCCATTCCGTTACCGGTTCACATGAGTGGCCACGAATCAGGATTATTGTCATATCCCCTTGAAGGGAGTGTCGTTGACATCGCGTTTGCGTATGGGCGCAACGATAGGCCAATCATACGTGGCATTTATGGGCGTGAGTATGCGCTGCCATCGATAGAGCCTGGCGAACAACTTCAGCAACAACGTGAAGAAGTCAGCACCCGACTCGATGCGGCGGGTAACACCATCCACCAAACAGACCAAACACAAACCTCAATCGCGTTTGAGAAAATCGACCAAGCCGACCGCTATCACGGAAAGTATGGTCAGCATCATATTGACGTTGGTGAGCACAGCACCGAAGAGGTGACAGGCAAGAAGCTGATTGAAGCGCTCGGTGCAATTAACTTACTTGCAGGCGATGATATCGTTCTGGGTAGCTTGGGGAATATGCAAACCGCCACCGCAGGAGATTTGGTGGAAACCATCGGCAAAGTTCGGCGAAGCATTGCATCAGAGCATCAATGGCTGCAAGCGCCAAAGACATGGCTAGGCTCGAAGGAAGAAAACGTTCTCGTGCTGTTATCGGAGCTTATGCAAGTCGTGAAAGAGCTGGCAGATACATTAGCCACTCATACTCACAGTGGAGTCGCACCTGGTAATGCGATGACACAGCCTCCCACTCAAGCAAGTGCCATAACTAATCACGGAATCCAAAGCTCAGAGCTCAAGACCCGCCTAGATCCCATTTCTCAATAAACTCTGGTCATTGACAGTGTTCACCTTGTAGCTGCTCCGTGCTAGTACTAAAGTTATGCAATATGGCTCTTATTGTTTGTTCTAGTTACTATAAGGAAATAAGGATGTTTAGAAATTTAATTCTACTGTTTACGATAACTTTTCTTTCTGGTTGTACTTCAATGATGCAAGCTGTAAACGCAGACCCGACACGAGTTAATGTTATTGGTGCAGATGAAAAAGATGTTGTTGCGACAGTATCTTTAGCAGCAAATAGGAGAACAATGATTGTGGGTTTAGCCGGAGAGGGAAAAGGAACATTTTGCGCGGAGCCACCTCCAGAGGTTGCCAATAATATAACAAGTGAAGTTGAGGCAGCTCTAAAGGCGACAGTAGAGCGAGATGGCTTAGCAGGAGTTGATGCAGAAGGTAACCTAAAAGACTTTTTTAAAACTACTGTTGTTCAATTGTCTGAACGAACTGCACTACTGGATATTTATCGCACGGGGACTTATTCACTTTGCCAATATCATCTAAACGGAGCCTTGTCTGGAACGGATTTAAAAGACCAATTCAAAAATTTAACGGAAGCAATAATAAACCGCCTGCCTAAAAATGAGCTAATTGATAATTGATGGATATTTATTTTCAATAAAAAATATTTTTACATAAAAAAGAGTTGAAGCGCGATAATTCAACTCTTTTTTATAGTTCTGTAAGTATTCGGCTACCCCTTTGCACGGAGCTTGCTTAAGTACAAAGTACTCTACATGGGTAGTATTCTTATCAGAGCTTATGCAGTTGTGAAAGATCTCGCCTATATATTACCTACCAATACCCGAAGTGGCGTCGCACCAGGAAATCCATGACACAACTTCCCATTCAAGCAAACACCATAACTAATCATGGTGCCGAGAGAACCGAACGTCAAACGCGATTAAAACTTATCACTCAGATGAATCGAACCACGTCAAATTCTGGCTCACCTTTAGTAATAATGACTACCAATATATTTGAAATGACTATCGCTTTAGGCGTGCTAAATTACTGGTGCATATATAATATGTTACCTATATAAATTATATTAATTTAGGAGTAACCGTTTTGACTGTGCTGACGTATTGCAAAATTGACGAAATGGTAATGACACCAAAGATGAAAGGCTACTTGGATCGTATCGAAAGTAAAGTAGCTTTAGGTAACCTACTGGCGACGTCAGTTGCATCAAGTCAATTTATTGAGCTTTTCTCTGGCCGAATGAGTGCGGGGAAACGTCTTAAAGCTATTTCTGAACACGATTGGGATTTGTTTGGTGAGGTAATGATGTCTTCTCACATCATTACTAAAAATGAAGTCAACAAGGTTGCGGATGAAGCACGACTTTTTTCTAGTGGGAAAGAAGCTAAATTTTGGGGGTGTGTCTACGATGCTACGCGCTAGTGTTATTCTCTCTGGCTTGATCGCTTTTAGTGCTAATGCCTCAATTGAAGATGCTTTTGAGCAATTAAATGCACAAACAGCTATTTGCCAGCAAAACGAAAGCTCACTCAAAACTGTCGAGGATAGCTGGTTGCTATCGTTAGATGATGATTCTTTGAAAATCGCTTTACTAATGCTTAAAGATTCAGCTTTAAGAAAATGCGTAGCTGAGCAAGAAAAAGAATATTTGTATGAAATTTATCTTGTGTACCAACAAACAGGGAATCGCCAACCGTTAGAGGCTTACTTAGGATTGATGGAGAACCGTGTGATTTCACTCCATCAGGAGATAGTTACAGAAGAATTTCTTGATGAAATAAAGCGTTTATCTAGTACTGATTTGTTTTCAAATACATTCGATGTTTTGGATGAATTTAAGAAAATTAGAAGTGAATGATTGTCTAAACCTTCTAGAAATCTAAACCCATGCCAGATTACCTTCAAGCCCCTTAACTGTTTAGCTAGGGGCTTTTCATTATACTTTCCTGCATAAGCAGTCTTAGTGATTCTTTATGTTTACATGTTCTATAAGCTGTACATGTTTGGACTCTGGAATTATACTTGTTCCATTATATGTACATGTGGAGGTTCTATGAGAATCGTATCTTTTACGGAAGCAAGAAATGGTCTGAAAGCTGTTTTGGACAGTGTTGTTAATGATGCCGACACAACAGTCATTACTCGCCGTGATTCAGAAGACGCTGTTGTTATGTCACTAGATTACTACAACAGCTTAATGGAGACTGTCCATTTGCTTCGTTCGCCTAAAAATGCTGAGCATTTGAATCGCTCTATAGAGCAGTATCGAGCTGGCAAAACAACGGCGCGAGAGCTAATTGATGAGTAATGGCCAACGCTTATTATCCTGGACGGACGAAGCCTGGGAAAATTATCTCTATTGGCAAACTCAAGATAAGAAAACCTTAAAACGCATCAATAAGCTTATCAATGATGTAAAGCGCTCACCATTTGAAGGAATCGGTAAGCCAGAACCTTTAAAAGAAAACTTAGCGGGCTTTTGGTCACGCCGTATTGATGATACCAACCGATTGGTTTACGCCGTTGATGACCATGCTATCACCATACTATCCTGCCGCTATCACTACTGAACTAGATATTATCTCTTACCATTGTGATTCTACTGATTCTTACTAAATAGGGCTCTTTCACTCTTAGTTAGAGCCTTTCGTTATTTCCGTCTGTCCTTAGCTCCATCACACCACGGAATGGCACGTTAACGTTACGAAATTCGCACTCACCTCACCCGCCTGCGAGGTTTTTCGATCACTTTTTTTTCAGTTTTGTTGTTACGAAAAATTGAGCTATTTGTATGAGGGCCGACATAAGTCAAGAGCCCAGTATAACTGGGCTTCAGAGTCGGCAGAGTAACTAAAATTTCCCTCAAAATACGGCTCTATAAAATTTCAGTCATTTCAGTTTTTTTCAGTAAATTGAAAAAATAAGATCAAAAAGGATCGTGTTTTATGGTCTTAACTATTTGAAAAATATTGTAATTATTATTTTTCGTGGCTGTTCGGGAGATCTGGGTGAAGTTTTATAAGATCTCGAAGGGAGGCACTGAGAGCATGAACCATAAGGCTTAAGCGCGATTTATGATGACAGAACATTTTTGCAAAAAATTTCTTGAGAAACATTCAAAAATGTCGGTTAAAGCACAATAATAGTGACCACGAAAAGCTGGATTTCGTCAGTTGAGTATTTCTAAACGGCAATCAAACAAAAAGTGGCGACATAATATTATGTCGCCACTTTATCGCCATTTAGACGTTATGCAATTTATAACTCGTTGTTATTTAGTGCATTTATTGCTAGGTACGTATTACTTAGTGTAAGACTGAGCAATGTTGTCGATACGCTCGTTGGCACGTGCTGCTTCTTCTTGTGCTGCCATCGCTGCATCGCTAGACTTTTGAACTTCAGAAGATAGTTCAGACTTCATAGAAGACACTTCTTGGCTCAGTTGGCTAACCTGATTGCTTAGCTCGTCCATTTGCGCTGTAGTTTCTTCGTCTGGACCAGATGCACAACCAGCGAGTAGAAGTACAGAAGACGCAGCTGCGGCGATTAACATCTTGTTCATATATGAACTCCTTGCATATTTTTTGTAAGTATCAAAATGACGCCCTATACCTTCTAAACAATATAGCGACGAGTTAAATTGTAGACTCAATATTACAGAACGCATAACGCCCGAAAGTCAAAAAAACCCAAGTTTTTAAGCAATTAACTTATAATTGACATTTGTTTCAATTTTGAGACGGTTTTGGTGGTTATTGCTATCTCATTGAATAGAAAAGCAAGTATTCGAAGGCGACTTCTCGTACCCATAAACGGTGAAATTTTGTGGTTCATGCTATCTATTAACCCCAAATTCGGTGTATTATGTCGCGCTTTGTCATGCCTTGCAGGCATGCCTTCAATCAATGTACACCTTAGTGGAGAGCACCTTTGCAATTTAAAGATTTAGGCTTGGACAATCGTTTGTTGAAAACGGTCAATCATTTTGATTTTAAACAAGCGACTGAAATTCAACAAAAGGCGATTCCAGTCGTTATCGCAGGTAAAGACTTGCTGGCATCGTCTAAGACGGGGTCAGGCAAAACACTTGCGTTTGTGTTGCCTATGCTTCATAAATCTTTGAAAAGTAAATCATTCTCTGCTCGAGATCCGCGCGGTTTGATTCTGGCGCCAACGCGTGAACTGGCCAAGCAGGTTTACAGCGAGTTGCGTACCATGTTGGCGAGCTTATCGTATGATGCTGCGCTGATTGTTGGTGGTGAGAACTTTAATGACCAGGTCAAGGCATTACGTCGTTATCCTAAGTTTATTGTCGCGACACCAGGGCGTCTGGCTGACCACCTTGAGCATCGTTCTCTGTTTCTGGAAGGTTTGGAAACACTGATTCTCGACGAAGCTGACCGAATGTTAGATCTTGGTTTCGCGCCGGAGCTGCGCCGAATTCACCGCGCGGCTAAACACCGTCGTCGTCAAACATTGATGTTTTCGGCGACCTTGGATCACGCTGAAGTCAATGGTATCGCGTTAGAGATGATGCAAGCACCTAAGCGCATTGCGGTTGGTGTTTCCAATGAAGAGCATAAAGATATCACGCAAAAATTCTACTTGTGTGACCACCTTGACCATAAAGAGGCGTTGCTCGATAGGGCGCTGGAAGAATCAGAGTATAAGCAGGTCATCATTTTTACCGCAACACGTTCAGATACTGATCGCCTGACAGAAAAGCTTAATCAGAAAAAGCTTAAAGCGATCGCCTTAAGTGGTAGCTTAAATCAGACTCAACGCAATACTATCATGAGCCAATTTGAGCGTGGTGTGTTTAAAATTTTGGTCACGACAGATGTCGCATCACGTGGTTTGGATATTGGCAATGTCACGCATGTGATTAACTTTGATATGCCAAAACACACAGAAGAATATGTGCACCGGGTTGGGCGTACTGGGCGTGCTGGCAATAAAGGAGATGCAATTTCTCTGGTGGGTCCAAAAGACTGGGATAGTTTTAAACGTGTTGAAGCCTACTTGCAACAAGAGTTGACCTTTTCAGTATTTGAAGGCTTAGAGGGCAAATTCAAAGGCCTTAAGCCTCGCCAACCACAGGTACCGAAAGGCAAAGCGACCCATAAGAAAAAAGCCAATCCGAAATCGAAAGCGGCTGCGAAGAAGCCCGCGGCTCGCGATAAAAGCTTTTATAAAAATGTCTCGGTGGGTGACGATGTGTTTGTCCCACGTAAGAAGACCCCACCTAAAGTCGATGACGAATAAAATGACTAAAAAAGCTGACCAAGTGTCAGCTTTTTTATTTTGGCGCTTGATGTTTATGTTGTAGTAATCGACATCGCCACGCAACCTACAAACCGCGGATAACAAAGACTTGGCAGTATTCAATGACATGTTTTAGCAACAATATGGCCTAGCCGAGTCAACGCTTTTTTCTTATTTCCAATCCAGACTCGTTAAATAATTTCTTCCAAATCATCACCCTAGTTAGTAATTTTCGAAAATCTCTTACCGCGCAAAGTGTCATAGAGGCTTCAACGAAGTGAAACACAACTGTCATATTTCCCCCCTAAAGTGAGCATCGTCAACTGAAAACATAACGGCAATTAAGCCTTAAAGGATATTAGTGATGAAAAAAACAGTAATCGGTGCCATCGCTCTATTGGGTGCAATGACCATGAATACCGCTTCAGCTCAAGAAACTATTTCAGCAGTGGGTTCAAGCAGCGTTACTCCTTTGATGGAATTCTTCTCAGAAACCTACATGAAGAAGAACCCGAATGTGTTCATCGAAGTACAAGGACCAGGTTCTTCAGCAGGTGTTAAAGCAGCGAAAAATGGCTCTGCAGATTTAGGTATGGCTTCACGTAACCTCAAACCAGCAGAAGAAGAGCCAACGCTCAAAACAGAAGTCATTGCTCGTGATGGTATTGCGGTTGTGGTTAACCCTAAAAATACCATCAAGGGTTTAACGGCAGAGCAAGTTTCAGCGATTTATAAAGGTGAAGTGAGCAACTGGAAAGATGTCGGCGGTGAAGATAAGCCAATCGTCGCTATTACGCGTGATACCGCATCGGGTACTCGTGGTGCCTTTGAAGACATCATGTCGCTTAAAAAGAAAATTGGCGATAAAAAAGTCTCTGCAATTTCACAGCGTGCTCAAGTGGCAAACGGTAACGGTGGTCTGAAAACCATGGTGGCATCAAACCCTTACGCGATTGGTTATATCTCGTTAGGAACCGTTGATAACACAGTACATGCTCTTGATATCGACGGCACGCCAGCAAGCGTTGATAACGTGAAAAGCGGAGACTACAAAGTCGCTCGTCCTTTCCTTGTTCTTTATAAAGAAGGCAAGCCATCTGCTGAAACGCAAAAATTCCTTGATTGGATGTTGAGTGACGAAGCACAAGAGATTGTTGCTGACCACGGTTACATCTCAATCAACTAATTCAGCGTATGAAGACCCAGCAGTGAAACTAAATTTTGCTCAGCCCACCTTTTCGGGCTGAGCGTTTTCCGTCAAAAACGATCACAAGTTGTACCGTGATTAAGTGAGACAATATGACCATCGCATCTGATAGTGAAAAGCTTATGAGTGTTGACGCTTCACCCAATACCAAGCACACGTTACGCACCAAAAAACGTGTGGATTGGAAAGAACGTATCTTCCACGGCTTGTTTTTAACCAGTGCTGCCATCGGCATTATCTCGTTGGCGATCATCGCCTACTTTATTGTTCGAGAAAGTATTCCAGCTTTCCAAGAGGTGGGTGTCGGCGGCATTGTACTTGGCCAAGATTGGCTTCCTCCGGCTCTTTATGGGGTTGCGACTATGATTGTCGCTTCGGTGGTATCCACCTTTGGAGCCGTTATTGTCGGTGTGCCAATTGGTGTGTTAACCGCCATTTTCATTGCGGAAATCGCCCCCAAACGCCTTGCCGATATTATTCGTCCGGCGGTTGAACTGCTTGCCGGTATTCCTTCCGTGGTTTACGGCTTTTTTGGCTTACTGATTATTGTTCCTCTGATTCAAGATATTTTTGACGTGCCAGCGGGCAATACCATTCTGGCGGGAATCATTGTCCTCGGCGTGATGATTTTACCGACGGTCATTACCGTGTCTGAAACCTCCATCCGCGCTGTCCCTCATGCTTATAAAGAGGGGTCTTTGGCTCTGGGCGCATCAAAAATATTTACCATCTTTAAGCTCTTAGTACCCGCTGCGCGTTCGGGCATTATGACTGGCGTTATTTTAGGGATAGGTCGAGCACTGGGGGAAACCATGGCGATCATTATGGTGATGGGTAATGCGCCCGCCATGCCACAAGGTTTACTTGATTCCGCGCGGACGCTAACGGCCAATATCGCGATTGAAATGTCTTATGCCAGTGGCGTGCATGCCAATGCACTGTATGCGACAGGAGTTGTCTTGCTGGTATTCATCATGATGCTTAATGCGGCACTTCTTTACTTAAACCGTGAGAAAGCGAGGTAATGATCATGGAAAAAACAGCACAATTGAGCAAACTTCGCCAAGCTCGCTTACGCAAAGATAAAGTGTTAAGTGCTTTTATCTGGGCCTCAGCAGCCGTCACGGTTGGATTCTTGTTTTGGATCATTTGGTACATCCTTTCCAACGGGCTGCAACATGTGGACTGGAAATTCATTTCTGATAACTATACCCGTACCGGGGAAGAACACGGCATTTTCCCGATGATCGTCTCCACGGTGTATATGGTAATTGCATCACTGGCAGTCGCAGCACCAATGGGAATCATGACGGCAATCTACTTAACCGAATATGCCAAAGTGGGCAGCCGACTCGTGAAAGTCATTCGTTTTTGTACTGAATCACTGGCGGGGATTCCATCGATTATCTTTGGTCTTTTTGGTATGACCTTCTTTGTGGCTGTACTCGGTCTCGGATTCTCTATTCTATCGGGCGCCTTAACCCTAAGTATCTTAATTTTACCTGTCATTATTCGTACCACAGAAGAAGCGTTAATGGCGGTACCGCAAACTTATCGTGAAGGCTCATATGGTTTGGGCGCTTCAAAAATTTACACTATATGGCGACTGATTTTACCCAGTGCCATGCCTGGTATTTTAACGTCAATCATCCTCAGTACAGGGCGAGTGATTGGTGAATCTGCCCCTGTATTCTTGACGGCAGGGATGGTGGCGCGAATTCCGGATTCGATAATGGATTCTGGCCGAACGCTAACCGTTCACCTATACAAGCTGACCACAGAACTGTTCACCGTGGATGAATGGAATCAGGCTTACGGAACGGCCACCGTACTGATCGTCGTGGTGCTTGTCATCAATATGATCACCAAACTTATCGCGAAGAAATTCAATACAGCGACTTACTAATTCGCGCTAATCAATTGACGTTAAAGAATTTAGAGATACGACTATGAACAAATTTAATATTGAAAACTTGGATCTTTTTTACGGTGATAACCAGGCACTTAAATCGATAAAACTGCCGATTCCCACCCAAAAAGTCACGGCATTAATCGGGCCTTCAGGGTGCGGTAAATCAACGCTGCTGCGTTGCTTAAATCGTATGAACGATTTAATCGAAGGTGTAAAAATCACTGGCAAATTGGAAATGGACGGTGAGGATATCTACGGCAATATTGATGTTGCTGATTTACGCATCAAAGTGGGGATGGTCTTCCAAAAGCCGAACCCGTTTCCTATGAGCATCTACGAGAATGTAGCGTATGGATTGAGAGCTCAAGGCATCAAAGATAAAAAGCACATTGACCAAGTTGTTGAACGTTCTCTGCGTGGGGCAGCCTTATGGGATGAAGTCAAGGACCGCCTTAAATCTCACGCTTTTGGCTTGTCTGGTGGTCAGCAACAACGCCTATGTATTGCACGTACCATTGCAATGGAGCCGGATGTGATTTTAATGGATGAGCCAACGTCAGCGTTGGACCCTATTGCTACTCACAAAATAGAAGAGTTGATGGAAGAGCTTAAAAAGAACTATACGATTGTTATTGTTACGCATTCCATGCAGCAAGCTCGGCGAATTTCTGATCGCACCGCGTTTTTCTTGATGGGAGAATTGGTGGAACACGATGAGACACAGGTTATTTTTAGTGAGCCAAAAGATGATCGAACAAAAGGTTATGTTAACGGCGATTTTGGTTAAATTTTACTAGATTCATTATAATTATAAGCGATGGTAAACCTTGCCCCTCACATGAGGGGCTTTTTTTTGTCCTCAATTTCTTAATTATAAGAATTAAAAAAGTAATAAATTAGTTTTGTTGTTAGGTGATAAGTTAGTTTATGGGTTTTAGTTGACATTGTCAGTTAAGTGTCAGAAAGCTAAGGGGTTTCTGATGGGGTGGTTATATATAACACATTGTTTTATGGCTGTTCTTGTAATTGACATGAGTAGGGTTCTAAATTTTGAGAACTAAAAAAAACAAGAAGCCAATGCTATTTGTTTTTAGTCAAAAAAAATCCAGACTATGTGCTTTGATAGGAAACTTAAATCTTCGATTGAGTTTCTAGTGTATTTAACTTTGTGACGTTTGAACGTTAAGAGAAGGTGTCGTTCTCTAGCGGCAGCGTAGTTATTGTAAGGACAAGATTTGTGATGAGAGATATCGGAGCAATCAAAAGCCATGGTCAAGAAAATATATTGGCTTATCGATTAACTGACATTTTACTCATTTCTCTGACTCTTCTAGTACTTAAAAGTGTGTATCTAGGTACTTGGGAAATCCAATATATCTTAGCTCTGTGTATAGCGCTGGTTGCCTTTAGCATCGTAGGAGAGTTATTGGGTGTGTATGATGTTTCTTCGTACAACTCAGCCAAACACTCATTAGGTCCTATTATTTTTGCCTGGTTCTGTACGATCGCCGTGTTATTAACCATTGCTTTTATGTTTAAAGCGACGGAAGTGTATTCACGAATTGTGGTCGGAATGTGGTTTGCGGTGGTGCCGGTGTCTTTGCTGGGATTCCGCTTTATTGCAACTCACTTACCTTCTTCGATTAAGTCAGATTCGTATGAGCAAAAGAGTATTATTATCGGTGCTACGCCAGGTGGAGTCGCGTTAGCACGTGAAATTGAACAAAATAAACACGTAGGTATGAAACTGGTTGGTATGTTTGATGATCGTTCAATTGAACGACTGCCTGATAATTTACCTCAACCGATCAGCGGTTCAATTAATGACGCGTTAGAAATGGCAAAAGAGCGTAATTTCCGACATGTTTATGTTGCACTGCCGATGGAGGCCTCAAAGCGTATTAAAGAAATTGTTAGCTATTTTTCAGACAGTACGGCACGAGTGTATATTGTCCCAGATTTCTTTACTTATGATTTAATTCAATCACGTTGGCGTAATGTTGGTCGAATCCCAACGCTCAGTATTTATGATACCCCTTTTTACGGTTTCTCGACTTTTATTAAGCGTGTTGAAGATGTGATTGTTGCGTCAATCATTTTGCTGCTAATTAGCCCAATTCTTTTAGCGGTATCGATTGGTGTAAAAATGTCATCACCGGGCCCCATTATTTTCAAACAATACCGTTACGGTATGGATGGAAAGAAAATTAAAGTGTGGAAATTCCGGTCGATGAAAGCAATGGATAATGGAGCAACGGTCAAGCAGGCGACAAAAGACGACCCGCGAGTCACCAAATTTGGTGCCTTTATTCGCCGTACATCTTTGGATGAACTCCCTCAATTTATCAATGTACTTCAAGGACGTATGTCGATCGTGGGACCTCGCCCTCACGCGGTCGCACATAACGAGGAATACCGTAGTTTGGTCGACAAATATATGCTGCGTCATAAGGTGAAACCAGGGATCACCGGTTGGGCGCAAGTCAATGGTTACCGTGGTGAAACTGACACAATCGATAAAATGGCAAAACGCGTAGAGTACGATTTATTTTATATTCGCAGCTGGTCACTTTGGCTCGATATAAAAATTATCTTTATGACGGTATTTAAAGGATTTATAGGCAAGACAGCCTACTAAAGTTATAACTATTTGGGTAAATAAACACATGATAAAGCGTATTGTTCAGTTTTTGCTAATCAATATTATTTTGTTGAATGGCGCTATTGCAGCAGAAAATTTATACAGACTGGGTGCTGGAGACACGATTAGTATTTCCGTGTATGGAGAAGAAACTCTGTCTATACCTGAGCTAAAAATAGACAATCGAGAATCAATTGATTACCCATATCTTGGCGTGATTCGTCTAGGGGGAAAAACGTTGGAAGAAGTACAGCGTGAAATTACCCAAGGATTATCAGGTAATTATTTAATCGATCCGAAAGTCAATGTCACGATTGTAAAATATCGAAATGTTTATATTAACGGATTGGTTAATCGCCCTGGCGGTTATGAATATGAACCAGGCCTCACAGTGCAAGAGGCTATTTCCCTCGCTGGTGGTGTGATGACTAAGTACAGACGAAGTGCACATGCTTACTTAGTTAAAGCAAAAAACATCCAAAAATATAATCAGCTAAGCAATGAAGAATTAGCCAAAGCGTTTGAAGACGATACCGAAAACGAGACCCCGTTATATAAAGTTGTCGATCCGGGTGACACTGTTTATGTAGTTGCTTCATTTTGGTAAGTGGAAAGCGTAGATTTTTAAAGAATTTGAGTTGAGATAATAAAATGCATGGCTTAGACAATAGCATTCCTCAGAATGAGGAAAAAATAATTGATATCGGGAAATATTTTACTCTAATTAAGCGTAACTGGCTGAAGGTTTCTTTATTTACAATTCTTGTAACGATAGTTACCGCTTTAATTGTTTTTTCACTGACTCCTAAATACACAGCAACAGCGACACTGTTAATTGAGCCTGAAGTACAAAAAGTCGTCTCTTTTGAAGATTTAGTAGGGGTGGATACCAGCAAAAAAGGGTATTACCAGACTCAGATTGAAATTTTGAAAAGTCGCCAAATTTCACAGCGTGTCGTTGATAAACTGAATCTTGATGAGTATCCAGAATTCAATAGTTCGTTGATTACCGAGCGCTCGCTGATCTCCACTATTCGTTATCGCATTAAATCTTTCTTTTCCATGTTATTGGGTAAAAAGAAAGAGCCAATGAGTGATGAAGCGAGAGAGGCGCGTATTCGTCAGAATGTCGTAAACAGTGTTCAAGGTCATATTAACGTTACGGCAATCGACGGCACCCAGTTGGTGAACATTGAGTTTACCTCTAAAGACCCGGAGCTTGCCGCGAAAGGTGCGGATGCGGTTGGTGATGCCTATATTGAGTCAAACTTGGATGCACGTTTAGACACAGCACAGCAAGCCTCATCTTGGATTTCAGGGCGTTTAGAAAGCCTACGTCAAGAACTGAGAGCGTCAGAAGACAAACTAACCGACTTCTTACGCCAAGAAAAGCTGATTGATGACAGCGGTATTGATAGCCAAGCCAGCTCAATTATCAGCGACTTGACTCTGCGTCTAAGCCAAATTCGCGATAGTCGTATTCAATTGGAATCGGCTTACAGTACGTTGAAAAATCGTGGTAACGATCTGACAACAATCCCTTCTATCTCTAAACACCCACAAGTAGTGGCGCTGCGTAATGTATTAGCCAGTGCTCAGAAAGATGTTACCGAACTTTCTAAGCGCTATGGTCCAAAACATGAAAAGATGAAGGCTGCGATCGCAAAGCGTGATAGTGCAAGAGAAGAGTTAAATAACCTCTTAGGACAGCTTGTTTCTGAAATCAAAAAAGAACTGGATTCTGTAAGTAACCAAGAGCGTTTGATTCAGGAAGAGCTTCAGCGTCAGGTTGATAAGTTCCAAGACATCACGGTTAAGAAACGTGAATATCAATCATTGAGCCGTGAGGTTGAAACGAACCGCAATATCTTGAATGTGTTCCTGAACCGCTACAAAGAAACCGCGGCAACTGGTGACTACAAAACAGAATACGCTCGATTTGCAGATCGTGCTCAGAGACCATTAAAACCATCGAAACCAAATAAGAAACTTTTGATTGTTGCTGCTTTTGTTGGCTCACTGCTGTTCGCAATCGGAATGTTGATTTTAATTGATATTCTTAAGCATACCATCACCTCGATGAAGCAGTTTGAAGAACGTATGGGCTTTATTCCGCTTGGTGGTATTCCAAAAGTTAAGCTGAAAAAAGGCCAGGACATCAAAGCGAGCATGTTCTTTGATGATAATGAATCACAATTTTCTGAATCTGTTCGCGCAGTGAGAACGGCCTTGACACTCTCTGCGATGAGAAATCATCGTAAAGGGTTGGTGTTCAGTTCTTCGCTAAAGGATGAAGGTAAAACGACGACAGCAGTCAACGTGGCACAATCTTTTGCGCAAATGGAAAATGTGATTCTAGTTGATGCTGATTTGCGTAAGCCATCTGTTGCCGAGCGTTTTGGTTATTCAAAATACCAACAGGGTATTACCAACCACATTTTGATGGGTGCAGATTTAGAGCAATGCATTATCAAAGACAAGGAATCGGGTTTGAATATCCTACCTGCAGGGATGTTGACACCAAATCCGCAAGAACTTCTGAGCTCTAAAGAGTTTAGTGATTTACTTAATGTTCTTTTTGAACGCTATGATCGAGTGATCATTGATACTCCTCCTACGTTGCTTGTGAACGATAGTTTAGTTGTTGCGAAGATAGTGGGAAGTGTCTGTCTTATTGCTAAAGCGGATGCCACTCGATTTGCGACCTTGCGAAACACAATCGCGCGCTTTATTCATCACAATATCGCACTTGATGGTGTGGTGATTAACCAAATTAAAAAGGATGTGATGAGTTCATACTATGCCTATGGTGACTACCAATCTAAAAAAGGCGGTAAGTACGAATCACCAAATATGGGCTAAAGCGTAAATGATTCAAGGTGTTTATTAGCCAAAAAATGATGAGTAGAGCTTGGCTCTACTCATCCATTGAATTATTTAAGATTTAACAGTTTCGATTGGTCTATTTAATGTACTTTAATGATTTTAGAGAATTTGAAAAATATAAGATTAACATTGGGTTAGCTCTGTTAATCTTATTTCTATGCTTAGGGTATAGTTCTAGAGTTATCCCTATGGCTTTTCTTATACAAAAAGCAATTGCTCTAGGATCTTGTATTTTACTCCTTGCTTTTTTAGGACCAGATAAACGTTTTTTTAAATTCCTTATTTTTTATGTCACGATTGTCGTTGTTTGCTATTTACTTAGGGATCAATACTACGTCGGTATTAATACCACAACGTTTATAAAAGCGGTGCTTGGGGTAGGGCTATTCTATCTGGTTATGTCGGTTAACTTTGGTAACTATATCTACTCGGTTTCCACGGCCTACGTGTTATTACCGATTATTATGGTGCCGATATCGTTTGTTTTTGCGCAAGTGTTTGGCTTTACCAACTTTCAAGATGGTCGTTATGGTGCCGGGCTAGCGAGTGCTCACTATGCATTTTTAAGCTATTTTGCAGTACTATTTATGTGCTATTACTCGTTAGACCAAAAACGTTTTAGTTTAATGCTGTATGGCCTATGTGTATTACTGCTACTTCTGTCCGGGAGTCGTGGACCACTTATCGCTGTCTTTATCCCTTCCTTGTTGCTAGTACGCTTTATTAAACGACCTTCAGTAAGACAAAAAATTCTGCTGTTATCTCCGATCATATTGTTTGTTCTGGTCAAGTTTTTGATGAGTATGATCGCACGAACAGAAATGGAAACATTTAATACAGAGGGGAGTTTTAACCTGTCTGGTCGTGACGTTGCATGGGAGTACTTTCTCGCGAAAGTGCATGGTCTTAATTTGTTTGGGGGTGGATTAGGTTCTACTCCAGAAATAACAAAAGGCGTACGAGAATTTAACTTATACTTATTTGTTGCACCTCATAATGAGTTTATTAAATTCTTCATGGAGCTTGGTATCATTGGTTGTACACTCTTTTTCATTAATATCTTTTTAATGTTTAAGATAGTATTTAGTCAATCAAGGAAGGAAATGAGATCATTCTTCATCCTCGCATTTCTTGGTTTCATGATTATTACTATTTTTGATAATACCTTTAGTACCGTGCAAGCGTATATTCCTCTGGCTTTATTCTTGAAATACGCAATACATAATGAGCAAATGAGAAAAACTTATGCAACTCAATGATCCGATTGTCACGGTTTATATACCGACCTATAATCGCTCTGCTTTGGTAAAGCGAGCTATCGAGTCTGTACTTGAGCAAACGGAAAAGAATCTTGAAGTCATTGTGGTTGATGATAACTCACCGGATAATACTCAAGAGGTCGTGAGCGAGATCTCTCGTCAATACCCTAATGTTAGATACATCAGGAATGATGAGAACCGCGGAGCATGCTACAACCGAAATGTAGCCATAAAACACGCGAAAGGTAAATTTGTCACAGGGCTTGATGATGATGACTATTTTTTAAGTCATCGCATTGAATCATTCCTTGAAGCATGGAAAACAAAACACCCAGATACCATCGCACTGTTTGATGATGTGACGATAAAAAATAGCGAACAAAATAGTTTTGAGTTAGTAAGGCCTGATTTTATGGGCTTGGATGAATTGTTTGTTCGCAATGATATCGGCAATCAAATCTTTATAGAAAGACAAGTTTTTGATAATGGTTTGGCTTACGATGAGGATTTGAAATCTTGGCAAGATATTGATCTGTGGATTCATATTTTATCTGTTTTCAAAGGTAAGAAATTCGAAAATATACATAAGAAAAGTTATATCTTCGATAAGAGTCATCCGCACGAGAGAATCAGTAGTGCTAATATTTCAAAACACTTAATTTCGTTCCAACATATTAGAGATAAATATCAACTAAGTAATGCCAATAGTTATAGGTTAAAATGTCAAGCTTACACTTATAATCCAAGATCGGTTGGCGTTACATTATTTTTAGATGCTTTTAAATCAAGAAGTTTATATGTTGTTTTTAGGATGATTAAATATTATCTGAAAAATAATAAGGGTATGTAGATGAAAAAATTATTAATGATGACAACATGTATAATGAATCCTGATAATGTCAACGATTTATTGAGAATGATTGACTCTTATGACAATAGTGATGAAAAGTATCGTCACATTATTCTTATTCAAAGTGATTACTCGGCGTTTGCTGAGCAGGTAGAGTATCTGCGTACAAAAGCGATTGTGATCCATTCTGAGACGATTGTCTCTTTATCAAAAGCAAGAAATATTATTTACAATCACGCCAAAGATAATGACCTATTATCAGATGTAGAGCTGATCGCGTTTCCGGACGATGACTGCTGGTATCCTGGTGACAACCTCAACAAAATCTACTCAATGTTTGTTGAAGATAGCGCTCTTGATCTTTTTGTATGCCGTTCTTCTGAGAGTGCAGAAGAAATTACTGCGCAAGACAAACCGAGAGATATCAGTGTTAAAGAGCTGATCAATACGTGTAATTCAAACACCATTTTCGCGCGTGTAACCGCGATAGATTTTGATGACTTTTTCGATGAAGCGTTAGGCATCGGTTCGAAAAACAATGGTGGAGAGGATGTTGATTTTGCGATGCGATGCTTTGTGAAAGCTCGTAAGGCATTTTATCTCGATAAATCGATCGTCTGGCATCGAGACCAAGATATGGCGGAAAAGCCTGTCTATTTTAGAGGCGGCTTTAAGGCTCTAAAGAAAAATGCTTTAAAGCACCCTATGTTTGCGTTTTATTGCTTTAGGAAAGCGCTCGTGGGTGTTTACTACATGTTGAAATATGGCATGTCGCCAAAAATGTTTTTGAGTGCGTCATAGTAGTATCACATTCAGGTTAAAATTCGATGGAAAAAAAAACAAAAATAATGCTTGTTGCCTCTCCTGGTGGGCATTTTGTGCAATTGAGTCTTGTATCAGAATGCTTACAGGACATGGATATTACAGTCGTCGGTACCTATGAAGATAAACCTTCATTCATGTATGGAGATCGTTACTTTAAACTGTCGGATTTTAGTCGTGACAATGCTTATATTGCAGTCAAAGTACTGTTTGAGTGCCTGTCCATTTTTAAAAAAACACGCCCAAGTTTGATCGTAACAACAGGCGCGGCTCCTGGGTTAATTATGTTGCTCGTGGGACGCTTGTTTGGGACCAAAACCATTTGGTTGGAAAGTATAGCTAACTCACGCAAGCTTTCTTTATCGGGTAAAATTGCCAAAGGTCTGGGTATCACAGTTTTTAGCCAGTGGGAAAATGTCGCTAAGCTTTCCAACGTTGAATATCATGGAAGGGTGCTATGATTTTTCTAACTGTAGGAACGCAACTTCCTTTTGATCGTTTGGTTAAAACCGTCGATCTTTTTGCCGCTAAAAGTCATTGGTTGTTTAAAGCTCAAATCGGTAAATCGAGCTATCATTGTGTCAATATGCAAGCGAGCGAGTTTTATCCTCCCGATGAAATGAATGAGCTTTTTAATCACGCAGAAGTGATTGTCTCTCATGCTGGAATGGGCTCAATCATTAATGCGTTAAAGTTGAAAAAGACGATCATCTTGTTTCCTCGACTCAGCAAATTCGGTGAGCATCGTAATGATCATCAACTCGATACGTTAGCTTCTTTTTCTAATATCCAAGGAATTTATGTTGCTGAAGATGAAGCCCAGTTGCTTTCGCTACTCGAGCAACTTGACCAGTTAGAGAAGCCCCAAGGATTGGAAACGCCAGAGCGACAACGTTTGGTTAATAAGATCAAAGAGTTTTGCTGTTAGGGTAGGCACAAGATGATGTTTGGATATTCTTCAAGAAATGTATTTGCTGTGTTCTTAGCTTGCGGTTTGTTTATCACTTACGTTTGGCAAGTTTTGATTCAATTTGGTGATGAGATTGATCTCCTCACCATCAAGCAAGAGTCTCCACATGTTTCTGCCGCACAATTTAATGACATGCTCGAGTCTGAAAACCCAGTACTTTTGGTGTATTCCGCTTCTGCATATTCTCTTGCTGGGTATCAATATTTACAGTCGGAAAAGAGTGACATCGCTCGGCAGTTTTTTTCATTTGCTAACCAACTCGCCGCAAAAGCGAGTTGGTTGAAGCCGATGGATGGTAATGGTTATTTGCAAAGAGCAAACTATGCTTGGATCGCAGGTGAAGAACCGAAGGTCATTGGTTCTTATATAGCACAACTACAGCAGGTGGAACCTTACGAGACCACCACGGTGTTTGAATCTCTCAAATACTATTTCCATTTCTGGCCAGAGATTTCGGGCGCTGAGAGAAAGCAGGCGATAGAATATCTTTATAATCCGGGTCATTATGGGGTTAACTATACTCTAATTGGTCGGAATATTACTGAACCAACAAGTCGATTGCGGGTGTGTCAAATCTACGCATTTACCGATAAAAAAGTGGGTTTTTGTGTGAAAGAGTTTGGTCACCTATATTCCTGGTAATTTTTGGTATTACATTTTTCATTTCCAGTTAAAACATACGATGATGAAGGGGTAATATATTTTATTCCTTTTTCTTAAATCTCGCCTTTGGAAAAACACCGAAAGTTTATATTTTTCCTTCCCTCTCCATTCTTACTTTTGGTGATATTTTCGTGTTTATCATCATTAATATCTATAAAGAACACGAAATCCCATAGAATGCCTTCTCAATAATGAGAGGGCTTATAAACAATAATTAAATGGTGACCGGTAAAATTGAATTAATCTGATGTTGTGTAAGAATATTAATTCGATTTTGAATGATTTCCCTTTGCTCAGTGAGTGAGTAATATTATGAATAATATAGAGTTCTTTAAGAAGAAACGCCGAGAAATATATTTATTTATCGGCTTTTTTTCGGTTGTTATCAACCTCTTGATGCTCGTGTTGCCTGTCTACAGCTTGCAGCTCTTTTCCCGAGTTCTTTCTTCCAAAAGCATTGAAACGCTGTTCTTTTTAGCTGGCTTAGCACTGGTCCTATTGCTCCTCCAATCGATTCTTGATTTTGTTCGAGGCCGCTTATTGTTCTCTGTCGGGGAAATCTTTGAGAAAGTATGCTCAAAGCAAATCGTCGAGCATAGCCTCTTAAAGTCGGCGTCGAGTGTCAGTGAATCGCGCCGTATTTCACAAGATATGAAAGATGCCAAAATGTCGGTTTCTGCAGCGTTTAATAATTTGAAGTTTGACTTACCGTGGAGTCCACTGTTTGTCCTAGTGATTTTTGCGTTTCATCCATATTTAGGCATTTTTGCCATTGGCGCGATTATGACTCTGGCTGGTTTAGCATTTGCCAACTTGGTGTTGACTGATAAAGCGCATAAAGCGATGAACGATGTTGCGTTTGATAATGGAACGAACCTCATCAAGCTCTATTCTCATGGTAAAACCATCAGTCATTTCAATGTGGCTCAACCGCTGGCACAAGATTGGTATGATTCAAATAATATGTTGTTGGATCAACAAAATAATACCAACTTTGTGACTACTTTGATTCAAGCGGCGATCAAGTATGTACGCATGACAATGCAAATCGGTGTACTTGGGTTAGGCGCCTGGTTAGTGATTACCGATCAAGCACAATCGGGCGTATTGATTGCGTCGTCCATATTGTTGGGACGCGCATTAGCGCCTGTTGATCAAAGCATGAATCAGTGGCACAACTGGCGTCGTTGCCGAGCTGCCTATAATCGAATCATGGAGTTATTTGACGGTGCTCGCGAAGATAACCGGATCGAATTACCGCTTGAGCAATATAACTTGGCTGTTGAGGCCGTCACCATTCGTGACTCCTATGAACGCTACACACTTAAACAAATCCAATTTGAGTTAAAAACGGGCCATACGCTGGCAATTATTGGCCCGAGTGGTTCGGGTAAATCTGCATTGCTGAATACGATTAAGGATCCTTCAGGGCTTAGCCAAGGAAAGATCCGCGTGAATGGGGTTTCTTTAGTCGAGATGCCAGCTCATCAACAGGCGGATTTAATTGGTTATCTACCTCAGGATATTGAGTTTTTCGAAACAACGGTGTTTAACAATATTTGTAATTTCGATACCAGTGAGGGGGTAGAAGAACGCGTATTCTCTGCTGCTAAAATGGCCGGGATTCATGAATGGATTTGCCAATTACCAAATGCTTATCAAACGGTTTATGGCAAGAAAGGTTTTGGCTTATCCGGTGGACAAAAACAGCAGCTAGCTTTGGCACGGGCGATTTATAAACAGCCTAAAATTTTGCTGCTTGACGAACCGGATTCTAACTTGGACCCTCAAGCAGAGCAGCAGTTGCTGTTTGTGATGAAAAAGCTTAAACAGCTCGGCACTTCTATTGTTGTGGTTAGTCACCGCAATAAATTGCTGAGTGCTGTCGATTGGGTTGTAGTACTAGACAAAGGGCAGATTCGCGATGCAGGAAAACGAGACGAAGTTCTTGAACGCATTTCTAATAACAATAAAGTAGCGAGCCTACGAGCGAGTAGACAAAATGCTAATTGAGTATAACGATTTTTCGGAACAGAGCTTCTCTTACAAGAAGTACATCAAAGCTGGCGTGATTTGTGTTCTTGCCGGTCTTCTCATGACTTATTTTTGGTTGATTAAAGCGCAACTCGAATCGGCCGCTATTGCCCAAGGTATCGTTGGTGTGGAAGGTAATCGTAAAACCATTGCTCACCTAGAGGGGGGAATTGTTGACCAAGTGCTGGTTCATGAGGGCGATATGGTACAAGCTGGGCAGACACTGATCACGTTGTCGCCAGTGGCCGCTAGAGCCAGTGTGGCACAATTGGAATTACGTTATTTCAGTAGTTTGGCACAGCAAAATCGCCTTGAAAGTGAACGTCACGCTGATGATGAAGTTATTTTCTCTCCTAAGATTTTTGAAGCAGCCAAACGCTATCCGTCATTGAATTCAGTGGTCAAGACTCAGCAGTCTTTATTTGCCAGCCGTCGCCAAATGCTTGTCAGCCAACTTCAGGTACTCAAAACTCGACTTGCGAGCGCAGAAACGGACGGGACGTCTTATAGTCGACAACTTCAAAGGCAGCAGCAGGCGTATCGATTCTTACAGGAAGAATTGGATATGCAATCCAAACTGCTTCAAGATGGCTACACCTCCAAATTGCAAGCTATTGAGCTGAAGAGAAACTTAGCATTACTTTCTTCAGACTTGGTCGGGTTACAAGGACAGTTAGACAGTTTGGAGAATTCCAAAGCTGAAATCAAAGAACAGATGCAATCGGTGAAACATCAGTTTGTTAGCGGTGTAGAGAGTGAACTTCAAGATGTATCTCAAGTGGTTGACGATGCTCAAGAGCAACTTGCCAACGCCAAAGATGTATTGCAACGTTTAACCATTGTTAGCCCCCATTCCGGGCGTGTGGTTGGACTGACGGTATTCAGTAAAGGTGATGTTATTAGCCCTGGTGAAACGGTAATGCAAGTTGTGCCTGATAACGACGAACTTATTGTCGAAGCCACGCTACGCCCAGAAGATATTGACTTGGTGCACAGTGGGCAAAAAGCGATGATTCGTCTTTCGGCCTACAATTATCGAACAACACCTATGTTTGACGGGAAAGTGATTAATGTAGCGGCTGACCGACTACCTGATGAAGAACGTCGTGACCAGAAACAAGGCTTTAAGATCAAAGTCGCCATTCAGCCTGAACAGCTCAAAGAGCATCCTAATGTGACTTTATATCCTGGCATGCCGGCTGAAGTCTACGTAGTGAAAAACAAACGATCGCCGATGGATTATCTATTAGAACCATTAGATATCGGTCTTTTAAGAGCATTTAGAGAAGACTACTAATTGTTTTAATAATTAAAAAAGCCGCCTAGTGAAAGCTAAGCGGCTTTTTTATTCTATATTATATATAATACGGTTTTTAAATTTTCATTTAATTATTGTTATTGATGGTTATCTTTAAGCCAGGCAAGCGCTTCTATTTTATTTCTCACCTGAATTTTTTTAAATATATTATTAAGGTGTGTTTTAACAGTGTGCTCACTAATATAAAGCGTATCTGCTAATTGCGAATTAGATTGGTTGCTTCTCATCATTTCTAATATTTGTCTCTCTCGCTTGGTTAAATTAACCGGCCCCTCAACAGGACGCTTAGTGATGACTTTTGGAGTATGTGTTGACTCATAGAGTTCAAGCATGCGACTCATCACACCACGTGGCAGCCAGTTGTCGCCAGAACAAATTGCGGCAAGACCTTTTTGTAGGCGCTCGACATCCGTCGCTTTACCAAACACACCACGAATTCCCTTCCATTTCGTGATTTCGTGAAAACTCATTTTATCTGGTGCATTGATCAACACAGTCACGACGGAAAGGTCGGTTAGAGATTCAATCATGACTGATTTTGTCTCATGGTTTAAAGCATCTAAATCAATGATTAAAAGCGATTTTCTCGTAACTGTTGGGGCAAGTAAAAACTGTGAAGGATGAGTGATCGCAATGGAGAGATCCAGTACATTTTTTAGTGACTCACACAATGCCTTTACTTGCATCGTGCAGTTTGACAGCAGGATGATACTACTAAAGGATTTCTCGGTCATACAATGCAATAGCTCGCTCATTTTGTTTAATTAGAATACCGAAATAGTAAAGCTCGAACGGCGTGTTGTCATTTAGGAATACTCGAATCAAGTCGGGGTATTAATATTGATACGCGTTTTTGACGTTTTATTCTCAAATTTGACGGCTGTCTGAAGGTTTTAATTAATACTTTAGTACTACTTTTATTGATGGTACCAAAAAATAACCAAAAAGAGGGTCCTGATGTGAATAATTTCGGGATTTTATATATGATTTCAAAAGCATCGGCGATGGAGATGTTTTTCTATTTCTGATGTTATGGCGAAAATTTTTACTAACTGAATTTTGACGGTTAGTTTGCACAAAAGAGTAATCATCAAAAGGAATTCATCATGACTGTAATTTTAGGCGAAACAAATACTGACGGTTCAGGTTCATCAGTAAACTTGACTGGTGAGAATGGCGAACTTGTTCTTGGTACCTATGTCGATGGAGACGCAGGTGTCTTGGCTTTAGACGGTGATACACGTCTTGGCGAAGTCTTCGACACCGCGACAGTATACTCCGATAACTGGGACCAAGACGGTTATAAAGAAGCAAAAATTGACGGCAGCTATGACCGTATTACGGTTAGTAACATTGTTGACGTTGATATCACCAACGATGCTGGCGCTGGTGTTTCTCATATTGAAGTGCTTTATGCGAAACGTGGTCAGATTGATACCTCTGCATCGGATACCGCGGACTCTATTTTTATTGCAGTAACTACAAATAATGATCACTGGAGCAACACGTTTGAAGTGACGACTGGTGCTGGTAATGACTTTGTAGAGTTCTATAACGTTGTAAACTCTCAGCTTACAGGCTTTGATGTCGATCTTGGTGAAGGTAACGATACCTTTGATATTTCAGAGCTAAACGTTGCTGCATCGAATGCGGACGATCGCTATGTTGATGGTGGTGAAGGTCTTGATGTCCTTATCTATAACGGTGATAGCGCAGTCGATTTCGCTGGTTTTGAAGTGGTAACCGGTAGCGATGTTTCAGTAACGCTAGACTCTGATCTACTTGCGGCCAACGCATCGAGTCAACTCGGCTTAGTGGTTGCTGATATTGAGCTTGAACTGAGCGATGACATCTCTGCATCAGTGAGTGAAGAACTCTCTGGTGACCAAGTTGATTACTTGTCAGAGCTTGGCTATGACGCAAGTGACTTCGTTGCTGTTGATGTTATCACTGAAGACGGTGCTTACGCTGTACTTTCTAACGACGACTCTTGGGCAGTCGCGTAGGCGTTATCGCATATTACGGTGTACATTATGTACATTTAGTAACTTGATTCGATTTGAAAGGCTGGTTAATGACCAGCCTTTTTTATTGGCTGTAATAATGGATTGGTATTCAGACCAAAGCAAATTCCTTTATAACGTCAGGGCGAGGTCATTTTTATGTTGGGTGTATTTTACAGCCGACACTTTCAACTCTAGACTCTGGGTGGTCTTTAAGTTTGCTTTTTGTGTAGTCATTACGTTTTGGATAAAGGCCAATTTCTCATTTTACAACGTTTTAATCTCATGAATTATAAATAGAGATTTTGGAATGTTTTGTTTTAATCTCTATTTTATATAGAGCGATGAGATGATTTTTAATAAGTACCAAAAAAATACCAAACCACGAAGGTTAACTGGTATTAGTTTATGATTGTATTATTATTTTCCCACCTCTTGAGAGAGGTAATTAGATTGGAAAATCTGAAAGCTTTATACATACAAAATTAACTTAAACATAATAAAGGCAGTATAATGAGTATTATTTTTGGTACAACTAACAGCGACGGTTCTGGTTCTTCTAGCGATTTAAACGAGTCAAACGGTATTGCAATTAATGCGGGTGAAGGCAGTTCTGACGGCGTGAATTACGAAATTAAAGGTGAAGGCGATTACGGCTTCCCATTCACCTCAATTGAAGTTGACTCAGATACTTGGAATGGCGACGACTCAAAAGAAATTAAGATTGATGAGTCGGCTGACTACATTAAAGTGGATAACTTTGTTGATGTTCAAATTACCAACAGCGCCACTGAAGGTTTTAGCCACATTGAAGTGCTTAACGTAAAACGTGGTCAGATTGACACCTCTGCATCAGATTCTGATGATTCAATTGTTTTGGGTGTTAATGCTAACAATGACCATTGGAGTAATGAGTTCACTATCGACAGTGGCGCTGGTTCTGACATGATCAAAATGGCAAATGTGAACAACTCTAAATACACTGAGTTTGATATTGACGCAGGGGAAGGGAGCGACACTGTTGACGTTTCAGGCTTAGAAGAGGCGGCATCAAGTAGCCAAACTCGTCACATTGATGGTGGTGAAGGTTTGGATTTCCTTGTCACTAATGGTGATTCAACTATCGAGTTTGAAGGTTTTGAAGTGGTTCAAGGCAATGGCTTTGATCAAACGCTGACACTCGATAGTGAGTTACTTGCGGATAACGCTGATGTAAGTTTAGGCTTAGTTGTTTCTAATATTGATGTTGAGTTTAGCGATGATATTTCTGGTTATGAAGTTTCTGAACTGAGTGATGCTCAGCAAGAGTATATTGACGATCTTGGCTTTGATACTGATGACTTTAGTGTCGTTACTGTTACCACGGAAGATGGTAACGAATATTCACTGTTGACGGATGATAGTTCTTACGCAGCAATGTAATCTTTTATTGCGTATTGTTTGGAAGCCACCCACCTGGGTGGCTTTTGTGTAGATAATGCCTTATTTTTGAGATTGACGATAATTTCTGACCAAACTATCACTAATCTCGGTATTCTACCTTGGTCTTTAGATTTAAGTTTTACAAATCTGAATCTGTTACAGCAGAATAATGTTATGGATTTAGAGCCGTCAGACTTTAGGCTCAAGCTCGATGTTTAAAATAATCTCGATGTTTAAAACAATGCGATGAGCTGAAAGGTTGTTAATGTAACTCATGGCATTTTCTGAGTTGCAGTAAAACGTTGTAAAGGACGTGACATAGTATATTTTGTGGTTAAATGGATCGTTAACGCTGTATACGCCAACCGAAAAAGAGGTTGTCATCGTAATCTCGTCACAACGCTTGTCTATTTTAGCCAATCAGTAGACTTCTAAGGTAAATAATGAAAATAAAAGCACCCTTTTTGGGAATAGCAGTGGGTTTATCGGTATTTGCTGTGAGCGCTCATAGTGCAGAGCTTGATGTAGAAGCATTATCCTCGACTATTCAAAGCTCAACGCAAGACGTCCGAGTATTAACCTCGCAACAGTTGTCAGCGCATCCCGATGATCTGGTTTCCGTATTAAGTTTATTACTTCAGCTTAAACCGGAATCGGCATCGGATATTTTGGCTCAGGCTATGATTGATTATCCAGAAATGGTGATGGAATTCGTTACGCTGGCACGAGAGCTCGGTATTTCCAATGAAATGATTACTATCGCGGCGGTTGAGGCTGGATTAGACCCGACTCAGCTTGCAGAGCAAACAGCGGCGGGTGTGGAGACGGTGGTACCGACTCCTATTCCACCGATTCATAAAGCGCCCGTGTCTCGTAGCTAAATGAAGTAGTAAATAAAAAGGCCGATATAGAATCGGCCTTTTTTGACTTGAAAACGTTGGCTAGAATGACATACCAGCACCGATACCGTAGTTCATTTGAGATTCACCCGATAACGTTTTGCGATAGTTGGCTTCAGCATAAACTCTGATTAAGTCCGCGAATAAATATTTAGCGCCCAAATACACATTTTGTTCATCACCATCGAGTGAATCCGTTTTTGATTCTCTGGTTATGTATTCGATGCCACCAAAAGAGGTTAAATCCGGTGTAATTGCTAATTGTCCTGCGAACGCTAATGCATGGCTGTCTTGATCGCGTAGAGAATTATTTTTATTTTCGGACTTGTTGTAATAATAAGTCGTACCGAGTTCATAATCGATATAATTGTAAAAGAAAGACAATTGTGTATAGGTCGACTCTTGTCGGCGGTAGGTCGTTTCGGTCTTAGAATTACCAATACCGGCTTGGATCTTTAAATCGATAATGCGGTAGCTACCAAACAGCTCTTTCAGTTCACGCTGGTTATCACCATTTGGAAAACCGTATGTCGCATTGAGGCGCAATAACTCAGTATTGTAGGTATACTTGATGGCTTCATCTTTTTCACCAACGGCATTGAGACTGGCTTTGCCACCATAGATTTCTGAATAGTCGACAGCGGCAACATCATCAGAAGAGGTCGCATGCTTACCATAAGTAACGGTTCCGAAATTTTGTAGAGAAATACCAGCATAATACTCAGACATATCGAGATCGTCTTCATCACGTTCTTCGTCTGGATCCAAATTTACATTTGCCTCAACACCTGCTGCGATCGATAAGGTGTCAAAAATAGAGTATCGCGCTCGAGTTCCGATCTCAGAATCACCAAATGTGTAATCATTGTCCCGCCCATCTAAAAACTTCGCACTGGCTTTTAATGTGCCGTATACATTCCAGTATGCAATGTCGGTATCAATTAATGTGTAAGCCATAGACGGGCTCGAAAAAGCGAGTAATACACCAGCTTGAATTAGTCTTTTTTGCATGATTTTTCCGTTAAAATTTATCCGTAAATGATAATCGATGAATCATCCTTGTGTGCAAATCAAAGATCATAAGTTAGAAGTGATTATATATTGGAGTTTTAATTCTATGGTTGAGAATATATTACAGTTACTTTTTCAGTTCTGTAGCAAATGTGAGAAATGAGAAAAACAGGTGGTTTTTTGTTTGGGTTAGTCTAGATTCCGTTCCCTAACTGGCTTTAAACTTTAGCATTATTCAGGGAAGATATAGTGATGCAATTATCAATGTTTTTTATGTGGTATTGGGGTAATCCTCTTGAAATTTAGTTACTTAGAGAAGCTATGTTTTTGGAGTTTGCTGCTTTTATTATTTTGGGTTCCTATACCATTAGCATCAAATCGTGTTTGGGCGATGTCCATTTTTGAACTATGGTCTGCCGTATTATGTCTAGCGACTTGTTTAATCTATTTGCAAAATGGTACCGCACATTTTCTTAGTAAAATAAAACCATTTTTTTGGTTAATTATTCCGGTCGCTATTTTCCAGATATGGACAGCTGTTCAGTTAATTTATTTCCCGATTGAGTTGTTGAGGACTATTTCTCCAAAAGCGGCGGAGATTTATTTAACTTTCAATATGACGAAAGCTCCTATTTCGTTAGACCCATATGCGACATCTTTAGCTTTATATAAAGGCTTGGCCTATTTAATGGTTATCGTCAGTACAGCGTTGTTAGTAAATCGAGTAGAACGCGTGCGTGCTATGGTGATTTTGTTTGTCGTTAGCGGTGCTTTTCAGGCTTTATACGGGGCGGCAGAGAATTTATTCGGTGAACGAGAGTCTTTAGTCTTTAGTGTGGTATTGGAAGAGGCGGCAACAGGCAGTTTCATCTACAAAAATCATTTTGCCAATTATCTGCTGCTTAGTTTGTGCTTAGGTATTGGTTTGATCGTGAGCCAATTGCATTCAACGCCGTCAGGCTCTTGGGTACAGCGATTACTTAGGTGGAGCAAAGGCGCGCTTTCGCAGAAGATGTTTTGGCGTATGGCTATTGTGATTATGGTTATCGCGCTCGTCATGTCCCGCTCCCGAATGGGGAACGCGGCCTTTTTTGCTGCTACCGTCCTTGGAAGTTTAGTGGCACTGATGTTTTATAAAGACAAACCGCGCGCTTTGGTGGTTTTTATGCTCAGCATCTTATTTGTTGATTCGGTGATTATTGGTTCGCTGTTTGGCTTTGACCAAGTTCAGCAAGAAATTGCTGAGACCAGTTTAGCGACCGAAACCCGTGATGAAGTGGTCGAGTGGAGTATTCCGATGATCAAAGACTTCGCGGTGACGGGAGTTGGCATGGGGGGCTTTGGTTCATCATTCCCTAGTTATATGCAAAGAGCCATCGGTTACTACAATCATGCCCATAACGAGTATGTCGAATTTGCTGTTGAAGCGGGAATTCCAATGACGCTGATGCTTGGTGCAATCTGCTTATGGAGCCTGAAAAAATGCATCAATGTCATGCGAACGCACAATAGCAAAACGTTGAAAGGCACCGCATTAGGGTGCTTCATGGCGATTGTCGGGATGCTGCTTCATATTTCAGTTGATTTTAACCTTCAGCCTCCAGCTAATGCGCTGACATTTTTAGTTCTTTTAACTCTTACTGGCTGCTTAGAACCGGTTCGAGTTCAACGTCGCTTACGAGGAGCTACACGTGTTTGATCACATTTTAGTGGTATGTGCAGGTAATATTTGCCGTTCGCCAATTGCTGAGCGTATGTTACAGCGAGAATTGGCTGATAAACAGGTGATTTCTGCCGGACTGATTACGGAGAAGAGTCATATTGTTGGTAATTCGGCGTATCCTCCGATGATTGATGTCGCTAACCAGATTGGAATCACATTAACGGATCATAAAGCGCAGCAACTCACTCAAGCTTTGTGTGATTGGAGTGATTTGATTCTGGTGATGGAGCATGCTCATATTGATAGAGTGGCAAGCCAATTTAAGCAGGTTCGGAATAAGACGTTTTTGCTTGGTCAATGGGCGTCGGGCTCTATAGATGACCCGTTTGGACAAGGTTTGATGGCATGCATCGAGAGCAGTCATAAGATCGAGCAAGCATGTCAGGGATGGGTTAAGCGCCTTAGCGCTTAGCAAATTTCATTTGATACATCTTCTTATCGGCCACGGAGATCAATTGGTTTAAATCATTCCCATGTTGTGGGAATTGTGCATAACCAATACTGGTTGAGACCGATACTGTATTACCATCTCCAAGTTCAATGGGTTCTATAAAGGTATTGTGAATGTGCTGGTGTAAAAACAGCACACTATTTTCGTCAACCCGCTCTGATAAAATTGAGAACTCATCCCCACCGATGCGATAAATACTAAATTGATGGTCGGTTTGCTGAGCATTAAGTCGCTGTGCCAGGGTTTCTAAAACCGCATCTCCTGCCTGATGGCCATAAGTATCGTTCACACCTTTGAAGCCATTTAGATCCAAAGAGTAGATAGCAAAGGGTTGATATCGCTCTATTTTATCTTCTACATGGTGAACCATTGCCAGTCGATTCTTTACGCCAGTCAAGGTATCTATCATCGCTAACTGTCGATGATACAGAGATTCCTTATGCAGAATATATACGACAAGCCCTGCGCAGCTCAGAAGTAACAGCATGAGCGAGAATTGAACCTGGCTTAACACTTTAGCTTTCGCCATTTGCGTTCGATAAATTGGGCTTTTAACGCGAAAATTGACGTTGATAAATTGAATCATTGTCGAGTAGAGGCGTTGCATTTCCTGAGTAAATTGTTGATCGCCATTTGCATTGCTCAACGCAGCTTTGCTTGGTTCTAATTGTTTAAATTTACTGAAGATATGCATAAAGAACTCGTAAGCCCCCTCAAGATCCATCATGGAATCAAATTCTTTATTATCGATCAGCAGATCAAATCGGCTCCAAGTAAGTTCATATTTCAGTAAGGTATGATTGAGGTTTTTCTGGCTTTCATGAGCATACGGAGCCGAGGCAATGAGTTCTGAGAACTCTTTACTTAGCTGAAATAGAAACCAAGTGGCTTGGTTTTGCCTATCAGAATAGCTTCGTGCCAAGTCTCTTGTAGCAGAGAGAAAATAGATATTCGCGACGAACAACACCAGCGACAACATGATTAATAAGGTTTTCGCTCGGGAGTGAGTGACGGTAAATTGATTGTTCGCGTGTTGAGTTAGCATACTATTTAATCGTTAACCCAGAAATTTGCCAAGTCATCTGTTGTCGGTAATCGGCGGTGTCTAATTGAGGGTAGGTTGCTAAATCGTAGATAAACCACAGCGGCCCTTTGTCTCGAATACGCATATATTGTCCGTTCATTTTAAACACCAAATACGGATTGTAATCTTGAATATCTTGCCACGAAGTGTAAGAGGTATAGTCGTTGAGAGCGTGAAAGCTCACCCCTTCATCTGGAGTGACATCAAGGTAATGAAGTAAATCCAGTAGCCGTATACCCGTAAAGGTGCGGCTTCCCGTATACCATGGAAGGGTTGTTGAAATATTCTCAGAAGGAAAAAGTACTTCTAGCTGTTCGATACTAAGTTGTTGCGTCTTTTCTCCGACGGTAACAGAAAACATCGAGGCATTAGCCATTGTATTAAGGAACAATGCTAATGTGGCTATCCATTTCATTATGAGGTCTTACCACTTTTTTATTATTTGACTTGTGGTCGCCTAGTATATGTGTGTTTTATCGACAAGCAAATTATTAATTGACGCAATTAATATTAAAACTAGATGTCTTATAAGCAAAAGGCTCCATATAAGGAGCCTTTTTTCGTTATTTTTGTAGAGGTTAGAAAATCAAATGTGCGACCCCTGCAATTACCGGCAGCGTAATTAAAGTACGCAGTAGGAAGATAACAAACAGTTCGAAGATATTAACTGGAATCTTGCTACCTAGTAGCAGCGCACCAACTTCCGACATATAAATAAGTTGAGTGACTGACATGGCTGCAATAACAAAGCGAGTCATTTCATTGTCAATGGAAGCAGCCAGAATTGCTGGGATAAACATATCGGCAAAACCTACAACCATGGTTTGTGATGCTTGAACTGCTTCTGGAATACCAAGTAACTCTAAAAATGGCACAAATGGCTGCCCTAGAAAAGCAAACACGGAGGTGTGTTCGGCGATAACCAATGCAATCGTCCCCATTCCCATGATGACAGGCAATACGCCAAATACCATGTCTGCCGCATTTTTTAAGCCTTCTTTAAAGATACTGGTAAACGAACCGACATTGCTGGCTTTTTGGAGCGCGAGGTTCATTCCCCATGAGAAACTTGAGTGTCCTTGAGGAATCGCATCTGCGTCTGATTGAGGTTTGCTACCGTCAACAAAGTGGTCTTTCTTTAAGCTGAGTGGGGGTAAGCGTGGAATAATCACCGCGGCTACCAGCCCTGCCAGGCAAATCGCCCCGTAAAATGGCAAGAAAAGGTGCTCTAATTCGACTTGTGCTAAGACGACTAAGCTGAAAGTGATAGAAACCGCTGAGAATGTTGTTCCCACTACCGCTGCTTCACGCTGGGTATAAAATTTTTCTTGATATTGCTTGCTTGTGAGTAAAATGCCGACGCTACCGTCACCTAACCAAGAGGCAATACAATCAATGGCGCTGCGTCCTGGTAAGTTAAACAGTGGGCGCATAATTTTACTGAGAAGCGTACCGAATAACTCCAGTAATCCAAAGTTCAGAAGTAATGGCAGGAGTAAGCCGGCAAAAATAAACACTGAGAATAAGGTTGGAAGTAACCCTTCTAATACCAATCCGCCAGTATTTTCCTCCCATACCCATTCAGGGCCAACTTGGAAGAAGGTTGCGATAACAGCGATGCCGCCTATTAAACGTACAGTTAGCCATAATAGTGATGGATTGAATAGGCTGTTTAAGAATGGACGCTCAACAATAAAGCGGGGTTTTAGAATGCGAGTCAATAACGATGCCACCGACATAAAGGCGATGATAACCGTTACTAAGGTCACCAAATGGTCACCAAGCAGCGCTTGAATTGATTTGGCAAGCACTGCAACTGGAATAGTGATATCCCCTTGATAGCGAATAGGGCACATAAACAGAAATACCCCTAACAAAGAGGGAATCAAAAATGTCCAGAAGTGCGTTTTTGTCCTTGTTTTCTCAAGGGATTGTGTGTTGTCTTGCATCGGGTCACTCATGTTACAACTAGTCAATATCAGCCAACCGTGGCATATCTATTCACTAAACTTCCATTTTTAATCAGGGTCGCGAGATTACCTGTATTTTGTGTTTCTAGCAACACTATTCATTAATCTAAGTTAATTATTCAGTGTAATTGGTGGTTTACTAAAGATATTTAGTGATTTTGTATCATGGATGTTATACGGGTTGTCATTCTGTTTCAAATATCACGATGGCGAAATGAGAGGAAAAGCAGGTAGCTCCAATAGGCAAGCGCTAAACAAAATGCCATGGCCGCAGGTGCTGCTAGTGCGTCATTGTGATGATGTTCAAACAGTTTCGCGCCAACGTATCCGCCACCAATAAAGCCCAATAAAATAAAGCAGAATAATTTCGCTTTACGAAAATCAAACGCTTCGCCCCGTAAGCGAGCGCCGAGCATTAAACCGATGTCGGTCAAAATACCAGTCATATGTGTAGTACGAATCACGGCGCCACTGAAGGTTGGGATCATGGCATTTTGCAAGCCACAAGCCGCTGATGCGAAATATTGCCCAGTCAATAGATCAACATCTAACAACTTGAGGGCGACAACCAGCAGCCCTCCCTCGACACACAATGCGACGCCGTACCGGCGGCCGAGCTTAAGCGCGGTATTCTCGATCAACCAACCGCTAAACATCGCGCCCATCAGGAAGCTTAAGACAATCATTAGCAAATGTAGGGCACTGTGATTATCGACACCCAGTTGAGTTCCTAGAAGCGTGAGCGTGCCAGATAGATGAGAGACGGCTTGATGTTGAAAGCCAAGCAAACCTATTGCATTGACTAATCCTGCCAGCAGAGCAAGTAAAAAAGCGCCGTATTCAACCCATTTTGGTAATCGTGAAATCAAGTAACACTCCTTAAAAAGCGCACAAATTATAACGAGAGCGAAGTGATAAAAGTAGTCATAACTCAAGCTTTACCTTGATCCAAGGCATAGTATATGGCGTTGAGATGGGTTTACGAGTTAAAGCCGCGACAGTCATACACAGCGACTTTTATTCATTTACCCTGTTTAAATCGGGTTTCATCCTTTGTTAACTCTCAGAGCGTGATGTACATCAAATTATTTTGTGTAGAGGGTAAACTAAGTCTCACTATACTTTTTCATGTGAGCCCATACCTCAGTGGTACCAATAAGAGGCTCGAAATAGAGTGAGGGCACTGTTTAATCGTTACTTTGCTGCCACTTGCACCCAGTCACCCTGGGTAAGTTATTGTGTACTACGACTTGGAGTTGGAAATGATTAATAAACGCTTTTTTAAAACGAAAGATGAAGTTGAAGTGACCTTTGAGTTACCAGAAGAACAAGTAGACAGCAGCGCAGTGCTGGTCGCGGACTTTTCAGATTGGCAGCCAATCGCGATGCGACGTACCGGAAAAGGAAAAACATTTCGCTTTAAAACTCGCTTACCCAAAGACAGTCAATTCGAGTTTCGCTACTTAATCGATGACCAGCGCTGGGTCAATGACCCTCAGGCGGACTTATATAGACCAAATGGATTTGGTTCTGATAATGGGCTTGTTTCAACTTATGAATAAAATAACCTTCTGATAATAGAGATAAATAGATCACTAATCGGTGATTTTCATCTAAAAAAAAGGCGTTGATTCGCCTTTTTTTTATCAACATCACCTATCTCAAAGGTGACTTTTTTATAAAAATCCGTAATCTTATGCTTTTCAATCCAGATGATAAGCAAGGATAGAGTGTGAACGCCAAATCTATCACAACTCGTTTTACTGAGTTGCCATTACTGAAATTGACGGCACTTTTAAGTTTTCCTATCGCTGCTGCTATTGGAATTGTTGCACTTACCGAATCTTCCCTTCAAGGTACAGTCGAACTCTCTCTCCCAGAAACCGAAATCGTCAATAACATTTTGTTGTCTGACGCGGCGGATATTTATCACTTACCAGATTATGAGTATGTGATTCAGCCAGGTGATAGCCTAAGCAAAATCTTTGAACAGCTTGGTTTTGGTTACAGTGACTTAATGAAAGTCATGGAGACGGACTTAAACTATCTTGCTTTAGATACCTTGAAGCCGGGTAACACATTGCGCTTTTGGCGCTCAGAAAATGGTGTTAGCCTGCAAAAAATGGAATTGGAATTCAGCGTTGTAGAACGTGTTGTTTATACACGCTTGGATGATGGAACGTACGAATATAAAGATGTAAAAATTCCTGGAGTTTGGAAGGAATTGCCTTTGGTTGGCGAGATTCACGGTAGTTTTTCTCAATCAGTGGCAAAACTTGGCCTAACGAATGCAGAAATTGAGCAGGTTGTTGCTCTGCTTAAAGATAAGGTTAACTTTGCTCGCGATTTGCGTGCAGGTGACAAATTTGAACTGGTTCAGTCTCGACAATATGTTGGCGATACATTAACTGGTAATCGTGAAATTCAAGCCGTGAAACTTTTTAACCGTGGTCGAGTATGGAGTGCTTATCTGCATTCCGATGGCCAATACTACGATAAAAATGGTGAAAGTTTGCAGCGAGCGTTTCAGCGCCGCCCTGTTGCTGGAAATTATCGTATTAGTTCAAGTTTTAATCCCAATCGTAGGCACCCAGTGACTGGACGTATCGCGCCACATAACGGAACCGACTGGGCAACGCCGACGGGGACTCCCATTGTAGCCACAGGGGATGGCGTGGTTATTATGACGCGCAAACACCCTTATGCGGGGAACTACGTTGTTATCCAACATGGTAATACGTACAAAACGCGCTATCTTCACCTAAGCAAAATTTTAGTGCATAAAGGGCAGAAAGTGACGCGTGGTCAACGTATCGGTTTGTCTGGGAAAACTGGCCGAGTGACTGGGCCTCATATCCACTATGAGCTGATTGTTCGAGGACGCCCTGTTAATCCTGTGACCGCTAATATCCCAATGGCCAGTTCAGTACCGAAAAAAGAGATGACTGCGTTTAAATCACGTCGTGATGAGTTAGACCAAATGCTAAAAGCGCAGGAGCTCCAACTCGCGAGCCAAGGTGATACTTCTCCAGCCAGCTAATAAGCGAAAGCGAATAAAATAGCCCCCATTTGGGGGCTATTGATTTGAGGCTTTAGGGGTTATGCCAGAGTCTGTCAGATGATGTATTAAACTGGAGGGCGTTTCTGGCTTGGAAAAATAATAACCCTGAATTTTTTTACAGCCCATATCATGAAGTTTCTCTAAAGCTTCTTTCGTCTCAACACCTTCAGCGACTAAAGACACTTTCAGTTGTTCTGCAAGTTGAATGATCAGCCATACCACTCGTTCTGATGTCTCGTTACACAACATGTTGCGTACAAAAGTCGCATCGATTTTTATACAGTCAATGGGGTAACTGTGGATATAGTTTAAGCTTGAGTAACCTGTACCAAAGTCATCCAAAGCAACAGTAAACCCAAGGCTACGTAAACGGTCCAAAATTTTTCGGGCCTCACTGGTTTGGGTCAACAAGACCGTTTCAGTCAGTTCAATCGTAAAATCGCTTGGCGCGTATTGAAATTTATTAATAGTGTGTAACAAATGGTCTAAATAGCGAGCAGAGTCATTCAACTCATGGGCGGAACAGTTGAGACTTAGCCTAACGGTATAACCTAGTCCTTCCTCAAGCTGCTTTTTGGCTTCGCAAGCGAGTTCTATAATTCGCTCTCCTAGATCGACAATCAACCCAGATTGCTCCGCAGCTTCTATAAATTCCATAGGATAGATGACACCAAGCGTTTTGCTATGCCAGCGAGCAAGAATCTCGTAGTGGCGCCACTTAGGATCGTTTTTATCGACAATGGGTTGTACCAGTACATAAATTTCGCTGTCGGCAGAGAGGGGTTTGTTCAGCTCGTTTCTCAATGCGTCAATGACCATGGTTCTTCGGTAGTATTGAGCGCTTAGGTGGGTATCATAACATTGAATTTTATTGGTACGATTCTGCTTACACGCTTTGAGTGCTAAAGTGGCGTTGAGAATTAATTGATCTGCCGTTTGATGAGTATCCACTTTACGAGCAACACCGATGCTAATGCTAACTTTTATGTTGTGTGAAGAGTCAATAAAGCCGGCGTCCAATTTATCTATGATGTTTGAACATATCGCCAGTGGATCACTGGAAAACGTAATGAATGCAAATTCATCACCCGCTATACGAAATGAGAGTTGATCTTCTGGCACGGATTGCAAGATAGTGTTAGCCACAAATCGGATGATTTGATCACCGATGTAATTGCCGTAGAGATCGTTGATTGACTTAAAGTTATCAATATCCAGATAAGCAAGCGTGAAGTTTTCTTTACTATTTGCAGCGTAATATTCGAGCTTATCTGACAAAAAACTGCGATTCATTAAGCCAGTTAAATTGTCATGTGAGACTTCGTAACTGAGTTGATTAACTAAGCTATCCGAGCGTGCAGATAGCCATTTAGAGCGAAGGCTATGTACCACCACATTCGCAAAAAGTAGGTGATGAAAAATGACGTTTTGTTCGTCTTTGATGGCCGAATCGAAAGTCGACACTAGGATGCCGATGATCTCGCCGGATTTTGTTTTCAGGGGTACACCGACATAGCCTTCCAATTGATGGCTCTGTACATAGTCATCTTTTTTGAATATCTCTTTAAGCCCTGAACGGTAAATACTCACTGTTTGACCAGAGTTAATAACATGCTCACTGGCCGTACCGCGAACAAAAAAGGCCGAAACTTTATTTGCGTTATCTTGGCTTGAACACGCTAAAGGACGTGCTTTGGAATGAAACTTATCAATATCAAATATTACGGTACAAAAAGAGCCAAGATGACGGTGCAATTCATAAGTAACTTTTTGCAACAGTTCTTCGCCATCTAGAATCAGAGTTTCGTTCACAACAGAAAGATCAATCGTACTAGTGAGTTGTGAATTATTCGTCATATCTAAGTACCCACTCGGTCGTTAAAAAGCATTGTTAAGAATAACAATCATATGCACCATAATTACTATGGTATAGCATTTGTCTTTTTTCAACTTCCCGGCAAGATTGTTAAGTTTAGATTATAAGGTGATGTTTTATCTAACTTTCTTCATTGAGGCGTTGTTTTAGGTAGTCTAAAAACAATTTCGTGCGTGTATGTTGGTATTCCAGTTTTGGATAATAAGCATACACGGTAGCTTCATCAGCGTGAATGGCGGGTAATATGCGAGTCAGCTTGTTTAGCTGAAGATCCTCTTTGATCATTACATCGTTGGTCAGCAAGATGCCCATGCCATTTTTTGCTGCGTAAAACAGAGCTTCTGGGTTGGTGGTGGCAAAATTCCCACTCAATGTGATGCGCTCGCCTCCTGATAATTTGATCTCTCGTTGTGTTCGTTCTCCCCAGATCAGTGAGTTGTGCTGTTCCAGCTCTTGTATGGTTTGGGGAGCACCATAGTTGGCAATGTAACTCGGTGACGCATAAAAGCCAGCTTTGTGCTCAAACAGAGCGGTCGCTTTATAGCTTAACGAATTTAACTGCTCAATCTCACGGCTGATAAATAAATCGAGACGTAATTCAGGAAGTTGCCCGGGCGTAGTGGTCGTGAGTTGGATGCGAATTTCTGGGTATTTGTGCAAGAAGTCATCAAGGTACTGAACTAAGAACTTAGAGCCGACGGCAAGTGTTGCACCGATGCGCAATAACCCAGCGGGGGTTTGATTTACTGAGCGCGTCTCATCAATCAAAGACTGCCAACTGTCTAATTGCCCTTTGGCACGCTGATAGAACAGCGCTCCTGCCTCTGTTTGTGTGACTGATCGTGTTGTTCGCTTTAAAAGTTGAACACCAATTCTTTCCTCCAGTAAGTGGATACGCTTACTGATTGCCGAGCTTGTGGTATCAAGTTTACGCGCGGCTCCATTAAAACTGCTTTCATCAACAACTGCGATATAGCTTCTGACACTTTGGATCCAATCCATAATCTCCTGCTTCGTCCTTTGTGGAATGAATATGTTTCTATTTCTAAGTATTATCACACAAAAGGCAATAGTCATAGTCGCTTATGGGTGTTCATCTCAAGGCATAGAGGCTTGAATACCCGGAAGGTACTGATAGAATGCCGCAAAACATCCCAAGGAAATCAGGTTATGCAGCACAATGAATTTGTCGCGTTGGTTAAACGCTTATTAGAAGAACAGAATTTGCCTAGCGCGCTTGCCGTACTTAAAAACAGTGAGGACACTGAAGTGGCTTCTGCTGCTCATTCCTTAACTGGTCAATTTTCGTTGGCTGAAATCGAAGGTGAGCGACGAATTTATCACATTTCAATTGAAAAGGACGATCAAGGTGTTGAGCAAGAGTATGTTGAGCACGTGATGAATGAGGGGGATGATTTAATTCGATTTGTTGCTTGGTTCTTTGACTCCCAATTCGATATTAAACGCAAAGAGACGTATCAAGTTGCTGGAAAAACATATCGTCAAGAAAAAAGATCCTAAAATGTGATTTAAGTATTGTTTTTGTTAAAAATGTGATTATAATCACTCTTAAGCAGTTAAGAGGAGCAAATTATAATGAACAACGATTTTTGCAATGCATATTTAGGTCAAATGCTCGTCAAACAGGGCATGATTGAGAACCATCAGACTAAAAGCTCGACGAAAAAACAGTCTACTTTAAAAAATTGGTGGAAGCAGGCTCGTCAGTTTGAGTTCAAGCAATTGCTACCATCTTTTTAATCTTAAAACCCAGCGAAATCGCTGGGTTTTTTGTTTAATGCTAACGAGAGTGAGATTTTGGGTGGGTGATAGCCACGACATTATTCGGGAAGTACTGTGTTCCCTTTTTTTCTATCCAAAGTTTTAAATCACTCGCGCCACCTACATAGTGGTCTTCAAGCCAAATTTGCGGCACCGTGACCGGTGTTTTGTTGCCAATAATCGCTTTAACCTCGGGGATCATTCGGTAAAGGTGTTGGCTATCATTCACCACATCACGATACTCATAGTTAATCCCGGCTTCATCCAGCATCTGTTTTGCTTCAATACAAAATGGGCAATGCGCTTTGCCATAAATGATGTTACCACGCAGAGTATCTCGTTTAGACCATTGCTCAATAACGGCTTGCACAAGGACTCCCCGGTTTAGCGCTTCCCCTTGGCTAATGACTTTGTTTTCGACCATCACAATTGGCGCATGCCAGGCACCACGTTTCAATGGCTGCCACCAACAGGAAAGCCAATCTTTTTCGGTCAAACGAATCGGTATACCAAACAGTTCATTATCGAATGTGTCATTGAGAATGTCTTTTGTCAGTGTGCATTCCCCACATGGTATTTTGACTTTAAATGGGCCCCAATGCCCTGCCCAGCGGTAGAGTGTGATATTGATTGGGTCTGCCATGGATGTACCTCGTTATCTGCACTTCTGATAAAGAACGGTGAGCGGAGATTTTTATTTCACTCATCTACTCATTATGGAGGTTGTTAAATGAGATAGCACAAAAAAATGTGTCAAATTCAAAGGTGAGAATATTTTGGACGGCGCGAGATAAAGGCGATAATCATTATGTGATGTGGTCGGCGGTCAGTCTGAGCGTCATCGCTTAAGATTATAGATAAAAAAAACTCCCCTTAAAAAAGGGGAGTAAAGAACATGAATGGTTCGTAGTTTCTGCCACGGGTTTCCCCACTACGAAAAAGAAGCACAAACGCTGCCGAGCATTTGTAATTATATTAATGCAGGTGGCGTGCCAACTTTTAAAACCCCATAAATCCGCCATAAACGGTCATTTTTCTACCTAACGTCCTATTTTTAGGAGCAATTTTGGTGAAATGTTGCTTCAATATGGTGCATTAGAGGAGTTTGTGGTGCGCACTTCACCTCACATCAATATTCAATGGTTTAAAAATCGTAACGGATACCCGCTTGAAGTTGATCATCAAGATTATCAATTTGCTCGAATTTATAACCTGCATAGGTACGTAAGTTACCGTTGAACTTGTAAACGGCTTCAACAGCAAAGTTGTCTTCCGTGTCGGTATCATCAATTTCTTGATAGTTGTAGACAGCCACCAGTGTCGTTTTACCAATTTTATATTTAGCGCTTGCTTCGATAGCCGTTGCGTCTTCATCAGCAATGCTACCAATCCCGTAAAGGGCGGCGAGAGTCAGAGCTTGCACCTTATATTCAGCCGCTAAGTTGAACTGGCTATCTGTATCATCGGCGGTATCTTGCGCAACGTAACCCGCACCAAGCTTTAAACCAAAATCAAAGGCATATAAACCGGACATTCCGTAGCTGTCACCATCCTTTTCACGAGCGGCAATGTAGTTTGCTTGAATCGTTAGGTTATTGAATTCACCAGAGTAGAAAAAGTTGTTTTCACGTTTATCTTTGTTGCCAGCGACTAGGTCAGCGGCATCGGCACCAAACGTGGCCATTGTATCGGTCAAATCGGTGATTTGGACTTGTGCAGAATCTTGTTTACCGTAAGAAACGGCACCGAAAGCGCCACCGAGGCCCGCAAACACATAGCGGTTAGTGATGTCTTCATCAGTATCCATCTCGGCTTCATATTTACCAAAACCGTACAGGGTGTCATCGAGTTGAGTTTTTCCCTTCAAATTCACACGAGCACGTGATTTATCTTTAAATGTACTGTTATTGGCGTCTTCATTGTTATCTGAAACATTGAATCGTGCCTCGGCACGGCCGCCAATTTTTAGCTCGCTGGCATCATCTTTGTAGACCGTCGCGGCGAGAGTTGAACCAGAAAATAACGTGAGTAACACTGCTGAAGAAATAGTAGACTTTTTCATTTTTGCTTTAACCTTATGGACGTAAACTTTAGAGCGATCCTGCTCTTTAAGAACGTGTTCAAGGTAGCCATAAACTATTAACTTTTTATTGCTTTTCAGTGATATAACAGTGGCAATTGTGTGTCGTCTTGATGACTACATTAAGAACAATATTCACTGTGATGAATATTGGTGAGCATTTAGGGCTAGCCACTGAGGTTGGGTTTTGAGATACTTTTGTTGAGTATATTGTGCACAACTTAATTGGAGCTTTTATGAGCCGCTGCGTTCCTGAATCCTCATCATCAGACCATGAATCGCCGTTACTACTGCTGGACAACCAAGTTTGCTTTCCCTTGTACAGTGCCGCCAACGCGATTATTCGTACCTATCGTCCACTGCTTGATGAGTTGGATCTCACCTACGCGCAGTATTTAACGATGATGGTACTTTGGGAACAAAACGGAATCAGCGTAAAAGCGTTAGGAGAAAAACTACATCTTGACTCAGGAACTTTGACGCCTCTGCTAAAGCGCTTGGAAGCCAAAGGCTATGTAGAGAGAAAGCGTAGTGAGAGTGATGAACGGATAAGAGTCCTGTTACTGACCGAACAAGGGGAGCAGCTGAAGCTCAGAGCAGTCAATGTGCCAGAGCAGATGGTTTGCCAGTTTGGATTAGACGTGGATGAAATGCTTCAATTAAAAGCTTTGTGCTTGAAAGTATTAAAAAACTTTGGGGCATGATCGTAGTTTTATAGCGAGTAAATCGATATTTTAACCCGCCACCGCTAGGATAGGATGTGGCTGCTATTTATTCAGGGAAGAACAAAGATGTATGATATCCGTGTTGGAGAAAAGAGGATTAAACCGACCAAAGTGGTTTGCGTTGGTCGAAACTATTTAGAACATATTCAAGAGCTTAATAACGCTATTCCTCAACAAATGGTGCTGTTTAATAAGCCAGTGACGGCGATATCAAATCAACTGAAAGCGGGCTTAGATGAGCCGAATCACTATGAGGCAGAAATATGTTTCGTGGTAAAGAAAGGCGAATTTCATGCCGTCGGAGTGGGGCTAGATTTGACTAAACGCCGCCTTCAATCTCAATTAAAAGAGAAAGGCTTACCTTGGGAACGTGCTAAGGCCTTTGATGGTTCTGCCGTTCTAAGCCGATTTGTTCCTTTAAAAGGCGTTAATATTGATGAATTGCAATTGGAGCTTTTAATCAATTGTGTACGCGTGCAATATGGCGAAGTCAAACAGATGATCTATCCACCTCATACGATTTTGGATGAGATAAAAAGCTTCAGTACCTTGTGTGATGGGGACGTTGTGATGACAGGCACCCCAAAAGGGGTTGGGGAAGTCCACCATGGTGACGTGTTCCTAGCTAGACTCAAAGTCGGTGACTTTACATTGGTCGAAGTTGAATGGGCTGTCGATTAAAACACGCCCAATTTGATGATCAAAAATCCTGTCATGCTTAACACGGTTGTCAGTAATACATTGTGGGTTTTCCAAGCGATGAGTGCTGCCATGACAGCGCCGAGCAAAAATGGATTGCTTACGCTCAAATCTAATTCTCCCGAAGGCGCGAAGACGATAGGAGCCCATATGGCAGAAAGTACGGCAGGGCTAGAGTAATTAAGCAGGCGATGAGTCTCGGTGCCGAGCTTTATAGGTAACTTCGGTTCTAGAAACAGATAACGGCTGATGAATACGATGACGGCCATCAGACAAATTGCCAGTAGAATCATGAGCGGTTCGTTCCCCATACTTCCGTTAAATAACCCGCTATCATTGCTGTAACACTCGAAATAATTAATGCACCAGGTAGTTCGAGCAGCGATAAGGCTACGGATAGAAACAAGGCCACGGTGACGGAAACCAATACCGGCTTGCTTTTTATCGTAGGGATAACAATCGCAATAAAGGTCGCGGCGACCGCAAATTCTAACCCCCATTGGTCCATCTCTGGTATGGAATTTCCTGCCAAAATCCCGATGAGAGACGCGATGTTCCAACATAGATAAAAGCTAGCCCCCGCCCCTAAGGCGAACCAAGGGTGAAATTCCTGATGAGATTGCTTTCCACATAATGCAAATAATTCATCAGTCAGTAAGAATCCTAAGGTGAGTCGCCAAGGGGTAGAAAGGTCCTTAATTTTCCCACGCATTGAAACGCTGTACAGCAGGTGGCGGGAAGTAATAAACAATGTTGTGAGCAACATTGTTGTAAGTCCTGCGCCGGCTTTTATCATGCCAGTGGCGACTAATTGTGCGGCGCCTGCAAATAAAATGGCGGAAAGCGCCTGACTCTCAACAAACGTCAAGCCTGATTGTGCAGCAAAGGACCCTGCTAATAGGCCCCAGGGTAAAACGGCGATGGTGAGAGGAAGCATCGCAATCGTCCCTTTCCAAAATAGCCGACTTTTTGATAATGATACGGGGTGTTGTGAAGCCGTACTGCTCATGCGTGTTCCTGATACAAAAGAGGGAGTATTTAAGCGCATTCAGTCTAAAGTGCTGAATTAGTAACTTGCTAATTTATAATGAAATTATTTCTAATGTAACCCATATTGTTTGGGCGTGATACCCATAGCACGTTTGAAATGACGGTGAAAATGGCTTTGATCATGAAACCCGCTTTGGTGGGCCGCATGGATGATTGGCACCCCACACTTTAGCAAAGATTGCGCGTGTCTCAGCCTCGATTGAATCTGGTATGCATGCGGTGACAATCCAAACTGCTTGTTAAACGCTCGAATAAAATGAAAAGGACTAAGTGCAGCCATATCCGCGAGTTCTTCAAGTGAAACATCCTGTTGAGGAAAATCATCAAGGAACTCTTTTACGAGTAGCAGCCTTGGTGTCGAGTTGATTCCTTTGGCTGACCTACGTACTTTTGCGTGGCGGCTCAATAGGCTAACTAAGCTTTGATAGATTAAGGTATCTCGTTCTAAACGGTGATGTGAACGTCTTAATGCCTCAAAGGCAAGGCGAAACTGGGTGGCTAATACGGGATCGTCAACCACGGCTTGTGGAAAATAGGGGGCTCCAAGATGTGGTTGTCCCATTTGCTCTGCGATTTGCTCAAATAGCTGAGGAAGGGGGTAGAGCGCACGATATGCCCAACCGCTAGCGACGGCTGAATGACCCGTATGAACTTCATCTGCGTTCACTAAGATAATACTATTTTTCGGAGCGACATGATTACCACCCGTTCGATAAAAGCGCTGAGCGCCCCGCTCGATAACCCCGATAGTAAAGCCTTCATGGCTATGACGTGAAAACGTTTGAGTGTGATATTGCGCTTCCAGCATTTCGATTCCACCGAGCGCTTCAGAACGATGAAAGTCAGCCTTTTCTTTACGCGTTTTTTGTTGATAATCTTTCATTCTTCACCATCCCTGAACGTTGTTATGCAGTGTACAATAAATGCCTGGATGGGGTTTGTACAAAATTGCGCTATTCGATGATTGGGTCGAGGTAGCTTAAGTGTTTTTTCGCGTACCAAGGCCTCATATGATTTGCGTCTTTGTAATAGTAATTGAAGTTACTATCCATCACCTGACAGACATCATCGCATAAGAAATCAATAGGATCGATTTTGACCACATCCGCCGCCTCGGGGATCTGCTCCAGTGCAGTGTAATGTAGGGTGTAGTTTTCTTTGGCTTGTTGTTTAGTAATGAACCGTTTTAAATTCCTGCGTGTTGACATTTTTGGATCAAACTCTGGTCCTTTGGGTTCACCTAAGATAACAAACACTTCTTGAGATTTATTTTTTACGAATTTTAGAAAGGTATTATATTCAGAAATCCGTTTTTGTATTTGCTGATTCTTGATGATCTCGCTGTCTGATAAATAGCCATCAAACCCATAAAAAGAGGTGACAATTTTATCAAATTTCACTTCATCAAAGAGCGCTTGATAATTCTGAATGTTGAGGCAGCTCCACTTTGGATTGACGAAGGATGGGGAAACAAAGCAGCCTTCTGCTGTATCGTAATAAATATTATATTCGCTTCCAAAGCTTGCTACGTAAGGGTAGGTTTGCTCTATATGGCTTGCACCAATGAACAAGATATTCTTATCAGACGTTCCTTTAATAAAACGAATGTGGTTGTCTCCAATTTTTAAATTAGGGTCAGGGTATTGCCAATCAGAAATCGCGGTGATGGCGTTTTGGTTAATTTGTCGTAAGTCGTTTGAATATCGAGATAAGAAACCATTATTGGCGATAACGACCAGCCCAACGATGGCCAGTGAAAAAACCATATAGCCGGGCTTAAAGCGTAAATAGTCCTTTGTGGTTTTTAATTGTGACGTTAGTTTGACTCGCTCGATAAAATAATAACTTAAAAACCCCAAGAGCACAGAGAGCAAAATACCGGCATAAATGAAAGTATGGCTCAGAGCAAAATAGTGGATGGCGACGACAACCGGCCAGTGCCAGAGGTAGATGGAATATGACCATTTGCCTAAGTATTGAAAGATAATATTACCCGTGATGAAACTGTCATTCCGTTGTGCTTGAATGATCAAAAAAGCACCGGTAACAGGAATAGAGGCAAGGTAACCCGGCCAGAAATTTTGCTTAGATAACAAGAAATAGCTCACGATAATCAGTGCGATACCGATCAGTTCCAAGGATTTTTTACTCTTGTTATTGTTGATGTTTAATGGGTAAAGATAGGCAAGCCCGCCCACCATCATTTCCCACGCTCGGCTAGGGAATAGGTAGTAAGCAGGTGTTCGCCACTGATAACTGACCAGAATACAAAAGAGAAACCCCAATAAGGTCACTGCAACCAAAAGCGCTTTTATGGATTTCACCGAGATAAACTTTTTCAGCGTTACCAGCACTAACGGATAAAGTATATAAAACTGCCATTCTGTCGATAGTGACCAAGTATGTAATAGCCATTTTTCCAAAGAAGAGGCGCTAAAATACCCAGCCTCACGCCAATAGACAATATTAGACACAAAGGTAATGCTACTCGCGGCGTGTTTGCCTAATGCTTTATAGTCATAGGCGGTCAAATAAAACCAGCCAAATATCAGTAGTACAATGCACAGCACCGCTAAAGCAGGAATAATTCTATTGGCGCGAGCGACATAAAAGGTGACAATAGAGAAGTTATTTTTGTCAAAGCCTCTAAATATAATTCCTGTCATTAAAAAACCAGAAATCACGAAAAATACATCAACACCAGCAAACCCGCCGGGCATCCAACTTGAATTGAAATGAAATAGCATTACCGAAATAATCGCTATTGCGCGTAATCCATTTATATCCTTTCTAAATTGCACTACCTTGCTCCATTAAGTTTACAAGTCAATTCCATGTCAGCGTAGTGTTAGTATCTTATAAGTAGCTCAATAAATAATCAGTGAAAATAAGTCTCTATATTAAGATCCGATAAATTTGCGATTAAACATTGAGAAAAGGAATTTGCAGTAGCGAGTTTTGGGGAAAGGAGAGGAGTTTAAGACGTTAATCTTTGAACCAAGCGAAGATACGTTGAAGCCAAGAACGTTGTTGAGAGGTGTTTTGTTTTCCTAGGTAGTAACTTTGCATGAAGTTGCTTCGGCGTACTTCGAGGTCACCGGAAAAATGTTGTGTGAGTATTTGGGCGGTATGACGTGCATGATCGTTAGCAAGGCTAAAATCAAGTGCTAAATACCCTTGGAGGTAAATCCAAGCATGTGTAATAAGTACCAGTTGCTGCTCTGAATGGAGTTCAAATTTGTGTTGGTGCTCATCACCTAGGTTTTGCTTAATGGCATCGAAAACATGGGCCGCAGATTGGCCCTGGTTCTCAACCATTGCCATCGCTTCAATGTGTGCTTTGGTCAATAGTCCAAGTAGCACATTGTTATCATCCTTATTAGCTTGTGCGCGCTCAAAAAGCGCACTATTTTGCTCAATAAATGCCTGCCACAATGGGCTATCTGCGGGAAAGGGACTCGATTCTAAAATATTGAGCTGATGAAGGCGATGTTCAAGTGTATTCATTGCAGGTCATCACGGGGAAATTTGTTGCTATGCTAATGTGGATTGCGTAGAGAGTAAATGCAGGGTAAAAACAAAAATAGCCAGCAATGCTGGCTATTTTTAAAAACTTAAAGCTACTTTAAAATTAAAGTACTTTGATGTTTTCAGCTTGAGGGCCTTTTTGACCTTGAGTTACGCTGAACTCAACAGCTTGGCCTTCAGTTAGAGTACGGAAACCGTCGCCAGTGATTGCGCTGAAGTGAGCGAATACGTCAGGGCCGTTTTCTTGCTGAATAAAACCAAAACCTTTAGTTTCGTTGAACCATTTTACTGTTCCAGTAACTGTATTAGACATAATATAAATCCTGTTAAAATAATGTTAGCCGATAAAGGCACGATAGCGCGTAAAAGTAGATTGCTATTGCGTACGGTACGACTGAGGAGTTACAAGAAACTCAACGAAACGCAGGTGTAGACAATGAATCGATTTCTAGCTGCGGTCTAGTCTGAGAGAGCAGCTAAGTTAAGTCAACTAAAATATCTCGGCAAAAGCTAAATAAAGTCAGATTTCGCTTCGTTTTATGCGCTAGGTTATGTTTTTGTTTTTTGAGTGCTGAATTTCATATCAATGTCACAACGGTTCCAACTTTGAAACAGAGCAGAACAACGTCACATCTTTCTGTGACTTAGCGAATTTGAACGTCGTTTACTGCGCGCTAATTCATCCGTATTCCCGAATTGGCGAGTTTTTATACCTCAAAAGTGCTGTTACAACTTGAAACATTTTAATTGGCAGCTTGTAATGTTGTGTAAATGTTAAATTGGAATTATTCCGCTTGGTTGTTGACGCGAAGCAGTTCTTACTAAACAAGTTTTTTATTAGCGCAAGATCATTTATTTAACATCTGTTTTGTAAGCAAAAAGTGTGAATTATAAAGACCGTTTCTGGCTTGTAATTTTGTCTAGAGCTGACGAAAATGGTGGAAAGTAAGATTTCATAATTGAAAGTTGTCCATTCGGTTTATTGCGAGGTGTTGTATGAAATTGCTGCTGATTGGTTTGCTGTCTGTGTCTGGGGGAATTGCTTCCGCAGAACATTTCCACTCTTTTATCTTGGGGCTCTCGATCTCAAGCCTAGCTGTTGGCACGTGTTATTGGTTCGCGTTTCGCTCAAGCCGCTACCCACAGCTTGCGCTGTTGTTGCTTGGTCTTGGGATGTTCGCCAAGCTAACAGTAACCGTAGTGGGGGTAAGTTGGGGTATTTCTGAGAATCTTATCACCTCGCCATTTGTGTTTGCTTTGTCTTATCTCTTTTTCTCTATTGTAGCGACCTATTTATGGTTTGCTTATCGTGATAAGGGAAAGCGATTCACGCAGAGATTAGTCGCACGTTTTGCACATTAGAAAAAGCTCGCCACTGGCGAGCTTTTTAGTTTTCAGCCGACTTAGCTTGGCCCTTGGCTGCGGTTTGCCGAATAAGAAACTGTTGCATGGCTTGAAGGTCAAGGAAACCGTCTGCTTTTTTGTGTGCTCGCAAGTATTGGTATCCCGCAATCATTTGTCTATGATCCTCAATCTGGGTGGGTAACTGACCGAAAACATGCTGATAAGCCCGTTGATAGGCTTCGATATCGACAACCTCGGCTTGACGATAGAAATAACCACAACCGGTTGCGAGCCATTCTAATGAGCAATTGGCTTTCATTGCGATTTGATTGGCTTTGCTCAGGCTAGGTTCACTGCCGCGCAGATACTTGCGGACAAGCGCTTCGGAAAGCTCGACGCGCCGGGCGAATCCACTGATGGTTTCTTCACCAATAAGTTGCTTTAAACGTGCTGCGAAACTCAAATTTCGTACTCCAGTTCGAATTCATCCGCAGTATACGTTGAGCTTGTGTAGAAACAAGCATAACCTCTTAGGCAAAATTAAATGGAGGTAACAACATGGTACCCACAACGACGATAGCCCCTCAAGGCCCAGAATTCTCTCGGTTTGTTCAGGGGTATTGGCGTCTGGCAGATTGGGGGTTGACCCCTCAGCAGCGTCTTACATTCTTAAAGCAACATGTCGATCTCGGTGTCACCACCGTTGATCATGCCGATATTTACGGAAACTATGAATGTGAAGCGTTATTTGGAGAGGCGCTGAAGCTTGATCCAAGTATGCGTGAACAAATTCAAATCGTCACTAAATGTGATATCAAGCTGTGCAGTGACAAGTTTCCTGAGCGAAAAATTAATCACTACGACACCAGTGCAGCATATATCTATGAGTCGGTGAACAATGCTTTACAGCGGCTGAATGTTGAGCAATTGGATGTATTGCTCATTCATCGTCCAGATGTACTCATGGATGCTGACGAGGTCGCAGAGGCGTTTCAGGAGCTGTATAAAATTGGCAAAGTGAAACATTTCGGGGTCTCAAACTTTTCGTCTGCTCAATTCAGTTTACTGCAATCGCGTTTATCTAAGCCGTTGGTCACCAATCAAGTAGAAATTAACCCCTTGAATTTTGAGGTCGCACACGATGGTACGTTGGATCTACTCCAACAGATGTCGATCCAGCCAATGGCTTGGTCGTGTTTGGCTGGTGGCCGTTTGTTTAGTAATAATGATGAGCAAGCCAAGCGAGTACGCGCCGAGTTAGACGCCATTCGAGAAGAAATTGGTGCGCAGTCGATTGACCAAGTGATTTTTGCTTGGATTATGCGGTTGCCATCCAAACCATTGCCAATTATTGGTAGTGGTAAAATTGAGCGAGTGGAAGCCGCTGTCCAGTCTCTAGATTTTACGTTAACTCGTGAGCAATGGTATCGAGTTTGGGTTGCCTCTAAAGGTTATAATGTGCCTTAAGAAGTGCCTTATCTGAGTACAAAAAAAGCCAGCTTTGCTGGCTTTTTTCATGAAGAAGCGAGTTAGATTAGTACCTGTGCAAGCACATAGCCCAAACAGCATGCACCGATGACGGCAATCAAACCTACAGCCATAAATGAATGATTAAAATACCACTTCCCAATTTTTGTTGTGCCTGAAGTATCAAAGTTTACCGTTGCAATATCTGATGGGTAGTTTGGTATAAAGAAGTAACCATAGACAGCAGGCATAATACCGATCAGCAGTGCAGGGTCTAAGCCTAAACTCAAGCCTACTGGCAGCATCATCCGTGCGGTTGCCGCTTGTGAGTTAACTACCACGGATACAATAAACAACGCCAGAGCGAAGGTCCAAGGGTAGTCAGTGACCATCTCGACAATCCCGCTTTTAAACTGGGGCATCGCGTATTGAAAGTACGTATCCGACATCCATGCGATACCGTAGATAGCAATGGCGGCAACCATACCCGATTTAAATACCACACCATTTGGCACATTTCGTGGGTCAGTCTTGGTGACCAGCAAAATAATGCCACCGAAGCACAGCATCATCATTTGAATGACAACGGCCATACTAATCGGTTTTTCACCTTCGACAATCGTGCGAACGTCCGGCAGCATCGCAATAATGACAATCGTGACCAGTGAAGCAAGGAAAATAAGCACTGCGTTACGGGCACTGGTTGGTAATTTTTCATCCAGAGAGGTCGCCGTTGTACTTTCAATACGCTTGCGCCATTCTTCGTCTTTAAGGCGTTCTTGGTAGGTTGGATCATCAGCCAGCTCTTTGCCGCGTTTCAAGCTATAGAGTGCCATTAACAATGTGCCAAATAATGTCGCTGGTATGGTGACGGAGAGAATCGAAACTAACGTAATCTCATGCTGAATATTGGATAGCTGGGCCAGATAGTAGACGACAGCAGCAGAGATGGGCGACGCTGTTATCCCAAGTTGCGAAGCCACAGAGGCCGATGCCATAGGTCGTTCAGGACGAATCCCATTTTTTAAGGCGACATCACCAATAATAGGCATGATGGAATAGACTGCGTGTCCGGTGCCCAGCAAGAAGGTCATGGAGTAGGTAACGAAAGGGGCAATTAAGGTCACGCGTTTGGGGTTTTTTCTCAGTAATCGCTCCGCGACTTGTAGCATGTATTTTAAGCCGCCAGCGGCTTCCAAAATAGAGGCGCAAGTAACGACGGCCAAGATAATCAGCATCACGCTGATGGGAGGCGAGGTGGGGGGCATTTTGAAGATAAAGACTTCAATGACCAAACCTATTCCCGAAACGACACCTAGACCGATCCCGCCGTAACGTGACCCGATATAAAGCATCAAGAGTAAAAATAAAAACTCTAAATACAGCATAGTGTTAAGCCTTAAATTTATGATTCACAGATATATTTTCGCTCTCGAACAGAAAAAAAGCTTGAGTAAAGTTCACACTCCATTCGCGAGGATAGTGCAAATTTATCTTCTCTGATCAGACTCACAGTATCTTGCTGATAGGTTTCTTGGGTGTAATTAATTTGCTGTTTATTTGTTAACTTACGTTACGATTTTTGATGAGTTTTCATGGGTAAAATGGCGTGATTTAGGCAAAGGTCAGCAATAAGCCTTTAATGATATTTTTATTTTTAAATCATTAGGTTAAGTTTTATTGCTTAGGTGAGAGACGTGCTTTTCAGAGCGGGTGTGAGAGGCGGCATATTTTAGAGCTCGTTACTCACAAAAAGCAGCGCCTGATGAGACAGGCGCTGTGTCAGAAGGTCACTGTTGCCCTTGTTCCTCAGATTTATTTTCCGAGGTTGAAGATGAATTATCCTCCGACTGACTGTATTCCATTCCTGCATGTTGCGGGGCCATGTGAATGGTCTGCGTAGGGTAGGCAATGGATGCTTTGTGTTTCTCAATGATGCCCATAATTTGCAGTAAGACATCTTGCTTTACTTCATGGTAACGAATCCAGTTCACTGTTTTTGTAAAGGTATAGACCATCATATCCAGCGATGAGGGTCCAAAGGCATTGAAGTTAACAATCAAGGTTTGTTTGGTATCGATATCATCGTGATTTTGCAGCATCTCTTTGATGTCACTAACGATATCAGCAAGAACTTGGCTATCTTCATAGCGAATTCCTACGTTCTCGTAGATGCGGCGGTTGAGCATGCGAGACGGATTTTCTACCACAATATTGTTAAATACCGAGTTAGGAACATATAGAGGTCGTTTGTCAAACGTTCGAATAATCGTCATACGCCATCCGATACGTTCGACAGTGCCTTCAATGTTGCGATCGGGAGAGCGTACCCAGTCGCCAACTTTGAATGGACGTTCCAAATGAACAATCATTCCACCAAAAAAATTGGAGAGTAAGTCTTTCGCCGCAAAACCGACAATCAAACCACCGACACCACTGAATGTGAGCAACCCTGAAAGGCTGACACCAAATGACTGCATAATGGTCATTGCCGCAATCACTGTAAAGAACAGGCGAACGATTTTTGAAATTGCCTGAACCGTGGTTTCGTCGCGCTTTTGCTGTTCAATCACATATTCTTCAATGTTACTGACGAGTCTCAACATAAACCATAAGCAGACACCGAGGATAAGTATCATTTTTAGCGTACTTAACCAGTCGACTTTGGTATTGAAATACCCTTCAAGTAAAAAGCCTAACGAAATAATGCCTGGCCAGCCCCAAATAAGCAGGGTGATTGGGGTTCGTAGGGCTTCCAACGTTAGGTCGTCCCAGCGAATTTTGGTTTTCTCCGTTAAGGCATAAAGGCGATTGTAAACAACACACCAAACTAACCAAGCGACTAGGCTGGCTGCGGTAATAAACAGAATATTTCCTGCCCATTTATCGATAAATTGTGTGGCTTCTTCGGCCAGTTGAGCGATCTCTTCTTGCATAATGTGTTGTTCTTGTAATTGAGAATAAAGGTTGGACGAGAACACCTATACTACGTTATAAAAATCATGCAATTAAGTCTTATCCGACAGAGATTGCCGCTCAAGTAGTAAAAATACTGTCAGGATCGATATTTGGTGTTTGATCCCACCACTTCGAAAGCGCAAACTTTGCGCATTTTAACGTATTAAAAGGTAAACCAATGAAACTTGCTGATAAGCAATTTGCTGTGATTGGACTGGGCCGGTTTGGCTTGTCCGTCTGCCAAGAACTACAAGATTCAGGAACGCAAGTATTGGCTATTGACCTTAATGAAGACCGAGTTCAAGCCGCTGCGGGGATAGTGACTCAAGGTCTGATTGCTAATTGTACCAATGAAGATGCCGTTGCTGAGCTAAAGCTAAGCGACTATGACATGGTGATGGTGGCGATTGGTTCAGACATTAACGCGAGTATTCTCACGACTTTAGTGCTCAAGGAGGCAGGGGTTAAGTCTGTGTGGGTTAAAGCTAATGATAAGTTCCACGCCAAGATCCTGCAAAAAATTGGCGCTGATCATATCATCATGCCAGAACGCGATATGGGGATTCGTGTTGCGAGAAAGATGCTTGATAGACGCGTTCTTGAGTTCCAACCTTTGGGATCAGGCATAGCAATGACTGAGATAGTGGTTGGCGCCAAGCTGATGGGAAAAGCGTTGAGTGAGTTGCCTTTATTTCATGATCAAGGGGTACAAGTGCTTGGGTTTAAAAGAGGCTCGGATGTTCAGGCGTCCCCATCTGGAGAGCAGACGCTGGAAATTGGCGATGTGATCATTATTGTTGGTCCTGAATCAACACTTGTAACCAGACTCAAATCGTTATGATGGATTTCCAGCACCCTGGCATCTTTCAGCTGCCTAAAGCCGAGAAAAAGAAAAATAAAGGCTCAGAACCACAAATCATACTTCTGTGCTTTTTGGCCATGTTGGTTCCTTCTGCGCTGCTCTTGATGTTGCCGATGTTTTCTGTCTCTGGGCTTAGCTTTACCGATGCGCTGTTTACCGCGACGTCGGCCATCAGTGTTACTGGCCTTGGCGTGGCCGATACTGGTACGCACTTTACGCTTGCTGGAAAGATTTTATTGATGATTCTGATGCAAGTTGGTGGGCTTGGGCAAATGACATTATCGGCGGTGTTACTGTATCTGTTTGGTGTACGCCTGAGCCTTAAGCAGCAAGCATTAGCCCGTGAGGCTTTAGGGCAAGATGGTAGTGTCAATTTAAGGCGCCTTGTACAGCGGATAATGATTTTTGCATTGGTGGCAGAAGCCATCGGCTTTGTCATTTTAAGCAGTCGTTGGGTGCCAGAAATGGGGTGGAGCACCGGGTTATTCTATGCCTTGTTTCATGCGATATCAGCCTTTAACAACGCGGGATTTTCACTGTTTTCCGACAGCATGATTGGCTTTGTTGATGACCCTCAGGTCATTTTTACGTTATCGGCGCTGTTTATCTTTGGTGGACTGGGCTTTACCGTTGTCGGTGATCTCGCCACTAACGGACTGAAAGGGTTTCAAGCTTGGCAACTTCATACCAAGATTATGCTCGTTGCAACGCCAGCATTGTTACTATTTGGTACCTTGATGTTCTGGATGCTAGAGCATAATAACCCAGCAACGATGGGCAGTTTATCTACGTCTGGCCAGTGGTTGGCGGCGTTTTTTCAATCTGCAAGTGCGAGAACAGCAGGCTTTAATAGCGTTGATCTCTCGCAGTTTGGTCAGCCTGCGTTGCTGATTATGATCGTGCTTATGCTCATAGGGTCTGGCTCAACGTCAACCGGTGGCGGGATTAAAGTGTCGACTTTTGCGGTGGCATTTGTTGCCACTTGGACTTTTCTACGTCAAAAACGGTTTGTGGTGATGTTTAAACGCACCGTGAGTTGGCCTACGGTAACCAAAGCTTTAGCCATTATTGTGGTCAGTGGCGCGATTTTAACCAGTGCGATGTTTCTATTGATGCTTACTGAACAGGCAAGCTTTGAAAAAATTCTGTTTGAAACCATTTCTGCCTTTGCCACTGTCGGGGTATCCGCCGGGCTGACCGCCGAGCTTTCCGAGCCGGGGAAATACATTATGGTGGTGGTGATGATCATCGGACGTATTGGGCCCTTGACTCTGGCTTACATGCTGGCAAGACCAGAGCCTTCCTTAGTGCAATATCCTGAAGATACCGTATTAACGGGCTAATTAATTATCAGAGAAATGTTCTTGTAGCGCGGCGCGGCGATTTTTCGCTGGGCCGCCACCTTCCATGTTCACTGTGTCTTCGTAACCAGATTTGATCAAGCGTTGTGTCGGGCTGTTAGGGATTAGGCGTCTTAGTTGTGGCGAGTCATGAGTGCCACTTATTTCGTAAACGCTACGGCCACGGCCTGTTTTTACTTCAATCGTGCTGCCGTCAAATTTAAATTTGGTCGCAATCAAACGCCCGTTACGGTAGACACCATGTTCGTTAAATTTGAGCTTCTCAGTGTTGTATGGTGGCGCACCAATCTCGATCCAAGTCCCGTAGACATTATCTGGTTGTACATAGTCTTTGTAACTGAAATAAATGAGCAAACTAAAGCTAATGGCTAACGTTACAAATGCGACCCCAAACACGCCACGGATAATCTTCATGGTTTGATCGGGGCTTCTGCGTCTTTTGGTTTTTTTTTGTTTGTCGTTGGCCATAATTACTCGTTAGATACACATCCATTATCGTCGAACTTCACGCCTTGAATAGTATCGGACTAATAGGAGTTCAAACTAACGTTTAGCACATTTCTTGAAGCTACATCAACCATTGGAGCAAAAACCCGCCAACATTAGTTAACGAAACGCGAGGGAATTATTCAGCCAGTTTCACCGTTTGTTCTTACAAAATTCAAACTGTAGTTGCGTCGATATCCGCATTTAGATATAAGGTTAGCTCGTTTAATAACAAGGAAGAATGTTCGATGATTAAGGAAAACACGTATTTTGAAGGTGGAGTGAAATCACTAGGTTTTGAGCATCAAGGAGAAAACAGCAGTGTCGGAGTGATGCTTGAAGGTGAATATACTTTTGGCACGGGACCTGCTGAAAAAATGACGGTGATTAAAGGCGCCTTAACTGTCCAACTGCCAGGTAGCGACCAATGGCAAACTTTCAGTGCAGGCGAGTCTTTTGATGTTGTTGGTAATTCATCGTTTGAAGTGAAAGTGGCAGCGACCACCGCCTACTTGTGTGAATACTTGTAAACGAATTTAAAATAAAATGCCACGCGTATAGCGTGGCAAAAATGGCAAACTCATAAAGGCAGTGGTGTTGAGGTTGCGAAATCTTTAATATTGATGAAACTTACCAGCGTTGTAATCTTCAACCGCTTGCTCTATCTCTTCAAAGCTGTTCATCACAAATGGGCCATAGTGAACCACTGGTTCGTGAATTGGTTGGCCAATAAACAGCAGTGCGCCAACACCTTGTGTCTGCAATAAGGCTTTTTCACCTTGTGATAGCACACCGAATTGGCCTTGTTTCAGTTCTCGCTCACCGACTTGTATTGCTCCGCGATAAACATAAATCATCATATTGTGCTCTTCGGGAGTGCTGAGGTTTAGCTCTGCTGGCAGTTCACTGCGCCAGTCAGTAACGGTCGCTGGCACACCCGTTTGTAAAAGCGGCCCTTGAAGACGTTCTCCATCTACAGTGAGGTCGCCAGAAAGTATACGAACTAAGCCGACTTTATCGGTTTTGTACTCGGTAATGGTTTCAGGCTGAAAATCATGATATTTCGCCGGCTTCATTTTGTCGGATGCGGGTTGGTTGATCCAAATTTGAAAACCGTGCAGCTGGCCCTCTTCCATAATTGGCATCTCACTATGGATAACACCTTGTCCAGCTGCCATCCATTGTGCGCCACCAGAGCGCAACTCACCCACGTTACCCATATGATCCTTATGCTGGAAATGACCCTCCATCATATACGTTAATGTTTCTATACCGCGATGAGGGTGAGGTGGAAAGCCACCAACATAATCTTTTGATTCGTCAGACTTCAGTTCGTCCATCATCAAAAATGGAGACAATCGAGCGTTATTAAACCCAGCGACACGGCTGATCTTGACGCCATCACCGTCTGATGTCGGTTGGGCTGGAATGATTTGTGATAATTCTCTTAGCTTCGTCATGGATAAACTCTCCGCTATGGGTTGATACCATAAGAATAGAAAATGCGAGGTCGCGATAAGAGGGGAAACGCCTGAGCGTCATGTTCGACTTTTTCGAACAATGTTTGTAGAACGTCGTTCCCGTTCCACTTAAAGGAGAGGCAAATATCGAATTTATCAATATTGCCTATACTTAAGAAAAGGAAGTAATGGGAGAAAGATTATGGCTGTTGTACCCAAACATGGGCAGAACCATAACAAATATGACCCGTCGCAGGACTTAACCGTGGATCAAATTCACCGTTTTGGCAAGGTAGCGAATAAGGTTCAAAAGCAAAAAGAGGAAGCAGAGAAGCACCCTTCCGTGTTTGATAATGCTCGAGAACGTGCATTCAAACCGATTGTAAGGCCAAGACCGAATAAGCCAAATACAGTGCGTTACGCGATATGGCTTTTGGTGGTCATGATGGTGTGCTTATGGATAATGTATATGAGTGGTTAACTAAGCGGATTCCTGTTGGCCGCTGCTCGCTAACTCTTGCAGTGGTTCAGTCATCGAGGAGTAATAGTAACTGTATTGATTTTTTCCGCTTTGTTTTGCCTGGTACATTGCTTTATCGGCGCATCTTGTCAATTCTTCCAACGTCAGCCCATCTTTACGATGAATCGCGACACCGACACTCATGGTAAGGCTATTAATCATTTCGTTGTTCTCATCTTGTTGATTGAACAACTGGCTTAACTCGTTGAGCATGCTCTCAAGTCTTTCTACGCTATTGATCTCGCTGAGCATGAGAATAAATTCATCCCCGGCATATCGTGCTAGTGCGCAGTCGTTATCTCTGAGTGCTTGACGGATGCAGTTGACTTTGGTTAGGCGAACGGCGATTTCTTTTAACATTCGATCACCAACCGAGTGACCATAGTTGTCGTTAATATTTTTAAAGTTGTCGACATCAATGAATACGATCGCTGTGAGGTGATTACTATTGAGTTGCTCTGATAACTTTCTTTGCGCCGCGTTTTCAAAACTCCAACGGTTTGCCAACCCGGTTAAATGATCACGAAAAGCCAATTCTGAAATGCCTTGTTCCGATAAATGCTCAATATAATGCAGTAACTTCTCCGCATAGAAATGAATAGTATTTAACAGGCCGAGAAATAGGGTAAACGAGAGAATAAATGTCGGCATGTTGGTCGATGAAAACGCCACATTATTGCTCATGAGTAAACTTGCGGTCACCAACAAAGCAAAGACCAGGCTAAACAAGACACCAAATCGAAAGTTATTGACAAAAACAACAATGCTTACGAGTGGATAAAGCCAGAAGATGGATACCAGCATGGGGGGGTAAAAAACCAGGAGAAGGGGAACTTGAAATAGAAGGATGACCGAAAGCGTGATATCTGAAAATTGACCGTCGCGGCGCCAACAAGACCAGCTATTCATCGCTAGAATCGAGATGGAAAGACCATTGATAATTGAGAGAGGAAGAGATTGCTGGTGCTGATTGAGTAATTCAAGGCAGGCGATCATCATCATCACCATTACCGAGCAGAGAAGAATCAATTTTACTCTCTCATCGGCGTACAGCCTCGCTATCTCTTCTACGTGTTTACCAACAAACCGCGTCATGAATTAAGAAGTCCTGTTTCGTTCGTTGCTGTTAATCATAGGAGAGATTGATGAACTCCATGCGCTTTATCTGGACATAAAGTGTGAGAGGCTTCAATTTATTACCACAAACCTTGTTGATAAATCACACACTGAGCAGAGTTATCGAAAAACGCACCAAGATAACCAATTTTAGCCGCAATATTTTACATTATGTTTCGATTTCAACAGGGCCAAAATGACACAGGTGATGGGACTATAATTGAGAAAATTCGCTCCGTATCCATTGACGAAGCTGTAAAATAAATTCATTCACCAACTTCTCTTTATGACAGGCAAAGTAAAAGCCTTGCTTGGGGTTGTCGACCAATTCGCCAATCTCGACAAGCAAGCCTTGTTTCACATCTTCTTTGACAAATAGACGATGGGTAACAAAGACACCAAGCTGACGAATCGCCGCCTGCATTGCTTGCAATGAGCTGGTAAAGGTTAAGTTATTGCTTGAGCTGGGAAGAGCGATGTTGTTTGCTTGGCACCAGATTTTCCAATCATCTTTACGACGTTCATTGGTTGCCATGATAGCGGGATAGCGAGCCAATAAACTTTTTGGTGTATCCTCGTTTTTCACCAGTTCAGGGCTGACAACCATGATCAGTTGGTCACTTGCCAAACGTTCACAATAATAGTCTTGCCAGTCGCTTTTTGAGCCATGAATAACTGCCACATCGACTCCTTCCTGTTCCATTTTAAAGCTGCCAACTAAATTCGAAATCCGAACGTCTAAGTTAGGCGCATAGTCACTGAAACGGTTCATTTGCGGAATCCACCAGTGCATAGCGAGGGAATTAATCATATTGAGGGTAATACGGTTCGACTGCTCTTTTTGCAGCATTCGTTGAGTGGCCTCGACGATACGCTCTAAACTCGGTGCGACCTCTTTGTAATATTTTCTTCCACTCGCGTTTAACTCTACGCGACGTCCTATACGATGGAACAAAGGCTGATCCAATTGTGTTTCGAGTGACTTTATCGCTTGGCTAACCGCTGAGTGACTCACATTCAGTTGGTTTGCTGCTTCAGTCATGCTGCCAGTTTCTGCCACAGCAATAAATGAATAGAGAGATTTTAGAGGCGCGAGTTTGTTCATCTGTTAGTTTTTATTAACGGTGGTGTAAATATTACTCGTTTTTTATTTTATTGCTACCCCGATAAAATGGCGGTCAACAAGGGAGGAGATAATGCCAAACCAGTTGTACCCTATTTTATTCATGTTGTGCTCAACCTTTAGTTTGTCTCTAAGCGGGCTGCTATCCAAACCATTGGCTCAGCAAATTGACGCTAATGTTTTAGGCTTTCTTCGATTTTTTATTCCTGCAGGGCTTATATTCGCAATTTCATTCACGCGAAAGTTACGTTTGCCACGAGGTAGCATGTGGCCATCTTTGATTATTCGTGGAGTGTGCATTGCGGCTTCCCAGCTGTGCTTTCTCTACTCGCTGCAGCACCTGACCTTAGTAGAAAGTGTGGTTCTGTTTAGCACGGGGCCACTGTTCATCCCTCTATTGGAGCGGGTGTTCTTTACCCGCAAAATCGGTGGGTTATCGATTTTGGCTTTGGTTGTCACTTTTTATGGTGTGGTGCTGTTGTCTGGTGGTATAACTACCATCGCTTTCAAGCCAGAGTTAATGATTGGCTTAGCGGCTGGGCTGTTTAATGCTGGCTCGCAGTTGAGTCTATACCGTGCCAGTAAAGGGCAATTGAACGCATTTGAAATTAATTTTTGGACTTTCTTATGTGCGTCAGGACTGTTATTGCCAATGGCTTCTACGCACATATGGTCTGCTGCGTATGATTTTAACCAATGGACGTTCAGTGATACTCAATGGTTATTGGTCGCTATGTTAGGCGCGTTATCACTGCTGATTATTAATACTCAGATATTTCGTTCTAAAGCCTACAAATTGGTGGATTCAAGCTCTCAACTTGCCCCGCTGATTTTTACTAATTTAGTGTTTACCGCTATATGGCAATGGCTGTTCTTTGATGACCAATTTAATCAATGGCAACTTATTGGCTTGGCGATGATTGTGTCAGCGAATATCGTTAACGTCATGCTCCCTGTTGTGTGGCCAGCCCTCAAGCGAGCGTGCGACCACTACCATCATCGATTTGGTCATTCATCATAGAGAAGGGAGCTTACGCTCCCTTGTTACTTGTTGGCTTTCAGACACATACGTCGTTAAGACTTGGCTTGTAAGCCGTAAGGCAGTTGGTCGAACACCTTCGGAGATTGCTTTAACGTCGGAATTTGGTGTACGCCTTGCCAATCGAGCAATAAAATGGCTAATACGTTACGGTTCTCACCTTTGTTTAGATCGAGATCGCCGGTGGAGGACGGAATCATTCCGTTGTCTGCATCAATAGATTTTTGAATTGCTTTTCGAGTGGTTTCGACAACGGGATCATCATTTAGTCCAGCTAACAGAAAGCTGATCCCCACTTCTGCAATGACATCTTCTTTTGCTCTTAGCAAAATAGTATCGATATGGCGTCGAAAATAGTCATAAATCCACTGATGGTCACTCTCTTTTACTGAGGTCTGAAAGTGCCCAGAATCTGCGACAATGAGGTGTGTCATCGCATCTAATTTATTCGCATACTGCTGCGCGGTTAACGCTGAGTCTTGTTCATCAGGGTAAGTGGCTCGTAAAGTATTGACGAAGTCATCAACGATGTCTTGCTCTCCGAGGTGACGCAGCCAATAAACTTGATTGGCAAGTTGTGGCCCCCAAGCCTCGATCATAGGTTTACTGGTGACGTATTTGCTGAAATCGTAACGGCGTAAAGTGTTACGCAGCAAAGTATCTTGTCGGTGTTTTAACCCGTATTCATCAGCTCTGGCCAGAGCACTGAGTAAATCCATACCCAAATAGAGGTATTCAGGTACGTTTTTAGTGACGTTGTAGCGTCTTTGGCTGCGCTCACCTTCATCGTCGCGGTATTGTGCGAGTCGTGTTTGAGAATAGAGTAATACTTGTTCCGGTGTGTTCACTTCATCGGCAAATTGGTTGAGCCTGTCAGCGACACGAGTAATATCACTCCATACCGCGGTTCGATAACGTTGTTGATTTTGAGTTTGGCGTAGCATTCGAAGCCCATAGTGCCCCTCATGATAGGGGTTGAGGCTAAAAAGTTGGCTTTCGTAGGTGTGTCGGATTATTTCGGCAGACTGGGAATAAGTCATCGGCGAAGTGGCTTCTTCGACAGAAGCGAAAGGTTGCAAGGCAAAAAGGCCGAGCCATAAACCGCAGAGTAAGCGGGTGGGTGTTCTCATCTTATTATTACTCAAAGCATCGTGCTGTGTCCCAGTGCCTATCACTAGGACCTTATCCGTTATCCTACTTGCACTGTGAGTGAACAAGTGTCAGTCGGTTGTAAGAGTTTCTTGTTGTATTAAAGTTTCAGCGAAGGTGTTTCGAAGTCAGGATATTTCGATAGGTGAGATTAATACGCGGCTGATTGAAGCGTTGGGTTTTCGGTAATGCGTGTTTCCAATAATGCTGGAGATTACCTGCCATGATCAGCAGTGAACCGTGGGTGAGCTCCAAGTTATATGTCTGCTTGGTCGTTAAATGTTTTAAGGTAAAGCGCCTTTGTTCTCCAACACTTACTGACGCAATGATCGGCTGGTGGCCGAGTTCGGGCTCGTTATCTTGATGATAACCCATAGAGTCTTGCCCGTTGCGATATAAGTTCGCAAGGACTGAATTAAATGAAGTGTCGGCAATGGCCTCACATCGCTGTTTTAACGTCAGTAAAAAGTCCGGCCAGGGAAGCGGCTGCATCATTAAACCAGAATATTGATAACATGCATCTCCATACCATGCTTGCAGCCTAGGTTGGAGAACAGAGTTGCCAAATAAGGTGATGGATTCTTGTCGCCATGCCAGCTGTTGATAACAGGTTTGAAATAAGTCATCTGCCTCATTGGCATCCAAAAAATGAGGATGCCAATAGAGTTTACCGTCGTCAATATCCAGCCATTCGCCTTGCTGCTCAAATAACATCGCACCCCCATTGTGTTGATGTGTAAAAATCTACTCTGCCTTCAGAAAACAGCATGCCTTTAACCGCAATCTAGATGCAAGAATTAAAGATTGTTCTAATATAATTGATATAACTATCAAATCCTAAAGCAGCACTAATTTATATGAAAAGAGCGTTACGGAGAATGACGATGCTTTCCGTTCTCAGGAGACCTCAATGAAGCGTTATACACGCAGACAAATTTTTATAACGCTTATTTTATTGGCGCTCACCACGTTTTCAGTGGTGTTGATTGAAACACTTAATCGCCATCAGCAAGCCTTCATACGCGATAGACTTCAAGAGCGAGCTCGTGAAGAGCTCTCACACGTGCGGGCTCAGCTTGAGGCTTCGGTTATGTCCGATATTTATATACTCACGGCATTGACCACATTGGTATCCGTATCGCCTGACCATGATGTACAACTATGGGCGCAACTGACACGACAAATTAAGCACCAAAGCCGTCACATTCGAGTTATCGGTCTTGCGCCGAATGACATCGTCAAATTTGTTTATCCCGAGCGTGGAAATGAGAAAGTTCTTGGGCTGGATTATCGAAGTGTCCCGGCGCAGTGGCAATCGGTTCAGCAAGCACGGGAGTTAGAACGCATTTTGATTTCTGGCCCTGTAGATTTAGTGCAGGGCGGCCGCTCGCTTATCGTGCGAATTCCCATTTTTACCGATGCACCAAAAAATCAACAGTATTGGGGAGTATGCAGTGCAGTGCTGTCCCTTGGCACATTATTCCTTGATGCGGGGGTTGAGTTAATGAGCCACCGCTTTGATATTGCGGTAAGAGGAGGGGATGCTTCAGGGCAAGAGGGAGATATCTTTTTTGGTGATCCACAAACCTTTGCTCAAGCATTCGCGACTGAAACGGTTCACTTCCCTTATGGGAGTTGGATGATAGCCGCTGCGGTTAAAAAGGATGAATTAAGTCAGTTACCCTGGAATCATCGTTATTTGGTAAGGGTGATGGGATATCTAATTCTAGCGATGGTTCTTGCTACTTGTTACTTCGTTTTCCGGCTTTATCAAGTGGCTGATGAACGGGCTCTGCATGATGATCTTACCTCGCTACCCAATCGACGATATTTCATGTTTTCGCTTGAAAAGCAGTTCTCTGAATTAGAAGCCAGTGCGGATACAAATAATTCGTTTGGTATTTTGAATATGGATGTCGATAAATTTAAACATATCAATGATTTCTATGGGCATGCGGCAGGCGATAAAGTATTGATTGCCTGTGCCCAACGGATCAAAGGGGTATTAAGAAGTTCGGATCTGGTCGCCCGAATGGGAGGAGATGAGTTTCTCGCGCTATTACCGAGAATCACGGATTACCAAGAGCTTGACCAGATTTGTCAAAAAGTCAGAGAAGCCATTGAGCATACTCCTGTTATTTACCAGCAACACATCATCGACGTTAAGGTGAGTATTGGTTGTGTACTCTACCGCGAACATTTTGAGAATGTTGAAGCCTTGCTTCACGCTGCAGATGACCGTATGTATAGCGAAAAAAATGAGAAAAATGCCCAATCATCTTCCAAATCGAATCTGTAATGGAAGTAAGGGTATTGATGCCATCGCAATGGAAAAACTGCAAATTGCAAAAGGATTTATTTTGCATTTTGCATCTAATTTGCAAAATAAGATTATGCTATGCATTGAGTTTTTATGTATCTGGTTACTTTGTCGACAGAATTGGATGTGTTTACGCTAATTAAAAAGTTGGCACGCTTAGTGCTTTAGTTAGATTGACCCTTATTAAGCCGAGGGTCACCTAGCCAACTGACGTTGTTAGTGAACCGAAATTTGTTCACAAATGTATACAGCCAATCGCCTTTTTGCGATTGGCTTTTTTTTTGCTCATTCACCCGTGACCGACTCGCAATTCTGATAGCAGCTTGGCTGTCTGGGACACACTGCGCCTCGTGAGCAAATTAAGCGAGCCGGCGATTCAACCCCTTTTTCTATCCAATGGATATTTAGAATACGTGCAATGGTCGTAAATTCCCGTTGAATCGCGAGAGGGATGGTCGCCATTCCTCCTTGGTCAACACACAGTTGCTGTAATGCGGTGGCAATATCTTGAGCATTACCGCCTTGTGCGTCAATCGCGGGGTTTAGGTCGATTCCTGCACATAATACTCGTTGATTTTCCGCAGCATCTGCGACATTAACCGATTCACAGCAATAAATACGAGGCTCATCACCGACATGCAAGATGGAAATTTGAGCTGAATTACCTTGGTTCGGGGAAGATAATTGGCGAAATACGGACCAGTGCTGGCACGGATCCGCGACTGTTCGCATGTTACCCCAAGGCAGAGGTATTCCATTGCCTCGATAGACGGCTTTGAGTTTATTTTGACCATAAGCATCAAAATAATGCCAGTGTGGGTAGGGGGATACCACGGTCATTCTACGCATAGCCACCGACGGTGAAACCCCGGCCTTAAGGTGCACCGAAATGTCGTAGCCGCAGCGGTCGAGTAGCTGTCGAAATGGAAGTCTAGGACACAACAAAGCGCCAGCAAAAAAGCTTGATTCAAAATCGCGCCACGCTTGAAGGATATCTTGCGAGTTAAGTTCCGAGGAAGAGGACTGGTTATCGAAGTGGTTTTCTGCTGAGTAGCCGACCGACAGCACGCTTTTTAACCCTTCTTTATTGTGAAGCACACAGTGACCAATGTAGACCGCGAGGTCATACTTAAGCCGGGTAGGATAGCTTTTGAGTACTTCATTCAGATAAATTGAGCCGGGAGGTTCAAAAAAAGAGGTGACGAGCTGCTTTCCTAATACACCTAACTCATTAACAACATCGTAAGGCGTGCGCTGAACCCAACGAATAGTCAGGCCTAGACTGCGAGCCATTTTCATCAAATCCTCCACCGAAAGATTCAACTGCTTATGACCAACCTCCTCGGCAGAGCGTTCCAGATCAGGGAAATGATTTTGGTGGCTCTCTTGGTGAGCTCTTATCAGTAAATGCGCAAACTGACGACCTGTAATGCCGGTTTGCGATAACATCTCTGGAATGGCGATTTGTAAGATGTCGTTAGAGAACAGAAAACTCGGCTCTAACGCCATGCCACTGATACCTCCACGATTTCCTTTATCCGGTGTGATGGCAGATTGCTCTGGCTCATCGTCAAGAAACCACGCGGGATCTTTTTGAAACACTTGGGCGATAACATCTAACATGTCTACGCTTGGAACCCGTTTACCTCGTTCGATCATCGAAAGATAAGACACAGACGGTGCGTATTCTGGGTCAATACGGATACAACGCGTCGAGAGGTCTTCCATCGTGAGATGATTTCTCTTGCGCAGATTTCGAATTTTGGTTCCCAAAAAATGAGATTGGCGAATTAAGCTCTTTGAAACCGTCATTTGTAAAATTCACAATGTAAAATTTTTGTTGTGAAATTGTAGTTAAAAATTCACTACTCTAGCAATTAAGCGCTGTCACAAAATTTAAAGATGGTGTGCCGTTTACTTCGCAAATTGATATCAGCACCTTAAGTGCAGAGGGAATAAGTATGAATATGTTAGCAAGGAATAATCACCCCACGACGACACCTTATATTGCGCAGGCGGTGATGGCGGTAGAAGAGTTGAATGTGCAGTTTAGTGAAGAAAAGCAGCAACGGGCTAAGCAGTTGCTCGATAACTTATTTCCTCTGGCGATGGGGAGCCACCAAGACGTTGCAGCTTATGTGATTGATTACTGCCATATTGTCGCTTTCTTTAAAGATGGCCAACACACAGGGCTGCGCGTCCCAAGCCATTTCATCGGCTACAACGGGGAACTGGAAAAGCCAACATCGCTGCTGTTTAGAGATGGAAAGGGCAGCCACCTAGAATTGACCCTTGACCACCCAGGCGGTACGGGGCGTATTGAGGTCACACGGTTTGATGATATGCAGCTCGAAACCTGCATGCGCTTTCCTCAACCAGATAGCCGGGCGATTGTGATGCGCCATTGGGTGAGTTTACTCAAGGGGGATCTTAAAGGGCATCCTTTAGTCAGCCGAGAAACCAAAGAATACCACTCTGCACGTCGAGAGGATTACGTGTTAGTCGATAGTTTTATTGATTAAATTGATTTAGTTATCCCCATTTTTATTTCGATAATAGGAGTGGGGATGACTATTTTATTTCTAGTACGTTATTCTGAATAATAATGATCTAACTCACTGTTTACTATTGATAAATTAATGTAAACCTTGAAGCGCATAGAAATATAGATATATCCTAACTGGTTAATTTCAATAATGAATTTTTTATTAACCCCTTCACTCATTTATCTAATTGATAAAACTGCGTCATAAATATTTTCCAAGTATTAAAAAAAATCTCATGTGTAAAGTTGCTCTTATGCAGTTTGATGCGCATCGTGTTCAAGCTGGTTCAGTGGTACTAGCACTCCTTAGCAATATCTAGGAACAAAGGATAAATTTTAATACTAAAGGAAATAATAATGAATCACTTACAACGTCAGTTTGTTTATCTTGCAGCAGCGAGTACGCTGTTTGCTCTTCCAGTCAGTGCGGCACAGAAGATCAAAATCACCGATACTCAAGTGCTTGAAAATATCCTCAGTGCTCAGGCTCAAAGTATTGCCCCCGTCAATACCGGGTTGGCAGAAGTAAAACGAGTGACCTTGCCAAACGGCAAAGTAAAAATTCGCTACCAACAGACCCATCAGGGATTACCCGTTTTTGATACTGCGGTGGTGTCGACACAAACCAATAGCGGCGCGGGCGATGTGTATGGGATCATGGCGCAAGGGATCAGTGGTGATGTCGCGAGTGTAAAACCTCAGCTCAACGATAAACAGGTACTGCAAATTGCCAAGAGCGACTATCAGCGCCAAATGCAGTTGACTGGCACTCTCTCGACTGAAAACGATAGCGCGAAGTTGATGGTTCGCCTTGATGATAACCAGCAAGCTCAGTTGGTATACATGGTGAATTTCTTCGTACCCTCCGAGCAACCAGCGCGGCCATTTTTCTTTATTGATGCCAATAGCGGAGCCATCGTCAAGCATTGGCAAGGTTTGACGCATGTTGAAGTTGAAGGACATGGCCCTGGTGGTAACCAGAAAACAGGCCAGTATATTTATGGCCAAGACCGTGAGGCATTTATTGTCGAGAAATCGGGCACCACGTGCATCATGGACACCGATCAAGTAAAAACGGTTGACTTGAACGGCAGTACCAGTGACACCCTTGCCTCGGCGTATCGTTATACGTGTGGAAACGACGATAACTACAATGATTATAAATACGTTAATGGAGCATACTCACCGCTCAATGATGCACAATACTTCGGTAAAGTTGTGTTTGATATGTATCGAGACTGGCTAAATACCACACCACTGACTCAGAAATTGGTTATGCGGGTTCATTATGGCAGTAACTATGAAAATGCGTTTTGGAATGGCACATCGATGACATTTGGTGATGGACAAAACACCTTTTACCCCTTGGTTGACATGAATGTCAGTGCTCATGAAGTCAGTCATGGCTTTACTGAGCAAAACTCTGGATTAATTTATGAAGGCATGGCCGGGGGGATTAACGAAGCGTTTTCCGATATTGCCGGAGAAGCGGCTGAGTATTATCGTAATAGTCACAACCAAGAGAGTGACAACCAAGTGGACTGGTTAGTGGGCGCTGAAATTATCAAAGGCTCTGGCGGTTTACGTTATTTCGAACAACCTTCACGTGATGGCAGTTCGATTGACAACGCTAGCCAGTATTACAACGGTATTGACGTTCACCATTCGAGTGGTGTCTTTAACCGAGCGTTTTATCTGCTTGCCAACAAGCCCAACTGGGATGTCCGTAAGGGCTTTGAAGTCTTTGCACTGGCTAACCAACTTTATTGGTCAGCGGACAGTAATTTCGATGATGCGGGATGTGGTGTGGCTGAGGCTGCAGATGACAGCGGATATAATGTCGACGATGTCGTGAATGCATTTGCCCAAGTGGGTGTGAATGCCGCATGCGGATCTTCGCCGGATCAGCCAGATGACGTTCCGACACTATCAGAGCCGGTAACGGGACTTCAGGGGAGTAGAGGATCACAACGCTACTTCAAATTCTCGGTGAACCGTTCGAGCGCCGTTACAGTGAGAATGTCTGGTGGGCAAGGTGATGCAGACCTTTACGTAAAAGCGGGCGAGAAACCGACGTCGAATAGCTACGATTGCCGACCTTATGTCACAGGGAACAACGAGCAGTGCCGTATTAATGCACGAGCAGGTGAAACCTACTTTATCATGATCCAGGCCTATAGCGCGTACTCAGGTGTTACACTGCGTGCTGACTGATTCATTACCTCGTTCATGAGCGAACTTGAAAGGCGTGTTAACTCACGCCTTTTTTAGCCTGTTTGCATAAAAGTAACGGTGCCGAAATGCGGATTGCTCACTAAAGCTTGCATGGTCTGAATATCATCCGTTATGACCTCTAATTCCCCCGTCAATCCTTTCAAAATCAATACTTCCTGCCGTACACGATCATAACGACAATCTAACGCTTTGCCTTCAACAATAGCGCCAGATGCTAGTTTTAAACGAATAGGAAGCTGATAAAGACAGGCAATTTCTAAATAATCATGTTCTTGGCAACTTGGCATCGACCTCTTCCTGTTAGCGACATTATGATGCGAGATAGTGAGTAATAATGACGTTGAGAATCGCTGGCTATTCCATGTCGATGTAGGGTTTAAGTTCGATAATATTCCCTTCTGGGTCTTGAATATAGGTCGAACGTCCAAAGCCTTGTGCACCATAACGCTCAGCAAACTCGCTGCATTCAATGCCATGTGTTTGCAGATACGCACGAACTTGCTGTTCATTCAAGTCTGCGACTTGTAAGCACACATGTTCAACGTTACGTCCATTTTGAGATGGCGCATCGCCTCCAGCACGTCCCAGTTCACTGTCGACAGGGACAATATCAATGAGAGCATTACCTGCACGTAATTGGACTAACCCTAATTCTGGCGGCAGTTCTCGCTCAATTGGACAACCGAGAATATCACAGTAGAAGTGCTGCATTTTTTCCAATTGTGAAGTACGAAAAACCACATGATCTAGGCCTTTAATAGTCAGCATTTCGGTGTCCTTTTGCATCAATACTCTCTCTTAGTCTAACGTGAAAAGTGCACAGTTAAACCGCCCAATGCTGAGAATAAAGTCACGCTCAGTGAAAAAAGTGGTTATGAATGTTACTGGCGGTGTTTGGCTTTTTTATGGGATGCGGAGTGCCCAGCGTTTCCTTTACTACCATGTTTGGCTTTTGATGGCTTTGATGCTTTATCATTTTTATGGTTTTGGTCTGAAGGCGAGCAGTCACCTGCCGAGAGCGTCACGTTGGGGTGAGCCAGTTCAATACAATCGGCGACAACATCAATGTTGGCTTGAGAAAGAGCTAAACTCGCATAGGCGGGAAAGGTCGCTACTAAAGCGAGGGGGATCAATAACCAGCGCATATTTATTCCTTATCTAATTACGTAAACGCACGGCATACTAAAGATTGATTGTTAGCTTATCGTTAGCATGAGATAAAAAGATGGATAAAACTCGATGGGTGACTGCAACGTGTGTTTTAGTCATCTCATGTTGTGATCGAGTCACCAAATCTTTATGTGTAGAGCACAAGCTAAAAAGACCAAGTTACACTTAACGGAAAGGAAACCAACGGGGTGGCGCTATGAAAAAACGCATCTGGCTCAGAGTCCTTGTAGGAGGTATGCTCACTGGCTTTTGGAGCACGGTTACGTATGGTGCGCAGTTAGCACAGCTTCATTTTTATACTGCGAATTACCCGCCAGCGAATTTCCAGCACCAACAACAAGTGACGGGCTACGCGGTCGATTTACTTTACGCGGCGGCTAAAGAGGTGGGACAAACGCTAGAGCCTTCACAATTTACTTTGCAGCCTTGGGCGCGTTCTTATCGAACCACATTAACGGATGAAAACTCTGTTCTGTTCTCAACAACTCGAACGCCTCATCGGGAATCACTATTTACATGGGTTGGCCCCATTCATCCAATTAAAGTGGTCGTTTTAGCGCGTAAAGATGCCAAGATTGAGATTAATAATCCGTTGGAGATGGCCAAATATCGTATCGGGGTGATTCGTGATGATGTGGGGGAACAGAGCTTGTTGGCGCTGGGTTTACCCAGAGAGTCATTACAAGAAGCGACATCGGTAGTGATGTTAGCTGAGCAGCTTCAAAAGAAACGAATTGATCTGCTGGCCTATGACGAAACGGCTGCGCTTTGGTGGGCGAGTCAAAGTGGCATCGATCCCGAGAGTTTTGAGTCAGTTTATCTGCTTAAACAAGGGCAGCTCTACTATGCGTTTAATAAGCAAACCGATGCGGCATTACTTGAGTTACTGCAGACTGGGTTGGATCAACTCAAACGAGAAGAAGATGAAAATGGTATGACCAAGTATCAGCGTATTATTGAGCAATATTGGTAAGTCATGGTGAATAAAGAAGCCAACATGAATGCCGGCTTCTTTATTGGTTTTAGTGTTGGGTATGCTTGACGATTAAAAAACAGATTTTTTCACAAAGTATGGATTATCATATTTTTTCGCCGGCCCTAAGTCTTGAACCACAAGTTTATTCCAAAGGGCTTTATCAAATTCTCCTTTGGGAATAGAAGGATATAACGTTTCGACCTCTTCGGTGGCAAAACGCATAAACTGTTTTTTCTTTATTTGGTTATATTTACGAGCAATGCGATTGTGTTTAGCCAACCACTCTTGCTTGTACTTAACCAGTTTTGGCATCGCCTCATCAAGTGGCACTCGCGACAAATAAACACGCTTATAAGAGACTTTACGGTCGATCATCGTCCGCATTGCTGTCTGGATATATTTGCCATGCTCAGTGATGGAAAAATCTTTCTCATCAAATAAAGCGACATTCCAACCTGATGGGAACCAGTTCTTAGTTCGACGGAAATATTGATTGCGCTCTTGTAACGCTTGATGCAATACAATATCCGAGGTCCCTTTCAGTGTTTTTTGCCACTGACCAATGCGCACTTGAAGCGCATTTGGCAGGCGGTAAATATTAGTAAATTTATCTTGGTCCATTGATCAATACACAAATGTTATTCGGTCTTAGACATAATGAATTTTATCGATGGCCTATTTAGATTGTTCTCATCGATATAACACTAGGCAACTGAAAGTCGGCAGCTGGGTGTTGCTTAATTCAGCATAAGCTAAACTTTGCCCATTGTAGTGAAAACATACGTTGGTTACTACCTCAACCGCTGGTTAAGTCGCCGTTATCATGAAAAATGTCATTATTATCGTCTAATCTGCGAGTTATCGACGATGATTCATAGGGACGTATGACCTTATTTAGCCCTCAAGCTTGGTGTGTTTGCTATGCCCACTTTGGCTTAAGGCCCAATTATAGCGTAGTTTCTACGCTGTCTATTGGTCTCTATTTACGGCTTATTTCAATCACTTTGATGAAAGGTAATCTCTGTGATGTCACAGTGATATGCTCCCAAAACTTCACTGAGATTAATGTTAATTAGCGCGCACTTTATCAGTGTTCCTCATCGCTATTTCAAGACAGTGTTAATTTTCATTTCCACATTCTCTTTTCGATCTTCGCGACATAATTTTCCAACAAAACGAGGTGATACTGCTCACTAAATTTGTTGGCTCAAAACCGATTCAAATGATCAAACTCACAGTTCAATCTTTGCCCTAATGCAAAAAATAAATTTATCGTTAGCATTCATCGAAACGTTTCGATGGCGTTATAAATAATAAAAATATTTGCTTAGATTTCGAAAAATAAAGCATTTGAATGTATCCATTAACTGCAACTTGAGGTCGGAAAATGAAAAAAAGTGCGTTGATAAATTCCCATTTATCCCACCTAGTTTCTACGCTAGGGCACACCGATGAAGTCACGTTTGGTGATGCGGGACTGCCGATTCCTGACTCGACTCAACGTATTGATTTAGCTCTCACTTTAGGCGTTCCTACCTTCTTGGAAACCGTCAAGGTTTGGCTGAGTGAGGCGCAGATCGAAGGCATCGTTTTAGCCGAAGAGATCAAAACCAAAAATCCTCAACTTCATCAATCGCTATTAGCGTTGATTGAGCAATCCACCACGCAACCTATCCACATTGAGTATGTCAGCCACGAGCAATTTAAGTCGCGTACGGCACAGAGTAAGGCAGTTGTTCGCACCGGTGAGTGTAGCCCGTATGCCAACGTCATTTTTCAATCTGGCGTTGTGTTTTAACTCGACTGAGAGGAACCGTTATGAGTGATGCAATTTTACAGCTCAGCGACATCGAAAAGTCTTTTCCCGGAGTTAAAGCGCTCGATAAAGCCAGCTTAAATGTCTATCCCGGACGTGTCATGGCGCTGATGGGTGAAAATGGCGCTGGGAAATCGACGTTAATGAAAGTATTAACGGGTATTTACACACTTGATGGCGGCGAAATCCGCTATCAAGGACGACCAGCCGCATTTCAAGGCCCTCGTGATTCTCAGCAGGCGGGCATCAGTATTATTCACCAAGAACTCAATCTTATTGCTGAATTGACCATTGCAGAGAATATTTTCCTTGGCCGAGAAAAAACCAACGCGTTTGGCAAGATTCTATGGAATCAGATGTATCGAGAAGCGGACGCTCTACTGGCTCGTCTCAATGTCAAACGCAGTGCTAAAACCCCGCTAGGTGAACTGAGCCTTGGTGAGCAACAAATGGTGGAAATCGCCAAGGCACTCTCCTTTGAATCTAAAGTGATCATTATGGATGAGCCAACCGATGCTTTGACTGATACCGAAACAGCATCGTTGTTTAACGTGATTGATGAGTTGCGTAGTCAGGGGTGTGGCATTGTTTATATTTCCCACCGACTCAAAGAGATCTTTGAAATTTGTGACGACATTACAGTGTTGCGTGACGGCAAGTTCATTGGCGAATGCTCAGTCGCGGAGACACATGAAGATGGCCTCATCGAGATGATGGTTGGGCGCAAACTGGAAGATCAGTACCCACGAATTGATGTCAAAAATGGCGATATTTGCCTTGAAGTGACCAATTTAACGGGGTCTGGTGTGCATGACGTGTCGTTCAGCCTCAAGCACGGTGAGATTCTAGGTGTGTCAGGCTTAATGGGGGCGGGGCGCACCGAATTAATGAAAGTGATTTATGGCGCGCTACCCAGTGAACGCGGGCACATTACCTTAGAAGGCCAAGTGCTGACCCTCAACTCACCGGAAGATGGCGTGCGAAGCGGTATTGCCTACATTTCTGAGGATCGTAAAGGCGATGGGTTAGTTCTTGGATTGTCCGTGAAAGAGAACATGTCTCTGTGTGCGCTCAATCGTCTCTCTAACGGCATTCAAATTCAGCATCAGCAAGAGCTGCTCGCGGTGGATGACTTTATCAAAGTCTTCAATATCAAAACGCCAAATCGTGACCAAATAATCGGTAACCTCTCCGGGGGTAATCAGCAAAAGGTAGCAATTGCAAAAGGGCTGATGACAACCCCTAAAGTTTTGATTTTGGATGAACCGACTCGTGGTGTCGATGTCGGCGCAAAAAAAGAGATCTATCAACTGATTAACCAGTTTAAAGCCAGTGGTATGAGCATCATTTTGGTGTCATCAGAAATGCCAGAAGTGCTTGGCATGAGCGATCGAATTATCGTGATGCATGAAGGCAGAATTAGCGGTGAGTTTGATGCCAAACAGGCCGACCAAGAAACTTTACTTGCCTGCGCAGTAGGTAAATCGCATGACGAGGTAGCAGCATGAGTACCAATACAATGAATAAAACGCCCCAGGTTTCTTCCAATAAATGGCCGAGCAAAGCTTGGTTGATCGAACAGAAATCGCTCATCGCTTTAATCTTTCTGATTGTGGTGGTGTCATTTTTAAACGCGAACTTCTTTACGGTGGATAACCTACTCAACATTCTGCGCCAAACTTCGATCAATGCCATTATCGCAGTTGGGATGACGTTGGTTATTTTGACCGCAGGTATTGATTTGAGTGTCGGTTCGGTACTTGCGTTATGTGGTGCGCTTGCGGCAAGTATGATTGGCCTAGAAATGTCGGTATTCATTGCGGTTCCACTGACTTTGCTTGCCGGCGCAGCGCTGGGGGCGTTGAGCGGTACCATCATCGCTAAAGGTAAGGTGCAAGCCTTTATCGCGACCTTGGTGACGATGACGCTGCTTCGCGGTGTCACTATGGTATATACCGATGGTCGCCCCATTTCTACAGGGTTTACCGATACCGCAGATGCATTTGCGTGGTTTGGTACTGGTTACGCCTTAGGTATTCCTGTCCCCGTGTGGTTGATGGTCGTTGTGTTTGGCGCAGCGTGGTACTTACTCAACCAAACGCGTTTTGGACGCTATATCTACGCCTTGGGCGGGAATGAGTCAGCAACCCGTTTATCCGGTATTAATGTTGATCGCATCAAAATTGGTGTTTATGCCATATGCGGCATGTTATCAGCACTTGCTGGCATTATCGTAACGTCCCGCTTGTCGTCAGCGCAGCCTACAGCAGGTATGGGCTATGAGCTTGATGCTATCGCTGCAGTTGTCCTTGGCGGCACCAGTTTGATGGGCGGCAAAGGTCGGATTATGGGCACGCTTATCGGTGCGCTGATCATTGGCTTTCTCAATAATGCGCTTAACTTGCTCGACGTCTCGTCGTACTACCAGATGATTGCCAAAGCTGCCGTAATTTTGCTGGCTGTGATGGTCGACAACAAAAACAAATAAACAACAAACAGGGCTGACCAAAGAGTCAGCCTCCCCAACCCTCCCTGAAAAGGACGATAACGATGAAAAAACTGACCACTTTGATCTCTGCCGCTTTACTTTCATCTACGGTATCGGTTGCTGCCCAAGCACAGGATACCATGGCGATAGTATTGTCGACGCTTAACAACCCGTTCTTTGTCACCATGAAAGATGGGGCAGAAGCTAAGGCGAAAGAGTTAGGTTACAACTTGATTGTGCTTGATTCACAAAACGATCCGAGCAAAGAGCTGTCGAATGTAGAGGATTTGACAGTTCGTGGTGTTAAAGCGATTTTGATCAATCCTACTGATACAGATGCCGTATCGAATGCGATTCGTATGGCCAATCGTGCAGGTATTCCGGTATTGACGTTAGATCGCGGAGCTCGTCGTGGTGAGGTGGTCAGTCATATCGCGTCGGATAACGTGATTGGTGGTGAAATGGCGGGTCATTTCATTATGGAGAAAGTGGGTGAAAAAGCCAAAGTCATTCAACTTGAAGGGATTGCGGGAACCTCGGCGGCACGTGAGCGTGGTGAGGGCTTTATGAATGCAGTCAGCAGCAGTGAAATGACGTTACTGGCCAGTCAACCTGCCGATTTTGACCGTACTAAAGGGCTTAACGTCATGGAAAACTTACTGGCAGCCAATCCAGATGCGCAAGCGGTGTTTGCTCAGAATGATGAAATGGCGCTTGGTGCGCTGCGCGCCGTTCAAGCTGCGGGGAAAGACATTACTATCGTAGGCTTTGATGGGACCAAAGATGGGATCGCTGCTGTGAAACGAGGCAAGTTGGCCGCTACCATTGCTCAGCAACCTGATCTTATCGGTGCATTGGGCGTGGAGACAGCAGATAAAGTGCTAAAAGGTGAGAGTGTTGAAGAATACATTCCGGTACCGTTAAAAGTGGTGACAGAATAATCACGCTTCTGCCCTCGTTAGGAGGGCAGATAGCTTTATTCACGACACCGTGAATAAAGCTATCTCCATTTGCTGTGAAATAAGGCTAGTTAGCCGAGGATTATTGTATGAACAAGCTAGTTGTACTAGGTAGTGTAAACGCCGATCATGTTCTTCAGGTGCCTTCTTTTCCTCGCCCCGGTGAGACATTACATGGCCAAAATTATCAAGTGATTCCCGGAGGCAAAGGGGCAAACCAGGCGGTCGCGGCGGCGCGGCTTAACGCGGATATTGGCTTTATTGCCAGTATCGGTGACGATTCGTTTGGCATTAATATTCGCGAAAGCTTTAAATACGATGGCATGGATGTGTCAGCCATCAAAATGGCGCCCAACTGCCCAACAGGTATTGCGATGATTCAGGTCAATCAGAGCGGAGAAAATACCATTTGTATCTCAGCGGAGGCCAATGCCAAATTAACCTCAAACGCCATCGAAGAATATTTACCTCGTATCCAGCAAGCGGATTATCTTTTGATGCAGTTAGAGACCCCAATAGACGGCATTGAAAGTGCGGCCAGAGCCGCTAAAAAAGGGGAGACTCAAGTGATTTTGAACCCCGCGCCAGCCTGCGTGTTGTCTGATGAATTATTAAGTTGTATCGACATTATTACGCCGAATGAAACCGAGGCCCAAGTGCTGACCGGGATTGAAGTGAATGATGATGTCACTGCGCAGCGTGCGGCCAATGCACTGCATGCGAAAGGCATTGCGACGGTGATGATTACGTTAGGTGCCAAAGGCGTGTGGTTAAGTCAGTCACAACAAGGGCAACTGATCACCGGCTTTCGAGTGGATGCCGTGGATACCACCGCTGCGGGCGACACGTTTAACGGCGCATTTGTGACTGGTTTATTGGAAGGTTTGTCTTTAGAATCAGCAATTAAGTTCGCTCATGCGGCGGCGGCGTTATCGGTAACTCGATTTGGCGCTCAAACGTCCATTCCTAGCCGCATTGAAGTGGATGAGTTTTTGCAACAGCACAGCTAATCTTTGCTAGGGAAAAGGAGTGACCTGTGGCAACAATGAAAGACATTGCAAAGCTTGCCGGAGTGTCAACGTCCACGGTAAGTCATGTCATTAATAAAACGCGCTTTGTCAGTGAAGAGATCGCTGACAAAGTCAATCGCGCCGCCCAAGATCTGAATTATGCGCCTTCCGCGTTGGCGCGCAGTCTTAAAATGAATCGTACCAAAACCATCGGTATGTTAGTGACCACTTCAACCAACCCCTTTTTCGGTGAAGTGGTGAAGGGGGTAGAGCGCAGTTGTTATCACCAAGGTTACAACTTAGTACTCTGTAATACTGAAGGTGATTCGCAGCGAATGCGTGCTTCTATTGATACCTTGCTCCAAAAACGGGTAGATGGATTGCTCCTGATGTGCTCGACCTTAGTCGGAGAGCGTATTGATATTTTTGAACGTTATCCAGACATCCCGATCGTCGTTATGGATTGGGGCCCGATGTTGTTTAGCAGTGACAAAATTCAAGATAATTCACTGCAAGGTGGCTACATGGCTACCAAGTATTTGATTGAGGCAGGTCATCGTGATATTGGCTGTATTACAGGGCCTTTAATTAAACATCAGGCGCAGATGCGCTACGAAGGTTACAAGCGAGCCATGAATGAAGCTGGGCTTGGGTTTAATGCCGACTGGATCTTAGAAGGTGACTTTGAGTGTGAAGGGGGCTATCAATGCTTTAAGCAGTTGTATGAAAGAGGCAATTTGCCTAGCGCACTGTTTGTTTGTAATGACATGATGGCAATGGGAGCCATTAACGCCGCGAACGAACTGGGTGTCAGTATTCCTGATGATGTATCAATGATTGGATACGATGATGTGCATATTGCTAAGTTTATGACCCCGTCCCTCACAACCATTCATCAACCGAAATACCGTTTGGGCAAAGCGGCGGTTGAAGCGCTACTGAAAAGGCTGGAGCAGCCAGATGGCGAAACTCAGATGGTTCAGCTTGAGCCCACCCTAGTTGAGCGTAGCAGTGTAATGCCTATCAATTATTAGACCAGCAAAGTGCTGGTCTCGTTCCTAACAGCTCAAAGCTGAAATATTTTGAAGTGACTCGAAGCGATATGTCGTTATACGTAACGCTTGAGTTGGTGCTGGAAACAATATGGCATTTTGATTATTTCCTTAGCGTGAATGATGCGATTTTTACTTTCATTTAAGCAGCAGTTGCTAGCTTAAGTGCATGGCGTGAAGCCAGTGAATTGTTAGTCAGTCAAAAAAGGAATAATAATGAAACAGTTATATATCTCCAGTGTGCTAGGTGCTGCAGTTTATGCTGCGCTCTCCGGTGTTCAAGTTCAGGCTCATGGGTGGGTCGAGTTTCCCAGTGCTCGACAAAATATCTGCTTTTTAGACGGGGGTTTTTGGGATAACACCATTCCGAATGCCGCGTGTCAAAATGCTTATGATCTATCGGGAGCCTATCCGTTTGTGCAGCGTAATGAAGTTTCTGCGAACGTGGCCAGTTATAACGATATGGATGCCGTGAAAGCGGTTGTGGTGGATGGTCAGCTTTGTTCTGCGGCTGACCCTGCGAAATCGGGGTTGAATATCCCTTCGCCAGATTGGCAAAAAACTGCAATAACGTTAGATGAAAATCAACAAATTGAACTGGTCTTTAACGCTACCGCGGTTCATAACCCCTCGTATTGGCAATTTTATCTCACTACACCCAACTATGATGGATTTACTCCCCTTACGTGGAATGATTTGGAACAGATTGGTGAGGCGCAAAACGTCGAAGCTGGAAGTGATAAAAAGTACCGAATCAAGGTAACACTGCCTTCGCAGCGCACGGGGGACGCGGTACTCTTGACTCGTTGGCAGCGTGTCGACCCAGCTGGAGAAGGGTTTTATAACTGTAGCGACATTACTTTTAGCGCGGATGGAGATAGCAGCATTCCAACGGTTCCCACAGAGCCTCCAGTTGAAAGCCAAGAATTAACGGCATTGGGTCAATTTGTGGAGACAGGGTTTGGCCCCGCGGAGGTTGGCGATACCGTGCGTTTTCGCAGTTTCGACCGTGACGGCAATGAAATTCGTGACCTAACGATGATGATATCTAACACCAACCTCAACACTTGGGGGCCAGAACTTGCGGCGCAGTTTAACCAAGATAACAAGGGTTGGGTTATCGGTATTTGGAGTGAATCGATGCAACATTATATGTTCGATAGCGAGAACCTTTACGCAAACCAAGTGCATGCTCCAGATGCTCTTTTCAGTTATCAACTTTCTTTAATAAAACAAGACCAGCCACCAACGCAAGTCGATAACTTATGGCAAGCTGATGTCATATATGATGTGGGAGACGTGGTAATCCACGATGGACAAAGCTGGACGGCACAGTGGTGGACACGTGGCGAAGAGCCGGGAACAACAGGGCAATGGGGCGTTTGGCGCTAGCGATAACCATATGGGGTGGTGCTTCGGCGCCGCCCTGACGTTAATATCGAAAAAAGCCACCTGTTTCCAGGTGGCAAAAGGATGTATCTGGGGGAGTATAATGGTCAAACAGGAGCCTATGTTTAGCCTTCTTGACCTCCACGGTTATAAGTGTAGTTGTAATCGACATCAACTATCGCTCGATATTGCACATCATTATTGCTCAGCGCGACTTCTTTGACTTGAATATTCATATCGTTGATTTCAATGCTGTCTTCGTCCACTGACTGCGGCTCTGCCAGAATCGGCAGCTCATCGCGAAGCTCTTGAGAAGACATATTGGCAAATTTATTTTTGATTTGTTCCCCGGCGCGTTTGGCTTGCCCTTGATCTGAGAAAGCGTTGGATTGGAACGTTGTTGCTGTGTGCTGAGTCAGTGGCGCGGCAAAGACTGATGTGCTTAGGGCCAAAACGGAAGCGCTAGCGACTAGAATCGTCTTTTTCATAACTTTCTCCTCATTGGTTAACGTGAAGTTCTACTCTAACCAAATCGAAGTGAGAGGTCAGTCAACGGATGTGAAAGTTATTCTAGGTTGTTACATGGAATTCCTGACAATTCATTTGCTTAAGTCAGAGAACTTTAAGTAACGTCATTCAAAAGACAGGAGCGAGCGGCTATTTTAATTTTCAACAAAAATGCCGTTAGTAAAATGTCTAAAATTAAAATTATCCTTTTTAATCACTCTAACTCATCGGCTTAGCGGTCAATCACGTATCAGTCTATTAACGATGATAAAGAAAGCGTTATCGGCTGGTGGTTTTGTGAAGTGGTGTGAAAACAGACAACATTCGCATCTTGTTTTGGTCGCAACCATCATCATACTGGTGGAATATGATGTGATTGATGAGTATTGAGAGCGCACGACGTGGGATGGATTGGAAGCAATGATGAAAAAATGTTTAGGCTTGATATTAGTTTGCAGTGTATTAGTCGGTTGTAGTACCCAATTTATCTACCGCAATATTGACTGGTTTTTGATTGATTATATTGAAGACTTTGTTGAGTTAACCGATCAACAAGAGGAGATGGTCAGCCGTAGTGTTGCACACTTGAGCACTTGGCATAAGTCATCGGAAATCCCACGCTATATTGCACATATCGATGAATTAATGGCGGTCGATCCCACCACATTTACCGCGCAGCAATTTCAGTATCAACGCCGTAAAATGACCCAACATACTCAACGTTTGCTACGTAAAGCAGAGCCTGATATTGAAGCATTAACGGCCGCGATGAGTGACGAGCAGGTGAGTGACTTGATGAGCGCAATTCGTACTCAGCATGCTGAATTTAAAAATAAATATCAGGATTTGACTGAGCAAGAGCTGCGAGACGTATATCGTGAACGTGCACAAGAAAACCTCGAAGATTGGCTCGGTGATTTAACTCGATCCCAGCAAGTATTATTGAGTGAGTGGCAAGATGCATTGATTGTGACCACACCAGATTGGATTGACCAGCAAACCAATATGCGAATAGAACTCAAAACGTTACTGGCAAAACGCAGCGATCATGATTTCTTTAGTCGTCAGTTTGAAACGCTATTACTCCATCCAGAATCGTTTTTTTCCGATACCCTAAAACAGAAAAATGCGTTTAATCAAACGGTGACCGAGAAATATATGGTCGCGATGATTCGCAGCATGACACCAGACCAAACTGCGCATGTGAGAAGTGAACTTGAAGATTGGAAACAGATCGCGCAGGAAGTGCTGGCCACTGAGGGAGATTAAACAAGGGAGCCAAGAGGGCTCCCTTTTTGGTGCGGTTTATCGTTTGTTTAATCCTTTGCTGTTCAAGTAGCCAAGAATATGTGGGCGAGATTCACCCGCTAATTTAGTGGTCACTTCCTCTGACCAAGAGCTCTGCTTTTGGTTGCTTGAACGGTTGGCATAATAGTCATGCATCTTAGCATCGTACTCAGCGATGCGTTCTGTTTGTAATGGCTGGTACTGGTTTTCATGCACAATCACCTCGGCCGGGAGTCGCGGTTTCAGTTCAGGCGTTTGGTCTGGGTGACCTAAGCACATACCAAACAGCACGGCGCTGTACTCCGGAAGACCTAATAATTCATCAACTTCTTTGGCGCAGTTACGTAACCCACCGATGTAGACACCTCCCAAGCCAAGTGATTCTGCGGCCAGAAGACAATTTTGCGCCATAATGCCTGCATCCGCAGCACCAATGAGTGTCAGTTCGGCATAATCAGGTTTCACCTGTGGGTTCATCTGATAGTGACGTTGATAATCGATACAAAAAACCAGAAACTCCGCAGCCGTTTCGACATATTTCTGATTCCCTGCATATTGAGCAAGTGCCTGACGTTTTTCAGTATCGGTGACACGAATAACACTCACGACCTGAAGTAAGGACGATGAAGACGCGGCAATCCCTGATTGTAAAATGGCATTTAATTGCGTTGTTTCAATCGGTTGGTCAGTAAATTTGCGAATAGAGCGATGAGCTAAGATAGTGTCAATAACTGAATTCATAGTAAAGCATTCTCGTTGGTTAAACCTAGAGTAAAACTCTAACCACAAATCAGGCCGTTGTCGATATCGCCAAGGTGAGTGATGATGGTTGCTTATGCGCCAGTCTATGTGACACGTAAAAATCGACGTGTTGCTCAATATTTTATAAATATAATAAAACTTTGGTTTGGTTTTAATTGAAACCGAACTAGTACCGCCTTACTATTGAGCACTGTAAAAATAACAATGTTGTCTTTCATTTTCTAACACAGCCATTTGGCGGTGTTATTTTTAGTCACTTTTAAGGATGTAAAGTGTATGGCCAATTTGTCCTTCAAAAACAAGCTGTTGTCACTTATTGTCGCGATTATTTTCATTACTATTCTCGTCTCGTATTTCAGTGTTAATCACTTCATTAGCAACTACATTTATCAATCAGATTCCAAAAGTATTACCCATAACATCAACCTGCTACACAATAAATTGCAAACCGAGCTGGATGGTAAATTGTCACTGGCGAGCAGTTTAAATTTCAGCATGATGGACGTGGCGGATACTCAAGCGAATTCAGGTTTCTACAAAGTCGTTAAAATCTTCAATGGTTATGCTTTCGATGAAACCGGTGCCATGGATGATGCTCTGGCTGAACCCTATGTTCAGCAGGCGGAAAATCACGGCGATGAGATGGTCGTTAGCCCCGTGAAAGAAGTGGACGGTAAAGAGTTGGTGACCATTTCTGTGAAGCGTATTGATGAGTCAGTGGACTTTTTCGTCCTTGATTTAGCCGACTTGATTACCATCATTAATGATTATGCGCTTGAGGGAAGTTATGCTGAACTCGTGGCGGGAGATAAGGTCATTTTCTCCAATAAGCACGGTGATCACCTTATCCCTATTGAGCGGGAAATGGAGTTTGCCGGGCAGAATTGGTCACTGACTGGTTACATTGACCGAGACAGTATTCAAAGCAATACGGATACCATTAACTGGAAGATCACGCTTGCATTACTCGTCTGTGCCGTATTGGTCATTGGTATTAGTGTGGCGCTATTGCACATCGCCTTTAAGCCGCTGGCTCGACTGAACTCGCTGGTGGGCGAGCTTTCTCAAGGGCAAGGAGACCTCACGCAACGTTTAGCGGTGGATAGCCGAGATGAAATTGGCCAGATTTCTAATTCCATCAACTTGTTTATTGAAAAACTGCAAGCGATGTTCATTGAAGTTTCTGAGTCATCAAAAGAGATCGACAATGCGATACAGGATCTTAACAGCCAATCTCAGTCAAACTCTAAAACGCTTGAGCAGCATACGCTAGAAACTGAGCAAGCGATTACGGCCATTGAAGAGTTGAGTGCCTCAGCAAACTCGGTTGAGCAGAGTGCTGGTGACGCCGCAACCTTAACTGAAACCACGAATCGTAATGCTGAAGAGTCTAAGCAAACGGTAACCGATGCGGTAAATAGTGTGAATGCCTTGGTGGACCAAGTGGTTGCGATGTCTGGTACGATTGGTGAAATGAACCGTGATACTCAGGAAATTGGCTCTGTACTCCAAGTGATTGGCGAAATTGCCGAGCAAACCAACTTGTTGGCGCTCAATGCAGCGATTGAAGCAGCGCGAGCAGGCGAGCAAGGCCGAGGTTTTGCTGTGGTGGCCGATGAAGTTCGCGCCTTAGCCGCGCGCACTCAGCAAAGCACCTCACAGATTAACGATATTATTGATAAGCTGCGCTTAACCGCTGAAAACGTCGTATCGGATATGACCTCAACACGTGAACGTTGTGAAAGCACCGCAGAGCATACCAACAAAGTGATGGATTCGCTGAATGTGGTGACTGAATCCGTATCGGAAATCAACGACTTAAACTCTCTGATGGCGACCTCTGCCCATGAGCAGCGCACGGTGACGGAAGAAGTCAGCCGTAATATGTCTGCTATTCAGGAAATCATCCGTCAGTTGAACGCCAACGCATCACAAACCATTAGTGTGAGTAGCGAGTTGAAAGACACCTCTGAGGGGCTATCTTCGGTGGTCTCGCGTTTTAAAGTTCAATAAACGCGGTAATGAATAATCTAAAGGGAGCGAAAGCTCCCTTTTTAATGAGATGACGTCACGGCGAATCGTGCCAATGGTCATTATCCTATTATTCAGGCTGATATGTGGGGTAATCCGTCAACCCGTGCTCATCGCCACCAAACAAGGTTTCAGGCTGATGTATTGCCAGTGGATAGCCATGTAAAAGGCGTTCTGGTAAGTCAGGATTGGCCACAAAAGGGCGCCCAAAACCAATCATATCCGCGAGACCATCATCAATGGCTTGGCAAGCGGTTTGCGCTGTATAACGGCCTGCGTAGATCAGCACGTTATGAAATGCGTCTCGAAGCGCCCGTTTAAATTCGAGCGGTGTTTCTGGCGCATCATCCCAATCCACTTCTGCAATATGTAGGTAGGCGATATCATGTTGGTTGAGCAACTTCGCAGCAGCGGTATAGGTTTCCTGCGGTTTATCATCGACAGTGCCGTTCAGTGTGGTTAATGGGGCTAATCTAACACCCACGCGCGCTTTACCAACGGCCTTAACCAAGGTTGCCACCACTTGATCTAAAAATCGTAGGCGGTTTTCTAGGCTACCGCCATATTGGTCTTCGCGCTGATTCGATTGTGAGTCAATAAACTGGTTGACTAAATACCCATTGGCGGCATGAAGTTCAACCCCATCAAACCCGGCTTCAAGGGCGTTAAGTGCCGCTTGATGATACTGCTCAATAACCACATTGATATCGTGTTGTGTCATCGCTTTTGGCTCGACAACATCAACAAATCCCGGTTCATCACTGCCATTATCGACAAACACTTTCACTCCTTGGGCTTTAAGAGCCGAGGAGGAGATGGGTTGCTCGCCGCCAATGTTATCGTAATGAGTGACGCGGCCGACATGCCACAGTTGGGCAAAAATGACGCCATGCTGTGCATGGACGGCATCGGTGACTTTTTTCCATCCAATGAGCTGTTCGGGGCTGTAGATGCCTGGTGTCCACGCATAACCTTTTCCAAGTGGCGAAATTTGTGTGCCTTCACTAACAATAAGCCCAGCGGATGCTCGCTGAGCGTAATACTTGGCCATCATATCGTTGGCAATATCGCCTGGCTGAGTAGCGCGTGAACGGGTCATTGGCGGCATGACAATACGGTTTTTTAAATGTAAATCTCCGAGCTGAATTGGAGTGAAAAGTGGATTTTTTGAAGAGTCGTTATTCATGATGACATCCTTTGATGCGGATTGAGCACCTAGTGAAACCAAGAGGGAAATAATGAATTAGGCTAGCGGCTATTTGGTGGTGAAGACAGGTTCAAGAGTGAGATATGGGCAAACAAAAAGGGCGCTCAATGAGCGCCCTTAAATTTAGTCATGTTCAACAATTATACGTCGTAAGTTGTTGATGCAGTGTTACCACCGGTTCCTGTCCAGTTTGTGTGGAAGAACTCACCACGCTCACGGTCAAGACGCTCATAAGTGTGAGCACCGAAGTAGTCACGTTGCGCTTGCAGTAAGTTAGCTGGAAGACGAGCCGTTGTGTAGCCATCTAGGAAGGTCAACGCTGACGTAGTACAAGGCATTGGAATACCGGCTTCAAGTGATTTAGCCGCCACTTTACGCCATGCCGCTAGGCTGTTTGATAGGATACCTTTGAAGTAGTCATCGCTACCGAGGAACGCTAAGTCACCATTCTTCTCATAAGCATCGCGGATATTGCCAAGGAATGCAGAACGGATGATACAGCCGCCACGCCACATAAGTGCAACGTTACCGTAGTTAAGATCCCAGCCGTTCTCTTCTGAGGCTTCGCGCATTAGCATAAAGCCTTGTGCGTAAGAGATGATTTTTGAAGCAAGAAGCGCTTGGCGAAGGGCATCAACCCATTGCTGTTTGTCACCTTCAACAGGTGCGATGGTTTTGCCAAACAGTTTTTCCGCTTCAACACGTTGGTCTTTAAGCGCAGATAGGCAGCGAGAGAAAACCGACTCAGAAATCAGTGTCAGTGGAATACCAAGGTCAAGAGCGTTGATGCCTGTCCATTTACCGGTGCCTTTTTGACCTGCGGTATCAAGGATTTTCTCAACCAGAGGTTCACCGTCTTCATCTTTGTAGCCAAGGATGTCCGCTGTGATTTCGATTAGGTAACTGTTAAGTTCAGTTTCATTCCAATCTTTGAACACGGCTTGCATCTCTTCTGCAGACATACCTAAACCATCTTTCATGAATTGATATGCTTCAGTGATAAGCTGCATGTCACCGTATTCGATGCCGTTATGCACCATTTTCACGAAGTGGCCAGCGCCATCTTTACCTACCCAGTCACAGCAAGGCTCGCCAGCATCTGTTTTTGCAGAGATGCCTTGGAAGATTGGCTTCACGGCTTCCCACGCTTCAGGTGCGCCGCCAGGCATGATAGAAGGTCCAAAACGAGCACCTTCTTCACCACCAGAGACACCCGTACCGATAAAGTGAATGCCTTTCTCACGCAAAGCAGCCACACGGCGGTTAGTATCAGGGTAGTTGGTGTTACCACCATCAATGATGATATCGCCTTCTTCTAGAAGCGGGGTTAGATTGTCAATGAAGGTATCAACAACCGCACCAGCACGTACCATGAGCATCACTTTACGTGGCTTTTCTAGTTTCTCAACTAATTCTTCTAGCGAGTAAGCACCGACAATGTTGGTGTCTTTTGCTGGACCTTCAAGAAACTCATCTACTTTCGCAGCGGTACGGTTGTGAGCAACCACTTTAAAACCGTGGTCGTTCATGTTTAGGATAAGGTTTTGGCCCATTACTGCGAGGCCAATAACACCGATATCACCTTTCATTATGTTGTTCTCCATTAATTCTCTTAGGCAATCTTACTTGCTGCGTGTGAATCCAAGTACCACTCTGTTAAACCCGTTGTCGACTGAACTTTTGCCGCTGGGTAGGGCAGCGCTTCCGCTGGGGTGGTATTAATTTCGTAAACGATCTCGGCTTTTCCAGCACCAAGAACGAGATAACTAATGCGTTTTGCCGCTTCAAGTACTTTAGCGGTTTTTGATACACGCAATTGACCAGACTCCGGATGAGACGCGACAAGCGATAAATTTGGATCTTGATAGTCGGTTTTGCCTGGGAATAAAGAGGCTGTATGACCATCGGCGCCAACGCCGAGTAAAATCCAATCAAATACGGGCGTGCCATTTTCACAAGGGATAACGTCGGTCATCTCTTTCGCAAAGCGCTCCGCTTCTTGTTGCGGGTCGTTTTCACCTAAAATACGGTGAATATTGCCAGCCGGAATGTCGACTTTACTAAACAGCAGAGTGTTTGCTTCACCGTAGTTGCTTTCTGCATCATCAGGTGCGACACAACGCTCGTCACCCCACCAGAAGTGTAGGTTTCCCCAGCTGATTGCAGTAGCAAAGTCTTCACTGGCTAAACGTTGAAATAGCATCTTAGGCGTACTGCCGCCAGACAAAGAAATATGGATCGTTTTTCCTTGTTCGCTGTAGGCTTTCATGTCGTTTGCTAGGCTTTCGACAACTTGCTCTGGTGTTTGGTAAATCTTATGGTTGATCATAGTTCACAGTAATCCGTATCTGTTAAGTTTTTACACGGGAAGCGCCATTCGCGGCCATCACGTTCTAAAAGTTGGTCTGACTCTTTTGGTCCCCAAGTACCACAAGCATACCCAAACAAAGATTGAGGATCTTGTTTAAAATCGAGAATCGGTTGAACGTATTGCCAGCAAGCTTCTACGGCGTCACTGCGAGCAAATAGTGTTGCGTCGCCATTAAGCGAATCCAGAAGTAGACGCTCATAGGCGGTCAACATCTGTGTTTCTTTCAGCGAGTTGTAGTGGAAGTCCATTTTGACTTCTTTCGCATTAAAGCCTGCACCAGGCTCTTTGAGGCCAAAACTGACTTGAATGCCTTCATCAGGCTGAATACGGATGATCAATTTGTTTTCTGGCGCATTTTGACCAAATACTGGATGCGGTGTTTCTTTAAAGTGAATAACCACTTCGGTGACACGCGTTGGTAGACGTTTACCCGTACGAACGTAGAACGGCACACCGTTCCAACGCCAGTTGTTGATAAAGGCTTTAAGGCCGACATACGTTTCAGTACGAGAGTCTTCCGCGACACCCTGCTCATCACGATAGCTTGGTAGGAATTCGCCGCGGACATCAGATTCGGTGTATTGACCCATCACCAAGTTGTTACGAAGGTCGTTTTCTTCAAGCGGTTTCAAGCACTGCAATACTTTGATGACTTCATCACGCATCGAGTCAGCATTGATCTGTGCCGGCGGCTCCATCGCAACCATAGCAAGCACTTGTAGCAAGTGGTTTTGGAACATATCACGCACGGCACCGGAGTTATCGTAGTAACCTCCGCGCCCTTCAACACCCAAGAATTCCGCACCAGTGATCTCAACATAAGAGATGTAGTTGCGGTTCCATAGCGGCTCAAACATCGCGTTAGAGAAGCGAAGGACCAAGAGGTTTTGAACCGTTTCTTTACCTAGGTAATGGTCAATACGATAAATTTGATGTTCAAGGAAGTGTTCGTGAATGTCTTTATCGAGTTGTTTGGCTGAGGCCAAATCGTAACCGAACGGTTTTTCGATGATCAGGCGTTTCCAACCGTCATCTTCGGTGTTCAAGCCTTCGGCTGCAAGACTAGCAGGAATAATGCTGTACAGACTCGGTGGCGTTGCAAGGTAGAACAGCATGTTGCGGTCAGTAAAGTGATATTCTTTGCCGAGCTGTTCTAAACGATCAGAGAGTTTTGAGTACTCTTTAGTGTCTGACGTGTTGAGGGCTTGATAATGCAAATGATTAATGAAGGCATCGAGCGTTTCTGGCTCGGTTTTTTCCATCTCTTGCAACGAGGTTTTAAGTTTTTCTCGGTATGACTCGTCACTGTACTCGGTGCGGCTTACGCCCAGAATAGCAAATGACTTAGGGAGCTGGTTACTTGCATAGAGGTGGTACAAAGCTGGGATCAACTTTCGGTAGGTTAAGTCACCGGAAGCACCAAAAATAACGATGCTGCTGTTTTCTGGTATTACCATCATCTTTCCTTTAAGAACGAGGTACTTATCGACTGCTACAGTTTGACCTTTCGGTACACTACTGTGAGATAGACCCAAACGGTAGCAGCGTCACATATAAATGGATAATAGGTCTCACCTATTTGTCTAATAGACAAGGCCAACATCCCTGATTCGGCAATAGAGTCGAGTCTCAATACAGGGTCACATTGTCTATCACAATTTGATTCACATCAACTATTGAGAGAGTGATCGTTCAAATAATGTCGTGAATCAACTTACCTTATCGAGCCGTTATCTATAAATTCGAAAAAATTATAATAATGTCCAATACAAACTAACGATAAATTGATGTAGGACATTGCTAAGACCACAAGATATATCGCATCAGGCGTTTGAATTCAACGCACTTGCGCGGTTGCTGAAAAGCTTTTCATGAACTGGGTTCATATTTTCATCGCTACGCGAGTATGAGAAACTGGTCGTACTAGATTGACCTTGGACTTAACCATTGAATTTGCCTTTTGAATGTTCCACCGCAATGACGACGGCAACCGACCGTATTCGACATGTTTTGCATTTCATCCATCGTCATATGGATAGGCCTCTGTCTGTAGAGGACATAGCGGCGCAAAGCTGTTGGTCTCGCTGGCAGCTGCAGCGCGTCTTTCACAGTGAACTGGGTATCAGTGTTGGACAGTATGTTCGAGAACTCAAATTAAGTGCGGCGGCCGAACGGCTATTAGATAGCAAACAGCGCAGTATCGATATTGCGTTTGAACTTGGGTTTGGTTCTGAGATAGCGTTTAGCCGGGCATTTCGCCAGATGTTTGGCGTCAGCCCTCGAGCATACCGGCAAGCTGGCCAGCGCACGGGGTTACGTAAGCCAATGATTGTTGTCGAATCGTCGCCATCTTGTGGTTTAAATACTCCGTTTGTTGAAGTGCGTGTTGAGAGCCGAGAACAACGTGACTTTTATGGTGTGTCTACCCCCATCAGCGGGTTATTTTCTGATAAGCCGAATTTTTCTCATCGTGTTCCTAAGCTATGGCATCAGATCCTGGCTCAGTTTGACCTGAGCGAGACCGAAAAATTTGGCGTGATTGATGTCACTACGGATCCCGACAAATCAGGGCGTTTAACCTATTGGGCGTCGATACGCCCCAATGCATTGCCAGCCACCGCCCATGAAACGTTTCAGTTGGTTACAGTTCCTGCGCAAACTTATGCCGTGATTAAACACCGCGGCAAGATTAGTGCGCTACCAGAAACACTGTTGTGGTTTATGTTGCACTGGCTACCCAATTCTGAGTTTCGAGGTATCGACGGTTTTGAAATTGAACAATATCCGCCGGATTATGAGGGAGAACAGCCAATGGCAATCATGGAGTATTGGTTACCCATAAAAAAAGTAGGCTCATAGCCGCTATTTCTGCCATTTTGCACCAAAATGTTAACTTTCTTTAAGTTCAATAAGTACAATGCAAATGATATTTATTATTATTTAACTTTTTGGTGCTTAAAGGATTATGAAAATTTCCCACCCATTTGTCTTTTCCACCCTAGCCGCAGCGTTGTTATCTGCATTGTCGACGTCTTCTGTTGCAGAAACCACCGAGTCTGAGGGCGAAACCATTACTGTCTTAGGGCAAACTTATCGTAACACCGCGACGAAAAGTGCTCTGGAACCAGAAGAAACGCCGCAGGGAGTGACGATTTTAGATGGTGACCTGTTGCAGCAGCGTGGAGTGAAGTCTCTTGACCAAGCGTTGCGTTATGCGCCAGGCGTAGTGAGTGAAAACAAAGGCAGCTCGGTGACCATGTACGATAACTTCACCGTTCGCGGCTTTTCGGTTAACCAAAGTTACTACGACGGATTAGTCCTGCAGTATTTATCGGGATGGAATCTACAGCCACAGATTGACCCGATTGCACTGCAGCAAGTGGAAGTGTTTAAAGGGCCAACCTCGGTGCTTTATGGCGCGATGCCACCGGGCGGTATGATTAACATGATTGCCAAAACGCCGCAGCAGCAAGCGGCGACAGAGGTAAATTTCGCTACGGGGTCTCGTAATCTCACTGAAGCATCTATCGATACCACAGGGCAAATCGCGGATAGCGACTTTGCCTACCGTGTCATTGCTCTAGCGCGAAAGCAAGACTCTCAAGTCGATGGCATGGAACAAGAGCGTTATGTTTTTGCGCCATCTTTGGACTGGCAGGCGACGGACAAAACCTTACTGAATTTTAACCTGTACTATCAAAAAGACCCGTCGATGGGTATCAACTCTGCAATCCCAGCGTCAGGCACGGTTTACAGCAACCCAAATGGTTCTACGTCGCCGTCAACTTATGCGGGGGATATTAATTGGAGTCAATTTAAACGGGAGTTTTGGCTTGCAGGCTTTAAGGTGAACCATGAATTTAATGACAATTGGACTTGGCTAACCAACACTCGCTACTTGGATGCAGAGCTTACCCAGCACAACACCTACCATACGGCTGCCAATTTTGATCAGTCAACGGGCACGCTTTCGCGAAATATTTACTCTACAGAAGAAGAGTCTGAAGGTTTCACCATTGATAACCAATTGTCTGGTGTTGTTGAGTGGGGAAACTGGCAGCACAATTTGTTATTTGGGTTAAGTTACCAAAGGTTAAAAGGCAGCTCGAACTATCAAGAATACGCCACGTCAAACAGCGCGTTTTATCAGTTTAATCTGTTTGCACCTAACAATGATATGTTGGATGCAAGCTCATTAACCTCAGTTTACGATTCAACCACCAACATCAAAGTATGGCAACTTGGAGGCTACTTCCAAGACCAAATCCGCATTGGCGATTTAGTCTTGATGGCTGGTGGGCGATGGGATCGTTTTGAATCAGAAAGTGCTAATGTGGGGGCAACCAGCTCAACGAATGCTAACGACAGTGAATTTTCTTACCGCGTTGGTGCCTTGTATAACCTTGAGTCTGGTTTCTCTCCGTTCATTAGTTACGCGACCAGTTTTGAACCTCAGCCGGGAACAACTCAGTTTGGCAACAACTATGAGCCGGAAAAAGGTGAGCAGGTAGAGGTGGGCTTGAAATACCAATCTCAGGACAATACATTGCAAGCCAGTGCCTCGCTGTACCGCATCATTAAAAGTGACATGGTTGTGACTGACCCATCATCGGCAAATTATCAAGATGATATTCAAGTCGGAGAAGCGCGTTCACAGGGCGTTGAGTTTCAAGCCAGTTGGTTAGTTAACCAAGATTGGGATATCAACGGCAGCTATACCTATGCGGATATGGAAATCACCAAAGACAGTGAAAATGGTTTACAAGGCACAACGCCGATTTATGTTCCTCACCATTCTGCCAACTTATGGACAAATTACTATTTATCCAGTGGTCCGCTGCGCGGTGCTCGTCTCGGAGGCGGAGCTCGCTATGTGGGTGAAATGGAGATGGATGCAACCAATACGCAAGGTAAAGTTCCCTCATACACGATTGTTGATCTATCCGTCGGTTACGACTTAGGTGAAATCAGTGACTCAATGACAGGCGCAAGTGCTAATCTGATTGCCAATAACTTGTTCGATGAAGAATCTTATACATGTTATGACAACGCTAACTGTTGGTATGGCGCAGAGCGCAGCGTCGAGCTGAATGTTAAATATCAGTTCTAAGCACAACGCAAGAACGAAAAGGCTGCCGATGGCAGCCTTTTTACTTTTAGAGGCTCATTATTGGTTTAAAATTGGGCACGGATATAGGCTTTAACGCGCTGAATATGGGCGTCTCGGTCGATAGAGGTATATTGCTCCGCAGTGAGGTAAATCTGACCGTAGCTCTGGTCAATTTTCGTTTGCAAAAACAGTAAATACAGCTTGGGGTCGATATGTCCAGAAGTGGCCATATGGGTCATGATTTCGATGGATTCGGCCAGGGTTTTGGCTTTTTTGTATGGCCTGTCATTGGAGGTCAGTGCTTCAAAGACATCGGCGATTGCCATCGCTCGTGCGGGAATCGACAGTTGCTCCTCATTCAGTCCTCTTGGATAGCCTTTTCCATCCATGCGCTCATGGTGGTTGCCTGCGATTTCAGGAATGTGTTTAAGGTGCTCAGGAAACGGTAATCGCTTGAGCATAGTAATCGTCTGAATGATATGATCATTAATGATGAATCGCTCTTCGGTGTTGAGCGTGCCTGCAGCAATCGATAGGTTGTACAGTTCGCCTCGGTTGTATTTGTAGTCGCCAGGCTTAAGTACAAACTCGTCGGCTTTGGCGATCTCTGAACGATCATAATCCCACGGTATCAAATGCACATCCTTGTCGCTTAACAGTGTTTCTTGTACTGGGAGAGGGGCCTTTTCTCCAGCCCGCTGCTTTTCAACCCAAGAAATGCCTAGCTGGTCATCGAGCGTTCTTGTCCATTGACGTTGACCAATCTGCTGTAGTCGCAGTAATGATTCGTCATCGAGCTTTTCGCTTCCTTTGTTACATTGAGCAATAAAAGCAAATTCTTCATCAAGGGCTTGCTGAGTTTTTACTCGAATCGCGTCCAATTGTTGCGTATCACCGCCCTTCGCCAACTGTTGCCAATAATCTTTTTCAGCTTGCATTTTGAGCAGTTCGAAACGCATACGGACTTCATGAATTCGGTCATAGATAGTTTCAAGCTTGGTTGCTTTATCAATCACATATTCGGGGGTCGTGATCTTTCCGCAATCATGGAGCCAAGCCGCTAGGCGCAGCTCCTCCCACTGTGAAGGCGACATTGAAAAATGGGGATAGTATTGCTGATCGTTATCCGCGGCTTGAGTAATTTTATTGGTTAAAACCGGAATGCGTTGGCAATGGCTTCCAGTATATGGCGATTTGGTATCGATGGCTGAGGCGATAAGTTCGATAAAGGCGTTTAATACGTCTTTTTGCTGCTGCATGCGGTCAATATTTTCTTTGGCAATTTCGGCAAAGCTGAGTAGTTCACTTAGAAACGCATGCTTATCCGCTTGTTGTTTGGTTAACTTACGTTCATAACCAATCAAAAGGACGCCGACGAGTTGTTTTTCTCTATTCAATAGCGGAAAGAGATAAATGTCTGAGTTGTAGAGGCAATCTTGATATTTCTTCAGGGCATTATCGTGTCGATTAAGGTGAATGATATCGCCTTTTTTCAATCCCGTAAGCAGCCAAGCCGTCGACTTGAGCAGTTCATCTAAATCAATTTTGAAGGGAATAATGGCGTGATTGGCGGCAATCGAGAACGCATTTTTCTTAGTCGACAACGTATATAAAATGATGGTTTCTGCTTTGGTCACCAGATAACTTTGATGGGCTATGGTTTTGGCTAATTGCTTAAAGTCATCATTGCCCGCCGTTTCGCGCAGTAGCCCGAGTAGACCATGGAGGGTATGTTCCATTAATTTAATTGAATCTGTTAAGTCCGCGACCTCTTTAATGACACTTTTTGGATAGCGGGTTCGCTTAAAGTCGAAACGCGCAATATTCCCTGTCAGTTCAACCATTTTGATCAGTGGTTTGGCAAGTCGGCGCGCGACCCACCACACGACAAAAAAGCTCAGCAGCAACAGGCCAATAGCAAAACTTATTTGTGTATTTCTCATCTCTCTGAGATCACCCAACAGGGTATTTTGAGGCGTGGCTTCAGCGAGAAGCAACTGAACGCCATCGGTCAATTTTACGGGGGTTAGGGTGACAGACCACTCCTCGCCGTCGACTTGCAAATTTTCGTACAAGGTTTCGCTACTGATGCGATTGAGAACGGGTTTGAACACCGTTTTTTGCAATGCCTGATAGAGGTCTTGTGAATCACTGTCGCGATCAATGCCTGCTTGGTGGTGGGCGAGCAGACGGAATTGGTTGTCAAACAGCGCCAACCTAGAGTGATCGGAATGGCCAATTTCACTGATTTGGTCAGAAAGTGATTGCAGAGTGAAATCTGCGCCAATTACCGCTTGGCCATTGTCGCTGCGGCGAGAAAAGGTGACCCCATTCGCTTTGAGAAAATAGAATAAATACGGCTGAGATAGGCGAATTTTGCCGTCATTTTTGGCCTCTTTAAACCAGTGGCGTTGCCGCGGGTCAAATTGATTATCCAGCTCTCGCTTCGATTGAATTAATGTAAGTTCGTTGTTGAGGTAAAAATATTCACTCAGCCCGGTAGCTTGAGTGTGATGCACTAATAACGCCGTATCAGTTGGCGCGGAAAACTTTTCGCTATCTTGTTCGTTTCTTATTAAGCGAAATAAAATCATGTCACCATGTTCATTGGAATAAAACATCGACGCGAGGTAGGGGCTGCGCTCAAAAATGAGTTTGATGGACGCTAATAGATGCGGCTGATCAAGCGGAGGGCGACGGTCGCGAATCGATGGATGAAGCGCAATGAGATCCAAACTGGTCAGAATTGGACTGGTTTCTTGGCGAAAGGTGGATTGCAACTTACTGGAATTTTCATAAGCCAGTTCTTTCGCGGTTCCGGTTAAGATTTTTTGGGCATAGTAATAGCTGATGCCAATCAGTACGGCACCGATAGCGAATGTGACCACCAAGAATAAGTTGGTGATATGTATGCTTAAAGAGTAACGTTGTTTCTTCATTTTTGTACCACCAAAAAGATGTTACTTAAGTATTAGCCACACTTGGAAATATGTAAAAATTGTGCGCTAAATCGTGGCGGTGGTGACGAAAAACAATTCGTCGTTTTGATCTCATTTTGGTCGATTATTCGTGCTTTTCTACCGCAGCGAGGTACTCTGATAAAGTCACAGTTGAGCGAGTTTGCTGAGGGAGAAGCAAAATTATGTTGACCTTGAAATATCAAGTTGTGATTGATGCAACACCGGATAAAATTTGGGCGGTATTGACCGAAGTAGAGCGATACACTCAATGGGCAAAAGCGTTTTCTCCCAACTCCCAGTTCGAGGGTGATTGGTTTGAAGGCGAAGTGATTGCGTTTTTTGACCCAGAGTTTGGTGGCACACGAGCTCTCGTGGATCGTATTGAGTACCACAAGTTAATTGAATACCACCATACAGGGGTATTTGGCACTGAACATCAACTTGATATCGACACTGACATGGCGAGAAAGTGGATTGGCTCCAGAGAAATTTTCCGTCTTGAACCGGTGGAAAACGGTGTTATTTTGCATATCCAAGTCCACACGGACCCTGCGTTTGTCTCCATGTTCAATCAAGGTTGGCAAAGTGCGCTACCGATGATCAAATCGCTATCAGAGTCATCCAGCCAAGAGTGAAAAGACGTTGACGACTTAAGTTGTTATAATGTGCGCCCCTTCACATTAGAACTCAGGTTGTCATGAAATTATCGGTCGATACTCACACTCACACCTATGCCAGTGGTCACGCCTACAGTACCTTAATCGAAAACGCCCAAGCCGCTAAAGAGTGCGGACTGGCGATGTTTTGCACCACTGACCACTCTGAATCCATGCCGGGTGCGCCACATTATTGGTTTTTTTCCAATCAAAAAATCCTACCGCTCTTTATTCATGATGTAGCGGTACTTCGTGGTGTTGAGGCGAATATTGTGAATACCGCCGGTGATATTGACCTTCCTGAATCAGTTGATCGCCGCCTTGATTGGATGATAGCCAGTTTTCACGAACCGGTGTTTACTCCGAGCGATAGTAAAACACACACTCAAGCCTTACTTAACGTGATTAAAAGCGGACGTGTCGATGCGCTAGGTCACCTCGGAAACCCGAATTTTGATTTTGATTTTGAAGCCGTACTGACGTGCGCGGCAGAGCATAATGTGGCGATCGAAGTGAACAACACTTCTCTACGGGGAAATAGCCGTGTTGGCAGTGTTGAGCGCTGTGAGGCGATCGTTCAGTTAGGTCATCAACTCGGTGTCTTTTTTACGACAGGCAGCGATGCGCATTACCGAGATGATATTGGCAACTTAGCCCTGGCAAGTGAACTGCTGGCGAAAGTCGGCGTTGATGAAGCGAAAGTCATCACCCACTCGCCTCGCCAGTTTCTTGATTTTATTGAACTTAGAGGAAGGGCAACGATTCCAGAGTTTGACGGATTATAGTTTTCTCGCTTGCGTGCACCAAAGAACTTGAAACAGTTTGTTTGTTTCCTTTTATCAAGAGTGTCGTTACACTTGCGACACTTTTGTTATCTATGAGTGTGTCTGATGAAAAAAATGTTATTAGCTTCAATTCTGTTGCTGAGTGCTTCTCAAGCGTTGGCCAGTGATTTGAAATCAGTGATGAAACAGATGCGATTGGAATTTAAACATGCGGCATCAGCCACCTCCGTCGAGGAGATGAAAGAGCCAATTATTGAGCTCGATAAATTGGTCGAGCAGGCGAAACGAGGTGTTTATCCTGTCGAGAAAGAAGCGATTTATATGGAAGGCTTCAATAAGCTCTCAGTCGCGATTGAGGAAGTAGAACAGCACCTCGACGCCGGAGATTTACAACAAGCACAGCAATCATTGCGTAGTGTTGATGACTTGCGCGAAGAGTATCACGATAAGCGAAATCCGAGCATTTGGAGCAAGCTTTTTGGTTGAGTAGGCTTATTGTCCGCACTCGATGTTTTTGACGAGGCTAATCCGCCGCCGCGGTTTTCTAAACTTAATGTTGCTAGCTAGTGCCCTCAGTTGGGCACTGCTTGCGGCTATGCCAGTGGTGAATGCGCATGTGACCAGTGGGCATTGGACAACGCTTTGTACACTGAGTGGCTTTAAATGGGTTAATCTTGATCAAGATGTTCAAGCGCAAAAGCTGAATCACCCTTGTTTATTTGCCCACTTTTCCAATTTACACCAGGCTGTTCATACACCTGCTTATATTGAACTTCGTCAATATCTGCCTCGACGAATTCAATATATCTCCTTTTTCGCCATTGAGCGCCATCGTCGACCGCTATACAGAGCCCCTCCGCTTTTTGCATAACCACTCGTACGTTTAAAAAATAATAAGTAGCGTTTGCTTCAGCGACAGTCTCGGGAGGCAACGTGAGTTACTGCAAAAGGAAAACTAATATGTTGAGTTCTACTCAGCCAAAAGCACATTCTGTTTCGCGCTCAAAAGCGATTTATTTTCTCACTTGGCGTTGGCATTTTTATGCCGGTCTATATGTCATTCCCTTTTTATTGATTCTTTGCTGCAGCGGCATCGTGATGTTATTTGACCAAGAAATTGAAACGGCGCGATATTCAGATATTCTCCAAGTCGAACCCGGAGAGCAGCTGCAGCCAGTCTCTTCACAACTGAGTGCAGTACGCGACGCCTTTCCTGAGTTTACAGTGACGCAATTTATTCCTGCGTCAGAGCCCGAGATGGCCAATCGCTTCTCAGTGACGTCGCCTCAAGGGGCATCCGAATTTGTGACGGTTAACCCTTATACCGCAGAGGTTTTAGGCACAATTGACCGGAGTCATAGCGTTTATCAGTGGGCCAACAAAATCCACGCTACCCTGCTGATCGGGGACAGTGGAGACTACATGCTTGAGGTGGCAGCGAGTTTAGGCATTTTGCTTCTGGTCTCAGGGTTATATCTGTGGTGGCCGAAAGACAACGCAAGCCGAGCCAGTTTTTTAAAAATTCGTCTTCGCGGTGGAAAACGAATTTGGTTGAGGGATTTGCATGCCAATATTGGTGGTGTTTTATCGTTGGCCTTGCTGTTTTTTTTAATCTCAGGCTTGTCTTGGACAGGTATCTGGGGCAAGCAACTGGTTCAAGCTTGGAACACATTTCCGACCTATTATACTTGGGGTGAAAAGCCGACTTCGCGCTTGATGACTCACGCAGATCTCAACCATGGCGCTGAGAAAGAGATGCCGTGGACATTAGAACAAGCGCCAGTGCCAACCTCTCATGACCACTCAGCCATGAAGATGGCTCAAGGGTTTGTTTCTGAGCAAACCATCAGTGTTGACGACATTGTTGAAAAAGCGGAGGTACTGGGTTTTTCTCACTATCGAATCTATTTCCCGCAATCAAATACTGGTGTTTATACCTTGGCAGCAAACTCAATGGCAGGGGACGTTAGCGATCCAAGAAACGATAGAACCAACCATTTTGACCAATACACTGGCCAATTATTGGAAGAGGTAACTTGGGATGACTACAACCTATACGCAAAATGGATGGCAGCGAGTGTCTCTTTGCATCAAGGGGATCTTAGCCCGTTGAATAAATTCGCGAATTTGGCGATATGCCTTGCTTTTATCGCTCTGTCGGTTGCTGCTGTGATGATGTGGTGGCTGCGTCGTCCTCAAAATAAGGGACGACTCGGCGCACCGCCGAAGTTTGCTAGTGATGGTGTATGGAAGACTGGACTGATCACGCTAATTTTACTTTGTGTATTGTTTCCACTTGGTGGGCTTACCATTGCTGTTGTATTGGGGTTAGACTGGTTGGCGTTCAAGCGAATTCCGGCGTTGAAGCAAGCGATGAGTTAGCCAAGTCCATCGCTGTATGACGGTATTCAGGCCTGACTTATCATGAGTCAGGCCTTATTATTTCTGATAAATCTCTAAAGGCAGCCCATCAGGGTCGGTAAAAAACGTGAAGGCTTTACCTGTTAGCTCATCAATGCGTACGGGTTCGACCTCGATATGTTGGCTTTGCAAGTAGCTTTTGACATCATGAACGCTGTCAACTTCGAACGCTAAATGCCTTAATCCTTGCGCTTCAGGGAAGTTGGGTCGCGGCGGAGAATCTGGAAAACTAAATAGTTCGATTTGGTCTCCATTGGCTAAGGCGAGATCTAACTTATAGGAGCCTCGAGCGGCGCGATAGGTTTCTTCGATGATGGTGAGCCCCATAACTTCCGTATAAAACCACTTAGATTTTGCATAATCGGAGCAGATGATGGCGACGTGATGGATTCGGTTAAACATAAAATCATAGAACAGTTTGGTGTTAACCCATTGTAACATCGCTGAAAAACAAAAATGAGACCGAGATAAAAAAGCCCCAACCAAATGGTTAGGGCTGTCGAGGCATTAAATAAAATCGAGAATTTTCGGGTAGAAGTTGGACAAGCTTGGAAAGACTTTGCTCATATCCGAATTGGACACTCCCATCCAATTGGCCAAAGTAGCGCCAATTTGATCCACGGAGGTTGACGGTAAGATTCGCCCCGTCGAGTAATCGTCATCACTTCCTTCAGCCAGTGAAGGCCAAGTTCCAGTCGTTCCTGGAATCAACGAGCCGCCATTGATAACCAGCTGATTACTTCCCCAACCGTGGTCGGTACCTGAAGCGTTGGGTTGAATTCGACGTCCAAAATCAGACATAGTCACTGTCGTGACATTTGCCTCTAGACCTTGCGATTCAAGAGATGAGTATAAGCGATTGATACTATCACTCAGCGTTTCGAGGAGCCGATAGTGAGTACCACCTTGATTGCGATGTGTGTCGAAGCCATCTAGGGTGACAAAGAAAATTTGTCGGTTCTGCCCTAGCGTTTCTCGCGCTTTAATGAATTTCATCACCGAGTTAAATTGCTGAGCGAGGTTGTAGTCGGAGTTTTTCAGTATTGGTTCATCGTCGGTCGCGAATACCTTGCTGGAAATCTCACTGTAGTTGACGCTATCGCGGGTAACATCGGCAAATAAACGGTGGAATTCGCCCTTATTTACATCATCTTGTTCGATCATCGTTTTATAGATGTCGGTAATTTCGGGTGAGCGAAATTCCAATGATTCAACATGGCTTCCTTTGTAAGCGTTGCTTTTGACGCCACTGTTAAAATAGCGTGTCGCGCCTGACATACTAAACAGTGGAGGCAGCACGGTACTGTTTTCGGTACCGACGAGTTGTTCCATCAGTCGGCCGCCCCAGCCGGTGCTGTCAGTGGCGTTGGCGTTGCCTTTTAACCACTCATCCTTTTGGGAGTTGTGTGAAAAGAGCATTCCGGGTGCGTACTCGGTTTGACCTTTTGTCATGGGCTTTTTCAATACGCCACAGTTCAGTACCGCATTCACATAGCCTTTATTACATAGAGTTTGCATCGCTTTCATTGAGGGGTGTAAGCCAAATTCTACGTCGTTACCGAGGCTATCGACGCCGGTTAAGCCTGCAGGAAGAAGCTTGTTTTGAGGGATCGCGATACTTTTCCGTGCTTTTTTATATTCTTTGTAGTGGGTGTCATCGTTTGGAATCAGCATATTGAACCCATCGTTACCGCCAATCAGGTAAACACAGATCAAAGCTTTGTATCCTTGGGGATTGCTACCATTACTGTTGCCCATCGACCAACCGAAGCTCGGAAGTAGTGCTGATGCGCCTAAGCCGTATAAAAATGATCTTCTTGAAATAGCCATCTGAAATTAATCCTGTACGTAAAAGTCTTCATAAGCGATAACGAATTCCATGAGTTCTTCAATCACCCAGGCATTCTTCGGTTTACCTCGCAAAAAGGCGGTGTGTTCACGCAAAGCCAGTTCCAAATTTGGATCGACGCTGCGACCGAAAAATACCAACCCAATGCGTCTCATGAGTTCATCCATATCATCACCAGCTCCTTGGAAGTATTTGTAATTCGGTAACAGAGGGTCGCGCCATTTTGCGGTGAACGTTCGCATATAGTTGAAGGTGGTAATAAACGTCGGCCAAGTCATGATTTCAAGCTCTGGCGCAAACAGATCCGTTCCCGCGGGAGAGTAATCTTGCGAATAGAAATTAAACACTGAATCGGCGCGAAGCGGCCCTTGCCCAATACGCCAAAATGGAATATCACTATTGACGAAGTGGTCTGAATTGAGTTTTAAATCCAGTGCACGATAGAGGTTAACCACAGCGATAATTGGCTCTTTTATCTTAACCGGCATATGCTCTGGATCTTCGCCGAGGGCTTCTTTGTCTAGCAAAATCGCTTCAATCACTGCTTGAAGGTCGCCGCGAATGCCTTCTCCATTATCAATAAAGACGTTAGCCACACGCTCAATATACTCAGGCGAAGGGTTCGAAGTGACCAAGCGTTTGATCATATGCTTGGCGAAAAACGGCGGCGTGTTAGGGTGGTTATATAAAATATCCAACACGTCTTGCATATCCTGTTCTGCCGTTTGGCCCGCAGGCAAGGTATGACCCATGATGACTTTTTCACTTTGGTCGTGAACGCTATTATCCGCAACCATAGGAAGTACGTGATTGGTGTCCCCTTCTTGATGGCGCCAACCGGTAAACGCTTTCGCGACATTCGTGATGTCATCTTGTGTATAGGTTTCGAGGGCTTTACCTGATTCATCGGTTCGTATGCTTCCATCGATATTGAGTTTGTTTAGACCGATGGTAAACAGTTGCATGATCTCGCGAGCATAGTTCTCATCCGGTTGAGAGCCTGTGTCTGGGTCTTCTTCCTTGCTGCTGGTCATGGTGAGATACGATCCCATGGCGGGATGTAATGAAACATCTTCAATCAGCTTTCTGAAATTGCCGAATGCATCGTACGTTAGGGTGTCATAATAGTTGACCAGGGAACGAGGACGTTCATAAAGTGTACCGTAACGCGACACGACAAACACTTCGCTCAACGCAAAAGCTACTCTTTGGCGTAATTGATCTTCGCCATACACAGCGATGTCCATCCACGCATCATCGTGAGCGGCGTGGTCATTGCCCCCGAACTCAAAGAATTTAGCTTCGTGGCTGCTCACTGGGGCATCAAATTGCTCATGCAACCATTGTTTAGGATCAAACGTTGCTGCCTGTTCCATCAATTGATGAGTAGGCCCAAATGTGGCTTGATTTAAAAAACGATGAAGTTGCTTGTCACTCAGTACGTCAACGCTGAAGGTTGTCGTGGTATCAAGTACATCGCCTTGACTGTCTGAGATGACAAAATCGACGGTCTGCCGTCCAGGTTCATAGAAGGTTAAGGTCACTGAGTCGTCGGTTTGATGAGTGGCTTTACCGACTTTGCTGTCGATAGCAACTTGATCGATGTACAGAGTATCACCGTCTTGGTCCTGAGCGATGTCACTTACGTTGACACTGGTTGCTTTACCCCTGTGAAATTGCTTGGTAATCGATTTGGCGACGGGAACATGCGTCGTATTCGCGGCAAAAGTATTTCCTACTCCTGTAAATATAACCCCCAAGCAAAGCGCTATATTTGACAGTTTATTATTGATTCCTAATGTCATAACTAAAACCAGCCAAAATTGTTGAGCGGCTATTTAATAACGTACGCTGTAGGCTTAAGTGTTATTTAAGTAAAAGCTATGTCAGGAATGTTGTATTTTCTTACATTATATTTGTTTAAACATTGATGAATATTTTAATAAGGAAAACAAAAAAATATCTAAAATAAGAAACCACTAAGTTGACTTTAAATGAGCAAGTCAACTTGTGATTGCAAACCAATGGTTAACTTTTTGTTTTAAAATGACTTTTATTTCATGTCTCTTATTGACTGATTTATGGGTTAATTTTATTGAAGTGTTTCATTTGGCATGAAAATAATCTTTAAAAAACCAGAAAATTAGCTTTGGCGCTATAAATAGCAAGGATTGACCATATTTTTACCAAAATTTTAGATAACTATCTAGCCATTAACTTGGCGTTAATAAAGTCGATAAAAACACGTAATCGAGTGGGCATGTATTGAGTCTGTAAATATTGCATCGCAATCACACCGTGGTAATTACTTTTTATCGTCCATTCGGGTAATACTTTTACAACTTCACCATTGTCTAATGCTTGCTGGACCACGAAGTCGTGAAATATGCCAATTCCAAAATGATTTTTTACACCGGACAAACGCATCTGAGAATGGTTGACGGCATAACGTCCAGAGACACTTATCGTAAAAAAGGCGTCATCTCGTGCAAATTCCCATATGTTGTCGCGAGCCGTTTCTGCCAGATAGAGACAGTCGTGCATGGAGAGTTCGGTGGGATGAATGGGGGTTCCACGTTCAGCGAGATATTTAGGGCTGGCACAAAGCACCAAATTTGTCGTCCCTATCTCCTTGAGCACCAGATTTTCATCCGGTTTGTCAGTCAATTTAAATGCGATATCAATGCCGTCCCGAAACAGATCAATTTCTCCGTCGGCGACCCGTAGTTTTAGTTGAATTTCAGGATAGAGATGAAGAAAAGTGGTCACATGGGGTTGGAGCACAGAGTTTAAAAAAGCTTCTGGTGCAGCTACTGTGAGTGAACCACGTGGCTCTAAATGTTCTGATTGCGAGACTTCGACCGCTTGCTGAGCGGCATTCATCATCACCATTGCTTGGTCATACACTTTTTGCCCGGCTTGGGTAATGATCAGTTTGCGAGTGGTTCGCTCGACCAATTTACAGTTTAAAGCCTGCTCTAAGCGTGTGATCAGTTTACTCAGTGCCGAAGGCGTCACATTCAACTTTTTTGCTGCGCCAGTAAAGCTGCCTTCTGTGACGACTAAAATATAAGAGGCTAAGTCAGGGAGCAGGGCGGTGAGTTTCGGGTCAAACACAATAAAGCCTCTATATCATAATCAATGAACGGACCGAATTATAAATCATTTGTGCCTGAGATTCACAAATGATTTTCCGCAATCAGGGATAATTCTTTTGTCAGTGCTGGATTACACTTATTTGTAAAGTCCTAGACCGAGTTCGGCATATTTTGCTTTATTTGGTTTTCTCGCACATCAAAAGGAATTCGCAATGTCCTCTGCATTTTATCAGCAAATTCGCCAACAAATCGAAGATGTCAAAACGGAAGGGTTGTACAAATCTGAACGTATTATCACCTCTCAGCAACAAGCTGCGGTTTCTATCTCTACGGGTGAACAGGTTTTGAACTTTTGCGCCAATAACTACTTGGGCCTTGCTAATCACCCAGAGCTTATTGAAGCTGGAAAAGCCGGTATGGAAGAGCATGGTTTTGGCATGGCTTCTGTGCGTTTTATTTGTGGTACGCAGGATATTCATAAGCAGTTAGAAGAAAAGTTATCTCGCTTCTTGGGCAAAGAAGACACGATCCTCTACACATCATGTTTTGATGCGAATACTGGGTTATTCGAGACTATTTTAGACAAAGAAGATGCCATTATTTCGGATGCTCTAAATCATGCGTCGATCATTGATGGTGTCCGCCTGTGTAAAGCGATGCGCTACCGCTATGCCAACAATGACATGGCAGAATTAGAGCAGCAACTGATCGCCGCCGATCAAGCCGGTGCTCGCAATAAACTGATTGTCACTGATGGTGTGTTCTCTATGGATGGCGTTGTTGCCAATCTTCCCGCTATTTGTGATTTAGCTGATAAATACGATGCATTGGTTATGGTCGATGATTCTCATGCGGTCGGCTTTATGGGCGAAACTGGTGCTGGTACGCACGAATACCATAACGTTGTTGATCGAATTGATATTATTACAGGTACGCTGGGTAAAGCGATGGGCGGTGCGTCTGGTGGTTACACTTCGGGTAAGAAAGAAGTGATTGAATGGTTGCGTCAACGTTCTCGACCTTATTTGTTTTCAAACTCCGTAGCGCCAGCGATCGTTAACGCATCAATTCGAGTATTGGGTTTATTGCAAGAAAGTGGTGATTTACGCACACGCTTATGGGAAAACGCGGCGCATTTCCGTGCGCGAATGGAAGATGCTGGCTTTACAATGGGTGGCGCTGATCACGCAATCATTCCTATTATGTTAGGCGATGCCAAAGTAGCCGCAGAATTTGCAGAACGGGCGTTGGCGAAAGGCATCTATGTGATTGGTTTTTCTTTCCCTGTGGTGCCGAAAGGCCAAGCACGGATCCGTACTCAAATGTCAGCAGCGCATAGCCGACAACAGCTAGATAAAGCCATCGACGCTTTCATTGAAGTAGGCCGCGATATGGGGTTAATTAAGTAATGAAAATCAAAGCATTATCAAAACTTAAGCCACAAGAAGGTATCTGGTTGACGGAAGTCGACAGGCCAACGATTGGTCATAATGACATTCTGATCAAAATTAAAAAAACGGCGATCTGTGGTACAGATGTTCACATTTACAACTGGGATGAGTGGTCGCAAAATACCATCCCTGTACCAATGGTGGTTGGCCATGAATACGTGGGGGAAGTCGTCGAAATTGGCCAAGAAGTTCGTAGCTTTGAGATTGGCGACCGTGTATCTGGTGAAGGTCATATTACCTGCGGGCACTGCCGTAACTGCCGGGGAGGACGCACCCATCTATGCCGCAACACCGTCGGCGTTGGTGTGAACCGCCCAGGTGCGTTTGCGGAATATTTGGTTATACCGGCTTTTAACGCCTTTAAGATCCCGGATGAAATTTCTGATGATCTGGCGTCTATTTTTGATCCGTTTGGCAATGCAGTGCATACCGCTCTGTCTTTTGACCTTGTGGGGGAAGATGTTTTAATTACCGGTGCCGGCCCTATTGGCATCATGGCTGCTGCTGTCGCCAAACATGTTGGTGCTCGACATGTCGTGATTACGGATGTAAACGAATATCGCTTAGAGCTTGCTCGACAAATGGGTGTGACGCGCGCAGTTAATGTTGCTGAGCAGAAGTTAGAAGAAGTAATGACGGAGCTTGGCATGACGGAAGGCTTTGATGTTGGGCTTGAAATGTCCGGGAACCAATCTGCGTTCAGTTCAATGCTCGAAACGATGAACCACGGCGGGCGTATTGCGCTGCTGGGGATTCCGCCATCCGATATGACAATTGACTGGAACCAAGTCATTTTCAAAGGATTGGTCATCAAAGGGATTTATGGAAGAGAAATGTTCGAGACTTGGTATAAGATGGCGAGCTTGATTCAGTCAGGTCTCGATCTCACGCCAATTATCACTCACCATTACAAGATTGAAGATTTCCAAAAAGGCTTCGACACCATGCGTAGCGGGGCTTCCGGAAAAGTTATTCTCGATTGGGAATAACCAAATTATGACTTTGAAGCGCTCCGATTGGGGCGCTTTTTTATGGACATAACACTGTTTTTATAAACAGTAAAGTGGAAGGTTTGACCCTATTTAGCCCTAAAAAAAGTCCTAATTTAGTCCTAATCACAATTGTCTAGTGATTCTCTAAAGGAGAGTTCATGATATGTGACAGAGCACAAAAATATTCCATATACGCATTAATGCTCATACCTCAAGCTCTAACTTTTCCACGAATTTTCTGATATAAGATCACTTATAAATTGAAAAAATAATCAAAAAAATAGGTTGTCATCGATGGAAAGAAATATTCAACGAATTCCATTAAATTCAATTAAACTCGACCAACAAAATGTTAGATTTGGTGGTGATGTAGCCCAAAGTCAGAGAGAAGCTATAGAACTGATGATGGCGGATGTTGAAGATATAAAGAAGCTTGTGAAGTTGTCGGAGCATATTGCCCAAAACGGCCTAGATCCCACTGAGTTACAATTAGTTTATCCTGAAAGTGAAGACTCATATGTTGTAATAGAAGGCAATCGTAGGTTAACAGCGCTAAAAATGCTTCAAAATCCATTGTTATGCCCTGTAGAAAAGTACGTAAGAAGCTTTCGTGATGCTCAAGAAAAGATTAATGGAAATTTGCCATCTGAGATTGAGTGCAGCATCGTTAACAGCCGTGCGGAAGGTGATATGTGGGTAGAATTGAAACATACTGGTCAAAATAATGGCGTGGGTCGCGTAAACTGGAGTAGCGATATTCGGGATGAAGTAAGAGCTCGTGCTACCGGAGTGGAGTCTATAGGTCGTCAGGTCCGCACTTTGGTTTCAGATAATCCAAATATCTTCGACCCAAAAACAATCAACAATATAAAAAAAATACCAGTAACTACTCTGACTCGTCTTTTCTCTTCATCTCCTGCACAGAACGCTTTTAAATTGCAAGTCGAAAACAAAAATTTAGTTCCTGCGGTGCCATTAGAAAATATAGCACCGAGTATTGAGTTTGCTATCTCTATGTTTGTGCAAGAAGGGTACAATGTTAATGATATAAGAGGAGATAAGGATCGTAGACTTTTTATCGGTCACATACCACCAGAGTTGCTTCCTAAAAAAGATCCTATACCTACTTCAGGTCCCAAGGCTAGTGCGATAGATGGAGAGCAACAAGAAAATGGTTCACCAAAAGGAACACAGCAAACAAACATTCAAGATTCTGGAACCGGAGCAACAGAGGGAAGCCCTGAAGGCTCAGATGGACAGGACAACAAGAAATCAAAGGTAACTTCTAAGAGAACAACTAGAGCTAGAAAGTATCTGTTTCCCTGGACTTTAAAAATAACTAATTCTCGAATAAATGATATTTATAGAGAACTAAAATCAAGTTTAGTTGTTGATAAAACTCCTAATGCCGTAGCAGTAACGTTTCGGGTTTTTCTTGAGACTAGCTGTGATGATTACGTAAAACGCTTTGAGGGTAATAGTGAGACGCCGGTATGCAAGGTCGACAATAAGAAAGCGGTGCAAGAAGGTGATCCTCTATGGAAGAAAGTTGTTGCGATCAGTCATCATCTACTAGAAAAAGACCTCTTGAGTAGTCAGCAGAATCGAGCTATTGCTAAAAGAGCTAGCTCCCTAGACTCCGTAGGGTCTGTTGATCATCTGAATTTATTTGTACATAGTTCAGCTAGTGCACCTATTGCTTCTGAACTAAAAGATATTGCTGAAGAGTATAAGCCTTTTTTAGAAGCTATTTGGTCTTAATTCAGTATGGCCATAGAGACACAATTATGGTTAAATACGTAGTTATAAAGCTCCTAACCTAAACAAGTCTCATGTCGCAACGATTCTCAACACCACTCCGGTACCCAGGAGGAAAAGGTAAGTTCTCTGGTTTTATTAAGCAACTTTTTGAAACTAACAATCTTCTAGACGGCCACTATGTGGAGCCCTTTGCTGGTGGTGCCGGAGTAGCTTTGGATCTGCTTTTAAATGAATATGTAAGCCATATACATATTAATGATTTGGACGTAGCCGTGTATTCGTTTTGGAAAGCGGCTACTGAACATACTGATGAGTTATGCAAACTTATTTTCGACACTCCTGTAACTATCGATGTGTGGTTAACTCAGAAAAAGGTACTATCAAATGCTTCTTTGCATTCTCTACTTGATGTAGCGTTCGCTACGTTTTTCTTAAATCGAACAAATCGGTCCGGTATTTTGAAGGCTGGTGTTATCGGCGGAAAAGAGCAAAGTGGAAAATGGAAGTTAGATGTTAGATTTAACAAAATAGAACTAATCAGGCGTATTGAGATGATTGGTCGCTATAAAGAGCGTATCCATGTATATAATGAAGATGCAGTTAAGTTACTTAAAACTATAGTACCAAGCTTGCCGAAGGAAACGTTGATTTATTTGGATCCTCCATATTATGTAAAGGGAAAAGGATTATATCGTAATTACTATATACATGAAGATCATGTAAAAATAGCAGAAGCGTTGCGAGATGTTCAGCATCCGTGGGTTGTTTCTTATGACGATGTTAAGGAAATAAAAGATATCTATAAAGGCTATCGAATTGATGAGTATTTCTTAAATTATACGGCTCAAGAAAAGAAGAAAGGATCTGAGGTAATGATATACGGCCCGAAAGTTGTAACACCAAGCCATACACTTTCTTTACTGAACTTGGCATAATTTACACTATTTTTTTTAATTCTAGCCACACACGTTCGGATTCTTTTTTATTAGATTCTTTTAGCCATTTGCCATAGACCTTTGTGACCATGTTTGTATTTTTATGCCCCATTTGTTGTGCTAGATAGCTAAGATTTACGTTAGCATAAGTGATCATCCAGCTAGCGTAGGTGTGTCTTAGCTGGTATTGATTTCGATATTCAACCATTGCTTTTTCGCAAACTGCTCGCCAGATTTTACCTAAGCCTCTTTTCCCATAGTAATTATAGTCACTTCCTTTCTGTGTCCTGACGACCTTAGGATTGAAAACTATACGTATTTTTTCTCTACGGAAGCTCTTGTCAGGCAATTCGATATTATACTCCTTCGCGGGGAATAAGTAGGTGAGACGTTGCTGAGCCCTTAAGGCCTCTACCGCTGGTGGCATTAAGTCTACAGTTCTTTCGGTATCTGTCTTTGTAGTTTTGAGGCCACGTATGTCGTAAGTAGATCGACGAACTAGGATTGTTCTATTATCGAAATCAACATCTTCCCAAGCTAGGGCACACAATTCACCACTGCGCAGCCCTGTGTAAACAAGCAAGGTGATCATATTTCTGTGTTGTTCTTGAGCACAGTGGGATAAAACGCGGTTGATTTCCTCCATAGAAAATGGACGAATGTCTGAATCAGACTCTTTAACTCTATCAAGTATGTCGGCATGGTTTTTACTCACATACTCCATTTTATGAAGCCATGCTAAGAACGACTTTATGGTGACCAGAGCTCTGTTGATAGTTCGAGCGGAGCGGCCTTGAATCAATGCATGCCTCATTTGTATCAGAGAGCGAGGTGAAAGAGTATCGCAACTTCTTTTAGCTCCATATATTTCAAGGAAAGTCTTCATGACGGATAAATACTTTCTATACGTTGATCCTCGGACCTCCTGCTTTTTGTAGTCTAAATACTCCATAGCTAAGCTTCCCACTTCTCTTGCCCCTGGTTTTCCTGACGCATTTTTCGAATTAGGAAAATGAGAAGCATAGCTAAAGGTTCCAAGCTTTATCTCGTATAAAATTGCTTCACGCTTCTGTTTAGCAAACTTAATGTTTTGCTTCGTTGGTGATAGACCTAGGGACTCACGATGTCGCTTACCGTGATAGTAGAATGAGATTCTCAACATGCGACCATTTAGTTCAACGCCTGTAGGGAGTTTCTCTAGGGGTGCATTCGATGCCATCTGTTCCATTCCTCAATATCTACCATCCAGGTGCCTTTAACCTTTCTCATAACAGTGGATGGATAAAGTGTAGTGTAGTGGCATAGTGAATTTGGCCACCTGATTAGAGGTGTTAAGATACACCTCATAGCATGACAGGTGAAACTATGACTAAGCGTACCAGACGTACT
>NZ_JBHMEP010000125.1:0-543 GCF_042428525.1 Vibrio olivae
CGGTCCATAATTTGTTCTTGACCATTTTCTGTATCAATATATAATACAGACTTCTTCATTCTAAGATAACCTCTTGCAAGATTTACCATGAAGAATGTTTTCTTTGCTTTAGGTTTATCCAATATCACATTAACCGAATGTTCTGGATAACCTCCTGCATTGGTTAAATCATTCAATTGCCTAAATGGGCATGGTAATACTGAAGGTTCTGATTGCCTTCTAAACTGTCTCTCGGTAATATCTCGAATCATATATAGGGGTTCATCCTCTTTCTTAGGTTTACTTTTCTGAAGTACCTTTTCAATCTTCCTCGAATATTCTTCGTATTGTTCGAAGTTATCCAAATCAAAAGAATCATTTAAGTTCTTCATCTCAACATAGGTAGAGAACTGATATATCTTTTCTTTTATGTAATCAGAATCCGATAGTGGTATATGATAGAGATTACTTATTAGTTTATTGATATTAGGTATATCATCCTTAGTTACCAAATCCACATAGGTTTTGGATTCTAGTAACTCTTTTACTACTTCCTTTAAGATA
>NZ_JBHMEP010000144.1:0-506 GCF_042428525.1 Vibrio olivae
TCCCAACAAAACGGCGCACCCGTACAATCCCCCGACAAGCACCAAGCCCCTGCAAAAGTCGGGCGAGGAACGTCCCGACCACCGACTTGTAGCGCTCACGCGAATGGTGGAGCCGCCGGGGTAAAAAAGCGCCTTTCTTTGGCGGCTCGACACCGTTTCTTTGGGCAAGCACCAAAGAAATGGGGTCGAATGGCAGCAGGGGGCAACGACCACCTCCCAACGTATCGGCGCACACGCAGAAAGCACAATGACAAGGCCGCCTTGTCTTTCGCTTTACACGTGTGCGCCGTTTTCTTGGGCAATAGACCGCGCTGGCCCTGCCAGTTCCACCCCATTTCTTTGCTCTTGCGCAAAGAAACGGGGTGGAGCCCCAAAGAAACGCGCTTTTGGGTGCCGCCACGGGGACTGTTGGGTCCCGCCCGCCTCTCCCACGGACTCGAAGCCCCAACATCACCGCCGACTGCGTCAAGCTGACTTGAGCGCTCAGATAACCACCAAGCCCCTCC
>NZ_JBHMEP010000154.1:0-983 GCF_042428525.1 Vibrio olivae
CTCATCTACGCTTATCGCAAGTTAGTACGTCCTTCATCGCCTCTGACTGCCAAGGCATCCACCGTGTACGCTTAGTCACTTAACCATACAACCCCAAAGGGTCTTGCGTATGGCCCATTTGATTTCACTTTTTAAAGTGAAGACAAATAAGCAACCAAGGTTTGTGTCTCTCATTATTTGAATGAGCGAGAGACATTTCGATTTTGCCGGACTCAAATATGAACAACATCCTAAGACGTTATTCCCAAGAACACTTGAATGTGTATTTTGGTACCTACATCTCTAAGAGATATAGGATTTGAGAACTTTTATTTGAATAACAACGCTTATCAAAAGATAAGGGGATTGTTGTTATTCGTCAGCTTTCCAAATTGTTAAAGAGCAAAGTTTCTTAAAACGAAACCATGTTTAAAAACACTCTACTTTCTATTTCAAAGAAAGTGCGTTTAAAGATGGTGGGCGATACCGGGCTCGAACCAGTGACCCCCTGCTTGTAAGGCAGGTGCTCTCCCAACTGAGCTAATCGCCCATTATTCAAGAAATGGTGGAGCTATGCGGGATCGAACCGCAGACCTCCTGCGTGCAAGGCAGGCGCTCTCCCAGCTGAGCTATAGCCCCATATCTTGAGTTTTAATTCCTAATGGAAGGAATGGTGGGTCGTGCAGGATTCGAACCTGCGACCAATTGATTAAAAGTCAACTGCTCTACCAACTGAGCTAACGACCCATGGTATCCCGTAGGGGAGTCGAACCCCTGTTACCGCCGTGAAAGGGCGGTGTCCTAGGCCTCTAGACGAACGGGACACTAATCGTAAGCGTTTGGGAACGCTTAATACTCTAAAACCGTATAAACCATCAATCTGTGTGAACACTCATCGCAATAATCTTTCGTATTAAGGAGGTGATCCAGCGCCAGGTTCCCCTAGCGCTACCTTGTTACGACTTCACCCCAGTCATGAACCACAAAGTGGTAAGCGTTCCCCC
>NZ_JBHMEP010000067.1:0-697 GCF_042428525.1 Vibrio olivae
TTTCCCGGTCGATAAAATCCGCCTTTTTGATTATCTGTTTACGGTTTCCCCACGCAATCCACGCCGTAACAAAGGCGGATATTTCGATATTTACCCGGCTATCGTAACGGTGCGGGATTTGCACCGGGTCGGCGTTGATAAAATCGGCGGTTTCGTATTGTTCCGCCCAACGTTTCAAATTTTCGTTCAATGTATATGCCATTGTTTTTGCTATTAAGGGGGAACGGGAACCCGTCCCCCCGGTTAATTACTCCGTTTCGCTGTATTCCTCAATAATTAAATCGTCCTGTCCTCGCTTGACTTCCTCTATAAATCCTTGATACCCTTCTTTCCGGGCTAATTCGATAAGGGATTGCAGACGTTTTGCGCCCAAACTTTCGCCCCTCGCAATGCGGAATACCTTAACGGTCGGATTGCTTGCGATAATCAATTTTGCGGCAACCTCCATTATCTGACTATCCGACACTTTCCCGGCGACAAACGGCACACCGTTTAACTCCAACCCGTCGTCCGTGAACGTCAACCCGGCAATCGGCAATTCCGATTTCGCAATAAGGGTTTCCCGCTCTTTGAGCAAATCCGACAACTTTTTTTCGTGGGTTTGGGCGACCTTTTCGACGGCGTCCTTTTGCTTTTTCTTCGTCAGATAGTCCACAACCAACGCATTGATTTTGTTGTGTTCCTCGGCTTGTTTGAG
>NZ_JBHMEP010000121.1:0-546 GCF_042428525.1 Vibrio olivae
CTTCATTGCAAGTAGAATGATGTACTTTAAAATAAGCAACAGTATAGCTCGATTTTAATCCTCTATTTTTCATGATTCTACTAATTTTTCGTCGGCTGATCTGAATGCCTCGTTTTGATAAGGCTTTTTTTATTTTTCTTGAGCCGTAGGCCTTTCGGCTGCGGATAAATTCTTCAGCGACTACTTCTTCAAGTTCTGATTCGTCTTTCTTTGGTTTTGATTGATAATAATAGGACTGACGTGATAGACCTAATATTCTGCACATCGCTGATATAGGGTAAAGATGCTTATTCGCATCGATTACTTGTCTCTTCGTCCGAATATCAGCGCTGCTTGCTTTAAAATATCATTTTCCATTTCTAATTGCTGGTTTCTTTTACGTAGTTCTAACAATTCTTTTTGTTCAGGCGTAAGATTATCTTTTTCTTTGAATGAACCACTCGTTTTAGATTGCTTTACCCATTTGTCAAATGCTGAAGCCGTTAGTTCATATTCTCGAATGATTTCTACACGTGGCTTTCCAGCTAAGTAAAGATTGACGATTTG
>NZ_JBHMEP010000061.1:0-726 GCF_042428525.1 Vibrio olivae
CGCACGGCTCCCGGCTCCAATCCTTTGTCATGGTAATTGCCTGCATCCCGGCGGGCAAATCGTTTTGGTTGTAACAAAGGAACCACGACCCCCCGGCGTTGTTTCCGGTACTGATATACGGCAAATAACAATCTTTCAACGGGAACCATTGAAAACCGCCGTTTGTCTGCGTAAAATTCAAATCAAACGTCTTTATCGGGTCAATTTGGGACGAATGGAAAAGATACATACGAACAACCCCGGTTGCGCCCGTCATTTGCAACCCGATTTGTTCGATTTTCATTGTTACGCCCATAGAACGAACCGGGACAATTTCAAACCCGACTAATTTATGATTATTCGGCAACGTCGCCCGGATACGTCCCGCACCGTCAAAGAACGTGCGCCGTTCCAATAGGTTCTTTGTTTCCTTATCCAATCCCTTTATTTGCGTGAATGTTTGTACCATTTGGGCGATACCGTTACGGGTCAACCTTTCCAAATAGTCGGATAAATAGTTGTATTCGCCCCAATCCGGGTTTCCATAATCGTTGTTGAAATCGTCGTTAAAATCACTTGCGACAGGTTCGACATTTTGGTTGTCCCGGCGGGCAATCCATACTTTGCCATTGTGTCGCACTTTCGCACCTGTTTTGTATTCCGGTATCATATTCCAAACCGGATATTGAAAAACGAAATCATCCGGGACGATTGCCCGGACATTATCCAAAGTAACAAGGGGGTGCG
>NZ_JBHMEP010000079.1:0-634 GCF_042428525.1 Vibrio olivae
TGGGGGCTAAAGTGAATAGCCTTTGTTGCGGTTCTGTTTGATATATCTTTCGGGATATAGCTTTTTGTGCTGTTGTTCGATAATTCCTTTAAGTCTTGCATTTTCCTTTCGCAAGCGGTCTGCCTTCTCTTCCGCTTGCAACTTCGAGCCTTGGAAGTATTTTAAGACTTTTCCAGCTTGTTTTTCCGCTTCCAGCTTGTAGTATTCCCTCAAATCCGTGAAAGCCTCGGAAATCGCCTTATTTTGGCTTTCAGCCCATTTTTCACGACCGAGCAAGGGTGGAGTATCTATTTGGGGCTGTTTTGCGTCCGAATAGAGTTCCATGCTTTGACTAGGGTAGCTCAAACGTTCCTCAATTCGTCCGTAGTATTCCCTTACGGTGTCGTGGGTGGCGGTGCTGCCTTTGATACCTCGCTGAAGTCCGAATTTTGCTTGCATGGCTTTGCCGTAGCTGTCCTGCAGCTCGGAGAGTTTCCGTCTGTCCCCCATGACCTCTTTCGCTGAAAGCCTGCCGTCCTTGGTTAACGGCACAACGACACAATGGACGTGCGGAGTACGCTCGTCCATGTGCAGCGTGAAATCTACAACGTTCCTGCTTCCGAACCTTTCGCAGATGAAACGAAAATTTTCATTC
>NZ_JBHMEP010000124.1:0-544 GCF_042428525.1 Vibrio olivae
CTTCACGCAGGGTCATTACATAAAGCCTGACACTTCTGTATGAGGGTGTAAAAGCCTCATGCCGCTCACACAGATGGTCGTAAATTATTGCCGAAGTAATATCAGGGTAGGTTTCAAGCTCCGAAATGATTTCCCCGCGATACGGGTCAAGTATTTTAGTCCGTTCACGGCTCGCGGCCAGATATTTTAAATATTCTTCTGCGTTCATATTCCAATACTTTCGGACTGTCTTTCTGTCGATTCCGGTTACTCGAGCACACTTCCTGATTGTATATCCTATTTGCTTGTAAGCTTGTATTTCGTTGAACATTTTTCCCTTCACCATTACCTTTCCGCCTTTCGAGTATAATGTTAACTAACATTATACTCAAGAGGCTATATTTGGTGGGGGATTTTTCTTTGCCATTATTGGTCCATTTTAGTTTACCAGTTACACTGATGAGGCGGCAAGAAGATGCTCTCGCTTCGTTTGACCATCTTCTGCCTGTATTCTGCCGCTGCGGGGAGAACAAGGGGAAGCTGGCCGAGCGGGGGCGAGGTTATC
>NZ_JBHMEP010000156.1:0-518 GCF_042428525.1 Vibrio olivae
TCACCACTGCCACATCCCTCGGTTGCTAACGAATACTGAAACAGAATACCGTCTCTGTTCATGACCAACGCGACAGTACAAAGCTTTGTCGCAAGCAGGTTATCGTATTCCTAATAACCCCAACTAATGTTTCTCTCCTAACCTACACCTGAGAGTGGCGCACGTCTGCGCTAGTATTTTATGCCTTTTAACTGCTAGTGGCATCCCGACTAGTCAGCCAACCAATCGGCATCCGATAAGATTGGTTGTTTCCGTAGGTTCCTTAAGTCACTGGCAATGAATCGAACATTGCATGGTTGCCGAAGCATTGACCTAGCACACATGCTTAGCGTCTACCCTTTCCGCCACAGTGACACTATAAAATTATTCTTGGCTGCTACTATTTTTTATTTTGCCCATTTTTAAATCCAATCATATAGACATTAAGACAGAGCGCAAAAATTGAAATTATTAATGGAATCATTTCTCTTCACCCACCTTTAGTTATCGTGTGAATAATTAAAAAACAATAGACAGCA
>NZ_JBHMEP010000071.1:0-663 GCF_042428525.1 Vibrio olivae
CTAGTTAATTTTAATATCCTAAAGAATATTTCAAAGTTCCTTCAAAACGTCGTTGTGCTCGATTTAATAGAACACTGTAAGCCAGTAATATGCTTTCAAATCTACTCTCTAGCCCTTTAACAGAACGTGAGTTGAAATTTTGACAACCTAATTTTTCTAAGGAAGAAAAAACAGTCTCAACTGTTTTTCTTTGTTTTCCAAGTAAGCTGTGGTCTAGTTTTTCTGATTTATCCATGTTTTTACGTGGCGGAACGGATATAGTAATGCCCTTAAGGGCAAGCTTTTCATGGATTTTATGGCTAATATATCCTTTGTCCCCTAGGATATTGGGAAGATTCGCTTCTTCCGATAAAGTCTCTAACACTTTCACGTCATGGACACCTGGATTCGTGATTGAGTAAGTAATCGGAAAGCCAGTCTTAGTAACGATCATATGAATTTTAAGACCATAAAAATAAGATTTTTTTGTTGAGTTATAGCCAACTTTGGCTATTTGATTCAATAGTTTTGCTTGTCTATTTCTAACTGGTTTACATAATGGACTAGGAAAACTATCTATAATTCCGACTAGTTCACCTTTGGTGAGCTTCTTGATGAAAAAGTATCGAATAATCTTGATAGTGTAAGCTAAGTTTGAACTTAAGCGAGTGAATCGACTCCTAC
>NZ_JBHMEP010000024.1:0-7057 GCF_042428525.1 Vibrio olivae
GACGAGGAGGATGAAGCGATCATGCACAAGCTGCTTTCCCAGCACATGAATCTGGACAATATGCAGATCATGAAACAATATAACAAGGTGGCAGTTCTTCTGGGTAAACCGGAGATCAAGAGTCCCGTTACTGTGGACAGATACCGCAAGATGATGGAAGCTACCACTCTGGGGCATCAGCGCGGAGCTGCCGCCTTAAGAAACCGACTGGAGACACAATGTGGTTATCGAGGATAATGGAGAGATAGGAGGATCGGGTTTAGGCAAGATAAAGGACGTGTGTCCATCATACTACTGGAGATCATCACTTCCAATATTAAGAGCATATCATACAGATCCTAAATTTACCGCATTCTTTGGCATATTAGACGTTTTATCAACGGTTCCGAAGGAAGATATCTATGAGGAAGAAAAGCCTGTTGACGAGCCTAAAAAAGAACCTGATGAGGAGATAGAAATTGAGTATGATCTGGAGACTGAGCAACAGTATTATGCCGCTGAATGGATCAAGGATATCCCGACACCAGTCTTATACAGAATGACCGTGGCTGGCAAGCGTGTTTATTATGAAATGGGAGCTGATGGATACCCTATCATATATGATGGGGCTACCAATAATATTGCGAATGGGTATTGTGATACTTCCGGGGCATTAGAAAAATGGAAAAATGAGATGAGACTCAAGGGTAAGGACCCAGACGAGTATGCCAACTACCGGGCTGACTTAGGAACTATCATGCATTATCTGTTTGGGTTATATCTGACGGGAGTTAAGATAAAACTGATTCCAACATGGATAAGAAAAGCTGTTAAGGAAGCTAAGTTGAGAATAGACAAGTATAGGATGGAGCGGATATTAGTGGATAACATTGATGAGCTAATAGAGGATCTAATATCATTTGCCATATTCTGCAAGGAAAGACATGTAAAACCTGTATTGATCGAGAAGATGTTGAGGTCAAGCAGGTTAAAGGTAGCTTCTTCGGTGGACGCCGTGGTGGAGATGGACAGCGAGCCGGAGACAGTGGAGATAGAGGTCGAGACAGGAGAGTTCTATAAGACTGGAGCCAAGAAGGGTCAACCTAAGACAGAGAAAAAGAAGATAAAGAGATGCAGGAGGATATTCGCTATATTGGACTTCAAATCAAACAGGAAAGGCAATTTCTATGATGAGTATGCTTTTCAACTTGAGTTGTATAGAAGAATGATAATGGAGAACTACGGAAAGATATTGGAGATAGAGGAGATATATAACTTCGCTCCGGGTGATCCTACCGCCAAGACAAGCCAATATAAACTGAAGAGACAAACTGATAATCCTATACTTAACATGGCTACAGTCGTATATCTCCAAGGTAAGTATAAGTTCGAGAAAACCAATTATACGGTTACATCAAGAATAGGATCTTTGGATATAGAAAGTGATTTTGAATTGAATAACTTGATAAGAAAAGAATCACTGAGAGATTATATTTATCGAATCATGAGTGAGAGGATAGGATAATGGAGTTTAGGGAATTTGACAAGAGCGTTCACAGATATGAATTGGATCATAGTAAGCCAAGAAGAAAGCTGACGTGCCCGCAATGCGGCAGGGATGGATGCTTTACGCCGTACGTAGATGTAACCACCGGACAGATAGTAGGGGAACAGTTTGGGGTATGTGATCACAAAAATAAATGTGGTTATTTTAAATATCCAACAGGCAATGAGCTTGGGAGCAATGATCTTTTTACCGATTCTAACAAAGTGCTAAGAAGATACAGGCCTCCTGTGAACCCAGATATAGCCAACTGTATCCCAGTAAACAAGATGTTTGAGACCCTTAATCCTTTCGAGACATCCGATCTTCAAGATTATCTATCCAATATCTTCGGATCGTATCATACCAATAGGGCATTTAACTTGTATAAGGTGGGGATGATGAGATTCGGAGACTGGGGTAAGTGCTGTGTGTTCTGGCAACTGGATAAGAATTGGGTGGTGCGGACCGGGAAGATAATGGACTACGGGCCTGACGGGAAGAGGGTAAAGGTTCCCATGGATCACGTATGTTGGGTGCATATACTGGACGGTCAGGATTACCTGCTTAGGCAATGCCTGTTCGGGGAGTTCCTTATCAACTTCTATCCCAATGACGCTCCGGTGTATATAGTAGAGTCAGAGAAGACAGCTGTTATCTGCAACATCGTGTACCCTAGTAGGTTGTTCATGGCCTGTGGCGGTATCCATATGTTGAAGAGGGAGATGATAGAGACATTGGGTAGGAGGCGGATAGTCCTGTACCCGGATAAGGGCGACGCTTTCAACGAATGGAGAAAGAAGGTAGACAAGGATATGAGGGGGATGAATATAGAGATAAGTGATTTTCTAGAATCAAAACCCAATATAGATGAGGGGATGGATATAGCGGATTATTTTATAATTAAACAAATTTATAATAATGGCAAAGGTAGTTGATAATTACAAGGGATTCAAGGTGCTTGAAATAACAAGACAGGAGATGATGGATAAGCTTACCAGATATGGGTGCTTAGGCATTTGTGATATGTGTAACAGACCTACGTCCGTAGGATATTATGTGGCGGTAATCAATCAATGGATGTGCAAGGACTGTTACAATGATTTCATCAAGCCAATTGACAGGTATAAGGAGGATATGGAAATAGAAAACAAGAATTTCAATAGATACTGCAGTCTATTTAATGTTAAGATGGAAGAAACGGTATGATAGAATTGTCTTTAGCCCAGAAAGCTATGTTAAACGGATCCATATGCCCGTATTGCAAGAACCCATCCACTATGATAAATACGGTAGAGGGGGAGCAAGTAGGGTGCGAGAAGTGTGGGGCTTGGATGAGATCCGATCCTTTTGGAAAGCCGATGGGGAGGCTGGCTAGGCCGGATCTTCTTAGAAGTATGGATATGGTAATGACTGAGATTAATATATTTGCGTATAGGACAAAACGGGATGTACAGGATATTTACAAAAGCCTATCTGGTGAATTGGATATACCAATAGAACATGTATCTCCATATAAGATGTCTTTGCCATCACTACTTAATACCATGAGATATATTGAAAAGTATAGCGATAATCATATACGGATATATGATAGAACCATGGTAAAGAAGGCTTGCCCTAGGCACGGAGCGGTGGTGATCGGGAGCAACGCCTGCCACGGGTGTCCAGAGTTCCTGTTCCATGTGACAAACAACACGACCGATACGGTGGTGTGTGATATGGATATGAGCTATGGCGACTGTATAAAAAAGAGAAATAAATAAATTTGATAGACAATATTAATTATATAAAAGATGAAAGTAATTTTTATTCATAAGCCAACAGGATTTTATGTAGGAGGATCAGTGTTTAACAAGACATGTGGTTTTTACAAATGCAGAGATAAGATGATAGAAAAAGGCATAAGCGAGGATAAGGCCAACATGCTTATTGATATAATAGGTCCGTACTTATGTGTGTGGGAAATAAAAGATGGGGATGATCCTTACGAGAGCATGAGAAGCAGACTCGGAGATAAAGCCTCATATTTAGATGGAGAGGATATTATCGTAGAGGATTATGATTATGACGAGGAGGACGAGGATGGGGAGGTCGACTGAATATTATAGGACACATCCGGAGGCCAGAAGAAAGAAAGCCGAGACGGATAAGAAGATCAACGCCCGCCCTGAGCAGAAAGCCAAGAGACGGGAGTTAGGTCGCAAGAACTACAAGACCGATAAGTTGAAAGGTAAAGCCTATCGGAAGGGAAAGGATTTATGCCATACGGCTAAAGGACTTAGATATAAATCAAGATCAGCTAACAGAGGGTCTAAATCCGATACGGCTGGCGATAGAAACGCAAGAGGATGAGTGAGGATAGGATATGGAGGTCATCCAAGGAGATTATCATGGATGCCTATGAGAGGATAAGAAAGTATCAGTCGGGAGAGCTTCTCCCGGCTCGTACTGGATACGCTTATCTTGACAAGGCGTTGCTGGGCGGGTTCTACCCACAACATGCGGTGGCTATCGGCGCTAGGCCCGGAGTGGGCAAGTCTTATTTGGCTCAGAAGATTATGAGCAATGTAATGAATGTTAATATCAATCCCCAAGCTGATGATTATGTATGGCTCAGATGTGAATTTGAAATGAATCCAGAGGATTTGATGTTACGTTCACTATCAAAAAAAATGGGAAAGGATATACAAGATATTCTCCTTAACGAGATGTCTGATGAAGAGATAAAGGAAATGCAGAAATGTCTTAAGGAGGAAAACTCCAGCAGAATAACATACATCCCTAAACCATCGACAGTAGACGAGCTTCAGAACTTCTTATGGAATAGTTATATGCCAGCGAACAAGGATAAGAAAATGGTATTTGTATCCATAGATCATACAGCTCTTATACAAGGCACGGGTGACGCTAAGAGGAATATAGATAGTCTGATAACCATGTGTAATATAGCTAAAAGAACTTTTCCCAATATATTCTTTCTTATAATATCACAACTTAACCGTGATATTGAGGGAAGACGGGATCCTAAGGATCATATGCCAAAACAATCTGATTTCTATCAATCAGATACATTGGGGCAATTATGTACGGCTATGGTAGCGTTGAATATCCCAAAGAGATACGGCTATTCATCATACATGCAATTCCCGCAAGGCTGGTATCCTAATCTGGAACGTTTTAAGAGTGAATCAAGGCGCTCTTTCCGTGTAGATGGACTTATATTCCATCATATAGTAAAAGTCCGTCAGAGATCGTTAGAAGAGATTGAGGCTATACATGTGGATATCATGAAAGGATATGAGCGATATTATCCTGATGGAGGTGTGGTACGCCAAGAAAGACCGGGAGGCTCGGACGCCCCCGTAGGCAGCGGCAAGCCGGATACGACCGTGGTAACACTACCGCCCCCGCCTCCCAGTATTCCATTGGAGCAGCAATACATACCGCCTAGCGATGATTTTAATGTAGTACATGACGAAACACCATATTAATCATGAGACTTAGAAAGAATTATTTGCTTGTTATTATGAAAGGCATGGAGATGTTGTTAAAAGCCAACTTCTCCACCGAGAATAAGATGGGCATACGGGAGATTATATCCTATTTAAAGGAGATGTCTGAATACAGCATTAGATATATCATCAACCGGGAACGGGAAAAGGAGATCATTAACATCTGCGAGGAGGTATCCAAAAAAGTTCAGGAGTATAAGAGGATGAACGACAACTCTATGGTATTGGAATTGGAGAATCTGAAGCGGGAGGTTGTAGCGGTAGAGGATCTTCTTAGCTCCTACAAAGGTGTTCTTGATGCTGAGCTGGTGATAGCCGAGGATGATATCAGGATCATACGGGATAAGATCGCTATAAGCCTGAGAGAAGACGGGACATGCAAGAGTATGACCGACGCCGATAAAAGAGCCAGGGTGGATGTAAGGTACGAGCGGGCTTTAGAGGACTATCGAATCCTTCTAAGATGCGCTAATACGGTTAGAGCCAAGATGTCGGTTATAGGGCATCTTAATCAATCAATAAATCAATCCATATCAGTTGGTAGGGTTGGTATGGCTAATGAATCTTATACAGTTAAACAATATGAAAAAGGGAAAGAGATTATCGAAAGCAGACGCCCTTAGGGTGTTGACAAGGGCTTACAATTTAATAAAGAATGGTAATTATTCGCTTATATGTAGAGCAATAGAAAGGGCAGCGGTTGAATTATCACTTGCCAAAAGATCATGTGTAGCGTGTTATCTTATACCAGAACTGAAGATGTTCAAACCTGTAAACAAAAAAATGGAGATTTTTGGTTTCGTCCATCAAAGAGAAACATAAGGTTACATATAATAGATACGCTAATAGATATATATAACGGAAATGATCATCCCGATATAGTCGAGAGGGTAGCTAGAAAGATTAGGTCAATATTTTAACTTATTTGCATATGTATATAAATTTCGAGCAGATGATGATATCAGGATTAACGATGTCTGATGTCGGGTATCTTTTGATGATCCGGCAGAAAGAAGAGATGGCTAACATCATTCCAAAGGAGAAAATAGATAGTTATAAAGCGTCTGGTTATATCGAGCTTCAGAAGAATGGGAAGTGGAAGATAACTCCAAGGGGAGGATCGCTGCTGATGCTGATAGAGACACCCGGTCTGACACCGGAGGTCGAGGGGATCCGGGACCGTATTGTTGGGGTATATAACGATATGGGTAAGGATACAGGAGCTATCAAGGAGGTGGAGAAAAGGCTTATCTGGTTTGTGGCTAACACCAACTTCAAGGAAGAACCTATAGTAAGGGCCGTAATATCCCATATAGACCTTAAACGTGAATATACGATGAGGTTGGATAACTTGATATGGAAGCCGTCAAACGTCTATAGCGTACATATGAGCTTATCGGAATCAACGTTATTCGATACGATCATAAAAATGTATGGCATGACATCCGATCTGTATCTTAGGGAGAACAAGAACAAGGAACTGGCATGGTTGTTCGCCGTAAGCCGACTCCCGGATCCTCCAAGGAAGATGGATAAGGAGTATACTATTACTGGAGATGTTAAGATGGACATCGAAAGAATATCAGATATAAAAAAAAAATTAGGTAGAAGATTAAAAATGTCGATTTAGATTATGGAAAAGGATAAATTATTGAGAATGATAAAAGAGGTGATATTCGAAAAAAGTAGGTGAATTTAATGGGCTTAATCGTCCTGAATCGATAACCAATAATGATGAGCTGGGCGCGGATATGGCCATGGATTCCCTTGACTTCGTGGAAGTCGTAATGGAAATGGAGAAGAGAACTGGTAGATGTATACCTGATGAAGTACTTGATGTCGAGCCTTATCACGAATTGACGGTAGGAGAGCTTACAAATATGTTGTACGATTATTTAAAGGATTATGGAAAGAGATGAGTTATTGGAGATGGCGAGGGAAGAGATATTCGATAAAATGCATGAGTTCAATTACATTAATAATATAGAGGTAATTGACGATGTAAGAGAAGACAGTAATT
>NZ_JBHMEP010000060.1:0-730 GCF_042428525.1 Vibrio olivae
CTTTTTTGAAAAATCAACAAAAGGTTGATGTGTCAGCGGTTGTTGCTGAAAACAAAAAGCTGAAGGAAGAAAATCGTTCTTTGCGTCGGCGGTTAACTCAACTGAAAAACGCATTTCAAAAATCAATCACTCGTTTATCAATTCGTTTTGGGCTTGTAGAAAAAGATATGGGAATATCTGAAGAGCTAAAAATATTAGATCAAGAGAAAACGTTGGCTAGTCAGCAGAATGCCCCAGAACGTAATATAGGGCGTTCTGAGAATGAGATGGAGTGGTAGTTATACGGTGCAGTCAACGGTACCGGAGGCGGTCTGTGCCGAGGATAAGGAGTTGACGGCTAAACCACTAATCCCTGAAGCTGACATTTGCTAAAAAATGGCAAGTCCATTTTTTGGCCAACTTAGCGTTAGCGAAGTTTGGGGGCGCCCTTTTCAAAGGGTGCGGTTTTATTTTTTGGATATTTGCATAGCTAAAGAGAAGTGCTATTATTGAGTTAGCAAACAAATGAACTGAAAAAAGAGTAAAAAAATAGTCGAGCAACGCTACCAACGTTCTCGACCTTTACGGAAACTAATCGCACTAGCTCCGTAACTTCTTAATCATTATACGAATATTTTTAGATTTCTTCAAGACTAGAGATTTTTTGGTAATGAATTTTTAAGAGTTACGTGAACTTTTGAAAATTCTTTCCAGAAGTCTCTTTTTCTTTGAGGAGGAACAAAATTTGAGT
>NZ_JBHMEP010000025.1:0-6329 GCF_042428525.1 Vibrio olivae
ACAGAAGGAGGTAAGGAGAGTACTTGGCGAAAATGCGAATAAGGATATATACCGGAATATGAAAATAAAGGCGACCAAGTACAGAAATGATTACAGGGTATGGTTAGACTATGCCGGGGATTACAGAAACGAAAATATAGAATAACATGAAATATCAAAATTTTATATGTCCTTATGAGCTTGCGCTAAAGTTGCATGAGTTGGGCGTAAATTCGGAGTCGGAATTTTATTTTGTGAAAGAGATGAAAGGAGGGGAAACCCAGATAGATTCAGTTGTGCAAAATACAATGAGGTATTCATATAGAAAAGAAGGCGACCTCATACCGGCTTATATGAGTCATGAACTTGGAGAGATACTACCAAGTATGATAAATGTCAGTAAATCAAAAATATGGGATGACTGGTTGCAGTTGACACAATATTTCCCGAATAAGGATAGCGAATATTACGAAACTGCCTATGTTCGATACAATGCTTACGATTCACAAACAGAAGTGTATAGTGGATTTGGAGATACAGAGGTAGAGTCGAGAGCGATGCTACTTATTGATCTATTGGATAAAAAGGTATTAACATTAAGTGATTTAAACTTAAATTAGATTAGATGGGAAATCACTGAAATTAAATAGATATATAATTACATTACCTAAATTAAATAGGTAATTATATTAGAAGAAATGGAGGGAAAAGATCATGGAGAAAGCAGTTAAAACAGATATGGAGTATAGGGAGATATTGGAGAAATCATTATCAGCTATTCAATATCTAAGGATACATGGATTCTCGACATACATGGAATCGGAGGGGATTGTAAATAGGATAATGATGTTCAAGGATAAGAATGAGATGAGAGATCAAAAGATCAGATCAATTTAATAGAACTAATTATGACAGTAGAGTATAAGTGTATTGATGTTTACAAGAAGCCGGAGAATCCAATGGAATGGTTGCCGTGTCCACGATGCGGCCTCCGGCCTCTGGTCTGGGAGTTCGATAACGGGAGATTCACGGCGTGCGGGTGCGGAACAGACTGTTATAGTCATTGGAGCGTGCGAGCGGAAAGTATTATGTCGGTCATAAAAAGATCTGATAACGGTAAGTCGGCTGAGGTGTATGATATTGATGAACTTAAAAATAACTGGAATCATTGGGTGAGGACAGGGGAGATACTGTTTACGCCAGGGAATGGGAAATGGTAATATGATTAATAATTTAAGATATGGATCATTATTTGGCTATAATTCAAACGATATTGGATAGATGTGAGAACGACAATACATCTCCTGATATCCATGACATGGAGATAATAAAAATAAATCTATGTAGAATAATTCAGACTCGTTACGGATTAACTCAGTTATGGTTCATTCCGTTGATAGAGAGAATACAGAATGCTTGTTGTAAACATCACAATGACGTTGACATGTCATGGGAAGATTTTGTTAAAAAAATGAGTGAATAGGAGGGATAAATATGGATGAGAACGAAAGAAAGAAGGGCATGAACCAAGGGATATGGCTGGCGGTTCAGGAGCTAGCCCACGCCGGGCGATGGACGCAGGCCGCAGAGGAACTGGTGTCTTCTTGTGGATTGACCGAGGATGAATGTAGGAAGCTGCAATATATATGATTGCGTAAAATCAGGTTGCTTGGGATGCGAAAGGGAAGATGGGGAGAGTGTTAGATATACAATAGTTAATACATAATTTACAAAGCATCATGAATGGAGAAAATATAATACCCAAGATAACGGATAAGCGTGGGATGTCATGGAATCAACCTCATAGGAGGTACATAGAAATCGATGAAGAGTATGCCTTAATGACCAAACAAACCTTTGAGGGTCTTAGGGAATATTCATTGACAATCCCATCAGGGAAATATGAAGGGAAGATGTGGAAGGCTAATAGAGGAGGTACATGGTATCTATATTGGTATGATCATGACGATAATCCGGAGATGATCAAAATAGAACGAAGAGAAATATTGTTACTTAATTAATACAAAATAATATGGAAGATAGAGTGCAAGAGGCTAAGGAAGAAGGCATAAGACAAGGAATATGGTTATGCATACAAAGATTGGTACATATGGAGCAATACGATATGGCAAAATATTTTATAAAGTTATTAGGATTTGATAGAAATGAGTGTGAGATGCTATTGGACAAGAATGGTTCGGATGATAAAATGGAATCATTTATTATTCAGATGGTATTTAATAAAGACGATAAGATAATCTTGGATGATATAGGATATCATAAGATAGGATCTATATTTAAATACAATATCGATTCGAAAGAAGTAGAACTGGAGGTGGTTGAATCCAGTGACGCTAGTTGTGAAGGATGCGCATTTAATAATAGTAAGAATTATTACTGTAAGGATACCCATTGTATTGATGTAGATAGGAAAGATGATATAGACGTTATATATAAAAAGGTAAAAAGATCATGAGTTTAATAGATAAATTAGAGGATTTGGTGGTTAAGGTAGACACCGAATACCAAGAGAAGATGGAGGCGGTGATCCGGGAGATAGTCCCGGGGATGCCGGAAGGGAATGTACGTCATGCCGCCGAGCTGATGTGCACGGACAGGATGGGGAATATGATGGACATAGATCTTTACATACTACATGAAGAGAATAGACCTTATAAATGCCCTTATCTAAAAGAACTGCTAGAAGATAGAATAGCCAGAGTGACTAAGATGCATGAGAATAAAAGCTATGCATACGATACGGATGATAATTATTGGTGCGCTACTTGCGGGTCTCATTCTTATAAAGAGGATTCCAAAACAGGATATTGTTGGCATTGCGATACGGACAATTGGATTAAAGAATATGGAGCAGATGTTGGAATATAATCACCCAGTTATATAATAAGGAGAAACAAACATGAGAATAGATATTAATACAAGGAAGATCGTAGAAGAGACAGCGGGGAAACAGATTGTCGCGGAAATAGCAAAAGTTATTAACGCTCACTGGAAAAGTTGCCCAAACCTCTCTAGGGATAATGATCAGATGTGCAATCATTCATTTGACTGTGATCAGAATTGCGAGTATATGAAGTCTTTTATTAAATTACTAGAGAAGATAAAAGTGAATCAAGGGAAAGACAAGTCTATTAAAAAAAGTGCTTGAGGAGATAGAGAATAAGGCTATTGAATCTTCATATACAAATATGTATGATTGGCAGCGCAGGGATCTTTCAAAAGAAGATCTGTTTGAGTATGCGGAGGAGATGAGGAAATGTCTTGATAAGATATTTGATTTGGCAATTGATGAAAGGCTTAAATAATTCAACACAAAATCATATAAGATGATAACTTCTATAAGGATAGACGACAACAAGAAGACTCCATTTAAATATACCCCAAAGATAAAAGCGTTCAAAAATGACTCTGAGTTTATATTCAAGCCTGGTGTGAATGTGATTGTAGGCAAGAACGGAAGCGGGAAATCAACCCTCCTGAATATGATATCGAAGTACATGTTGTGCGAGAAAAAGATGTGTTCTGAATTACCGTCAGAAGCATTGTATTTCCCGGATATATTTGATGATGACAAGGTGCTTGACGGGATCAGTATCAAGTCGGATTATATTGGGAAAGTCTTCCATCTCCTACAGCAAACTGAAATGGGAAAGGATGATATATTGGATAATATCAATAATTTAAATTTGTATATGAATGGGGCATCTAGGTCCTCTGGGGAGAAGAACCTTCATGCCATGAACTCGCTTTTTGATTTTGTGTTTAACCAAGATGGGTATGCGTTTCCGATACAGGAGCTTGCGGAATTTAAGAAAAAGTCAAATGAGTTCTGGGCAAAAAGGATCGACAATCTTTTAAAATACTACAAAGACAATCATGTGGTATTAATGGAAAAGGATTTTGAGTATACGATCCTTATGGATGAGCCAGACAGGAATCTGGATATTGACAATATCATGGATCTATACAATGTATTGTCATTTCATAAACCACAAACACAAATTATAGCCGTAATTCATAACCCGGCTTTGATTTACAAGTTGAGCAGGCTGGATTGCGTGAACTTTATTGAGATGACAAAAGGGTATTTGAAGAAAATTACTGGTTTTATGAATAAAAAATAAGAAAGGAAATGAGAGAAGAATTGAGAACAATAGGTTCAAAAGGACGCCATGTGTTTACAGCAACCTTTGTTAGATTTGGATTTAGGAATGGATACATTGGGTCTGTAAAAACGATACTTTTACAAGATGTGACACTTGATAGCAAAATAGTATCAGATCATTTGTGGTTCGATTTAACAAAAGGATTCAGTGGCGCTGATTTATCGCCAGGCGATGTGGTTGAGTTTTGCGCAAGGGTCAGTGCTTACGAGAAAGGATACAAGGGGCACAAAGATGATGTACTTAATAGACCGATAGAAAGAGACTATCGATTATCAAGACCGACAAAAATTAAAAAGATTGGGAAGAAATTAATATTAAAAGATGAAGGGAAATAATACATGATAATTATATACCTAAAAAATTTATAATTTATTAAAATATAATGATATGAAAATTCAAGTAGAGTTAAATTTGGAAGATGTATTCGATGAAGCTATATACAACGAAGTGACATTGAAGGAGGAGTTTACTAGATCAGTCAGGTTAGATGTAATACGTGAACTTAAAGAAAAGTTCAAGAATGAGTTGATGGGGAAAATATCCAATCCGATATCAGGAAAGCTTGAGGATATAGCGAGAGAATCAATAATCGATCTCATCAAGAACGCCAGCGAGAAGAAATATAAATTCAGGATAGATTATATGGGAGAGGAACTGACAGTAGATGAGCTTATAAGAGGTAGGATCAAGAAGATCGTAGACGACAACATTGAGACGATGATAAGCTCAAGAGCAAAATCTTTTGTCGATGAGTTAAGGAAGAGGTATGATATGGCGTTCGCTACCTTCATCGTGGATAATATGAGAAAGCAAAATATGTTGAAGGAAGATAAGATAGCTGAGCTGTTAAAGGATAATCCAAATGAGAAGTAGGGAAGATGCCAAAGAAAGGAGGCGATCGGTGCTCATAACGCCGCCCGCGCCGGAGAAGGTCAGGGTATTGTCCCCGGCATGGTATAGGGCGGCGGTGGAGTTTCAAGGCAGGCCGGAGCAGGAGCGACTAGCCTTTTGCTCGTGGTGTTGTTGTTATGGAGGGTGTAATTTGTGCGCGGATATAAGCAAATACAACATAAAAGGACTTAAGATATATGGAGGATAATAATATGGAGATGGAGGAGCTTAAAAATAAATATAGTTTTTCCGATGGGTTGATGGAGAAAATAAAACACTCCATTGAGGTACTAAGAAAAGGGGAAGAATTGCCCTAAGATTTTACGATAAGGGATATTATCTAGCTTTCAGCGGAGGTAAGGATAGTCAGGCTCTTTACCATATAGCTAAATTAGCCGGCGTTAAATTCGAGGCTCATATGAATATGACTACAGTGGATCCGGCGAACATAGTATCTTTCGTGAAGAACAATTATCCAGACGTGATAAGACATGTTCCGGATATCAATTTTTACCAACTTATAAGAAAAAAAGAAATGTCTTCCATCAAAAACGCAAAGATATTGCTGTGAAGTCCTCAAGGAGAGAGGAGGTGGAGGCACGGTGACTTTAGTAGGGATAAGAGCGGAGGAATCCAAGACAAGATCTAAAAGGAATGAGATCGGAACCAGTAAAAGAAAGTATGATATATCATTTGATCAGTTTGATGAGCATAAGGAAAAGATGGTCTCTTGTGTTGGCGGAAAGGATAAAGTGATAATATCACCAATATTAGCATGGACGGACAAAGATGTATGGGAGTTCTTGAACAAGATGAATATCAAGTATTGCGACTTATACGACAAAGGGGCGAAAAGAATAGGATGTATATTATGCCCGATGTCAAATATCGGAGAGATGATGAAATATCCGTTTGATTATCCTCATCAGACAAAGAAGTTCTTGAATGAGATAGAAATACTTGTAAAAAATGGTCACTATCAAGAGCTAGGAGAAAATCCAAATATGGTATTAGCATGGTGTTTATCAAAGAGAACAGTGGATGATTTTAAGGGACTGGTGAGAAGAGTACAATCCGGAAAATTCAAGCCTAATAAAAAGAATAGAGAGCTATGGGATAGATTCATAGATTATTTTGATATAAAAAATGTAAAATTTTAAATATGACAAAAAGAGAGGCCATGATATTGGCGTTAGAGGTATTCGCTCAAAGCGTTGATATTTTAATAGAATCGGATAAGGTAAGTAGATCGATACGGACCACGGAAGATTA
>NZ_JBHMEP010000093.1:0-587 GCF_042428525.1 Vibrio olivae
TCCCGGATCAAGACGGTGGAGAGGTCCGCCATCTGCAATGAACTGATTCCCATTTCCAATTGGGGATTTGAAGCCAATTTCCAGAGAAATCCTAAAAGCCTGTACCATTCCTACGGCGTGTACCTGAACGCGAACGGAACGGATTTGACGGATGAAATCCAGTTCCATTCCGACGATAACGTGTTCGCTTTGGTCGCCGAATATCCAGGGATGACAACTCCTTTAAATTCGCCAGTACGAAATACTGGTGCCGTTCATCCTGAAGAGCGGCGGAAGCCGGACGGGCCTCAAACTTGTCCCGGTTCAGGATCACTTCCACAAAAGACCGTTCCTTATCCTCCAGCGTTACTTCCCCCAGCCTGGAGACGACATCTACAAACTCCTTGAAGGTAATCGGCGTGGGTGTGATGACGAACAAACCGCCTCCGGTACCCTTCCGGTCGTAAAACATCGGCTCGTCTCCGGACTGGGTCATCCGTTTCAGATAACTCTTCACCATGTCCCGGTTGGCCGCGTTGACACCTACCACCCACAACCCCAGAACACCCTGGTCCTGCTTGCGGGCAATAGCGGAAAACAGGGGCCTC
>NZ_JBHMEP010000048.1:0-1158 GCF_042428525.1 Vibrio olivae
GCTTTTAAATTATTGCTATTTTGTTTTGCTGTTACCCATCGTAAATTACTGACTTTATTATTAATTTTATTACCATCAATATGGTCTACTTCCGGCATATTATTTGGGTTCGGAATAAATAATAATGCTACAATTCTATGTATTACAACATTTTCTTTTTCTCCATTTTTACATAGTGATACAAACAAATAACCACGCCTTAATGATTGTTTCAAAATACGTTCTTTTCGTATTCTTGTTTTATTACCGCATTTTTCCAATCTTTCAATAGACCTAATTTGCCCGTAATTACTAACCTCATACAACCCTTCATATCCGGGTATTTCTTTCCATATTTCATTTTCCATAATCAAATTTCATTTGGGTCTGCAATATACAAACAATATTCTTCACTTGCAAGTTGTTTTAAAAATTCGATATGTTCTATTAATTCAGCATTGCTTAACTCTGCAATTGTCCGCAACCGGGTTTCATATTTCCCGGTGTTAATATCCGGGGTCTGCTCATACATAACCGGGGACAACTCACGTAATCGTCGTTCGGTTTGTTCCTCTGTAAGACGTTCGCCCGCCTCCCAAATGGCGTGTCGGAACGTGGGTACAACATAGTTGAAATAATAGCCTTTCAAAGCCTCGGACGAACCGGGCGACGCAACAATAAACCGGGCAATTATCCGGGAACCTTTCCAACCCTTGAAAAATTCGTTTAATTCGCCCATGTACATTGCCAACCCGCCGTTATTATTTATCGTCCCCGTTGCCGTTATTTCTCGCTTTCTCATCGTCGATTAACTTTTGCATTGTGATATTAAACGCTATCATTCCAACCGCACGGATAAACGCCCGTTCGCTCGACGAATACCCGGTTGCGACATTATTCAAAACTTTTGCGAAAAGAATAACGAAATTTCCCGGTTCCCAATGCCCGGTATTGTGCATACGGTCGATAACGTGCGCCCGCAACCTCGTATTATTCCGGGTCGCATCCTTACGGGCTTTCTCCCGGTCGTTCCAAAGGCTCGTTAATTGGCGTTTCACGTTCTCAAAAAACAACGGCATTTTCAAAACGTCCGAAATTGTCATGTCTTTTAATTCTTTCATAATCTTTCAAATTTATATCCGTTTACGTTATCAATTTTCCCTCTTACTTGCTTTGAAA
>NZ_JBHMEP010000149.1:0-556 GCF_042428525.1 Vibrio olivae
CGGGGGCCCGCACAAGCGGAGGAACATGTGGTTTAATTCGATGATACGCGAGGAACCTTACCCGGGTTTGAACGCATTCGGACCGAGGTGGAAACACCTTTTCTAGCAATAGCCGTTTGCGAGGTGCTGCATGGTTGTCGTCAGCTCGTGCCGTGAGGTGTCGGCTTAAGTGCCATAACGAGCGCAACCCTTGCCACTAGTTACTAACAGGTAAAGCTGAGGACTCTGGTGGGACTGCCAGCGTAAGCTGCGAGGAAGGCGGGGATGACGTCAAATCAGCACGGCCCTTACATCCGGGGCGACACACGTGTTACAATGGCGTGGACAAAGGGAAGCCACCTGGCGACAGGGAGCGAATCCCCAAACCACGTCTCAGTTCGGATTGGAGTCTGCAACCCGACTCCATGAAGCTGGATTCGCTAGTAATCGCGCATCAGCCATGGCGCGGTGAATACGTTCCCGGGCCTTGTACACACCGCCCGTCAAGCCATGGGAGCCGGGGGTACCTGAAGTCCGTAACCGAAAGGATCGGCCTAGGGTAAAACTGGTGACTGGG
>NZ_JBHMEP010000031.1:0-3527 GCF_042428525.1 Vibrio olivae
GGGGGAACGCTTACCACTTTGTGGTTCATGACTGGGGTGAAGTCGTAACAAGGTAGCGCTAGGGGAACCTGGCGCTGGATCACCTCCTTAATACGAAGATTATTGCGATGAGTGTTCACACAGATTGATACGGTTTATGTAAAAGAGATGATAACGAAGAGATTTTTGTTTAAATCGAGTCGTACAACTGAGGAGTGAAGGGGCATACATCAGTATGTAACTGAGCGAGGATAGGCAGTACAACGAGGTATTAAGCAAGAATATCGAGTTAGAAAATTGGGTCTGTAGCTCAGGTGGTTAGAGCGTTCGCCTGATAAGCGAGAGGTCGGTGGTTCAAGTCCACTCAGACCCACCAATTTTTCCTTCTGTTTTGTTGTGAAAATCGTCGTTTACCCTATGTAAACTTGCTCATTTCACTGCGCGCATAAGAAAAATGACTATTTTATGGTTTAGCCATACAAATGGGGCTATAGCTCAGCTGGGAGAGCGCCTGCATGGCATGCAGGAGGTCAGCGGTTCGATCCCGCTTAGCTCCACCATCTTTAAACGCACTAGAAGTAGTGTTTTTAAACATGGTTTCTTTCAATAGAAAGTAAACTTTGCTCTTTAACAATTTGGAAAGCTGACGAATAACAACAATCCCCTTATCTTTTGATAAGCGTTGTTATTCAAATAAAAGTTCTCAAATCCTATTCTCTATGAGAGTAGGTACCAAAATACACATTCAAGTGTTCTTGGGAATAACGTCTTAGGATGTTATTCAACTTTTTGGCTCTGCTTTTTTCTAAAAAGTGGAAATAAAGAGTTATTTGAGTCCGGCAAAATCGAAATGTCTCTCGCTCATTCAAATAATGAGAGACAAAACCTTGGTTGCTAACTGCAACGCCAAGTATTGCGATGTGGATTTGATGTTTAGGCCAGGCGCTAAACAATCTGTCGACGGGAGTTATCGTCTGATAACGACCAAGCAGATTGAGCAAGCAACACAGCATAAACAACAAAGACCGAGCAAGACCTCTTGGGGTTGTATGGTTAAGTGACTAAGCGTACACGGTGGATGCCTTGGCAGTCAGAGGCGATGAAGGACGTACTAACTTGCGATAAGCGTAGATGAGGCAGTAAGAGCCACTTGAGTCTACGATTTCCGAATGGGGAAACCCAAGTGCATAAGCACTTATCTTGCAGTGAATACATAGCTGTAAGAGGCGAACTCGGGGAACTGAAACATCTAAGTACCCGAAGGAAAAGAAATCAACCGAGATTCCGACAGTAGCGGCGAGCGAAATCGGATTAGCCCTTAAGCTTTTAATGATGCAGGTGAACAAGCTGGAAAGCTTGGCAATAAAGGGTGATAGCCCCGTAGCCGCTCCATCATTTTGAGTGAAAACGAGTAAGGCGGGACACGTGATATCCTGTTTGAAGATGGGGGGACCATCCTCCAAGGCTAAATACTCCTGACTGACCGATAGTGAACCAGTACCGTGAGGGAAAGGCGAAAAGAACCCCTGTGAGGGGAGTGAAATAGAACCTGAAACCGTGTACGTACAAGCAGTAGGAGCACCTTCGTGGTGTGACTGCGTACCTTTTGTATAATGGGTCAGCGACTTATATTCAGTGGCAAGGTTAACCGTATAGGGGAGCCGTAGGGAAACCGAGTCTTAACTGGGCGATTTAGTCTCTGGATATAGACCCGAAACCGAGTGATCTAGCCATGGGCAGGTTGAAGATTGAGTAACATCAATTGGAGGACCGAACCGACTAATGTTGAAAAATTAGCGGATGACTTGTGGCTAGGGGTGAAAGGCCAATCAAACTCGGAGATAGCTGGTTCTCCCCGAAAGCTATTTAGGTAGCGCCTCGGACGAATACTACTGGGGGTAGAGCACTGTTAAGGCTAGGGGGTCATCCCGACTTACCAACCCTTTGCAAACTCCGAATACCAGTAAGTACTATCCGGGAGACACACGGCGGGTGCTAACGTCCGTCGTGGAGAGGGAAACAACCCAGACCGCCAGCTAAGGTCCCAAATTATTGCTAAGTGGGAAACGATGTGGGAAGGCTTAGACAGCTAGGATGTTGGCTTAGAAGCAGCCATCATTTAAAGAAAGCGTAATAGCTCACTAGTCGAGTCGGCCTGCGCGGAAGATGTAACGGGGCTAAGCAATAAACCGAAGCTGCGGCAATGCAATTTATTGTATTGGGTAGGGGAGCGTTCTGTAAGCGGTTGAAGGTGTGTGGTAACGCATGCTGGACGTATCAGAAGTGCGAATGCTGACATGAGTAACGATAAAGGGGGTGAAAAACCTCCTCGCCGGAAGACCAAGGGTTCCTGTCCAACGTTAATCGGGGCAGGGTAAGTCGACCCCTAAGGCGAGGCCGAAAGGCGTAGTCGATGGGAAACGGGTTAATATTCCCGTACTTCTTACAATTGCGATGGGGGGACGGAGAAGGCTAGGTGGGCCTGGCGACGGTTGTCCAGGTTCAAGTGCGTAGGCTTAAGAGTTAGGTAAATCCGGCTCTTTTTAAGGTCGAGACACGATGTCGAGCCACTACGGTGGTGAAGTCATTGATGCCATGCTTCCAGGAAAAGCCTCTAAGCTTCAGATTGTAAGGAATCGTACCCCAAACCGACACAGGTGGTCGGGTAGAGAATACCAAGGCGCTTGAGAGAACTCGGGTGAAGGAACTAGGCAAAATGGTACCGTAACTTCGGGAGAAGGTACGCTTCTGACGGTGAAGTCCCTTGCGGATGGAGCTATCGGAAGTCGCAGATACCAGGTGGCTGCAACTGTTTATTAAAAACACAGCACTGTGCAAAATCGTAAGATGACGTATACGGTGTGACGCCTGCCCGGTGCCGGAAGGTTAATTGATGGGGTTAGACTTCGGTCGACGCTCTTGATCGAAGCCCCGGTAAACGGCGGCCGTAACTATAACGGTCCTAAGGTAGCGAAATTCCTTGTCGGGTAAGTTCCGACCTGCACGAATGGCGTAATGATGGCCACGCTGTCTCCACCCGAGACTCAGTGAAATTGAAATCGCTGTGAAGATGCAGTGTACCCGCGGCTAGACGGAAAGACCCCGTGAACCTTTACTACAGCTTGGCACTGAACATTGAGCCTACATGTGTAGGATAGGTGGGAGGCTTTGAAGTAATCACGCCAGTGGTTATGGAGCCATCCTTGAAATACCACCCTTGTATGTTTGATGTTCTAACTTGGTCCCCTAATCGGGGATGAGGACAGTGCCTGGTGGGTAGTTTGACTGGGGCGGTCTCCTCCCAAAGAGTAACGGAGGAGCACGAAGGTGGGCTAATCACGGTTGGACATCGTGAGGTTAGTGCAATGGCATAAGCCCGCTTGACTGCGAGAATGACAATTCGAGCAGGTGCGAAAGCAGGTCATAGTGATCCGGTGGTTCTGAATGGAAGGGCCATCGCTCAACGGATAAAAGGTACTCCGGGGATAACAGGCTGATACCGCCCAAGAGTTCATATCGACGGCGGTGTTTGGCACCTCGATGTCGGC
>NZ_JBHMEP010000088.1:0-598 GCF_042428525.1 Vibrio olivae
GCTTAAAATGGTAAATCGTCGTTTCCGTCGGGGGCGGGTGCATCCGACACGGGCGGCGGGACTTGCGCCCCGGCTCCGGTTGCTTTCGGGGTCAACATTTCCATATCGGTTGCGACTATCTCGGTAACATACCGTTTGACGCCTTGCGCATCGTCATAACTCCGGGTTCTCAATTCGCCCTCAATATACAGTTTGTCGCCCTTTTTGACGTACTGATTGGCGACCTTTGCCAACCCATTTTGCAACACAATGTTGTGCCACTCGGTACGCTCCGGGATTTGCCGCCCGTCCTTTGTCGTAAACCCCCGTTTAGTGGTTGCCAACGAAAAGGTCGCAACACAACCGCCGTTGTCGAACTCCTTAAAATCCGGGGCTTTTCCGGTATGCCCTAATAAAGTAACTTTGTTTACACTCATAACTATTTGAATTTAACACCATCCAACAAATACAATTTCTTATTATCAGACCAACCCGCCGCCATGTTTAAGGCTTTCCGGTCGTCGTCATGCACAAACTCGCAATACCACGAATTGCCGCCAACGTTCGCTTTTTCTTTTAGTCGTACCAATTTACCGACAATGCACCGGGCAAACTTGGC
>NZ_JBHMEP010000007.1:0-214982 GCF_042428525.1 Vibrio olivae
GCCGTGACAGTCATGTGAGCCCGATTTGTTTGGTGAGCCAAAACCGATAATGGTTTTAGTACAAATCAGCGTTGGGCGAGCCGTTTCCGCTTTCGCGGCTTCAATGGCTGCATTAATCGTTTCAGGATCGTGACCATCAACCGCAGGGATCACATGCCAGCCGTACGATTCAAAACGTTTTGCTGTATCGTCAGAGAACCAGCCTTCAACGTGACCATCGATAGAAATGCCGTTGTCATCCCAGAACGCAATTAATTTGCCAAGGCCAAGCGTGCCCGCTAGTGAGCTTGCTTCATGAGAGATGCCTTCCATCAAACAGCCATCGCCAAGGAACGCGTAAGTATAGTGGTCAACGATATCGTGACCTTCTTTGTTAAACTGCGCGGCTAATGCTTTTTCAGCCAGTGCCATACCAACCGCATTGCTAATACCTTGGCCAAGTGGACCGGTAGTCGTTTCAATACCCGGCGCATAACCATATTCAGGGTGACCCGGTGTTTTTGAATGCAACTGACGGAAGTTTTTTAGCTCTTCGATTGGCAAGTCGTAGCCAGAAAGGTGAAGCAGAGAGTAGATCAGCATTGAACCGTGACCGTTAGACAGCACGAAGCGGTCACGGTCTGCCCAGTTTGGGTTCGCAGGGTTGTGGTTTAGGTGTGAACGCCAAAGTACTTCGGCGATATCCGCCATGCCCATCGGTGCACCTGGGTGACCTGAATTTGCTTTTTGAACGCCATCCATTGCAAGGGCGCGAATAGCGTTAGATAAAATTTTACGATCCATAATAGTCATTACTCGATACGTTAAATAAGTCAGAGCCGATGGTTCGGCTCAAAAGGAATTTGTAAATAAGGCGAGCCTATTGCTCGCCTTTGTCTACTCAGCTTATAACTTCGCTTCGATCATTGACTCAAGTTTACCTTGGTCAACCGCAAAGTTACGGATACCTTCAGCCAGTTTTTCAACAGCCATCGGATCTTGGTTATGTTCCCATAGGAACTCTGAGTGAGTCATAGCAACAGGGCGCTCTTTAGACGCTTCAGTGACTTTTAGTTTCTCAACAACATCACCGTCTGCATCGGCAAGATCTTGAAGAAGTTGTGGGCTGATAGTGAGACGGTCACAACCTGCAAGTTCAAGAATTTCACCAACGTTACGGAAGCTTGCACCCATAACGACAGTATCGTAGCCGTGCTCTTTGTAGTAGTTGTAAATCTTAGTGACAGACAGTACGCCTGGATCTTCTTGCGCTTCAAATTCACGGCCTTCTTTCGCTTTGTACCAGTCCATAATGCGACCGACGAAAGGAGAGATCAGGAAAACACCAGCTTCGGCACACGCACGTGCTTGTGCGAACGAGAATAGAAGCGTTAGGTTACAGTTAATCCCTTCTTTCTCTAGAATTTCAGCGGCACGAATACCTTCCCAAGTCGAAGCCAATTTGATCAGGATACGATCATTGCTGATGCCAGCGTCGTTATACATTTTGATCAGTTGGCGGGCTTTCTCAACGCTGCCTTCCGTGTCGTATGAAAGACGAGCGTTAACTTCAGTTGAGATACGGCCAGGGATAGACTTAAGGATTTCTTTACCAATGTTGACCGCAAGCATGTCACAAGTGTCTTGGATTTGTTGCTCTTTATCATTGCTTTGTGATTTAGCGTATTCGATCGCTTGGTCGATAAAGGGCGCGTACTCGGCGATTTGAGCGGCTTTAAGAATCAAAGAAGGGTTAGTGGTGGCATCTTCTGGTTGGTACTTTTTAATCGCGTCGATTTCACCGGTATCCGCGACAACAGTAGTCATTTTACGAAGTTGCTCTAGCTTGTTGCTCATATCGATCATCCTATATTTGGCTTTGGACTGCATTACAGTCAGGCAGATGCTAGCAGGTTAACTAATCGAACATAGCTTGTTTTGCGTGAGTTGCGACCAGCTAACTCTAATTTTTCAACACGAAAACAATTTGCGTTGAGCATTTGTTCTAATGTTGAGTAAATGATGTACCCATATTTATCTGAATGGATGAAAATGTCAATTGAAATTGGGAGTTTTAGGTGAACTCCATCAAGCTTTTTTTGGGCATTTATTTAGGTGCTAAAAGAAAAACGTTTGCTTATGTCCAATAAGCATCCACAGAAGCCGTAACGACGCAACAAACCCACTGAGAAAATGTTATTTGGCTGAGCAAAAGTTACATGTTAAAGTAACTATTACATTTGTAACTTGTTGATACAAATGTTCACAGTTAATGAGGTAAATGCATGTCGAGTTCGAGTAAAGAGATTTCAGTTGAGAGCACTGATCTGCTCACTGAGGTAGCGGTGTCCTATTATCAGGATGGTGCGACTCAAGAAGAGATCTCAAAAAAATACGCCATTTCTCGAGCGAAAGTCGGGCGAATGCTCAAACAAGCGCGCGATGAAGGCATTGTTGAAATTACTGTCAAATATCACCCCGTCTTTAGTGCCAAAATTGAACAGCGCCTTATTGAACGTTTTGGTGTAAAGCGTGCATTAATTGCTCTCGACCAACCTAACGAAGAGCAGCAACGTCTGCAAGTGGCGGGGTTAGTTTCTAACTACCTTAACTCAACATTGAGAAATGGTATGGTGGTTAGTGTGGGACAAGGGCGCAACGTGTCTGCCGTGGCACATCATGTGGGGGTGATTACGTCTCGAGACTGCAAGTTCGTTTGTGGTATCGGCGGAATTCACCCGCGCGGCGGTATGTTCAATGCTGATCATATTTGCCGTCAGCTAGCCAAAAAATATGGGGGCACCTCAGAAACGCTCTATGCGCCAGCCTATGCCGAAAACCGAGAGCAAAAGTTAGCCTTTATGCAAAATGCAACAGTCAAGCAAACCCTTGATTTAGCGCGTAAAGCTGATGTTGCTTTGGTGGGGATTGGTGATATGAGTGAAAACAGTTACATGGTTGATTTAGGCTGGTTTACCGCTGAAGAAGTGGTGCAATCTCGTCTTCATCAAGGGGTCGTCGGTGATTTTGCTGGTTATGATTTCTTTGATATTCATGGTCAAGCGGCGAAGACCGTGATGAGTGATCGCATTATAGGGCTTGGAATCGATGAGTTTCGCCCGATAAATGAAGTGATAGCTATCGCGGCGGAAAACAGTAAGCCACTGGCCTTGCTAGGCGCTTTAAGAACTCAAGCCATCGATGTTATCGCCACAAGCGTCAGTAACGCGTTAACCGTTCTCAACTTAGACGAACAAATGGCAGGGCTCAGCACTCAGCCTACCGATTGAAATTTTAATACTCCGATTTAATGCCTTTGGTGTAGGAAATAACGCACTGATAAATAAGGTGTTACTGTCATTACACTGCTGTCATTTTGCTCTATTTTAGCCGCGTTTCATTGTTCGGCTAAAAAGAGTGAGATAGCGCTAAAACGTTGTCTTCATGCTTTTTAAAGCAGTTTATAACAGAGTGACAGGGCGTTCGGGGCGATAGTCCCCATCTGTAAAAACTGAATACTCTTAAGAGCTGACTTCTTGCCGTTGTAAGTTAATCTAGGTATGTCACGTGCTCTTAAAAAAAACGCTTGTTGTCTGGTTTTTTTCGTTTTTCTTTTTCGTGTTTTCAGCATTCGCTTATTCCGCTGGCGAAATCACGGTGTCTGTTACTTCCAATCAGACCCACTATGAGAATAACGACTCGGTCCATTATCAAATTACGGTTCGTAACACCACGCTGCAACGCCTAACCAACGTACGAGTGCAAAGTGATGTTTTTAGTCTCCAGTCTTATTCAAAGGATGGGTTAACTTCGGCATTCAAAACCACTGAGATTTCAGCAAGCAGTGGCTGGCTTTCCAATGCGGGTGTATTGGAAGCATCAAATAGCGACTTGGTTGCAGACTCGGTGAGCCTCTCACCTTTAGGTAGCGTTACTTATCATGTTGAAGCGCAGGCCAGCGACGATGTGATTGAGCAGATTAACTTGGCTGAAGCAACAGTTTGGGCTGAGATTGATGGCAGTGAGCAGCAATTTGAATCGAGCTCCCACGTCGCCCTTCAGCCGGCGCCTTATCAATATACGTTGACGCTTCGCGCGGATAAAACCCAGTATCAAGTGGGTCAGGCTTTGAATTACACCTTAACGCTTGAAAATACTGGGAGCTATAAAGTCCAACATCTTGATATTGATTTTCCTGTGGTGAGCGTGAATACGCAAGGGACTGAGAGCGGCGAGCAACCTGCTTTTCACTCGGTGAATATCAGCGCAAACCAAAGCGGTAGCGGCAGTGATGTTGGAATCTTCGACGCTTCATCTGATCTTGCTGTTACAGATGCAGCGTTAGCTGTCGGGGGGACGCTCACCTATCATATTGCCGCGCAAGTTAGTGACAACATCATCGGTGAGATTGTGACCCAAGCGTACTCGGTGACTCGAGAGGGGGCGCAACAAAGTGAAACTTTAGTTACGCCCTCTGCATTACCGGCTATTTCTTTAACGCATACCATCAATCAAACCCAACCTTATTTGGTGAATGATCAGGTGGTATTTGACGTATCCGTGGTTAACGACGGACAGGGCATCGCTCACCAATACCACGTTCAGCACAATATCGCAGACCTGGTGACTCAGCTTGGTCTTGCAAATAATTTAGCCAGTGATCACGACCACAGTGATGGTAGTGGTCAGCCATTTTCAACGTGGCATATCCAAGTCAATCCTCTTGGTGAGCACAGTTCCTCGAGCTTAAGCGCATTAGGCGACGGCACTGATGTTCCACTGGACGATCAGGTTACGATTTATCCTAATGAGCGTATTGACTACCAGATAGTTGCGACGTTATCACCTGTGACCATTGGTGAGCTTCATGGCGCTAATGCCAGAGTGCTTAATTCTGATAAAGCGCTTATCGCTGATAGCCAGTTAACCGGGGCGTTGAGCGCCGAAAAAATTCTCTCTGCCACGGATTCTGAGATCCGTATTGAAAAGTCTACAACCCGCTCTGAGTACATTCCTGGTGACGCTGTCACTTATAATATCTACGTTGAAAATAAGGCAAGTCATTATTTTGCCAACAACGTGCAGGTGGTGGATGACTTAAGCTGTGTGGTCACAGAGCAAGCTGATGGTGCAGGCGTTGGTCCTGCCTTTTCTCGCTGGAAGCTGGAGGTAGTATCAGGAGAAGATAACGTCGGTAGCGATCCTGGGCGTTTTCAATATGGGCAATGGATAACCACGCCGCTGACCCTATCTCCTGACATTGCACCAGGTAAATCAATTCATTATCAGCTTACCGCAGAAGTCAGTAGCACCAGTATTGGGACTATTTTAGATACTCAAGCTGGCTGCAGTGACAACGTGGCGGAGAGTGGATCAGGCATCCAAATGCCCGATGATAATTTGCGAGTCAGCAAAGATGTCGACGCGCGTTATTATTCACCCAATGGTGAGCTTACCTATACCATTCGAGTTGATAATGACGGTGACGGTTTTGCCAACCAAGTGCGGGTATTTGATGACTTGCCCAATATCACCACCACTGGGATTGAAGGCAATGAGGTCTCTGCATTTAGTGAATGGACGGTGACGGCCAAGGCGTTGCATCAAGATGGAACGCCGGCAAGCGCAACCAATACCGGAATTTCCAATAGTATGACAAGCCCTGAGCCGTTGGATGTTACCGCGACTATCGAACCCAATAGTTATGTGATTTATACCATTGTCGCGAAGGTGAACCCTTATGCGAACGGTAATATAAAGAACAGCGTGACGGTGGATGGGAATGTCTATGCTGACCGTGGTGTCGATCCGAGAGATTTTCAAATCGAGGTTGAGAAATGGGTTAAGACCAACAGTGATAGCGATTATCGCCGTGAATACACCTACTACGCAAAACAAGAACATACCATCAGCTATCAGCTTCGTGTCACCAATCCTAAAGGCAATGGATATGCGACCAATGTCGTGGTGAAAGATGCTATTTCCTCTGTGACGTCGTCACTTTTGGAGCCGGATAACCAAACAAAGCCAGCGTTTACCCATTGGACGATTCGTGCTGAGGCGGTGTCTGATAATCCAGAGTTAATTGCCTATACCGATGTCGGGACGTTTAGTGACGATAGTGACCTTGATACTCTGGCTCAGATTCCACCAAACGTTACTGTTGTCTATACCATTGAAGGGCAGCTTGACCGCAGCATTGACAATGAAATCCTTTATGGTGCGTTTACTAACCAAGTCACGATAGAAACACCAGATTCGCAATCGCAAACCAGCGCGAGCGATTCGGCGGTCGTCTATCCTCGTGAACCTGATGTCGTTGTGGTCAAACTCTCTAACACTGAATCATTTAGGCCCGGAGATTGGGTGGACTTCGATATTACGGTATACAACCGTGGCTCTGGCTATGCCAACGAAGTGCATGTTAGTGATGATATTGCAGGGATGAACGCTTTTTCTAAATGGGTCATCACCGCCGCGACAGACGATCATCATTCCCCTTTTGCCAGTGGCAGTTATGCGGGGCAAGCGAGTGGTTACGCCGATAATAATAATATCAATGCCTATATTGATATTGATCCACGAACCAGTGAAGGGCTTGGGCACGTTTCTTTTCATGTTCGGGGGTTGGTAAAAGAAGATTATACCGAAAAAGAAGTTAGCAATACGGTTGAGGTCTATGACCCGGTTAACGCTCTTAATATGTCTGCGACGGCGGAGGTCGGTGATCAAATTGAAAACCTGAATGTGTCGATCGTTAAAACGGCGGATAGCCATTATTTTACGCCGGGCGCAGACGCTATTTATACCATTGCCGTTCTCAACAACAGCTCGCAGCCTGTATCCGGGCTAAAATTAGTCGATCCGCTCACACAAATTCGTTCAGTACTAGCAAACCCAAAAGAGGGTCATTACGTTGAACTTGAAGACCAAAACCCATTTGTCTCATGGCAATTTGACTATGGGGACGGGAGTGGTTGGCGCGCTGTCACGAATGAAAATTTGATCTATCCAGCGGCGCAAGGTGAGACGTTCACACTTGATGCCGGTGAGCAAAGAGAATTTAAAATTCGAGCGCGAGTGAAAGACAACGTTGTTGGAACGCGTGATGAGTCCGGCCGCTTGCACAGCATCATCGCCAACGATGCTTATATCTACCAGAATTTTGAGTTAGTCAATCAGAAGTCCCACGTCTCTCATCATGAAATGCGTAAAGCGCACAATGGCGCGGACGTGGTGCGCAAAGTGTATGTGAACGGACAAGAGAGTCAGTACTATACACCGGGCGATCACATAACCTACACCGTGACCCATTCTTCCAACGTCGGATACGAAAATAACCGAGTGGTCCAAGAAAACTTGGAAGACATTAATGTACTACTGATGGATGGTAAGCTCGGCCATGCCTTTAGCGATAACTTTACAGTAACAGTCGATAAGCAAGACAGTCATGGTGGGCAAGGGACCACCGACGGCGTTATTGATGGCACGGTTGCAAACAATCAAAACATCGATACGGTGATTGATATCGCAGGTAAAGACTCAGTGACTTATACCGTTGAAGGGAATACGCGGGTTGATGCCGCTGGTGAGATAACCATCGGTGGCATCACCATCAAACCCTATGATTATCACCTTGCTTTCAACAAGACAGTTGAACAGGCGAGTTACCAACCCGATGGGACGTTAACATACCACCTGACGATAAAAAATGATGGGCAAGGCCCAGCCTATCAAATTCCAATTGAAGACAATCTCTCCAAGGTTAACGTGAGTTTGCTTGATGGTTCGAACGGCAACGCGTTTCAACCTGGTTGGACGGTGGTGGCGAATGTCTCTGGCAGCGACGCGGTGCAGACTGACCTTGATAGCCAACTTGGCGATGGGAAAGATATTAATACCCACTTTTCATTACCTGCGGGTGCAACCCTCGATTATGTCGTCACGACCAAAGTCAACGCCAATGCGGTCGGTGACATTTATAACTACCTCAAAGTCGACGGAGATTACGTCAGCAGCAAAAGCAGCGCGGCAACAGAAAAGTATCAGTTTGCCAAAACGCTGACCCAGTACTTAGACAGTGATGGCCGTACCGTACTGTCAGGGGGGTATACACCGGGAGGCTATATCGTTTATCAGATTGATCTGGTCAACGAGAACAACTCACACATCGATAGTATGTCGATCAAGGATGCGCTTTCTTCGATAACCACAGCGTATTTTGATGGCACGACAGGGCCAGCATTCAGCGAATGGACGGTTGAAACTCAGCAAGATGAAAGCGGGCTAAGTGATGCAGGAAAAGTGGCCGACAACGCGGATATTGATACTCAGTTTGATATTGCTGCGAGCAGCTTTTCTTCTGGTCAAACGTTTGTTCGTTACATAATTAATGCCAAAGTTGATGAGCGAGCAGTGGGCGCGATTCAAAATACCGCTTACGTTAATGGCGCTCACACACTCAGTGCGGAGCGAGCAACCATGCTCAGCGCCAATATCTCTAAGTTACACAAAGCGTATAGCGATGCTGGTTTTAATCAAGAAAAGCGCCGCTATAACCACCTTGAGGAAGAGCAATCTGTTGTTTATCGCCTTCGAGTGGAAAACCAAGGCAAAGGGACGGAATATGGCGCGTCGTTGCAAGAGACGTTTTCTGCCATAACCACCAAGTTGGCGCAGCAAGCCGCAGCGGAAAGTGATGAGCGACATGGCGTGGTATATCAGCCACACCATTGGACAGTAAGCGTCGAACATTCCGATGAAACCACAACCCAGATTGGCGAATTTTCGGGTGGGCAAGACGTGGATATCGATATTCCAAACTTGTCGATTGCTCCGGGTGGATGGATTGAATTTACCGTCAATGCCCAGATTCGATCGGATGCGCTTAGTGATATCCAAGTTACCCCTAAATATCGTGGTGCGAATTTTTCACGCTCTACACTTGCCGTCGATGACGCCAAGCTCGATGTTGAGAAAGCGATTGTCTCGATTGGCGGTAGAGCCTATCACCAAGGTGATAGCTATCGCCCTGGAGAGCGTGTGGTTTACCGCCTCTCCGTAAACAATACTGAACCCGTTTGGTATGACAACGCAGTAATCAAAGATGCGATCTCAGACATCAAAGTTGAGGTACTTGGTGGCGCGATGGCATCCGCGTTTTCTGAATGGCAAGTGACTCATACGATTTCAAGTGGTATCGACAATAAAGTCGATACCTATTTACCGACGTACGATTCTTCCGGCGATATCAATCTTGTAACTGACATTGCGCCAGGCGAACAGATTGAGTTCACGATTGTGGGCACGATACGCCAAGACGCCTTAGGAGAAATTGATGCTAACCAAGCTCAGGGAGGAACCGATCATGTGGCGACGCCGTCAATCCCATCGGTTGCACCGCAAATTGAGTTTGAAAAGCGCCTAATTAATACCACGGCAGATGACAACGGCGCGTGCACCTTTCCATCATCGAGTGGAGAACAATGCTTATACAACCCGGGCGGTCAGGTTAGCTATGAAGTTATCATTACCAACCAAGGTGAAGGCATTGCCAACGATGTTACGGTCGTTGATAAGTTAAGCAGCATTAAAACATCGACAGGCGACATTGCGTTTACCAGTCAATCTGTCTCCATGACTCAGCAACCCGCTGGCGAGCGTTTCTCGATCAGCGGACAATATCAAGGCGGCGTGCCTCTCGATGCCACTATGGATTTGATGCCGGGAGACAGCGTGGTGTTTGTGGTATCCGGGACGGTCAATGATAGTGCTTCTGGCTCTATCACCAATGTTGCTAAGGTCGGTGGTGTTGACTCCAATCCCATTACAGTTGAACAAGGCGAAGCTCAAATTATTGCCAATAAGTCAACCGATACACCAACGTACACGCCTGGGGGAGAAGTTCGTTATACCTTGTTAATTGCCAATACCTCGGAGTCTAACGCTGAAGTTCACCTTGTGGATACGGTGTCTCAGTATACGGTCGAAACGGTAGATGGTGCGCAACAAACAGCGCTCAGTGACTGGACGATTTCATCGCAAATTGTTGGGAATGCATCGGCGGATTATAACGACATTAGTATGCTTCAGACTTCTGGCGATATTGATGCCGTCGTGAAATTGGCTCATGCGCAAGGGGATGAGCCGACACTGCTAAAAATAGAGATAGTGGGTCATGTGCGTGACGATGCGGTCGGTCAGTTTGGCAATGTCTTGTATGTCAACAATAAGCAGTATGATTTGCAGCAGCATTTTATCTATCCGCAGGCGGGCGAATTACAAGTCAGCAAGGTGGCTAGCTCGACACCTGCCACCTATGAACCGGGCGATACCATCGGTTTTGATATTGAGATTGAGAATATCGGCGCGGGGTATGTGCAGAATCTGACGATTCATGATATTGCCAAGGATATCAAGTCACAGGTTGTTGATAGCATCGGAGAGCAAAAAGTCATCGACCACTGGCTTAAAGAAGGCAGTTACATCAACCTCACGGATAGCGGTGTGAGCCGCAGTGTCACGTTGGAACAAACCGATTTTGACGACCCAGAGGGTTTTATCGGCTATTACCATTTAGCGCCCAGCGCTCATCTCAAACTGCACTTAGTAGGCGTTGTGGCAAACAATGCGATTGGTGAAATTACTAACCAAGTTAAAGTTAGTGCGGACCATATTGATGGGACTCAGGCCAGTGCCAGTTATCTGCCTGTTGGCGCTCATATCGTCATTGATAAACAGGTAAATAAAAGCGTGTATGAGAGTGGTGATGAGCTAACGTATACACTGACGCTAACCAATACGACTGGCGCCTGGGCAACGGATGTTCATGTTGTCGATTATGTTAATCGAGTCACGTCAGAGTCGATTTTTGGTGACACAATCACCGCGTTTGAGCCAAATTCCATCACGATTCAAGCCGTATCTAAAACAGGCATGACACTATTGCCTTCGTCGTCACAAGGTTATGTTGATCACCAATTAGATGTTGCGCCAAATGACACGGTGACAATAACCATTGGTGGCAAACTGAAAGCGCAAGTTATTGGTGACGTGACCAATACGTTCAGTGCCGAATTTGATGGTGAGACTCAGCAAAGTCAAGTCACCACAACGCCGCTTATACCTAACGTGACCATAACTAAAACACCGTTAGTCGACCATTATGCACCCGCGACTGCAAATGGCTTTGTCATCACCGTCACTAACCACGATGCTTCTTATGCCAATGACGTGATGATTGAAGATCTATTAACTACGCTCGATGTCGAGTTACTTGATGGGGACAAAGGTCCAACCTTTACCCGTTGGCATCAAAGCGTGGCGTATGGCAGTGAAGGGACGTATGTTGACCATGTCGCGGGTTGGAATGACGATGCGAATTATCAGGTGGATTTGGCGCCAAATGACACCTTAACCATTACCATCGAGGGTGAAATTAACCCCGAGGCCACGGGGATTATCAGCAATACTGCGAGCCTCACGTTTGATGGAAAACGCAGTGACGCGACTGCGATCATTGAACCAAAAACGGTATCGCTGACGCTCGATAAGTTTGTCGGTGAGGCGGGCAGTGAGACGCAAACCGTCTATGAACCGGGCTCCGACAGTGTTTATCGAATTGTAGTGACTAATACCAGCAGTGCGTTTGCCAGTGGTATTCAACTGAAAGATACGTTATCTGAACTGAGCGTGAGCACCATTGAAGGGCATCAACAAAGTGCGTTTGAACGTTGGGACGTTGAGGTTGAATTTGGCAACGAACTGACCACGGTCACGCCTACGCCTGTTGGCGTTAATAATGACATCGATGCCGTGATCAATTTAGCCCCGCATGACAGCGTGGTGTTTACCGTGCGTGGAAAGGTGAATCCTCTTGCGCTTGGTGAGATCGAAAATACGGCCACCATGGTCTATGCCCAGCAATCGGGGGTTCAACGGTTTCAAGCCAGTGCGACGTTAACGCCTGCAGCCGATAATGTCTCATTTGAAAAACAAATTGAAAATACGGTCTATGAACCAGGAGACATTGCGGTCTATCACATAACATTATTCAACGATAGCCAAGGCTTTGCCCAGAATGTGGTGGTGCGAGACGTACTTTCACGGATTAAAGTACAAACCGCGCCTGATTTAAATACTGGAAATCGTCGGGTGATCAACGCCTTTACTTCATGGACGATTGAAGAAACGTATACTGATTCACGAACACAAATTAACAGTAAGCATGGGGCAAATAACGAAGATTTAAACAGTGTGTTGACCATCGCACCGCATGACACGGTGGAATTTATTATACGTGCCCAAACCGACAGTCGTGCTCTGGGTGAAATCGTCAATACGGCCTTTAAAGTCTCTCAAGCACCAAGCACTGCTCGAGGCGGCGAAGAGATAAAGACTCAGCAACGTGTTAATGCGGCTCAGGTACAAAGTTCGTCGGTGAGAATGACGCCCCGTGCTGTCGACCTAGTGGTCGACAAGACCACCAGCCAAGGCGATGACGTTGAATACACCAATGATGATCAGCAAATCACCTATGTTTTGCGCGTGGCGAATCGGGGCTCAGACGCCGTCATTGGCGCGCAAATGGTGGATGAAGTATCGAAATTGATGGGGGCAAATGGCAATCCGTTGTTTAGCAATTGGACGATTGAAATTAATGAATGGCCAAGCAATACCCCTGTGGCGACGCTAAACAATCAAGATCTGATGCTGCCATCTGCGGGACTATCGCTCGATTTGCAACCTTATATGGCTAACGGTTATCAGTTCACCATCACCGGTGACATCAATAAAGGCATTGATGATGATATTACCAATGTATTTACGGTAACCGACCCTGCCACAGGCGCCAGTCGCTCGGACAGCGTCACCGTACACGTTAAAAAGTTTGCCGACAATGAGGGTCAACTCAGTGTCTCGAAGCAAGCGTTAAAGACCGATGCGCAAGTGGGGGATGTGATCGAATATGAAGTGTTGGTGCAAAACAACAATGAGTCAGAGTTTAAAAATGTCAAACTGATTGACCGATATCCATCCGCTTTTCAGTATGTTGAAGGCTCGACTGAAATCACGAATAGTGGGCCTGATGGAGAGTTTGATACCGCGGATGACGTGATCATCTCCAGTGAACCCAGCGTCACCAATCAACTGAGCTTTACTCTAGGCGATATGCTGGCGTATGGCGCTTCATCGGAGACGACGACGGAACAAATTCGAGTGCGTTACCTGTTACGAGTAGGAATCGGTGCGACATTTGGTCAGTATGTGAATAGTGCTTGGGCGTTAGCGCCTGAAGCTGGGCACACCTCGGGCGCATTGACGGTTAAATCGAATACCGCGACTGCGACGGTCGATATCCTGCCCGATAAGTTGTTTGATACTGCATCGATCATTGGCAAAGTGTTTGAAGACCATAACCAAGATGGTTACCAAGCGAATGCTACCGCCTTTGATGTGCGATTAAAGGTAGATCTAGACCCAAGCGATTATATTGCACAGTCCACCCACATTCGAGAACAGGGCGTAACCCGTACGTTGCAAGATGCACACAACACATCACCGCTCATTTATGGTGTGAGCCACAACAAGTTACGTGGATTATCACTGAACCGAACATTAAATAAATCCAACCATATCGCGTATTTGTTTAAGACTAAATCGCGTCAGGGATTTGCCTTTAGTGTGGTCAGTCGAGATGGCAGCGAAATTCAATTTGATGCCAGTGGTCACGCACATTCGGTCGTGCATGGTGATGTGAAGCGTGGCCTTGCGGCCGAGAAATTACATGTCTCACGCCACCTGTATCAAAAAGGCAATGAATATGTGTGGGAAATTGTGATTGAAAACCGCGGTGTTTATGAAGATGGTGTACCTGGCGTTCGTTTACTGACCGTTGAAGGCATTGTGATTGAGACCGACCAGTACGGGCGCTACCACGTGCCTGACCAATGGGTTCTCAATAAAAAAGGCAAACAATTTCTCGTCAAGCTTGATACTGACTCACTCCCTACGGGGATGAGTGTTATCAGCGAGAACCCCAAAGTGCAGCGGATCTCTGCCAACAAGCTTAGTAAGTTCAACTTTAGCGTGGTGACAGAGGAGTAACGTAGCATGTTGAATGTCAACACAAAGCCGTGCGCAGCGCAGCGCAAGGTACCTCACTTATCGTCTGTCGCCATCGCGGTGGTCACAAGCTTATCCAGCGCAACTTGGGCGGTCGATGTCAGTGAACTAGAGAAGATTGAATCTCATACGATGCCAACGGAAGCGGTAGAACGCAAACAAAAGGACAATTCGAGGATCTATTTAGAGCAAGGTGCGATCTGGGCGAGTCGCGATATTACCCGTTTTGACCCCGTGTTGACGGTGCGCGCGAGTGATCGCATTGAAGTTAAAGAGGCAAAGCTGACCTCAGCGATTAATTTCACCATCACCACCAACTTTAGCTATTACATTGCACGCTATCAGCTAGAGATCTTTGATGGCCAAGATGTGCATTTGAGCCAACCGATTACTGTGCTTGAAGGGGATCAGCTGGCGAATGATAGCGATGTCGTTTGGAGTGTCGAACAAGCGTCGAAAACGCCTTTGGCTGCTGGCGGCCAGCTACAATTTCGACTAAAAGCTTGGGACCAATCTGGGAATATGGATTTAACCACCCTTGGCGTGATTGATTTAACCGCCAGCGAATCAGAAGTCGATATTCAGCGAAATGATGGCGAACAACAATTAAGTCGCCGTTTCGGCCAAGCCCAATTGATGCGTCATAACATTCCTACTTACGCAGGGTTGATTAAATTTATCGGCAATGGTCTTAAAGGGGTAGATAAAGTTGTCATTGGTGATGATGAGTTTGATGTAGAAGATGACGCGCTATACGCTGAACAATTCTTACCTGCCAATGCCTACCTGTTACCGACGAAAGTCATTTTTGATGATGGCGAACAGCGTGACTACCAACTGTTTGCGCGAGTGCCGGAAAATTACTACGTGCAAGCGGGATTAGCCGATTTCTATGTTGGTCGAAACTTTGTCTCTGGTAATGGCAGTGCTTTAGACGTAGACGAGCAATACCAAGATAATCTCTACAATCAGGGCCGTATCGCTTATTTTGGTCAAGGTAAGTTTGGTGACAAACTGAGAATTACCACCCATTTTGATTCTCGTGAAGGGGAAATCAAAGACCTGTTTAAACATCCTTTCGCTTCCGACAGTTCGGATGTATTTGAACTACTGGAAGACGATGACGAGCTGTACTACGGCCACTATGGTGACAATGCCAATATTCGTAAGGTGGTGAATACCAAAGGTAAAGTTTATCTCGATCTCCAATACGATAAATCCCAGTTGCTATGGGGAAATTACAACACGGGATTAACTGGTACCGATAATAGTGATTACAATCGCAGTTTATATGGCTTGAAAGGCGATTTTCGAACTCGCGGTACGACAAAATACGGTGAAGATAAACTCAACGTGGTTGGGTTTGCGGCTTCTTCGGATTCATTGTTTGGTCACGATGAATTTCTTGGTACTGGCGGCTCGCTGTATTTTTTGAAAAATGGCGAAGTGGTGCCGGGGTCGGATAAGGTGTCGGTCAAAGTCATCAACCAAAATAGCGGTATCGCTGAGCGTGAAGTTGCGCTGCAATCTGGGCGCGACTACGAGATTGATGCCTATCAAGGACGGATTATTTTAACACGTCCTCTTACTAACATTTTGCGCGATAACTTCTCGACGGTGATCGATGACACGCCTGGCGATGGGTATGAAAACTATTTGTCTGTGGATTATGAATATGTTCCGAGAGGGAGTGAAGCAAAAGACGCCTTAACCTTTGGCGGCCGTGCTAAAGGCTGGGTGAATGATTACGTCGGGTTAGGGGCTAGCTACGCCACGGAAGCGCGTGATGAACAAGACTACCAAAACTACAGCGCAGACATCACTTTGCGCGCCAGTGAAGGCTCATATTTGCAAGCCGAGTTTGGTCATAGCCAAGGCACGCAAACCGACTCTAACTTTGTCTCCTATGACGGCGGATTAACCTTCAATTCATTGTCACGGACGTTGGAAGAGAGAGAAGGGGATGCGCTGCAAATTAAAGCGGTCGCGGATCTGCACGATGTAGCGCCCAATGTATTTTCTCTTGTCGGGAATGACATCAAGGCTTGGTATAAATCGAAAGATGCTCAGTACAGTGATGCCAGTCAAGATGACGATGTAGAACAAGAATCTTACGGCGCCGAATTACGTCTTCAGGCGAGCGATCGCATCGCGATACTGACACGTTTTACCGAATTTCAGGAAACCAGCTTACAAGGTATACGAGAAACCGATACCACCCAAGCAGAGCTAGAAGGACAATTCAAACTTACCGACCATATAAAACTGTCTGCGGCGGGTAAACAAATTGAAGAGTTAAATCCAGATAAACAGCGCGGGACGGGATCTCTGGCAGGGCTAAGAGCTGATTATATTTGGAACTCTGACAACAGTATTTATCTCAAAGGCCAGAAAACCTTAAGCCAAAGTCAAGCTTACGATGAGAATGATAGCGTCACGCTCGGCGGCGAAGCGCGGGTAATGGATGACATCACGCTTGGCGCTGAATATACAACGGGTAGTCGGGGAGATGCGGCCCAAGCGACAGTCAACTACGATATTACCAGTGATTATTCCACCTACCTGACTTACTTAGACGATGATTATGAAGGCAGTAACAATGTGATTGTCGGTCAACGTGCCGACCTGACGTCAAATGTTGATTTTTACCAAGAAAATCAATTTGTAAATGAAAACAGTGGCAAAGGCCGAATCGATTCTTTTGGCTTTGGTTATGATCTTTCTGATGAGCTGGAATTTGGTATCGGTTATCAGCAAGGTGAGATTGAAAAACCGAATAGTCATGGTGTGGTCGAAGTCACTGAGCGTCGAGCGACGACTTTTAGTGCGCAGGTCGACGTCTCAGACGTCACGTTCAAACACAAGCTGGAATATCGTGTTGATAAAGGCGATGACCAAGTCGACCCGAGCCGTCGACGAATTGATCAAGTAGTGACGACAAATCGTTATACACATCATTTGACCGATGAATACACCTTATTTGGTAAGTACAACTATTCCAATACGGTGAGTAAAGTCACCGATGAAACACTGGAAAACTTTGTTGAAGCGAGTGTGGGCTTAGCTTACCGCCCCATCTATCACGACAAATTAAACCTCTTAAGTCGTTACACGTACCTGCGTGATAAAGATGCTCTGGATCGAGAGGTGAATTACACCAACGAGCGGAGCAAAATCGTCGAAGTTGAGGGAATTTATTCGCTGAATGCCAAAGTGGATGTAGGGGCGAAATACGCCCATAAAGATAAAACTCAGGCCTACGAGCGAGCGTCTGGGCGGTATTACACCGCAAAAAGTGACATCAATTTGTATGCAATCAGCACCTCCTATTCAGTGATGAAGAATTGGGATGTAACCGGTGAGTACCACTGGAAAACCGATACCATCAATGACCAACTTGAACATGGCGCGGTGGTGTCGTTCAACAAGCACGTGACTGATAATTTCAAAGTCGGCATTGGGTATAACTTTTCTGGTTTTGACAATAATTTAGCCAATCGAGATGACTACGATGCACAAGGCGTTTTCGTCAATGTTGTCGGTAAATTATAGGCCTATTATGCAGCAGCAAAAAATAAGAATCGCAGGGTTACTGGCCGGCAGTTTACTTATGGGGTGTTCGACGAACACCTACGTGAGCAATGAAAATACACGGGCTTTTGAACAGGTCCATCTCAGCAAGTTTGTTATTGAGGAATGTCGACTGTTTGAGCCGGAAGTCCGTGTCGCTATGGCATCACACTTCGCGTTTGATAGTGCGGCTCTTACTCAAGTCGACCAAGACGCGATTAATGCATTCATCAAACAAATTAAACCATTGCGTGGGCAAATCACGATTATCGGCCACACGGATACCCGCGGCTCTAAGGCTTATAATTTGGCACTCTCTGACCGCCGAGCGCAGTCGGTAGAGAAACACCTTCGCCAGCGGATTGATGAACAACATTATCAGTGGCGAGTGGAGTATTACGGAAAGGCGCGTCCGATGAATACGAGTGTCCGCCCAGAGGCGCATGCGCAAAACCGCCGTGCCTATATCATCTTTGAACAAACGCGAGCCAAGCAGAATCAACAGCCCGCATGCCCACCAATAAAACCTGAGCGCAAAGTTTCCGTTGCGATCACGCCACACTTCGATTTTGATCAAGCGGCACTCACACCCAGTTCTATTGCCTCATTGAATGAATTCGCCGAGCGAATCGCGGGGTTAACAGGCCGAATATTGATTGCAGGTCATACAGATAGCCAAGGAAGTGACGATTACAATCTAAAACTGGCGAAAGCGAGGGCGTATTCGGTGAGGGATTATTTAACAACGAGATTGGTGACGGAGGATTATCAATGGCAGGTCAGTGCCTTTGGAGAAAATGCGTTATTGAGCGATGAAAATACGCCAGATGATCACTCGCTTAATCGCAGAGCGGTAATCATGTTTACTCAGTTTTAATGCCAAATTAAGCCGCTTGAGTAAAAGGAAAACCTTGAGGAGTAAATAACTTAGCCAACAATGAAACTGTCATTTATTGATTGCAAATATTCATAATTTGTATAAATATGCAGTCGATCACTTTTGTTCTCCAAGGATAGGAGGATAATTTCCGAATCTGTTCGGTATGCGAAGTCACCATCATGAAGATGGTTGCATTGACTTCAATTTGTTGATTCAAGCGTTCAGGGAGTGAGCGGAAAATCACGCCCTTGTCTCCTCGCTGCGCGATTCGCGTATTCAACTCTCATTTCATTCATTGCATGATTGCTATTTCGTCCTATCCATCTCATAACATTATGGAAACAAAATGATAAACAAATAAATAACGATAGATAATAAGGAGCACATATGTATCAAGCGTTAAGGAATGGGCTATTAGCACTGGCGGTTGCGTTTTCTGTCCCAGCGATGGCTGAGAACTACACAATCGGCACCGGCAGCCAAAGCGGTACTTACTATCCACTTGGCGGTATGTTCGCCAAAATTTGGAGTGAAAATCTCCCCGATTTCAATATGCGTGCTGAAGTAACAGCGGCCTCCGTTGAAAACACCATTAAAGTGTCCACCAATAAACAACTTGCGGGGATTGCCCAAGGTAACGTGGTATTACAAGCGTTTAACGGCACCAAACCTTTTCCACGTAAAATGGACGTCTCTGTCCTATTTGCTTTGTATCCCAACGTTGTTCAATTCATTGTCCCTGCGAACTCAGATATTCAATCTATCTCCGATCTGAAAGGCAAGCGTGTTTCATTAGGCGCTCCAGGGTCAGGCACACGAGTCAGTTCGGTGAATATTCTTAATACTTTAGGAATTGAAGAGAGTGACATTAAAGCGCAATCTCTTAACTACACCGCGACAACCAGCGCCTTAGCCAATAACCAAATTGATGCAGGGGTGATTGTCGGCAGCTTGGGTGTTGGTGCGATTACAGAGCTTGCGTTAACCCGTGATGTTCGTATCTTGAGCTTTAGCGCTGATGAACTGGCGAAGATTGCCAAAGATTACCCTTCTTACATTGAAATCGATGTGCCCGCGGACTCCTACAATAAAGTCCCTGCGTTTAAAGCCCCCGCGGTTTGGAACGTTTTGGTGGTCAACAAAAATCTAAGCGAAGACATGGCTTACCAAATGACGAAAGCTGCGTTTGACAATATGGATAAAATTCGTCAGGTCATTGGCGTGACTAAGTTTACTACGCTAGAGAATATGACCAAATTACAGGGCATTGATTTGCATCCTGGTGCGGAGAAATATCGTCAAGAACAAATGAAGTAATCCTCAAGCGCAATCAGCTTGAGGTTGACGTTACATGGAGTAAGTGATGAGTAAAATTCATCCTAGTAACCAAAAAATGACCGATGCCATTTTGCTGATAGCCGCTGTTGCGGCTATCGCTTTATCGGTATTTCAAATCTGGCAGGGGATTGTCGCGAATTTGGCGGCACCCGTTTTTCGCCCTGTTCACGTTAGTTGGGTGTTGGCGTTAGTGTTTCTCGTTTATCCAACGTTGAGTGCGAAACGCGCGTTTCCGGTTTATCTTTGCGGGCGTATTGTCGATTTGATTCTGGTGGCCGCTACGTGTTGGGCATCGACGCAAATCGCCTTGTTTGACTATGACGATATCAGTTTTTTACTTGATGGCTTAGGCTCTGTAGAACAAGCGGCTGGTGTGGTATTGATTGTTCTGCTCTTGGAAGCGACACGACGCACCGTTGGCTTAGTGATGGTGGTCATTGCTCTGCTATTCTTAGCCTACGCCTTATTTGGCGATGCCCTGCCTGATAACGTCGCCAGTAAAGGCTTTACGTTGGAAGAGGTGGTTCGTTTCCACATTTATTCGACCAATGGGGTCTATGGTGCGCCGCTGGCAATCGCAGCTGGTGTGGTGTTTATGTTTGTGTTGTTTGGCGCGTTCTTGCAGGTGACGGGAGCGGGGCAATTCTTTATTGATATGGCGTTTGCGGTCGCGGGCAAATATCGTGGCGGACCGGCCAAAGCCAGTGTTATCGCATCAGCAGCTCTCGGCTCTATCTCAGGCTCGGCTATTGCCAATACGGTGACCACGGGCGCTTTAACCATCCCCATGATGAAAAAGCTCGGCTATAAGTCTGAGCAAGCCGCAGGGATTGAAGCGGCTGCCTCAACGGGTGGGCAGATCATGCCTCCGGTCATGGGCGCGGGCGCATTCGTGATGGCGCAATTTACCGGGATTCCATACAGTGACATCCTGTTGGTTTCGATCGCGCCAGCGATTTTGTATTTCGCCTGCACTTTACTCTACGTGCATCTCATGGCTTGTAAGCTCAATTTACAAGGGATGAGCGCAACAGAGCAGGTCTTTACCGTCCTGAAAAGTGGTTGGCATTTCTTGGTTCCCCTGATTCTAATTACCGTTCTATTAATGATGAGCTATTCACCCGTTCTGGTTGGGGTGATTGGCTGCGCGGCGATTTTGCTCGCATCGCTAACCCGTAAACATAGCCGCATTGGGTTTGGCTTATTCTTTCAGGGGTTGAAAGAGGGCGCTTTGATGGCACTACCGATCTCCGTTGCTTGTGCGACGGCTGGGATCGTTGTCGGCGTGGTGGGGCAAACAGGAATTGGCTTGCAGTTTACCCAGTTCCTTATTGCTATGTCTGGTGGTCATTTGTGGTCAGCATTGGCGCTTATCGCGGTTGCTGCCGTCATTTTGGGAATGGGGCTTCCGGTGACTGCTGCTTATATTGTGTTATCGATCATGGCCGTCCCAGCATTGATGGACTTTGGGCTCGGTTTGTTAACTGCACACATGATTGTGTTTTGGTTGTCGCAAACCTCCAATGTCACGCCACCGATCGCCTTAGCTGCATTTGCAGGGGCGGGGATCGCCAATGCTTCGCCGATGCGTTCGGCGGTACAAGCATTTAAGTTGGCGCAAGGCTTTTTCTTAATTCCAGCCATGATGGCCTTTTCTGGGCTTATTTGGATTGACGGTGAACCCACGCATTTTGTGATCGGAGTGATTGCGACCATCAGCTTGTTTATTGCCTTTGCCGGCGGTATTGAAGGACGTTTATTTGCGCCACTTGCGCTTTGGCAACGTGCGGTCTTACTGGTGATGGCACTTGGCGTGCTGTTTTTGTCTGATGTCTATCGCTTAGTGGCGCTGGCCATTATTGTGGTGATTTGCCTGCTTAATTACCGCCAGCCTGATAAACCGTTGACGCAGGTGTAACACATGCATCGAAGTAAGCAAAAGCCGAGCATAATGCTCGGCTTTTTTATCGCGTCTTAACGTTCAATGTTAGGCGTCGCTGGTGGCAATCGGTAAATCGGACCTAGAGCCCCACTCGGTCCAAGAACCATCATAAACGGCTAAGTTTCGATACCCACACAGGTGAGCCGCCAGCAGTACGATACAGGCAGTCACCCCCGACCCACAGGAAAAAATGGTCTGTTGCTGGCCTTTATCGAGCACGCCTTCGAGAATCGGTTTGAGCGCATCGACAGGCTTTATTTTTGCGCCATCCATCAATTGGGCGAACGGCATACAGACGGATTGTGGAATATGACCAGAACGTAGGCCTTCACGCGGCTCTGGCGTGGTACCCGCAAACCGCGCTTGATTGCGTGCGTCAACCGTTAAGCTGTTGGCATTATCGATCTGGTCTGCCACTTGTTCTGCGGTTAAAAAGTGATTCGGATTCAGGCTACCGCAGAAATCGCCACGTTGAGTGACGGTCTGGTATTGATCGCTGAGTGGGTAACCTTTTTCTTTCCAATCACTTAAGCCACCATTGAGAATGTAGACACTTTCGTGGCCCATAGCTTTTAGCATCCACCATGCCCTGGGCGAGGCAAACGTGCCGCTATTATCGTAAACCACAATGATCGAGTTTTGATTCAGTCCCAGTTCTTGCGCGTGTAGATTAAACTCTTGTTCACTTGGCATCATGTGTGGGTAAGAAGCATTTTTATCGCAGAAGACATGATCGTAATCGAAACGACGAGCGTTAGGAATAATGTTGGTCGTGTCTTTCGTCGGCTCGGCAGGGATTTGAAATTCAATACTGGTATCCAAAATCACGAGATTCGGGGTTTCCATATTGTCAGCGAGCCATTCGGCGGTCACAAGAGTCATGACATGTGCTCCTTATTGATGGGAAGTAGGCGTTCAGTATAAAAGTGAATGACGTTAAAAATGAAGCATAAATTGGTAATTAACTAAAAAAGCCAAGTCACTATGAGGCTTGGCTTTTCAGGATTGGAATAGGAAGTTTTTAGTTTTCACCGCATGCTGGGCAGCTTGGCATTTTGCTAAGCTTCATTTCTCGCCAGTTCATTGTGAGTGCGTCAAGCAGCAAAATTTTTCCTTGTATCGGTGTTCCGTAGCCGGACAATACTTTAATCGTTTCCAACGCTTGGATACTGCCGATAATGCCCACTAAAGGTGCCATGACCCCAGCTTCGACACAGCTTAGTGCCGTATCACCAAATAATGCACTTAAACATTGGTAACATGGCGCGTGTGAATCTTGATAAGTAAACACACTGACTTGACCTTCCATACGGATAGCGGCGCCAGATATCAAAGGGGTTTTATGCTTTAAGCACAGTCGGTTAAGTTGATTGCGGGTTTCGACATTATCTGAGGCATCCAGCACTGCATCATGAGTTTCGATAAGCGAATTCAATTCGTGATCCGTTAAACGCTGATTAATCGGCGTGATGGACACATGCGGATTGACGGTGTTCAGCATCGCTGTAGCCGAGGAGACTTTAGGTTCACCAATAGTTGCGTCACGGTGCAAGATCTGGCGCTGAAGGTTGGAAAGCTCAACGACATCATCATCGATGATCGTCAGTTGACCAACCCCTGCTGCCGCTAAGTACTGACTGGCTGCGCAGCCTAAGCCCCCCGCACCAAGGATGAGAACTGAGCTCTGTTTAAGTGCTTCTTGACCTTCAAAGTCAAAGTTTGTTAGTACGATTTGCCGGTTATAACGCAGCATTTCTTGATCGGACAGAATATCCACTTTCGCTCCAAAATCGTCACTAATGCTTAGTATAAGCAGGGAGATAACAGCTGAATTTGAACGGTTTCACCCACTTCTACTGAGCCGCGTTCACGCTCTAATACCACAAAGCAGTTGGCAAGGCTCATCGAGCGAAACGCCCCGGAGCTTTGGTTGCCTGTGGTTTCAACCACAAATTGCCCATTTTCGATACGATAAATGGCACGTTGATAATCGGTTCTACCAGGAAATTTTCGAAAGGCGTTTTTGGTTATCGCAGGGATTGATTCTGGCGCTTTCCATTGTGTATGCCCACCCAATTTGGCTAGCAGCGGTTGAACCAGCACATAGAGCGTGATCATTGCAGAGACGGGGTTTCCCGGAAGACCACAGAACCACGCGTTATCAAGTTCACCAAACGCGAACGGTTTCCCGGGTTTAATCGCCAGTTTCCAGAAACCAATTTGACCTAATTGCCCTAAGATATCTTTGGTGTAATCCGCTTCGCCGACACTCACGCCACCCGATGTCACGACCACATCCGCCAGTGATTGTGCTTGCTCAAAGGTCGCTTTCAAGGTTTCAGGGCAGTCGGGTACGATACCTAAATCGATGGCTTCGCAGCCAACGTTTTCAATCAGCGGCTTAATTCCGTAACGGTTGCTGTCATAAATATTGCCCGGCTTTAACGGTTCACCGAGTGGTTGCAGTTCATCGCCAGTCGAGAAAAAAGCCACTTTAGGTTTACGCACAACTTCCACGTGGCTGATACCCAATGAGGCAATCATCGGAATATCTCTCGGCGTCAGGCGCGCCCCTTTTTCCAAAACGACGTCGTGTTGCTTAATGTCATCGCCAATAGGACGAATATTGTTATTTGGTTTTAAATCTGTTTGATGAAAGGTGACACCCTGTTCGTTGGTATCGGTATTCTCTTGCATTTCAACCGCGTCACACCCTTGTGGAATTTGCGCGCCGGTCATGATTCGAATACAGGTACCTTGAGGCCATTCGCCTTCAAAAGGTTGCCCAGCAAACGATTTACCCGCGACGGGAAGGGGGGCGGATTGTTTTAAATCGCTTCGGCGCACCGCGTAGCCATCCATCGCTGAATTATTGAATGGCGGAACATTGATGGGTGAGAGAATGTCTTTGGCAAGCACATAACCGAGGGCTTGCTGTAACGGCAAGCTCGATGTTTGTTGAATAGGGATAATGTTGGCCAACATCTTGTCGATGGCATCTTCGATTGGCATTAAACCAGGAACGTCACAACAACTCATTCGTTCATCCTACTGCTGTATTTTGCGAGATACTCTAGCACATAAGAAAGGCAATAGAGAAAAACCGCCGTTAAAATAGGGATGTAATTATTAAAAAATCCGAGTATCCTTGTCTGCCATCCGATAGGGGTAATTCATAGAGGAACCGGAATGACAGGTCTTAGCGATTCGGCAAAGTTAGTAAAAGATGCGCTAGAAAGTCGTGGATTAGAAACGCCGATGCGTCCAAACAACATCGGCCGTGATGAGAAAAAGCAAAAAATTGAACATCACATGCGTGAAATCCTCAATTTGTTAGAGCTTGACCTAACCGATGACAGCCTTGAAGAAACTCCGCATCGCATTGCCAAAATGTACGTCGATGAAATTTTCTCCGGATTAAATTACGAAAACTTCCCGAAAATCACGGTCATCGAAAATAAGATGAATGTCAGTGAAATGGTGTGTGTCAAAGATATTACTGTGACGAGTACTTGTGAGCATCATCTTGTCACCATTGATGGTAAAGCGGCGGTCGCGTATATTCCCCGTGGCAAGATTATTGGGCTTTCAAAGATCAATCGTATAGTTCGCTTCTTTGCTCAGCGCCCTCAAGTGCAAGAACGTATGACTCAGCAAATTTTGGTCGCATTGCAAACCCTGCTTGAATCTGACGATGTTGCGGTCACGATGGATGCGACGCATTACTGCGTTAAATCTCGAGGTGTCATGGACGCAACCAGCACGACAACAACCACAGCACTTGGGGGGATTTTTAAATCTAACCCATCGACTCGTGCAGAGTTTTTACACGGATTACGCTGATTGTTGGTGACACTAGTTCTCTGAAGGGCCCTCGTAAGAGGGCTTTTTAATATCGCCAAGATTATCATTTACTTCCACAAGTGACTTTGCTTCATTTCCGTATACAGAGCCGATATGGCTCATCATGCTCTCTCGTCATTTAAACGCTATTCTTTCGCTGCCGCATATAACCCGGGTTTAAAGGCATGGTGCCTAATCTGTCAGTACCCAATGTTTGCGTACTTAGCCACATCTTAGAAAACCGCTACAAAATTCACATTTAAATTTGAAACCGCGTTTTAATATAATAATACTAACGGTTCGTTCTATAAATTAATCACAAGGTAACATCATGTTTAATGACTTAAACAACAAGCGTGTGGTGATCACTGGCTCAACAGGGGGGATTGGTCTTGCGGTGGCAAAATTATTTGCAGCGGCAGGCGCTCACGTCACACTAACCTCATACCGTGAACATAACGATATTGAACAGACCATCCGCCAGATAGCAGAGCTGGGTGGCAGTGCTAGCTTTCACCGAGTGGATTTTGCGAATGATGAGGACTGCCAACGGTTTATCAACGAATTTGTCGCTGAATATGGTGGTATTGATGTGTTGATTAATAATGTTGGTGGCCTTGTTGGGCGTAAGACTACAGAAGAGATTGATGCTGAGTTCTTTGACGATGTTGCTTATCTCAATATGCGCTCCGCTCAAACCATGGTGCGCTTGTCCCTGCCGTATCTTAAACAGTCATCCCTGCAAGAGGCTTGGAGTGCATCAGTGATCAATGTAGGGTCAATCGCGGCGGATTCCGGTGGCGGCCCTGGAGCATCGCTTTATGCCGCTTCAAAAGGTTGGCTTCATAGTGTTAATCGCGCTTGGGCAAAGACGTACGCCAAAGACAACATCCGTTTTAATGTTGTGGCGCCGGGAACCGTCGATACCGCGTTTCACGCCGATAAAGATGACGCAGCCAAAGCTCGAATCAGTCAAGGAATTCCAATGGGGCGTTTAGGGCGCGCGGAAGAGATGGCGCCGACGTTTGCCTATTTGGCATCGCATGCGATGTCTGGTTATGTCACAGGGCAAATCATCCATGTCAACGGCGGTCAATACATGGCGTAATCAGCGCAGTACATGCCATGTATATTAATAATATTGGCGTTTAATTGAGGTGACGTGGCGCCTAACAGTGGCCATGTCGCCTTATCTTGCATCGGTAAGTAAAGGGAATAAATGAATGAAAACACTCGCATTTGGTGAAATGATGCTGCGCTTAAAGCCGATGGGCTTTGAGCGAATTTTGCAAACCAATGGATTTGAAGCGGCTTATGGAGGGGCGGAAGCAAACGTGGCAGTTTCGCTGGCTCAACTTGGACATGATTCAGGCTATTTGACCAAGTTACCTGAAAACCCATTAGGTGAGGCGGCGATTGGCACACTGCGTAAGTTTGGCGTCGACACCTCACGCATCCTGCGCGGCGGTCCACGTTTGGGTATGTATTTTTTCGAAAAAGGCAACGGTGCACGTTCGACAGGCGTTGTCTATGACCGAGCGGGTAGTTCAATTGCAACGGCATTGTCTCAAGAGTTTGATTGGCCTTCACTGCTTGATGGCGTGGGCGTTTTCTACTTTTCAGGTATTACGCCCGCGATTTCGAGTGAATTGGAAATCGCGCTTAAGGCGGCGTTAAGCTACTGTCAAAAGCAGGGCATTACCGTTGTATGTGACCTCAATTATCGCGGAAAAATGTGGAAACCTGAGGTTGCGCAAAAAGTCATGGCCCAGCTCATGCCGTTTGTTGACGTTTGCATCGCCAACGATGAAGACTTTGAAGCCATGCTTGGAATTAAAGCATTTGATGGCGATCTCTCTCGCGGTATTGATCAAATTGATGACTTTAAGCGTGGCATGCAAGAAATCACTAAGCGGTATCCGAACTGCAAAATCGTGGCCAGTGTATTACGTAATATTCACTGTGTAGAGCAGAGTGATTGGATGGCGATTCTCTACCAAAATGACGAGTTTTTTGAGACGCCAGTGCACAATATCAATGTGATGGAAGGTGTGGCTGCGGGCGATGCGTTTGGCGCTGGTCTTTTGCATGGTTTGAATCATCAACTTCCGGTACAAGAAACCATCGAATTTGCTATCGCTGCCAGCGTCTTGAAGCTGTCGATTAGTGGCGACCTGAATTTAGTGACTGAAGCTGAAATTCGCGCCGCGATGTCAAAAGGATCTAACGCTCGATTAAGCCGTTAGTTTAAGGTTTGATGTCCTTTGATAAAGGAAGATAAATTGCTGAAATAGAGCAAAGTTTAAAACGAAAGGCGCTGAGTTCAGCGCCTTTGTTCATGGATTGAAGTGGGGGATTAGTTATCGGCTTTGTCTACCGATTTGACTTTATCTCCGCACCAGCTTTTGCGGCGCACGATGGTTTCATAAGGCCAGTAGTAGTGGCCTGCGCGAATCACTAAGGTGGCGATGGCGAGAATCAGTGCTGCGAGTGAAAGCCATACCACAAATACACCATCGAGCTCTTTCATTCCCAAGGTGATATAGCGCGCGATAGCCATAATTGCGATATAAATTGGGTAGCGAACGGGGATTTTTCCGTTTGTGACGAATTGCTGGACCATCGACAAGACTTCAAGATAAATAAACATCAGTAATATGTCGGTGAGCATGACCCTTTGCTCGGTGAACACATGAATGAATTCATTGCCTATGGCGACCAAGGTCGCGAGTGTAATCGCAACAAGCAATACTGCTTCGATCATATGGTAGATCTTCAAAAAGATTCGCGTGAAGGCTTTTGGTAGATGGTTTCCCATAATTTCGATCCCTGAAATAAATAGCCAGCCCAGAATAGCCATAGAAGCAACGTGAGGTCAATTTTTCTGTTGAGTGAATTTTGGGTTGGTTCAAATTTACTGGCGCATCACCACCATATTGACAATCAAGCAAGCGATTTAAAGCGTCTTAATTATGATACGATAGAGAGATTAACCGCCTGTAAAATAAAGGGAATTTACTTGGCGAATTTAATGGTGATTACTTCCTATTGGATTGGTTTTTGATTAAAATCAACTGGTTACATGAAGCTTAAAATCGAATAAGGTTAATCAGCATTAACCGTAATCGAGCAGGTACAGTGAGTTCCTAACAATAAATTTACTTATACAAAGATAACAAACGTGGTGGAATGCAGTAACACAATTAACGAGTTGTTTAATTGAGCATTATTAAAATCTTCAATCAATAGGGGAAAGAGCATGAGAATTTCATTGTTAGTTGTCGCCATTGCGTTTGTCTTGGGTGGTTGTTCAAATACTTGGAATGGTGTGAAGGACGACTCATCTGAAATTTGGAACGACAGTAAAGAAGCCGTTCACGAAGCGACAGAATAATAACGTCATCCCATCATTATTGGGCGTAATTATTCTAAACCAGCGCTAAACGCGATTGCAGAACCTAGTTGTTATGCAATCGCGTTTTGCTAATTGCTTGTTTACAGCATTAAAACCTCTGTTGTCACTCCATTTGTTGTTACTGATCACTTTATTTATATCCCACTTGAAAATGATAGTTGTTATCATTTAACTTTCTGGTAATCTCCGCGCTTTAAAACGTACCAATTGAATAATTAACCGTTTAACACTCTGTATAAATAAAATAAGAATAGGATTATGAATAAGAATTCAGTACTAATGCCATTAATTTGTGCCAGTTTATCATTTTGTGCTAACGCCGAAATGACCCAGATTGAAGATGTACTTGGGCGCCACGTGGAGGTCGATACTCCTGCTAAGCGCGTGGTATTGGGCTTTTATGCCGAAGATTATATGGCTATAGGAAGTGAAAAAGCCTTTGATCAGGTGGTTGGTCTATCAAGAGATACGTGGAAGTCATGGCGTCCACAAAGCTGGGAACTGTATACGAGCTATCGACCAAGTTTGGCAAACATTCCTGATGTTGGAGAAGTGGAAGCTCAGACGTTTTCTATTGAAAAAGTGCTGAACTTAAATCCGGACGTGGTACTTTTGGCGGATTGGCAGTATAAAGCAATGGATGTCGATTTACAGAGGCTGAAAGAGGCAGAGATTCCCGTTGTTGTCATTGATTACAATGCGCAAACGCTAGAAAAGCATGTAGCCAGTACTCGTGTGATCGGAAAGCTTACCGGAGAAACGAAGCGTGCAGAACGCATCGCCAAACAATACCAACAGGGAATTGAATTGGTTCAAAGCCGCATTCAACAAGCTGATGTCCCTAAGCCGCGCGCTTACGTTGAATTTGGTAACAAAGGTCCCGAAGAATACAGTTTTACTTATGGTAAAAATATGTGGGGAGCGATGCTCAAACAAGCAGGCGGCGATAACATAGCTGCGCCTTTTGTCGAGTGGTGGGGACCGATCAATCCTGAGCAGGTATTGGTTTCTGAACCTCAAGTCATTTTCTTAGCGGGGACGGAATCTCGCCGTGTTGACGGCGCCATTTTGATGGGGCAAAACGTCACACGTGAAGAAGCACAATCTCGTTTAAAAGGCTTTACGCATCGCACGGGGTGGGCACAATTACCTGCAGTGGCTGAGCAGCGTGTTTATGGCATTTATCAGGGCGCGTCACGCTCAATCGTTGACTATACGATGGTGCAATACATGGCCAAAGCATTGTACCCAGACTTATTTGCCGATTTAGATCCTGAAAAAGCGTATATCGACTTTTATAAACAGTATCTTCCCGTCGTGCCGCAAGGCACATTTGCCGTCTCCCTCTCGGAATAGAAAGTGCTCCACTCAGAATAGAAAGTGTTCCACGGCGTTTTACAGCGCCGTGTTTTTTTTTCGACGCCGGCTTATCGTCCGGCGCTATTTTCGATTTCTGAGTCGATGACTTTCCCCCATCTCTACTACGTCGGCTCAACGACACTGATAACATGAAAGAATTTCATGATCGTTATGAGTAAACTGAAGTTGCTTGAATTTAGCGTTGATATGATTATTTGGACATCTAGACGTATTTAGCAATTTGCGCCGCCGTTGGAGCGAATGCATAGAGATAAAGGATGGCCCTTAGATGAATCAATCCGCAGTTGACCCCCGTGCTCGTATTAATCAGTCTCCAATGACGTTGATGCAAATAGTCGTCATCGCGATAACGGTATGCTTTAGTGCGGTTGATGGCTTTGACGTCCTAGCGATTAGTGTGTCTGGTTCTGGGATTATGGCTGAATTTGGTCTTAGTCGAGCGGAGCTTGGCGCTGCGCTATCTATGGAGCTCGTAGGGATGGCGATAGGTTCCATCCTACTGGGGGGATTTGCTGACAAATTAGGCCGCCGAAAGATGGTGCTTGGCTGCCTGTTTGTGATGACTATAGGTATGTGGATGGTCGCCCATGTTACATCGATAACCGAGCTGTGTGCTTGGCGTGTCTTTACGGGGCTGGGCATTGGCGGTTTGCTATCAACCACCAATGCATTAACCGCAGAATTCTCAAATGAAAAGCGGCGCGGACTGTGCATCTCATTAATGGTCATCGGTTATCCACTCGGTGGTATTATTTGCGGCGCGGTAGGCGCTTCAGTACTTGAACAAGGCGCGACCAATTGGCGAGATATGTTTGTGGTTGGTGCACTTGTCTCGGCGGCAATGATTCCTCTCAGTTATTGGCTGCTTCCTGAGTCGGTAGATTGGCTAACGCGAATTCAGCCTAAACAGGCACTCGCGCGAGTCAATGCCTCACTTAAGAAAATACAACATTTACCAATTACACAACTGGCGCAGCGCGCAGAGAGCAAAGTACAAGGTTCAATTTGGGATATCTTTTCCAAGCAACTGTTGGTCGCAACCCTATTGATGACCGCCGCCTATCTGTTTCAAATGATCACCTTCTATTACGTATTAAAATGGACGCCAACCATTGTTGTTCAGATGGGTATCGGCGCGGCATCGGCGGCAGGCGTTTTGTTTTGGGTGAATGTCGGCGGGGTAATCGGTGGATTACTGTTTGGTGTGTTAAGTAGCTATGTTGGTTTAAAACCATTGACGATTGGCACGCTGCTGCTGACGTGCATTGCCGTTATTTTGTTTGGTCAATCCAAGCCGGATTTGATGCACTTAAGCTTGGTTGCAACCTTGGTGGGGTTCTTTGCTAACGCCGGCGTGTCAGGTATTTATACGCTTGTTGCTACTGTTTTCCCAACACACGTACGAGCAACAGGGACTGGATTTGTGATTGGTGTCGGGCGTGCTGGGGCCATTATTGCCCCTTGGCTTGCTGGCGTCCTCATGCAGCAAGGTTTCGAACAAGGTCAGCCACTTAGTGATGTATTAGCCTATGTTGCGCTTATCATGGGATTGTGTTCACTGGTTGCTTGCGCTGCGCTTATTTGCTTAGGCTTGGGGGCGAAAAAGCGCCAACAATATTCGACGCGACTTCAGGTATAAACGCCGTTAAGCTCAAGGAAATTATCGCCTTGAGCTTACTGGCTTTTCGCTCCCTGATTTACATAACAAACAGAAAATGGCACGCCTAGCTGTTCAAAGTGGCGAAACCATCGCCATTGATTATCCTGGACTTTATCTCCGGGCCCTTTGACTTCAACCCATTGATACTGCCCATCTTTAAAGGCAATTAAATCCGGCATCCCACTGCGATAGCGCGCGAGGTCGGTGAGCAGGATTTCAAATAACCCACGCAGCGTTGACGTTGGTATATAGGTGATGGCCTCAATGAGTAAATCTTCCGAGAAAAGGTTCCAGTTAACAAAAGGATTGCTTATTCCATACTTATGGTGATAGCGGTCAACCCATGCCTGATGGCTTAATGTTTCTAGTGTGTCCAATGCATGTTGAATCATCGCTTCACGTTTGGTGACAAAATCACTGTGATAAAGATCGAGAGGTCGATGCTGATAGGGGTTAATGAACGCCCCCTCGACCGGCGCAAAAATAACCTCCCAAAAGAGCAAACCAAACAGCCCATTGAGTAACGTATTTTCGCTGTAAAAGCAGCGCCAACCATCTTGCGTGAGGTGATTTAATACCGCTAACTCTACGCGCGTTTGTGAGAGGTCTAAATCATCCAGATGCAGAGTAGCGTGCTTTGGTTTTTGTGACCGCGTCACTTTTAGGCCGCGTTTACGGTCTAGCCGAGCCTGAAGTTTTCCAGCCACCTCCCACTCGCCGATATCTTTGGGATTTGAACGCATGTCGGAGATGATCGCTTGCATCATATCCAACTGATTGAGTGGCTCTAACATGCGAGCTTGCCGCTCACGGCTCGGAGGAAGGGTGCTCTGTTGGAACCATTTTAGTGCTTGATCTACCTCGCCAAGCCGCTCTAAATCTCGCGCAATGAGATTAATGATTTGCTCTCGGCGACGATTCACATCCTTGAACGGGCCTTTTTCAGGTAGTTGTTCGAGGAGTTCGATAAGTGCAAGACTGCGCTTTTCTGTCAGTTGATAGTTTGCGTAAAGCTCACTAAGGATTAGCCGTTGTTCAATATGATCACGGCTTTTAAAAAAGCGTCGCTCTTTACTTAAATCATAAGCTTCAAAACGATGTAAACCTATGTCCGTAAGCACGAATTGACTTAAATCCTGATGCGTATTAGCGAAAAATAGCAGTAAAAGAACATCGATAGTTCTTGGATGAAGAAGTTCAATGATTTGAAAGTCAAGCGCTAGCGATTCTGTGTGCTCTATGTCGGTACCTTCTGAAAATTGCTCAATCGCTTGTTGCTTGGTCATCCGTTTATCAAGACTTGAGTCCAGTGTAAGCAGTTCAGGTTTGGTCAACAATGACTGCGCCAAGTCAGCGCGGCTTATGCTTGGATTGACTCTTATAAATTCAAACTGCGATAGCTGACTCAGGGGGTGTTGCAACTCGCCGATTTCAGCGTAACTGAGCTTATCACTGCGAAACCAATGGCCTTTGCGTGATAGCATGCGAACCAGTAGACATTGGCTAGCATGAGAGAGTTGACTAAATGCATCGAGCCAACGTTGTTCCTGTGCTGAGAGTAAATCGCTGTACCACTCAGTTGCATGTTGGTGCAATTTTAAAAAATTATCTAAGTAATAATCTGGCGTGAGTGCGAGATTCGGCTCTGTCTTTTGCAAAATAAACCCGCCTTAACGTTTAATCTCGATAGAGTACCGAGATTGTCTGCTGTTCGCAAAGTCAGTGGTATTCAGCGCGAGAAACCATAAATTAGCCGCCGGCTGAATGATTTCGCGGTAATTCATATAAACTGTTCATATCATCTGAGATTGTCGCGCTAAAAAGCAAAAAATATTTATCATTTTCATCTACATATATTCAACAAAAGGTCGATTACCTATATATTGAGTGAGACATAAATAAAGGAGTTAAAAGGATGAGACTCTCGATATCTAGGAAGCTACAGTTAAGTTTTCTGTCGCTTGCGGTACTTTTTATCGTTTCTGCGTCATTTATCTATAAAAGTGTGACGGTCGTTGAAAAACATACCGGGTCGTTGATTCAAACGGATCTGCCGACCGTCGATACCAGTCGCTCATTTCAGCAATCGATTCAAGAGACATTATCACTATTACGTTCGTATCTATTACTCGGCGACCCTGGGGAATTAGAACATTTGAATCGCGTTGTGCAGACCACTGAAGCGTCTTTACCAACACTCAATACGTTGTTGAGTGAAGAGAGCTTCATTGAAGTCGAGCAGCAATGGGAACAAGTAAAAGCGCTTGCAATACAAACGGCGAAGCTCAGTCAAGATGAAGGGAATCTGCCTGCCCATGCGTTGTTTATTAACGAAGCGGCGCCAATTGCAGAAGTGGCGCTTGACCAATTGCAAGGGCTTATCAACGCGGAGTCGAGCAATAAGGAAGGCGGTGAGCGTAAGCGCCTGTTTCGCCTCTATGCTGACAGCTATACCTCCTTAGCCAATGCATTGTCATCAATGCGGGATTACTTGCAATATGGTCACAAATCACATTTAGACAAATACCATGACTTTTTGAAATCCCATGCCAAATACATTAATGAAATTGAAGAAAAGCAATCGTTGATGACAAGCGATGACCAAGGATTGTGGTCTCTATTTAAAGATATGGAAGCGCTGTATTTCCCGTTGGAAAAACAAGTGATTGAACTTCGTCAATCTTCTGGATGGAATTTAGCAAACCAAAAGATGGCGAGAGAACTGCTGCCTGCTATTACCCAACTTCAGCGCACCTTTGATAGCCAAGTTGCCACTCAGCAAGAGAAAGCCAAGCGCAGCGGCGAAGGCATTTTCTTGTCATTACAGAACGTCAGCACATTATTAGTGGGATCAGTGATCGTATTGTTTGTCGCCGCAGTGGTAGCTTCGCATTTAATTGGCAAAAGTATTGGTGAGCGAGTCGCGAAGTTATCGCAGCGTGCGAAGCAGATTGCGTCAGGGGATATATCAGAGCCGGCACTCGCCGTTAAAGGGCAAGATGAACTGGCGAGCTTGACCGTATCGATCAATCAAATGAACCAGTCGTTAGCGAATATTGTGCAGGGCGTGACATTAAAGGCCAATACCGTGAATGACAGTATGGGCAGTTTGGTGACGGCGAATCAGACCACAACCAGCCAATTGAGCGAGCAAAAAGTCGCGCTCGAGTTAGCTGGGCATCACTTGGCTGACGTAGCGCAATCTGCTGACCAAACGGCGGAGCGTGCTGAAGAGTCTGCAGCAGTGTTGACCGAGTCAAAGCAACAGTTGGCCAACGGCAGCGAAGCACTGAATAGTAATCGAGATGTGATTCAAAACTTGCACCGAGCTATAGAGCAAGCGAGTCAGAAAGTGAATGATCTGAGTCGCGAGAGCCAAGCAATTGGTCAAGTCACAGAGGTGATCCAAGGCGTTGCAGAACAAACCAACTTATTGGCACTGAATGCAGCGATTGAAGCGGCGCGAGCCGGAGAACTTGGTCGCGGATTTGCTGTCGTGGCTGATGAAGTGCGTTTGCTGGCGTCACGCACCAGTCAATCGACCTCCGAAATCACGGACATTATTACCGCGATTCAGTTGGCGACGTCATCCGTGGTGACGGAAATTGAAGATAGCCTTATGCTCGCCGAGCAAGGCGCGCAGCTCACTGAGCAAACGGTGGAAACGCTGTCTTTGACGTCGCAACAAATCGAGGTGTTGGGCGAGCAAATGGCTGGCTTGACGCAGGCTGCTCATCAGCAATCTTCTGCCACTCAAGCCATTAACCAAGAGATGAACAAGGTCACTCAAACCATTGATGAAGTGACGATGCTCGCTCACAGCTCCAACCAAACCACAGAGCAAGTCCGCAGCCAAGTGACCGATTTAACTCAAGAAATGGCGCACTTTAACGTCGCATCTTAGTCACTATGCAGAGAAAAAAGAGGGCTAAAGCCCTCTTTTTTAGTTCTAGACATTACCGGGTTTACGCCTTAACGTGAACTCTTTATCGTCGGCAAGGAAGTAAGATGAACATAGCAATAATTGGCGCAGGGGGGATTGGCTGCTATTACGGTGCGCGAATGCTCAGTGCCGGTCATAAGGTGAGCTTTATCGCGCGAGGCGCCCATTTGAAGGCGATGCAAACCGATGGCTTAGTGGTTCGGCATGAGGATTTCCAGTTTTCTCAAGTGGTGGACGCGTTGTCATTACAGCAGCTGTTATCGACACGTCAGTGCAAAGAGTTTGACCTGATTATTCTGGCGACCAAAAGTGGCACGACACAACAGACGATTGAACAGATGAAACCATGGATTCTCGCTGGTGAAGCGCCGGTATTGTCGATCCAAAATGGCGTCATGAACGAAGTCACAATTGATAAGCTGCTTGGAAGGCACCGAACACTGGGCGGTTTAGCCGTTTTGATCGGAGGGCATATTGTAGAGCCCGGAATGGTTGAAGTTGCGGGTGCTTCCCATATCGAGCTTGGCGCTTGGCCGACTTGTCAAGAGAACGCATTTTCGCAATCACAATTAAACCAATGGGTTACGGCGTTTAATCAAGCGGGTATTCCAACCACCAATTTTGATGATATCCAATATGCTTTGTGGCGTAAGCTCATCATCAATAATGGGGTTAACCCGCTGTCGGCGCTCACTTGGCTGGATACGCAGTCGCTGCTTAATGATTCGACCTTAAGTGAAAATGTGTACCAAATGATGATTGAAACGGCGCGCGCCGCTAATCAGGCGGGAGTACAGATCGCGGCGTCTGATGTGGATGATATGTTCAAACTGATCAAAGGATTTGACGCAATCAAAACGTCAATGTTGGTAGACCGTGAAAAAGGGCGTCCGATGGAAATCGACGATATTTGTGGCCCGGTGATTCATTATTGTCAGCAAAGCGGTGAGCCTGCCACAGTCACCGAGTTGATTGCCTGCACATTAAAATACAGTGCGCAGCACTAAACCAAAAGATGAAGTATGCACGTCGTAGGCCCTTTATTGATAAAGGTGAGAGGCTAATAATTAAGCATTTGAATTCATTTTGATTGTTATCTGTACGAACAGACCGAAAATGATAAAAAAGTGCTTTTCTTTTCAAATGGCTGTGGCATATTAATAAGCGTCCCACGACGAAGCGTACTTCGTATAATGGCTATTACCTCAGCCTTCCAAGCTGATGATGCGGGTTCGATTCCCGCAGTACGCTCCAATCTCTTTCTAAGATTTTCTTGCATTTTCCCTGTTCGTTTTTCTATCGCTCCCAATCATTGGGTGACAGTTTGTTTGGCGTGTTAGCACATTTAAACCCACTCCAAATTAGTCTGCTTTGAAGCGGGTTTTAAAGCCTTATAATATTGGCGTTTTGGTGATAGAGGCCGGTTGGCGCTCAACCAAAATTTCTCCGCTGCGAACGGAGTACAACACATCCGCTTGTTCACGAATGACCTCAACATCATCGCAACCATTCAAAATGATAAAATTGGCGGGTTTGCCTATCTCAATACCATAATGCTGCTGAATGTTCATGACTTTGGCGCCATTATCGGTAATAAAGTCGAGCGCCACTTTAAAGTCGTCGTAACCCATCATATGACAGGCGTGAAGTGCAAAATCGACTTGGCGCAGTAAGCGACCGTTCCCTAAGCTGTACCAAGGGTCTTGGATAGAATCTTGTGCCAGCGCGACATTAATGCCAGCATTGCGTAACTCTTTGACTCGCGTGATACCGCGTCGTTTGGGGAAGTTGTCAAACCGACCTTGTAAATGGGTATTTTCTGTTGGACAGGAGACGAAATTAATGCCAGACATCTTCAGTAAACGAAAAAGTTTCGAGCAATAGGCGTTGTTGTATGAGTGCATCGCGACGGTGTGGCTGGCGGTCACTTTATCTCCCATTCCCGCCTCCAATGCCGCGGTAGCGAGCACTTCCAAAAAGCGTGAGTTGCCATCGTCGATTTCATCACAGTGAACATCAACCAGTTTGTTGTGTGATTTCGCCAATTCCATCACCCAGCGCATCGACTCAACACCGTATTCACGTGTAAATTCGAAGTGGGGGATTCCGCCCACGACATCTGCGCCAATATCGAGTGCTTGTTGCATTAATTGCTTGCCATTGGGGTAAGACAAAATACCTTCCTGAGGAAAGGCGACCACCTGCAAATCCAGGTAGGGGGCGAGGCGCTGCTTGAGTGGTACAATGGCTTTTAACGCCGTAAGGCTTGGATCGGTGACATCGACATGAGTACGAATATGCTGGACGCCATTTTCTATCAGTAAACTCGCTGCTTTTAAGACCCGTGACTGTACATCTTGCTCACTGAGCAGCTGTTTACGCTCGGCCCAGCACTCAATCCCCTCAAACAATGTGCCGCTCTTGTTCCAGCGTGGTTCTCCCGCAGTTAACACCGCATCGAGATGAATGTGAGGTTCAATAAACGGTGCGCAGAGTAACTTTTGCTTCGCATCGATATCGCAGGGCTCGTCACAATGGCCTGATTGTGGTGTTATCTGGGTGAATACGCCGTTATCACACTCGAGAGTATATAGCGTTTCCTGATGTCTGAGACGAGCATTAATAATTTTCATAATCATCCTTGTATGGTGTTTGATTCGGGGTGAGGAACGGCTCCATCATAAGCGCATTTTGAATCGCCAGTCGGTGAGTGGGATCATTGATTAACTGCCCGGTTAACGTTTCAAAGCGGATTAAACGAGAGGTGATGGTATTACGATGCACTCCGAGGGTGGCAGCGGTCTTGCGAAGACTGCCTAATTGAGAAAAATACGTGAGCAGCGTGTGCTTTATTGTGACAAGGTCACGTTTTTCTGTGTGAAAGAGTGGACCCAAATAGCGCGAACAAAAGTCGTACTTTATGCTGTCATCATCAATGGCGGCAAAAACCTGCTGCAACCCCAACGCTCTATAATGATAAATCGGCTGGTTAGGGTATTTAGCGGCAAATTCAGCGCATTGTTTCGCCTGATATCCCAAACGATTTAGTTGAGTCAAATTCGCGCCATCGCTTATGCCGATAGCCACTGGCAGTGCTTGGTTTAGGAGTTGAGTATGTAGCGCGTGCCATATGCTTTTGGGGCCGTGCTGAGAGTGGCTCAAGTTGTTGGTCGGAATGACCAGTATCCAGCCGCCACGATAGTCAGTGACAGGAAATCGACTGTCATAACGCACTAGCCATTCGCGCAGAATATATCGATGACTGTCTTTTGCGGTGTGGTGTTCATTAAGAGGAAGCACCATTGCGACAGTCAGCGGCACATCATCACTTAATGCTAATTCTTTGGCTTGGGCCAAAGCCATAGGCTGGAGTGTGGTATTGCTCTCTAATAGCTGCTGGATAAACCATTGCTTAGAGCGCTGGGCAAAGCCATCTTGAATAATGGCGTTTGATAAACGCTCGGTAACGGTGACCATAGGAAGCGAGTAGGGCTGTTCAAGCAGTGGCATCAGAGCCTGTTCACAGAGCTGTATCCACCTTGGTGGTAAAAACGGAATATGCTTTGAGCCAGTTAAAACCACTATCGCTGAGGCATGGCATTCATTGGCAACGTCGATCAGTTGTTGAAATTCATCATCATCCCATTGGCGATTAATACCCGTGACGAACAACACTTCTCCGCCTTTTAGCCAAGGCTTTAACTGCGAATCTTCTGCTACATAGGGCCAACGAATGGCCCTTTTTGTTGTGTCACATTGGGTTTTGATGACCATTGACTCAAGCTGGTCAATGGATGGGAGATCAAAGACCGTCAGCATAGAATTAGCTCACTTTGGCTGCTTGTTTATGGCTTGCGGTGATCGTAACCAACAGCATATAACTGGCGGCAGCAGCGATCATGCCAACGATCGGCGGCATCCAAGGAGATAGGTACGCGGTGAGCGAGCCAATGAAATACGCCGCCAACCCACAATAATCAAATGTGGGTAGAGAGATGTCATTAAGCTTTGGTGGCGCAGCGCGGTGGACAAACCAGAAGTTAGCCATGATCACGGCACCAATAGGTGGAATAAAGGTACCGAGAAGCACTAAGAAAGGAATGAGCAAATTGTACATGCCAAAAATCGCGAGCAGAGTGCCAATACCTGCGCCGACAATCGTGATTAGCTTACGTTGCTTGGTGCGAAATAAGTTACAACCCGCGGCGGCGAAGTTATAAATTGTATTGTCTTGCGTGGTCCAAATATTGGCAAATAACATTAAGATTGCCGTGACCATAAATCCTTGAGCGACCAATACGTCAACGATATCCGCTTGTTGATAAATCATAGCGCCAAAGGCACCGATAAACACCATTAGACCGTTCCCGATAAAAAATGCCGCTAACGTCGCGAGTACCGCAATACGACCTGTTTTTGAAAAACGGCTCCAGTTAGTCGCTTGTGTGCCACCGCTGATAAAGGTTCCGATGACAACCGTAATGGCTGCGCTGTATTGCATGCTATCGGTCGGCTCCAGGCCGATGAGTGCGACCATCCCACCGACATCGACGAGGCCTTGATAAAAACTGATCGCGATAAACACAAGCATCAAAGGTACCGAAATCTTAGAAAGCAGTTCCATGGCGCGGAACCCGATTGACGCAGTGATACAAAAGCCAAATCCAAAGACAATCATCAATGGAATTTGCCAGCTTTCACTGATATTGAGCAGTGTGGTGAGCACAATCGCAATGGTGGCAACGCCCCAGGCATACCAACCGATTTGCGTAAAACCCAGCACGAAGTCTGACAGTTTACTACCATGCTCGCCAAAGCAATAACGTCCGAGTAGGACTGTATTAAGTCCGGTTTTATAGGCGATGTAACCCAGCGCTGCGGCGTAGATACCGAGTAAAAGATTACCAATAACAATAATGCCCATCAGTTCATTTAAGTTAAACGCCGTACCTAAACTTCCTCCTGCCCACATTGTCGCGGTAAAAAAAGTAAATCCGAGTAACACCGCAGCCATAGATATCAAGCCTTTGCGGCTTTCTTCCGGCACTTCACTGAGCGGATAGTCGTTGTTTCCTTGCATCGTGTTCGTCCTTTATTAAGAGTCTCAGTCCCCTAAACAATGTTTGTGCCATGTTTTAAACATTAGAAATTGGGCGTGTGGTACAACCAAATAGATTTTATATGTACCAAGAGCTAGGTGGCGCTATGCCGCAGCTTAGACCTTGATGTATTGAAGTGCATGGCGCGTTATTTTGGTGCAGTATGACCACGCTGACTTGGAGAGCAGAAATAAGCGCAAGCGACGTCTAAATAAAAAGGGTTTGGAAAATCCAAACCCTTTTTATGGTTACTCGTCACTCATTGAGCTTATCTGGTGAATAGAGAGATCCGCACCGTTATATTCTTCTTCCTCAGTGAGTCGAAGACCTGTTAATCGATGCAGGCTACCGTAAACAATCGCTCCTCCGATTAGGGCAATAGCAATCCCCGTCACGGTCCCCATCAGTTGCACAATAAAGCTCACACCGCCCAATCCGCCTAATGCGGTTTGTCCAAATATGCCTGCTGCAACTCCGCCCCATGCACCGCACACGCCATGCAGAGGCCACACACCTAATACGTCATCAATTTTGGTCTTGTTTTGTAAGTGCGTAAATAGCCATACAAAGAGAACACCCGCGACCACCCCTGTGACTAATGCGCCGAGTGGATGCATGAGATCGGAGCCTGCACATACCGCAACTAATCCTGCTAGCGGTCCGTTATGGATAAAACCAGGGTCGTTTTTACCTGCGATCAACGCGGCGATAATACCGCCTACCATTGCCATTAACGAGTTCATGGCAACTAAGCCACTAATACCATTAAGCGTTTGTGCCGACATAACATTAAATCCGAACCAGCCAACACACAGAATCCATGCGCCGAGAGCTAAGAAAGGAATGTTAGAAGGCGCAAAGTTAGTGTGTTTACCAGCACGAATTCGTCCGTTACGCATTCCAAGGAAAATCACCGCGACCAAGGCAATCCAACCGCCCACACCATGGACAACGACCGAGCCAGCGAAATCATGGAACGCATAGCCAAACTGAGATTCAAACCAAGCTTGTAAACCAAAGTTACCGTTCCAAATCATGCCTTCAAACAGTGGGTAGACAAGGCCTACAGTGAAAAACGTCGCGATGAGAATCGGATAAAACCGCGCGCGTTCGGCGATGCCACCTGAAACAATGGCAGGGATCGCGGCGGCAAAAGTGAGTAAGAAGAAAAACTTGACGAGTTCATAACCGTTACCTTGAGATAGGGTGGCAGCATCGGCAAAAAAGTTTGCGCCATAGGCAATCCAATAACCAAAGAAGAAGTAAGCGATGGTAGAGATACCGAAATCGGTAAAAATTTTTACGAGTGCGTTAACCTGATTCTTTTTACGCACGGTCCCCACTTCTAAAAAGGCGAAGCCAGCGTGCATTAAAAAGACCATGATGGCGCCAAGCAGTAGAAAAAGTGTATCGGAACTTTGGGTCAGGGTTTGTACAGCTCCTTGTACCTGACTTACGGTGTCATTCATTCTCGTTAAACTCCATTAGAAATAATTATCGCACTGATACGGTGCTGAATTTATTTTAGGTTCACCAATTTGGTGATTTTTATAATTTGTTGCTCTAACAGCAATAACTATTCCAAAATTAAAAAAGGAGATTAATTTATATTTAAATAATTACTTTTCAATAACTTAATGTCATGTTGCTTCATTGTTAAATCAAATTTTTATTAAATTAAAGCACCTTTAAGGTGCAATTTGTGCACTCAAAATGATCGCTAGGCACTGTTTTTGGGCAAAGCTTTTAGGTAGTGACATAAAGAGGGCACTATACTGAGGCACGATAAGTCAGGGCTACTGAACGTATCGAGGCGGCGTTTCCCATAAGCTATTTACAGTCAGCACTCCGAAAATGCTTACGAGTTATAACGCCGCGGACTGGCTCTTCATCCATGACAGGAAATGCGCAACATGTTCATTGGGGGCGTGCCCAGAGCCAGTGACAATGTAATAACCATGGTCGGTACTGACACTGAACTGCTTCAGTGCAACCAGCACACCGCTGTCAATAAAATTATCGAGTAGCGGTGACCATCCTAAGGCGACACCTTGACCTGCGATAGCGGCTTGAGCGACTAAGGTATAGTTATCTAACTCCATTAATGAATCCGGTGGTGTCCAGCGCCGTCCATGAGAGGTAAATAACGTTTCCCAGTCGATCCATTTTTGACCGAGGTCGGCATTGAGCTTGAGTAACGGTGCGTGGCTTAACTGTTCAATGGTGGTGAATCCAGCATAGTGCTCAAGTAATTTCGGACTGCATACCGGATAGACCGTTTCTGATAACAGCTTTTCGCTGTTGTAACCTTGGTAATGCCCATCCCCGAATAAAATGGCGATATCGGCTTCGGTTGAAACGAGGTCAATGGCTGATTGCGAGGTTTGAATTCGAATGTCGATCTCTGGATGCAGTCGTCGAAATTCTGCCAGCTTTGGCATCAACCAATAAGATGCAAATGCAAAGTCAGTGGCGAAGTTAATTCGAGGTGACTGTTTATTTTGCATTATTTTTTGCAAAACTTTACGTAAATCTCCCAAGCTTTGCTGTGTCGTTTCCAGTAGCACATGGCCATCGTCTGTCAGGGTAACCCCACGATAAATTCGCTCAAATAGAGCGACTCCAAGCTCCTTCTCTAATCCCCGAATTTGCTGGCTGACCGCAGGCTGAGTGGTGCCTAACTCTCGCGCTGCGGCAGTAAAACTGAGCAGCCTTGCACTGGCTTCAAATACCACTAAGGCTTGTAAGGGTAAATGGTCGTTTTTGGATAACATAAGCTTAACTTATCCCATACATAAGTTTTCAGTCAGTTTACATCCCAAATTTCAAAGTGCAAGGTAATGGCTCACGAGATATTTACACTTTTAACATCAGCCGTACTTATTGTTGGTCAAATCCACAGGGAGGAAAAATGTCCATTAAACAGCCCAATATTCTTTTTATTATGGCCGACCAAATGGCAGCCAATTCGTTGCCAATTTATGGGCATCCGGTTGTCAAAACGCCACATTTGGACAGTATCGCTAAAGAGGGCGTAGTGTTTGATTCTGCGTATTGCAATAGTCCACTGTGTGCGCCGTCTCGTTACGTATTGATGACCGGTCAATTGCCGAGCATGATTGGCGCGTATGATAATGCCGCCGATTTTCCAGCGGATATTCCAACCTTTGCTCACTACTTGCGAGCTCAAAATTACAAGACAGCGCTTTCCGGCAAAATGCATTTCTGTGGGCCTGACCAGTTGCATGGCTTCGAGCAGCGACTCACCACCGATATTTACCCTGCTGATTATGGTTGGTTCCCTAACTGGGATGATCCAAGTAGCAAGCCGACCTGGTACCACAATATGTCTTCAGTGACTCAGGCGGGTCCTTGTGTCCGGAGCAACCAGCTCGATTTTGATGATGAAGTGGTGTTTCATGCTCAGCGCTACTTGTACGATCATGTGCGTCAAGGTGATGACCGACCTTTTTGCTTAACGGTATCTATGACCCATCCTCATGACCCTTATGCGATTCCAGAAGAGTATTGGAACCGCTATGACAATGACGAAATTGACTTACCAAAAGTGAGCATTGCGCGCGAAGAGCAAGACCCACACTCGCTGCGTTTACAAGACGTGTATGGCTACTATGACCAACCGATTGGCGAACAAGATATCCGTAATGCCCGCCGCGCTTACTACGGGGCGATCAGCTATGTAGACGACAAGATCGGAATGCTGCTAAAAGCGCTAAAAGAGACCGGGTTGGACGACAACACCATTATTGTCTTTTCTGGCGATCATGGCGATATGCTCGGTGAACGTAACTTATGGTACAAGATGTCGTTCTTTGAAGGTTCAACACGCGTTCCGATGATTGTTCACTATCCAAAGCGCTATCAACCGAAACGCGTGAAAGAATCGGTTTCTACTATGGACTTACTACCGACATTTATGGAAATGGTGACAGAGCAACCAGTCAGTGATTTACCGATGCCGATTCAAGGTCGCAGCTTAATTCCTCATTTGACCGACGGCATTAATGCGCATGATGAAGTGATTGGTGAATACTTTGGCGAAGGCGCCATTGCGCCAGTGTTCATGATTCGACGTGGGCGCTACAAATATATCCATTGTCACATCGACCCAGACCAACTGTTTGATTTAGAGTCCGATCCATTTGAGCTGGTTAATCTCGCCAATGACCCTACTTATGCCGATGTCGCCGGTTCATTTCGCACCGAAGCCCTGAAACGTTGGGATTCTCACCAACTAACTCAAGATGTTTTAGTCAGTCAGCGCCGCCGACGTTTAGTGGTGAAAGCCATGGAGAACGGTAAAAAGCTGGCATGGGATCATCAGCCGATTTTTGATAGTAGCGAAATGTATATGCGTAATCACATTGATCTTGATGATCTTGAGGCACGTTCTCGGTTCCCAAAACCGGAATAATGTCAGTCATCACGTAAAGGAAATAACCACGATAACAGGAGCAATTCATGTCTATTCGATTAAGTAAGCCGTCTTGGCTTGGTGCGCTTTGTGCCACCACGCTGTTTATGTCCAGTCATTGGGCCGCTGCCGCTGAGCCGGCTCAATGTAAAAAAGTCACATTAAGTGACCCTGGCTGGACGGACATCGGTGCTACCAACGGCGTTGTGACGACGTTGCTTGAAGGGCTTGGGTATGACACCCAAATTTATTTGCTCGGTGTTCCGGTTGGCTTTGAAAGTCTCAAAAACGGCGAAATAGATGCGTTTATGGGAAATTGGATGCCAGCGCAAAAAGGCTTTATCGAAAAGTATCAAAATGATATTGATGTTGTGCGTACTAATTTAGAAGGGGTGAAGTTTACCTTAGCAGTACCAAGTTATGTCTATGAGCAAGGCGTTAAGGATTTCAGTGATTTAAATCAGTTTGCGGATGATTTTCGTGAGCGTATTTATGGCATCGCTCCCGGGTCGCCAGCGAATGATAACTTGCAGAAAATGATCGATAGCAATGATTTTAATCTGCAAGATTGGCAATTGGTCGAGTCTGGTGAGCAGGGAATGCTCTCAGAAGTTGATCGAGCTATCCGCCGCAATAAATTTATTGTGTTTTTAGGCTGGGAACCGCATCCGATGAACGTCAATCATGATATCAAATACCTAAGCGGCGGCGATAAGTACTTTGGGCCGAATTACGGTGGTGCCACGATTCATACATTAACGCGTAAAGGTTATGCTGATGAATGTGGTAATGTTGCTAAGCTTCTGACTAATCTAAAATTTACGCTCACGATGGAAAATGAAGTGATTGATTCAGCGTCGGGTAAGGGGGCGGGGCAAGCCAAACAAGCTGCGAAAGAATGGATTCAATCGCACCCACAAGTGCTTGATTCATGGCTTGACGGTGTTACAACCTATCATGGCGAGCCTGGTGAACCAGCAGTGAAACAATCACTCGGTATCTAATCGTCGTTAGTTAAAAATGAAATATTAAGTTAAAAAGGTGGTGCCGCGTTGAAGGCGATGAAAATCTGGTTTCCTTGGTTAGGGCATGTCACGCCGACCACTTTTCGCGCCGATATTCTCGCGGCACTGACAGGGGCATCTCTTGCGATTCCGCAAGGTGTTGCTTTTGCGACTATTGCGGGATTACCGCCTGAGTATGGTTTTTACTGCGCATTGGTCGCGCCAGTCATCGCGATTGTACTGGGCTCTTCTTGGCATATGGTATGTGGGCCGACAACGGCGATCTCGGCGTTACTCTTTAGCGCGTTACAAAGTGATTTTGCTGTAGGGAGCGCTGAATTTATTCAAGCGGCGATTACCTTAACGTTTATTGCCGGTTTAGTGCAGGTTGCGTTAGGCATTGCCCGTCTTGGCAGTGTGACACATTTTGTGTCACATGCTGTGATGGCGGGTTTTATCACGGGCGCAGCGATTTTGATTATTCTAAGCCAAGTTAAGTATGCCTTAGCCATTGACTTGCCCAGACCAGAGCAGTTTATTGACTACCTACAGTTGCTACCCACTCAATTGATGCATACTGACTATTACGCGCTGGCGGTAAGTGGTGTGACGATGATTAGCGCAATCATCATCAAGAAAATCCATGCGGCACTGCCACATTATCTTATCGCCTTAGTGCTCGGTTCGTTAATCGGTGCTTATTTTCAGTCTCAAGGTGCCGATTTAGTCACTGTTGGCCGTTTACCTGGGGTAATTCCACCGTTTTCTGCGCCTAATTTGAGTGTGCCTTTGATTCAACAAATCGCGCCTGGTGCGGTAGCTATCGCGTTTGTAGGCCTACTTGAAGCCGCTTCTATCGCAAAAGCCATCAGTTTGAAAACCGAGCAGAAGCTGGATGCAAACCGAGAGTTTATCGGCCAGGGGTTATCAAATGTTGTCGGCAGTTTCTTTTCTTCTTATATGAGTTCAGGCTCGTTTACCCGCAGTGGTGTCAATGTTGAATCCGGCGCAAAAACACCCCTCGCGGTGATATTTATGTCGCTGTTTTTATTTGTTATTTTACAAACCATTGCGCCTCTGTTTGCTCATCTTCCGCTCAGTGCCATGGCAAGTATTATTATCTTGGTCGGTTGGCGACTAATTGCCTTTGAGGAGATTAGATTCTATCTTCGGCGCAGTAAAACGGAAACGGCGATTGCGGCGACAACCTTATTTGGTACCTTGCTGGTAAGTTTAGAGTTTGGTTTATACGCAGGTATCGGGCTATCGTTGGCGCTGTTTCTGAAACAGTCGATTAAGCCAACGGTGCGAATTCTCGCGCCTATGAAGACCGAGCAAGGCACCTATTTTCATAATACTAAACGCTTTAACTTAACCACTTGCCCTCAAATTCACTTTATTAGTTTGGACGGACCGGTGTTTTTTGGAGCCGTTGACTATCTTGAAAAGCGTTTTGAACACATTCAGCAACATGATGATAAACCGCATTGGATTGTTCTGGGGATCGGGATTTCAGATATTGATATGCATGGTAGCCATATGCTGACCGAGGTGGTGCATAGTAAGCAGCGCAGTAACGGTAACGCACATTTTGTGGTGCGTTCATTTTGGAAGCGCCAACGACTGGAGACGTTTGGTTTTATTCATCAGGTCGGTGAAAACAATGTCTATCCGGCTAAAGGGATCGCGATAGAAGAAGTGGTCCCACAATTAGACCAATCGATTTGCCAACATTGTGATAAAAAGATATTTGCGGAGTGTCCAGGTAAGTAAACCGCAGGGGTAACGTATTTACGGTCAATATCCAATCTATACCAAGGAAGACAATAATGGAGTATGGGGTATATGTTTTAGTGTGCTTGGCGGCGGTTGTTGCGCCGGGCCCAGCGGTTCTTTTAGCGGTAAAAAACGCGTTAACTGAAGGAATGAAAGGGGCATTGGTTGGGATTGTTGGCAATATAAGCGCCATGCTGCTGCTCGCGATGTTGTCAGCGTCCGGGCTAAGCGCGCTTTTGCTGGCGTCGGACACGCTGTTTCAGGGGGTTAAGTTCGTCGGTGGTGCGTACTTGATTTATCTAGGGTTTTCCTCACTAAAGAGAGCGCAAAAGCCGGAGCACGGGCTAGTAGAAACACCGAATACCGCAAAGGTTCACACACAATTCAGACGCTTATACACCCAAGCATTTGTGGTGGGTGTGAGTAACCCCAAAGCTATCGCTTTTTATACTGCGCTGTTTCCTCAATTTATTGATGTTAGTCAGCCACTAGGGCCACAGCTATCAGTGCTTGCGACGACGTTTGCCTTGTGCTCTTGTACAGTATTAGCAGGGTACGCATTGCTCGCTCGCCACTTTAGGCACTATCTGTTACGGCCAAAAATAAGCCAGCGATTTCATCAAATCACTGGCGGACTATTTATCGGGTTTGGAAGTAGCTTGCTGTTAACGTCACGCTAAGCCGCAGAGATGTATTGACGCTTTTGGTTTTTTTGCTTGTCTAATTCATCAAGCAATGCATCCATGTCCAACTCAATATTAAAGCGGCGCTTTAAATTGGCGAGGAAGATTGGATCTTCACACATCGCTTTTTCAGGCTCGTCACTGATTTTCGCCACAGGGCGTCCATTACATTCAGTCAGCTTAATGACGATAGACAAAGGTTGATAAGTTTTACCTTGAGCATTTTTCCATCCACCGAGGTCATTGGTTAAAAAAGTGCCGATACCAAAGGAGATGTTGACTCGTCCTGCAAAATATTCACACAAGTTAAGCGCTTCATCGAAATTTAAGCCATCAGAGAAAATGAACAGCTTGGTGTTTGGGTCAATGCCCAAGCTTTCATAGTGGGCGATCATCCGGTCTCCCCAACGATATGGGTCACCAGAGTCATGCCGAATACCATCAAACGCTTTGGCAAGGTGCGTGTTGAAGTCATTAATAAAAGCGTCGGCATTGAGCGTATCGGTTGGTGCGATGGCCAATTGCCCGTCAAACACACGCAGCCACTGCTCAAGCGCGACCTTCTGCGAATCTCCAACATTGACTAAGGCTTGGTGGGCCATGAACCATTCATGAGCGATTGTCCCAATCGGCTTTAATCCGAACTCACGAGCAAAGTGATAGTTACTGGTACCGAGCAAGAGTTCTGGCATCGTCTGTTTCAGATGAGCCATCACATCACGCTGAACTTGGCCCGAGAAGCGGCGGCGAGTGCCCATTTCTGTTAATGAGAAATTATTAATCCCACGTTCTTTGAGTGCTTGTTTGAGCTCAGTCACCTTGTTATCCAGAATGTCGACTGGAAGGTGAGCGGGGACATCTTGCCAGTGGCGACGGCTTCGCACTTCAGAAAGAATCGACATAACGATGGTTTCGTAAAGAATCGTATCGCGCCATGTACCTTGAATACCGATCCGCAGCTGGGATTTGTTGTCATGTTTAATGACGCCAAACTCAACTTGATGTTCAGGTTGAAAATGAAAATAGCGTAATGACTGAAGAAAAGAAGGCTGCAGATAGGGTGATGCTTTCTCCAAATAAAGGATATCGGCATCAGAGAAGCGCAAAGAGGCAAGTTTCATTACTTCCTCTCGCACGTCATCAAGTAATGTGCTGACGTCCTCATCGCTACGTACGATCAACTCATAACGTACCTGAACGTCAGGATACAGCGAGTGAATCGCTTGCATCATGGTGATTTTATACGCGTCCAAATCAAGTAAGCTACGAATCATGCTTGGTGAGAATAGACTGGCGCTCATAAGCCTTTCCTTCAAATCAAAAACTACGTTAGTAACATTTCGTTCCTAACTTTTCGGTAAAATTAATCCACTACGTTTAATTTGTCAACGACTGTGATATAGATCAATTTGATAAATTGCTTATGAGACAAGGTAACGCCTGAATAAGAAACGATATTAAGCCACCAGCTACTCCAAACGCTTGTATGGTTGATGTTATTAAGGTTAATAACAATTTGTGATTTTCAATTGACCACAAAACCGAGCTTACCTAGAATGGCGGCATAACATCGTAAGGAATTCACTATGATAGTCACTATTGATCTCGTCTGTTTACGTTTAGACGAAGAGGGGATCAAAGCCTTATTAATTAAACGCAGCAATCCAGAACGGCCCGATTGCGGAAAATGGGCTCTGCCTGGTGGGCTGGTTTATGATGAAGACATGACTGCGCAAGGCGGAGAGCCCGCTGATGAGGATTTTGATTCCGCGCGACGCCGCATTTGCCGCGAAAAAATTCATACTTACCCCAACTTTATTAGTGACCCTCTGGTTGACGGTAACCCAAAGCGCGACCCAGACGGATGGAGCGTGAGTATTTCTCACTATGCGTTGCTTAATCCTGCGAATGTTCAGCAAATCAGTAATGCGGGAATGAGCGAACAGCGCGCCAATTGGTTTAACTTGGCGGATGTTCTCGCGGGCAAGTTTGATTTGGCGTTTGACCATGTTGCTCAAGTTAACCACGCATGGAAAAAACTCAGTGCGGCCGTGGAATACACTTCCGTTGTCCTGTTTTCATTAGATAAAGAATTTTTGGTCGCTGATATCATCGACGCTTATGCCAAATTTGGAGTGGAAGTTAATCGAATGACCGTCAAACGTCGCCTGATTGATACAGGTGTTATTGTCAGCGCAAATAAAATGGCCGCCTCGTGTAAGGGCAAGGGAGGTAAACCCGCGACGGTTTATCAACTTGCCAGTGAGCAAGTTTCTTATTTTCAAACCTGTTTGCGTAAGTAACACGCATTCGACAACCAACATGGACTGTGGTGATTATGGGGCTAAAAGGTGTTTTTAGTGGCTGGCTGCTATTTCTCGGATTAATTCTTTCGCTTGTAGCTGGATTCACACATTGGATCCCAGGCTACTATGCGGGAATACCAATTTGGATTGCCTCTTTTCTGTTTTTTCCTGATGTGCGACCAGCGCAAAAAAAGCAGATCATCGTCCTGCTGGCGTTGGGAGGAACCGGTCTTTTCTATGGCGCTTTTCATGGTATTGAGCATCAGTTTTTCATTCGCGCGTTAGCCGCCAACCAAGTTGTCGTCTATATGTTGATTGCCGTAGGGTTCTTGCGTCTATTTGCGGTCGATGAAATGCGTCAACAAGAACGTTTGCCCCAAGGCAAATGGGCCATCATTCGGACTTTGTTTGGCGCCCATTTATTTGGCGCCGTGCTGAATATGTCTTCAGTGGTTATTGTTGGAGATAAACTGGCGAACAAAGGGAAATTGGTCCCGACACAAGGCTTAATGTTGTTACGCGCTTTCTCGATTTGCGCGTTTTGGTCGCCATTTTTTGCTGCAATGGGTTTAACCTTGGTGAGCGCACCGGGTGCACAGCTCTCAACATTGGTTTTATTTGGCATTCCTGTCAGTATCGTCGCTCTGCTTCTCAGTGCTTGGCAGCTCGCCAAACGCCCGGATGTCGAACAATTATTGGGTTATCCCATCACTTTGTATTCGTTATGGATGCCGGCGTTACTGGCGATGATTGTTATGGCTTCTCACCATTTTTGGCCTAAAATCAGTGTTTTGTCTTTAGTTAGCTTGATATCGCTGGCATTTATTGGTTTGTGGATGTCAATCACACAGGGCCGAATCGGAATACGAAAAATTCGCCATCATATCGATGGAGGGATTGCCAGTTCGCGAGGAGAAGTGGTTCTATTCTCGGCTGCAGCATTATTGGCATCCGGTGTTGCGGCGTTGCTCAGCTCTCTCAACATTGATTTAGCGCCTGCTGACTTCGGTGCTTTCGAAGCAGGCATGACCGTGATTGCTTTGGTTATTTTAGCGATGACAGGTATGCACCCGGTCACCAGTGTGGTGCTGGCTGGCAGTATTCTCTCTCCCAATGCGTCTGACCCAGATCTACTTGGCTTGGCGTTGCTTATGGGTTGGTCTCTGGGCATTACATTATCACCGTTTTCAGGTATTCAGCTTAGTATTCAATCTCGTTACGCAATTTCAGCAAAGACGCTGTTAGCACTCAATTGGCGTTATATTTTGGCGATGCTCGTCGTCTGTTTGCTGATGCTTTGGCTGTATACCTGCGTTTAGAGAGTTTGAAGTAAAGTCGCAATCTGCGGTTTCAAGTTGAGAGATTGATGTAAAAAGTTGCGGCTTGTGATGGTGCGCACTTTTCAGGCTAGGTAGTTTGAAGTCTTGGTTTAATCCGGAGTCATCTCTTTAATATGAAACTCATCCACGGAGTGGCGATTATTGCCGTTCTTGCCCTTAGCGGCTGCTCAGCGGTTCCAACCTGGGACGAATTCTCTAAAGCTTCTCAACCCGAAAGATTGTGTTCTCGCTCTCAAAAAAGCGATGAATGTCAGATTGAAAAACTGGCGTTTCAGCGCGCTAATCAGCTATGCCAACACGATAGTGACCCGAGTTACTGTTTCACTATGGCGAAATATGGCTGGGACAATAAAAAGTATCTACTTGCACAAACTGGTGAGCCATTAACGGAGGAGACGGTGAAAGAATTTACCGTGCTATGTGGGCTTAAGCAGAATGCGCCTTTCCCCTGCTGACAGACTGAATCTTAATCATGGAGTTGACGCGGTGTTCGAACGTAACACTGCGGCATTCTAATTTATTTGAGATTTTACTTTGCGGTAGTTAAGTGGCGCCATCCCCATATTGGTATAAAAGAAACGAGAGAATGCGCTGGACGAGCCAAATCCGGTGCGATCGCTAATTTCTTGAACACTGCAACGAGAATGTAATAAAAAGTGCAATGACATATCCAAGCGAACTGATTTTAAAAGCGCTGAAAATGTTGTATTTTCTTGAGATAGTTTTCTATATAAAGTCCATCGGCTAATATTAACTTCAGAGCATACTGAATTTAATAAATTAGATTCGTTACTCGGTCTGTTTTTCTCAACTTTATCTCTAATTATTGTTTTTATTATTGTAGAAAAATAGTTTTTTTGTCCTATTTCAATACCAATGTCTATTAACGCCGAACGCTGAATTTTAATGATGTTTGGATTATATATTTGTGAGCATTTTTTAACCTGGTGGTTTAGGAAATACATATCGTTATACGCGTTGTTCCAAATGACTTTTGTGTTAAATACTTCTTCATAAATACTCTTCTTTAGTACTGGATTTCCTGTTAACTTAATTTCAACTGATAAATTTGGGTCGATAATTTTTGCCATTCCATAAAGATTAATAAAGTTGGCTAAGGCGGAATAACTGGTTTTATGGCTAATGAATTCGTCGGTATAGCGTAGCCGAGTATACTGCTGTTCCGATTGGCAGGTGAGCTCATCACAACTGCCGACAATAAACCTAAACTCAAGGTAACGTGTTAATAGTTCAAAGATTGATTCGCTGTTTATGCAGTAACTGACCAGCTCAGGGAACGAGGCATAGAACCCTGCTAAGATTTTGGCAGGGTCTTGCATCAGTTCGGTCAGCATGAGCTGGCGATGGTCTTTATAGAGGAGATCCATTAATTTTCCATAAGGATCTTTATCTATTCTTCCATGGTGAAGTGCCAGTTCATATTCAGAGATATGACAGGTACTTTTTAGTTGATCCACATCTTTACCTTGCTCGGATAAAGATTTGAATATATTAGCCACTACGCGGTTTGATATATTTCTCATCGTTATATTATTCATTTTTTGTTTGATGATAATAATCAAGTCTAGCTAGGTTTGTGATTCGTTTCACGCTTGCATTTTTCTGACATTATCCTGATAAATATCATTCTAAAGTTTTATTTTTGATTACAGTCACAAATGAATATTACTGCTACCAAGAGTTAAAATATCGCAACGGTGAGGTAAGAATAGATTTATTTTGACTATTAAAGTTAATGCGGTGCCAATGGACATACCTTCTGTCGATATTTTTATTATGTCTTTGGTTTATAGGGGTTAATAAATAAAGGAAACGAACATGAAAACGAAGCATTTTAAGTTCAACCCTATCATGCTTGCATTAGCTATCTCGGTTACGGTCATTGGTTGTAACGACGATGATGATTCAACGAATCCTGATCCTCAGCCGCCATCTAACGGAGAAACCACCAATTATCGTGCTCAGGCCGAGCAGATGGTGGCGCAACTGTCAGTCAGTGAAAAGTTGGATATCGTCACTGGCCCGGGAATGAATAACCCAGAAGGCGCGGTGAATTTATTGCAAGATGTACCTGGGGTGGCGGGTTATATTAATGGTGTTGTCAATGATGATGTAAATATTCCTGCCACCAAGTTAAGTGACGGCCCCGCTGGGCTAAGGATCGAACCAACACGCGATGGTGACGAAAATACCTATTATGCGACTGCTTGGCCGATCGGTTCGGTTCTCGCCTCTTCATGGAATAAAGAACTGGTTGAGCAAGTGGGTGAAGGGCAAGGCAATGAAGCCCTTGAGTATGGGGTCGATGTCATTCTTGCACCAGGCATGAATATTCAGCGTAACCCTCTAAACGGTCGAAACTTTGAATACTATTCAGAGGATCCGGTACTCAGTGGGCGAATGAGTGCAGCGATGGTCGAGGGGATGCAGTCTCAAGGGGTAGGGGCAACCATCAAGCACTTTGTGGCCAACGCCTCAGAAACCGACCGTTACTATGTCGATGATATCGTTGAGCCTCGTGCCTTGCGCGAAATTTACCTTCGAGGGTTTCAGATTTCTGCGGATGAAGCCGAACCGATGGCTATCATGACGTCTTATAACCTTGTGAACGGAACGTATGTTAATCAGCGTGAAGATGCCTTGATAGATATCGTTCGCAACGAATGGGGCTTTGATGGCATGGTCATGTCAGACTGGTTTGCTGGTAATATCATGCAGATAAATGATGCAGTCCCTGTTGACCCAGATTCCGCATTGAAGCAGCAAATCGCGGGAAACAATTTGATTCAACCTGGAAACAACAAAGAGAGTCTACAGCAAGCTTATGATGCAGGAGAACTTACCGATGAGGTGCTCGATCGCAACGTTGTAGAGATCTTAACCCAAGTACAGAAAATGCCGACGTATCGTGGCTATGACTATTCGAATCAACCTGATTTAGACGCTCACGCCACGCTAGCCCGTCAAGCCGCAGCAGAAGGAACCATTTTGTTGAAAAACAATGACGCTGCGCTGCCGATTACTTCGGGGAGCTCACTGGCAACCTTTGGTGTCAATCAAGTCAATTTTTACAAAGGTGGAACAGGCAGCGGTGATGTCAACGCTGCGTATACCGTCAACTTGATTGAAGGGCTTGAGCAAACATACCAAATCAATAGCGCGTTGACTGAGTATTACGAAAATTACTTTGTCGAAAATCGCGTGGAAGTCGGCAATTTACTGGGCACCAACTACGAGTGTGAAGACGCACCAGTAACCGATAATCCAGAACTGCAAGTGTTAGTGTCGCAAGCGGCGCAAGATAATACAGCAGCAATTGTGACGTTTGGACGTCAAGCGGGTGAGGGTGGGGACCGTTCACCTGAGCAAGGGGATTACCGCTTAAGTACTCAGGAACTTGACATGTTGACGCAAGTGGCTGAAGCGTTTCATGCGCAAGATAAGAAAGTTATCGTGGTACTCAACGTCAACGGCATTATTGATACCAGTGATTGGGCAGACTTAGCCGATGCGATTTTATTGCCATATATGGGGGGGCAAGAAGCAGGAAATGCCGTTGCGGATGTGGTCAGCGGTGCGGTGAACCCAAGCGGTAAATTGGCGCAAACGATTCCTAAAGCGTACAGCGATGTTCCTTCATCAGAAACCTTCAGCGGGCTTGATACCAATGATGATGGTGTGATCGATGAAACGCATATGAATGAAGGTATTTATGTCGGCTATCGTTATTACACGTCGTTTGACGTCGATGTGGCGTATCCGTTTGGGTATGGCTTATCTTACACCACCTTTGATTATGGTCAGCCAACGATTGTCGAAAATACGCTTTCTTCAGGGTCGGATGGTGCGATTTCTTTTACTGCAACCATCACCAATTCTGGCACCGTAGCGGGTAAAGAGGCCGCCCAACTGTACGTCAGCGCGCCAGAAGTGAAATTAATGAAACCGACTATCGAGCTTAAAGATTTTGCTAAAACCGATGAGTTGGCTCCGGGCGCATCACAATCATTGAGCTTTAACGTACCGGCGAGTGTATTGGCAAGCTTTGATCCAGAGAACAACCAATGGATCGTTGAGTCAGGCACTTATTCGGTGTATGTCGCACCATCGTCTGATATCACCGATGTCGCGCCGATTACGTTTAGTGTAGCGAGTGAAATTGTCGTCAGTGATACGACGCCTGGTGCGTTTGCGTTACCTGAAGGTGTCGATGCTGCGTCCTTTGTGACCGTTGCTGAACAATAATCTATTTTTCAGAGAACTTGGCGCTCTAGCTGCATGGTTAGAGCGCCTTTTTGTATAGAGAAAACCCCCAGCTAGGCTGGGGATTCCGTAAAGCTTATAGCTATAAGTCAGTTATATAACCCCTTTCAATTTGATAAAAACGTCTTGTGGTCTGGCAACTGCAAGAGTTAATTAAGAATTGAAAGGGGGTCCCAATGGGGGACGAAAAGAGCTTAGCGCACACGCGATGGAACTGTAAATACCACATAGTCTTTGCACCGAAATATATAAGGCAAGTTTTCTACGGAGAAAAACGTAGAGCGATAGGTGAAATATTGAGGAAACTATGTGAATGGAAAAATGTGAACATTCTTGAAGCGGAATGTTGCGCGGATCATATCCACATGCTTTTAGAAATACCGCCCAAAATGAGTGTTTCAGGGTTTATGGGGTACTTGAAAGGCAAAAGTAGCCTAATGCTTTATGAACGATTCGGCGATTTGAAGTTTAAATATAGAAATCGAGAGTTTTGGTGCCGAGGTTATTATGTAGATACGGTAGGTAAGAATACGAGCAAGATACAAAATTACATCAAGCACCAATTAGAGCAGGATAAAATGGGAGAGCAATTATCGCTCCCGTATTCAGGTAGCCCGTTTACGGGCCGCAGGAAATAGTCGTATGCAAATGTCAGATCACTACGCGCCTGCTAGGGCGCTGCCAGTAGGAGAGCCTTATAGGCGCATATGAAAAACCACCGGCTATGCCGGTGGATACTTTTAATGCGTGAATTATAAGTCTAGTCCATTGTTTTATGACGCTATTCACACTTATTGATGGTTGCAACCGAGGGTATAAATCACGCAACACAAGGGTAAGACGCAAATTGTCCGGGTGATTAAAGTGGCAATGTGGTGACCGAACAGGGATGAAAACCTTCGGCAGCACAACGCATTAAACACCAGAATTTAAGGATAATATATGAAAAACAGTGGCTTTAAGTTTAACCCAATAATGCTCGCACTTGCCGTGGCGATCGCAGCGACAGGCTGCAGCGATGACGACGACAATAATGATGCGCCTTCTCCTGGTAATGGCGAAACCAGCAGTTATCGCGCCCGTGCAACGCAGATGGTTGAGCAGATGTCAGTTAGCGAAAAGTTGGATGTGGTTTCAGGGCCGGGTAGTGACCAGCCGATTAATTTAACTCATGATGTGTCCGGTGCCGCGGGTTATATCAATGGCGTAGTCAACGACAACCTTAACATTCCAGCGGTAAAACTGGCGGATGGCCCAGCAGGGCTTCGGATTAATCCAACTCGTGAGGGTGACAGCAATACTTATTACGCAACGGCTTGGCCAATAGGATCGGTTCTCGCTTCAACCTGGGATAAACAACTCGTAGAACAGGTCGGTGAAGGGCAAGGTAACGAAGGTTTAGAATATGGGATCGATATACTTTTGGCTCCCGGAATGAACATTCAACGTAACCCGCTTAACGGGCGTAACTTCGAATATTACTCAGAAGACCCGATATTAAGTGGGAAAATGGGCACCGCGATGGTGAATGGTATGCAATCACAAGGTGTCGCAGCCACCATCAAACACTTTGTTGCCAATGTGTCTGAAACCGATCGTTACTATGTGGACGACATCGTCGAGCCGCGAGCGATGCGTGAAATTTACTTACGAGGTTTTCAACTTGCCATCACTAATGCGCATCCATTATCACTCATGACCTCTTTCAATAAGGTCAATGGGACTTATGTTAATGAGCGCTATGACATGTTGAGAAGTATTCTACGTGATGAATGGGGCTACGAAGGACTGGTCATGTCAGATTGGTATGCGGGCAATATTTTTGCGATGAACCCATTGGTTCCCGCAGACCCTGATGCCGCTGTGAAACAGCAAATGGCTGGCAATAACTTGCTCCAGCCTGGTAATGCCAAAGAGAGTTTGCAGCAAGCGTACGACGCCGGGACGTTAACTGATGACGCCCTTGATCAAAATGTCATTGATATCTTAACGCAAGTTCAGCAAACGCCAACCTATCGTGGCTATGAGTACACCAATCAGCCAGACTTAGACTCTCACGCCGCATTAGCAAGGCAGGTCGCTGCAGAAGGTACGATCTTGCTGAAAAATACCGATACCACGTTGCCGATCACCAGCGGCGCGTCTCTCGCGACCTTTGGGGTCAACCAAGTGAACCTCTATAAGGGGGGCACCGGCAGTGGAGATGTCAATTCTGCCTATGCAGTTAACTTATTGGACGGGTTAAGCCAGCAATATCAACTCAATGCTGAACTGGTCGATTATTACCAACGCTACTTTGAGGAGAATCAATATGAAGAAGAGGTTTTCTTCAATACCATTATCAAATGCGACGATCCTATGGTGTCCGACAACAGTGATTTAATGGCACTGGTTGAGGACGCGGCACAGCACAACGATGCGGCTGTGATCAGCTTTGGGCGTCAAGCGGGTGAAGCCGATGACCGCGATTCGGGTCGTGGTGATTACCTTCTTAGTGACTCAGAGTTGGATATGGTTCAGCAGGTGTCACAAGCATTCCATGCACAAGGGAAAAAAGTGATTGTGGTATTAAACGTTAATGGCGTGATTGATACCAGTGAGTGGGCAACGGATGTTGATGCCATTTTGTTACCTTATATGGGTGGACAGGAATCAGGCAATGCGGTCGCGGATGTATTGAGTGGCGAGGTGAATCCTAGTGGTAAGCTGGCGCAGACCATGCCGTTGAGTTATGACGATGTGCCATCTTCAAGTACATTTGAGGGGCTAGATACCGATAGCGACGGTGTTATTGATGAAACCCATATGAATGAGGGGATATACGTCGGCTACCGTTATTATACTTCGTTTGATGTCGACGTTGCCTATCCGTTTGGTTACGGGTTGTCTTATACCACCTTTGATTATGGTCAACCAACAATCGTCGAGAATACGCTTTCAACAGACTAAGAAGGCGCGATTTCATTTCGTGCGACGATTACCAACTCGGGTAATGTGGCAGGTAAAGAAGCGGCGCAGCTTTATATTAGTGCGCCAGAAGTCAAACTGATGAAACCGACTATTGAGCTCAAAGATTTTGCTAAAACAAATGAATTGGCTCCGGGTGAATCTCAACCATTAACCTTTACCGTACCGGTTAGTGTGTTAGCAAGTTTTGACCAAAACAGTGATCAATGGATCGTCGAGCCTGGAAATTATTCGGTTTATGTCGCCCCTTCATCTGAGGTGAGTGACATCACTCCGATTACGTTCAATGTCGCTAGTGAGATCATCGTCAGCCAAACTACGCCTGATGCAATGGCGCTACCCGAAGGGGTTGAAGCGAGCTCTTTTGTCACTGTCCCAGAACAGTAATCACCTATCCGATGGGCGTATGAAAGGCGGCGCTTGCCGCTCTAACGCGACATTCATTGAGCGTACCCCCTAGAGCGCAGCCGTGCTTGCATCGTGCATGGGTAAGCCTAAGTCCGATTGGCCTTGGGCTTTTTTATTTAAGACTAATATCAGCGTTTAAAGCGCAGCGGTTTATTATGTACGTCTAAGTAACTGATATCTCTTTTCTTATTTCTAGGATTATCAAAATGTGATGTAACGCTCGGTAAATTTATTCATTCGTATTGGCATTGGCGCTGGTATGCACCAAAACTACGATTTGGTTTCATATATAGCGCCAAAAAAGTGCACATAGCTCACAAAAAGGCGTGTTTTTGTGAAGCTGATATGTTCTTTTCTCAATAAATCAATTGCTTAAATAAGTGGCATATATTGTGCTGTATGCATAGGTAGGTGGGTATAGAGGAGAGAATGTTATGGATGCATTCAACTATCATTCGTTTAATCATTTGGTGGGTGATGTTTCGGCATTACTGTTTACAAGCAGCAAACACGACATCATGAAGTACCAAGGTTCGATCAACCAATTAACTCAGGCGATCGAATATGTACGTCATCATCGTGCTTTAACGCATGCAGCATTAAGTGGTGAGGCATACAGTCGTAAGGCGCTGAACCATTTGCAAGGCAACCTCAAACGTAGCGCAGAAGATATCGTCAAAAACCGAGTCATCGGTAAAAAGGTTGACCGTATCGCGTTAAAAAACCACATGCTTCATCTTGTTGATTCCATCGGTGAGCTTTCACTTCCTAAGAGTTTGGTGGTGCATGGCAAAGTCATCCGTGAAATGATTTTCCAAATTGATGAGCAGATGTTAACCGCAATGACCAAAGCCAATAAGTTAAATATGGCGGGGGACTATAACGATCAGTGGCAAAGTGTAATGAGCGCAGTTGAAGCGCTCACCCAATATCGCTTGTCGATTGTCGCTATGCACCTTGATCCGCGTGATGATATGTTGGTTAATCGCGCTAAGCTATTGCACAAAAAAATGGTCAAAGTCAGCTCATGCTACCAAGGATATCACCGCAAATTGGAAGAGTGCATGATTGAACTCGAGCATTACACCAAAATTGAAAATATGGAGAGCAGCGTCGAATTTCAGCAGCATCTCTATGGTCTGTGCTCTGAAATCTCCGCGTCCTTGATTGAAGTCTATAAGCAAATTACCGATCACACATGTACCAAGGTATTTAATGCATGTGTGGATTAAAACGTTGAACAACGAATAACAATGTCAGTGCTAAAAAATTAAGCCCCGCTAATCAGCGGGGCTTTTCTGTCTCAGGCAATACGCGTTGTCATGAGATGCCAATTGCGTCTTTGCTGTTTTAACTCTTGCTTGAGCTGCGTATATTTCATTTGTAACAGGGAGTGTTCGTACTGTTTCATGACGGTATCGTATTTACTTTCCAGTAGCTGCTTTTGTGTTTGATAGTAGTCATTTAACGTTTGGGTTAGACGCTCAAACTCTTGGGCAAGCTTTGCACTGTGTTCTTGCTGGGTTGGATCGGCACTTAATCGCGTCTGGGCATATTGAAGCTTGGCCTTGGCTTTCGCCAGTTCAATCCGCAAATCAGAAACGCTTCTTAGCTTTGTAGTTAACCCCACCCATGAACAACTTTTAATCAACCATTTGGTTGGATCGTATTGCCACCAACGAACGCCGTTACGATAATCGTTTTCGAAGATGTGATGGAAATTGTGGTAACCCTCACCGAAAGTAAACACGGCAAGTACAGCGTTATCACGGGCGCTGTTTTTTGTTGTATAGGGTTGTGACCCCCAAACATGGGCCAACGAATTGATAAAGAATGTCGAGTGATGGCTGAGACATAAACGCAGAACGCCCACAACCAGTAACATCCCCCAAATATCTTGGTAAATAATGCCCAGTAGTAGAGGTATACCAATATTGGTAAGTAGCACCAGTGGTAGATAGTATTTATGTTGCCACATCACAACCTTATCTTTCTGTAGATCTCGACAATTGGTGTAATCAATATGTTGATTGGTCGCGTATTCTCTTAGCATCCACCCAATATGGGAAAACCAAAAACCACGTCCGGCTGAATAGGGATCTTTATCATTATTATCGACGTGCTTATGATGCACGCGGTGATCAGAGCTCCAGTGCAGCGCACTATTTTGTAAGGCAAAAGCCCCACCTAAAGCAAAGATAACCTTGAGTGCCGAATGGGCTTCATAGGTTTTGTGAGACCACAAGCGATGATATCCGGCCGTGATCGAGAGATTACAAAAGCTAAAAGTAATGAGTAGCCAAACCCAGTGCTTCGCATCGATGCCATATTGGTATGCGTACCAAGGTACGACACCACAGCTGATTGCAAATAATAGAGTAAACAGTATCACGTTTTGCCAAATTATCGGCGGCTTGGTGTTGGTCGAAGTCGTCATAAAAGTTAATTTTGGGCTTACAAGTGTGCGCTAGAATATCAGTGCTTATCACTAAGTCAAATGAATATAGTGATAAACACTAAGTTTGTTTGGCTTTTGCTTAACAAATGAATAGTATGAATAAGCAAGTTATCCTTACAGGAAGTAATAAGGAACTAAGAATGGAAATAAATGTAGCCGAATATAACGATTTTGAAGCCATCGCCCAGTTGCATACTCGAAGCTGGCAGAAATATTACAAGGGCATACTTAAGCAACACTATCTCGATGATGAGATTCTCTCTGAACGCCGAGCAATTTGGCAGACGCGTCTTACTAATCCCCCATTTAATCAACATATACTTAAGCTTGAAGATAACGGCAAATTGTGTGGTTTTGTCTGTGTGTTTGGCAATCATGACTTTTTACGTGGCAGCATGGTGGATGCGCTTCACGTTGATCCTGATTATCAACATCAAGGCATCGCTACAACATTACTTACAGCCATGGCGGAATGGCTGGAACATTTTTTCAAAGATTCAGGCGTTTATCTCGAAGTGTTAGCGAAGAACCAGCAAGCCATCGAATTTTATGAGCATATTGGTGGAGAGTTCTCCCAGTCACGTCAATGGACAGCACCATGTGGTTCGGTTGTCGAAGAACTGATTTACGCTTGGAAATCGCCGAGCTTTCTGATGCAAAAGTTGGGTCTACATGATTCTTTATCATTAGAAACACCTTGATACAAAGAACAAATCCGGATTGACACTGTCCGGACATTCCTCAGCAAGCCGTTATTTAGATTGAGCATCCTTTAAAGCCTTACTTAAATAGCGGGTATTTTATGAACGCCAGACTTGCTGCCGTTACTCTGTCGAGCGTGCTTGTGCTCACAGGGTGCGGTGAACAACGCACCATGTCACCTTCTGCTTCGCCAGTTGTCACTGTGAGCACTGCACAAACCTCAACCTATGCCTTTCAAAAAGCCTATACCGGCCGCATTCAAGCCGTTGAAGACACGGATATTAGTGCCCAGGTAACCGGTTATTTGACCGAACGTCATTTTAAAGAAGGGCAAATCGTAGAAGCGGGTCAGCGGCTTTACTCCATTGAGCCGTCAGCGTTTGAAGCACAAGTTGCCAGCGCGGAAGCGGCGGTTGCGCAAGCAAATGCAGCGTTAAAGAAAGCCGAGCTTGATTACCAGCGCGGAAAGCAACTTCTTCCTCAAGGCAGTATTTCACAAGCCGAATTTGATGCGCTCTCTGCGTCATTGCTGAGTGCGCGAGCTCAGGTAAAAGCCGCACAGTCACAACGAGATTTGGCAAAGACCCAGCTCTCATACACGCAAATAGTGGCGCCTATCAGTGGGCGTATCGGCGCCAGCAAAGCCAGTAAAGGGGACTTACTCTCCCCCAATATGGGCGTGTTGACGACAATCGTAAGTCTTGATCCTGTGCTCGCCGCCTTCAACATCAGCGAGCGTGAGCGTTTGCAATTCAAGATTGAAGGCGAAACTCAAAGTGCGAATAGAAACACTACCGTTGAGCTTGAATTGGAAAACGGCCAACGTTATGCCGAAAAGGGCGATATTGAATTTGTTGATAACCGTATTTCCCTGACCACGGGGACGTTGGCCATGCGGGCGCGCTTTGCGAATCATCAGCATTATTTAATACCCGGTCAACATGCAAGGGTGATCATTAAACAAGCAGAGCCAAGTACGGTACTGACAGTACCAGAAAAGGCAGTACAAAGGGACCTAGAAGGGAATTTTGTTCTCGTCGTTGACTCTGATGGCAATGCGCATCGCCGTATTGTATCTCTTGGGCCTATTTCGCCGCAGGGCATTATTGTCCGCAGCGGTATTAAGGCCGGCGAGCAGGTTATCACTGAGGGGCTTCAGCGTGTAAGAGATGGGATGCCTGTCACCATTCAGCCTAATCAGGAGTAGTCAGGTATGCTAAGTCGTTTCTTTATTCAGCGCCCCAAATTTGCCTTGGTCATTTCAATTATCTTGATGCTGGCTGGTGGCATTGCGCTTACACAGCTACCGGTAGCTGAGTACCACAAAATTAGCCCACCTTCAGTGAGTGTTTCTGCATTTTACACAGGGGCAAGTGCCGAGGTTGTGGAGCAGGCGATTGCTGACCCAATAGAAACCGCGGTGAATGGGGTCGAAGGCATGATTTATATGTCTTCAAAAAGTGCTAATGATGGCTCTTATAGCTTAAATGTGACGTTTGATGTTGGTACCGATCCCGACATGGCTCAAGTGAATGTGCAAAACCGCGTGGCGCAAATTGAAGCCAAGCTTCCTCAAGAGGTAAGAGCAGTTGGCGTCACGGTAAAAAAACGCTCGCCAGACATGCTTATGGTATTGAACTTTTATTCGCCTGATGGGAAATACGATGACCGATTCTTGATCAACTACGTCAATCTTAATATTAAAGATCAATTGGCTCGCGTGAAGGGTATCAGTGAAGTGAACGTCATCGGGGGAGGGGAATACGCGATGCGTGTCTGGCTCGACCCTGAGAAAATGGCCAACCTTAAATTGACCACATCCGATGTGTATTCAGCGTTAGCAGAGCAGAACGTTCAAGTAGCCGCAGGGCGCGTTGGTTCTGCGCCTTTTCATACCGATTCACAAATGCAATTCAACCTAGTGACGAAAGGGCGATTAGAAACGGTCAGTGAATTTGAGCATGTCGTTCTCAGAGCGAATTCAGATGGTTCAAGCGTGTATTTGAAAGACATTGCACGTGTCGAGTTAGGTAAAAAATTCTATGACGGAAATGGTCAGTTTCGAGGACAGGATGCGTCGATTGTCGCGCTTTCGTTACAATCGGATGCCAATGCACTCGAGAGTGGCCAAGCTGTGATGACCTTACTTGAGTCCCTAAGTCAGAATTTTCCACAAGGATTGAGTTATGAGACCAGTTATGACACGACGGTATTTGTGTCTGAGTCCGTTAAAGGTGTCGTTAAGACACTGATTGAAGCCGTATTATTGGTTATTGCGGTGACGTATCTATTTTTAGGCAGTTTTCGTTCAACCTTAATCCCCGTGGTTGCCATTCCGGTTTCTTTGATTGGGACCTTTGCCATTATGTTGGCGGCTGGGTTTACCATCAACACCGTTACCCTATTTGGCTTAATCCTAGCGATAGGTATCGTTGTGGACGATGCGATTTTGGTCATCGAAAATGTTGATACAACCATGTCTACTCACCCAGACCTCACGCCTCGGCAAGCGACCTTAAAGGCGATGAAAGAGGTTACTGGTCCGATAGTTACCTCAACTCTGGTCCTTTTGGCGGTGTTTATACCAGTCTCAATGCTACCCGGTATCACTGGCATCATGTATCGCCAATTTGCGTTGACCATTTGTATTTCAGTGATCATTTCGTCGGTGAATGCTCTGACATTGTCTCCGGCACTGTGTTCGTTGGTATTAAAACGTGGTGGAGGTAATACAGCGGGTTGGTTTAACGCATTTAACCGAATGTTTGGTCGCTTGACGGAGCGCTATGGCACCTTGGCCGGTTTTTTAGTGAAGAAAGTCGTGGTTCTGGGCTGTGTGTTAGTCGTTTCAGTGGGCGCCATTGGTTATTTTGCCAAAACGACATCAACGGCATTTGTGCCCCAAGAGGACAAAGGCATTTTGCTAACCAATGTTCAGCTTCCGGATTCTGCCTCGCTGAATCGTACCGAAAATGTCACACAGCAATTAATGGCGTTAGTTGAACAAGAACCAGGGGTTGATGGTGTGAGCGTGGCAAATGGCTTTGCGTTTATGACGGGCGCAGCAGCCTCGAATGGTGCATCGCTATTTATTAAGCTGCATGACTGGCAATACCGTCAGGCGTTTGACGGCGATAATAGTGCCAATGCTATCGCGACGCGTATCAACCAGCGGGCCGCTGTCAGTTTACCCGAGGCGGTTGTCTTTACGATGGGACCGCCAGCGGTGCCAGGAATGGGAGCAGCTTCAGGATTTGAATTTGTATTAGAGGATACTTTAGGGCGAAGTCGTACCGAGCTTGCGGATGTGATGAATCAGTTAATTACAACGGCAAACCAGCAGCCTGAGATTGCGGCCACTTTTAGTACCTTTAGAGCCAATGTCCCGCATTACTATCTGGATATTGATCGTGAGAAAGCTAAGCAGTTAGGTGTGTCGTTGGGGGAAGTCTTTCAAACATTACAGGGTAACTTAGGCTCTATTTATGTTAATGATTTCTCCATGCTTGGTAAGAGCTACCGAGTGACTTTGCAAGCAGACGGTGAATACCGTCAAGGCATCGATGATCTTGAACGCTTTCATGTACGCTCACAAACAGGTGAAATGATTCCACTGAGTACCGTGGTGACTTACCAACAGGTCTTTGAGCCAGATGTTGCATGGCGTTACAACATGTATCGCAGTGCGGTGATTCAAGGTCAACCAGCGACTGGCTATTCAAGTGGCGACGCGATTAATGCGATGGAGCGTGTGGCTTCGCAAGTACTCCCGCATGGCTATCAGTATGAGTGGACCGGGATGGCTTACCAAGAAATTCTTGCCGGTAACCAAGCCGTATATGCCTTTGCACTGGCGCTGATTTTTATCTACCTATTTTTGGTGGCGCAATATGAAAGTTGGAGTGTGCCTATCGCCATTATATTGGTGGTTCCGATTGCGACCCTAGGGTCTTATCTGGCGTTAAACCTGACAGGAACACCGCTCAACTTATACGCGCAAATAGGATTGGTGTTGTTGATTGCCTTGGCGGCGAAAAATGCCATTCTAATCGTTGAATTTGCCAAAAATCAGCGAGAAGAGAGTGAGCAAGATATTCAAACTGCCTCCATTCTCGGTGGTAAGCTGCGTTTTCGTGCCGTCAATATGACTTCGTGGTCGTTTATTCTTGGCATGATACCGCTGGTGGTGGCGTCAGGTGCTGGGCATATTAGTCAAAATTCATTGGGAATTGCTCTAATTGGTGGGCTACTGTGTGTACTCATCGCCGGAACCATGTTGATACCTGGGCTGTTTAACGTAGTTCAACACTGGCGAGAGAAAATCCATGGTGGGACAACAAAGTTACCGACCCTACCCGATGATTAACAAAGTCCACTGTCTGATAAGCAGCTCTTAGAGCTGCTTTTTTTTATATCCAACGTCCGTTAACCGAAATGCTAAACGCGCAGAAACGAACATTTTTACCAAAGCGAATAATCGGCATTCATTCTTAAGTTTATTTAACCTATTAATATTACGTTTGTTTTTATTCTTGGCTAAATATGTGTTAATTATAAATCACTGAAAAGCTGATTTGATTAACAAAAAGGTAACCATTTTATAAACAAAATGTGCTCGAACGCTCATTTATGCTCATGTTGAGTTTTCGTTAACGTAAATTTATGGAAAATCCAGTTTGAATAACAACAAAACATAATCCATTAACGTGAATACAAAGGACTTTGAACATGACGCGAACTAAAAGGCCAACATTACTTGGCGAGTGCATCGCTGAGTTTATAGGAACGGGACTACTGATCTTCTTTGGTGTCGGGTGTGTTGCTGCACTTGTGCTGACGGGAGCGCAATTTGGTCAGTGGGAAATCAGTATTATGTGGGGCTTTGGTGTCGCAATCGCGATTTATTGTACCGCTGGCGTTTCGGGGGCTCACATTAATCCAGCGGTAACCATTGCGCTTGCCACCTTTCACGGTTTTGATAAATCTAAAGTGTTACCTTACATCTTTTCTCAAGTGTTAGGTGCGTTTTGTTCAGCAGCGTTAATCTACGGACTGTATAGTAACTTGTTTACTGAGTATGAAGTGACCCACAATATGCTACGCAGTAGCCCAGAGGCATTAGCAACGGCAGGTATTTTTTCTACTTACCCTAACGCTGCGCTCTCATTCTTTGGCGCTTTTGCTGTTGAATTTGTTATCACCGCAGTACTGATGTTTGCGATCTTAGCGCTGGGTGATGAAAACAATGGTGCACCAAGGGGCGCTATGAGCCCACTGTTGATCGGCATTTTAATTGCCGTTATTGGTGGTTCGTTGGGCCCATTAACTGGATTTGCAATGAATCCTGCTCGTGATTTCGGACCCAAGCTTTTTGCTTACTTAGCTGGCTGGGATTATGCCTTAACGGGCGCACGTGACATTCCATACTTTATAGTGCCGATTTTGGCGCCCATCTGCGGTGCGTGTTTTGGTGCTTGGGTTTATCCAAAATTTATCGGTGCATATTTGCCAACAGTGGGTACAGGATGCACCATTCCAAATCAGTGTGACGATAGCAACGAAAACCAAGAAGCACACGTTTAAGTTAAAGCCATACTTCAATTGACGATGAAAGAATAAGGAATACACCATGAGTGAACAGAAATATATTGTTGCTTTGGACCAAGGAACGACAAGCTCTAGAGCTGTGGTTCTTGACCATGATGCGAACATCATTAGTGTATCGCAGCGCGAATTCACTCAAATCTATCCGGATGATGGCTGGGTAGAACATGATCCAATGGAGATCTACGCAACGCAGAGCTCAACTCTCGTCGAAGCGCTGGGTAAAGCCGGAATTCGTAGTGATGAAGTAGCTGCGATAGGCATCACCAACCAACGTGAAACCACGGTGGTGTGGGATAAAGAAACCGGAAAGCCCATATACAATGCCATTGTTTGGCAATGTCGCCGTACTGCCGATATTTGTAAATCACTGAAAGATCAAGGTTTTGAAGATTACATTCGTGAAAATACTGGGTTAGTCCTCGACCCTTATTTCTCCGGAACCAAAGTGAAATGGATTCTGGATAATGTTGAAGGGGCGCGAGAAGCGGCCAATCAAGGTAAATTACTCTTTGGCACCATCGATACTTGGTTAGTCTGGAAAATGACTCAAGGGCGTGTGCATGTTACTGATTACACGAACGCATCGCGCACTATGCTGTTTAATATCAATACCTTTGAGTGGGACGAAAAAATGCTCAAAGCGCTAGATATTCCACTTAGCATGATGCCTGAAGTTCGTAAGTCGTCTGAAGTATACGGTAAGACCAATATTGGTGGTAAGGGTGGGACACGTATTCCGATTGCGGGTATTGCCGGTGACCAACAAGCTGCGCTGTATGGACAGCTTTGTGTGACACCAGGCCAAGCCAAAAATACCTACGGTACTGGGTGTTTCCTGCTGATGAATACGGGTCAAGAGAAAGTCACTTCTCATAATGGATTGGTCACCACCATTGGTTGTGGGCCAAGCGGTGAGCCAGCTTATGTATTGGAAGGGTCGGTCTTTATGGGCGGAGCATCCGTGCAATGGTTACGTGATGAGCTGAAATTTGTCGACGATGCCCATGATACGGAATACTTTGCGACTAAGGTGGATACATCAAATGGCGTGTATGTTGTGCCTGCGTTTACTGGCCTTGGCGCGCCGTATTGGAATGCGTATGCACGCGGTACGGTTGTTGGGCTAACACGCGGCGTGAATGCCAATCATTTAATCCGCGCAACACTTGAAAGTATTGCTTATCAGACCCGTGACGTACTTGATGCGATGCAAGCAGACTCTGGAATCAAGTTGGAAGCACTGCGTGTCGATGGTGGCGCTGTGGCAAATAACTTTTTGATGCAGTTCCAAGCAGATGTCCTTGATACACAAGTGCTACGGCCTAAAGTCACTGAAGTCACCGCTCTCGGCGCGGCGTATTTAGCTGGGATGGCCGTCGGTTTCTGGGACAGCTTAGACGAGTTACAAAATAAAGCAGAACTTGACCGTACTTTCGTTCCTCATCATGACGAAGAGAAACGAAATCGTCGTTACCGTGGTTGGAAGCGTGCGGTGAAATGCGCGCAATACTGGGCGGAATGTCAAGACGATGATTAATGGCTAAAGTACGCTAAACACAAAAAAGCCCCGAAAAAAATTCGGGGCTTTTTATCGAGTTATTGGTTTAAGCGGCGCTGTTTTGCAGCTTGCTTTGCGCCTTTTTCTCTTGCTGCATTTTGGTTAGGAAGTACACGTTAACGCAGGCAATAAATCCGTTCGTTACCACGACAGGCCAAGCACCAATCATCAATCCGTAAGCTGCGAATAAGGCACAGCCGATAAAGTTGATGACACGCAACTTTTTAATGTCTTTCATTGTGAGCGAAAGTGCCACCATGATTGATGCAGCGTAACCGATCATTTCAACCATATTCATGTCCATAATTTGACCCTCTATCATTTGCGCACGTTGTGTGCGTTACCAAACTTCTCATCGTGAGATTAGTGAGGAAGCTCCTTGCCTCGAATGGTCTAAATTAAGCAACGGCTGGCAATATATCAGTCCATGTATAGCGAGAAAAGCACAAATTAATGAAGGGAGAAGGTTAGCGATTACGCAATCGTTTAGCGACGAAATTTAATCCTCGACAACCTATGGAAAGTGTATTGATCAAAAAAGCCCACAATAATGTGGGCTTTAAAATAGGAGGCTGGAATGCTTATTTTTTGGTCTGAACGTGCTGTTTTTCAGCTTCAGTCAGTTCGCGGATACGGCGTGAAATTTCACGGCGCTCTTTTGAAATTTCGGCACTCTTGATGATGTGATCATCAACGCGATCTTCGTAGTCTGATTTCATGTTTTTAATGATTTCTACGATTTCATCGTGTGACATATCAGTCTTGATGTAATCAAGTAAGTTGTCGAGTAGATCTACACGCTTGCGGTTGTCACGAACTTTCTTTTCGTTGTCTAGCAATTCACGTTTCAATTTGTTTTTGCGGCGTGCATTTGCCACGATTTCGAATACACCACTCATAGAGTTCTTGTCCTATTTTCTAACGTTAACTAACTCGATTAAAACACAACATTCCTTGGCTTTACAGTCTTAAAATCAATCATTACATACTGTTGACGCTTTTATAGCCAGACTGTGCTCAGGAAGTTGAGTCCTCGACAGATATAGGGATAATATTTGATTATTGAGGACTTTTTATTGATTTGAACATGCAACCTTCTCAAATCGTTGTTTCAAAAGCGCAGGAAGAACCTAGTGGTGACCCACAAAGTCAGCGACTTCGTCACGCTTATCAAAACGAACGCAAAAAGCTTGAACTAACTGAAGTAGAATTAAACCGTTCGAAAATTTTCATGATTGACCAAGATGGTAATATTAAACGGGTTTCGTTGCTGTCTGAGCATTAACTTCAGCAACACACGCTAAGGATACAAGATGAACATTGAATTAACGCCCATTGAAGCGAGAGTTATCGGCTGCCTACTTGAGAAAGAAGTGACTACGCCAGATTATTACCCATTAACACTCAATAGCTTAACATCCGCTTGCAATCAAAAGAGCAATCGCGATCCAGTGACAGAGTATGAAGATAGTGAAGTCCAACAAGCCGTGGATGGTTTAATTGCTCGCCGCCTTGTCAGCGATGAAAGCAGCTTTAATAGTCGAGCGAGTAAGTTTCAACACCGTTTCTGTAACACTGAATTTGGTGATTTAAAGCTAACGCCTCAGGAAAAAGCGATTGTATGTTGCTTATTATTGCGTGGTCCACAAACACCCGGTGAGATTCGTACCCGCACCAATCGCCTTGCGGAGTTTCATGATGTGAGAGAAGTTGAGCAAACTCTTGATAGCATGGCAGCGCGTGAAGATGGGGCTCTCGTGGTAAAGTTACCTCGAGTACCGGGCAAGCGAGAGTCTCGCTACCAACATCTTTTCTCGGGTGAGGTGGATATAGAAAGCTTTGCACAAGCGCCAGTCAGTGCTTCGAGCGGAAGTGTGGAGCGCATCGAAGCGCTCGAACAAGAAGTAGAAAATTTGAAGCAGCAGTTGGCGGCGTTAACTGAACGCGTTGAGCAGTTTTTAGATTAATGAGCAATATCGACCAAGTCTGGTTTATCTACCTAGTGCGCACTCATAAGGGTGCGCTTTATTGTGGAATCACCACTGATGTTCAACGACGTTTTAAGCAGCATCAGACAGGTAAGGGGGCAAAGGCACTCAGAGGAAAAGGTCCGCTTGAGTTGAGTTGGTATCAACAAGTGGATGGTGGACGCAGTTTAGCGTCTAAATTAGAGCTTCGACTTAAAAAACTGCCCAAGTTTAGTAAGGAAATGCTAATAAGCCATAAACTGAAACTTCAAGATGTGATTTCAGTATAAGAAGTTTAGTTCTTTTGTGTTAGTTATAAAAAACTGTATTAACCTTTTTTGTGGAAATAATAAAAAGGGTCTATTCAGCCATGAACAAACTAACAAAAATATCTTTAGCAGTGGCAGCAACACTACTGAGCCTCTCGGTAATGGCTGCATCGACCGTCGCTGACGCGCGCGGTAACGGGATGGGGAACACTGGCGTTACCACCGCCGATTTTCTCCTCGCGCCTTTCTACAACCCAGCGCTCACCGCTGTATCCCGGGATAACGACGACTTTGGTCTTTTATTGCCGGCTGTCGGGGCGAGTGTCAGGGACAGTGATGATACGTTAAGCACCTTAGATGATCTGCAAGATACGATCGATGCCTTTGAAAATTCAGGCAGTGTTGATATCTCTGACGCAGCGACACTTAACGATTACTTAAATCAGCTTGAAGATGATTCCGCTTTGAATGCGAGTGTCGGCGCGGGTGTGGCGGTAGCCGTTCCTACTCGCATGCTGTCGGTCAACTTGTTTGCTCGTGGTTACGCTGAAATTATCGCGATTCCCAATATCACGGCTGACCTAGGCGATAACCCAATCAATGTGCGAACTCGTTACGAAAGCTCGTCAGTTCGAACCATTGCGTTTGGCTACGGTGAGTTTGGCGCAGCCATGGCCAAGCAATTTATGATTGCTGGGCAGCAATTCTCGTTCGGTGTGGCGCCGAAATACCAACAAATGAAAACTTACAAAGAAGATATTTCTGTTCAAGACTATGATATCGAAGATTTCGACCAAAGCGAAACGTCAAAGTCTGCGTTTAATATGGACTTGGGCGCAGTGTGGTTACTCGATGAATTCCGTGCGGGCCTGGCCGTCAAAGATTTATTCTCGCAAGAGATCGACACTATCGATAAGCAAAATCAGTATAAGTTAGATACTCAAGTGACGATATCTGGTGCGTACGTTAGTGAATTTTTCACCGCTACGCTTGATTGGGATCTAACCAAGCAAACTCGGTTCTCTGGCGTTGATGACGATACCCGCTTCTTGAGAGTTGGGGTGGAAGGAAACGCATGGGGTTGGGCGCAGTTGCGGGCGGGTTATCAAATTGATACCGAAGACACCTTAGATAACACAGTAACGGCTGGTATTGGTATTAGCCCTGCTGATGTGGTGAGCTTAGACGTTTCCGCTGCTTATGCTGGCGAGAATGAGTTTGGTGCTTCAGTGAATCTCGCTTTAACCTTCTAAATCATCGGTTAAAAACATTAGGTTGAGCATAATGTCGGGCTAGGCTTTGGGTTTATGCCGAATTTATGCTCAACCTATTAAAAAAAAAGATCTTTTTCTTTTATCGTACTCCTTCCCAAGCCATACTATTATTTATGTAAAGAACAAAAAAGGGCTTTAAACAGCAATGAAAATTTTGCTCGGAATAGTAACGCTTTGGTTGGTGCCGCTGCTGGCTTATTCAAGTGAACTGCTCAGTGGATACTGGCAGTATGATGAATATCTATCTACACACCCTAAGCAGAAGGCCTTAACAGAGCAGTTAGCCCAATTAGTTCGAGGAAATCCTGTCCGTCTCTCTTCTTCTCCCAAGCCGCCGATCTCCATTTCTGTTGTTTATCCAGGACAACAAATTTCAGACTACTGGGTGCGCAATATTAAAGCATTTGAAATGCGGCTAGAAAAGCTGGGGATCGCTTATGAAATTAACCAGGTATTTACACGCCCTAATATTGATTTCCGCCAGCAGAGTGTGTCCTTGCTTGATGCCATTCATAACAAAGCGGATTATTTAATTTTCACCCTGGATACCACGCGTCATCGCAAATTTATTGAACATGTTTTGAGTTCAACTGATACCAAACTTATTTTGCAAAACATTACTACGCCGGTGAGAGCATGGGATGGACAGCAGCCATTTATGTATGTTGGTTTCGATCATATTAAAGGGACGCAAGTTTTAAGTCAGTATTACCTAGAACATGAACCGCCCGAGAGCCGCTATTCGGTTCTCTATTTTTCAGAAGGTTATGTCAGTGATGCGAGAGGAAATACCTTTATAGAAAGTATGTCGCATAAAAACGATTACAAGCTCGCTTCTGCCTACTATACCAAAGCGACTCGCCGCTCTGGTTATGAAACCGCACTACAAGCGGTTGAAAATGATCCAAACATTAATTTTATCTATGCCTGTTCTACCGATGTTGCATTAGGTGCTGCGGAAGCATTAAAAGAGCTCGGACGCCAAGATATTTTGCTCAATGGTTGGGGCGGTGGAACGGCTGAATTAGAGGCGATCGCAAATGGCGATTTGGGTGTAACCGTTATGCGTATGAATGATGATACGGGGATTGCGATGGCAGAGGCGATTAAGCTTGATATTGAAGGGAAAGAGGTTCCAACGGTATTTTCAGGCGACTTTGAATTGGTTACGTCTAGCGATGACCAACAAAAGCTTAATGCGTTAAAACAGCGGGCATTTAGGTACTCAGACAACTAAGCTTATGACAAAGACTCAAAAATATAGTCGGCGACGTCTGGCGTCGCTTATTACTCGTTCTATATTTATCACCATCAGTGTGCTGACGGTGATCGTCTTACTTCAAAATTATCAGGTTAATCAGCAGGTTGTTGCTCAAGAAGCTGCCCGTTCTAAACTTCAAACCTCCAGTCTTGTTCAGCAAATTTTTAATTACCGTCTTCAATCTCTTGAAATTCAGCAGGATAGCTACAGTCGAAACTTGTCGCTAACCAGTGCGTTGATGTCTTTAAATGCTTCTGATATCGATGCTTTTTTTAATGGCGTTGATCAAGTCAGCCCGGCCGTCACTCCCGATTTCCGTTTCATTATTGACGATGAAGAACTGCTGTGGGAAGACGCCAATGCCCAATTTTATGGTATTGAACCACAGGCATTACTTGAAATCGGTCATAACATGTCGATGGGAACCAATTGGCATGTGGAGGAGGTTTCATCCATGATGGGGCCTCGCTATTTACTACTGAGAAGAACTCCGGTGATTGATTTAGACAGCGGCGAAGTCTTGGGGTACATCCATATCGGTTTGGTTCTCAATAGTAACTTTTCTTTGGTAAGTTCGCTGCTTAAAGGTGCCAATGTCGACCACATCTTGTTGGCCGCCAAATCGAATATTATCGCCGCGACGACAAAAACCGATGACTTTCGTCATTTGAAATGGCTGGATGAATATGCCTCAGTGCTCAAAAATCACGAGTACATGGTCTCTCGTACTGATTTGACGATTAACGGCAATCCAACCTTCCTTTCTGTTTACACCATTCAAAATAATGCTCATATCGTGACGATGATGCGTAGCCATTATATGTGGGTGATTATTGCTTTGGTGTGTATTTTACTGATTGCACTGTTTAGTCGCCATTGGTTGGGCCAGCGCGTCTCGAAAGAATTATTGCGTTTAACCAAATACACTACCGTGGCTGCAGAAAAGCAGAAAGACAGTGAATTTTGTGGCTCTTCGATTGAGGAATTTCATCAGATCGGAGAATCGTTCCAAACTGCCTTTCAGCGTCTTAAGGAGCAAGAAAAGCTGTTTGTCGATCTCTTTAACTATTCGCTATCGCCCATTACGTTGTGGGACAACAAAGGCAAATTAATTGAGATGAATCCTGCTGCTGAGCGCAGTTTTAAAACAGGAAATCTTGATGACAACGGCTTCAGTATCTTAGTTGAAAAGCTCATTCCACAAATCCATATGTGCGCGCACGGTGCGACAATTACTGGCGTAACGATTCCTATTGGTGAAACGACCTATCGATGGAATTTATCTCCCATCATTATTGATAACGAAATTCGTAACATCATCGCTCAAGGACAAGATGTTACGAGCTTTATTGAAGCGCAGCGTCAGAGTGCATTAGCCCGCGAAGAAGCTGAAGAGTCAGCCCGTGTTCGTGCTGACTTCCTGGCGAAAATGAGTCACGAATTGAGAACGCCACTTAATGGCATTCTAGGCATATCACAATTGCTCCGTGACAAAATGGTGGATCCAAATACCAAAGAGCACATCGACATTCTCTGCCACAGCGGCGAACATCTTCTCGCCGTACTGAATGATATTCTTGATTTCTCGAAAATTGAACAGGGTAAATTTCAAATTCAATGCGCCGACTTCAACTTAACTGAACTCGTGACAACGGTTGATAAAATCTATCGCCCATTGTGTGATGAGAAATCGGTGGCGCTTGATGTCGTGAGCAAATTAGATGACCCGTTTATTGTGTTTAGTGACCAAGTCCGTATTAATCAAATTTTGTTTAATTTAGTCAGTAACGCGGTGAAATTCACCAGTAAAGGTCAAGTTAGAGTCGTTATAGAATGTATTGAAGAACCAGATGGAAACGATGCTACCTTGCATATTGCGGTAAAGGATAGCGGGATTGGTATCGACTACAGCCGGCAGGAAACGATTTTTGAGCCATTTGTTCAAGCTGAATCAACGACCACGCGAGAATATGGCGGGAGTGGGCTAGGGCTTGCCATCGTGAAAAGCTTGGTCGACTTAATGAATGGTCATATCTCGTTGCAGAGTCGTCCCGGCCATGGTGCGACCTTTGACGTGCTTATCCCTGTTGAAGTCAAACCGGATAAGCAGACATCAAACAGTTACAATTTGGTATCAGAGCCTGCGTTGATGTTTGATGATGAGTTACAAGTGCTATTGGTCGAAGATAATCACACCAATGCGTTTATTGCTAAGGCGTTTTGCGAAAAGTATGGCATGAAAGTGCATTGGGTCCAGGATGGCTATAATGCCATTGATTTTCTCAAGCGAGATACCCACATCGACTTGATTTTGATGGATAACCAACTGCCACAGCTTGGTGGTATTGAAACCACTAAAATCATACGCGAAGATCTCGGTTTATCGGTGCCGATCTATGCATGCACTGCTGATGGTATGCAAGATACAAAAAGGGCCTTTCTCGCCGTTGGGGCCGATTATGTGTTGGTCAAACCGATTAAAGAAGTTGCTTTGAATCAGGCGTTTGTCCATTACAAACACACGTTTTTATCCTCTGAAAATCGCGCCCATTAATGGGGATATTCATTGAAAAAGGAGCCTAAAGGCTCCTTTTTAGTATTCAATGGTTCTCGCTATCAAGCATACTGCTGCATCGATTCGACGTTATGATTATCACGACTTTCAATATAGCGTTGCAGCTCAGCTTCAACTTGTTCATCGTTGATCAGTAAATGTAATTTGCTGCGGCGATAAAGGATGTCTTTTGCGTTCAATGCAAATTCATGATCGATTAAATAGTCAACTTCAACTTGGTAAAGGTCATCTGCGAATTTGTGCCCCAACTCGTTTTGGTTACTAACGTGCTCTAGCAGCTTGTTGATATTGCTTCCGTAGTTGTGCATCCAGCGTTTAATCAGGGAGACATCTAACGAAGGAAAGCGCGCTCTATAAGTTGCGAGTAAGCGTTGCGGATCGTAATTTTCACCACCGGGCAATACAGAGTTTGCTGTCCAAGCTGGTTTCATGTTGGTAAAGAATGGGCTGAGCTGTTTCATGGCCGATTCGGCCAATTTACGATACGTTGTAAGCTTACCGCCAAACACCGAAAGCAGGGGAGCTTCATCCAGCTCTGACTGTAAAGACAAAGTATAGTCACGAGTAATTGCTTGCGGTGAATCTGACTCATCATCACACAGTGGGCGCACACCACTAAAGCTTGAGACGACATCATCTACAGTCAACTGTTTCATAAAGTGGCTATTAATCACATCCAACAAATATTGAGTTTCTTGACTGTCGATAGTGACCATTCTTGGATCACCATGGTATTCCAAATCTGTTGTGCCAATCATGGTGAATTTATCTAAATAAGGAATCGCAAAGACAATGCGTTTATCTTCGTTTTGTAGAATATAAGCCTGTGGCTCATCATGAATCTTGTTAACGATAATATGTGAACCTTTAATCAGACGAATACCATATGGTGAGGTGGTTTGAATAGAATCTTGAATGAATGATTTTACCCAAGGGCCTGTCGCGTTCACCAGCGCTCGACTACGACGAGTGTGCTGTGTTTGAGTGCGATGGTCAAAAAGGGTCACCTGCCAATGGTCACCGACACGCGTTGCTGATTCAACTGTACAGTAGTTTGCGATCTCTGCGCCTTGCTGCTTTGCTTGCATAATATTGAGCATGACAAGGCGAGCGTCATCGACCCAGCAATCAGAATATTCGAATCCTATTTTGAGGTCAGGTTTGGTGACTGAGCCTGCGGCTAACTTAACCTTTTTGCTTGCTGGAAGTGAAGTACGCTTACCAAGATGATCATATAAGAACATACCGATACGAATCATCCAAGCAGGGCGCAAGTATGGCTGATGAGGGAGACGAAAACGCATTGGGAAAGCAATGTGTGGGGCTTTAGCCAGTAAAGTCTCGCGCTCGGCAAGCGCTTCACTGACCAAACGAAATTCATAATGCTCAAGATAACGCAGCCCACCATGAATGAGTTTGGAGCTTGCTGATGACGTTGCACTCGCAAAATCTTGCGCCTCGTACAGGCCGACGCTAAGCCCACGACCAGCCGCATCGGTTGCGATACCAGCGCCGTTAATACCACCGCCGACCACAATGAGGTCGAGCAACGTGTCGTCTTCATGATGCAAAGGGGATGTTTTTGAATTGGTCATTTTTGTTCCTTTATGCTCGTTCGCGCTATTTATATGCTCACTGTAACTAAAATATAGCCAATAATGTTATAAATTTGTTCGTTAAATTTGAGATTGATCATCAAATGTTTTCGTTAGATACAAAAAAGCTCACGATTACAACGTGAGCTTTACGGTTTTTAGTGAGCAATTAGGACTAGCGGCGAGCGAGTTTGCGATGAGCCTTAGAAAAATGACCTGCGCAAAACGCGCCGACAATAGATAGTTCGCCAGCGAGACACAGCGAAGCCGCTACTTCAGCGAGCGCTTTCGCTTTTCCGCTACCCGCTAGCCCCAAAATATCTAAACACGCTTTTTGACTAGGAAGTTCGGTTCCACCGCCAACGGTACCCACCATTAAGTTCGGTAAGGTTACGCAGGCATAAAGTTGACCTTTGGCTGTTTTTTCGATTCGTGTGATGCCGATTGCTGATTCCGCGACACAGGCAGCATCTTGACCGCAGGCAATGTAAAGCGCACTCAGCGCATTGGCATAGTGCGCATTTACGCCAATACCACCACTCATTAGCGCTCCAGTCGTCGTCATTTGACCAAATTCAACCATTTCATCCACCGAGGTATGCAAATAACGGCTAATAAAATCTGCGGGTAGGGTGATGTCTGCGACTACCTTTTTACCGCGTACGCTACGCATAGTATGACTATTGGCTTTTTTATCTCCAGATAAATTGCCATCAAGATACGCCGAACAAATAACGATCGGACTTTGGCTGACAATATATTCAAAGATAGCGTTGGTGGCGAAGGTGACCATATTTTGACCGCTGGCATCGCCGGTCAAGTATTCAAATACGAGATAGGTACGATTGCCTTCGATGTGAACATTGATATCTTTTAGTTGACCATGTTGTGTGGTGCTATGAGCGAGCTGTTTAAAATGCTCATATTGGGTGACAGCCCAGGCAACAAATTGACCAGCCTGAGAAACGTTTTCAAAGCTAAATACGGGAGTGCGAGTAACCCCTTCATTGATCAACATCGCATTTGCACCGCCAGCGGCTGTCATTATTTTTGAGCCGCGAGCATAGGACGCAACTAACGCAGCCTCTGTAGTGGCTAAAGGCACTCGGAAATCACCTTGAGCATGTGTTCCATTGATACGTAGCGGGCCTGCAATACCCACCGGGACTTTTACCGTCCCAATAAAATGTTCGATATTTCGTTTATACAGCCCGTGTGTTTGCTCAGTTTGTGTGTCAAGCAGTATCCGCTTATCCACGCTACTGCTGAGCGCTTGCCAGCGTTTTTCAATCATGGCTAAGTTTGTGGTGGCGCTGGGTGGAAGATCTTTATGGTCAGGCGCGTAACGGGGTGTATGTTGAGCATCCCAAATCGGATATTCAGCAGTTTGAGACAGATTTAATTTAGGCATAGAAAATGGTTTATAAACAGCATCGAGGGATAATAACGGCTAAGGGGGAAATCGCAATGCTATTTACTTCAAGCTTGGGATATTTTACGAAGTAATAATGAATCAGCCAAGAAAGAGTTGGGCATTAATATAGGGTGTCAATCAGATGTGAATATCTAATAAGCTGCCGAGCATTTCTTGATCGCGCTGCATGACATTTGTACCGACACGACTATATTGGGATGCCTGACTGAGCTCGATGAGGGGATCAGTATATGAACTTATCATCGACGGTTTTTTGTCTTGAGCAGCGTCCTCCTCCGGCGCTGTAACGGTGAGAGATTCGGTGTCTTTAGATGAGGGGGAAGTCGAAGCGATTTGTTGAATATCACGCGCAGCACTTTCAGCCATTTTGTTAGACTGATCAAGAATTGAATAACCCGCGGGGATAGATGATATCGACATAGAAACACTCCTAATTGATTAGAGTGTACTTTGTGGTGAAAAAATAATCAATAAAATCTAGCCAACGGTTTCACTCATCCATTATCAGTGAACCGTTAAGCAAACAACGTTCTGATTAAATCGAGTTCTTCTGATGATAACAACTCATCACACTCTGGTTTAAGTTGATGATTAATTTCACCTTTTAAAGACTCTAGCTGAGATGGCGAAAGATATTTCAGTTGAGATTTAAGCTTCTCAAGCATTTGAGAACCGTTGATCAAAGCAGGATCCACATTTTTGGTGTGGTAATCTGCACTAATTGAATATGCCTGACCCATATTGTGTACCTTACAATGAATGACTTAACTCAGTGTAAGGTTTGTCTTATTTACAATTGTCTGGGCAATGTCAATCACTGTAAGGCTTTGGTGATGTTAATTTTAAGACTCATACTTTCGTTTTTTCGCCTTTTCTTCTTCAGATTGTTCGACGCGTGCGGCTAGTTTACTGGCCAAAGAGTGCAGCTCCGGTAACATACGATAAATGAGATAGAGTTGCTGAAGTACCATCCGTGCTGAGCTGTCGTCGTCATCGCGCCATTCGGCCAACCGACTTTCTAAACCAGGGTCGTCAATCTCGCTCGTATCGCAATCGGGACTGTGCTGCTCTAATTGTTGACCCAAGATGTCTAAATGGTGGTGGATAACTCGATGAGTATCTAATACTAATTGATGAGTTTGCTTATCATCAATGCGAGTTCTATGCGCACCAATCGCGGATATGTAGCTTAGCAGAGCGTGGTTAAGTGAAAGAAAACGATAACTTTCCTCAACCGCTGAACGGTATCGCCCCGGTTCTGCCAACATACTGCTGATTGCTGTCGTTAAGTTCGCATCAGAATTATGGGCATGACGACGAGCAATACGATAGCTCAAGCTGTCTTTTTTACCGATACGGTATTGGCCAATGACGTGAGCTAGGTAGTCTTTATTGGTCAGAATAGAGTCGGCCATGACTTTATGTAGCCGCTTTGATTGCCAATCAGGTAAAATATAGACCACCGCAGCAACTGCCAGTGCACAGCCAATTAAGGTATCCGTTAAACGGGGCAATACGACCGCGAATCCTTCGCCTAACTGGTTGAAACAAAATAGGACAAAGACCGTAATAAACCCCGTGGCGTAGCCATAGTTGTTTAACCGAGTTGTAAAGAATAAAACCCCAGAAATAACAATTATAACCAATTGACTCTCTTGGGAAGGAAAGAGCGTCAGCAGTGGTACACCAATCAGCAAGCCTGCCAAGGTGCCAATAATACGTGCGACCAGCTTTTGCCGCGTAGCGCTATAGTTTGGCTGACAAACGAACAGGGTTGTTAGTAATATCCAATAGCCGCGTTCTAATCCAAAGCCTTGAATGATTCCATACCCTACAACTAATGCAGAGGATAACCTTACAGCATGACGATAGAGTAACGATTGTTTATTGAGATTAGCTCGGATTCGCCCCCACATCACTTTGAGTGTATGTGCTTCTGTATCGTCAAGTTGACCTTCTTCAAGTTGATTTACATCCGGATTGTTGACGTTACTCAATTGACGCTCAACAGTACTTAAATTGTTAAACAGATAACCGAGCTGAGCCAACAACTGACGCCATTCAGGTTTATGTTGCTGCTGAAGATGGCTTAAAGCATTGTGTACTTCTTCGAGAGCGAGCGCACTGACATCACTGTGTTCGTAAGCATTCCCTAAACGAATTGATGCGGCAATATCACGACAAGCTTGCGCTTGAGAGCTCATTAAGTGTTTGAAGCGGAATAAAATATCAGAGCGCTCAAAGTGATTGGCTAACTCTTGATAACGGTAATGTGTCGAGCTTGCTCGCTCATGGATATCTTGAGCCAGAAAATATATGGATAGAAACCGGTCACTGGTGCTATCAACGTGGCCCCGTTTAGAGCGATTGAGAAAGGTCATTTTACACAAGTTAAGCGCAGTGACGGTCGCGGCATTGAGTGCAGCTTCTTTTAAACGCAGCGGCTGAGGCGTCAAGTTAGTTACCGGGTGAAATAGCTCACTTTTTACTTCCAGATAATCGCCCAACGCAGAATAGACGTTAGCTAAGCTTTGTTGCACTGGCTGAAGTGGAGAAATTAGGTACCAGATCATCGAGATTAAGTAGTACCACCCAGCGCCAATCAATAGCATCGTTGGCTGGACCCACAAATCTGTGCTCTGATGAGCCCCAAGCATGGTATATATTGCGATCAGAAGCGAGCCAAAAGCGATACTTGCATAACGTGGGCCGATGGCGCCAAGCATAATAAACCCGAAAGTCGAAACGGCCAATCCCAGCGCAAATAGCAGCGGATGATCAAAAAGAATTTCGATAGAAAACGTGGCGATAGCGAAACAAAGTAGCGTTAAGGTGATGCTTTTTAGCCGACCTGTGAAGCTGTCATCGCTTTCAGCCAAAGCCGCCGCGATCACGCCCAGCAGTAACGGGATGATCAGTGAGTTAAGCTGGAAGTACCAAGCAGGAATGGCAATACCCGCTAAAGTAACCAGTATCAGAATACTGTAGTTGACGGCTCGGTTTGACCAGTAAAGACGAATTTGTTTGGATATTTGCACGCGTCGCTAGCTTCTTGAAGTGATAAATGGGCAATCAATGATATTACTTGAGTTGTATAGTAACGTTCTGATCCAGATAAAGAAACAATACTGTAAGTGGAATGAATTTTCAGTCAATGATTGACATAAATTTTTCATATTATTTTTTTGTTAGGCTATGATGGCCATAATTGCAAACAAAGGCTAGTAACAATGCAGCTAAGTGCCAATAAGACTGCAAAGTTTTTCATTCAAAATGAGTACCATCAGGTCAAGCTTGATCATGATGTACTGGTTATTGCTTCCGACCGCTATGAAGAACGTATTCCATTTAATGTCTGGAATGGGAAAATTAAGGTAAAACGCGGTTTAATATGGACGGGATTACAGTTTTTTGCCAATACGGAATCCAATAACATTCAGCGTGCTTGGATGGCACAAGGTTTTAATTGGGAAGAGAGTCAACGCTTCGCACAGTATGCGTTGGAACGTTATGAGCATTGGCATACACGCCAATGCGAACAACTCAATAAATATTTACCTGAGTGGGAGCAAGAGCTTTACCGTTTGCGTCGCCTGCCGTTTTTTCTATCGCACTCACAGGTAGAGAAATGGCTTAAGCTGCTATACCGTGACTTTGAACTGATGAATATGTCACTCGAAGAAGCTTGCAATCGTATTCCTGAACGTATTACGCCAATGTTGCCTTGGATAGAGCATACAGACCAAACACTGAAAGCCCGCAATGACGAGTGGATTGAGCGCGAGCGCAGTAACTGGGAAGTGTTGTTTTCCCAGCTCGAGTCTTCGCCACTTAATCTTTCTCAGCAACAAGCGGTGTTACTTAACGACGATAACAACCTTGTGCTCGCGGGCGCAGGTTCTGGAAAAACCAGCGTGCTGATGGCGCGCGTCGCTTATCTGTTACAAAGTCACCTTGCTCAGTCGAACCAAATTTTAATGCTTGCCTTTGGACGAGATGCTGCGTCTGAAATGAGTGATCGTCTTCAACAGCGTATCGGTATGAGTGCGGAAGGGGTTGTCGTCAATACGTTCCACCAGCTTGGTTTGAGTATTTTAAAACATGTGGATGGACCAGAAGTCACAATTTCACCGCTCGCGCTTGATGATAATCAGCGGCATGCTTGGTGTATTGATTGGCTTAAAAAGCATTGGATGACCCCAACGAACTTCAAACGTTGGCAAAAGCATTTGGCGAAATGGCCGATTGCGTACCTTGCTGGCGATGATGAGCTCGGCAGCCAAGTCGAAAATCCAAAACTAATTGCCTGGCTTGATACCCAACTAATGCAACTCGCGGCGATGGGGCTAGGAAAAAAAGATCTTCAGGAGAAATTGGTTAATCATGACCAATACACGCGCTTAAATAGTGAGCTTTCTTTGGTTTGGCCGTGTTATCAGGCATGGCAGCAAATGCTAAAAGAAACGGGTCATATCGACTTTAATGTGATGATTACTCGTGCCACCCAGTACGTTAAGCGTGGTAAGTTCATTCCGCCATGGACATTTATCATGATCGACGAGTATCAAGATATTTCTCCTCAGCGTCTGGCTTTGGTCGAAGCCTTGTGTGAACGAAACAAAAAGCAACAGACGCCTTGTGTATTATTCGCCGTCGGTGATGATTGGCAGTCTATCTACCAATTTGCAGGTTCGGACGTGGACCTGACAACGGGTTTTGCACGCCGATTCCCCAATTCAACGATTCATTACTTGGATACAACGTATCGGTTCAACGACCAGCTTGGCGCAGTCGCCAACCGGTTTATTCAGTGCAACCCGCATCAGTTACCTAAAGAGCTCAAGAGTCATAAACAGCAGAAACAGCGATCGGTATGCTTAACGCCGACAAATAGCATCGAAAAAGTATTGGACCAACTCAACCGTAAAGCGAAAGACGATAAGAGCGTATTACTTCTTGGCAGAAATCATTACCATAAGCCGGATCTACTTTCTGATTGGAAAAAACAGTTTGCTAAGCTGAGTATCGAGTTTATGACCTGTCACGCGAGTAAAGGTAAAGAAGCCGATTACGTGTTTGTGTTATCCGTTGATGAAGGGCAATTTCCATCTAAAGTCAAAAACGTACATATGGACGGCGCCTTAACTCAAGGAAATGACGACTACGAATTCGCTGAGGAACGTCGATTATTTTATGTGGCATTAACTCGAGCTAAACAACGTGCTTGGGTAACGTATAATGGGTCTGGTTCGGTGTTTGTGAAAGAACTGCTTGAGGAAAATTATCCGGTGAGCAAGCAAAGATAAGAAAGCCCGCTTTATGCGGGCTTTCTTATCTTTGTCGATACACATACACACTGTGACGTTTAGATGCGCTCAGATAGATACGATTGATAATCGGGGATCTCAATATCCACTTCTTGTTCTATGAGGTCAGAAGCAAATAGGAATTTAGCGGTCGCTCGGTTAGTGGCGACGGGAATATTCCACACACTGGCGATTCGCAGTAACGCTTTAACATCTGGGTCGTGAGGCACGGCATTCAATGGATCCCAGAAGAAAATCAGCACGTCTATTTTTCCCTCAGAGATCAGTGAGCCAATTTGTTGATCGCCGCCCATAGGGCCGCTAATCATACTTTTAATCGCTAAGCCCGTTTCTTTGCTCAGCATATGCCCTGTCGTTCCTGTAGCATACAGAAAGTGACGTTGTAGCTTTTCAATGTTTTCATTTACCCAACGCAGCAGCTCGGATTTACAGTGGTCGTGAGCAACAAGCGCAATGTGCTTATGAGCCGGCATTGTCCGCTTCGTCTTTTTCATTATTTTTCCCTAGAAAGTCGACATCAATAATGACGACTATTTTGACATTAAACGTATTGTTTCGCATACGCATTTCATCGAGTTTGTGATAATGAATTTAGATTATTTTCAAAATAATCACTAAACCAAACACAATGGTTTTTATCCATCGTTATTAAGAATCTGCTTATCTATCGGTTTGTTTTATATACAAAACATCATGCATTATGTGATTTTACTACACATACGGGTAATTAAATTGAGCTGATGTATTGACCTTTATCCAATAAATAGAGTTAATCGTTCTTAATATTGAGTAATTACTCATATGAGAACTTACTGATATAACGTGTTTTTTTACAATTCAGACTTAGATAAGAGTGATAAATATGGTCTATATCGAATCTCAACGTCTGAGAATGTCCCCCATTAGAATGGACCATTGGTCGCTATTTCGACGCTTGCATCAAGACGAAGCGGTTATTCGTTATATCTCTGACAAACGAAATCTTGTGGAAATTAGAGCTCGATTCGATGAAAGGTTAGTGGAATGGCATTGGGGAGACGGGCATTGGTTATGTCTTGTTATCAGCCACAAATTGACCGGAGAGTGGCTAGGTATATGTGGACTGCAATTAAATGATGATCAAACCAGCGTCCAAATAGGGTATTTACTACTGGAAGAATTTCAAAATCAAGGGTTGGGGACCGAAGCTTTGATGGCGTTAGTCAGTTATATCGAACACTATTTGCCGGTTATGGAAGTCAGAGCAACCGTTACTGATGGTAATGAAGCGTCATGTGCGATTTTAGACAAAGCGCAATTTGACCTTGAAGATGTCGAGCCTTTATCCCTTGAAATAGGTGGTGAGTTGCACGATGAACTGATCTATGTCTATCGTGTTCGCCGTCGGCACTAATATAAAAAGGCCTCAGTATTGAACTAAGGCCTTTTTAAGTTTTGTTGGCTTAATCGAACTTGTAGCTTTCAGGAACGACAACGATGCCTTTCTCTGAGACATGAAACCGTTTCGCGTCTTCGTTTCGATTGATACCGATTTGGGTGTGGGGCGGAATTTTTACATGTTTATCGATGATGCAATTCACTAACTGACATCCGTTACCGACTTCTACATCATCAAACAAAATACTGTCGACGATGGTTGCGCTGTCATTGATACGTACATTTGACGAAATCACAGAATGCTGAACGGAGCCACCAGAGTTGACCACACCGTTGGAGATGATCGAATTAATAAAAATTCCCTCGTTTCCGGTTGCCGAGGAGACTGTGCGGGCAGGGGGATTTTGAGAGGCGTAAGTCCGTATTTTCCAATCAGCTTGATAAAGGTTCATTGGTGGTACGGGTTCAAGTAGGTCCATATTGGCTTCGTAAAACGCATCGATGGTGCCCACATCTCGCCAATAGCTGTCTTTGGCAACCCGTCCTCTATCACTGGCAAATTCGTAGGCAAAACTCTTTCCATTTGGCAGTAGCTTGGGAATGATGTCCTTACCAAAATCATGTTTTGAATTCTCTACTTTGGCATCGCGGCGTAGTTCAGAGGTTAAAACGTCCATATTAAAGATATAAACACCCATAGAGACCAAGCTACGTTCTGGGTTGTTTGGCATTGACGGTGGGTCAACGGGTTTTTCAACAAACGATGAAATGCGACCTGAGCTATCGGCCGCCATAACGCCAAACTCTGTCGCTTCTTCGCGAGCGACATCCATACAGGCGACAGTCATTTCAGCGCCTGTTTCTTTATGCGCCTCCAACATGGCGGCATAGTCCATGCGGTATATGTGGTCACCTGAAAGGACAATCACGTACTTCGCTGAGCTGCGCTCTAAAAGCCACAAATTATGGAAAATGGCATCAGCGGTGCCTTCGTACCATTTACCCCCTTTGCGCATTTGTGGCGGAACCACCGTAATGTATTCCCCCAACTCTGGGTTGAATATAGACCAGCCATCACGCAAGTGCTTTTGAAGCGAATGGGATTTGTACTGCGTTAAGACTAAGATCTGCCTGAGGCCTGAGTGAAGACAATTAGTAAGGGTAAAATCGATTATACGGTATTTACCGCCAAAGGGGACTGCGGGTTTCGCTCGGTCATCCGTTAGCGGGCTCAATCTTGAGCCGACGCCGCCGGCGAGTAAGACGGTCAATGTATCTTGCATAGTATTCTCCCTGAAACGATGCATGGTTTGCTGGGCGGAAAGCAAAATATGGGTGTTACCGATACAACTTCATTCTAGTAGCCCCATTGGTTTTCTAACCAATCAACAGCGGGGGGATTTAAACAACTTAAGCACTCAATATTTGGCTCTGTTCCGTGACCAAGTGAGTGTCATTTTCTATAGATGTCACTTTATTTCTTCCATTCTGCTTTGAATGATATAACGCCTGGTCGGCTCGTTTATAAGAATGAGCTGACGACACACAGAGTTGCGTGACACCAACGCTGACTGTTGTCTCTCTGACATAGTTGTCTTGAATCACGCAACGAATTCGATCAACCACGCGACAAGCAGTCTCTAGATCGGTATAAGGCATCATTAACGCGAACTCTTCTCCACCAATTCTAGCTGCGAAATCGGCTTTACGACTGTGTTTGGATAACATTTGTGCAATGTAAAGAAGCGTTTTATCACCCTCATCGTGACCAAACTCATCGTTTACATTTTTAAAATTGTCGACATCGAATAATGCAAGGCACGTTGTTTCTTTTTCCGGGTAACGTTTGACTCTTTGGCAATGGTCATCAAGCTGAGTATCAAATTTCCGTCGATTCCATAGGTTACAAAGAGTGTCCTTTTCACTAAGATCTCTAAGCCGGAGTTCCAGCTCTTTACGTTCTGAGATATCAACAAACGAGGATACGTAGAATTGCACGGTATCGTTGGAGTCTTTAACTGACTGAATTCGCATAATTTGAGTGAGTAGCGAGCCATCTTTTTTGACATTAACGACTTCGCCTTGCCAAAGCCCACGCCTTTTGAGTGTTTTCCAGATTTGAATATACAATTCTTGGGGGTATTTACTGGCAGCAAACATATAGGGGCGTCGTCCTTTCACTTCCTGTAATGAAAACCCACTGAGTTTGGTGAATTCATCATTGATAGACACGATGCGATTTGCTCTATCTGTGATGATGACGGCGGAAATACCATTCATCGTGGCACGCGCGATACGGCTATCTAAACTGTTTTTCTCATGATGCGCATGCCAGACAACAAAGCCTAATGACATCATAAATATCAATGTATAGATGCCTGTCGCCTGAATTTTTAAATCAGAGACTTCTGATTTGATCAGTGGTGCTAAATCGTTAGCGCCAACACTCTCATATAAATACAGCGTAATGTCTGGTGAAAATTGGTCTAATTTAACTTGATGGAACATGGTCCAAAAACCATGCTCATACACCATACCCATTGCTTTTTGTTGCATAGTCTGCCAAAGCAGGGGAGAGCGAATGGACAATGGGTTGAGACCAGCGTTGGGTTCCGTTGTATTTGGTTGGTGTATGAATAAATTCAAGCCATCGTCTGCCACCACATGAGGACGAGTTGCTCCTTGCTGATCAAACATGGCGCTTTCCAATAAATGGCTAAATTGTAGGTTGACTAATACGTAGCCTTTGCGCTCGAGCATAAAATCGATCGGTGTAATGACTTGGAGTAGAGGACCACGATTGTTGGTTGTTGGCGAGTCGTCAGCTTTTAAAGCGTGAAGGCTGCTGTCTCCCGGCTTGATCTGCTGCGCATTTTGGAAAAAAGTCGTGTGGCTTTGATTTTCGAGTTGTGTTTGTGCAACCACGATACTGTAGCCATTGTGATTATTGATACCGACCAATTCATTACCATCCTCGTCTAACAAACGAATGTTGGTGTATAAGGATTGGTTGCGAATGGCCAATAACCAAACATCTTCGACCATCTTAAGGGTGTTACTTGAGGGAGTTTGAAGAGCATTATGCACAAAGCCGTTGTGCGCTAGTCGATTAAATGTCTGAGAAAATGCTTCGTAATTGCCCGTTAATGCTCGCTGGCTAAATGCAATTTGACTTTGAGTTTGTTGTTTAACGTTTTGTTCAACCTGTTCACTAACCCGTGACTCTGCTTTGAGAAAATATAAAGAAGGTAGCAGCGCCAGCACTAAGAATACCAGCGTAAATTCAGTGATAAAAGTGTACTCTTTTTTCGACATTCTGCGTCTTGTTATAATCCCTTAGTAGTATTTCTACATTATCTTGTTTTTACGTAGGCCGTCCTGTAAAACTTGGTGTAACAGCGCAAATTATTGAATGTAAATATATGCAACTAGTTCTATGGCATAAAAAAGCCCTCCGAAGTGGAGGGCCCAAATGCCAAATTGAGGGTGAGGCATAAATAATTAAGCGGTAGCCGCTTGCTTATCGCTAACTGCACGCTGTTTTAAAAATGCGTAAGTAAAGCCGGTGACCGCAGTACCTGCAGCAATAGCAATGATGTACATGAATACCGGTGTAATCGCATTAGGAATAAGCAATACGAACAAACCACCATGAGGCGCCATGAGTTTGGCACCAAACAGCATTGAAAGTGCACCTGTTAACGCGCCACCAACCATACAAGACGGAATGACACGAACCGGATCTTTCGCGGCAAATGGAATTGCACCTTCCGAAATAAAGCACAAGCCAAGTACGAAAGAGGCTTTGCCCGCTTCACGTTCATTCGCTTCAAATTTGCTTTTCGCAAGGAAGGTTGCGAGCCCCATACCTAACGCAGGAACCATACCTGCAGCCATAATCGCGGCCATTGGCGCGTAGGTTTGTGATGCGAGTAGACCAACACCGAACGTGTAAGCGGCTTTGTTTACTGGACCACCAAGGTCGAAACACATCATCGCACCAAGGATAACACCAAGTAGAACTGCGTTGGCCGAACCCATATTTTCAAGGAATGTGGTTAGTGCGTTCATGATCGCAGACACAGGGCCACCCACGACATAAATCATCACTAGACCCGTGATCAAACTTGCCAAAAACGGAATGATCAAAATCGGCTTCAAGGCTTCCATTGATTGCGGAAGTTGGATTTTATCGGACAACAGTTTTGCTGAATAACCGGCAAGGAAACCGGCGACAATACCACCCAAGAACCCCGCACCTGTTGAGCTTGCGAGCATACCGCCAATCAAACCAGGAGCAAGACCAGGACGGTCTGCGATTGAAAATGCAATAAAACCTGCGAGCACGGGAATCATCAACGCAAATGCTGAACCACCACCAATGGTCATTAGTGCTTCCGCAAGTGTGCCTTGTTCTTTGAACGCTTCAATACCGAATACGAAGGAGAGGGCGATGATCAAGCCACCAGCAACCACAACGGGTAACATATGAGATACCCCGGTCATTAGGTGTTTATACACGCCTTTCTTCTCTTCTGTTCCAGATGAATCAGATGTATTTTGCGATGCGCTGTGATGGTACGTTTTCGCGTTATCAAACGCTTTTTCGAACTCTTGCTCTGTTTTCTTTAACGCTAAACCTGTACTGGTACGGTACATGGGTTTGCCATCAAAACGGTCGAGTGGAACTTCGATGTCCGCTGCAATAATCACCAGATCAGCATCGGCAATTTCTTGGGCGGTTAGTTGGTTTTTTGCACCAACTGAACCACGAGTTTCAACTTTAATTTGGTGGCCAAGGCGACCGCCGACTTCTTCCAACGCTTCTGCTGCCATGAACGTGTGGGCGACACCAGTCGGGCAAGCAGTAATCGCAACAATTTTTTTCGCACCAGAAGGGGCTACGCTGGCAGTGGCCGGTGCAGATGCCGATTCAAGCACTGTTGCACCTGTAACGGCATTCTCTAGGTAGGCCTTTGGATCTTGGGTACACGCATTGATATCAGAGCGATATACTTTCTTGCCAATAAAACGAGTATCGTCGACGTCGCTGTTTGCTGCGATAATCACAACATCAGCTTGATCAATTTGCTGTTGTGTTAATTGACTTCCGTCAAGCACACTGGATTGGCACTCAATATGAGCAGTCCAGTTTAAAGCGGCAGCGGCTTTTTCGAGTAGGCCAGCAGCGATGATGCTGTTTGCAACACCGCTTGGGCAGGCTGTAACAATTGCAATATTCATAGTATTAACCTTTGTCTTTATTGGCTTTCTTGTTAAGAAAGTTGTTCCACTGTGGTTTGTTTTTGTAGGGTTCGCACTTCGTTAATGTCATTAATACCGACTCCGACTTGCGTAACAGCGAGCGCAGATAAAGCGGTAGCAAATGACAATAATTCGGGTTTCGGGAGCTGCTGCATGTGCCCCCAACATAGACCGGCAACCAAAGTGTCTCCGGCGCCAACGGTACTCACTACCTCCATGCGGGGAGGTTGGGCTCGATACCATTGATCTTGATTAAGCCACATAACGCCATCAGCTCCCATGGATACAACGATATTATCGATGCCTTTGTCGGCGAGTGTCTGAGCGGCGGATTGGCACTCTTCTGGCGTGGTGAGTTTCTTACCCACAAAATCAGAGAGCTCTTCATCATTGGGCTTAATTAACCAAGGCTTCGCGTCAATGCCTGCGGCTAGAGCTTGGCGACTGCTGTCGAAAAGCACTTTTTTACCTTGCTTATGCAGATGCTCAATCCACTGGGCACATAGCTCAGGTGAAACGCCTCGAGGAAGACTGCCGGCAAAGACAAAAAATTCATGTTGCTGGCACAGCTCATCCAATTTCGCTTCAAATGCTTGGATTGAAGATTGATCGATATGAATACCTGGGAAATTAATGTCGCTGACGTCACCCGACGCCTCCACCAATTTCACATTGATTCGTGTTGAGCCTTGAACACGAATAAACTGATCATTGGCGCCCATATCGCTAAACAGTTGACTAAACATCTCTTGGTTATCTGCGCCAAGAAATCCCGTTACTGTCACCTCTGCTCCAAGCTCAGAGAGCACTTTAGCAACGTTGACGCCTTTACCCGCGGCATGCAGTGAGCTGTGGTTCACTAAGCTAATTGAGCCAACATTTAACGTGTCGACACTGCCGGTGAGATCCAATGCCGGGTTTAGCGTGATCGTTACGACTTTATTGGTCATCTTCGGCTCCTTAAGCTTCACCTAGGCCTGACTCGATAGCAGCGCCAATAGCAGCGAGAGCTTGCTCTGCGTCCGCACCTTCCGCGGTGAACTGCAATTGATGTCCATGCTTAACGCCAAGCGCAATCACTTTCATTAAGCTTTTTGCATTAACCGTTTTTCCGTCACCATCAAGGTTTGACACTTTAATTGTGCTATCAAATTTTTTCGCTTCTGCAACTAGCATCGCTCCAGGGCGGGCATGTAAACCGTGGGCATTTTTAATTTTAAATACAGCAGTATTGTTATCACTTTGCTCGGCGTTATCTGAATGGGTCGTCGCGATTTCTTCGCCAGTAAATTGAGCAATCAGGTTTTCTACCGAAGCGTTAAGCAGCTTGGCTTGCTGGCCATCAAAAATAATTTGGTTCAATATCGCCAGCGTCTTTTGGTGCGCATTGTTACACGCAGCAAACGCAACTAAACCTTTCACAGGTAGGTTTTCGTATTCACAGTGGTTTGCTGTGGTAACGAACGACATTGCTGTACGTTTCACAGACTTATTTGAGCTAACAACCCAGAGGCCATTGCCAACATGGGTGGGCTGTTTTGTGACAAGGTCACCGACGTATTCCGCTTCACAACAGCCGGTATTTTTTAATAGGCCTCCGGCAACGGCGGCCATTTGCACCATATCGCTGGCTGGAAAGTCTAGTTGAATCAATGAAGCATCAAAATCACATTCGAACTGAACATCGCCGTTGAGTAGGGCAATAATATCTTCGGCATTGGTTGCTTGCTTTAGCTTGTCTTCAACACCATCAGCAGACAGCACTTTGGTCAGTTGCTTCAAAATGCCCAAGTGCTCGTCTGATTTTGCTGCGATACCAATGGCTAAGTAAGCAATATTTCCATCGCCCCAATTAACGCCTTCTGGGAAATGCTGTACAGTCACACCGGTCTCATTGACTTGGTCACGAGTGTCGGTAGTGCCGTGTGGAATCGCAATACCGCTTCCGAGAAACGTTGAGTTTTGTTGTTCACGGTTAAGCATGCCTTCCACATAACCCTCTTTAACTAAACCCTTATTCGCGAGTTGTGAAGCTAAAGAGCGAATCGCATCTTGCTTGGATTGATACGATTGGTTGAGTGTGATGTCTTGCGTAGTTAACTGGAGCATAAGTGCCTCTTCATGTGCTAACGATGATGCCATCGATAATTTTATTATTTGATGCTAGCTGAATCGTTTCAGCTAAAGTTTAAAAAATTCAGCAAAAGGAAAATTACTCATCCTATTGCTGTAAGTTTAGAGCAAATATCTCAATCTGCTTTATAAGTCTCATTTTGCTGAACCCTTTCAGCTTTCAATGCTGAAACGTTTCAGCTTATAATGCAAACAAATCAATGATCAAAGTTAGGGATATTTGATCGACAGCACATATTGATGGTGGAGATATGACACTAGATGAAATTGCACGTTTAGCCGGCGTGTCTAAGACTACAGCGAGTTATGTGATCAACGGCAAATCACAGAAATACCGCATCAGCGAGAAGACTCAGCTAAAAGTGATGGCTGTGGTTGAGGAGTACAACTATCGCCCTGATTTAGCGGCGAGTTCTTTACGTGCAGGTAGCAGTCGTTCATTTGGTTTGATTATTCCTGACCTAGAAAACACCAGTTATGCACGTTTGGCAAAGCTCCTCGAACAGCACTCTCGGACTGCGGGTTATCAGATTCTTATCGGATGTTCAGATGACAACCCGGACACGGAAAAAAGTGTGGTTGATGCACTACTAAGCCGACGAATCGACGCATTGTTTGTCGCAAGTTGTATTTTAGATGCGAATAGCTTTTATCTATCACTGCAGCAACAAGGTACGCCAGTTATCGCTATAGACCGCCCGCTAGATGACGAACACTTTTCATGCATTATCAGCGAAGATTTTAGTGGCGCGTACGAATTAACACAGTCATTAACGACTAAAGATGTCGTCAGCTATGGATTGATTGGTGCGCTCCCTGAGCTTAACGTGTCACGTGAGCGCCAGCTTGGTTTTGAATCAGCAGTTAAGGAAGCCAAAGGCAGCTTACAGGTTGACTATGGCCATCACTTTCATCGTGAAGAAGGGCGCCGAATATTCAAAAGCTGGGTAGACGGAAAAGTACTGCCTCAAGCAATTGTCACCACGTCGTATACCTTACTTGAAGGTGTGCTGGATGTGTTGATTCAATACCCTGAGTTAACCAATAAGATTCGGCTCGGTACATTTGGTGATAACCGGTTGCTCGATTTTCTCCCGATCAAAATCAACTCACTTCCACAACAGTTTGAGATTATTGCCGAAAGTGCCTTAGAGCATGCGCTGAATGCGGCCGCGAAACGGTATCAGTCGGGGATTGAGTTAATACCAAGGAAATTAGTGGTGAGATAAAAGCCTCGATAGAGGCTTTCAGTGAACAGATTAAAACTGGAAACGTACCGACATAACAATTTGCGGGCCGAGCGTACCATCATTGCGCGCTTGTGCCGCAATGGTTAATTGATCCGTTGAGTGGAATCGAGCGCCCGCACGGAACACTGAGTTATCATCATTCGTCCCAGCCAACACTTCCGCCTCGATTTGATTGGTTAACCACAGTCGAACGCCGATATTCATCTCTTTTTTGGTTTCATCGTCTTTATTGTCTTCTTCATCGGAATAGCGGATACCATGAAAGATAAATTGGCCGAACACATCCGCAAAATCGGTGACCGGGCCATTAAAGCCGATACCAGCCGCAAGATCATAATAACCATTAAAGCCACTATCGACTCGAGCCAAAAGGTGTGAGTTATCGGTTAAATAGGTACTCAACTCAAGTCCTGTGGTCTCGGGACTGACAGCAGTTCTTACTTCGAAATAGTTGTAATTAAAATTGTTCGCATAGGCACTGGGTAGAAAACTGAACGCGAGAAGACCTGCAACGAGTGTTCTTTTCAAAATCGACTCCGATAACAACGGGTTTAAATAATAAAAAAGGCTTGCAAATAGCAAGCCATATATTAACTTTCGTTGCGCGGTTTTGCGAAGTTTTTATATGATTTGTATGTGGTCGACCTCAATTTCAGGCTGATGTTCGTTTTCATATTCACCAAACAATCGAACCTTGGTCTTATTATCGATAGGTTGATCTAAATGAATGTCGTCATCCAGTTCGACTTCAATTTGATCTTTTCCGTCAGAAAAGACAAAACGTTCATCGCTAATCCGTCTGACTAAAATGCCTTCCACAATCACATCTCGCTCTATATGATTCGGGGCTTCACTGACTAAATCAGATAAGCGTTCAACTTGCATATCTCCGTTATATTGGATGCCACGGTTAACTTGCTGTTGCTTGTCATCAGCTAAAGCGAGTGCAGGAAGTAACGTCATTGATACAGTAACTACGCCAACAAATAGTTTTTTCATCGCTTGTCTCTCTCTTGTTTTGCTTAATAACTTTCTCTTGATTTGCGAGTGTTATTAAACCAACTTGGGCTTGAACCTTTGATGAGCCTACTATTCATATCCTGTTCATTTTATTGAGGATAGCGATAAAGAAGGAGTATGATAGCGTATCAACTATTGATTCGAGAATTTTATGACGCTTCAGCCGACCCATTTGATGGTGCAAGGGACGACATCCGACGCAGGCAAAAGCGCTTTGGTGGCAGGGTTGTGCCGAGTGCTTCAAAGACAAGGCGTTAACGTCGCGCCTTTTAAACCACAAAATATGGCTTTAAATAGCGCTGTCACGGAAGATGGTGGAGAAATAGGGCGTGCTCAGGCTGTTCAGGCTCAGGCTTGTGGAATAAAGCCGACGATACACATGAATCCAGTATTGCTTAAACCGAATTCGGATACTGGGGCCCAAGTGATTGTACAAGGTAAAGCGGTCGCTAATATGGGGGCTTGGGGATATCACGGCTATAAACAGGTGGTGCTCCCTTCAGTGCTTGAGTCCTTTAATCAACTCAGCCGTGACTATACGTGTGTGATGATAGAAGGCGCGGGGAGCCCTGCTGAAATTAACCTGCGAGATAACGACATCGCGAACATGGGGTTTGCCGAGGCAGCAGATGTCCCAGTGATTATTGTCGCTGATATCGACCGTGGCGGCGTTTTTGCCCATCTTTATGGGACGTTGGCGTTGTTGTCCGAATCAGAACAAAAGCGGGTGCGGGGCTTTGTGATAAACCGTTTTCGCGGCGATGTGACCATTTTACAACCTGGATTAGATTGGTTAGAACAAAAGACGGGCAAACCCGTGCTTGGGGTATTGCCCTACTTGCATGGTTTCCAGCTTGAAGCAGAAGATGCGATTACGTCAGAGCAGACGCTGCAAGGGGAAAGCAAATTAAACGTTGTCGTCCCTGTATTAACGCGTATCAGTAATCACACCGACTTTGATGTGTTTCGCCATAACCCAGACATCAATTTTCGATATGTACGTAAAGGCGAGCGTATTGATCATGCTGATGTCGTCATCTTACCTGGCACTAAATCTGTTCGCGCTGACTTAGCGTTTCTCCGTGAGCAAGGTTGGGATCAGGATATTTTCCGTCACCTACGTTATGGTGGGAAGGTTATTGGTATCTGTGGCGGGTATCAAATACTCGGAAGCGTTATTTCCGATCCTGATGGGGTGGAAGGAAGTGCTGGAAGCTCACAAGGCCTTGGCCTGCTCAATCTCGAAACGGTTTTGACTCAAGAGAAGGCGTTAACCAATGTTGATGGGCGACTTACTTTAAACCAGCAAACGGTTGATGTAAGTGGCTATGAAATTCATGTCGGTCAAACCTGCATCAATGAGACAAACATGCCTCCGATTGAGTTACAAAATGGACGATTGGATGGTGCGATTGATAGCAATAATCAGGTCTTTGGGACTTATTTACATGGTTTGTTTGATAACAGCGACGCTTTTCATTTGATTTGTCAATGGCTTGGGCATTGTGATATTAGTAATCAATCCCATCACGAGATTCAAGAACGCGCCATTAATCAAATTGCCGATGCGATTGAAGAATTCCTCGATCTGAGTCTTATTTGGCCCACTCAACCACAAATGGATTTACCATGATCAAACACAGCCTTGTTATTGCTATCGCAATGAGTTCTATGTCAGCGTTCGCCGCTGATCTCAACGTATACGCTGCTTCTTCAATGACAAATGCGGTTGGCGAACTGGCAGAGCAATTTGAAGCTCAGTATCCAGATACCCATATCGTACCGGTTTACGCCAGTTCGTCTTCCCTCGCTCGTCAAATTGAAAATGGCGCACCTGCTGATATTTACATTTCAGCAAATGAAAAGTGGGTCAAATATCTAGAAGATAAAACGATCATCGAACCTGAGCATGTTGGATTACTGGCCACCAATAAATTGGTGCTCATTTCCCCAAAAGGCGAAGAGAAAGCGTTTGATTTCGAGGATGCTAATGCCTGGGTTTCGGCTTTAGAGGGAACGCGTTTGGCTATTGGTAACACTCAAGCGGTTCCCGCCGGCATTTATGGTAAAGAAACATTGGAAGCGCTGAACGTATGGGCTGAAGTCCAAAAGCACACGGCACCAACCAATAATGTGCGCATCGCGCTTGCATTGGTAGAACGCGGTGAGTCAAAGCTCGGCATTGTCTATAAAACCGATGCGATGCAATCGAAAAATGTTGGCGTCGTGACTGAGTTTGATGACCAATTACATACTCCAATTCGTTATCCAATGGCGACGTTAAATGATAAAGATGCCTCGAACGCCTTTAAAGAATTTTTAAATACCCCAAAAGCGCGCGAAGTACTCGCCAGCTACGGATTTAACTGAGTTTTAACGTGGATTTAATTACTGATTACGAATACCAAGCCGTTATTATCAGCCTTAAAGTTGCGTTGTTCGCACTTGTATGGCTGCTTCCCTTGGGGTTGATATTAGCGTGGATATTGGCCAGAACTCAGTTTGTTGGCAAGAGTTTGTTGGACAGTATTATTCATCTACCGCTTGTTATGCCTCCGGTTGTCATCGGCTATTTATTACTGGTGACAATGGGCAGGCAGGGCATTATAGGCAAATGGCTGTATGAACAGTTTGGATTAGTTTTCAGTTTTAGCTGGAAAGGGGCAGTGATCGCATGTGTTGTTGTCTCTTTACCTTTGATGGTACGTTCCATTCGTTTGAGCCTAGAAAATGTGGACGTAAAACTAGAGCAGGCCGCTCAAACACTTGGTGCATCAAATGTGAAGGTGTTTTTTACCATCACATTACCATTGACGATCCCCGGTTTGATTACCGGGGCGATGTTATCATTCGCTCGTTCTCTGGGTGAGTTTGGTGCCACCATTACTTTTGTCTCGAATATTCCTGGAGAAACGCAAACCATCCCTTTGGCGATGTACAGCTTCATCGAAACGCCAGGCGCAGAGGCGCAGGCTGCGCGGTTGTGCGTGATTTCCATTGTTATCGCTCTAGGGTCTTTGATGACCTCTGAGTGGATTTCACGCCGCATGACCAGCAGGTTAGGAGTGACCCGATGAATCAACTCGCTGTCTGCTTTACGAAGCAATTAGGTGATACTTACATCGATGTTGACCTGACGATACCTGGCCGTGGTGTCACTGCGATTTTCGGACGCTCTGGCGCAGGAAAGACGTCTATCATCAATGTATTAGCCGGGCTTATACGCCCAGACTCTGGTCACATTGTATTTAAAGAGCGTACACTGTTTAGCCGTCAAGAACGGGTCAACTTGCCCGTTAATCAGCGTAAAATAGGCTATGTATTTCAAGAGGCTCGACTGTTTCCTCATTACAGTGTCAAAGGAAACTTACTCTACGGAGTAAGACAAAAAGACGAAGAGTATTTTAAGCAGGTGATATCCTTGCTTGCGATAGAGCCTTTACTTTCACGGTACCCACATCAACTCTCGGGAGGCGAGAAACAGCGCGTTGCCATTGGGCGAGCGTTGTTGAGTAAACCTGATATTCTACTGATGGACGAACCGCTGGCGTCATTAGATTTACCTCGCAAACGTGAAGTGCTTCCGTTTTTAGAGCAACTCGCTGAACGGGTCGAATTACCAATCATCTACGTATCACATAGTCTTGATGAGGTTCTACGCTTAGCCTCGCACCTTGTTGTTATTGATAATGGCAAGGTTGCTGTCAATGGACGCTTGGAAGACGTATGGGCGTCTGCTGCGATGAGGCCTTGGCAATCTTACTCAGAACAGAGCTCATTGTTTGACGGCACCTTAGTTGAGCAATGGGAAAAATACGCGCTGAGTAAAGTGATGATCAGCGACGGTGTGTCACTGTGGATTCAGCATATAAATATGCCGCTGCAATCATCTGTTCGAGTACAAATTCGTGCTAATGATGTGTCATTAACCAAATCGAAGCCCAACCAAACGTCCATTCGAAATGTGCTCCCTGCAACGGTACTAGAGATTGAGGCGATGGAATCCGCTGAAGATAACCAGAGCGTCGCGGTTAAGGTTGAATTAGCGCCTAAGAGTTATTTATGGGCGAGGTTAACGAGATGGGCTGTTGATGATCTCGTCCTTAATAAGGGCGATCTTGTCTTTGCTCAGATCAAAGGTGTGAGCATATCGCAACAAGATATTAGTCTGCTCCATGAAAAAAGCCGCCCATGATGCGGCTTTTGATCGTCGTTATATTGACTATGACGGAATGGTCTGCGGGATTATCTCGCAAACACGTCGCGAAAGTCTTTCTTCAGTAATGGGTCGCGGCGCGCTTTTTTGATTTGCTTAACCATGTCTTTAATACAATCATGCAGTACTTTATCAAGTAGCTCTGCGCGATACTGTTCTTTTTCATCGTCAGACATTGATTCTGGCAAATTCAAATTTGGAAATTCCTCCATCACATTGATGCCGGCAAAAGATTGGCTCACGGAAATAAGAGCATGAAACTGCTCGAAGCTATCCACGATATTCTGAGCGCTTGCTGGAAGGGAATCCCAAGCTTCACGAACCGACTCTTCTGTTACTTCGTGAATGGAAGCAACCATATTGTACATGGACTCTGGCACATCATCGAACTCAACCACTTGACGAAGTTCGGCTGATAGTTGGTCAAGAGTAGTATCCATTTGTTCAGGATTATTTGAGTCAGTCATCTGATAATTCTCATAGTAAATTGAGCCGATATGCTAAAAAAAACGTGTTGAAAGTCAACTGCTATTCAAGCCTTTTTTAGCATATTGTTTATTGTATAAAGCTTTTTCGGGTCTGTACTCAATTTCGCTCAATATGAACACTATAAATTATTTATCATCGCTATTTGTTGATTGAGTTACGTTGTCACGTAATAGTTTGTGCGCCATCGCCAAATAGCGTGAAAATACAAAAAACTGTATCATCTTGGTGACCTTTCACTCGATGGCGAATAAAGCGCTTGGTTATTTCACGTTTAATTGTTAACCAATAGACAGGTTCAATCGATTAGTTAGGTTAAGTTAGTGCGATTAGGGGTGAAAAGCGTACTTATCGTTGAGTTCATCATTGTTGCTCCGGCAGTGGCTGCGTCTTATCCGCCTGCAGAAAAATATCTTGAGCGGGCGTTGTCAACGGGGATTATCCTTTCAGATAGTGAAGTTCTGAGTTTCGGTTTACATGACTTCGACCCGAACGAATTGTTTAACATTCATAATGACAACATTGGCTCAGAAGAAGCGTTACAACTTCGTCAGCAATTGGCGGTAACTTCGTTACCCTACACATTTGAACTCAATGATCGCAGTAATCAAATTCAACACCAGATCACCACGCGCTTTTCGCTTCTATCTGGTGATAATTCGGTGCGTATTCGCCAACATCCTCAACGTGATAAACAAGATCAACTAATAGTAGGCGCTATGAGTGGCTATCAATTACGCTACCAGGCGGATTCACACTGGTCATTGACGCCGGGGCTTGCCGCGCATCTTCAATATTATCGTAATCACCACGAGTACCGAAGTGAGTTGTCTCGGCGTTTAGTTAAACCGATTCTAGATGGCGTTATCTATAATACAGATGCCTACGCGATAACGTTGGAACCAACGATTAAAATCAAATACCAAGCCAATGAAACTTGGGGGGAATGGAACCTTAACAGTACCGCGCATTACTTCTACGGGTTTGGTTGGGGGAATGCCAGTGATGGCGATGTTGGTAACCCTGAAGGCTGGTATTTGTCTAACGGTGTTGAGGCTATGTATCACTTAAAAGAGTGGAGTGGGTCAGTTCACTCACTGTATGGAACGTTACGCCGAGTTGATATAGGAGGAGACCCGAGCCAACCCTTTGGGACGAATTATTATTATGAATCTTCGTTTGGTTGGCTAATGGATTCGCCATTTTTGCATCGTTGGATTGATAACATCGGTTTGGGGTTAAGTATTAATTACGGCAGTGCGATCAAAGGGGGGAGTATCGTCTTATTTTTCAATCAAGACTAATTGCCAGCAACCTGATTTCGTCCCCCATCTTTGGCCTTATATAAGGCGCGGTCGGCGCCTTTAATCACGTCTTCGACTTTATTTATTTTGCGATTATCGCAAACACCAATGCTCACGGTAACATTTACCGTTTGATTGTTAGCGTTTTTACCTCTGCGGCGGGTGCCTTGTCGATTGTTTTTAGGGCGAGCATTGGTATCACGTAGCGTCATTTCATAACCCGCGATGTTTTCTCTTAACGTTTCTAGGTGAGGTTTTGCCTCTTTCACTGTTTTGCCCTTAAATAAAATCGTGAACTCTTCCCCGCCATAACGATATACGCGAGCTTTCCCTCCGACTTCTTGTAGCTTAGCTGCAACCAGCTTAAGAACGTCATCTCCCGTATCATGACCATAAGAGTCATTAAAGTTTTTAAAATGATCGATATCAACCATTGCGATAGCGTATTTTCGCCCTAAGTGCTTGAGGTCTGAATCCAGCGCCAATCGCCCAGGAATATTGGTTAATCGATCATTAAATGCAAGCTCATAACTGGCTGACAGTAGATAAATAATCTGAACGATCGCCGCAATAGAAAACATCGTGACTGAAATATAGGGCACATGAAAAAAGATAAATGTTGTACTGGCTAGCACTAAAGAGCTATAAGCAACAGCATCGATAATACGGTTATGTTTCAGGAGCAGAATCGCTGCGATACCAATGACCGCACATAAATAGAGCACAAGAATCAGTGGCAGTTTTGATATGACGGGCTCGATATATAAAAAGGTTTCATTGACGTTGGTAAAGCCACCAGCGGCAAAATAGTCGAGAATCAGATAACTCCAACCGCAAAATAGTGACAGCGTCACTAAAAACGCAACGTATGTTTTTGAGAGTAGGCTGGTATCTCGCATCGAGTACACTAACATGGCCGCGATGGGGAACAGAAACGCAAGCAACGCCAATTCAAGCAAAGTGGTGCCTGTTGCGAGCGGGACCTGGAGTCGCCACTGAATGACCCAATACGCCACTAACATAGCCGTGGATATCATGGCGATACGACTTTGCTTAAAAGCATGTCCAAGCGCGATAACAGCAGCAAATAGGACAAATGGCAGGTTAGATGCAAATCCTAAATTGGCTTGAGTCACGATAATGACGTTACTCATTCCCAGCGTCACTAGACAAAGCAGCAAGATTGGAAATGTGAGTCGAAACCAGTATGAGGTAACTATTGAGTAAGACATGTATTAGGCGTGACTTTAATAACTTTTCATAATTTTGTTAGGAAGACAAGAATAACGCGATTTAATGAATTTCCAAGCTTTTTACCATACTTGAGTATGAAAAATGGAGTCTACCCCCGAATATGGACTCGCTAGCGCAAATTTTGCAAAACAGTCGCTAGTTTTTCCATCAAATTTAATCCTATACTCAATACAAGGTTGTGATGTTTATTCATTGTTAGTCAAAGGAAAAGCGTATGCAAATTGGTTCTGACGTTCACAATTATATGGAAACTTTAGTTGGGCAAGTGTTAGCTGGTGACGATTATGTTCTGCGCTTTACTCATGAACAACTGTCTGATTTGGCATGCCTCGCATTAAATAGGGTTAGACCTGTGTATATTAGGTACGACATCGATTTTCTCTCTGCGTTACCAGAAGAGCGTCTTGTCGTCCTTAAGCAGCATGTCGATAAGGCGATTGCGGCAGCGACGGAAATGATCGTTGATGATCGCCGTAAAAATCGCGATGATGACGGCATCGAAGTGATACACGGTAGCCAATACGCTGAAGAAGACAGTGAATTAGAGTGGTATGAAAAGCCGCTCATTGGGTCAAAGTAATTTAAGGAGTTGAAGTGGGTTTATTTTCGCGTTTATTTGGTGGTAGCAAAAGCGAACCAGAAAAAATAGAACCAGAAGAATATAAAGGGTTTCATATCTATCCTTCCGCCATTGCGGAGGGAGGGCAGTACCGTATTGCGGGAAGAATAACAAAAGAAGTCGAAGGCGAGCTCAAGACGCACGAGTTTATCCGTTCTGACGTGTTGTCATCCAAAACTGATGCTAATGATTTAATGCTGAAAAAGGCACAAATGTTTATCGACCAAATGGGTGGGAAAATTTTCTAGCACATCCTAATGCTTCTTGATTCTTATCATATTTTATCGAGCTATAAGACGTTATGCTTATAGCTCTTTTTATATCTAATGTATTGTTTAGAAAGAAAAAATAAGCAACTGGTTTGACCTCTGAATTACGATTGGTCTTGTCTTACAATCGTGAATATGCGCATGTTTATTCATACTTTAAAGTTATAAGTAATGATATTTCGTATTTATGCGGTGAAGGGCTTGCGGTTGCGGTTGCGGTAATGGTTAGTTAAAAAAGTGATTCATTGTGCCAATCGTCAAGGAATAGCTATGCAAATTGGTGTGCCAAAAGAAACACTTGCGGGAGAAACGCGGGTGGCTGCTTCGCCTAAATCAGTGGAGCAATTAATCAAACTAGGGTTTGAGGTGGTCGTGGAGTCAAGTGCTGGTTCTCTTGCCAGTTTTGACGATACGCTTTTCGTCACAGCGGGGGCGTCTATCGCTTCAACGGAAGAAGTCTGGGCAAGTGACATTATTTTCAAAGTAAATGCGCCTTCAGAAGAAGAGATAGCACTACTCAAAGATGACGCAACATTAGTCAGTTTTATTTGGCCTGCGCAAAACCCGAAACTCATGGAAGCGCTGGCAACCAAAAAAATTAATGTCATGGCAATGGATGCCGTGCCACGAATTTCACGTGCACAAGCGTTAGATGCATTATCATCAATGGCCAACATCGCGGGTTATCGCGCGGTGGTTGAAGCGGCACACGAATTTGGCCGTTTTTTCACAGGTCAAATTACCGCCGCGGGTAAGGTTCCACCAGCCAAGGTGCTCGTTGCAGGTGCGGGTGTGGCTGGTCTTGCAGCGATCGGAGCGGCAGGTAGCTTAGGGGCTATTGTTCGTGCTTTTGACGTTCGTCCTGAGGTCAAAGAGCAAGTTGAATCTATGGGCGCCGAATTTTTAACGCTGGATTATCAAGAATCAGCAGGCTCTGGCGATGGCTACGCCAAAGAAATGTCTGATGAATTTAACCGCAAAGCCGCTGAGTTGTATGCCCAGCAAGCAAAAGATGTCGATATCATAGTTACCACGGCTCTGATTCCTGGTAAGCCCGCACCGAAGCTTATCACCAAAGAGATGGTCGACAGCATGAAAGCGGGGAGTGTCATCGTTGATCTTGCGGCTGCAAACGGGGGAAACTGCGAATATACTCAAGCTGATAAAGTCATCACGACACCCAACGGTGTTAAAGTGGTTGGTTACACAGATATGGTTGGTCGCCTTCCCACCCAATCGTCTCAGTTATACGCGACAAACTTAGTTAACCTTTTCAAACTGCTGTGTAAAGAAAAAGACGGTACCATTGATATTGATTTTGACGATGTGGTGTTACGCGGTGTCACGGTGGTGAAAGACGGTGAAGTCACTTGGCCTGCGCCGCCGATTCAAGTTTCGGCGCAGCCACAAGCCAAACCACAATCAGCGCCAGTCCCTGAGCAAAAAATTGAGCAGCCAGTTTCGCCAGTTAAGAAATTAGCCGGGCTTGTTGTGGCTGTTGGGGCATTTGCATGGGTTGCGTCTGTCGCGCCATCTGCGTTTCTTGCGCACTTTACGGTGTTTGTTCTTGCCTGTGTTGTCGGCTATTACGTTGTGTGGAACGTAACTCATGCTCTGCATACGCCGTTAATGTCGGTAACAAATGCCATTTCCGGTATTATTGTGGTGGGCGCGTTATTGCAGATTGGTCAAGGCAACGGATTAGTCACAGTGTTGTCTTTTGTCGCGGTGTTGATCGCAAGCATAAACATTTTTGGTGGCTTCACTGTCACGAAACGTATGCTTGAAATGTTTAGAAAAAATTAATAGGGAGTAACGAATGTCTGCAGGATTAGTACAGGCGGCATATATTGTTGCTGCGCTATTTTTTATTTTGAGCTTGGCGGGTTTGTCAAAACAGGAATCCGCAAAGTCCGGTAACTATTACGGCATCGCAGGGATGACCATTGCGCTGATCGCGACGATCTTCTCTCCATCAGCACAAGGGTTTGGTTGGATCATTCTAGCGATGATCATCGGTGGTTCCATCGGTATCTACTACGCGAAAAAAGTTGAAATGACCGAAATGCCAGAGTTGGTGGCCGTTTTGCACAGTTTTGTCGGGATGGCCGCAGTGTTGGTGGGGTACAACAGCTTTTTAGAACCGCCAGCACCCGTTTCAACTGACTTAGCCGGAATGCACGCGGAACATGTGATTCACTTAGTTGAAGTTTTCCTCGGCGTGTTTATTGGTGCTGTGACGTTTACCGGATCCATTGTTGCGTTTGGAAAATTGCGTGGGGTGATTTCTTCATCTCCGCTTAACCTTCCTCATAAGCACAAATTGAACCTTCTCGCGATTGTGGTTTCTCTGTTGTTGATGTACCACTTTGTCAGTGCTGAGGGCAGCATGTTTGCCTTGATTGTGATGACGTTAATTGCATTTGCTTTTGGGTATCACTTGGTTGCATCAATCGGTGGTGCAGATATGCCTGTGGTTGTGTCAATGCTGAACTCTTACTCAGGTTGGGCTGCCGCAGCCGCGGGCTTCATGCTTGCTAATGACCTGCTTATCGTGACTGGTGCGTTGGTCGGCTCTTCTGGTGCGATACTTTCGTACATCATGTGTAAAGCGATGAACCGTTCGTTTGTTAGTGTTATTGCCGGCGGGTTTGGCCAAGAAATTTCTATTTCAGGGGATGAGGAACAGGGTGAACATCGTGAAATCAGCGCGGAAGATGTGGCTGACATGTTGAAAAACTCTAAATCCGTGATCATCACGCCAGGATACGGAATGGCGGTTGCACAGGCGCAATACCCGGTTTATGAGATTACTGAAAAGCTTCGCTCTCAAGGGATTGACGTACGTTTCGGGATTCACCCAGTAGCTGGTCGTTTGCCTGGACACATGAATGTATTGTTAGCAGAAGCTAAAGTCCCGTATGACATTGTATTGGAGATGGACGAGATCAACGATGATTTCTCAAGTACCGATACCGTGTTAGTCATTGGAGCTAACGATACGGTCAACCCGGCGGCCTTAGAAGACCCGAATAGCCCAATCGCTGGAATGCCTGTGTTAGAAGTTTGGAACGCACAAAATGTGATTGTATTTAAACGTTCAATGAACACTGGTTATGCGGGGGTACAAAACCCACTATTCTTTAAAGAAAATACGCATATGTTGTTTGGGGATGCAAAAGATAGCGTCGACGCAATTTCTAAATCGCTATAAACTTTAAGATTAGTTTATAAATGGAGCCAGCATGCTATCATGCTGGCTTCTTTTATCTCGAGAACGGTCTTGTTGACATTTATATTACATTTGAGAAACCTCATTCTGTCATAATGCGCCAAGTTTTGTATAAATTACTGATATGACGAATAAATACATTGATTACTAAAGTATTACGAACCCTGATAACTTGCAGTCTACTGGTGTCTTCGCTGGCAAGAGCGGATTCGTTGCCGGAGAGAATTGATCTATTTATCGATTTGTTTGATACATCGAATGCCATCGTTTCGTATGATGTCAGGGCGCTACAATCGGACTACCCGACGCGCCTTATCGAACCGAGTTCAATGTTTCCGCAGACGGCAGAATATCCACTGCGAGATATTCAGCGCTTGTATCAACTTGCACAGAACTGTACTGGAAACTTGCCTCTGAACCCATTGGTAACAGAGCCTTTGGTTTTCACTCGCGCCATATGTAACGGGACAACTTTGTCTCAACGATGGTTTGCAAGAAGCGCATTGATTCACCCAGGTGGTGGTTCTTACGCGCACCGTTATGTTTTAGTTCATCCTGATAAGGCGATTGAACTTCAGCAGTACATGCATGTCAAAGAGCGTCCGGTAGCGTCAGAAAACTCGTTACTCGGTCGTCTGCAACGCATGAGTGAAGAATCAATGAACTCGTTAATCGCAGGTTCAAGTATGTTCCTTGAAGATGATGAGTTCTGGTTAAGAAAAAACGACAGTTACTACGTTTTTCCGGAAAGCGTTTGGCAAGCAAATAAAGATGAAGCAGGGCTAAGTTATCAACTAGAGAGTGAGGCAAGTACCTGTTTTATTCAGCGCGGTAATTTATGCTGGGGCGTAGAAGACCACTCTGATTTGTTAAGAATCAGTATGGTTGTGTTGGTTATCGCCAACATCTTATTGGTGATTGGTTGGTCAATTTATCGATGGAATAGCAAACGGCAGGAAATGCGGAGCCGTATGTTAATCCTACAAATCTTGACTCACGAGTTGAGAACGCCAATCGCAAGTTTGTCATTGACCGTGGAAGGGTTTCGCCGTGAGTTCGAACATCTTCCTGAATCGGTATACGACGAGTTTCGACGTTTATGTGAAGATTCCCGTCGACTAAGACAACTTGCAGAAGCTAGTAAGGACTATTTGCAATCAGACAACAAACCTTTGGCAACGGAATGGGTGCCCTCGGTTGAAGAATGGTTAGCATTTAAAGTAGAAGAAGAATTTGTAGGTGACATCGAATTTAAGATAAATCAAGATGTTGCTGCTAAGTTGAATGTGTACTGGTTAGGTACATGTATCGATAATTTAATCCGCAATGCGATGAAATATGGCGTTGCTCCCGTTACGATTGATGTAACAACAACACAAACAAACCTCACGGTTAAAGTGATCGACCAAGGGGAACTGACTCAAAAAGATTGGCGAAACGTTCGTAAGCCATTCGTGAGTAAAAGTGGACTTGGTTTAGGTTTAACGATCGTTGAATCAATGGTTGGTCGGATGGGCGGAAAAATGTCCCTCATTGGTCCACCGACAACATTTATATTGGAGATACCTTGTGAAACAGACGTTGCTTCTCGTTGAAGATGATAAAAACTTAGCGGATGGCTTACTAGTAAGCCTTGAACAAGCGGGATATGAATGTTTTCACGCTGAAACAATTGCTGAAGTTGCTCAGCATTGGGAAAAAGCGGATCTTGTCATTTTGGACCGTCAATTGCCCGATGGCGATTCAGTTGTACATTTACCAGAGTGGCGACAACTTAAAGACGTACCGGTTATTTTGCTCACTGCGTTAGTGACAGTGAAAGATAAAGTCATGGGGCTTGATGCCGGCGCAAATGATTACTTAACTAAACCATTTGCCGAAGCAGAGCTATTTGCCCGTGTTCGAGCACAACTTCGCGCACCTGAACTTGATATGGAAGATGACTCCAAGGTTCGTACTGAACACCTTGTGATTGATAAATCTACACGAGAAGTGTTTTATAAAGAAGAGTCCATTACCTTAACCCGTACCGAGTTCGACTTGCTGCTGTTTTTAGCTAGCAACTTAGGGCGTGTGTTTACTCGTGATGAACTGCTTGATCACGTATGGGGATATAATCATTTCCCGACCACTCGAACTGTTGATACCCACGTTTTGCAACTTCGTCAAAAGCTTCCTGGGCTTGAGATCGAAACCTTGCGCGGCGTTGGTTACAAAATGAAAGCATAATGAAGCGAACGGTTTCTATTCTAGGGGCACTGCTTGTTAGCAGTGCGCCTTGCTTTTCAGCAAACGTGCCTTGGTTTGAAAGCAATACGCCTTTAACTCAAGCGCACCAAAATTTGCTCAACGGCAATTTACCAGCGATGTTTTCATCGTTGGTAGAAGTCTGGCAGCTAGAAAAAAACGAAAACCTTACGCCACACCTCAATGAACTGTTCTTAATGTCCCTTGAAGCCGATTGCGGAAAAGGGTTAGATACTAAAGCGCTTCCTCTGTGGTTAAAGTCAGTGACCGTTCGACGCTCTGACATTCAAAGTCCAGGACGCGACGCCTACCGAGCAGTGGTTGAAGTTAACTCAACCAAGGAATTGGTGGATGTGTCATTGACTCGCTGGATTGTTAAGTCTCTATCTAGTGATGATTCTTTGATTTCGCAGCCACTTAATGATGAAGAAGGTCAGGTAAAATACATTAAACGCTACAACCTCAACAGCCGAATGCCTATGGGGCTGTATCGTATTGATGTGACCGCAGCAGACCAAACCTCTTGGAGTTCTTGGCTGGTGATTGGTGAGGAAAAAGCCAAGCAAACCGTACGCTGGGCAACCAAAGATCAATGGCAAGTTGAAAAAAAGGCGTTACTTAATCCAACATGCCCCTTACCAAAGCTCAATGTAGCAGTCTATGACTATGTTGATGGTCGTTATAATCAGGTATGGAGCCACAACTATGAAACGGAATATCCCACCTCTTTAGATACCACCGCCATTCCACCTGATCGTTATGTATTAGCGGTTTCGATGACTCACCAACGTTGGCAAGGGCCGATAATTGTTGAGGAATCTCAAATAATCAGTAAAACCTACGATGTATCTGCGGATGAATAGTTAAAGTTACCGTGTTTTATGTCGTTATAGTTAAAGAGATAATTAACAGAACTATAGCGACATGAGCCAACTAAAATTAAAACATCTTACTTTTGCACTCGCACTTGCGAGTTCTAGTGTCTACGCAACCAATTATTCAATCGAAGCTCGAGGCGATGCGATGGGTGGTGTTGGTGTTGTTTCCGGCAGTTTTCTTACCGCACCGTTTTATAATCCCGCTTTAACCGCCATTTATCGACGTAATGACGACGTGGGCATGATATTGCCAAGTATTGGTGTCCGTTATAACGATGAGGATCAGATGGTTGACGGCATCGACGCCATCTCCGATTTGATTTCTGAAGCATCTGATGGCAATTACAGTAACGTTGGCCAATTACAGCAGCACCTTGATGATATCAATGGTGATACCATTGGCTTGGATTTTGGCGGTGTTGTATCCTTCGCGATACCAAACCAATTTGTTTCTATGAATATATTTGGTAAAGCCTATGCCCAATCGGTTGTGCAAGCGGACGTTTATGACGGAGCAAATACCGGTAACGCGCAAGTTGATACTGCGGTAAATGCTGAATTAAGCGCGGTGAATGCAGTTTCGCTCGGTGTGACAGAAGCAGGGATATCACTAGCCAAATACCAAACGTTTTTAGGCCAACACATGGCTTTGGGCATCGCACCTAAGCTTCAACGTATATACACCTTTGTTTATTCGGCAAACCTCAATAACTACGATATTTCCGACCTTGGCGAAAATCAAAAAGGCGAAACGATGTTTAACATGGACGCCGGTATGATCTGGTTTTATGGTCCATTTCGCGTCGGGGTTTCCGGCAAAAACCTATTTTCTCGCGATATAGAAACGAAGCGTGTTACCGAGACACTCACTTCAAGCTTAGATAACAGCCAATCACGTAGTTTAGACCTCTCTTACGCTTACAAAATGCGACCACAATTCACGTTGGGTGCTGGCATTGTCGCAGATTACTTCACTTTGAGCGTAGACTATGATTTACGAGAAGAAGATCGTTTTACGAACTTTAACGATAACCAACAGATGCTAAGGGTAGGGGGTGAATTAGATTTGCTCCGTCAATTAAAGCTTCGAGCTGGTTGGAATCGAAACCTGGCTTACAGTGACAGTGAAGATACGCTCACCGCAGGTATAGGATTAAATTTACTTGGTTTGATGCAATTAGATGTCGGAGCAAGTTATACAAGCGCCGATGCGATGGGCGGGTACATAAATTTCCTTGCGAGCTATTAACGATTCATAATATAGTCGCCGATTGAAAATAAAGAGGTGACTATGTTTGATGATTTACCGACTCTTTCTCACCAAGAGCAACAAGAGGCTGTAGAAGAAATCCAAAAGCTCATGGCTGAAGGCATGAGTACGGCCCAAGCGATAAAAGTTGTCGCTGAACGAATAAGAGAACGAGCTCAAAACGAGCAATAGTGAGATAAGAAAAGGTCCATGAATTAACATGGGCCTTTTTTATAACCTATAATGCACTATAACTATAAGCTCTGATGAACAATATAATATACTAACTTTACAAACCTAAAAATAAACACGCATAAAATACACACAGAGCACTATGATTGTTAAAATATTCATTTAAAATCAAACAATTGGCTTGGAGTTTTGTGCTAAAGGGTAATATTTGAGCTTATAGACAATGTACAAACTGTAATAAAATTACAGTTTGTATGGTGGTGGTATTGCAATCTGTAAGACGCAGAATATTATTCTTTTTATACAGAACTCACCAATCGGCACATTAATCTCATATGAATTATTTTGTAAGAAACTTGAAAAGTGATTAGTAATTCATTCTAGTGACAGTGTCACTGTTAGAATGTAGGTCGAATCCACGCTTTCGATGATATGACTGGTTTGCGCCAAATCTAAATGCATGGCAGTTACAGTCGCTCAAGTAGACGATTGGGTCGACTGGCGAAATGTCGAAGCATTAATGCAACGCACAGTTGCGTTAGTTTTGAGTTCAAGTGCAATGAATGGAGTTGCCAGAGGAAACGGATTATTTGTATCGAATGATATCGCTTTACGATGAACTCTTAAGTTAAACTACCGTTTATCAAGCTGCTCATGGTTAAAAGACATCGATATTTAAAAAGCGCTAACACAAACAGAATAATGTCGATGAGCACAAAGTCGTTATAGACATTTATCAAAAACACCTTAAATACGCATTATGCTACGTTTTGTTAAATGATACTAATTTCATAAAATCCGTAAAATACCCTCGTTTTGAGGGTTTAAATGACGAAGTATTACGAAATGACGAAAAATTATGTTTTTCGTGAGTTCATATGCAATTTATCACGTGAGGAAACTGCAAAACTTTGTTTTAAAAGTGTGATGGAGGTCAAGCGGTGGGATAAAGGCAAACCTATCCCCAAAGAGTGCAAACGACTGATGAGAATGCACAAAGGTTTAGAAATTAGTCACTCAAAGGAATGGGAAGGGTTTAGCATGCAAAACAATATGCTAAGACTACCCAATGGACAATTATTAAGCCCACAACAAATTTTAATCGGAGCAGGGTTGCTAGAAATTCAGTCCGAGCTAGAGGTCAAAACTTCTACGCACTTGGTTAAGCTCGCTAGGGCGATAAGTAATATAAAAACGGGGTAAGACTTTCACCCCGTATTACTATACGGGGTGGTGCTGCGCACTAATCCCATCGTATTGCTCGACACTCGCAACACTCCCATATTGTTACTTAATCATGTTCCAGTAGGTTAACGCGCCACTGACGCTGTAAGGCTCTGCGAGGCTTATCTTAGCAGTAAAGGAGGGGGTTTTCGTGAGGGGTCTGCTACGCAGGTTTTCGGGCATTTAGAAAAGACAATCCCTTGAGTGAGGCGAGTGCCCTTGTATGGGCTGCGCCCATTAAAGAAATAGCCCTTAAAGGGCTATAGAATTGTTGTCTTAATGACGATTCGTAATTCTTTCTTAATCACTTCGCTACGCTCAGAGCGAAACAAAGCCCCAATGAAAGGAATATCTTTAAGCACAGGCACCCCAGATTCGCGCCTACGTTCATCCTTTGATATCAGACCGCCCAACATAATGGTTTGCTTGTCGCTGACTTTGACAACAGTTTGCAATGACCGCTTATTGGTGATGATATCCGCAGCGATTGAGGAATTGGTGACCGCTTGAGATTCTTGGCTAATGGAAAGCACAATATGATCATCAACAATATGTGGTGTCACATCGAGAGACACGCCCACATCTTGGCGTTCTATGCGCTGGACTGTTTTACCACCGTCCGTTGTCTCAGTGGAAATTAAGAACGGTACGTTTTGACCCACAGTGATGTACCCCCGTTCCCTATCCATAACCAACAGATTAGGACGAGAGAGTAAATCGGTATTTTCACTGGCTTCAACTGCTTTGACCAAGGCACTAAAATCACCCCCATCAAAAACAACTGCATTATCGGTTAATACGTCAATCAATGATGTGTTGGTAACAAAGCCAGCCTTATCAAGTGCCGCTTGGAGATTGACGCCGATTTCCTGCGAATCATCAATTGATGTTTCCGTAATGATTGCCTCAATAAACACTTGCCGTTGTGGTGTGTCGATACCGGAAATAAGCGCGTCAATTTTGGTGATTTGGTCATTGGTGCCGGTGACAATCAAACCGTTAGTTGTGGGGAGAATTTCAACCGTGTAATTGTCGATTGCATTATTGTTCACAATGGTTGTTCGAGTCGCTTTCAAGGTGGAGCCGATTAACTCAGCGACCTTTGAATTACGCACGTTTTTCAAGTGGTAGAGCTTGACGCTTGACGGTTCAATTTCTTGGATGGATTCATCCATTGGAACAACCGTATACAAACCATCGTGATACTTGACGCCGTAACCGTGAGCATAAAGAACAGAGTTAAAAAACGAGAGGTATTCGTCAGGCTGTAGGTTTGGAGCCGTAAAGCTCACCGTCCCAGATACGCCGCGACCAAGTACAATCGGTTGATTCATTTCACGCGCCGCCCAAGCCACAAATTCACTGATAGGCGTATTGGAGGTTTCAAACGTGCCAGCATCCTGAGCATGAGAGACAGGCGACAGCAACAAAAGCAGCGAGAGACTAACAGTTAACAGTTTCATTTTTGTCACCTTGACGGAATGTAATTAAGCATTTTGAAGAGGTTTCAAACGAATAGCCCATTGATGATAATTCGATGCTTGTAACTCGTTTTCCTGCTTTGTCGAGTTCGAAATAAACAGCTTGATTAGGCGCTTTCATATAACTAGCTATTCGATATCCTGAAAAATCAAAAGATTGCGGTTCGATAGTTTCGACTTGCTGAACGTCCGATTCATCAACAAGGTGAGGTATCGTGAGATAGCCAACGCCAAACGAGATCAACGCACCCACCGAAAACGCAGTGAGCCTAGACCACTTGCGGGCATAGATTTTTGTAATTCGCATAATGTTTCTCAGTGTGTAAGGGACAGTGTAACGCCCGTGTGTGTACCAAGGCGGTAAAACGGAATACGTAGTGTGTGGGTAGTTATCGGAGAACGCCTGTTTAGTGTCATAAGTGGCATAGAGGTCAGTGCCAAAAAGTATCCACTTATCAACAGTGAGTGAATTAGCATTATCACCATATTTCACAATGCCAACATGCAGTTTGGGGAGAGGCAACCGCAGTTGACCAAGCGTGACGATACTGACGATGGACGAGAGAAAAGGTATTTTCATACGGTCAAGGCGGCGACAGATAACAAGATGTTCGCCGAGTGCTAACCGCGCTTGTTTATCAACGATTGATATATCTTGAACAATGAAAATAATATCCCAGCCCAGTTTACGAGCATGAAGAAACCAATTAATAACGTCTTGCCGTGATTTATCGTTCCAAGTACGAGAGTTAAACCAAGTACCACATTCATCAAGTACCAAAAGACCATTTTTGGATTCATCATAGGATTTGTTACCACGCCCGAGAGCATTTAAATCAGCTAAAGTTGGCTTATCAGGAACGCGATATAAACGGGTATTTTTTTTGTTGCGTCCTAACATCTGCGCCAGATTAATGTTTAGGTTAGTGGCAACAGGCACACCGCGCTCAAACGCTTCACGGATGCGCCCGACAGAAGTAAGAGATTTACCTGCGCCTAATTTGCCAGTAACGAAATAAACAGCCATTAGCTGGATACCTTCATAATGGTAAAGAACTGCCATTCCCACACCCAGCGGATGATACGAGCAGAGCCAATAGCGGCAACACACGGAATTGCATTATCGGGAACAAATAAAGAAATACCCTCTGACAAATAGCTTGGAATCACAAAAGACAAGCCATTCACTATCCCATAAAGGGCAGCAGAGGTAGTCACTGTCAAACCAGCGACCATTGTTAGAATGGTAAGGTTAACCGCTAAGCGGCGGCTCATACGCTGGACAAACCAGCCTAATACCTGCGCAGCAAGATTCCCCAAAAACATTGCAATAGCTGGAATGCGCAGTGCACCGCTAACCGTACTTAATATCGGAAGTAAAAACGCGCCCATGTAACCCCCTTAGCGTCTCATGTAAGGAACGGTGCCAGCAACAGGCGTGACCGTTGCAAACAGAATGTTGATTAACTGATAGATGGTGAACATATAAAAAACAGCCGAAAGAATGGATTTCGTATTGTTTGAAAACTCGCAAGTAATAACAGCTCGTTTGTCGAAAGGTAGTGAAAATTCAAGTGCGGTACATTGACCAGGCTGTGGCAGTGCCCCCGTCAAAATGGACAATGACCCCTCAACATTTTCTCTCGCAGCAGAACTAACAGCGTTATTCATTTGAGCTTCAGTTGAGGCAATAAGGTTTCTTTCTTGCTCTTGGTATTCAGCACTGACTACGCCAACCATCTCACTAAAAATAGTGCTGGACGTTGAGAGGTCTAATCCATGGGGATTTTCACAATAATTGTTGCTTGCGGTAGGCTCACATAATTCATCACCTTGAGATAAGAGATCCTTTATTTCTCCTAAATTGCCATTGATTGCATCAAGTTTATCGCCATTGTTACCAACTGCATTAGCGACCAGTGCACCATTAGTGCCGATAGCATCGACAATGTTTGAACCAGCATTTAACACCGCGCCCGTTGTGGCGTTTTGTGCGTCACGGTTAGCCTTAGCAAGTTCATAATCTTGGTTCATTTGGTCAATGATGGATTGACCAATCGCATTGCTAGTCGAATTAAGCTGATTAAGCGCCGTGTTGGTATCAGCAAAGCCTTGATTCATGTCCGAGCTAATTTTCCCAAGGGCTTGGTTTTGGTCACGGTTCATATTTTGAATTGCATCGAGCACGGCAGTATCCGTGGTTTCGGTTGGGGTCACCGTATCGGGTTCGTCTTTTTCCCAAGGGTCATTTGGGTTTGCTGTATTTCCTGTGCCACCATCAAAGCCGCTTGGCGGTTCATCAATTGGCGCAGTGGGGTCAATATCACCTAAGCATGACGGCCAATTTTCCGCACCAAATACACACTTAGAGCCATCGACACATTTGAACTCATACGATTCGAGAAAGTTACTACAGGAGGACTCAAAGACGCCGCCAGTCTCCGAGCATTGAGCGCGAGAAAGGGCATAATCTTCTAAATAAGAATCACGCTCACAATAGGGCGTTGGCTGACACGACCACGTTAATTCGTCAAAGTATTCATCTTGAGTGCACTCCTCATCAGGCTCGATACATTCACCCGTTGAGGTATTTTCAAAAGTACCAACGGGACAACCAGAAGCAAGAGAATAAATTCCTAAATAACCAATCAAAGACCCGCCATTAGTCACAGTAACTCTACCAGAACTAAGGTAAACGCTAGTAGCATAAGCGCCAGAGCTACCACGCCAGAACCTTTTACCAATAACGCAAGATTGAATACCTGATAAGGTATACGTTGCACCTATTTTTATCGGGCACTCAGGAACGGTTGCCTTATACGAATTATGATGTTCTGTAATATAGAGATAATCCTCAGCCTGCGACTGAAAGGAAAACAAAGAAAGAAGCAAAAGTAAAAAGAGAGGCATGTATTAACCCCTATGTGAGTAAGAGGTATAAAACATCGGATGCCTTGACCATCCGACACAAAGAGAGCAGAGCAGTGATTAGGTAGCTTTGTTGATTGCTTTTTTGAATAGCTTGATTCCCGCAAATCCAGCAACAACAACGACAGCGATACCCCATGCAGCGGAAACAAAATCAGTACCCATACCGCTAACACTATCGACAGCCGCTTGAGCATCAACAGGTAACTCAGCATGAGAAGATGAAGCAACAGCAACTAGTGAAGCACCAACGACATTTTTAAGTGACAAAATTTTAACTTTCATGGTTATTTCTCCTATGTATTAACCAGATGTTGAAATCTCGACAGCACGCTTGAAAATCAATATTTGCTTTCCAATAGTGAAGCCAAGGATAAATGCTGCCGCGAATGCGCCGACCATAAACTCGATACTCAACATTTATCTTTGACCTCCAACGAACCAACCGACACCAATCAAGATGAAGAGAATCCCGATAAAAACCATGAGTTGGAGATTATCTAGACGCGCCATAAGTTCTGTAAATTGAGTGTCGGTCATAGTGATTTACTTTTGGTTTGGTTGTGGCAAAGCGAACAGATGGAAACCGTCCATTGAAACGTGTTTTCCCTCTTCATTACCAAAACTAAACTTGCGGTATTCGACATCGAAGAACATTCGATTTCCAACGCATTGCTTGAGAATTTCACCGGCTTTACCGCCATTCCAAAGGTCAGCATTGATTTTGACCTCAATGGTTTCAGTGGGATTAGTGGTAATAAGTTTAACTTTACCGACTAGCTGAGATTCACCGGTACCACGTACGGCTTTAGTTTCTTGAATGATGTCAGAGACATCGAGGATAAGACCTTCAGTTTTCATTTTGTGTTTTCCTTTCTTGACGTGAAAATTTAAAACGGGGAGTTATTGACACAAGTCCAAGGGCGAATCAATGCCTTGTGTCCGGCGGGGCTGCGCCCACCGAACACAAGCCTTCGATATCGCCTAAAAGAATAAGTGCCTCAAGCTCCTCGTAATACGCGGCTTGCGCCTCATATTCTTCATAACGTTGCTCACACATACGCTCGTACTCTTTTTCCGCTTCCAGTGCGTCAAAGTAATCAACGACGCCTGTCATAATGCGTTTCTGAGCGGCTAAGAATTTCTCTTTGTTCTCGGTTTGCCAGTTGCGGAAACGAGTAAAAAGAAAGATTTGACGGAACATAAGACCAGAGACGCGACCTTGAGCCGTATCGCCAAAACGGGTAGGAGAGAATTCGCCCGATTCCATCAATTTCTGAATGGTGTCCGGTGCGTTGTACTGAACGCGAACGGGTTGGTCTTTGCGTTTTACAAACACACCGCCCATAGCCGCGCAAAAATCTTTCCAGTCGCCGACATCCGCAGAGCGGCGAATTTTCTCAAGCAAAAAATGCTCGGTTTCGTTGAGGTCAGATAACACGGCATCTTCCTTTTCAAATTCTTCTCTTAGTCGGCGCATTTCACGCCATACAGTGACAGACGGGCCACCAATGAATTGAAATTGGCGAATCTGATTGACGCGAGACCAACACACAACACGTTCAGCCGCCTCGATACCGCTTAAAGACGAACCTTTGTCTGAATCGATGTGTTGACCGTCAATGTTTTTGCTAAGGTACTTGGCGACATAGCCAACCGCGCTTCCTTTAGAAAAATCAATATGCTCAGCCTTAAAGCGGTATTTCGCTGCGCCTTTTTCGTTTGGGGAATCTTGCAGAGCTAAACGGTGGAATTCATTGGTGACGATGTCACGATGTTCATTCGACATGAATAACAAGTAATGATGGTGCGGCGTACCGTCCTGATGTGGCTCGACAATGCGCAACCCATAGACTTTGATTTTTTGGTTAGCCATAAACTTGCCAAGCGCTTGCCAAACGCCAATCAAATGCGCATGACCTTGACGCGCATCGGGACGACCCGCTTGAACCCATTTTGAATTCACGCGACCGTTTGAAATTGGATGAAAACGGCTAGGGCATGTGGAGGTAAGAAACACCGCTGCGTGACCATTTTCTTGAGCGATTTCCTCAAAGCCGCGCAGACGAACGAACATTTCACCGCGGCGAAGTTCAGGGTTAGAAATCGACTTATCAGAAAGTTCAGCAATGGTGAACCAGTTGTCTAGGTCAGACGCATCAAACGCAACGGTATTTTCCAGCGCCGAGCGATTAGCTGTCGCACGTTCGCTTTGACGCATTACCGAGAAATCAGAACAGTAAACCTGTTTGTGCCGTTGAACCAGAGCTAAATCTCGCGCAACCTGTTCAACCTCATAAGCGTATTTACGGCGCAGTTGGCGGCGTAGGTAGATTTCATCACAGACGCGATTGACCAAAGAAAAAAGCTCACCAGCCCAAGCCTTTTGCTTAATGGTTTGCTCGGAGAACTCTAAACCGATGGAATCCAAACATTCACAGGCTTTATAAAATTGTTCCTGTTCTGTGGTAAGTTTGGATATCTCAATTTTAAATTGACGTGCCTTCGCCGCCGCAAATTGCACAATCTCATCGTCTGACATAGCGGCGCTATGACCGGACGATAACAAGCGGTCGTTCGCCGCTTGCACCATGAGAAGCGCCTCAGAGTAATTGCGTTTATCGCAGACATCGAGGAACGAGCGCGTCATGTGGCGTGAAAAATCACGGTGACGGAAGCAGGCACGGTAAACATCGTCTTTCCAAGACGTCAGCGTATTGAGTTTGGAAAGTTGGTAGCGCTCAGGTAAACGGAAATCTTCCATATATTGAGCGAATTGAGAAAGGCGGGCTTTGGTTGGGAACGCCGATTTAGACACATAGCGTTTGTGCGCAACTGGAGTTAGCGGCTCCGAGTAATGGCGCACAGGTTCAACTTGTGGCGTGTATAAATGGTTCATTCTAAGCCCTTGACGTTATGGAGATGACCACCCAACAATCGAGTCAAGGTCGAGAGTCGAGCGGTCAAATACGCGAATATGCGTAATTAAATACGCAGTTTTGCGTTGTGTAAATACGCTAATTAGCGTTGTAATGCGCTAGAATTCACTCATAAGTAAAGGTATAGGGATGCCCAAAAATGTATATAAACAAGCTACTTGACGCCTATAAAGAGCAAAAAAGCTATATACAAGACAAGCAAATTGCTCATGATTTAGGTGTAAGCACACAAAAGCTATCCGACATAAGAAACGGGCGCAGATATCTCACTGAATCAGAAGCACTTTTTCTCGCTAAGGAAGTTGGCGAAGATACAGAAACGGCATTGGTGTTCTTAGCCGCTGATAAAGCAAAAAGTTTCGAAGCCCAAGAAGCATGGAAGAACATTACAAAAAAGTTTGAACGGCTAGGATTATCAAGAATATCAGCAGCTTATGTAGGCTTAACAGTGGCATTTGCCACCCATGTTGAATCACTCTCACAGTACGCATTATATGTATTATGTTAAATAAAAGCCTAATAAGCCGCTTTATCACCATGCTTTGTTCCCTCTTGTTGGTTAATGTCTGGAAATTGGTAAATGGTATGTGCGTTAAACATAACTATTTACCATAAAATACCTAATAACCAGTGTGTTAATCTTCGAATCTCATCCTGATTATTAGGTGTCGTATCTCTATAGGCTTATTATAAGCAAATCGGCTTTAACTCAGTCACAAAATATAATGAGCAAATTAAGCTTGGTAACCATCCACACCTTTGAACGCGGAATAACCATCGTCAACCATTACCGTCGTTCCGTTAATCGCACTGGCTTCCGGCAGCGACATTAAGTAAATCGCGTTGGCAATTTCCGTTGGTTCAATAATTCGGCCTTTCATGTGTAGTTTTCCGCCAATTTCAGCAATGGGCGCGTCGATCATGTCGGTGTTCACCCAGCCAGGCGCGACAGATAACACTCTAATTCCATGGGGAGATAATTCACGTGCTAACGCTTGAGTCACCATTTTCACTCCACCTTTGCTGGCGTGATAGCCCATATTTTCAGTATTTGCTATCGTGCCACAAATTGAGCCGACATTAATAATCACCCCTGATTTTTTCTCGACCATCGCTTTACCTGCAAACTTACCCAAATTTATGGTGCCCATCAGGTTGATGTTTATGGTGTTAAATATATCATCGAGGTCGGCTTCAATCAGTTCTTCACGCTTACCGACCACACCAGCGACATTGGCCACAACATCCAGCTGTCCATACTGTTCAACAGCTTGCTCTACCGCATATTCACACTGAGCAGGATCAGCAATATTACACTCCGTAAATATCACGTCTCCGATTGCTTTTAACTCGCTCATCGCCTGTTCGATCACTTGGGGAGAATCAATGCTGGCAACAACCACTTTATCGCCGTTATTGAGAAACGTTTTCGCCGTTTCCAAACCGATTCCCCGCGTTCCTCCAGTAACAATCACAACTCGATTCATAGATACCTCTATATAACTAAAATAGTTGGTTCATTTTTGTTGATAGTATGGATAGTCGATGTATCCACGATTATCACCACCGTAGAAAAACTCTCTGATCGATTCATTTAAAGGCCAACCGTTGGCCATACGTTCAACTAAATCTGGATTACCAATGTACGGACGTCCGAAGGCCACCATGTCAACCATTCCAGTAGACAGATACCGTTCAGCAGACGACTTATCAAAACCTCCCGCAATCATTAGCACGCCCTTGTAGGCAGCGCGGAACTTTTCTACAAACCCATCTGGTAACGTGGTTGAGCCGTCTGGAACATCTTGGTTATTAAGGTGGACATAAGCGAGGTTTCGTGTTGCTAACTCTTGCCCTAAAGTCGTCCATGTAAGCTCTTCATCATCGAAAGCAGGCATATCACTAAAACGGCCAAAAGGCGAAATTCGAATACCGGTACGGTCGCTTCCAATTGCATTACATACAGCATCGGTGACTTCAAGTGCGAACCTTAATCGGTTATCTATCGTCTGAGCGCCATACGAGTCCGAACGAGTGTTAATACCTGCGTTGATAAACTGTTCTATCAGATAGCCGTTAGCGGCATGAATCTCGACGCCATCAAACCCTGCATCTATCGCATACTTCGCCGCTTTCACATAATCCGCAATGACATCTTTAATTTCGGCTACCGTCAGTCCTCTCGCACTAGACACCGCAACACGCCCTGCTTCACCATTCTCATCGAACGCAAAACAAGTACCATTTGCTTGAGTATCAACACTACTTACGGGAGATTGCCCCTCGGGTTGCAAACTGGTGTGCGACATTCGACCAACATGCCAAAGTTGGATAAAAATTTTTCCTCCTTTTTCATGCACGGCTTTTGTGGTTTGTTGCCATCCGTGCACGTGTTGGCGGTTATATATCCCCGGAATATACAAGAACCCCTGCCCCTGACGAGATATTGGCGACCCCTCAGTGGTCAGAAGTCCGGCTGAAGCTCGCTGTTGATAATAGATTGCAGTGTTTTCATCGGCAGCGTCTTGCGCGTTTTGGATCCTAGCGCGAGTCATTGGCGCCATGGCGACGCGATTATTAAGTTGCAGATGGCCTAATTGAATAGGAGAAAATAGAGAAGACATAATAACGGTACTCTTTGGCTAACCAATTGTCGTGTAAAGCTTTACAGTTACTATGAAACTTTTGATATCAAGAATAAAGTGACCAATATTCCTAACAGTTTGGAATTCAGTGCCACAATCAGACATGTGATAGATGGGGAGAATACAAGAACGAGAAGAACATGAGCAACGCGGTATCAGATAACCGCGCTGCTCAGGATGAGGTGAGTTTAGACAGAATTAGCCACCTGCTAATTTAACCGTAAACCCTTTCTTTTCTAAATGCGTTTTAATCTTATCTCTGGCATCGCCTTGAATTTCGATAGTGCCTTCTTTCACAGCACCACCACAGCCGCATACCTTTTTAAGCTCCGCTGCAAGTAATTTTAGTGGTGCATCATCCATATCCAAACCAGTAACGATGGAAACACCTTTGCCTTTTCTGCCTTTTGTCTGACGTTGTATTCTAACGATACCATCGCCTTTCGGACGTTCGACCTTCTCTTCTTCGGGCTTAATGCGCCCAGTTTCGGTAGAGTAAACTAATGCCATAACCGTACTACTTCTTCATTTGTTTCGCAGCAGCCTGCTGAGCAAGTAACTGCTGTTCTATGTGTTTTTGAATTGCGATTTTGTTACCTTTAAGCAATCGACCGTTAAAAAAACAGTACCAAGCTTTTGGATCTCCCGTGTCATTTTTTAAAACATGACCGTGGAAATTTTCTTGAGCAGGCTGAGAAGGCTCTTGACGCTTAGCTTCCAAAGAGCTGAACTCTTTGGGGTCGATAATACTGGCGGTGTCACAAAACCAATCAATACTTTTTTTAACCGCAGCCATGCTACCAGAAAGCTTATGTTTCTTGATTTTAACTTGCCATACATCAGTGGATGATCCGGCTGTAGAGAGGGTAAAACCTCGGTATGTTGCAACAGGCATAGTAATAATCAATTAAATCAAAGGTTAATTTTAATAATAATTCGATATTATGTGTTATCAAGTTTATCTGAGCAATTGTGAAAAGCGATTACAGTGCCATGCGAAAAAAAATCTTACAAATCAGCGATGAAAAGACCATCGCGACATTTATCAAACAACTTAGAAAACAGGCCACAATCGATATTCTTGATGAACTTACCGATGGTCAATATTCGAAAAATTCGCTTCTGGCGATGGTTAAAGATTGGAACTTGTTCATTGAGTTTTGCACACAAAAACACGTGTCTTCTCTTCCCGCTTCCGTTACTGCTGTTCGGCTATTTATCGAACATGAAGCGGCTCGCCGTAAATTTGCCACCATTAGGCGTTACAATGTCACAATAGGACTAATTCACCGTATTTTATCGTTAAAGGACCCCACTGCCAATCCTCAAGTTATTCATACTATGAACTTTTTTAAAGTTGAAAAGAAAAATGATACCAAAGATACCGTGCCATTCGAAAAGCAGCACCTTGAAAAGCTTAGCGCTAAGCTAATGGACTCGACGCACCCGATTGAGCGACGCAACCTAGCGGTCTATTACATAATGTTTGAGTGTGCTCTGAAACGTTCAGAATTAAAATCGCTGACGGTCAACGACATTATCTCCGATAACGGCAATAAACAGCTGGCTGTGTATGTCGGCGCTCAGCGTTATGACTTGAGTGAACAAGCTCAGCGTTCACTCAGACAGTGGCTGAGTTTATTACCTTCCATAGAAAACAATCTTCCCTTATTTTCAGCTATTGATCGTCATGGCAATATTAACTCAGTCCCGCTCGACGATTCATCGATTTATCGCATTCAACGCTATGCAAGTGATTTGCTGGGATTAAAAGTCGGGTTTTCCGGTCAATCGTCAAGAGTTGGTAAAGTAAAGGATTTAGCAAAGCAAGGAATGACGCTTAGAGACATTCAACATTATGGACGATGGCTAAGCCCTGCGATGCCAAACCAATACCTCGGTAATATTGGCAAAGCAGAACTCGAGAAAATGGTCTTTAAACGTTTTAAACCACTCGGTTAAAGTGACGACGTAACGCACTCTGCAAGGAAGTCTTTAAACTTATGACCATTGTTTTCAAGCATTTTAGGGAACATCGAAATGGGCGTCATTCCAGGAAACGTATTGACTTCATTCAGGTAAATTTCACCCTTCTCGGTCATAAAGAAATCGATACGTGATAAATGACGAAGCTTCATCTGCTCAAAAACGCGTTGGCTATAATGGCGGATCAATTCGACCTGTTGCTCGGTGAGGTTTTGAGCTTCAATATCCGTTGTTGAGTGGCTGTCTGCACTGTATTTTTCTTCATAAGTGTAAAACGCATCAGCTGGTGCCTTGACCTCTCCAGGCTTGGTGACAAACAATTCGCCATTCATCTCATATGCGGCCACTTCGAGTTCACGTGGTTTTAACGCTTTTTCAACCAACACTTGCTCAGAGAAACCAAACGCACTGTCTATGGCGTCTTTCAATTGTTGCTCACTCGTCACTTTATAGCACCCAACCGAAGATCCCTGACAAGCAGCCTTCACAAATAGCGCGCCCCACTCGTTCAACGCATCGCGGCTGCGCTCAAATGCGTTCTGACTATTTTGTGACAAAAATAGATAAGGCGTATTCGGGATACCAATCGCATCGTACCAAAGTTTGGACGTAATTTTATTGAAGCTATTGGTGCTGGCTTCGGCTCTGCAGCCTAGGTAAGGAATCCCAGCTAACTCGAGCATCGATTGAATATCGCCCGTCTCACCAGGGAAACCATGAATACAAGGCACAACAAAATCGATGTGTAATGACGTCTCGGCGAAGTTCAGACTGCCACTGTTTGTATCCAAATAAGCCAGTTCGCCATGCTGGGTATACCAACCATCCTTTTTCATCTCAACACGCACAACCTCAAAGCCATTAGTCAGTTCAAGTTGTTGTTGGATAAAATCGGCAGAAACTAGTGAGACTTCGTGTTCCGAGGAACCGCCGCCGCATAATAAAAGAATGGTAGTTTGAGTCATTGAATGCTTTCCATGAAACTGGATTTTAAAAACGATACGTCAATCATAATCAATAAGCGTGAAAGTTACACGAGTTTGAGCTGATAAAAACGTGTTGTGGATACCAATTGGTGGGGAAATAAACGAATTTGACACTAAAAATACAAAAAGGGGGCATGCGCCCCCTTTTTCATTCAAATTCAAATTAATTTAGCTTATTAAGCGCTGGGAATTCAGAATTCTTAATTTTATCAATGCTTTTGACGAAAGGCTTAAGTGATTGAAATTCTACTGGAAGTTGAGAAATCGCTTTCTTAGCCTCAGTACGCGATGCATAGTCACCGAATAGGACGGTATACCATTTTGTGCCATTAACCACTTTGTAGTTTTCCCAAATTGGCTGTCCATTCGCCGGCAATTTTTGAGCAAAACGATCAACTTTAGCTTGCGAACCTACCGCGACCACTTGGATGGTATAACCAAATCGTGGGTTCATTGCGACTTGCTTCTCTGAAGGCGCGGAAATGGCGACCGCGGGTTTAGGCTCTTTCTTAACGTTAATCGTATCTGACTTAGGCGACATAGCAACAACCGTCGGTTCAACATTTTGTTCTGAAATGCCATCCGCTGTGCCTTGAGAGGAAACCACTGGCTGTTCAATTGTGCTGTCTGCGGTTTGATAATCTTCTTGGTAACTCTCCGAAGTAACATCTGTGACATAGTCTGATGAGACACATGCAGAAAGTAGAGCCGATAAGCCAACAATTGCTATTTTTTTCATGGGTAATCACACGCCTTATGTAGAAATTACTGTAAATCATGCCGTTAGAGAGACTCAGAATCAAGCAAACAGGTTAATTATATGTCAGTACATTGTGATTTGAGGCACAAAGTCTCTTTTCTCACTGTTTGTTCGCTCAAACGCTTTCAATTTGTCACAGTCAAAACCGATAATTTTGAATACTCTTTATTATTACATATTCTGTCTTTTCGCATTTTAATGGTGCTCGTGCATGAATAGCTTAACTCAAATATTGAAACCTCGCTCTATAGCGGTCATTGGTGCCTCCACCAAGCCATTTCGAGCAGGCAATGTGGTGATGAAAAACCTGCTTCAAGGCGGGTTTGAGGGCGCTATCATGCCGGTCACCCCCAAATACTCTTCAGTCTGCGGGGTTTTGGCCTATCCAAGTGTTGCTGCACTTCCTGCAACGCCAGACATGGTCGTCCTTTGTACTCACGCCTCCAGAAATATCGAAATCTTTGAACAACTGGCAGAAAAAGGAACCAAATGCGCCATCGTCTTGTCATCGGATATGTACGCCATCTCACAAGACAACACCACATCGATACAGCAGCGCTGCGCCGAAATCGCTAAGCAAGCCAATATCCGAATGTTTGGACCGAATAGCTTGGGGATCATGCTGCCATGGATCAACTTAAACGCGACGTTTTCCCCCTCTCCCGCACGTAAAGGAAAGATCGCCTTTATCTCACAATCGGCGGCGGTATGTACCACTATCCTTGATTGGGCGAACGACAAAGATATCGGGTTTTCAGCCTTTATTTCACTCGGTAACGCCGTCGATATCGATTTTGCCGATTTACTCGACTGTTTAAGTACAGATAGTCACACCGATGCAATTCTGCTGTACGTCGATACGATAAAAGATGCTCGGCGTTTTATGTCCGCTGCGAGGGCCGCATCACGCAACCGACGTATTCTCGTATTAAAAGGCGGAAAAACCGAAGCCGGACGCAAGGCTGCCCACGCCCATACTGGGGGAGACAACACCCTTGATGTGATCTATGACTCGGCGATTCGTCGTACTGGCATGCTGAGAGTTAACAACACTCATGAATTATTTGCGGCTGTAGAGACTTTGACGCATTCGGTGCCGCTTCGCGGAGAGCGTCTTGCCATTGTCACTAATGGCGGAGGGCCTGCCATCATGGCAGTGGATACACTGATTGAACGTGGCGGAAAATTAGCGGAATTTGATGACGCGTTAACTGAACAACTTGATCAATTTTTGCCATCGAGCTGGAGCCGGGGTAACCCCATCGATATGGTCGGCGATGCTGGCGATGACCGCTATGTTAAAACCTTGAACGCGATTTTGGATCATGACTGCGCAGACGCGATCTTGGTCATGCATAGTCCATCCGCGGTCGCTGAATCTGAGAAAACCGCGAACGCGGTGATAGAAGCATTCAAAAAACACCCGAGACACCGCCGATTCAATCTACTGACCAACTGGAGCGGCGAGTTAACCGCGCGTCCTGCTCGACAAATGTTTACTCAAGCTGGCATTCCAACCTATCGCACTCCTGAAAGTGCGGTCGTGGCATTCATGCATCTTGTCGAGTACAGACGAAACCAGAAGCAGTTAATGGAAACACCAACGACCGCAGAACCGGTTCAAAGCACGGAACTCAATGCAGCCAGACATTGGGTCAATCAAGCATTAGCGCATTGTGACCACATCGCGTTGGATACACATCAGTTGGGTAATTTCTTGAAGTGCTTTGATTTTAAAGTACTGCCTACTTGGCTCGCTTCTGACCCAAGTGAAGCGGTCCATGTTGCAGAACAGATCGGGTATCCCGTTGCCGTCAAACTTCGCTCACCTGATATCGCACACAAATCGGATATCCACGGCGTCATGCTCAACCTCAGAAACAGCCACGAAGTTGCCAATGCAGCTCAAGCGATATTAGACCGAGCTCACCTCTCCTATCCTTCTGCCAACATACACGGTTTGTTGGTTCAAGGAATGGCAAAATCTGCCGGAGGCGAAGAAATCCGCATCAAAGTAAAAACCGACTTACTGTTCGGCCCCGTGATATTAATTGGACAAGGTGGCTCCGAATGGAATGAATCCATAGATGCCAGCTCAGCACTTCCTCCTTTAAACATGACACTTGCTCGCTATCTGATCGTTCGCGCCATTAAACAAGGGCACATTCGCCCCCATAAGCAGCCAGAGCCATTAAATATCGACGGGCTTGCAGAATTTCTGGTGCGCATTTCCCAACTGGTCATTGATGTTCCTCAAGTCCATGAACTGGATATTCATCCACTGTTAGTCAATGGCAAGGCGTTTACTATTCTGGATACCGATTTAATTCTTCATGCTTATCAAGGGGACGCGCATCAACGGCTGGCCATTCGGCCCTATCCTGTCGAGTATGAAGAGGTGGTGACATTACGCTCTGATGAACAAATTCTACTCAGGCCGATTTTGCCCGAAGATGAGCCCAAACATGCCGATTTTATTCATCATGTATCAAAAGAAGATCTCTATCGCCGATTTTTTACGGAAGTGGGAGAATTCAATCATGAAGCCCTCGCGAATTTAACCCAAATTGATTATGACCGGGAAATGGCTTTTGTTGCGGTTGCTGATCTAGGCGGTGAACGTTCCATTATTGGGGTTTCGCGCGCACTGATTAACCCAGATAACACTGACGCTGAATTTGCCATTTTGATTCAAACTGATCAGAAAGGGAAAGGCCTTGGTCAATTGTTGATGCGTAAAATCATTGATTACTGCCAACAGAAAGGAACTCGACAAATGTCAGGAATGACCATGCCGAGTAATAGCGGCATGCTCGGATTGGCTCGAAAGTTAGGATTTAAGGTTGATATTCAATTTGAAGATGGCGTTGCAGACATGGTGTTGCCCTTGCTCACAACGCCGCCTCACGAGTCAACACCAACACTTAAGTGACATTGTCACTTAAGTTTCCAGTTTTTCTTCAAATATTGAATACACCAAGATTTTGCTTCGCCCAACTTATTACGTCGCCAAGCTAGGATTATCTCCATATCCGTAAGTTGGGTGTCTTTAATGGGTTTCAGTATGCCTTGTTCAATTAAAGGATCAGCCACTTGTTTTGGTAATGTACCAATCCCCAAACCTTGTTTTAACGCTTCTAATTTAGCGCTAAAATTGGTGACGGTCAGTCGAGGCTGCTTGTGGAGAATGTTCACACTCAGTGAAGGTTGCTCACGCGCCGTATCAGCGATAGCGATCACTCGATATTTTTCACGCGCTGCTTCATCAAAAACCCCGGTCCGCTTATGGACATAATGGTCACTTGCCGCGACCCAAACCATCGACATGGTCCCAATCGACTCTGCTTTGACATCATGCGGGTAACTTTCTGGTTTTGGACACACCAACAAGTCAGCTCGCCCCTCTGCCAACGATTCCCAACAGCCAGCGAGGATTTCCTCCTGTAGCCTGACGCGCGTTGAACTGACGTTACCCAAGGCATCTATCATCGGGAAAAAGTTATCAATCGGGATAATACCATCAAAAGCGAGCGTAATATCTAACTCCCAACCATTAGCGAGTAAACTTGCATCGTTCACTAACTTCTCGGTGGCGACTAAAATCGCCCGGCCACGTTCAAGAATAAGCTTTCCTGCATCAGTAAAATTCGCTTTATGACCGGAACGGTCAAAAATCATCAAATCTAAATCTTGCTCTAACTTTTGAATTTGATAGCTCAGCGATGAAGGCGCTCTGTCCAACTCATTGGCGGCGGCGGCGAAACTGCCTCTTCTATCAATGGCATCGAGAATATGTAACGCCTCTAGTGTGATTGGACTTTGCACTCAAATGCTCCTTAACTGAGTGATTTACGTGACACGCTTCACAAATTTTAATCTACAAACTCAACAGTTAGCCGAGCCATAAACAAGTTAACTAACTGTAAAGTAAGAAAAACAATAACAAAAAGCAAGCGTTCAATACGATTAACCACAATTTATTTGTTAATACAAATGATAGTAATTATCATTTGTATCCACTAAAATCCGTGCTGCTCAAATAGTTCAATAAATCAAAAACATAATTAGGTATGTTGTCTATGTATAAAGTCAGTCTACTCTCTGCGTCGATTGTCGCTGCGCTATCATTCCCTGCGCTGGCGGAAGAAAACTCAAAAAGCGACGCTGAAAACGTGGTGGTATTTGCCACTCGTTCAAATGAAACCATTGATAACGCCGCCGCGTCCGTCGCCATCATTAGCGACCAAGACATTGAAAAACGGATGGCGAAAGATCTTAACGACCTCTTTGACTATACACCAGGTGTCACTTTAAACAATGCAGGTCGACAAGGTGTTCAAAGTATCAATATTCGCGGAATGGAAGGCAAGCGCGTTAAGATTATTGTTGATGGAACCTCTCAACCAAGCCAATTTGATGGCGGACGTTATGAGTTTATCAATTCAAGCGCCGTCACTATCGATCCAGATATGGTTAAATCGGTTACCGTGGTAAAAGGCTCTGCATCAAGTTTGCAAGGAAGCAACGCTTTGGGTGGCGTGGTCGCATTTCAGACCAAAGATCCAAGTGACTTCCTAGCGGGTAACAAAACCTTTGGTGGTCAGGCTAAACTGGCCTACTCGTCAGAAGACAACTCTTTCAGTGAACACGTTGCATTAGCAAACCGCTCGGGTGATCTCGAGTCATTGGTGGCGTATACCCGTCGCGACGGGGAAGAAACAGATAACTTTGCTGATAACAACGATCTTCAAAACTATTCGTTGAAATCAAAAGACACGAAAAACAATGATCTTTTGCTCAAGCTCCAATACCAAGTCAACCCAAGTCATCGCTTAGAGTGGACCGGTGAAGCTATCCATAATGACAGCACTGGCGACGTACAAAACAGCTTCTACCCTCAGTATCAGGGCGATGATGAAACCAAACAATACCGTTTGGCCGTGAAGCACATCTGGCAAACTCCCTACGCGTTTGCAGATACCATCGACACGCAAGTCTCATGGCTGGACAGAGATCAGTCTGCCGTTACAAATCGAAGTAATAGCTCTAACACGCAGCGTAAAGATTATTACTACAAAGAGCGTAAGATAGAAATCGAATCTCAATTTGATAAGGCGTTGGACAATCACTACATCGTTTACGGATTTAGCTACTCACATAATGACATTGATAACACCAATAACGAATACAACACCTCTTCTGCTGATCAACAGCTGATATATACCCCAAAAGCAAAAGAGCAAACGGCTGGACTGTTTATTCAGGATGAGATCTATCTCTTTGATGATGCGCTGAAAATTATTCCTGGTCTTCGTTACGACTACTATTCGACTGAACCATCACCTACCGCGACCGAATCATTTGAAGATAGTAGTGACTCAGCGTTGACCGCTCGTCTTGGTGCTAACTACGCTTTAAACGCGAAAAACTCTGTTTATGCGCAGATAAGCCAAGGGTTTAGAGCGCCTGCGTTTGACGAACTGTACTATACGTACGATAACCCCACTCGCGGTTATATCAATACTCCTAACCCTGATTTAAACGCAGAGAAAAGTATCGCTTACGAACTTGGTTATCGCTACCGTGGAGCTCTCTCTTCTATAGAGTTCAACATGTTCTACAGTGACTATGATGACTTTATTGAGAGAACCGTAGAAGTCCTGCCTTCAGGCATTCAAAATATGTATTACGACAACCTCAATAAAGCGACGATAAAAGGCGTTGAGTTAGCCAACAGTATCCAATGGTATGATTCGGGCCTATCTACCCGAGTAGCGGCGACCTATGCCGAAGGCGAAGATGGCGATGGTAGCCCAATCGATAGTGTCAATCCGTGGAATGGTGTTATCGCACTTAACTACAATGATGACCAAGGTCTGTGGGGAACAAGCTTAACATTCAACTATACCGCCAGTAAGCAAAGTAAGGATATCAGTGAGAGTGCACGCTCAAGTCAAACCACCTTGCCAAGCTCACAGGTTATCGATTTAACGGCTTACTACAAGCCAATCAAAGACGTAACGATTCGTGCAGGGGTATTCAACCTCACCAATGAGGAATATTACTTGTGGAATGATGTACGCGGTGATAGCGACCTGTTCAAAGATAACTCCCAAGCGAAGCGCAATTACTCGTTGTCTGTGATGTATCAATTTTAAATCTGACCAATACGACAAAAGCCAGCATACGCTGGCTTTTTACTGTCATTCATTCAAAAACGGTTTAGCAAAAGACACGAATGAATACGGTGTTGGCTTTTTAGTTTGTTGCCATCTCTTTTTTAACCATTACTGCTGCAGCAACGATAAAAGCGACGATGAGTGCGAGTTCCATGAAGTACCTCTATTAGCTTCTTTAAGGAAAAAGTGAACTTTAAGCACGGTAATTGTACCAGTGTTCGCACAAGTTGATAGTGAATTATTCGAATTTCGTACATTTTATCGACTTAGATCAACTCTGTCCCGGTGCTAAATAGTGAGATTAACGAAATGTTTTTAACCACTGACAGCAGTTTATAAAGTCGTCATCACATTCTCTATTTCACCACGACTTTGCCGCCAATGATTTTATACGCGGGCGTCCCGCGGACGAGAGTGTCACGAGCAAAAACATTCTGGCATTTAGGACATATACACGGTGTCTGAGTGTGATCGTCAAGAATTCTCTGCTTAAAGCATTTGACCATCGCCCCCTTTCCTCCTTTTGCGTATTTATACAAAAGCGCGCGGCATTGAGAGCAGTAGATAGCGACGGTTTTTGTCGGCAGTTTTTTATTGGGTTTGGCCATGGCTTGACTCTAATATTTCTGGTTTTACCCACACTTGGCTAAAGTCAAACCAACCTAAAGCGTTGCATTTGGCATTTTGCAGTGATCCACACTGATCTTTACTGATCCCTAACCAGCAATGAAAGAGAGGAATAATTTGTCGGCTCTCGATTAACGAGCGACTGAGGTGTTTAGCGGGAAACTCATTAGATTCATCTGCCATCCAATCTTCCACCAGCGCTGTCCACTCAATAAAATCCGCGCGCGGACTAAACTGCTCGATATCGCTGGTATTTAACAACCATCCCGCCAATGCATCATCACGATTTGAACTGATTCCCATCGGTTTGATCCAGATATCGATATCATCTAGCTGTTCAGGAGCCAACTCATAAGTAATTTCTTCCACGTCCAAACCGTCAGCCTTAAGCAGATTGCTCATCGCTTTCATTACCGTGGCAAACATCGGGTGCTGCGCGTGGCAAGCAATTTTCACTCGGCCACTATGCGGAGGATGAGTCGCCTTAGCGGAAGGTTGTTGCTGATACCAGCCTGGTTTTAAGCCGTGGGCTGGTAATACACCAAGTTCAATAATTTTATCTTGCGGCAATTGCCCATAGATATTCAGTGAGCTGAGAGTTTGGGAGAAGTATTCAGCCCAAGCGGGATCTTTTGGTAAACCGTGAGACCGATTGAGCAACAGATACGAACAACCTGGGTCCAGCTCAACGTCGTCGTGAACCAAGCCTGTGGTCGTATGTTTGATGGGTTTAGCCAAGCTTGGAAAAATCAACGATGAATGCTGATCGTCAATAACCCAGACCTCCACACTATCCATCAGAGGACGAAAGCCATAATAGCTATCAAACGCACTGAGTACCAAGCGTTGCTCATCGTTACGCACAACGCGATAAGGTCCAGTCCCAATTGGCAGCAAATCAAAATCATCCCCCCTTAGCGAGGCCGCTGGCAAAATTTTTGCGCATGATTCCGATAAGAAAAACGGCAATTTAGTGTCTGATTTACTCAGTTGAATATCGACAATCAGGTCACTTGGTGACGTCACCGACGCGATATGATCAAATAACGCTTTACACTTCAAAGCGAGTAATGATTCAACCACCATTTGAGTTGTCAGTAAGTCACCATTGTGAAATCGCACACCCGGGCGTAGATAAAAACGCCAAACCTGCGGAGTAAGTGCGTGCCAAGTATGAGCGAGGTCAGGTTGTAATTGCTCCTGACTATCAAGCCGCGTAAGCCCACTGAAGACTTGATGCACAATATGTTGCTCTGAACGACGCATGGGTTTGAGCGGATTAAGCATTGATAGAGGGCGATAATATGGCAAGCGTATAACATGTTGCCCTTCTCGCTGCACGACACCTAAGTAACTCTCGATCACTTGGGCGAGTTTACTGGTATCACCATCTAAAGCATTGAGTGCTTGAGCAATCTTTCCATCTTCGAGATAACGCCGGGCAAGGTTCTCACTGACATCACTACGACTGCGTTTGAAGATGAGTTGAGATAATTTGCCACGCCCAGGCGCAGGGTGCCACTCAATCCATCCTTCTTCTTCAAGTTTATTCAGTACGATACGAGCATTACGCCGAGTACAAAATAGAATGTCGGTAATCTCATCCAATTGAACACCACAATCTTTGCCATGGTAATGTTCGAACAAGGTTTCAAATTGTGACCGTAAACGTGGGCTACTCATAAAGGGGAAATTTTCTAAAACGACACGTCCCCTAAGTTTCCGTATTTTCTGGCAAAGCGCAAGTCTCGTCTTGCAGTTAGTCTATTTCAACACCAATTTCTTGGGACAGTACCTGTAATTGCTGTTCATTATCGAGTTTAATTGACCACTTTGCTTCACCTGTATTACACGCAACGACATTGGCACCGCGACCAATTAAGTTTAAGGTGTCACGGCTTGCTTGCAGCGTCACCATTTGGCTACCTTCAAGCTTTATCACCACTTCAAACGGGGTCACAATCACTTTCCCAATGCTAATAGGAATGATCATGCTTGCAGCCCTTTGATAGCATGCTGTTGATTCCGCTTTTGTTTGACCGCAATGGTCAGCCGACTGCTGCACACCAAACGATCTCGCTCATCGTTCAAATTGATTTGCCACACTTGCGTCGACACCCCGAGATGAATCGGACTTGCTTTGCCGGTAACGGTACCTGTACGCATGGAACGTATGTGGTTTGCATTAATATCTAATCCCACGCAATAACAATCATCGTCAACTGCAAAATTAGCCGCAACCGACCCTAAGGTTTCCGCCAACACCACCGAAGCACCGCCGTGTAGCATTCCAAGTGGCTGATGAGTAAAATGACACACAGGCATGGTCGCGCAAATGTAATCGTCGCCGATGTCGCTATAAACGATATTGAGGTGGGAAATTAATGTATTTTCAGAAGTACGATTTAACGTATCCAGATCAATTGGACGTTTCCATATAGCCATATTAGGATTCCACAAGTTAGGCAAAGTAATTTTAACAAGATGTTTTACATCAAATAAATGGAGAATGCTATGCGAGCATGGCAAACAACGTCATGGGTTTCAGCCGTATTATTAAGCTTAGCGGCGTGCAGTTCGTCCCCAACAGGACGCAACCAACTGATTCTTTTTTCAGATTCAGATATGAATAACTTGGGTTCACAATCATTCGAGCAGATGAAGCAACAATTGAAGATTGAAAAGGATCCGGGCGTGAATCGGTATGTACAATGTGTCGCAAAGCATATCACCGACCATGTACCTCAAAGTAAAGGTTTTCAGCAATGGGAAGTGGTGGTATTTGACAGTGAACAGGTCAACGCTTTTGCTTTGCCCGGCGGTAAGATCGGTGTCTATACTGGCTTGTTAGATGTTGCTGAAAATGAGGATCAATTGGCTACGGTGTTAGGCCATGAAGTTGCGCACGTCCTAGCGGACCATAGTAACGAGCGTTTATCACAAAATCAGATCACCAATGCGGGCTTACAAATCACGAATGTTGCGATTGGCGCTTCTGATTATGCGCAATACTCTGATCTGACCATGGCGGCGCTTGGTCTGGGTGTACAATACGGCGTCATGCTCCCCTATGGACGAACTCAAGAGTCCGAAGCCGATATGCTGGGCTTAGATTTAATGGCACAGGCCGGCTTTAACCCTCAACAAAGTATCGAATTATGGAAAAACATGGCGGCGGCATCAAAAGGACAACAACCACCGGAATTACTTTCTACTCACCCTTCACATCAGACTCGAATTAAAGATCTAACTAATAAAATGAAGGCGATGCCGAGCTACAATGTGCCCCATCCCACATGTCAGTCATAGTGTGTAGAAGGCTTAGGCGCTAAAATGGCGCCTAAGCTTAACCGTCTTCTTTCGTTACCCCACGCCGCATTTTGTGTAAAAGGCACAAAAACCCCACTCTTTCTTTGGTAATTGGGGCTAATCCCTTTATTTTCTGTGTATAAAGTGGATAATACGCGCTCACAATTTTTCCTAAGGTGAGAACGATGTCTACTGAAGCAACTTTGCTTGAACGCAGCCAATCAAAATGCGAACTATGCGGCTCTGAAAACTCTCTAGCGCCATTTGTTGTTAGCCCTCATACCCAGCTAACCGTTGACCATGCCGTCATGATTTGCAGTACTTGCAAAGATCAAATCGAAAATCCAGAAAACGTAGATGTAAATCACTGGCGTTGTCTTAATGACAGTATGTGGAGTCAAGAGCCACCTGTTCAGGTTCTTGCATGGCGTCAACTGAAAAAACTTTCAGCGTCAGAAGGCTGGGCTCAAGATCTTGTCGATATGATGTACATGGAAGAAGAGACAGCAAAGTGGGCAGAAATCGGTATGGATGATGACGCCGATAAGCCACTAGATGTTAATGGTGTTGAACTTAAAAAAGGTGACGACGTAACCGTCATTAAAGATCTACCCATCAAAGGCTCTAGCCAGGTCATTAAACAAGGCACGGTGGTTCGCAATATCAACGTATCAGACACAGACCCGACTCACATTCAAGGCAAAGTGAATGGGCAAGCGATGTACGTTATTGCTGAATACTGCCGAAAAAAATAAATTAATCTAATCCTTTTGATTGGAAAATTAACAAAAAAGCGCCTTAAAGGCGCTTTTTTTACATGAGCACTTAACGGTAAACACCGATATCTTTTTGCATATGTCCAGACAACTCATTCGTGTAATAAGCTCGAGGAGTTGTGTCAGTAAATAAAATATCCAAAAGGTGCGCAATCAATCCTTTGACGCTAACCGAATAGGTTTTTCTATCCATAGAGTGGGTTGTTGCAACTGAATCAAATTGAAGTGTTTGAGCCATAACAGCAGCCTCTCTCAATAAAGGGTTAAACGTATTTACAGCGCAGAGTTTAGGTGAATCAAACTCAATCCCCTAATGACAAATCTTTTCCATTTGGATTAGATTAACTAATGAAACAACTCGATAACACTTTAAAATATAAATGCGTTGTTGCAGTGCATGGTTACCTATTTTAAATGCACTTTATTGAATACTTTCTCATTAGACTACCAGACCCACTACCACTTATAACAAATCAGTTACAACGCGTTTTTCAGACCAAGATCATACTTGATTGGTTTGATTCTCTTTGTGCTCAACATCAGACGACTTGCGCTCTTTTAAAATTGAGGCAATGACAGCGAGCATCATGATGCAAGCAATAAACCCTAATGACCACTGAGTCTCGATTGCCCACGCCGTGGTGCTCAGAAGCATTTTAACACCAATAAATAGCATGATGACCGCAAGTGCGGGTTTGAGGTAGACGAAGCGACTGATTAGCCCTTCTAGGACAAAATACAGCGATCTTAATCCAAGAAGCGCAAAGACATTCGCCGCAAGAACCAAAAAAGGCTCTCTGGTCACAGCAAAAATAGCGGGGATGGAATCTAACGCAAATAACACGTCCATAAATGCGATAACCGCAATGACAACCACCAGAGGCGTCGCCATGCGCTTCCCGTCATTCAATCGCATTGTTAAGTGATGTTGGTGAAAATCTCGAGTCATTGGTAACCAGCGCCGTATCAGCTTTTCAGGCAGAGGGTTGACCTCTTCTTGCTGGTCTTGTTCTCTAAACAGGGATATCCCGGTCCAAATTAGGAAGGCGGCAAATAGGTATAATGTCCAATGATAGCGATTAAGTAACTCGGCACCGAGTACGATCATCATCATTCTCAACACCAATGCTCCGATGACACCATACAATAGTGCCCTTGGTCTCACATTGGTTGGAACCGAGTATTGAGAAAAAATAATCGCAAAGACAAATAAGTTATCAATACTTAATGACTTTTCAAGCAGGTACCCTGTGGTAAATGCCATCGCAGCTTGGTGTGGTGTGTACGGACTATAAGGGGCATAGAAATCCCAAAACTGGTAAATACTGGCAGCAAATAGCGCCGCTAGCACAACCCAAAACACGCTCCATAAGGCTGCTTTTTTTACACTAATGACGCCACCGCGTGTTTGCCAAATATCGAGGCAAACCATAAGGACAGTCCCAAGGAAAAAAGCAAAATAAGTCGTTGCTGGCATTCTTATCCTCCACAGCGAAGGTAAGAATCAAATAGATAGACCTTCGCATACAAATAACACCATCAAACAAGATGGCTTTGTGCGCGTTGGTCTCGTCGAAGTCAAACATCAAGGCGATGACTGACTCTTATTTGCCGGATAGGAAACAACCTAACGAGATGACGACAAATAAACTGAGGCGACTACTCCCCAAAACAAGGTAATTATAAAATTAAACGTCTGGACTCTCAAACGTTATTAGTCCTGCGAATGGAAATAAACAAAGGAGCGATAGTCTCATTGTCGCTCCTTTCATTCGCATCTCATACACCGCTAATCGGTGTAAAGTAAACTAACGCGGCCCAAATCGCGACCCAGCATAGAACGATTGCCACATCGGCCCAATCTTTACTCCACATATTTGTTCCCCTAAGTGATTGCATCAGTTTATAAATGCGACCGAATACATAGAAGATTTAGCAACCTTTATGCCATTAGATTTGGTTTTGTAACAAATGTCTTTTGGTCAGTAAGCCAGGGCGCTCTTGGAGCAACTCAATGAAGCAATCTGCCATCGATAGCTGGGAGACAAAACCGTCACTGACCATATTCAGTATCGCTTCGTACCCTTCTTTACCTTTCATGGTATAAGCCGATGAAGTGCCTCGATAAATTTTTTCATTTTCAATAGGTTGCCAGCCTTTCTCGAGAGTAAAAATAGACAACCCGGTGATCCGACTGCCCATTGGCGCATCGCTCTGATAATCAAATTTAAGGTTGTAGGTATAAGGATAGGAGCCTGACCCTGTGCCCTGGACATCATTGTTGGTTGCGTTGTTGATTGCCCCTTCTAAAATAGCGGCAATGGTTTTCCCCTTTACATCATAGTGGCCAATCGGAACCACAAACGGAAGCAGTTTTCCGGCAACATCAGCAACGGACACTTCCCCTTCTCGAATGGATGTTCTGACGCCTCCGGCATTATGAATCGCAAACGCCACCTCATGACCCCGTTTATTTAACGCGTGAACAAACGACTCGGCTACTAAAGGCGCAACTTGGCTAGGGCCTTTTTCATCCGGGACACGAATATGACGAAGCGGCTGCTCGGAAATCGCCACCACTTCTGATTGGAGCTTTCTTACTTGAGGAATGTATTTATCCGCGAGAATACTTTGAACATGAGGATCTTTTTTGCATACAACAACATTAGGGTGCTGATGAATAAACTCGCAAGCCTGACGATGATGCTGATCCTCGCCCGTTTCACTCATACTTGCATCTAAGAATAACCGCCTGCCGAGCAACAGTTCATTCCGTCCTTCAAACTGCGTAATTTTTCCATCAGCCGCAAAATGAATGTCCGCATGACCTAAACTCAAGGCATGGAAACCGGCCTGAACAACGTAAGTATCGTTAATGCACACGCCATAAGGATCGTCTTTTTCTAACCCTAGAGAACTGAAGTCGCCCTGCAAGCGATGACTATGACCACCAACAATAAGACTAATACCAGCGACTTTCTCGGCGACTTCGAGATCCATTTCATAGCCCAAGTGACTGAGCAAAACCACTTTATTGATGCCCGTTCGTTGAATGTCTTGCACCGTCTTTTTAGCCGTTGTCAGCGCATCGACAAAGGGTGTATCGCTATCGGGGTTGGCAATATCGGTCATCTTATCGAGCGATAAACCGAATATAGCAATGGGTTCACCATCAAATTCTTTGGTAATCCAAGTTGCACAGGACTTTGTGACACTGTAGCTTTTAACATAAGCATTGCCACTGAGTGTCACTGGTTTTTCACCATTCTCTTGGCTTAGATCCCAGTTGCCTGCCAACAGCGGAAAATCGATGCGCTGCGCAAACTGTGCCACCGGTAAGTTACCCATATCTAATTCATGGTTACCCAGTGCCATCGCATCTATTTCGAGCGCGTTTAACAGCTCAGAATTAGCTTCACCTTTAAAGATAGAAAAATACAATGTGCCTTGAAAACAGTCGCCAGCATGAAGAAACAAAAAGCCACGGGATGCCATTTTAGCTTGCTCCCGAAGTTGCTTAGCTCGAGTTGCTATCCGTGCGAATCCACCCGCACTCACGAACGGGTTAACCGATTTGCCATCAAGTTCAATGTTTAAAGGTAATGACGTTGGCTCGAAGTAGGAATGGGTATCGTTGATATGTGCCAGTGTAATTTTCACTGGTCTGTTATTGTGCTTTTTCATTATGTCTTCATCTCTTTCCATACTTCATTGTAGCTTGGAAATGATGACAGATTCGTTACTTTTATGAAATACGTTTGAAAGACGAATTTCTGGTTCGATGCTTCAAGCACACATAAGGCTGATCATTTTACAACCAAAGAGCCATCCCATGTTTTTTTCTAAAGAATTACTGTGAGTTAGCGTTTATCTCAATCGCCAATAATCGTTTATGCTTAGCATACGGCGGTTTGAACTGGCTCAACTGGGAGTGTGCCTATGAATTTAGAGCGAATCGAGATTTCAGGGTTTCGCGGTATTAAGCGCTTGTCTCTCGCCTTTGATGAGCTAACAACGCTCATTGGTGAAAACACATGGGGCAAATCTTCTCTGCTTGACGCATTATCTGTAGCACTGCCATCTGACGGCATACCGTATCAATTTGAAATGCTGGATTTCCACGTCGATTACGCGATATCTCATCCACAAACTCAACACTTGCAAATCGTTCTAACGTTTGGCGCTTCAGATAAACATGAACATAAGAGTGGCCGTTATCGAAAAATAAAGCCTGTATGGATTAGTGATGCTCAAGGTAACCAAAAAATATATTACCGATTAAGCGCCTCTCGTGAGCGCTATGATATTTCTACTCGCTATGCATTTCTCGATGCCGAGGGTAACGCTCTTGCTCTTCATCACTCTCAAAAGCTTGCTCAAGAGCTGATGGCATTGCATCCGGTGATTCGAATTAAAGACTCGCGACGGGTCGATAAACCAAAAGAGAACCCAGCTTTAAGCACTCGTACTGAAAAGCGGATCAATAATACCTGCCGTCGACTGATGGCCATTCCTGGTCATGTTAATAAAGGAGAAATGCGCAGCAGTTTGAATTCAATGCATACGCTTATCCAACACTATTTTTCTTTTAAAGGCAGTGCCAAATCAAAAAATAATCCCAGAACACCAAGAGACGGCATTTTTTTTACCAATTCAGGTAGTGATAAGAATGTATTGGAGGCCATGGAGGAAACTCGAAGTCGACAAACCAAATTGCTGTTTATGGGGTTACTTAATGCTTATCTGCAAGCCAAAGGCAATAGTGATCTGCGCCGCTGCGCTAGACCACTATTGATTATTGAAGATCCCGAAGGACGTCTTCACCCAACACATATGGCAAGGGCTTGGAGCTTACTGCAACTACTGCCCATGCAAAAGATCCTAACGACCAATAGTGGCGATCTTCTCGGTCAAGTTCCGCTGCACAGCTTACGACGCTTAGTAAGACATTCGGATAAAACGGTTGCCAACTATTTACCCAAACACATGTTAGGACACGACGAATTGCGACGTATTGGCTTTCATATTCGATTTCATCGTTCGAGTGCACTGTTTGCCCGCTGCTGGCTGTTTGTTGAGGGAGAAACTGAGGTATGGCTGTTTAATGAACTCGCTAACCAATGTGGCTATAACCTAACAGCAGAAGGTGTGCATATTATTGAATTTGCTCAATCGGGATTAAAAGCTTTAATTAAAGTAGCCAAAGCGTTTGGTATCGATTGGCATGTTGTAACGGATGGCGACGCAGCTGGCAAAAAATACGCGGCGACCGTGAAAAGTCAATTAGATAACGAACAAGAGAATCATCGTTTAACCGAGCTACCCGACCGCGATATTGAGCATTATCTATACAATAATGGCTTTGAATTTTTCTTTAAAGATATGGTGAAAGTCCCCCATGACCACCCTATTCCAGCCAAAAAAGTGGTGAACCGAGTACTTAAGAAATACGCTAAACCTGATTTAGCCTTGGCCATTGTGGAACATTGTGAATCCTATGGTAAGGAATGCATTCCGTTATTGCTTCGCTGGACACTCAAGCGCATTGTAACCATGGCCAACGCCAATACATAGTGCTCTAAGAGCGGTTCACAACTTGCTTTGATGCGTTCACTGGGCTTTGTTTTTTACGCTGTGCTAACCACAAACCTGAGCTTTTCATTAAGTACCCAAAAACGCCACCAAAGAGCAAAGATGGAATTACAAGTTGCCAATTACCGCTAGCGGCAAACGTCGCTCCACATCCGATGAACGTACCAGGAATGTAGGATAGCCAGGATTTTTTCGCCTGAACGCACATAAAGAAAGACACTAAACCAGTGATGATATAGCCAACAATATCCAGCGCAGCGTATTGTGAACTGGCTATAATAACCAGAGCCCAGCACACACCGGTTAGATTCGTAACAAGACTTTCTATTAGTCCTCGAACACCATCTCTAGGTGATGCAAAGTAACTGGTGCAGCCTAAAAAACCAGCCCAAGCCAATAGCCCGAGAGAAACCGCAATCCAACCCCAAAGGCCGGATAAGATACCTGTCGTCAATGCAATAGCAGTAAGTGTACTCATGGTTTCCTCGTCAGCTTGGCGGCCATTTATACCGCACGAAATCAAGGGCGTGATATTAGCGATCTGGAGGAAATTATCTAGTGATTTATGTCACATTTGGAATTTATAATTACAATCAATTTCACAAGTAATGTGATGCAAGCGATAAAACAACAGTATTTGATGGTCATTACTGCGAAAAAAGCGCCTCTGATCGACATCAGAGGCGCTTCTCGTATTTCGAACTATAGACTATAGCGTCTAAGCGTTACTGCTTAACACCTTCAACATGTAATTCCATATCAGCATAGCTTGACGCGCCCATGACTGGAATATCGAAGTCGGCCAGTTCAAGACGAGTTGTTCCCGTGAAGCCAGCGCGCTCACCGCCCCATGGGTCTTCACCTGCACCAACCAGTTCTGCGTCTATCGTGATAGGTTTCGTCACACCGTGCAAAGTGAGATCGCCGTTAATTTCCAGCTGGCCATCCCCTTTGTCCTTTACTCTGGTGCTATTGAACGTCGCAGTTGAGAACTTACCGGCATTGATAAAGTCACCACTACGAATGTGCTTATCACGCTCAGCGTGATTTGAGTCTAAGCTTGTTGTGTCAATAGTGACTGACACTTTAGATGCTGCAACATCCGCAGGGTCGTAAGAGAAATTACCTTCAAAGGTATTAAAGCGACCTTTAATGAAACTGTACCCAAGGTGGCTCACTTTAAAGTTAACGGAAGCGTGAGCACCTTTCGTGTCAATCACATAATCCGCTGCGCTGGCGCCCAAAGGCATCATTGTTGCCATTGCTAGTCCTGTCGCCAATAACGTTTTTTTCATTTTGAAGCTCCTATCATTTTGCGTAGCGTGTTGTCTTTGTTGATAAAATGGTGTTTCAAAGCAGCTGCAGCGTGTCCTGCAGCCAAGATGATGAGTCCCCATGCGGCGTAACTGTGAATCACACCGGCTTTGTCAGCTTGGCCATCAAATAATGCGCCAGCGCCTGGAATGGAGAACCAATTGAAAACATCAATTCCGCGTCCATCTTCAGTCGAAATCAAGTACCCTGAGGTGAATATAGTCAGCAATAATAGATAAATCGCTCCATGAGCAAGAATAGCCAGGCGCTTTTCAAGCAACGCGCCCTCTATCTCTGGTGACGTTGTCACAAATTTCCAAACTATACGGAATAACGTCAATCCAGTCAGCAATAGACCGATTGATTTATGCCAGTGCGGCGCGGTTCGATACCATTCGCTGTAGTAGCTGAGGTCTACCATCCATAGTCCGACAGCAAACATACCAATGATGACAATGGCAGATAACCAGTGAATCATCCTCGCTGTACGGTTGTATCGTTTAATTTCTGTGTCCATTTTGGTCCTCAACCAAGTACTTGTATCTATGTCCAGAGCTGAAACATCAGCGTAGAATTTAGATAATTGTTATCAAGAATCGTTCAGCGACCACCGTGATAGAACTGTTCATGTTGTTCTAAAATTTTGAACAACATGCATTAATACGTGATGGTTTCCACTGCCGATAGCACTACGCAAGCTTAATATACCCACCATTACGAGAGTATAATCGCTCCACACGAAATTAGGTTAACCAATTGTTAAACAATGATTTTCTTTTCCAAAAGTTGATACACGACCCATTATATTCCGACGCTATTTGATGAATAACCCACTAACACTTCCTCATAAGCGATGGGCACAAATACCGTATTTGAGCATGAAATTGACGTAAAATAAGGCCTATTTAATGTGTAACAAATCTTATCAAATTAAACTGAGCCTTGGGCTGTAGCATTGAGAAAAGTGGCCAGGATCATGAAGTTGTTAATATTCAATGGGAGATAACAAGGATTGTGATAGGCTTAGCGGGCTTTTTATCGACAAGGAGAAATTGATTGTTACTCGACCTGCTCATTCAGAGTGTCAATGAGTTTCAAGCAGATTGCATGAAACTGTGTGAAAAACACTACCCAACCATTCATAATAAAGGAATGAGCGAACATCATTTGGGGCTTGCGTTTGCGCGGCGACTTGCTCGTACGTTATTGGAGTTTGGGCATCAATGTGAGTATACATCGATCGAAAGTGCCCTTCAGCCCAGTGATCTACCCCATCATTTCCGAGTCAGTTCCGATGTGGGTACTGTATGGATACTCACGGGTCACCTCGTCAGTGCCAATGCAACGTATAGAAATAAGTTGCTCAAATCAGTTGCCCAATGGCAATCGGAGTACAGTTATGCCATTCAACCAAATGATCTTTTGCTTCTTCTCACGGATCATTGGATATCTCGTAGCAAACAAAGCCGGGAGCTACTTCACTGGTGGACAGGCCATCTTCCCGATGAAATTGATCAGTACAACGCACAAGGCATCAGCCTTTATGAGAGTGACTCGCAATTATCAACGACGTTAGAACAACAATTCGGACTTAGTCCGTATTATGTCAAGTTTACTCACCCACTAAAACGCTCGACCAACCAACAATTGGTACGCAAATACCTGCAACTGTATTCGGTGATTCAACTCAGTTAAACTTGTCATCTTTTGTTCATCCCACTGTCTTATGCTGAACGTTGCCTCCATCTGTTATCGAACGACGTGAAAAAGCTTAAACGTTATCAATATGAACGCTATGCCGTGTTGTGTAATTTGGCTTATCAAAAAGTCTTAAAACAAACCCGCTACGGCTTTGCTCCAAATGGTCAAAGAGTAATTGCCAATCGATTTGGCCAACCGATGATTCGAGTACTTTGGGGGCACCATAATGATGAGGTTATCGTGGTTATCAAAGGCTCCCATAACGTTTGGGATTGGTTGCTAAATGGACATTGCTGGTTTACCTCATGTCGAGAATGGGGATTAAACTACTCAATTCACAGCGGTTACCACAAGTTGATCTCTCAAGAGAGCATGCCGACGCATAAACATGATCATTTGGGCATTAACGTATTTGAGAGACTGCTTGAGATTCTTAGCCAATTAATTAACCAACAGAAAAAACGCATTACGTTTACCGGTCACTCTTCAGGAGGCGCAGTAGCATGTGTACTCGCAGACGCGATAGAAACGCATTTTCCACGCTCAGTGAAACGCGTGGTGACGTTTGGGCAACCCGCGGTTGGTGGGTGGAGCATGAAACGTCATTATCAACTTGGGCATAAGACTTATCGTGTCTGCTGCGATTTGGATGTCGTCACCTTCCTTCCTCCTCTGCCCTTTGTCTATTGGCACATCGGTAAGATTCTTTGGCTGTATAACGGACGTATTTATGAAAATACATCAACACTAATACGTTTGGGCCGTTCACTCACCTCTTGGGTGATTCGCCCTTTTTCTTATCACCTAATGAGCAAATATATTCGAAATAAGGATTTTTTTGACGAACGTTGAAGTAAAGTTCAAAACCTTGCCTAATATCACCCTATACTGAAAATTATGAGTTAACATTTCATTAAATATGAGCGTGAACTCATATCGTACAGTAGTCTATAACTGACATTTAATGCATAAGTTTAGAACGTCGCCTTACAAGCCTAAATGGCTTTTGATTCTTCGATTGTTATAAATCAATTAGTTATACTTACCAATTTGTAAGCGTGCATCAAGATTCAGGTGTCAGTGAATTGACTTTGACAGGTTTATGTCAATAAAATGTCAGGAAACGAACAAGCATAAACAACCAAATGTTTAAGGTGGGTTCAGTATGGCGATACACGACATCAGCCAATGTACACAATGGCTTGATATTAATAGCAATCTGCAATTTATTGCCAATTACAAGCAATGGAAACTCACCAGCGTATTCCAACCTATTTTTGATAAATTAGACAATGTCATTGGTGCTGAAGCATTAGTGCGTATTACTGATTTGGAAGGACAGATTATTCAGCCCGATCATTTCTTCCATTCAAAAACCACTCAAGAAGAAGACAAACAAAACGTCGAGCGTTTAAGCCAAGCTATCCACCTACGTAACTTCTCATTATCTAAATTTCGTGATTTAAAATTGTTTCTCAATCTGCTTCCAACCGTCGGTGAACATTACGCAACAAACGGCTTAAATAAAGATCATTTGTATCAACGTTTACGTAATTTGCATCTTAGAAGTGATCAGTTAGTCATGGAGGTCGTTGAGAGCCAAGCTAAAGACGAACGACTATTGCAAGTGGGAATGAATCGCTTAAGCGTGTACGGGGTGAATATCGCGATTGACGACTTTGGCAGTGAAGCATCGAATCAACGAAGAGTAGAAATGCTAAGGCCGCATATCATGAAGTTGGATCGCAGCCTGCTGGCTGAGTACATGTGCGGTAAGCCGTTTCGATTACTTGATGGACTTCGTCTCGCTAAGCGTGTTGGCGCGCAGACCGTCATTGAAGGCATAGAAACCTTGGATGAATATGATGCCATGCATGAATTAGATATCGATATGTTCCAAGGTTATTATCTTGGGGTTCCAGAGGCGCTACAATCGAAAATCTTTGTAGAAGCAAGTTAGCTCTGCGGATCAAGGCAGAAAAGGCGCCATAGCAAGGCGCTTTTTATTTAACATCACCGTAGCGAGCCAAGTACAGCACGGTAGCGGCCGTTCTTGATGGCACTCTTAGCTTTTTGAGCAAGCTTTTCATATGAACCTTCACCGTCGACTCCGAGATAAACAATCGATCCGCAATTTGTTTATTACGATACCCTCGAGCCACTTCTTTTAATATCTGCTTTTCACGCTCTGTAAGCTCTTCAAACACATCATGTTGATGACTACGTGTCAGCATATATTGGGCGACTTCACGGCTATAGGCCTGCTCTCCCTGTAATGAGCCACGAAGTAGCCGAATCAGTTCATCCGGTTCGGTATCTTTTAGTAGGTATCCATCGGCACCTGCTTTGATGATCGCTTCGATATCCGCAGGGCTGTCCGATACGGTGAGAATAACGATTTTGGCATCACACTCATCCGCTCGTAGCGCATTCAGCGTATCTAAACCCGACATTCCTTTCATATTGAGATCAAGCAGAATCAGGTCTGGTGATAACTCATGATTTTTCGCCACTGCATCGCTGCCATTACTGACATCGGCCACGACTTCAAAATCTTGTTCGAAACTTAATAACTGATTCAATCCTCGACGCATCAAAGGATGATCGTCGACTAATAGAACACGGCATATAGACAAAATATTATTCCTTTACTCTTGGATAGGTTAAGACGATTTCACATCCATGATCAGCAGAGGACGTCACCTTCAACTGGCCATTTAAGCGTGAGGCGCGCTCCTGCATAATGCTCATTCCATAATGATCCTGTTTCAACTCCAACTCGTCGAAACCAATACCATTATCTTTGACTGACATCACGATCAGATCGTCTTGTTCATAGCAATTGATATCGATTTTGGTCGCTTGGGCGTGCTTAATGGCATTAAGCGTTGCTTCACGGATTAATTGCAGTAAATGAACTTGCTGATGGGCATCGAGCTCCATGGAAGACAGCTGGTTTTGGCATACGATGGAAACGCTGGATGAACGCTGATCAAGTTGTTGAACCATTTCACTTAACGCCGCGCCGAAACTCCCCTCTTTTAACGACAATCGAAAGGTCGTCAATAATTCGCGCAATTGGATATAAGCCGATGATATGCCAGTATCCAGCTCAGCAATGACTTGCTCTGTTTGCGCACTCGTCTCTGTCGATGGACACGACGACAGCTGTTTTTTCAAAAGCGCAACTTGGATCTTCAAATATGATAAGGATTGGGCGAGCGAATCATGAAGCTCACGAGCAATGGTCGTCCGTTCCTCCATAAGTAACAGCTGACTTGCCTGTTGCTGGGCATGATTGTAGTAAATCGCTCTAGAAAGGATTTGTACAAAGTTATCAATCAACTCTGGATCGGGACAAGGTAACCCTGGTTTCCAAAATAACGTGCCAAGTTGCACATCGTCTAACACCAATGCTTTGGATTGAATCTCATCACTAGGCTGAATATCACCTTGAGTAAAAATCAACGGACGTTCTTCTGGCGTTGCAATTTTTAATCTTGCGGCTTTAATGCCTTCCAAACTCACCATATTTTCCAAAATCGCTTGAAAATTTTCAGCGGTAATTAATGATGCGGTGAGTTGTTGTGATGAGCGGTATAACACTTCAAGAGACTGATTGGCGATTTGTAGGCGTTGTGTTTTCTCATTCACCACATGCTCCAAACCTCGATAAAGCTTACCAAGATCACTCGCCATATTATTAAACGTACGTGTTAAAATCCCCATCTCATTATGACTATTCACACTCAGCTCAATATCAAAGGAGCGGGATTGAATCTGTTCACTGGCTAATACCAACGCATTGAGAGGACTCACAATCTCTTTGCGTATAAATCGCACCACAAACACACTAATCAAGAAGATAACCCCAAGGCCTATCCCGCCAATCCAGGCAAGCTTGATCAACTTTAACTCTGAATATTGCTGCAATTTAAAAACAAAGTCGTCTATTTGATCGACAAATCCTTCAACCAATGCCAAATATTGCTTTTGGTTGTCGCTTAAAATCACCGATTTCAACGCAAACCAGCGCTTAATCAAGCTTTGATAGTCCTCAGTAATGTCACTGGGCACCGACCAATGATTCAGTGCTTTCATTGATGGAGAAAAAATGGATTGTTCAAACATCTCTACATGAGGTAAATAGTCAGGCAACTCACTCCTTATGTCATACGCCAAACGGTAACTTTGCATACGCATAGAGCCAGATACATTTACCGCTTCCGCATCATCCAAACTCGACGCCAAAGTAAAAATAGCAAAGCCTGTCGTTGCTACCGAAAACAGTAGAATAAAAAGCAGTGATAACGCGATTGTTTTCGTCACTGACTGATTTTTTGTATGCAAATCTATTCCTTATAGGCGAAAAAGCCGTCTCAGCTGCGACTTCCAACCCAGACAAATAACAATATGTGATCACTCACCAAGTCATTTATTGATCTAAAACAACTCGACCTTTCATTACCCCTAAGGGGGTATTTATCCCATTGAGACAAAAACTACAATTTCTCTATGGGTAAAGCACCTTACAGATTAACGACTTTAAACTACGCTTTACTCATAATTTATAAAACAAAGCTCATAAACTAGGTGTTAAGTGATTGATTTTAAGAGAAGGCGCTTATTCAGTCGAACTCAAACCGATGATAAATCGCCACGTCTTCCCTGGTTGAAACAACCAGAACAGTTTACTGACCAATGCACACGCTGTGGTAAATGCATTGCGCATTGCGACACCCAAATCATCGTAAAAAGCGATGGTGGCTTTCCACGCATCGATTTCTCGATTGATGAGTGCAGCTTTTGCTACCAGTGCGCCGAAGTTTGCCCAGAGCCACTGTTTGCTGAACAAAGCCAGCTTCCCTGGGGAGCTAAGGCCAATATTAACAACGCATGTCTCGCGTTCAGCAACATCGATTGTCGAAGTTGCTCAGACAGTTGCGAAGTGATGGCAATTCAATTTCAGCTGATGGTTGGCAAAGTTGCTCAGCCGACCATCAATACCCAGCAGTGTACGGGTTGTGGAGCATGTGTCTCCACTTGCCCTACCTCAGCGATTTTGGTTCACAACCCATAGAGGGAACTTTATGTCACTGAATGAAGTGCACATTTCTAGTTTAGTCGTTCATGTGTTACCTGAACACTTAACATCAATAAAAGCGCAAATTGACCAATTTGAGAACGCCGAAATCTACGGTGACAGCCCAGAAGGCAAGATCATTGTGGTATTGGAAACAGAAAATCAGGGTTTTATTACCGATACCATTGATGCAATTAACAATTTTCCGAACGTCTTGAGTACGGTGTTGGTTTACCACCAGATCGAGACTGAACTCGACGACGAAAATAACAATAACACTGGAACGACTAACTCGCATATTGAGGGCGATGTATGAAAATGACAAGACGAGCGTTTGTAAAAGCAAACGCAGCAGCCTCAGCCGCCGCCGTTGCAGGCGTAACACTGCCAGCCAGTGCCGCAAACTTAATTACCACCTCAGATCAAACCAAAATAACGTGGGACAAAGCACCTTGCCGATTTTGTGGTACCGGTTGTTCGGTACTCGTTGGTACTCAAAATGGCAAGATTGTCGCAACACAAGGTGATCCTGAAGCTCCGGTCAATAAAGGCCTAAACTGTATCAAAGGCTACTTTCTATCAAAAATTATGTACGGCAAAGACCGTTTAACTCAGCCTTTACTAAGAATGAAAAATGGTGAATACCACAAGGATGGCGATTTTCAACCTGTCTCTTGGGATAAAGCCTTTGATGTCATGGCTGAAAAATGGAAAGCCTCACTGGCCAAAAAAGGCCCGACCAGCGTCGGTATGTTTGGTTCTGGCCAGTGGACGGTTATGGAAGGTTATGCGGCTTCTAAACTAATGAAAGCCGGCTTTCGTTCAAATAACATTGATCCAAACGCGCGCCACTGCATGGCGTCTGCCGTGGTTGGTTTTATGCGTACATTTGGTATCGACGAACCCATGGGCTGTTATGACGATCTCGAAAACGCTGATGCATTTGTGCTTTGGGGGTCGAATATGGCCGAAATGCACCCGGTGCTATGGACACGTTTAACGGATCGCCGTTTAAGCCACCCTCATGTTAAAGTCAACGTCCTTTCAACTTATTACCATCGGTCGTTTGAACTGGCAGATCACGGGTACATTTTTCATCCTCAATCTGATCTTGCGATCGCGAACTTTATTGCTAACTACATTATTCAAAACGATGCGGTCAATTGGGATTTCGTTAATAAACATACACAGTTTAAACAAGCGATCACTGATATTGGCTATGGATTGCGTGACGAACATCCACTGCAACAAGCAGCGAAAAATGCCAATTCTGGCAAAATGGATGCGATCGATTTTGAGGCTTATAAAGCCTCAGTCGCAGAATATACTGTTGAAAAAGCCTCTGAATTATCCGGGGTTTCAGAAGAGAAACTGATCACGCTTGCGAAACAATATGCCGACCCAAATACCAAAGTGATGTCACTTTGGACCATGGGAATGAACCAGCATACGCGCGGCGTATGGATGCAAAGTTTGGTGTATAACCTGCATTTGCTGACCGGTAAGATTGCGACACCAGGTAACAGTCCATTTTCATTGACCGGCCAGCCATCCGCTTGCGGAACGGCCCGTGAAGTGGGTACCTTTGCTCATCGTCTTCCAGCAGATATGGTGGTTGCCAATCCAAAACACCGTGCGATCGCCGAACAAATTTGGAAATTGCCAGAAGGCACAATTCCTCCCAAACCCGGATTCCACGCGGTACTTCAAGATCGTATGCTCAATGATGGCGTCCTTAATTGCTACTGGGTGCAATGTAATAACAACATGCAAGCAGGTCCAAACATCAACACTGAGCGTTTGCCAGGCTACCGCCGTCCTGAAAACTTCATCACAGTATCCGATCCTTACCCAACAGTCACCGCTCAAGCCGCGGATCTAATTCTTCCCACCGCAATGTGGGTAGAAAAAGAAGGGGCTTACGGCAACGCAGAGCGTCGTACCCAGGCTTGGTACCAACAAGTTGGTACTGTTGGCGACGCAAAATCCGATCTTTGGCAGCTTATGGAGTTTGCTAAGCGCTTTAAAGTAGAAGAAGTTTGGCCTGAAGAGTTGATTGCCCAAATGCCAGAATATCGTGGCAAAACGGTTTATGACGTGCTGTATCGAAATGGACAAGTTGACCAGTTCCCATTGGAACAAGCTCGTGAGCTCAATGATGATGCTCATCACTTTGGTTTCTATGTCCACAAAGGCTTGTTTGAAGAATACGCCAGCTTTGGTCGAGGTCATGGTCATGACCTCGCCCCCTATGATACCTATCACCAAGTGCGAGGGTTACGCTGGCCCGTTGTCGACGGTAAAGAAACACTTTGGCGTTATAAAGAAGGCAGCGACCCTTACGCTAAGAAAGGATCAGGATGGGACTTTTACGGTAAGCCCGATGGTAAAGCATGGATTATCTCCGCACCGTATGAAGCCCCACCAGAGTCCCCGGATGAAGAGTTTGATCTATGGCTCTGCACCGGACGCGTACTTGAACACTGGCACACAGGCACCATGACTCGACGTGTTCCTGAACTGTATAAAGCATTCTCAGATGCCGTGTGCTTTATGCATCACGAGGATGCCAAATCACGAGGATTACGTCGCGGCGATGAAATCGTTATCGCCAATAGACGCGGCGAAGTACGAGCGCGTGTAGAAACACGTGGGCGCAACAAACCGCCAAAAGGTTTGGTATTTGTTCCCTTCTTTGATGCTCGTATTTTGATCAACAAGCTGATTCTCGATGCAACGGATCCACTGTCTAAGCAAACCGACTTCAAGAAGTGCCCGGTAAAAATCACTAAGGTAAATCAGGCCTAGTTATCACTGTATTAATGGGCAATCTCATCGATTGCCCTGTGAACGAATTAAGCCATGACGGCGGAGAATTTACTCATGAAAAAATTGCTCGTTGCATTACTATCAATCGGTGCGCTGGTGACGGGGCTCGCTCAAGCAGAGCTTGACAATCCTGGTGGTGTTGGTGGCCTTGAATCATTGCGAGGCACAACGCCTATCGAGGACACGCGCGCTAGCGACAATATGAAAAAATACCCACGCGAGCAGGCTCTTGATAGTGATTTTGTCTATCAGCCTCCTCTTATCCCTCACAACATCCGTAACTATGAAGTGTCATTGAATGCCAACAAATGCCTTTCATGTCACAGCTGGAAAAACGCCAAGCAGATGGGCGCCACCAAAATCAGTGTAACGCACTTTATCAACCGTCAAGATGCGGTTCTTGCCGACGTCTCCCCTCGTCGTTACTTTTGCTTGCAATGCCACGTGCCTCAGGCCGATGCAAAGCCATTAGTTGAAAACGAATACGAAAGTGTTGATTCACTACGTTAGTCAAGCGCTTAGATATTAAATAGAGGCGAATTATGAAATTACTCAAAGCGTTTTGGAAACGATTAACAAGCCCAAGTAAAGCCGCCGTCGGCTTAGTACTTTTCATGGGCTTTGCAGGTGGTCTTCTTTTTTGGGGCGCATTTAACACTGGAATGGAAGCCACCAACACTGAAGAATTTTGCTCTGGGTGTCATGCACCCATCGTAGCTGAAATTCAGGAAACCATTCACTACTCTAACCGCTCAGGCGTTCGAGCGATATGCTCAGATTGCCATGTTCCGCATGAATGGACAGATAAGATTGTACGTAAAGTACAAGCGTCAAAAGAATTGTTGTTCCATTTTATGGGAACTATCGATACGCCAGAAAAATTTCAGGCGCGTCGTTCGCACTTAGCTGAGCGGGAATGGGCTAGATTGAAAAAAAATGACTCACTTGAGTGTCGCAACTGTCATGAATTTGAGTACATGGATTTTTCAGAGCAAGCGACTCGCAGTGCTCGGCAACACTCCACAGCTCTAGCCTCTGGAGATAAAACATGTGTCGACTGCCACAAAGGAATTGCACATAACTTACCTGACATGCATGGCGTTGAAGGCTGGCAATAAGGAGCATTACTATGAGTACATTAGAGTCTGTCATCTGGCATATTTTAGGTTACAGTGCGATGCCAGTGATCATTCTTGGTGGATTTCTCGGCGTGGCGATTGTCTCGGTGTGGCTTTTATCTTTAACTAAAGACAAACAGCCCTAATAAAGTAAAGTTGCCCGTTAGCATAAAAAAGCGGCTGTTATTCACAGCCGCCTTTTACGTTATAAATGCCTTAAATTTTATAATGCGACAATTTATCAGATAGCTCTTGCGCCATGGAGCTTAGTTTATAGCACGCATCATATGTTTCCTGAGCGTAATTGGTATTCTGAGAGCCAATATCTTTGATTCCTTCAATACTTTCACTCACCTCAGAACACGCTTGATGCTGCTGAGCTGCAGCGCTGGAAATATCGGTATTGCGATGAGATATATTCTGAACAGCCGCCAACACATCTTTCAACGCCTCACCCGCTACCTTGGCATGTTCCAGGTTATTAAGGGCCACTTTACGGTTTTCATCCATCTGTTTAGAGGCTTCCTTCCCGCTACTTTGCAAACGCGCGACCGTTTTACGAATTTCTTCGGTAGAAACCTGAGTACGGCTTGCCAATGAACGAACTTCATCGGCCACCACCGCAAAGCCACGCCCCTGCTCTCCAGCTCGAGCCGCTTCAATCGCTGCATTCAATGCCAACAAGTTTGTTTGGTCGGCAATGTCACTGATCACCTCAAGGACGCTGCTAATACTCGAGCTCGCGTCAACCAGTTCCTGTACGACTGTACTTGATGTTTCGATGGTCGTCGCTTGCTGCTCGATATTGGTAATGGTGATGTTCAGTGTTGTCCCCACTTTGGTTACTTGTTCATTGGCTTCATGGCTGTAGGACTCTGCCTCCGCTGTGTTACGCGAGACTTCTTGCGCTGACACTGACATCTCATGTGTCGCAGAGGCAACTTGCTCGGTTTTTAAGCTCTGTTCTTTCGCTGAATGACTCGAATTGGTCGCTAAACTGGACAGCGCGTTTGCCGCGACGGAAACATTCTCTGCAGAGATTTTCGCTTGTTTAATCGTCTCGTGAAGGCGATCGAGCAGCCGGTTAAACCCAGAAGCCATTTGTCCGAGTTCATCATTCGACTTTTGCGTAAATCGCTGAGTTAAATCGCCTTCACCCTCTGCAATATCGGTAATCGCTTTGACATAAGTCTCCAGAGGACGCCCCACGAGCACTTTGATCAATAAAGAGATGGCCAAAAGGATAACTGCGCCCATGCCAATGACAAAACTAATGCTTTTTAATGCCGCCCCAAACACCAAGTCGCTAACTTCTTGCTTAGAAACACCAACAACTACTGTGTAACCCCATGCTTCATATGGCGTTTTAATTATGTCCCATTCATCGCTGGTCATGGCATTTTCAACCGCAGAACGTTCGATATTCGTCGAGTGCATGCGCAATTGGTCTTTGCCATCGAGCAAAGCCACAAACCCATTGTCCAAAATTCTGGCATTCGAGACGGCATCATTCAGTTCACTCAGATCCGCTGAGTAACCCACATACCAGATACCAACCGTCCCATTATCACCCTGAATCGGCTCATAGCCCGCTAAATAAGGATTTCCAAGAATATCAACTTCGCCATAATAGGCGTTACCTTGCTGGATCGCCTTCATCGCTTTGCCATTAGGCGCAAGCTTAGTGCCTATCGCCCGCTGGCCATTACGTTTTACATTGGTCGAGACACGTATGTAGTCGCTATTATCCCGGCTAAACAGCGTTGCCGTGCCACCTGCAAGTTTCGTTAGATTATCCACCAGCTCAAATTGATTGGCTTGAGGCTTATCGCCCAAAATTAGGTTCGGCGCTGAACTGCTCCCCACATCCACACGCTCACCTAACGTCGGATTACCAATAGCAAGCCCCCTTTCTTTGAGCAATTTCATACTGCTTTTTACTCGCTCCAACATAATGCTGTTGGTCACATTGAGCAGCCTAATGACATCGTGAGCGGCATCATCACTTTGTTCTGTGACTTGATGATTGATCTGAGTGATTTGTGAGGAAACTTGAATGGATGCGAGCGCAATGGCCATTACCAAGATTAACGCTGATATAGCAACGATAAACTTACGATTTATACTCATAACTATTGATATCCTTTAGGTATCGCAATAACCGAGCGATCTGACATCACTTGTTACTGCTCCAGGTATGACAAAAGTTATTCGATGAGGCTGACTAACCTTCTACTCTTAGCTCTAACTGGCTGTTTATAGAGTTTAAAAATATCGAATAAGCTAGGTCTAACATAATATGAATATAGAATACGCCTTGGAATCTAGCACTAAAATGTGATATTTAGCGAAGGAATTTAACCAATAAAAAAGCAGCCATTCAATAATGGCTGCTTTTTTACTTCTAAGTATCGTAATAATTACGACTCAGGATAACCTTGTGGATTTTTTGATTGCCAACGCCAGGTATCTGCGGTCATTTCTTCGAGCGTACGAATGGCCTGCCAACCCAACTCTTTTGTTGCTTTAGCCGGATCAGCCCAACATTCAGCGATATCGCCAGGGCGTCGGTCCACTAATTGATAAGGCACCTCTTTACCACTCGCGGCTTCAAATGCCTTAACCATATCCAACACGCTGTAGCCATTGCCAGTGCCTAGGTTATAGACATGTAGCCCTTGTTTACTGCCCACTTTTTGCAGCGCAGCAACGTGTCCATCTGACAAGTCCATCACGTGAATATAATCACGGACACCCGTGCCGTCTTTGGTTGGGTAATCGTGACCAAAGACCGATAGAAATTCACGTCGTCCAACGGCCACTTGCGATACAAATGGCATTAGGTTGTTTGGAATCCCTTGAGGATCTTCACCCAACTCGCCTGTAGGATGAGAACCAACAGGATTGAAGTAGCGAAGTAGCGTAATACTCCAATCTGGATTGGCTTTTTGGAAATCCGTTAAGCACTCTTCGACCATCAACTTACTACGCCCATATGGGTTGGTTGCGCTGGTCGGAAAATCTTCCGTAATCGGCACCGATGCTGGATCACCATATACCGTCGCTGACGAACTAAATACTAAGGTTTTGACATCACAATCACGCATTGCATCAACTAAAACCAATGTGCCATTTACATTGTTGTCATAGTATTCAAGCGGTTTTTGCACCGATTCGCCAACTGCTTTCAGCCCAGCAAAGTGAATAACTGCGTCAATGTTGTGTGCTTTCAACACATCAACAACAAGTGATTTATTGCGTACATCACCTTCAATGAACGTTGGCTTCACGCCAGACACTTTTTCAATACGTTCGAGTACTGTATTTTTACTGTTGTAGAGGTTATCCAAAATCACAGGATTCATTCCCGCATCAATCATTTGGATACAAGTGTGGCTACCGATGTAACCCATGCCGCCAGTCACTAAAACGTTCATCATTTCTAACCTTTAACGATAAATTTATATCTATGCTACTGAGTTGCAATATAAAAATATAGGATAACTTTTGAGACAACGAGCCAAGTGTTTATGTGACAACCACTCGTCCTTTGCCAGAACTTTTGGCCTTATACATTGCCGTGTCTGCCGATTTTAAGATGGTATCAAGCGATTCTTGCTTGTGGATGATCGGATGAACCCCAACACTCGCACCAACATTGAGAATGCGTCCTTTGTAAACGACATCTTGATTAATGAGGTTTATCAATCGGTTACCAAGAAGTTCTGCATCACCCGGCTCTGACGATCGAATTAAAACAACGAATTCATCACCAGAAAGGCGAGCCACTAAATCAATCGAGCGCACCTGTGATAGCAGTCTCTCCGCCACTTGTTTTAACACTTCATCACCGGCGTCATGACCATAGGTATCGTTCACCTCTTTAAAACCATCTAAATCAATGTACAGCAGTGCGGCACCATTGAGGTAGGCGTCAGTCTCCAACATATCATCCAAGATACGATATAACTTCGCTCGGTTTGCAAGTCCAGTCAACGAATCATGATGGGCAAGATAGTCTAGCCTTTCCATTTCTTTCTTGTTGGATAGATCAGACAGAATAAACACCAGGTCATAACCGGGCTCACCATCTTGCTTCTGTATACAACTCACTTTGACAAACATTGGCACCATGTGGCCATCAAGATGTTTCTCCCAGATCTCTCCCTGCCACTGATTGAACTTGAACACACTATTTTTAATTGCCGGCATCAAAGAGGAGAATTGCTTCCAATCAAGAATATCTTGTGGTTGATTATCGAGTAACAACTCTTGTGAGTAACCCAGTAGTGTCGTCACAGCCGGGTTGACCATCGTGATGTAACCTTTATGGTCTATAACCATTAGGCCATCATGACTATTTTCAAATACGCCTGCCGCCAACCGTTGACGCCCTTGGGCGGCTTCAAACTCAGTGATATCTTGGATAGCAAACAGAGTTTGACCCGCTTTTGATAACGTTGTACTGGTAATTTCTAATAATTGAGGGCAATTAAACGCGTCTTTAATCCACAGTTTGCGGTCGAAGAATTCGGAATTATTGCGAAATGCTTGGTGAAACAGCTCGTCATCCGTACGAATGATATCGGTGATTTTTGAGCTTTTCAGATACGCTTTCGTACATTTGAAAATATCACAAGCCGCGACATTAAAGTGCACCATCGCACCTTCATTATCGACAACGATAAGCGCGTGTTGCACCGTTTCTACCACTTCATTCGCAAAGGCTTTTTCTTCTTCAAGTTTATCTAGGGTGTACGAAACCTGCTTATCACGAAGCCGCAAACGTTCAATCATGGTATTAAATGCATCCACCAAATCACCGATTTCATCGTAGGCTGCCGGCTTAATTTTCATCTGCTGGTTATGACTAATGAAGCTGCGCATCCCTTGGTTAAGGGAAAATACCGGGACAATGATGAATTTTTGTATTGTTAAATACAAAATGGTGGCCGCAACCACTAACAGCGAAAAGTAAATCAACGCATTATTGAGCGCTTTTTCGTAAAGCTGAGTTAATGAGGATTTGGAGATAGTGACTCTCAGCTTGGCGATAACATCATCTTCAACTTTAACCGGAATATTAAGGAATATGTGCTTATCGGCAAAAGCGTATTGCTGCGACTCCATCTGCTCTTGTTGCCTGACGGTAGGAATGGGCGCGTTCGCTCCTTCACGCTCATACATTGCAAATAACTGCCCTTCTTTGGTATAGAGCTTAACGCGCGAAATTTCTTCATCTGCTGAAAAGGCCGATAACACTTCGTTGGCCGCCAGACTGTCATTAAAAATAATTGCTGCTTGCAGGTTATAGGCAACGCCGTTAGCTAAAACGGAAACTCGCCCTAGTAGGTTTTCTTTTTGCGTTTCATAGGCCAAGAAAAAGCTATACAACTGCGAAACAACAAAGATCAACGTCGTAAAAAAGATGATCGGCAGCATCAACTTTGTTTTTAGCGATATTGAACCTACAGACCTCATCATTTATTGCCCTCGATTTTCGCGATACGCAGTAAATTTGATGAAACAGAGTAGTCACCTATATTGTCTAGGTTAATTTTGGGTTTGATTCGTCCATCTTCGTTATACAACTCTATCACTCCACCATATCGTGTGAATTGTTCGAGATCCCCTATTGTGACCGTATTCGCTCCTGCGGCTTCAACGTAGTGAAGATTCTCCTGTTTAGTCACAAACAAGATATCACAGTCACTATCAGCGATATGTAATGGAAGATGGCGCACGGTCTTATTCGTGACAATTGATTGTAAAATTTTCTTAACTTCCGGACTATCTGGCAGGCAAAACTCTACTGATTTCATCTGAGGTTCGTGTTTCCAATAGATAAAATTGGCAATACGAAACAGATAAACGGCCTTTACCTGCTCAGGGGTATAGGCTGCCGACACAGAATAAGAAAATAACGTTGACCAAAACAGTAAGCCAAGCGTTTTAAAAAACATACGAAATCCTTAGATAACTTTGTTGCTCACTTGGGTATTGTTGAAGGGTATTTTGATAATATCCATGCCGACCTATATCTTTGATAATCCACTCGACCATTGGCCAATGAGTATTATATTGCCACGCCAATCGCGCATCCCAACTTAAATAATCTGGAATGGAGTAGTTTGAATCTGGGGGATACTCCAGTAATTGAGCCATCGCAGTTACATCGAAGCTCCACTGCTCATTGATATCCCACAGGCTTTGCAGGCTAATATTATGTTGATTTTCAATAGAAAATGCATCCGTGGTTTGCACTTGCTGCATTGTGTCCATTTGCAAGTAGTAGTCCGTATGCAAATAGCTATAACTCGCATAAATATCGTATGTGGAACTGAATTGCCACCTCGCAGCAACTTCAACGCCATAAGATTTCATATTGTAGTCATCACTGATTTGAAACTGATAACTGTTGTTTACGCCTTCAATTGCGCCTTTATACTGGGACCCGCGAACATTATGGTGCTCACTGAAAAATAACGTTGTATCCAGTTCAATGTTTTCCCCCACGAAACGATGCCCGACTTCGCTGGTAATCACACTTTCTATATCCATATTGGGGTTTGAATCGCGTTTAACAAATACAGTTCGATTCTGTTGGGGGTCATCAATCGTCAAGTAATAATCGCTGTTACGATTAAGGTACGAAGGCGCGCTTACCGCGCGAGCTACCCCTGCCCAAAGCGTATTCCGCCCATCATCGAAATGGTACAACGCGCGAAGCTGTGGCGAAAATTCCGTATCTCCAGTCGCACTAAAGTATTCGGCTTTAACGCCAGCCCATAACGACCACTGCTCTGTAAGGTGCCAATTTCCCTGAACATAGCCATTACTGATCACATCATCCACTTTATTCACATCATAAGTACGCAGGATATACGGATATATGTACTGCGATTCCGGCGAGTGGGTTGTCGAAAAATCGATATCATAGCGCCGAACCCCTCCACCAAATGAAAATGTGACGCGGTCACTTAATCCGTAATTAAAATTAGCCTCGAGATTCACATCCGAGTATTCGGCTGGAGCATCAAACCGTTGGTCTCGACTGTGCTGGTACCAAGCCGCATATTTCGCTTGCCACTCACTGTTAATGGTTTGATCAAAATCGAAATGAAGGTATTCACCATGGCTATCAATGGTCGTCGCCTGCTCACTGATGTCATCGACAGCACCAACAATACGATCAATCCTATAATTAGAGTGATTGATTCGATATTGGCTACGATGCCCTCCCAAGCGCAGCGTCCATTTATCATCGCCTTCGTAAGACTCAACCACCATGCCCGCGGTTTGACGCAGCCAACGATTCTGATAACGCCCTGAATGATGGTTTTCCTCATCACGCCGTTTATAAAAGGCACGTGCATACATATCATCACCTAACTTAAGGCCAGTTCGACCGCTTGCAATATAGTCACCGTGTTCATCAAAGGTGCCATTTAACATCGAGAACTGCGTTTGCTTAGCCGATTTGGTAATGATATTAATCACACCATTGAGTGCATTGCCTCCCCACATCGTCCCTCCAGGGCCGCGTAGCACTTCAATACGTTCGATATCGGCCAAATTGTAATCCACACTTGGCCAGTAAATACCACCATATACTGAGTTATTCAGGCTGCGCCCATCAAGCAGTACCAACATTTTGTTATACAAACCGTCGTGAAAGCCACGAATTGACGCAACTTGCTGGGTATTAGACACATTAGTAACTGTAATACCTGGAACCAATGCCAGCACTTCTGCTATAGAGCGTGCGCCACTGCGCTTGATTCTTTCTGAACCTAGTACATAAACTGAGGAAGGAGTATCCGTTAGTTTGTGGCTAGAACGAAACGCCGTTTGCATCTCAGTTTGCAGCATTGAAAGCTCTTCGAGTGACATCGACATAAGGTGTTGAATATCATCAGATGCAGAGACATTTCCGCAGACTAAAACTAAAGATGGTAAAAGATAACGACGCTTTTTCATTAAGTGAACCCAAATTCATATAATGAAGCATTATTTCATTTGGGTATATAAATGTATAGAAATGATAAGGGTGGATAATGCGATTAAGCCTAAACAATGAATTGGATCACTATTTATTGAATTTACTAATGATTTTCGCAAATTAGGGACAAGACGATGACACGACGGACAATTACCATCAATTGCGATATGGGTGAAAGCTTTGGCCCTTGGACAATGGGTAACGATATCAAGGTGATGCCTGCTATTGATATGGCGAACATCGCTTGTGGCTTCCATGCTTCGGATCCGATGATAATGAGTTATACCGTCGGGCTGGCGATGCAGCACAACGTAAAAATTGGTGCTCATCCGAGTTATCCTGACATGCAGGGATTTGGGCGACGTCATATGGCGATGAACGTTGAAGAAATCACTCAAATGGTTATTTATCAAGTTGGCGCGTTGAACGCAATGTGTGAGAGTCAAAATACACAATTAGAATACGTCAAACCCCATGGTGCACTTTATAACGATATGATGAGCGATATGAATGTGTTTGAAGCTATCGCTGATGCCGTTTCCTGTTTTAATGTCCCTTTAATGGTCTTAGCACAACCAGACAATCAAATGGTATTAGACATCGCTGATCACTACGAGTTACCACTGCTATTTGAAGCATACATCGACCGAGCATACTCACCTAATGGTCAGTTAGTCTCTCGCAGCGAAGCCGCCTCAATCATTACTGATGAAGATGATATTCTCAACCAAGCTTACCTGCTCGCTCATTTCGGTATTTTAAAAGCCATCGACAATTCCGATCTTGCCTTAGAAGCCGACACCATCTGTGTCCATGGCGACAGTCAACACGCTGTAGATATTATCCATAAGCTGCGTCGTGTGCTTAACGACACAAAGCGCTGAAGTTCAGCGCTTTTTGCAAGAAGAATTTTGTTGCTAGAATAATTTGATGCTATTTCGCAATATCGTATGTTATTGACCAAAATACTGCGCTAACTCGATCGGATATTCTCGAGCCACTGCCATTTGCTCGGCGCGTGTTTCAACGGCTTGCGCCGATAACATCATACTCTGTGGATGAAGCACTTCTATTGACTGACCGTCGTATTCATATAAAGCCCACTGCTCAACAATCTTACGTGCCGCTTCTAATGCCGAAGAACCTTTGACAATTTCCACCCTCGCGTAATTGTCTCCGGCAAATGTCACGTCTGCAGCTCGTAGTGTGTCATCTTCACCTGGGATCTGCTGGGCGCCAAACAGCGGCTTTCCTAACTCAGTAGCAGTTTGGTACTGAGGAATAAACTGGCTCATGTGTTTGATCGCTTTATGCGTGCGTTCAATGCGCTCAGATTCAAGCCACCCTTGCTTAATTTTACTTTCCAACTCGGAAGGTAACTTAGGTTGAGAGGATTCGGGCGTCGAACCAACGAGGCCATTATTAAATAACGTAATATCTTTGGTCATGCCATGCAGCTGAAATACACCATTTGGGTATGGCGTTAGCTGAGCCATGCCCTGCTCAGTCCCTCTTGGGCCATGAAAAATGACTTCCGGCCACTGCTCATTGCAATCCCAGTGCGTCACATAGGCCGCTTTAAATTCGACGAGGCGAGTACGATGCTCAGAGACGAGGTCGTCAATCATACCCGTCTCATAGCCACAGGCATTGATCAGGTAATCGGCATGAACTTCAAAGCGACTGTCATCTTGACGTCGGCACCCAACTACCCATTGTTCCCCTGCACGTTCCAATGCATAGACCTCTGTTTGGGTCAAAGTTTGACTATTGGGTAACTGTTCAAGCACTAAGTCCGCGCTTGAGGCTAGACGAAATACGCTCCAACCATACTCTTGAACCGCAATCACCGGATATTTTAACGCATCGAGGTCACTGTGCTTTGCAAATGGTATTAACCAGTGTTCTATCGTGTTGGGATGACTTGGCTGGATCTTATTCGCCAACGCTTCGAGCTGCTGCTTTGAAAACAGCTGATAATAGTCTCCCGGTTCACCCAATACCTTATTCGCCGAATCCGTTTCGACAAATTCTTGATAACACTGTTTGATGATTTCCAACCGGGGTAAGAGATCGTCAGGGTTTCCCGCATCCGACTGCGGCACCGCTATGACCGTTGGACGAACGTTAAGAGAGTGCGGGTACAGTCTAACAGTATCAATCGACTGTTTAAGAAGCTCAATGCACTGCTGGGTCGAGATTTCACGATATAGGTTTCCCCCAGCATGCAAGTGACAAATAGGCGGTCCATTCACAAGCCCTTCACCGCGCTCGATCAAAGTCACCTTTAAGCCAAGCTCAGCCAGATGGACAGCCGCCGTTGCGCCTGCCACACCACCGCCAATAATGGCGACAGATTTGGGTTCGTGCGTGAATTCTTTCAATAACATTAATGTGACCCGCTATATTCCCCAATGAAACATCAATAAGTGTACTGATTTAAAACTGTTAAAAAAATCACATTTTTCATCCGGTTTTAAACTATCTCGCGTTAATCTTACGAACGCCAAGATCATACGTATCAACCAAGATGCTTATTTTACAGCAAGTTTTCTACCAACGCACATAACGATTACGATGATAATGAATGCAAATCCATATATTACAAAGACCTATAGATAGCCCCTAACGAAAAACCTCCCGACTATTTCCATAAAAGCGCTAGCCAAAATCCCATTAGCACCAAAAGCACGCTATCTGCGTGCTAACTTGGTGCAGTGAAGATCTCATATCAAGATCGTAAAAGAGAATAAATTGATATGCGCTTGAAACCAATGACAGACCGAGTCGTTCAAACTCTCAGGCCAAAAAAACCGGAAAAGGCCTTTTCCAAATCCTTGTCGTAACACTGAAAATCCGCACGCAAAAATTGAGAACAAAAAATCAAAAAAATGCTTGACTCAATTCTTGTCAAAAACCGCTAATCGGTCGATTGTGAATAACCATTTTTGCCAATCCTATGTCTTGTATGGCTTCGACCGATTTAGCCAGTTATCTACAGGCAAAGTTATCCCAAACTTTATCCACTGATTTTGTGGATAACTGAATCAATAAAGCGTCATAAATTCATATAAACGCTTTATTTATAGGCCTTAACAGCTTTTTAATCAGACTGTTTACAACAATAAAAAGTGTGCAAAAAGTGATGATCGGCAGTAACAGCCAAAGCTCAAAATGGAAGCTAGGCGCGAGATCAAATCCATATTTCATGATCCCTCCAACGACCGTTTCTGCACCAAAACTGGCCACCACACCAGCGATCAATGCCATCAATCCATATTCCGCCCAGACCGTCGCTGTCACGCGTTTTTTACTTGCTCCTAGCGTACGATATAGTTGGATTTCTTGCTGGCGCTGGCTCAGGCTTAATCTGAGTAACGTGAAGATAAGCAGTAGCCCAGCTAACACTCCCAATGCAGCCAACAACGTAATTGCCCAGACGATTTGAGTTAACAACTCCTGAATTTTTGCTCCCATAGAACGAATATCAAGCAAACTCACCGTCGGGTGTTGCCGAGATAGCTGATTCACCAAGGCATCGTCTTGGTCAGTTAATCGAAAACTCACGAGCCATGTCGATGGTATATTTTCAAGCACATCTGGCGTAAAGATGAAATAAAAGTTCGGTTTCATATCTCGCCACTCAACATCACGAATTGAGTTCACGGTAGCGGTCACCTGTTGGCTGTTAATGACAAAGGTCAGAGAATCGCCAACATTTAGCCCCAATTCACTCGCTACCTCAGACTCAACCGACACCCCATCACGTTGAGTCCATTGCCCATCGATAAGCTGGTTGTAATCGGGAATGTGGTCGCTCCAAGTAAAGTTAATCTCACGGCTTAACGCGTCAGTATCGCCTGAATTGCCGGCATATAGCTTCGCATCTTGTTGATTAATTTGACTGACTCGGCCCCGAATAATCGGATACGCTTCAGAACGGTCGATATTATTGTGATCTAACGTTTCGAGATATTGGTCTTTTTCATAAGACGCAATGTTAAGTGAGAATGCATTAGGAGCATCTTCAGGAATGGTTCTTTGCCAATCAGACAGCAGGTCGGTTCGAACTAGCCACATAGTGGCTAACAGCATTAACGACAATGCTAATGCGCCAAATTGGATGCCAGTGTTCCAAGACGAGCGGTTAATGCGACTTAGCGCCAACTGAAAAGCCGTGGATAAAGGCAGGCGAGTCAAAGACTTCGCAACGAGAAGGCTGATTATCGCCAACACGGCAAATAACCCGACAATCCCAGCAAGCATCATCCACACTAAACTGTTATCCCAATAAAGAATAAGCATCGGAATCAAGGGGAACAGCAATAACCATACGTATTTCTTTACCGCAACTGGTTTATTTTGTGCCTGCAATACGTTGACTGCACTGACATTGATAAGGCCAAGCAGTGGCATCCCCAGAGCCGGAATAGTGATCAGAACACTCGTAAAAATGGCAAACAAATACGGTTTAATCCCAAAACTTGGCAAAGGGTTGGGTAATAAGTCACTGAGGGGAATACGTAGCAAGTATTCGAGCAATAACCCAAGCCCTAGCCCGCATACGGATGCAATAACAAATAAAATCAGTAACTGAAGCAGCAACCAGCGCGTGACCCATTGTTTGTTTGCCCCCAAACTTTTTAACATAGCAATGGTACGAATACGTGTAGAAACATAATGTTGGCATGTGAGTACCAAAGTCGTTGCCGCCATAATGATAACAATCGCAACACTGAGAGACAGATATTGTTGTGTACGGCTAAACACATCGCTGGTACGGCTCGCGGTATCTTCATTCCGCCAGCGATCACTCGGTGTCAACTCAATCGATTCTTGAACGGGTTTAAGCTGCGCGTCTTCACCATTGAGATACAAATCGTAACGCACTCGGCTGCCAAGTTGCACCGCGCCCGTTTTGTCGACATCACCAATATGAATATAGGCCGAAGGCATTTGTCGAAATGGATTAAAACTCAGGCCCGGCTCTTCAAGAACACTTCCGGTAATCCTATAATCAGCATCTCCAATTGTGACAGCGTCACCCACTTCAACGTCCAGTTGACTGAACAAACGCTCATCGAGCCACAACTGCCCCGGCGCAACATGTTGAAAACGTGACTCCCCGTCAGAAAGCACCATGTCGCCCTGCAGTGGGTAATTATTGGTCACCGCTTTAACGGTAATCAGTTTCATCCCATTGTCACTAAATGCCATCGTTTGAAAACGCACGCGCTGAGCTGAGGTTAACTGACTCTCTTTAACTGCGGTTAATAAAGGCGCAGGCAGCGGATTATTGGACGTGAACACTGAATCTGCCGTCAACGCTTCTTTTCCTTGTTTCACGATGACTTGTTCCATACGCTGGGTAAGCGCAGTCAACGCAAAGATGCAGGTAATAATTAACGTTAACGCAACAGACACTGGCCAAAGCTGGCCGTGACGAATTTCGTTCCAGCTCCAAGACCAGAGCTTTGGTGATGCAAACGTACTATAGGACATTACGCTTCCTCCAAATGACCTGCTGAGATATGTAAGCGGCGATCGCAGCGGTCCGCCAGTGCCATATCATGCGTCACTAACACCAAGGTGGTTCCATGTTGTTTGTTGAGCTCGAAAAGAAGTTCAATGACACGCTCTGCCGTGTGCTCATCAAGGTTCCCCGTTGGCTCATCGGCAAACAAAATTTTCGGCTGAATCATAAATGCGCGCGCTATCGCTACTCGCTGTTGCTCACCACCAGAAAGCTGAGCGGGTGAATGTTCAACACGGTGTTCTAAACCAACAGATTTAAGCAGCCCTAAGGCTCTCGCTTTATCCTCTTTCTCACCGCGCAGTAAACAAGGCAAAGTCACGTTATCAATGGCGCTTAAACTGGGTATAAGAAGGAAACTTTGAAACACAAATCCAATTGATTCAGCGCGAATGGCCGCACGCTGCTCATCATCAAGTTGCGCCAAATCTTTACCGAGCAATTCAACCACGCCCTGCGATGGAACATCGAGGCCCGCTAATAAGGTCATCAATGTTGACTTACCCGCGCCTGATGTCCCGACGATCGCGATGCTTTCCCCTTCCTTCACATCAAAAGAAATGTCCTCAAGGATTGTCAATTGCTCTTCTTTGGTAGAGACTGTTTTAGACAAAGAAACGGCTTTAATTACGGATGTTTGCATGTTTAGACTCTTTTCCCTTGTTGTAATTTTCCTAGTAACAGCACCAGCTTATGCGACTAAGTTATTGATTGTTGGCGACAGCTTAAGTGCAGGCTATCAAATGCCAATCGAAAAAGCATGGCCAACTTTGTTGCCTGATGTTTTAGCTGATAAAAATCATGATGTTACAGTTATTAACGCCAGCATCTCCGGTGATACTAGCGGCAATGGTCTAGAGCGACTACCCAGTTTATTAAGTCAACATCACCCAGATTATGTGCTCATCGAATTAGGCGCAAACGATGGCCTACGCGGTTTCCCACCCAATGTAATAGAACGTAACCTCACAGAGATGATATCGTTGATCAAGCAAGACGGCGCATCGCCAGTTTTGATGCAAATACACGTTTTGCCTAATTACGGTAAACGCTATACCGAAGCATTTTCAGCCATTTATCCCAAACTTGCAGACAGCCATGACCTGCCTTTGATTCCCTTTTTTCTTGAGCATGTCATTACGCGTCCTGAATGGATGAAAGACGATGGTTTACACCCAAGAGCAGAGGCACAACCGTGGATAGCAAATTTTGTTGCTGATCAGTTAATAACTCACCTTCAATTGCCGTAGCTCAATAATTGGCAAGCTCTTTTCGGTTATTCTATTTCCTAGTTTGGCTAAACTAGGAAAATAACATGATAATAGAGCCGGTGATTAAAGGGGTTGTTGCTCGCGCCTCTCACCCTTACGGATGCGAACAATCCATCCTTAAACAAATTAATTACGTAAAATCAGCAAAATCGATCCAAGCTGGTCCAAAACGTGTGTTGATCATCGGAGCTTCATCTGGATTTGGACTCGCTGCGCGCATCGCATTAACGTTTGGTGGTAGCAACGCTGACACGATTGGTGTGTCTTTCGAACGTGGCCCCAGCGATAAAGGAACCGGTTCTGCGGGTTGGTATAACAACCACTTTTTTAAGAAATATGCCAACCGTGAAGGCCATACTGCTGTCAATATTCAAGGCGACGCCTTTTCTGATCAAACTAAAGAAGAGGTCATTGAAGCGATTGAGACTTACTTTGAAGGTGAAGTTGATCTGATTATTTATAGTGTTGCCGCAGGCGTGCGGCCAGATCCGAAAGGCAGTGACGACATGCTGCGCTCTGCCATCAAACCTATAGGGCAATCGTTCTCTGGCGCAACCATTCAGTTAGAAAATGACCAATGGCAACAGCAAACGATTTCTCCAGCCACTGAAGAAGAGATTGACGCAACCTTACAAATTATGGGCGGACAAGATTGGGAAGCCTGGGTCGATGCACTGATTAATGTAGAGTCCATCGCGCAGGGCTGTAAAACCATTGCCTTTTCCTATATTGGCTCGGAAGTCACCCATCCGATATACCTAGATGGTACTCTCGGCCGAGCCAAGGTCGATTTACATCAAACCAGCCACTCTCTTAACCTTAAACTCGCCAATTATCAGGGCAATGCTTACGCCACTGTGTGTAAAGCGTTAGTCACCAAAGCCAGCGTGTTTATTCCGGGTTTAACTCCTTACCTCACCGCGTTATATAAAGTGATGAAAGAGAAAGGAACGCATGAAGGCTGTATCGAGCAGATGCAACGTTTATTTAGCGATAAACTCTATACGCAAGACAGTGTTCCTGTTGATGCTGAGCGTTTAGTGCGCATGGATGACTGGGAGATGAATGTTGATACGCAGGAGCGTGTTCAATCCTTACTCGCTCAGTTGAATAAAGATAACTTTGCGCAGCTGGCTGACTACCAAGGCGTAAAAACCGAGTTCCTAAATCTCAATGGGTTCGGTTTTGACAACATAGACTACTCAGAGCCTGTGGATTTGAGTGTTTTTCATAAGTAGAGCGTATCAAGTGTGAGACAGTTGCACGGAATGGAACCGCGGTTGCGTGGTCAACACGCGGTTCTTTGGTACATTGAGTCAGATTATTAATCCGCTGCAACACGCAAGTTGCATCAGTAGTGAGCTGACTCGATTTATGATGCCTAAAGTAAATGTAAACCAAATCAATATTCCTATCGAAGTTGTTTGTGGCTGGCAAACCATTGCCAACTTGCTCACTGAGTTAGTCTCTGTCCCTGCTGCAATGATCGTTCGAGCTCATAAACAACATCTGGAAATTTTTTGCTGCAGCGACGGCTCGCCACGTGAATTTCAGGTCGGAGATACGCACAACTTAGGGACGGGGCTGTATTGTGAGCATGTAATAAGCCAGCGCACGACGCTTAAGATAGCTAACGCACGTGATGATTTATATTGGCGTCAAACGCCTTTAGAGCAAGAAGGCTATATCGCTTACTTAGGTATTCCTATTCGCTGGCCTACAGGTGATATTTTCGGCACGTTATGTCTATTAGATACATCACCAAACAACTTTGATACTACCTTTCAAAACTTGATGGAAAGTTTTCGTGATGCCATCGAGTCTCAAATGACCACACTGTACCAAAAAGAGCAGCTTACAGCAGTCAATCAAGAGCTAAGTAATCGCGTTCAAACTCGCACCAAAGACCTTGTTGAGCTTAATTACTCACTCAATCAAGAAATCGGCAAACGTATTGCTGCTGAAGAAAAAGTACGTTATCAAAATCATCATGACTCAGGCACTGGGTTTCTTAACCGGCCGGGTTTAGAGCAGAGTTTGCAAAGCTTTCTTGATCACAAAAAACCGGAATGCGCGATATTGGTTTTCTATATCGGCTTCGCCAATGGCGCGACATTGCAATCCAAACATGGATATGTTGCTTGGGAGCAGATACTGATTCACTTTCGTCAGCGCTTAAACAATTTATCCCACCTTGATTTTATTACCGCTCGCCCTGCCAGTAATGATTTAGTCATCGCCGTCACTGTCGCGACGAATCAACTCAACAGCCTCACCGAAGAAGTATGTCGCCACGTTATCAATGTCAGCCAATCGGAATTTGAACTTGAAGGGCAGCGCATTCATTTGCATGCTTATATTGGCATTACCACCAGTGAAATGAGCGATAACCCAATGCAAATGCTCAAACAAGCACAAGAAGCCATGCGTTCTTGTAAGGATTTGGGTCATAAATTTAATCATCACTCCCAAGCACTGGCGGATTTTCAACAAGAACTGAACCATCTGGAAAGTTATCTGTTAAAAGCATTACGTAACGAAGATCTATTACTTTACTTTCAACCCAAGGTCTCTCCAACCACCAAACAGTGGATAGGAGCAGAAGCCCTGCTGCGTTGGCGTCATCCTGTATTAGGTGATTTTTCCAACGAGTCGCTGATCCATATCGCCGAGCGAAACGGGCTGATCTTTGAAGTTGGCACTTTTGTGCTCCATTCAGCGTTCAAAAAATCAGCACCATGGATAAACTCACGCCCGAATTTTAAAATCTCCGTCAACGTCTCTGCGGTGCAGTTACGTAACCCCCAATTTGCCGAACATGTCGAATCGATACTAAAACAACATCAGTTTCCTGCTAAAAACCTCGAGCTTGAAATTACAGAAAGCAGTTTGATAGCCGATGAGCACGCGGCACACAGCACATTGACTGCCTTACATACACTTGGAGTCACGCTGTCTTTAGATGATTTTGGTACCGGTTACGCAACGTTCAACTATTTAAAAAAATACCCATTTGATGCACTAAAAATTGATAAAAGTTTTATCCAGCATCTCGACAGCAGTGACAACGACAGAGAGATTGTCCATTCGATCATCTATGTGGCCAAAAAACTCAATTTAGCGGTGACCGTCGAAGGTATAGAAAGCGCATTTCATGAGAACTTTATCATTCAAGAAGGCTGCGAATACGGACAAGGTTTTTATTATGGAAAACCAATGACAGCGGAACAGTTTGAATACTCCCTGCTCAATCAAATTCAGCACCAGAGTGCACCACCGATGGTTGAATCGTGATGTATGCTTTACGGAAGTGGATTGGCTTCTTATAATCCTCGGCTTCTGTTCAAAGTGGATAACCTTTTATGGATCAACTTACTGCGATTTTGAAAAAAATCGAAAAACAAAATTATCGCGCATATCAGCAGATCAAAGGTCAGTATGACTTTAAAGATTTCACGCTTTTTATTGATCATGTCCAAGGCGATCCGTATGCCTCTTCCTCACGTTTACGCGCCTTACGCCCTTGGCCGTTGACAGACCTCGCTTGGCTTAAAGAAAAATCTCCCGCTTACCAAGTGGCGGCACGTGATTTTATCGCACGCCAATTTGCAAACTTTGCCAAGCAAGACAACCACATTAATATCGCGACCACAGGACAAACGGTATTGGATAACACAGCGATACTGTTTCAGGAGTCGGGAATAGAGCTGCGTTTTCGAGTCGACCTGCCTGCCGAAGGCCGCTCAGTACTCGGAAAAAAAGCGCTTAATCTTTTAACCTTCCACTTACCTAAATTCATCCGTCGCTGCACCATCGAACGAGAGCTCGATATTGAGGCGCTGAAACACCACTGTGAAGTGATCGAGGATCAAGAAGCAATGCGTGCACAACTTGAATCACTGCAACTTTCCGCGTTTGTCGCTAACGGTTCAATACTGCCACGAGCTGCTGGTAACAGCGACTTACCAATGAAAGACGCGATCGCGTTTAACGCGCCTGAGTCTTTGTCGGTCACATTGGATACCCCAAATCAGGGCCCGGTGACGGGGCTCGGCATCAAGAAAGGGATTACCCTCGTGGTGGGTGGTGGGTTTCATGGTAAATCGACATTGCTGACCGCGATTGAACGTTCAATCTATAACCATATTCCCGGTGATGGTCGAGAAGCGATTGTGACCAACTCTCAAGCGATGAAAATTCGCGCGGAAGATGGACGCTGTGTTCACCGCCTCAATTTATCAAATTACATCAATCACTTACCTCACAATAAACAAACCGACGACTTTTCCACCCAGGATGCTTCAGGCTCTACTTCGCAAGCCGCTTGGTTACAAGAATCGATTGAGGCCGGCGCGAAGGCTCTGCTGATTGATGAAGATACCTCCGCCACCAACTTTATGATTCGCGACGAACGCATGCAGGCGTTAGTTGCCAAGTCTGATGAACCCATTACTCCACTAGTGGATCGTATCGGTCAATTACGTGACCAATTCGATATCTCTTCCATTATTGTTATGGGAGGCTCAGGTGACTACCTTGATATCGCCGATACTGTGATTCAAATGCACGATTATCAAGCCATTGATGTCACGGAGAAAGCGCAGCAAGTCATCGCTCAGCATCCGACGCAACGCCATAATGAATGTGAAAAACCACTGCTGGACTTTACGCCACGAGCGTTAAATGGCGCTGCCATTCAGAAAATCTTGGTTGAAGGTAAATATCGCGTGACGGCAAAAGGAAAAGAGTCGCTAAGGCTTGGTAAAGAGTTTACGAATTTAAGTGCATTGGAACAGTTAGAATCCTCCAATCAAGTCAATGCGATCGGTTGGCTCTGCTTCCAGATAGCGCAGCAACCGGGCTGGACACAAAACCCTGCTGAATTTGTTGAGCGCCAGTTGCATGACCAATGGCACCATCAGATGCCTGAGCAAGGTGACCTGGCAAAACCGCGTGTACTCGATGTACTCGCCACGTTAAATCGTATGCGCAAAGCTCAGTTTTCAGCGTCAAAGTGTTAAATACACTACTCAATACATAACAAAAAAAGCGCCTAATGGCGCTTTTTTACTTTTAACCAATGTTCATTAAATATGTTCACATTGACGAAGCACATTCCATGCTTCACACAATACGCGAAAGCGTTCACTGTCACCGTTATCTCTGTCTGGATGCCATTTCAAAGCCAGCTTACGCCATGTTCTGCGAATTTCAGTTTTGCTGGCATCCTGAGGTAAATTAAATAACCTCAAAGCACGATGCCGATCAATGCTCACGACATTACTGCTACCACCAACAAAATCGTGATAGCGTGTCCAAAATTCATTGAGCAGTCGTTTCACTTCGCCTTCTTCAGCTTCGTAATTTTCCCAATGGGTGTAATAGTCACGAAGCGGGTCTTCGTTATCTATGGAATGGCCTGGAACATAATGAACCGGTAACAACGCAATATCCATGGCTTCGACCTGAACCCAGTTATCTGGAAACAAGGTTTCTTGAAGTTGATAGAGTGCATTCATTATCAGAAAGTTACGTTTAAAAAGGTCTTTATCCGCGGCTTCATCTAAAACCGGAATTAGCTCCATATCACGTAAATGAGCTGCGAGCGTGTGAACTTTCCATCCTCTGGGCTGCTTACGCAACACTTCAAGTGTTGGCCAAACCAAAGGATTCTCCATGTAAGACTGAAATTGTGCGCGAACCGCGTTTTGCTCTTCCATTGCTCATACTAAATGATGACCCATGGATATAATTCAAATCTATTGTTGGAGATTTGTCGAGAAACGAGACCATAAAAGAGCGTAGGAATTGATCTCTGCGACAAAAGAGCAGCCCGAGACCGCTCTTTTCATCGGTTTATAAAACGCAGGCCGAATTAAATGACGCCTAACTCGCGTAAACGCTCCATTAGATAGTCATGTGCTGTATAGCGCGGAGATAACACAACCTCAGGCTTGGGGTGCAAAAATAGCGGTAATGAAATGCGTGAATGAGTTTGACGCTCACCGCTTGGATTAATGACCCGGTGAGTCGTTGATGGAAAATAGCCGCCAGATGCCTCTTGCAGCATATCGCCAATGTTAATGATCAAATTGCCAAAATCACACGGTACGTCAAGCCAGGTGCCATCTTTGCTTAACACTTGCAGGCCAGGCTCATTGGCCGCCGGTAAGACAGTCAATAAGTTGATGTCTTCGTGAGCGGCCGCTCGAATCGCTCCAGGCTCTTCACTGCCCGTCATCGGCGGGTAGTGCAAGATACGCAGCAGCGTTTTATGACTTTGGTGAATCATCTGTGATAGTCGTACTGAAAATTTCTCTTGTACGTCTTGTGGGGAATACGCTTCAACCCAGCCTAACAGTGTTTCTGCAAACGCATTAGCTTGTTGGTAGTAATCTAAAATCTGCTCCGATAACTCTTGAGGAATTTGCCCCCAAGGATAGACATGGTAGTACTCTTTGAGGTCCTTTACCGAGTGGCCTTTTGCCACTTCAGAAACACTGGGAGGAAAGTAACCATCTTGTGTATCAACATTAAATTGAAATTGGTGCTTACGCTCTGACAGAAAGAACCCCTGCCAATTGTGGTAAATCGATTCAACAAGTGATTTCGGTATAGGATGGTTTTTAAGGACCCCAAACCCGGTTTCGTGAAGTGATTTAACAAATTGCTCAGCAGCATCTTCAGCAAGAAAATCGACTGTTTTAAGTTCCATGGCGTGACTTTATCGTAGTAATCGTTAGGCGTAGAATTGTAATCAGCTTGTAAAACCAACGCAAACATTTGCGCTACAAACTATAGTAAGCGTTCGAGAACTGTGTGTACGTTTCACTTTTCAACAAAGTTAGAAAAAGGTAAACAACCTAACTTAAGCTTTTGTCGAGGCAGAAAGCCATTGCAGATAAGGATTAGCACCATCTGAAAATGGGATTTTAACAATTTGAGGCGTTTCATAATCATGCAGTTGGGCGATTAAATCTGCCAATTCTTGATAACATCGGTCGGTGGTTTTGAAAATCAACAAGGTTTCCTGATCACAGCAAGTTTCACCTTGCCACAGATAGTGGCTTTCAATTGGCATGGCCTGGATACATGCAGCCAATTTCTCCTGTAAAACGGAATCAATAATCAGCTGACGATTTCGCTGATCGTTGGTGGTGGTTAACACGATGCAGTAACCTGACGACATAAACACTCCTTAGCGAAAAATGATAATTAACTCGAACTATTTAGTCGGAAAATCATTATCCTACTTCTTGCTAAATCAATTTACGCTACACTGGCAATGAGCTCAATACACAACATCATGAGCCTAACTATAAAAAATAAATCCCACCCTACTCTTTTTTCGCTTGTTAACGGAGACTCCAATGACAGACACCCAAAGCTCATTATGCTGTCCGCTATGCGGTAGCGATGAATATCTATTGTCGGACAAAAATCAGTTTTTGTGCGCAGGTTGCGGCACTTTTCTTGATGATGTATCCAAAGCCGCCACCAGTGTTGCCAACGCGAAACGCTTTACTCGCATCACGCCAATCATGACCAGTAGTTTGTGTCACTAAACGGGTATTAAGGCATTCAACTCTTTTAAGTTGCCAATGGCGGTGACATCTTTGGAATAAAGCTGAGAGTTGATGCCTAATAGTTGAATCGTCTCGACCCCAGCACGAAGCCCGGCCTCAAGCCCTTTCGCCGTATCATCGATATACAAACATTGGGACAAAGAAAATCCCATGTTCATCGCTGAGTATTGGATTAAATCGGGCTCTGGTTTCCAGCTGTTTGCATCGAACGCAGAGAAAATACGCCCTTGAAAATACGGTAATAATCCGGCTAAAAACAGTGAACGTTCAATTTTCTCTCGCGGACCATTCGACGCCACGCAATATTCAATCCCCCTTGCCTTGAGCTCAATAAGAAGCTCGGTGGCGCCTGACATCGGTTTCAAATGTTGACGAAACAGCCGGTCGACCTCTTGTCGGTAACAAGGCTCAAGTTCGTCGAGCGACACGCTAATGCCTAAACGCTCCGCTGTCGTGAATAGGATATCCGCAAGCTTACCGCCTTCAAAATGGGCCAAGGCATCTTGAACACTCATTTGTGCGCCATAATGGTTAAACACCGTTGCTAAGGCACGGCAGCACAATTTTTCGCTATCAATTAATGTCCCATCACAATCAAAGATCACACATTGGATTTGATTCATTGCCACTCTTTGTTTTTTGTATTTGCTTTTACAAATACTATATTTCGATTTTCAGGCTAATGAGGATGAAATGCGGAAAGCGTGCACTTTAACCAGATTAAAGTGCAAAAATATCGACTGGGTCACTCAGCACTTGGTGATCAGCGCTGATGAGAACAAGATCAAGAAAAGTATTAAAAATAACGAAGAATTAGCAGGTTACGAATAACGTAGAAAAAAGCATGAATGACATTAATCCGCAATATAGATTGTCGAAGACTGGCAGTCGATGCCTAAGCGATGGATGAGCCCTTGCACCCAGTCTTGTTTCACCTGCTCGGTCTTTGGCTGTGCAAACGCCAAATCTGAAATGAGCACCTCGTTGTCTAAACGAGTAACGATTGCTCCAGCTAACGGTCTGCCTTGCTGGCAGGCCAAATATAACTCACAAGGTGGCGAGTAGATAATTTGAGTCAAAAACTCGATGATCAAAGCTTGATGCTCGGCATCCGACCAACGCATTGATTGTAATTGAGCAAATAGGATCGTCAATCGATGAAAATCGACCAAAAAAATGTCGTCACTGGCAAAGGTCGATGCCAGTGAAGAGGTTTCCCACATAGTGACATCCGCTTCTTTTTCAAGATACAACGCCCTACCTTCTAGGCTTTCTTTAGTGGGAAACTCAACCTCCACTTGTTGAAACAACCATTGCTGCTTAGCAGCCATCAGTGGGTGAGAAGATGGAGACATGACAAATTCCTTGGTATGACGTTGTCGCTAGGATACCCACACCGTATAGGCGTAACAAGGTTTATTTAAATAATATGTTGTAAAACGGACAGTTACCACTAGGCGTTGGTTGGTCAATGTTTTGCGACACTAAACCTGTTATCATGCGAGCGAAATCGTTAGAGGAAAGAACTATGTATAAAAAGTTGGCCGTTAGCTTATTGCTTGCACTTGGCTTAACCGCTTGTGATAACAACGAAGTCGGTGATGTATCACTTGGTATGTTTACCATGAACGACATAAAAATTGGTTCACTGAAGGATCCAATTGTAACGGGTGTCACCTGCCATATCGCATCGATCGAAGCTGATTTAAGTTTTTCCGACCCAAGTGATGGCTCTATTTCATGTCGACAAACTGGAGATATTACGCCAGAGATGATCAGTAAAATTGATAAGAGTAAATCTGGTGATGTGGTGTTTAAAAAATCCAAAAGTATTTTCTTTAAGTCCATGAAAGTGCGCCGAATTTATGACTCAGAAAACCAAACTCTGCTTTATCTATCCTACTCAACGAAAGAAACCAACGGTAGCTTCAAACATAGCTTATCAACGGTGCCATTATGGGGAACCAAAGCTTATAACCAAGCGATTCCCGCAGAATAAGGGCCTAATTTGTGCCTGAGCGCGTTCTCAATGGACGCGCTATTCCCTGCAATAAAATGTAAGAGCGTCGCAACAAATGTGATACTATTCTAAAAAATTTTTCACCGATCACTGCTAATGAAATTTCCAGGCCAGCGCAAATCCAAGCACTACTTCCCGACCCATGCTCGCGATCCACTTGTTAATCAAATCCAGCAAACGCCAAAGCTGCAACGTCCTACGATTGTCGGAATTGGTCAAACCATTGTTGATATAGAAGCTCGTGTCGATGATGACTTCCTTGAGCGATACCAATTGAGTAAAGGCCACTCTTTGGTACTGGAAGAGAGTAAAGCCAACGCACTTTATAAAGAACTTGTTGATCGCCAACTGATTACCCACCAGCACCCTGGGGATACGATTGGCAACACGTTACACAACTATTCGGTACTGGCAGACAGCAAATCTGTGTTACTTGGTGTGATGTCGCGCAACATCGAAGTTGGCTCGTTCGCCTATCGCTATTTGTGTCGCACCTCTTCACGTATGAACCTCAATCACCTGCAAACCGTTGAGGGTTCGATTGGTCGCTGTTACACCCTCATCTCTCAAGATGGCGAACGTACGTTTGCGATTAATGAAGGTGATATGAATCAGTTACGCCCTGATAGCATCCCTGAAAACGTGTTTGAGAAAGCGTCCGCGTTGGTCGTCTCTTCTTATTTGATGCGTGGTAAACCTGAAGACCCGATGCCGAAAGCGGTGGCTCGCGCAGTCGAATTGGCGAAGAAGCACCATGTTCCTGTGGTCCTGACCTTAGGGACCAAATGGGTCATTGAAGGAAATGCATCATGGTGGCAAGACTACTTAAAACAAAACATTACGGTGGTCGCCATGAACGAAGAAGAAGGCCAAGCGCTGACTGGCGAAAGTGACCCACTCGTTGCCGCCAATAAAGCCTTAGATTGGGTCGATTTGGTACTTTGCACTGCCGGCCCAATTGGCTTGTATATGGCAGGTTACACTGATGACTCAGCCAAACGTGAAACCGAACTGCCGCTGCTACCCGGCAATATCGCTGAATTTAACAAGTATGAGTTTAGCCGAGCAATGCGCCGTGAAGACTGCCAAACACCGCTCAAAGTCTACTCGCATATTGGCCCTTACTTAGGCGGTCCGCTGGAAATTAAAAACACCAATGGTGCTGGCGATGGTGCGCTTTCTGCGTTGCTGCATGATATGGCGGCAAATCGTTATCACGCGGAAAATGTGCCTAACTCAGCAAAACACGTTCAACCATTTTTAACTTATTCATCGCTATCGCAAGTCTGTAAGTACGCCAATCGAGTCAGTTATGAAGTATTAACACAGCACTCTCCTCGCCTATCTCGTGCACTACCAGAACGAGAAGATAGCCTTGAAGAAGCTTATTGGGATCGTTGATTCTCACTATCTCTTTGCATAAAAAAAGACCGCATTGTGCGGTCTTTTTTTATCTTCGATGTGATTATTGACTGTCGTGCTTGTCTTGAATGTATTTTTGGCTAACATCGACAACGGCGACATCTTTAAAGAAACTACGTCCGAGTAACAATGGGAAAGATAAATGGGTTCTATCCGCGAGAGTAAATTCGGTCTTTTCTTTTAAATCACCAATTTGAATCCACGCCATAACAACCGCTCGGCGGTCAGTACCATTACTGCTCGACTGACGAATTTTCACCCAACGCTCGACTGGCAAAGCAATATCACGGCTTTTAACCCCTTCATGCTCGATTTTAAATTTAACCCAATCGTTGCCATCACGCTCAAACGGCTCAATATCAACCGCGCTGATTGAAGAGGTCGTCGCACCAGTGTCGACTCGCGCATCAAAATTTTGCTCAAGGCCTGGCACATATACCCACTCTTGAGCTCCTAGAATAAGCCGACCATCTTCCGTTTTCTTAGCCTTAAGTTTCAACTTCGTTTGTTCTGATACACCCGTTTTTGAACTTGAACTGGTCTCTTTTGCTTGCTCCGCCTCTTGAGTCGCAGAAGACGTTTCAGGCTGTGTTGGTTGTTCCGTTGTTGTGGTTTTTTCCGGTGATTGTTCGCTGCCTGTGGTTTCCGGTGTTGTGGAACAGGCTGCGAGACCACTTGTTAAGATCAAAGGAATCAATACTTTCCAGTTCTTGTTCATGCCTTACTCACTCTGTTGAAAGGTGCGCTAACTGACTGCAATCATCGCTTGAGCCACATACGGAATATCTTTCTCCGTTAGACCTGCGATGTTAATTCGCCCGTCGCCAACACCATAAATACCATATTGCTCGCGAAGTTGGGTCATTTGTTCTGGGCTAAATCCTAGCACAGTAAACATCCCTTTGTGATTCGCGATAAAGTCGAATTGTGAAGTATTGTGTTTATTTCTCAATTCGTTACAAAGAGTTTGACGAAGGTTTAACAAACGCTGCTGCATTTCACTTAATTCTTGCTTCCAGATCGCCGTTAGCTCTTGATTTTGCAACACAGTTTTGACTAACGCTGCGCCGTGATCCGGTGGCATTGTGTACGTCGCACGCGCCAGAGTCAGCAATTTGCCTTTGGCATTGTTGGCATCAGAAAGCGTATTTGCGACCACAATTGCAGCACCCGTTCGCTCTCTATAGAGTCCAAAGTTCTTAGAACACGACGTAGTGATAAGCATCTCTTCAACATGACTTGCCATATGACGTAGCCCGCGAGCATCTTCATCTAAACCATCACCAAAGCCTTGATACGCAATATCGACAAACGGAGTAAACCCGTTTTTCTGTGACAATTCAGTAATCGCTTTCCAAGCATCGAAATCGATATCTGCCCCCGTTGGATTGTGGCAGCAGCCATGTAATAACACGACATCTTGACTTCCTGCTTCGGCAAGCGAACTCAACATTCTTTCGGTATCGACTTGTTTGGTTACTGGACTAAAATAATCAAAATAGCGAACTTTAAGGCCTGCGGCCTCCATGATTGGCTTATGGTTAACATAGCTCGGGTTGGAAATCCAAACCGTGGTTTCTGGCTCTGCAAATTTTAATAAATCCGCCAGCATACGCAGCGCACCGCTGGCGCCAGGCGTCTGAATTGCAGAAACACGGTCAGTAACCGATGTGCCGCCTAGAAGAAGATCCACCATTGATTGGTTAAACTCCTCGCAGCCAGCTAAGCCAACATACGCTTTGGTTTTTTGGCTCGCCACCACCCTATCTTGCGCACGTTGAACCGCTTGCATAATAGGCGTTTCACCTTGGCTGTTTTTATACACGCCAATACCAAGGTCAACCTTGTTGGGGCGTTCATCAACACGATAAGCAGCAGAAAGAGACAGAATGGGATCTAAAGCAGGAGCAGGTAAACGAGAGAACATGAAAGTCACAACCCTTTGAAATTCAAGATGAGGAAATTCAAGTAAACACCATAGTTCTCAAGAAAGAAACGTCTTTTTAGTCTACACGGCAAAAATTGATGTTTTGGTTGTTTGTTCGCCTAAAAAACCAACAGGTTGTTAGCTTGATCAACAAAACCACCCAGGATAAGAACACTTTTTGACCAGTTTTTATTTTGCGTTTTGAGTATGGCTATTTAATTGTGTGATGTTCAAAGTAATGAATGATTTGATTCGCGCTTCCACGCCATTCGAGACGAGGATCTGCCAAAGCTTGTTCAAATTTTCCGTCTATTAATGCATCAACGAAACTGACGATTTCCTTTTGCTGTGTTGAGAGTTCATCGATACGATAACCACTCCATAGCCAGATATCTTTCCCTGGGCACTCTCGACGAACACGTTTCACTAATTTCAGTACGGCTTCGACATTGGCCGGGTGAAGCGGATCACCGCCTGAGAGTGAAAGCCCACGGCGTTTGATTCGCGTATCGTTCAAGTCTGCGATAATTCTATCTTCGGCTTGCTGAGTGAATGGTGAGCCAGAGTCGAGGCGCCACGTCGATTGGTTATAACAGCCTCGGCATTGATGTTCACACCCAGACACAAATAAGGTGCAGCGAGTCCCCGGGCCGTTAACAACATCGATGGGATAATATTGATGAAAATTCATAGTGTTCTTAGGCAAGAGCAGCCGAAACTGCTCTTGATGTTGTCGGTTTATAAGTGTTTGACTCGGCGTTTAACTTCTTCTTGCTTGCCAAAGTTAAACGGCCTTGCGTCTGGGCTCCCCAAGTAGCCACATACTCTTCGAGTTACCGAGACCTTACTTGAATCATGATTACCACACGCCGGGCAGGTGAAACCCTTACTGGTACAATCAAACTCTCCGGTATAACCACACTCGTAACACTCATCAATCGGTGTATTGGTACCGTAATACGGCACACGGCTATAGCTGTAATCCCAAACATTTTCTAACGCTTCGATATTACGCTGCATGTTTGGAAACTCACCGTAACAGATAAAACCACCACTCGACAAACTTGGATAAGGCATTTCGAAATCAATTTTGTCGTACGGATTCACTTTTTTCTCAACATCCAAATGGAAGCTATTGGTGTAATAGCCTTTATCCGTTACCCCTTCTAAAACGCCGAATTCTTTTGCATCCAGACGACAGAAACGGTTACACAAATTCTCACTTGGTGTGGCATAGAGGCTAAATCCATAGCCTGACTCTTCGGTCCATGTGTTGACCGCTTGTTTGAGTCGCGCCACAATATTTACCGCTTTTTGGCGTAATTCACCGTCATCATAGAGGTGAACCTGGTGGCCAAATAACGCATTGATCGTCTCATGCAATCCGATGTAACCCAGAGAAATTGAAGCCCGGCCGTGTTTGAAGATATCTGCGATAGAATCTTCGGCTTTCAAACGTACACCACACGCTCCCTCCATATACAAAATAGGCGCAACACGTGCTTTGACGTTTTCAAGGCGGCTGATTCGCGTCTCGAGTGCTCGGCGGGCCAGATGCAGTTTTTCATCCAGCAATTGATAAAAGCGAACTTCATCCCCTTGCGCTTGGATAGCAATGCGCGGCAAATTCAGGCTAACGACACCTAAATTGTTACGCCCATCATGAACAAGTTCACCATTTTCTTCATAGGTACCGAGGAAGCTACGACAGCCCATCGGCGTTTTAAATGAACCAGTCACTTCAACCACTTTGTCATAATTGAGGATATCTGGGTACATGCGTTTAGACGCGCAATCGAGAGCCAGTTGTTTAATGTCGTAGTTTGGATCGCTCGGGTTGTGATTCAGCCCATCTTTAATCGCAAAGACTAATTTCGGGAACACCGCTGTCTTGTGATTTTTACCTAACCCCGCAATACGATTTTTCAGGATAGACGTTTGAATCAGACGCGATGACCAAGAAGTACCTAACCCAAAACCAAAGGTAACAAACGGCGTTTGCCCATTCGCCGTATGCAGTGTATTCACTTCGTATTCCAGTGATTGAAATGCGTCATAACACTCTTTTTCAGTGCGCGCAGTCGCAAACGCTTCAGGATCATGAATATCCCACTCTTGAGCCACAGCCAGATGCTTTTCATAGCTGGCTAAAACATAAGGCTCAAGAATCTCATCAATACGGTTAATCGTGGTCCCACCATAAATATGGCTTGCCACTTGAGCGATAATTTGTGCTGTGACGGCCGTCGCCGTCGAAATTGACTTCGGCGTGTCAATTTCTGCATTACCCATTTTAAAACCATGCGTAAGCATACCTTTAAGATCGATAAGCATGCAGTTAAACATTGGGAAAAACGGCGCGTAGTCTAGGTCATGATAATGGATGTCACCCTGCTCATGCGCATTAACAATATCACGCGGCAAAATATGAGTTTTTGCGTAATGTTTTGCAACGATACCCGCCAGCAAGTCACGTTGAGTTGGAATCACTTTGCCATCTTTATTGGCGTTTTCGTTAATCAGTTCAACGTTACTTTCTTCAATTAAGCCTTCAATTTCACGCGTAAGCGCACTCTGCTTTTCACGTGCAATATCTCGGTCATGGCGATATTCAATATAGCCACGCGCCAATGACTTGAAAGGCCCTTGCATCAGTTCGTTTTCGACCAACGTTTGGATTTCATGAATATGAACTTCCGACTGTTCGGCTAACTTTAACTCGACGGCTAACGCCACATTAAGAGCATAAATGGCGGTTTCTTTATCCACGTGATCGGCAGCCGCTTCAACAGCCGCTTGGATGCGATCACGACAAAACGGGGCTTTAGAGCCATCACGTTTAATTACTCGAGTTTTCACTGTTTCTCCTTACCCTAACGATACTCACAGAGTTATCCACAAATACACTATATAGGGTTATTTTTTGTTCTTCTGACACTACATATTGTGGCGTATTTAACGAAAACACCCAAATGAGAGTATTGATTTAGATCAACAAAGTTAGGTGATTCACTAATAAGATCGTGAAGTTATGGGGATTGATCTCAGATAGAAAATAAAAGGTGAAAATGTTGAAAAAGCGGCATTGACCACTTGAATTTTTTTGGAGTCTTGTAGGATAAAGGCTGAATGAGGATGAGGAGAGAGACGTCATGCGGAATGTTAATCTTAGGTTGTGTATCGCAGCATTTTGTTTACTTAGCTCTGTGTGTTCACAGGCTGCGCAAATTGCCCAATATCGCGTCGCAACTTGGAACATTGAGTGGCTAACCGAGCAACCCATACCAAAATCATCCACTTCCGCACGCCACAATGATGACTTGGAACGATTAGCGTTTTACGCAAAGCAGCTCGATGCCGATGTCGTTGCTTTTCAGGAAGTGGAATCCGTCGCATTGGCAAAGCGCGTGTTTGGCGATAAATACCAAATCATTCTCTCCGATCGCGCCAAACCTCAATTCCGCTTCAATCAATTTGATGATGCAAACCAATACACTGGCTTTGCAATAAAATCGACGATTTCGACGAACGACCCTGCCGACATTAAACTTGAACAAGACAAAAATAGTCGTTTACGCTTTGCCACTTATATCGTACTCGAACCCGAAAATAAGCCAGCCATCCATGCACTATCCATTCATTTAAAAGCCGGCTGTAGCGGCGCATATCGACAAAAACGTTCATGCCTTAAAGTACTCGAACAAGCAAAGCACCTTAATGCTTGGATATTACAGCAGGAAGCGGCGGGCCATCAGTATTTGATCATGGGCGATTTCAACCACAACCTTGCCTATGCCGGTGATTGGCTTTGGCGCGCCATGAGTGCGAATAGCCAAGCACAGCTGCTCACCCAGACGGCACCAGCCAAGTGCAAAGTCCGTTCAAACAAGAAACCGAATCAGCTTCACCAATTTCGTTCGTTAATCGACCATATTGTTGCCAGCAAACAATTAGCTACAACCGCGCAAAATACGGAGCAGTTGCTCTATACGTCACAAGATGTGCTCACTTATAAATTGAGCGACCACTGCCCTGTTCGCTCTGAGTTTCAGTGGTAAAAACCTATGCTATAGCAATAGTTGCAGGTTAAGCCTTGCTTGCGCTTGCCACGAACAAATTGGTCAGGGCTAATCCAAGCATGAGACAAACAAAAAATAGCCAAGCGCCGAGGTTGCCTAACCCTAGGCTTGCCACTACGGGCCCTGGGCAAATACCGGCAATTCCCCAGCCTAAACCAAAAATCGCCGCGCCAGTAATTAAACGCCAATCAACAGTTTGCTTCGTGGTTAGGCAAAATTCATCGCCATTCAACGGTTTAACTCTTGGCTTGATAATAAAAAAATACCCGGGCATAAATACCAACAACGCGCCACCCATGACAAACATCAAACTAGGATCCCATTGCCCAGCAACGTCCAAAAAACCAATCACTTTGGCAGGGTTTGCCATACCCGATATCACTAAACCAACACCAAAGAGCACGCCACAAAGCAGCGCCGTGATTTTGTACAGCCAATTACTCATCAAAAATACCTCGAACCACTACATGACATGGAGGCGAAGAAAAACGGTCAACGCCGCTACGCCCATAAACACACAAGTTGCAATGATAGAGCGCTTTGACAATCTCCCTATACCGCAGATGCCATGACCGCTCGTACACCCATTCCCTAAACGAGTACCAACGCCAACCAAAAAGCCAGCAACGGCCAGCATCATCATTGAACTTGAATAGACAATTGGCACCGCGGTGGTGTAGACACTCGCGGCCCAAATGCCGCCAGAAATCAATCCAACAACAAATAACAACCGCCAGCTAAAATCTGCCGATTTAGTTTTTAAGAGACCAGCCAAAATACCACTAATACCGGCAACTTTGCCGTTAAGTAACAACATCAAAATGGCGGAAAGGCCCAGTAAGATACCGCCTGCTAGTGATGCCCAAGGTATGGAGAATGTCATAATTCACCTCTGAAACTAAAAATGGAATACGCTCATAAATGCTACAAATTAACGGCAAAAGTGCGTCTGTAACGTCTCGATCAATGAGGTAATGCGCCCATCCGAAAGGGAGTAAAAAACCTGCTGCGATGCCTTTCGCGCTCGAATGACTCCGTACTTACGTAAAACCGTTAAATGTTGCGAAAAGGCGGATTGACTCAGTGACGAACTTTGTTGAAGCACACCAACACCAACCTCCCCCTGAGTTAACTGGCATAACACCATCAATCGCTCTGGATGAGCCATAATTTTCAGTAAGTCAGCGACTTCAGCCGCATTTTCTCTCATGGTATTAATGTCTGTTGTATGCACCTAAGATCCCCTTGTCGCCAAACACATTAGAGCTTACTAATTAATTTAAATTAGTCAATGCTTATTTAGTATTTGTAAATTTAGTATATTTAACATTAGACAATGCTAATTTAAAGTTTTATAGTCGTTGGTATAAGCATGAATCTGTACGGACGAAAGATAGGCGTCAGTACTGGAAGCGTAAGCCTAGTCACTGTATTATCACGCGTTTTTATCTTCTGCCCTTTTCCAATTAGCGGCGTTGACGATGTTAATCATCACTAAAGTGTGTCAATTAGCGTCCGCCCAGCAGAGTATGTTTTACCAACGGATTTAAATTAGCCCCTCCTTCACACCCGCGTAAAAGTTCGCAATGTGATAGGCAGAAACTTGGAGTAAATTATGACGAAGATAGTGATCATAGGCGGCGTGGCTGGCGGTGCATCAGCCGCTGCACGAGCGCGACGTTTAAGTGAAGACGCAGAAATCATCATGCTTGAGCGCGGGCCTTTTGTGTCGTTAGTCAACTAGATGATGGACGACATTTAAAATAGTTTTACATTGCTCTTATTAACATCTTAAAAACAAACAAAAATTCACTTGTTTTTGAGTGTGTTATTGTTTGTTTTTTACTCGCTAAGTTGGAGTGTCTATATGACCAAAATTCTCATTGTCGGTGGTGTGGCTGGCGGTGCATCAGCAGCAGCCCGCGCTCGTCGTTTAAGTGAAAATGCAGAAATTATTATGTTCGAACGAGGTAGTTTCGTGTCTTTTGCTAACTGTGGCCTTCCCTATCACATCGGTGGCGACATCAAAGATCGCAGTAAATTATTGCTACAAACACCAGAAAGCTTTTTAGCGCGTTTCAACGTTGATGTTCGTGTAATGAATGAAGTGATATCGATAAACCGTCAAGACAAAACAGTGACAGTAAAAAATCTTCTTGATGGCTCAGAATATGAAGAAACATACGACTTCCTATTACTTAGCCCAGGTGCAGGCCCTATCGTTCCACCAATTCCTGGTCTGGATAATCCGTTGACTCACTCACTACGTAATATCCCTGATATGGATCGCATCATTAAAACGATCCAGATGAACAAACCAGAGCACGCCACGGTTGTAGGTGGCGGTTTCATTGGTTTAGAAGTAATGGAAGCCTTCCATCAACTGGGTATTAAAACCACTTTGCTTGAAATGGCAGAGCAAGTCATGACACCTGTTGACCGTGAAATGGCAGGTTTTGCTCACGCAGAAATCCGTGAAAAAGGGATCGACCTTAAATTGGGCGTTGCTCTTGAGTCTGTACAATTTATTCCAAATGAACATGTGGCTAGCATAGATGCAGGTGAGAGTGAGAAACATCAACACTTAGAAGGTGAATTGGAGCTTACGCTTAATAACGGTGAAAAACTAACCACCGATATCCTGATTATGGCTATTGGTGTTCGCCCAGAAACTAAATTAGCAAAAGAAGCGGGATTAGAAATTGGGACGCTTGGTGGTATCTACACTAATGAATACATGCAAACCAGCGATCCTTCAATTTACGCTGTTGGTGATGCAGTTGAAGAAAAAGATTTTGTCACTGGCGAGCAGACACTTGTTCCTCTAGCGGGTCCAGCCAACCGTCAAGGTCGTATGGCAGCCGATAACATGCTTGGTCGTAGCGAGACTTATCAAGGTACACAAGGTACGGCGATTTGTAAGATCTTTGACCTTGCTGTGGCTTCAACGGGTAAAAATGAGAAACAGCTAAAACGCTCAGGCATTGAATACGAAAAAGTTTACGTACACACCGCAAGCCACGCGAGTTACTACCCTGGCGCTGAAATTGTTTCATTCAAAATGTTGTTCGATCCGAAATCAGGCAAGATTTTAGGTGCTCAAGCAGTTGGTAAAGACGGTATCGATAAGCGTATCGACGTTATGGCTGTTGCTCAGCGTGCAGGTATGACGGTTGAACAGCTACAACATCTAGAGTTGACTTACGCGCCCCCTTACGGCAGTGCAAAAGACGTAATAAACCAAGCTGCATTTGTCGCAAATAACATCATCAAAGGGGATGCGACAGCAATTCACTATGATGAAATGGATTCCTTAACCGAAGACCAGGTGCTACTTGATGTACGTAACCCAGGTGAACTTGAAAACGTTGGTTTTATTAAAGATGCAATCAACATTCCTGTCGACCAATTACGTCATCGTATGGACGAACTTCCAAAAGACAAAGAAATCGTGATTTATTGCCAAGTTGGGTTACGTGGTAACGTCGCGTACCGTCAATTAGTGAACTCAGGCTTTAAAGCTCGTAACTTGATTGGCGGTTATAGAACATATAAATTCGCTCATTTATAATTAGAAATGTAGAAAGCCGAGTAAGCCTCGGCTTTCTCTATAATACCAAGCAACACTACAGTTAAAATAGCATACGACTATCTACCAAATTTTACTATAAGTATCGCCCTAATTTACTTACCAGTTATTAAAACTACTCTTTTGATATGTTACCTTGTCACATGTATTTATTTACAATTGTGCAATTAACGACCTATTAATAAATAGGAGATCCACCTCTACTCTGTAAATTCAAGAGATAGAGTTCAAAACAATTAACTTTTTGAACTTAACCAAGCTATATATTCTATTTGTAAGTTATCATTGAGCAGAGTGCTTAAGTCAGTAAAAAATCTTGTTAAGCTCAGTTTTTACCAATCCAATTGGATTTACGCAATTTGATTAAATTTCTGATTTTGGCCTTCGAGAAAAATAAAAACAAAAAATTAAGAGGAACAAATGCTTACTTTTAATACGTTAAAAGAACGTCACCGTCGTGAGCGAAATAGCTATTCGCAATCACTTTCTACTCGTGTGCATCGCTCTCTAAGTTGGCTAAAGAAAGCGGAAGCATGTGAAGATGATGATTCTACATTTACTTTCCTTTGGATAGCTTTCAACTCTGCTTACGCTCAAGATTTTGAACAAAAAGCAAACTACGGTGAGCGTGGCTTGTACCAAGAGTTTTTATGTCGCCTTGTTGAACTAGATTCTGATAACTTGTTAGCTGAAATTGTCTGGCAAAACTACTCAGGTGTAATACGAGCACTGCTCGATAACGAGTTTATTCTTGAAAGCTATTGGAGCTACCATGCGGGACGCATTAGTGAACAAGAATGGAAAGAAGCTCGCAGTAAAGCTAAGGTCGCAGCTAATACAGCACTTGGGCATAACAACACAGCGTCAGTGCTTTCTATCGTATTCTCACGCCTTTACACGCTGCGTAATCAAATAATTCACGGTGGTGCGACTTATAGCAGCTCTGCGAATAGACAGCAATTAAGAGATTGCACCGTGCTCTTGGAAAAGGTTCTACCAGTTATCATCAAGATTATGATGGATGGTAGTAGTGAGCTATGGGGTGACCCTGTTTATCCTTTTATTACTGAGCAATAATATAGATCGAAGCGACATTCTATGAATGTCGCTTTTCTATTTCTGAACATCCAGCTAAAGCTACAACTTCACGACAGATGGTTTAATAACTTTACCTGTTTTGGTATTAACGTAACCATGAAGCATGATCTGGGTGATAGAGCCACTTGTGTTGTGGCTAGAGCTATGTTTTATGTGACACTGAGTGTCAAACGAGTCCCCAGAGCTAACCTCTTGAAGTGCGAACATAGGATAAGCTAAGGTAAAACGCTTAAATAACAGATTGAATAGCGAAATCACATTAGCTATATCACCATTATTTCCGTTGACTGTTTCACTCTTCGCATAATCCCATAGATTAGAAATATTTTTCTCTTGAATCCCACAAGAAATCAAACCTTGAACTGTTGTATCTTTAAAGATTCCAGATAAAGACTGAAGTGTTTGCTCTGACAATCGGCTATATAACTCAAGAACTTGTAGATCATCACGGAAATTATTTCTGTAATACTCAAGCTTCTGGTTTAACTCGGTCACATCATTCTGTAACTGATTCTTCGTCTCTGCTAGTAGTTTAAGATCAGCCTGTAGTTTCACAACCAACAGATCCTTATCCCCATTTTGTTCAGAAAGTTGCCCAACCCTAACTCCAGCCTTTTCTTTAGCTTCTTTCTCCATACAAAGCAAAGACTTTAACTTATCAATAAATTGCTTCAAATCTTCGTTCTCACTCTCAACCTTTTGTAGGCTCGCTTTCGCACACTCTAATTCAGAATCATCAAACCTGGATACTTGCTCTTTTTCTGACGGTGGCTCTACGCAATCATTTTTTTCAACAACTATCTCACGTACCTTTGCTCGCACTGTTTCGTCTTCCAGAGCCTTTAACAGGGCTTGAATATTAATATCCATAGCACTTACCTACGTCCGTATTCTTTGGTTTTTTTTCGATAAAAAGCTTGGAGGCTAGTTCCAACTGATAATTTCTCACTCTCCACTGAGTCATCTGCTTCAATGTCATCTGCTTCAATGTCAGATGCTACAAGCGAAACATAAGATGCTGTATACGCAGTTAGAGTTTCAATTTGGGGATAACTTGTTATAACAGCCCCTGAAAAGCTCAACTCTTCTGTTAACCAACTAATCTCTTTCACAGAACTAACAAAGCTCTCTGCAATGCTTATATCAGAATCAACCTGGAAGTCGTTATCGTCCGAAACAATCACCAAAGCTAAGGTTTCACCATCAACGTACTCAATCTTCTTCTTGAAAATCTCCCAGAAGTTTTCTTGAGGAACTGCCATTTCACCAGCAAATAGAATTAATTCAAGCTCACCGCCAATAACTCGGTTTGCTTTAACTCGATTCTTCTTTGCCTGAATAATAAAATCAGACATTTAAGATTTTAACTCCATAACCTTGTCTTCGATTTGCTCAGTAGTCAATTCTGGCTCAAGCTTTTGATATGCCTCCACTAGAGCGCTACCGTGTTTATGGCTCTCATCAATGCTCAACTCATCTTTTAAATACAAGCTGTAATCATCTGTATTAAGGTTTTTCTCTTTGTAAGCCTTAATCATGCCAATAATTTTTTTCGCTTCTAAATCTTGTGCGGCAACTGTTGCCATAAATGATGGACTCACAACAGTATTAAGTTTTTCATTAATACCTTCTAATGTGATAGAAGCACCAATAGATGATCTCGCTAATTTTTCAGCATCACTAAGGCTGTCGAGTTTTTCTTTGTCAATCACCACATCATTTCTTAAATGGTCGATATATTCACTTATTGAGTCGAAGTCATTGGGTGTCTTCTCACTCAACATCGCTTTCTCACCAAGTTCTTCCATACTCTCTTCAGGACGGATAATACCTAGAGAAATACCCACGCTTTTTATCGCCTCTCCTACTTTTTCAGCGAGGCTGACCCCGAGGCTAGTAATAGATGTCGCAACCTTGACAATCTCTGAACCTATTTTCGATACAGCACCACCAATTACACTACAAGCACTACTTACAAAACTGCTAACGCTACTCCAAAACCCCATAATTCCTAACCTCTCACTTTGATGTCTTTTCTGAATTCATCTCGCTGATGCATTGAAATACGAGTTTCGCTATCTTCATTTAAGTATGAGAGGAAGTCATACAATGTAGCTTCTCGGGTCTCTTTATCTTTTGCACTACTTGGGTTGTAGCAACATAAAGAAATATATTGATACATAAACTCCCATCCAAATTTATCCAAACATTGAATAAGTCTGCGTTTATCTTTTTCTTTACCTAACGAGTCATACCACGCGTCTGCAATTTCACCATGAAGAAACTTACCCACGTCATCTCTAGATGGCTGCTCATCTAATAGCTCTAAGCCCTGAATTAAACCTGACTTATAATTCTTAGCATAGTAAGCAAGAGCAAGTTGACGAATGTCACTAGGAGACACGTCTATTTCGTTGGTTTTACTAGCAAGTTCTTTGATCTGAACTTGAAGCGGTTTACTCATGCCTGAACTGGATAAAATCACTCGGCCAGGTTCAAGGTTGGATAAAAAATCTTTCTGCTCATCAGAAAGAGCCATCGTGTTACCTACCGCTTCTTTGTCATCTTTTGCGAAAAGCTTATGAATGATCTTTGTATTGGTATTCTTTAACACTTCTGGTGTGAGTTTATTCGGAATTTGGTCAACGATAATGAGTGACTCACCGTATTTACGAACTTCTGCCAACATATCAGCAAACGTTTCCACACCTTGCTTTTTATTCTGACTATCACCTGGTTCAAACTTAGATAGCAATCGGTGTGCCTCTTCGATGAGTGTTATGTGACGGAACTTCTTACCTTGACTCTGATATTCATAATAATTAGCTCGAATTGCTTCATTTAGGTTTGCGAGAACAAAGCCCATAATTAATGACTTTTCACTTGGGTTACGGATCTCTTCAAGCTCTAAAATCACACTTTTAGTCGCTAGATCTTTAAAGTTGATAGAACGAGGGGTATCTAGCATTAGCCCTTTTGAACCAATAAGTAGACCTTGTAATCTAGCCTTAATTGAGCCGATATAATCTTGTTTCAGCCTGTCATCAAATCCCTGATCCACCACAACTTGTTCAGTCATAGCCATCAGTTCACTCAAGGTAGGGAACGCATAAACACCTGGTGCGAACGGATCATCAAATCGCTTGTTCTTAGACGTCGCAATATTCCAACCTTTATTCTCGTAGCATCTATAGATTGCAGCTTCTATTAACTGAGGTATTGCCGCTTCCATATCAAAAGCAGATTCGATACTTGCTTTGATCATATCAACACGAGAAGTAATGTTTTCGTGAGGGAGAAACTCAAAAGGATTCAGCCTGAAGGGAGCAACATTATCGTTACCAAGAGTAAAAATAAGAATGTCTTTGTTCTTCTTGGTTAATACCCGATACTCTGTTTTTGCAGGTTCGATTACAAGGAATGGCATTTTTGCTGATTCAAGTATACGATGACAAGTCGTTGTCTTACCACTACCCGTAACTCCAGCGATAAAGGTGTGCTTATCAAGATCTCTCTTGTCTATATTGACGTCGATATTTTGGTGTAAACCACTTTTCACTAGATTACCTAGATAGAGTTGGTTCTCCTCTTCGATCTCTGAACTCACGTTCAAACCAAATTCGACTTCTTCTTTTAGTGTTAAGCCGACTACCTCTTTTTGGGGCAAACCTGCAACGACACTCAGCTCATTAGTCGATAACCAGTTACACAAATAACGATTAAATGGCTTTCTAGAAAAAAGTAAATCTAGTTGCTGTTCATTACTAATACTTCCATCAAGCGAATCCTTATAATTTCTTTTAAGCATGGGGAATTGGAAATTCTTTACCGCATTTAGCTCATTTGGATTGGCTACGCTCTTAAACGTTAAAGGTGATTTATTTATGTCCTCACCAGAAAATATAGATCGAGCTGTATTCCCAAGTTTTAGTACACTTGCTACCGAGTCAGAAAAAAGATAAACATTCGATAAATAAAGACCTTTATTTTTTCCAACCTGTACGCGTTTCAATAATACCTCATCAATATAGGCAAGCCATTCTTGTATTGATTTATCACCATACTCTCGTGACTCACTTGATGACCTGCCTTTTTGATTTGATGTATTGCTACCCACATTTTTAGCAATTGATTTTGAAGTCGTAGTCCCTTTAGTTTTCGCTTCAGAACCATTTTCATGTTTATGATGGTCAATTTCAGCAGCGCTTTGTGAGGTTTGCTCGCTACTGCCAGTTTTGCTTGTTCCAGTAGTTATTGTTACTGATTTCCCTGTATTCTTAGTAATACTAATTCCGTCATTTTCCCCTGTTGATGTAGTGTCAGTTGACCCTTCCGACGTGCCTTGAGTCGTTGAAAAACTATCTCCATCCTGAACACTTTTTTTCGATAGAGGCAAAAGCTTGTTGTAAATACTATATAACTGGCTCTCTATCTGATTGATTTCTCGTAGAGATAGAGGATCTGCCATCACCATCAAGCAGAAATTATTACCATTCATAATGTCAACTAGGCGGTCAACGCCTTGGAATTGTTCATTGTCTTCATGAACACTCGGTACGCCGTCTAACTTTGCTATATGAGCATATGACTCTATGGTGCTTTTTACCACGACACGCTCTACTTTATCTAGGCGCCTTACAACACTACCTCTAAAGTTACCTTCGAGTGAGGGCTTTAGAATTGATTCGCCTATATCATCAACATCAAGAACTAATTCACCTTTGTATTTTTTATCCTTAGCTATACCAAATAAGAAATTGACCTTTTTACCATCACTTAATAGCACATAGATGAATATAACCCCTTCAATGCTAAGTGAACTCAATACATTCTCAAACGCTTCTTTTCTCGGTGAGTCTTCATCAAAGGTGACTTCTTTTATGTGATATAAAGTAAAGTCATGGTCATTAAGCCAGGTTGGCTTCTCTAAGTATTCTCTGGATTCAACTTTATGCTCTGCTGTTCGAATTAGTTCTGCTAACGCTTTGTCTGACATCATAAATCCTTAGCGTAAATCCATTACAGCGTCTTCTGCTTCTTCCACACTCATCGTCGGATTGGCAGTCTGATAAGCATTAACGAATACATTACTATGTCGGTGAGTGTCCTCAATACTCAAAGAATCACCTAAATACTTTTGAACATCATCTGAATTTAAACCACTTGATTCATAAGATTTCACAAGGGCAACGACGACTGTAGGATCGATATCATGCTCACTGATAGCGTTTAAGAATGGAATCGAAACATCTGCTTCCAAAGCTTGTCCTATACCTTTTACGGCAATTGCAACACCAACAGCTTGACGTGTTATTACATCAACAGGATCAGTGCTAAGGTTTTCTTCATCAATTTCTACATTATTTCGCAAATAATCGATGTAATCATTAATCTGTTCGAAATCTTCTGGTGTTTTTTCCGCTACCATTGCCTTTGCGCCAAGTTCGTCAGCACTTTCGTTAGGTTTAAATACATCAGCCACCAGGCTGATGGCCTCTACTGTATTGACAACTTTTGGCAAGTTTTTACCAACAATCTCAATGACCATCGGAGCATACTTGGCAATCATGGGACCAATGCTAGATGCAATTTTAGTAATTGTTGTAATAATACTTGGGATCAGGGTTGGAGGAACAATCATCTTCTTACCTTATAGCTCAATACGTTGAATTTCATTTAGGTACTGCTCGTTTGCAATATCTTCTTCATTTGCGACAACGTACTCAATTGCAGTTGGCGACACGACTCGAATGTAAACCAGTGCATCCTCATCCGTTATATCAAGCTTAACCACTTTCTTCTTAATACTGCTATCACCAATCGAAACCTGACCTGTACTTGCACTTGGCTGATCGGTAAAGAAGATTTCAAACGTGTCATAGTAGGCATCAATAAAGTCATTCCACTGGTTAAACTTCACTTCTCTATCAATTAGCGGTTTGAACTTCTTCTTTCGGCTCTCACCCAAGTAGTATTTGAAGCGTACATCTTCATCAGCAATGTTATGGTCTACAACTTTAATTCTTCCACCGTCTCGAGACTCAATTAGACCAAACGCCACGCCTGTTTTACCTGTAGGTTTTTCAACATCATTCTTATCAGCCCCTAAAGGAGCAAACAACTCAAAACGGCTTTCACCTTCAGACATCCCCATCTCTTGGTGCTGCAAGGCTATATGTTTTTCAAATAGAGTATTTACAAAGCTTGACTGACTAGAGTTACCAGCAAGGAAGATTTTTACGCTACTGATATCTGCTAGAGATAAACGGCTGTTGCTAAATGCCAAACGTAACGCATCAAAGAAATTCTCAACCCCTCGTTCAATACGATCCGACAGGATTTTATTCAGCTCTTCTTCATCGAAGTCTAGATCAATAGCAGCGTGCTGGACACCATTAATGTCTGTCAACGTCACCGAAAGCTTACCAGACGAACCGTATGAAAAGTCCTCATGCTCTTCCCAGAATGGACGTAAAGCAATACAAAGCTGCTTGGTATTCCTTCTTGCTTCTTGAGAATTACTGAGGAGCTGCTCACTCCCTGCAAACGCATCTCTTTCTGGATGTTTTTCAAACTGAATGCCTTTTTCAAACAGAGTGTTCTTGCTCTTTTTAAATACTTCAAAAGCAAGAAGCTCCAATAGGTTTTCTCCTCCTAAGAACTTGTCACCACCCGCACCAAAGTGTTCAATCACGTAGTCAAAGCGTCTTTTATCTTTGCGATCTGTTGGTTCGCTGTAGATGCCAAAATCAAAGTCTGTCGTGCCACCACCGAAATCAAATACGCCATAGAACACACGCTCATCACCTTCTGGATCAAAACCGTACTGTTGTAAAGCAGTCAATGCATAAGCAGCAGGTTCACTTGCACCTTTGGTCACAGTGATCTGGTTAATCGTTCCTTCGCCAAGTTCAGCAGGAAGCGACTTCTTAAGACCTTTTTCAAAACTCTCGATAATCTTGTCACGGATTGGCATTTCATACGTAACAGGGAAAGAGAGAATGTAATTCATGAAGATACCGTTATTGAGGTTGTTAATATACAAACCTAAGTAATAGGCATAGATTTCAATTGGGTTGAAATCATCATCTTTTAACTCAAGAAATGGAGGTAAATCGATAACCTTTCCATTCTGACCTACGATCTTAAGTTTTCTGTTTTTATCACCCGCCCACTGCTTAATTTCATCTAAGAAAGTGTTGAATTTGCTTGACTCACTACCTTGCATTGAGTTTTGTGCAGTGTGAGATATTGTTAGATCTTTCCAACGAGTATAAGGTTTGTTTGCTTTAGCATTATAGGCACTCGTAAATGACTCTAGATTGATAAACTCCATGATGGTTGGGTTTTCATAGTGATGAGAAGCAATCTCTTTACTAAGGTCACCAGTACCAATACGCATCGGGTGAATGTTGACGTTATCTTTCTGATATACAACAACTGTGCTTTTTGTACCGAAGTCAATTGATACCACACCATCATTGATGCTTGTCTTTGGATCTCGTGCAACGAGTTTGGTTGGTAGATCGATGTTAATAGAAGCATCAGTATCTAGCTCATCTTGCCACAATGACCAATGACCCAACTCGGTATCATCAAGGATTTTCTTATGGTAAGGGCTAATATCGGCCCGTATTGTATCTTCAATAAGAAGCGAATTAACTACCTTCTGTGTTACTGCTCTGTCTATTACTTCATCAGCAATATTTGTATATTTGTTGAAAAGGCTCTTATCCCCAAGATGGAAAATTTTTAATAGCGTTTCATAATCTTCGTTATTTTTTAGCTCTACTAGCCTAAAACCGCGCTGGAGAATTTCTATAAACAGATCTCTATCTGACATCTCTTTCAAATCTGAAGATAAAAATGGTAAAGCTTTACCAGTGGAACAATCATGTCTTTTTTCTTTATCAAAATGAAAACCAGTCACTAGATCATTGTAATCAAAAAGTGCATGCTGGTAGTTTAAAGGTCGCTTACTATACGTATTAAATGGAGCATTACTTAACTCAGTCAAAGAGTCTAGTTCAGCTAAATTTGGAATTGACCATTCATTAACTGGATCAAGGATTATATTATTTATATCATCTTCGACATAACTTAACTCTGTTCCTGAGTGATAATCTTTAAAGCAATTCGGCTGCGACTTAATCAACCAAAAGCCAACTACCCGCTTATCAAAATATATTTCATTATCTAAACTGACCCAACGTTCTGCTGACAAGACATTCTGAACTGTGCTATAGCAACTATTTAGTAGCTCAAGTATAGGACTAAACGAACTAGCTTCTTTTTTAAACAGCTCCACATCTCTCGCTAGAATAGTGTCAAATGTTTTGTTGGGTTCCACGAATAATCCGACTTTTTCTGACAATTCAGATGGAATTTTCCATTTAGATATTAGTTTAGTATACATATTGTTCTCTTTTCTAATACTTAACAATTCCGCCTATTGATAAGCTTCGACTCTTACATTGTTGTTTTTAAAAACGAAACCTAATCATCTGCTATTGCGCAGTTTTTATAAGGCTTAGGCTCTGGGATAACATGTTAATTTTCAATGCTTGCCAAATTCACATCCCAAATATTTTCTTTGAAGCCATCTAACCAATGCTGGAGTTGCTTAGAACGAACTACTGTCGCAAACACGTTATAATGTTTGTCTGACTCAGTAATAGTTTGATCTGTTGACAATGGTGTTTCGGTAAGATGGAAACCAGCTTCCTTTGTGATAAAGAACGACAGAGAGCACTTCTCCCCTTCACCAAAACGAAACCTGCCATCAGCATCATACTGACTTAGCTTGAATGTTTTGGGGCGCTCAAATGTGAACGTCGAACTAGCTGCTTTTGTAATTCTATGAATGGCTAAACTACGCTCATTATCATATCCATCAAAACGACAAACAAGGTAAAGTCTATGCCCTTGTTGCGCTAACCCCAAGGGCATCACTATTCCTGACTTATGTTCTTGTCGAGCATTATAGTACTCGATGTTTAATAGACGATTATGATAAAGCGCGTTGCTAATTTCTTGAAAAACACAAGAGTCAATTTTAGGTGGAAGTAAAGGTTGAGTTTCACTAACAACAGCAACCTTTTTTAACCACTGACGCTCCTTACTATTGATTAAGCTAGGATTAAGTTGGTATTTAGCTTCTTGGAAGAACCCATCAAGTGACGAAAGTAAGTTAGCAGGTAGAAGATGCGTCAAATACTCTTGGGACAATGCCAACAGTAGCGCTTCTTGAGGTGTTAGGTTTTGTAACGCCAGACTTTCACTGTTTCTATCCCACCGATAACCATATGGCTTACTACGATCATCGCGCACAATATCAAAATGTTCGCAAAGCATCTCCAACGTCCGTTGGACACTTCGCAAATCACGTACTAAACCTATTTGACACAGTTGTTCATGTAGTTCTTTTGCTGTAGTTTGATGAAATTTAGGAATACGTTTCAAAATTTCAAACGCAATTACTAAAGATTCTTGGGTGCTTGCTCGCTTAGCCATCTGATCCAACTTGTATAGAATATGATGATTCAAAAGATATCCGACTCATTGTGAGGTTCGTGAACACTACGCGTGAAACGGATAAATTTCATACAACACATTGATTTTTTTATTTATAATTCTAAATATTAATACGCTTTTTGTTCTTTTTATGCAACTATGAGTTCGTCACTTCGCCTAGCAATTCAACAAAATGAAGAGTACATCAACTTCTGACATAATGTGTCGTATATAACCTGGCTAGGTCCCCTTAATCTAATTCAGTTAATATCGAGCAATGTGCATATATCCAAAAAAAAACGCTCAATGAAAAGCAAACCATTGCCATTTTAGAGGGAGCGAAAGAAGGTATTTCAGCCCGAGCGCTTTGCGGCAAGCTTTGAATCTAGGATGGTTTATATACGCTGCACTGGATGCCCTCTGAAGCTCATCTAAAAACACTAAAAGAAGAAATGCCAGACTCAAAAAGTTACTGGTTGAGAAACTGCTAGATGCTGAAGCCCCGAAGATTGCTCTCCACCCAAAGTACTGGCCGCAGATGACAAGCTCAAGGTTGATAAAGTTCCCCTAAAAGATATCGCCCTTTCTAAGCAGATAAACTGTCTATTCTTCAGTATTCAACACGTATCAATACGTTATTAAACCACAAGCGAATTCACCTCTTGAACTATCATTAGGCGTAATGGTCAACAAACGAAGACAGAAAAAGTCACATGAACGCAAATCAATATCTCGATATGGATTACAATAAGAATCACCTCCACATAGCTCAGGTTTAGATCAGCTCTCTATGCAAATTAAAATCTGTTATTGATACTTCTGTTGGATAATAAGCAAAACAAATACGACACATTACGACGTAGTACTATGTATTCTCAACGCCTGTGTTAAAACTGATGTTGGGTGAATGATGGTATTTGATTCTATTGAGAGACACGAAGACAGAGTTAACTCTCGCTACGAGAAAACGCTGCAAGAAACGATTTTTCATTTAGAGCAAAAAAACAAAGAACTTATGCAAAAAATCACGCAACTTGAATCACGACTTAATCATGATTATCTAACAAAGCTTAAGAGCCGTGAAGCTGCCCTGAACGCTATAGATTCGTCTTTGAAAAACAATGAGATTCATACTATAGCTGTAGTATTTATGGATATGGATAATTTAAAATTAATCAATGATTATGGTGGTCATATCTTAGGTGATGAGGCGTTGAAACTCTTTGGTTCAACTTTAAAATTATTAGAAAAGCCTGCACACTGCATATCCCGTCTAGGAGGAGACGAATTTATTGCGATCTTACCAAATTACACAGAAAGTCAAGTACATGAATGGTGCTTGGCACTAGATGAATTACTTAAACAAACCAACCCACTGAGCTTCAATGCACAAAAAATCAAAGTTACAGTTTCAACAGGATATTATTTATACGACAAGCACTCTGATAACCCAACTAAAACCAGTCAGGATATGATTGAACTGGCTGATTCTTCTATGTATGTGTCTAAACGAGAAAAGTTTACAATAAGGAAAAGAACTCCAACAACACAGACGATTTAACATATAAACAAACCAATAACATATTAGCCCTCGGTTAATAAACTTATTATTATCTTATCAAGGTAACATTAAAAATTATGGTTTTTATACCTACATTCAACCAAAAGTTAAACCATAAAATATAGACACCCATAAGAAAGGTAATTTAATTTACAAAAAATAAATAGCATAATAAATAGTGCATGAAAAATATAAATAGCATTTACTTTGTTATTTTAAAATTTAAAACAAATCACCTTTTATCATTTTAAATAATCTAAATATTTATATTTATTAGTGCGATAGCTTTTAAAACAACCAACAAATTAAACCTGGTTATATAAAGTAAAGAATAAAAATAAATTATAATTTCATAGTATTTATGGTTATAATATAAGAAAAAAGAAATTAACAAGCGGATACTGCTCTTCCCAATTTGTTCCAATTTGGTCGTTTGTAGCTTTAGCCTCCTGCTAGTCGGTTGCGCTAACATGCTTCGCAGTTATCGCTAAGTCGCACGCTGTTGCTTTCTAGATAATAAAAAAAGAAATAATAAAATGAAGATTTCAGAAAAAGAAGACTTAAATAAAATAATAAGAGAAGTAGTAGTTAACACAAAAAGAGAAAATATAGATAAACTAAGAGCGCTTATCGAGCAGACAGATTACAGCCTAGAAGAGTTACAATTTATTGTACTATCTTTACTTCCGCAATTTTCAAACACATCAAAAATTACATTTAGTTCTCATGCGCATTTTTGCAACTTCATAGTAAAAAGTATTTACGTTAAAAATAATCCAGATAACTATGACGAAAATGCTGTTGCTGACTCGCATAACATCCTGAATGCAGTCGAAAACGGCTTCAAAGAAGAGCGTAAAGAAACTGAAGACTTATATAATGTAGCAATAAAAACACATGTAACTAAAGAAACCAAAAGACGCTTTACAGCGTGCAAAAATAGTTACAACTACCGCTCTGATGCTGCTTTTCTGAGGGACATTATCTCAAACCAAATCGAGCCGCGCCCGAGCAATGACGAAGCGTATTTACAGTACTTTAAAGAAACTAAAGAGCTATCAAAAGCATTGCAGGTGCTTGCAGAAGACATTGAAGATGCTGACAGCGCTAAATTAGCTAAACTAAGTAAATGCATTAAAGAGCTTAAGAAGAGCGTTGATGCTACACGCAAGCTAGCCATAGATTCTCACTCATCAGCAACAGCCAAGGTACTAGCTTTAAAATACTTATCTTCGCGTCAGTTAGATGAGATATGCAAACAAAAGATACTAGAAGAAGCTGAATTATAAAGCCTGAATTCTCGCCTTATTTTTAAGGCGGGTTTATCTACCCTTTCTTATTACTTTCTCACTCACAATAATAATAAAGAGACAATAAAATGATATTTACAGAATTAGAATGCACAAGAAGTCAACAGACAGCTAGGGACGCACAGAATCTTGTCGAATATGGCGCTAAACAAAAAGACGCCGACAACCTGGTGAAATATGGCGCAGGTAAAACAAAACACGCTCAAGCAAGTGAAGGACATTCCTTTTTCATCTGCGCTAACGAAATAGACTCTATCCCTGTTGAGATGGGCGAACTGGCTACAGGTGCGGACTGGCACGATGCTATAACTGAACTACAAAGCAGCTACAAACATAATCCCCACGTCAAACACCCTTTTCGCCACTTCGTCATCTCTATAGACGAAAGAGAGCGACTTACAGACAAGCAATGGCGTAAAACAGTTAGAAAGACAATGAACCGCCTGGGTTACAAAAACGCACGCTACATCGCATTTAGACACGAAGATACTGATTCTCAGCACGTACACATAACAGTATCAACACAAGACTTGGAAACAAACAAAGCCATCAGCAACTGGATGTCTGTTGAAGCTGCACAAGAAATCATGCGCGAACAAGAAAAAGAGTACGGATTAAGGCAGCTAGAAAACTCAGCATCAGTACTAGCAAAAGGTGAAGCAGTCACTTCTGACATGTACTCTCACTCAGTGAAGTTGATGATGAGACGCTTAGTTGAATCAAGCATTAAAGAGCTACCGATGCTAGTGCAAGCCAGGGCAAATAATCTAACGAAACTAGGTGTAAACGATGAGCACACTAGTAAAGCGAGCTTGGATCTTTATCAAATAGCACTGCTACGGAACGGCGTTGAGATAATACTTAAAGAAGACAGAAACAACGAAAAATTCATCGGTCTTGTTTACAAATACAATGACTTCATCATACCTGCATCAAAGCTTAGAAGCGGGAACAAGTTTACGCTAGGCGGCTTGATAAAATCAGGAATTCTAACAAGTGATGCAAACATTATAAGTAGTTATGATGAGTCACAAATTGAAAATTATGACCTTAGAGAAATGTTTGAATCGCAAAAAGATTTTGCAGAGCAAAGATTTGAAACAGTAAGAAAAGACGCTGAAGCACATGCTGATAAGGTAAAGAAGCAAGCCGAAGAATGGGATAAGCACATGCTTAACTGCTTCATTATCTCATGCAGAAAGCAGTATCAAAGAGAGGTAGAGGATGCTATCGCTTTCTGGTTATATCACGGCAAGCGCATCAACAAACGCGACAAAGCTTTCGTTCACGCAATTTACGAACAAGAAAAAGGCATATACTCAGCATCTAAGACGCTAAGTAAATTCTTCTATCATCTGCTTCTAATCCTCTTCGAACTGAACAAAAAAAATCATTGGGAATTGAAAATAACCCCTGTCGCGGCGCATGAAGATCAAGACCTGGCAATTAACCAAGCCATTGAACAAATAGAAAAAACATATAAAAACGAAGGTATCTTTGCTGACAACAAAAAGCAGAACAGAAGACGCAACATCAAGAAGAAACCAAAAGATATCGCTGAAAATACATATTAATTTAAAAAAGAGGGCTGAAGCTATATTTTTATTTTTGTAATATAAATAGAAAAACCCACCATCATTTAAAAATAAAAAAACCAACTGAAGAATTTAATACAAACAATAACATTATAGTTTATATTATAAATTTAAATGTTATAATTAAAATATAAAAATAATAATAAGAAGATAATAATATGAGTATTTTTAAAAAAATAAACAATGAATTAACTGATAACGTTACAGTAACACCAAAACAAAAGAAATCTCCCCTACCGCGATTTCAAAAAAACAAAAGCGGCAAGATACTTTACATTATTGTCCGAGATCCTGAGTTAATAAATGGTAGCGGCAACGCAACACATATAACATTAATAAAGCTACCGATCACTGCCCCCTCCTCTCCGCGTTCTATAAAACACCTCATTGCCAAATATGGCACTGAAGAAGCGAAATCTGGAAAGTACGAAATCACTGAGCACAACTTTGAAGAAATTATGTCTCACTTCAAACCCGCAAATGCGCTATACAAGAAGTACAGAAAAGAAGAACTGCATGAAAAGCAAAGCGTTGTTATTAATTCAAAAGAAGAGCAAGTCTGCAAGATTGCTGCATTGATACATCAAGCATCAGATGCTTTTGACGAGCTAGAGGGTGAAGATGAGATTGATGTTCTTGAAGCACAAGAAATCCATCAGGCTTTGTACCGAGTGAAAAACAGACTCAGAGCTGCAAGAATGCCTGATACTTACTATAACGAGTTTCTCTTTAAAGAAGATGATAAAGAATCTGTTGAGCATATGCGCAGTAAGCGTAAGTTTAACCTTGAAGACAAAGCTAGCCTTATGAGATTCGTTAAAGTCTTTTCTAAGCTAACCCCTCTAAAGCTTCGTGACCGTGACTCATCAAAAACTGATACAAAAGCAGTAGCAATAAGAAGAAAAATCGAAGAACTCAAACAAAAAGTAGAATAGAACCAACAGCCCCGATGGGGCTGTTTTTCCTTTTTACCCTTGACTGCGGGTAAAGCACAAACTACCCTCTATCGTGGGTAGATACGAGGAATTGTTATGTTGATAACATCATCTAGGCAGTTAGCAATACATCTGCGTGACGAAAGAAAACACAAGAACCTGTCGCAAGCTAAGGCTGCCGACCCCGTGGGTCTAAAACAAGACACTATTTCCAAGTTTGAGATTAATCCAGAGACCACCAGGATTCAGACGCTATTTCGCATCTTATCATCGCTAAATCTGGAAATGCATATAGTGCCGAAAGGAGAAAGTATCGAACTGAAAGCCTACAGTGGGATCGAAGAGAAATGGTGAATAAAGCCATTCCCACTCATGAGAATCAACAAAATCAGCATGTTCAACGAAATAAAGTGCCGCTTATTTTAAGCAAGCTACCCCATTCCCATGCATGGGAATACAATTAGACATCTGATCGTCATATTAACTCTGAAAAGTTATGGCTAGATCGTACAAATCAACCTGCTGGTATCGTAGCTCACAACTGGACAAAAGTGAGTTAGAGTCGATGCTCTAAATAACCTTCTATTCATTACTTGATGTATTCTGACCGAACCAATCCCCCCACTAAAGTGGAAGTCAATGATAACCCCCCTATGTCATCACCGCTCTAACCATCACAAGGGATAAGATCGCAGAACTCCAAAAAGGTTCAACTGATTTAGGCAACAACGCCATGTTCACTCTAACGACTTGAGTTTCCGTCAAAATCATCAGATTTTTCTTTGAAGGGAGTATATATTGATGCGACTGAATGCATTATGAGGAGAATAATATGTCAGTTATGGATTATCAAGATGCTTCGAAAGAAGAGCTTCAAGAACTAGAAAACGAAAGACTTGAGCTACTGAACGACTTTAAAGAGCAGTTGGCAGTGTTCTGTGATTACCTAAAAGTTGACTTAGACCAGCAAGCGACCTTTAAATCACTAGACACCGCAACAGCACTCACGCTTTCCTCTCCACGTTATATTCCTGCACAAAAGGGAATTTTAAAAATCTCAGCTCAAGGCTATTTAAGTATAAAATTGGTTGAGAAAGTCAAATCAACCACTACAGACATTGTTAAGGCGCTGGCCAACAAAATTGCAGACTCTTCCCAAAAACTGCCATGCAATGACATTGCACTTAAAGGTTCCGTTGATTCCATCGCCGCAAAGCTGACTCAACGCTACTTGTTTGGCCATAGACGCTTTTATGACGTTGAACCAATTCCAGAAGTCCCAACATTGAGGAACAACGACTTAAGAGCTTTATGTGAACGTCACCTTCTCGATCGAGTAAAGGAGCGTTATACGTCTCACTACCACCGCTACAGATTATGGGACGGAAGAGCCATCGATTTATTTTCTAGCTACCTGTTTAATGTCAAAAGTGAAGAGCATAGTTTCTTTGATTCTAAGAACTTAATTCATCTTCTGAATAACACCCCTGCGCCAATCAAAAAAGAATGGTTTAAAGATGAATGCATCGAATGTTGGGAAGCGCTTTATGCAGATGGCCCACGTTATGCGTATACCGAGCTTGCCTACCCTGATGAGAGTGGTGTCATTTTTGAAGAATACGTACCACTAGACATGGTAAGTGAAGATGTATGGGATTCGCTTTATGAGCGCTATAAAAACAAACTGAAAGAACATGTCGAGTTCGCCCAATAACTCTTGTGTGTCTTATCTCTAATCAAAATTAAGCAAATAATTGTCAATAAAAGGAACAAAGAAAAAATGACCGCGACAATTTCAGTCAGCAAAAGTGCGATATTTGAGCTAATCATGGCTGGTTTAGAAGCTTATGCTGTAAAACATCAGGGCAGCAAGAGTATTTCTGTAGAAACCGCCGCTCACCTTTGGGGGTACGTGAACAAAACACATCCATTTAAATGTACGATAAATCATGTCTCTGTAGAGACGTCTGCAAAGCGAAAGCGCTCTTCAGTTGAATTTAGCTCTGAATCTCTTTTGATTAAAAAAGACATCGCGAAAGTGTTCGGAGACCAGTATCAATATATAGGAACCGCTCATTCTCACCCTTATTTGCGGGAAGAAAGCATCGATGCCGCAAGAATTAGAAAAGACAAGTTGTATGAATTATCTGATACTGATCATAAATGTGAGATTGGATATCCCGAAATTGAGGTGACTGGTAAATCGTACAGTGTAGCTTTGGTACTAACGGTTCATTCGATGCTTAAGGCTGATGATAGAAAAGATGGAACAAGCTTCGGAGAACCACTTATCGAGTTTTCTCTCGGCAATATCAAATTCTGGCTGTATGGCCGAGTTTTTGAGCATAAATCGAAGTCATCTTTGAGCGACGAGGAACGTCATTCTTATGAACGTTATAAGTTGGCCCTAAGTAATGTTCCCAACGATAAAATAGTTCCTGTGCCTCTAGAGACTGTGTTAGAAAGTGGTGTTTTTATAGATACATTGTGTAAAGACTTTGGCAGATTGAGGTTTTTAGATAATGAATCAGAATATGATTTAGCCACTGTTGCAGAGCGTAGATGGGGATAACGTTTCTGGCGTAGTCTCAGCTTACGCTTGTTTTGTTAGCGGCACTGGTTCAAGTGCTGCTATATCGTCTAAGATGTTTCACATTCTAAGTTAGTAGTTCTAACTCGCTTTTGTCCCCGAGTGGACTAAATCACCGAGTGTCGTAGACCTGAAGCAAGAGCTAAAGGATAGACCTACTACAACTGTTACGGTTACTGAACCAAGCAAAGGTTTCAACTTCTTCACTCCATTCAAGACAGAAGAACAACTCAAAAAAGCATACAATAGCTTATCTCTTGCGTATCACCCTGACAGAAGCGGTGACACAGAGATAATGAAAGAGCTTAACGACCAATACAAATCTGCTTCAGCTAACTAAATAACTGGAACTAACTTACTGGAAAAAGTGCATTGCTATGGAGTTGGACGCTAAAGGCAGTATTTACAAAAATGCGGCGAATTCGACTCGACAGTTTCGGATAGGGTTATCCGAGTATTTTCTCTCATTGCAAGCGGTGTGAGAGCTGACCAATCACATGTGGGATGTGTGTAGCTTTACAGCTTTAAAACAAGAGCCTGTTATATAAGAGCTTCCGATTAGTATTATCCCATATTTGATTGTGATCTCATGGGCTGGCAGCTTCGTTCTATCTATGTTCACCTTCAAGCAGTCCCTGCACGAAATCAACCAATCGCTAGATAACTCTGGTTCTGGCGATTTGATAGATAGAGTTAGCTCACACTCTTTTTTACCAAGGCTGGCATTTACTACATGAAACAAGTTCATTCTGTCTTCAGAGTTTAGCTTATCAATATACCGAACAAATTCCTCCACTTTAGGCTCCTTCTTAGAATTCAGTAACGATGGATTAAAACAGAGATTTCTTTAAATCCAAACTGCTTTATGTTTCCGAACTACCTTTAGAAGGTAGGCTTTGGTGTGTATGATGGTGGCTTTGATGTGATGGACGCACCTCCCTTCTAGCATCGCTGTACCACACTACAGGTACAGCCATTAACGGGCGATGAGCGAATTTTAGAGCGGGTGTTCTATGGCGCTTTTGTCCCTGAGTAATACTATACACCGATTAATTGAAAAGAGGGGACGTCTCCATCCCCTCTAAGCCTATCCATAGTACGTATCGTCCATACTGTAACCACCAAGTTTTGATAGAGCTTCGCTTTCTTCTTCTGTATGCGGGGTATTTAACATTCTGAAATACTCATCCATTTTCATTTGAAATGCTGCACTTTCGATAACCTCTCTAGGTACATCAGGAAGCTTTGAAGAAAAAATGTCAATAATCGCAGTTTGAAGTTGATCATCATCACAGAACAAATATAGCTCTTCAGCAGTATCGGAGGCATGACAAGACTTTGCGAAAAGGTGAGGTCACTATGGCCTTTATGGCCTAAAGCGTGAGAAAGCCAATCATTTCTCTTGAAAGCTGAAATTAGAGAAGTTTCTGATTCATCAGAAATCAGAACTGCGAACTGTTTAGCTGATTCTTTAAGCTGTTTAAGCTGTGAAGGGTAAACTGGATACTTGTTTTTTTAGACATACATCAATCCTCGTTTATTGGGCTAAAGACATGCAATGTGACTCTCACGCACTATTCCCAATGAGCACTGATTCATTAGTTAAGTAGAAAGCGCCTTGACCACGAGTCAGGTCTAGGTGGCGTCAAACCTAGCCTGTAAGGTATCAGGTGGATAATAAGTGTGTCAATGGCCTTACAGTAGCCTCCACAACTTGCTTTTGTTCCATAGCTGGGTTGTTAAATGCTAATCCTGATCTGGAAGCCTCTGATGGCATTGACGACTTTCTTGAGGTACCGTCAACGCATGTGTCGGGATTAGAACCAAGCTACTTGTGCTGGTAACAAAAGCCTCACAGGTCGTATGAAATTTCAAAACTGGCAAGACTTGTAATTTGTCAACACCAAGGTGTAATAGCTTACCTCAATGGCGTTTGAGCTAGCTCAGATTTGGGCATAAACACGTTAGGTTTTTCCTGCGTTATCTGCCAATTTTGTTTCGCAATGAATCGCTAACGCCATCTAAACTACGGTGCGTGAAATCGTGTTTTAGTACCAATTCATCTTCAATACTTTTACCTTGAAATAACACTTGGCAGTCATCTATAGTCGCAACGAAGATTGGTCTGGATTCAAGCATAGCTTTGGATATGCCCGATGCATCACAATAAGCGTTCAGACCTTCAATGCTTTTTGCCCATGAACACCCTAGGTCATCCACACATTCTGTCTCCCTACCTATTCTGTATAATGTAATGACTTGATTAGTCGGAGTATAGGTTTGTGGGAATTTAGATAGATCAAAGCGAAAACAATCATAACCACCTGAAATTACATCTGAAGTGTACAGTTCAGTAAACATTTCGTCTTGAGCATTTCCATGCATAATCTCAATAATTATGTCTTTATGGCATGTAAAGAAATGCAGTAAACACTCCAAATTATCGCCATGCTCGCTAGTAAGAAAATCAAGTTCTAAATCTTTACCCGATTTTAATGTTCTGTTGAGGTAATCTAGTTCGCTACTGCTCAGGAACTCACGCTGTAAGTGTTCTATATCGATAGCTATAGCATTGAGCAATGAAGTTAAATATTGATTCAAACTGGTATTCTCCAACGAATTAATCACTTATAACTGTATTGTAATTCAAACATTAAAAATGAGAATCAATTTACTGATTATGATAACTTACTTGATTAGGGCATAAACAGTTAAAGAATAGGGTCAGGAATGTCAATATTACCAATCACTAAATGGAGTTGAGAAAGAGGTACTGCGGTGAAGAAACCTGAAATTCTAAGTATGGGAGTCCACGAACTTCAAACGCGTTACGGCTTCACGAGCCTATCATCGAAGACGTTCCCTGAAGCAATGCGAAAAGCAAAGCAGGTTGCTGTTGTAGATTGCGTACAGACTTCAGTAGAGTCATACGAGCATGAAGAGTCTACAGCGGTAGGTTACTCGTCTGAAGGGGAGCAAGTTGGCGGCGAACTTTTGTACGAGACTCGCTATAGAGTTGTCACCAAAGAAATCAAAGAATATGAAGCCAATCAAGTAGAGGAATACAACGCTAGATATGAAGAAGAACGACGCGAACATATATTGAACTGCACAGATCCTGATTGCGAGAGTTGTTTTTGGTATAACCTACCAGACTATACCAGTTAATTGTCGCTTGTAATGCTTTTTTAATCCGACGACTGAATGCTCCCTAATTCCGCAGAAAAACTCAAGACATGAAGACAAGTATGGGAAAAGACCATTAGCCTCCATCTTTCCCAACTTGCTCAAACACACAATGGGGCAAAGGTGATTTAAGCAACTACGAAGGATTCCTTCCTAGTTGCCAGCACGGAATAAGAGCAATTCGAGTTATCTTTTTTCATTTAGTACAAGTAAAACATTGAATTAACTTATATGGAAGCGGAACCGAGTCAGAGTTACGAAGTCCGCTTAACTTTATTTATTCAAGATTAGCTCTTACAACTTACACTACTGATTACACAGAGTCTTGATCATATTAGTTTCATGGTTAAGGATATTTTCTCGCCCTACTCCATCAGGACCCCACTTATAGTAGCTCATCATAATTGCTTGCTTTAAGCTCTCTGCACGATTGTTCTCTTGATAGAACGTCTTCTTATCTTTCGGAGAGTAATTACTAAGCCTTGAGTTACTGCTTGGCGAAATAAGACAAAGATTGCCGAAGCGATCAACGTCTTCCATCTTACTTGCGCCCGATGGATCGGTTTGTGGAAAGTAATGTTCAACAGAGGTTCGGAATGAAAATTGGAATTCCTCAAAGTGTTTTCCAAGTTCTTTTTTACTTATACCATCAAATGACTCATTGTCTGATAGACGCTTCCACAATAGGTAGTCTAAACGGTTGAAAACAAAGTTTTGTACGTCAGTCCCCTTATGTAAAACACCTACATTATTCTCTGTAAACTACAGACAAAACTTCGGAAGCAAAGTCGATAGCTGTAGTGGTCAACTAAAATTGGCCACGGTTTTAGAGTTTTCCCAATACAGTCGTTCAGACTCATTAGGTGTCAGCCCACCATTATATTGATGTGGCC
>NZ_JBHMEP010000136.1:0-514 GCF_042428525.1 Vibrio olivae
CTCAAGTCCGTGCTCAAGGAAGCATTCTCCACGGACACTTCCTCCAACAAGGCCGCAGGCATTGCCAACAGGCGCCTCTCCCCGGACCTCCAGGGCAAGCCCGCCGAAGCGGTCATCGACGAACTGGCCAAAACCGACGAGGGCTACAAGCTCTCCGCCAAGTACCTGCCCATCGCCGGAGGCTTCAACGTCAACTCCACCTCCCGGAGAGCCTGGGAGGCCATGCTCATGGGCCTCAAGAACCGCAAGCTCCTCTACTCTTCCAACGGCAGGCCCTCCGTGCTGAGCAGCAACCAGGCCAATTTCTCCCGCTTCGGGGTGGCCAGCAGCAACAAGTCCCACGTGGACGACTACGGCTCCATTGGCATCACCAACGGCATCCCGGACGGGGACGCCATGGCCTGGTCCGACCTGCGCACGCTCAGCGACACGCAAATCCGCGCACTTGCCGACAACATGGTCAAGGAAGTCAAGAAGAGGGGCCCCTTCCTGAACATGTCCGACTTCATCAACC
>NZ_JBHMEP010000145.1:0-504 GCF_042428525.1 Vibrio olivae
TAGGATTCTACGCGCTTCAACTCTTGAAACACCAGCTCTACCGCAAGTTGCGGATTTACTTTGGGCGTGGTGTCCTTTCTCTTTCGGGGGCTGTACTGTCCCTGCTTATAGGTGTAATCCTCCGTCTTTGGGTTTGAGGGTGTTTCCATAATTCCTGCTGATTGAGTTATACTTTAAGTTTTTCTGTGTCTTTTCGATGTGGGCAAGCGTATAGCCTTTCCCTATCTCGCTTGCCTTGTATTCCGTTCCGCTCCGGGCTTCCACATAGTAGCCGTTGAGTTTGCCTGTACTTGCCCGAGCTTCCCTTACCTTGAAACCCAGTTTTCCGAGTTCCCGGCTGAATACCCCAAGATCAAACCCCTGCATCCGTGTAAGAACATCGTCCATGGCCTGTTTTATCTCTGCTTTGTTGGCCTTGCCTATATCCTTGGATTGGACAAGGTTCCGTTCTCTGGCTATGCTGTTGGCCGCTTCTGTTGCTCTTTTCCCTATCCAGTTGTCCCG
>NZ_JBHMEP010000014.1:0-67662 GCF_042428525.1 Vibrio olivae
GCCGTGACAGTCATGTGAGCCCGATTTGTTTGGTGAGCCAAAACCGATAATGGTTTTAGTACAAATCAGCGTTGGGCGAGCCGTTTCCGCTTTCGCGACTTCAATGGCGGCATTAATCGCTTCAGGATCGTGGCCATCAACCGCAGGGATCACATGCCAGCCGTACGATTCAAAACGTTTTGGAGTATCGTCAGAGAACCAGCCTTCAACGTGGCCATCGATAGAAATGCCGTTGTCATCCCAGAACGCAATTAATTTGCCAAGGCCAAGCGTGCCTGCTAGTGAGCTTGCTTCATGAGAAATGCCTTCCATCAAACAGCCATCACCAAGGAACGCGTAAGTATAGTGGTCAACGATATCGTGACCTTCTTTGTTAAACTGCGCGGCTAATGCTTTTTCAGCCAGTGCCATACCAACCGCATTGCTAATACCTTGGCCAAGTGGACCGGTGGTCGTTTCAATACCCGGCGCATAACCATATTCAGGGTGACCTGGTGTTTTTGAATGCAGCTGACGGAAGTTCTTTAGTTCTTCGATTGGCAAGTCGTAGCCAGAAAGATGAAGCAGAGAGTAGATCAGCATTGAGCCGTGACCGTTAGACAGCACGAAGCGGTCACGGTCTGCCCAGTTTGGGTTCGATGGGTTGTGGTTTAGGTGTGAACGCCAAAGTACTTCGGCGATATCCGCCATCCCCATCGGGGCACCTGGGTGACCTGAATTTGCTTTTTGAACGCCATCCATTGCGAGGGCACGAATCGCGTTCGCTAACTCACGACGTGAAAGAGAATTGCTGGAAGACATGTCTGCTCCTGAGTGTCTTTAAAAACAGTAAGAAAAAACTGCCAGCATTGTCGCAAAGCCCCTATATGCGTGCAAACCTTTTGGCGAGGATTTATCACCAAAATCACGCTATTGAACTAGGCTAATTTAAGATGTAACGGTATTTCATCAGGTTTAAATGCAATCGATTAACTATTCTCGTTCAAAAAAATAACTTGTAATTCGAGTATTTAAAATTAGAATAGACGTCTAGATGTAGAAACGCCTACAATTTTGTCTATTGCGATATTGGTCGAACGACGAGTATCGTCAACTTAATCAATAGTGGAGCTCTCATGGCTAAGCACCTGTTTACTTCTGAGTCTGTTTCAGAAGGTCATCCAGATAAAATCGCAGACCAAATTTCTGATGCTGTTCTTGATGCCATTCTCGAACAAGATCCAAAAGCACGTGTAGCATGTGAAACATACGTGAAAACCGGCATGGTAATGGTCGGCGGTGAAATCACCACCTCGGCTTGGGTTGACATCGAAGAGTTAACTCGTAAAACCGTACGTGAAATCGGTTATGTTCATTCAGACATGGGCTTTGATGCGGACTCTTGTGCCGTACTCAACACTATTGGTAAGCAGTCACCTGACATCAACCAAGGCGTTGACAAAACCGATCCTAAAGAACAAGGTGCGGGCGACCAAGGCATCATGTTTGGTTATGCATGTAATGAAACCGACGTGCTGATGCCTGCGCCAATCACGTACTCACACCGCCTTGTTCAAAAGCAAGCAGAAGTACGTAAAAACGGTACACTGCCTTGGCTTCGTCCTGATGCGAAATCTCAGGTTACGTTCCAATACGACCAAGGTAAGATTGTCGGTATTGATGCAGTCGTACTATCTACCCAACACGCTGATTCAATCTCAACGCCAGACCTACGCGAAGCGGTCATGGAAGAGATCATCAAGCCAGTGCTGCCATCAGAGTGGCTAAATAAAGAGACAAAATTCTTTATCAACCCAACGGGTCGTTTTGTTATCGGTGGTCCAATGGGTGACTGTGGTTTGACGGGTCGTAAAATCATCGTTGATACCTACGGCGGCGCTGCTCGTCATGGTGGCGGCGCGTTCTCAGGTAAAGATCCATCCAAAGTTGACCGTAGTGCCGCTTACGCAGCACGTTACGTAGCGAAAAACATCGTTGCGGCAGGTCTTGCGGATCGCTGTGAAATCCAACTCTCATACGCGATTGGTGTTGCAGAGCCAACATCTATCATGGTGGAAACGTTCGGAACTGAAAAAGTCGCTTCTGACATCATCGTTGAAGCGGTTCGTCAACACTTTGACCTACGCCCATACGGCCTACAAGAAATGCTTAACTTGTTACAACCTATTTACAAGAAGACAGCAGCATACGGCCACTTTGGTCGTGAAGAGTTCCCTTGGGAGAAAACGGATAAAGCCGCTATCCTACGTGACTTCGCTGGAATTAAATAAGTAGATTTAATCAGTTACATTTTAAAGCCTCGGTTTAAGCCGAGGCTTTTTTGTTGAAGAAAGGAAATTTCTCTTGATGCACATTGTATTTTTAGGGATCTCGGACAATAGTTAAATAAACGTTAAATCCGTGCTTTCGTTAGCCAACCTTGGCGAGTCTACGCTTGGTTTGTATACCAACTTTCGTTGACTCTCCATTTTGTTCGTTTCAGGAGGAGTTATGCCTCGTACTGTTAACCCATCAAATATGCCGAGCAAACCGGTGCCCGACTCCGAATACGCTCGTACCATCCCCTGCAATACACTGGCTGTTAGCGCGCCCTTTCACTGGCTTAGCCTTGCCCTCAATGACTTAATTCGAATGCCACTGATTAGTGCTTTTTATGGCCTGTGTTTTATGGGAGCAGCCATCGGTATTGTGCTACTTATCCAATGGCAAGGCACTCACTTAGTGGTGATGCCCAGTTTGGTTGTTTATATGTTGATTGGGCCATTTTTAGCGCTAGGCTTGTACGATGCGAGCTGGGAGCGAGAAAAAGGCCACTCAGCCAAGCTAATGCACTCAATGCGAGCTATTGGACGCAATTCAACCTCCCAATGGGCGTTTGCGGTTCTGCTCGCCGTCGCGATGATTTTTTGGATGCGCATTGCTGCGCTGCTTCACGCACTCTACCCTTCGGTACAAGGCGCGCCGCTCACCGAATTTCTACCATTTTTAGTGATTGGTAGTTTAGTCGGTCTAGTGCTGGCTGCCATTGTCTTTAGTATCTCCGCTTTTTCTATCCCTCTTATGATGGAACGCCGAGTCGACATGATGACCGCCGTATTCACCAGCTTCAACGCAGTTAAATCCAATATCCCGGCAATGATCGTTTGGGCAGCACTGATCGCTGGCGGATTATTGATCGGCTTTGCAACTTACGGCATAGGAATGTTAGTGACAATGCCGCTACTCGGTTACGGAACTTGGCACGCCTACCAAGAAACAATAAAGAAAAAACATACTCCATGATGACTCCTAACATCTATCTCCAACTGGTATGATGTATTACTCGGCTTCGCGCCGAGTTTTTTTCTATTTGAGAGATTTGATGGATAACTTTGAGCTTCACTATCGCGCTGTCGCGCGCATGCAACACTGTATTACCCAAGCGAGTGAATACTTTAAACGTGACTTTTCCTTACCTAAACTGAACTACAAATTGAGAGGAAGAAGCGCAGGTAAAGCACTACTTCAGCTCAACGAAATTCGCCTCAACCCAACGTTGTTTGCTGAAAATCCGCAGGCGTTTATCGACGAAGTAGTACCTCATGAAACCGCACATTTACTCACTTGGCAGTTATTTGGTCGCGTACGCCCACACGGTAAAGAATGGCAGATGGTCATGGAGCAAGTCTTTGGCGTTTCGGCCAACACCACCCATCAATTTTCAGTTACGTCAGTACAAGGCAAAACGTTTGAATATCAATGTGGCTGTCGTCAACATGCCTTAACCATTCGTCGTCATAACAAAATACTCAAAGGTCAAGCTCAATACCGTTGCCAGCAATGCCAACAAACTTTGTCGTTTACGGGTAAACAACTGACTTAATGCCAGCCTGCTTCAAAGTTTTGAAAAGCAATGACAATATTTCACTCTAAAAATGCATGATAGAATGCACATTGTCATACTTTTCTAATACTTTTAAATCATGTCGATTGTTCGTCTCGGGTCTGCTTGCGTTATCGCAATGATGGCCTTTTCTGTTTGGGCAGGACACCCAACCTCATTCTCAAGTGCCAAACGTCAAGCCGTTAAAATCTATCAAACCCATCCGGTAAGTTTCTATTGTGGCTGTGATATCGAGTGGCAAGGTAAAAAAGGCAAGCCAGAGCTGATTAACTGTGGCTATCAAGTAAGAAAACAGCCCAAACGCGCAAGCCGAATTGAGTGGGAGCACGTTGTTCCAGCTTGGCAATTTGGTCATCAGCGTCAATGTTGGCAACAAGGAGGACGTAAAAACTGCACGCGTCATGATCAAACATTTCGCTTGATGGAAGCGGATCTCCATAACCTAACGCCAGCGATTGGAGAAGTGAATGGCGATCGTTCCAACTATAATTTTAGCCAGTGGAATGGCGTTGATGGTGTGACCTACGGTCGCTGTGACATGCAAGTCAACTTCAAACAACGTAAAGTCATGCCACCGGATCGCGCGCGTGGCTCGATTGCCAGAACCTATCTGTATATGAGCCAAAAATACGGGTTTCGCCTTTCAAAACAGCAAACAAACCTGATGAACGCATGGAATAACACCTATCCCGCAGATGGATGGGAGTGTGAACGTGACAGGCGGATCGCCGAAGTTCAAGGGAATCATAACCCGTTTGTCGTCAAAGCCTGCCAAAAGCACTAAACTTAGACCCCATTGCACAAGGGCAAATCCCCATGGCTTTGGTGGTTTGCCCTTGTTTTTTCGATATAAAGCATCCATGTTAGTCATTAACTATTTGTAGGAAAATTCAAATAACCATGCGCATCCCTCGAATTTATCACCCTGAAATCATTCATCATCTAGACACTCTGCCTTTAAGTGAAGATGCAGCTGGCCACGTAGGCCGTGTACTGCGAATGAAACCTAGGCAAGAAGTGTTGTTATTTGATGGTAGTGGCGCTGAATTCCCAGCTGTGATTGAAGAGGTCAGCAAAAAGAATGTGCTGGTAAAACCTCAAGAGCGGGTCGAACGTGATGTCGAGTCTCCCCTTGATTTACATTTAGGCCAAGTCATTTCCCGTGGTGACAAGATGGAATTCACCATCCAAAAGTCGGTTGAGTTAGGGGTAAACACGATTACTCCACTGATTTCAGAACGTTGCGGTGTTAAACTCGATCCAAAGCGGTTTGAGAAGAAACTGATTCAATGGCAAAAAATAGCCATTGCCGCTTGTGAACAAAGTGGTCGTAACCGAGTGCCTGAAATTCGTCCCATCATGCAACTTGAGCAATGGTGTGAAGAAGAGTACGACGGCTTGAAGCTCAATTTGCATCCACGAGCAACCTACTCAATCAATACGCTACCAGCGCCTGTAACAAAAGTGCGCCTATTAATTGGTCCCGAAGGTGGGCTTTCGGCACAAGAAATAGACATGACACACCAATACCAATTTGAAGAGACGCTGCTTGGACCTCGCGTACTACGCACCGAAACCGCGGCTCTTACCGCAATTACTGCCCTCCAAGTTCGCTTTGGTGACCTTGGTTAAACCGGAGAAGCTCAATGATTAAACTCGGCATAGTGATGGACCCGATCTCGGACATCAATATCAAAAAAGATTCTAGTTTTGCCATGCTGCTTGAAGCACAGCGTCGTGGCTATGAAATTCACTACATGGAAATGAATGATCTACATTTAGATCAAGGTGTTGCAATGGCTGACACCAAAATCGTAGAGCTAAAAGAGGATCCAAACGGCTGGTATCAGTTTAAATCTGAACAATCGATTGAGCTTTCTGAGCTTGATGCCGTATTAATGCGTAAGGATCCGCCTTTTGATACCGAGTTTATCTACGCAACTTACATTCTCGAACGTGCAGAAGAAAAAGGCACATTGATCGTCAACAAACCGCAAAGCCTGCGTGACTGTAACGAAAAGCTGTTTACCGCTTGGTTCCCTGAGCTCACACCAACCACGATGGTGACACGTAAGGCAGAGAAATTTAAAGAATTTCGCGAACAACATGGGGACGTGATCCTTAAACCTTTAGACGGAATGGGCGGCGCGTCTATCTTTCGCGTCAAAGAGAATGATCCGAATGTGTCAGTGATCATTGAAACCTTGACCAATCATGGTCAAAACTACGCGATGGCACAGACCTTTGTTCCAGATATTAGCAATGGTGACAAGCGTATTCTGGTCGTTGACGGTGAACCAATGCCATACTGCTTAGCGCGAATTCCAGCCAAAGGTGAAACACGCGGTAACCTTGCTGCCGGTGGTCGTGGAGAAGCGCGCCCATTAAGTGAGACAGATAAACAGATAGCGAACGCTGTAGCGCCTACACTTAAAGAAAAAGGTCTGATTTTCGTTGGATTAGACGTCATCGGCGATAAGCTCACTGAGATTAATGTCACTAGCCCAACCTGTATTCGAGAAATCGAAGCGGCGTATGATATCTCTATCACTGGCAAGCTGATGGATGCCATCGAACGCCGCGTTAATCAGGGCTAACTAACGATAACATGGCATCAATAATCCTATTGGATGCCACTTTTTGGATTGGAGTTGCTATGAATCTAACCAATCATTTCTTAGTTGCAATGCCGGGCATGAAAGATCCTTACTTTCAGCACCGAGTCATCTATGTGTGTGAACACAATGAAGAAGGTGCAATGGGGTTAATGATCAATGCTCCGGTCGATATTACCGTCGGAAAAATGCTCAAACAAGTTGAGATTGATCCTGTTCATCCTCAGCTCAATACAGCGAGTTTGGATAAACCCGTACTCAATGGCGGGCCCGTTTCAGAAGATCGCGGTTTTATCTTACATAAACCCAAAGATCGTTATGAGTCGAGTGTACAAATGACCGACCAAATTTACGTCACCACCTCACGTGATATTCTGTCGGTTCTCGGCACCGAAGCTGAGCCGAGTAACTATTTGGTTGCTCTCGGTTATTCAGGTTGGGAAGCTGGGCAATTAGAAACTGAACTGGCGGAGAACTCATGGTTGACCATTGAAGCCGATCCAAATGTTATTTTTGATACGCCGATTAATGAACGCTGGGATCGCGCCGTTGAAATGCTCGGCATTAACGCCACTCAGCTCTCAAGTGAATCAGGTCATGCTTAGGCATGACCTTCATTGTTAGAACAGCAGAAAACCGATGACATCAAGAACCATCATTGCCTTTGACTTTGGCACCAAGAGTATTGGCAGTGCAATAGGCCAAGAAATTATAGGCACGGCCTCACCGCTCCGTGCGTTTAAAGCAAACGACGGCATTCCTAATTGGGATGACATTGAAAAAATCCTCAAAGAGTGGCAACCGCAGTTACTCGTGGTCGGTTTACCCACTGATTTACATGGTAAGGCGCTCGAAACCATTACCCCACGAGCGAAAAAATTTGCCAACCGTTTGCACGGCCGATTTGGCTTACCCGTTGAACTGCATGATGAACGTCTCTCTACCGCCGAAGCCAGAGCCGAACTCTTTGCTCACGGTGGTTATAAAGCCTTAAGCAAAGGCAACATTGACTGCCAATCTGCGGTGGTTATTTTAGAAAGCTGGTTTGAAGCGCAATGGGGCGATGAATAACCAACCGATAACTGATTGCTCAGTGATAAAAAAGCTTGGCGTTGCCAAGCTTTTTTATTGGTTAATCCATATCAATCGTGACCCCGTCAAGCGCTCCACCTCGCAGATTTGTATCCATTTTGTGCGTTTTGAGCATTAGCCGTAAATCATTAGCTGAGTCGGCACTGTGTAGCGCTTCTTCAAGGTTAATTTTATCCTCGACTAATAATTGATACAGCGCCTGATCAAACGTCTGCATGCCAGCCTCACGTGATTTCGCCATTGTGGTCTTCAGTTCATGCAACTCCCCCTGACGAATCAGGTCGCTGACGCGAGGTGAGTTAAGCAATACTTCATACACGCCATGGCGCCCGCTACCTTGCTTATCACGAACCAATTGCTGACCAATCACCCCTTTCAAGTTAAGTGACAGATCAAACAAAAACTGTTCACGCTGACCTTTTGGCATTAAATGCAAGATACGCTCTAACGCTTGGTTCGCATTATTGGCATGTAAGGTCGCCAAACACAGATGGCCCGTTTCTGCAAAATTCAGCGCATATTCCATGGTTTCTCGGTTGCGAATCTCACCGATCAAAATCATGTCAGGCGCTTGGCGCAAGGAGTTCTTTAGCGCCACTTCATAGCTTTCAGTATCCAATCCCACTTCACGCTGAGTGACGATACAGCCTTGATGCGGATGCACAAACTCGATGGGGTCCTCGACAGTGAGAATATGCCCATGACTATGCTGATTGCGATACCCTGTCATCGCCGCCATGGTGGTCGATTTTCCTGAGCCTGTAGCTCCGACCACCAGCACCAATCCACGTTTGGCAACGGCTAATGCCTTGAGTGCTTCAGGAAGTTTGAGCTGTTCAAAACTTGGAATCTCAGTTTCAATCCGGCGAATCACAGCACCAGGCAATTCACGCTGGAAAAAACCACTAACACGAAAACGACCGACATCAGTCACTAAAGCAAAGTTCGCTTCATGCTGAGCTAGGTATTCATCAAAGCGAGCCTCACCCATGGCTTGCGCCAGTAAATGATTGACGTCATCTCGATTAAGCTCAGCGCCTTTGGGCTGTAGCTGCCCGTCGACTCGATAGTGAATTGGGGCGCCGACCGTGATGTATAAATCGGAGGCCTTGTATTCGCTCATAACCTGTAAACAGTGTTTAATGTCCATTGCGCTTTCCTAGAACAGTGAATTCGCTGAGCCATCAGTTTCAATTTTTTGTGCCACTTCTTCTGGAGCAACAATGCCTTGCGCTAAGAGTTGCTTACTGTGTTGCTCCATGGTTTGCATCCCTGCCGCAGCACCGGTTTGAATGACAGAGACCATTTGCGCCACTTTATCTTCGCGGATCAAGTTACGAATCGCCGGATTGGCCATCATGATCTCATGACAAGCAACGCGTCCGCCCCCCACTCGCTTCAACAACTTCTGAGCAATGACCGTACGCAGAGATTCTGAAAGCATCGAGCGCACCATCGATTTATCTCCCGCTGGAAACACGTCAATGATACGGTCAATGGTCTTGGCTGCCGAACTGGTATGTAAGGTACCAAAAACTAAATGCCCGGTTTCCGCCGCCGTTAAAGCCAAACTGATGGTCTCTTGGTCACGCAACTCTCCGACTAAAATCACGTCAGGATCTTCTCGTAGCGCGCTACGTAGCGCATTTTTGAAACTGTGAGTATCGCGGTGCACTTCACGCTGGTTAATCAAGCACTTATGATTACTATGTACAAACTCGATAGGGTCTTCAATGGTGAGAATGTGTTTATTGTGGTGACGATTAATGTAATCCACCATCGCCGCTAATGTCGTTGATTTGCCCGACCCGGTAGGCCCAGTGACCAACACTAACCCTTTTTCAAAATTGGCGATTTTGGTAAATATTTCCGGAGCTTCAAGCTGTTCTAGGCTTGGAATCTCTGTCGGAATGGTTCGAAATACCGCTGAGCAGCCACGCGCCTGATTAAACGCATTGACTCGAAAGCGTCCAATCGCTGGCAACTCACAGGAAAAATCGACTTCAAGATGCGCTTCAAATTCACTACGCTGGGCATCGCTCATGATCTCAAAAACTAAACGATGCACTTCTTCATGACTCAAAGCTGGTACGCCAAGCTTCCTAACTTCACCATCTATACGTACCATTGGAGAAACACCTGCAGAAAGATGTAGATCTGACGCATTATGCTTTACACTAAAATCCAATAACTCAGCGATATCCATTTATTTTCCTTAGTAAAGTTAGCCATGAGTAGTATTCAACAAAATATTGAACATATCACCTCACAAATTGCCGACGTACAACAAAAGTGTGGACGAGCTCGAGACTCCGTGCAACTTCTGGCAGTGAGTAAAACCAAACCTAATCAAGCTATCCTTGATGCCGCCAAGGCTGGACAAACACGCTTTGGAGAAAACTACGTTCAAGAAGGCGTCGATAAGGTCCAATACTTTCAGACCAACCACCCTGAATTGGACTTAGAGTGGCACTTCATCGGACCTATCCAATCCAATAAAACGCGCCTTGTCGCCGAACACTTTGATTGGGTACATACCATCGACCGTGAAAAAATCGCCCAGCGTTTGAACGACCAACGCCCACAACACCTACCGCCACTGCAGGTATTAATTCAAGTGAACATCAGTGATGAAGCGTCTAAGTCCGGCGTTGAGCCACAACAAATATTTGACCTCGCCCAGTTGATTTCATCACTTCCCAGCCTCACGTTAAGAGGGTTGATGTCGATTCCCGCGAACGTAGATAACCATCAACAACAGCTAGAGACATTCAAACAATTGGCTGCGTTACAAACCCAACTTGGTGAGCAGTACGCTCATATCGATACTCTATCGATGGGAATGTCTGGCGATATGGACGCAGCGATTGAAGCAGGGAGTACGATGGTACGAATTGGTACCGCTATTTTCGGTGCTCGTGACTACTCAAGCAAAGCGTAATACAACATTCAGACTCATCTCACACACTGTCAGGAAGAAACCGTTATGGAACACAAGAAAATCACTTTTATCGGCGCGGGAAATATGGCGCGCTCAATCATCTCCGGAATGATCGCAAACGGCTACCCTGCAGAGTTGATTACCGCAACAGCGCCAAGCCAAACAACACGTGATTCTCTTGCCAACCAATATGCCATTAACACCACGGATGATAACCTCGCAGCCGCTACACAAGCCGAAGTGATTGTCTTAGCGGTTAAACCACAAATGATGGCAACTGTCGCTGAAGGCCTTCAATCGGTGGATTACAGCGACAAACTGGTTATTTCGATTGCGGCAGGCATTAATGCGGCGCGCTTTGATGAGATGTTTGCAACGAAGCTGACTCTCGTTCGCGTCATGCCTAACACGCCATCGCTGATTGGCAAAGGGATGAGCGGCCTTTACGCGCCAAATACGGTAACCAGCACTGATCGCCAATTTGCTGGAGATCTGATGTCTTTAGTGGGTGAGATCTGTTGGGTGGAACAAGAGTCAGGCATCAATAATGTCATTGCCGCAGCAGGCAGCGCTCCGGCGTACTTCTTCCTATTCATGGAAGCCATGCAAAAAGAAGCCATTGCTCAAGGCTTTGATGCTCAGACTGCGCGTAACCTCGTCCAGCAAGCCGCACTTGGAGCGGCGGAAATGGTCGTTGCTAACCCCGACACCGAGCTATCAACACTGCGCGAGCAAGTGACCTCAAAAGGCGGCACAACCGCTGAAGCACTGCGCACCTTTAATCAACATCATCTTTCCGATATTGTAGCGAGCGCCATGCAAGCTGCGGTTACTCGCGCTGAAGAGATGGAAAAACTATTTTAATTACGCAGAATTTTGCTCTGCACTTAACTAAGGGTCATCTATGAATTCAATGAGTTTTTTGATATCTACGCTGTTTGATTTGTATATCATGGTGGTGATTTTACGCATCTGGTTACAAGCGGCTCGCGCAGATTTCTATAACCCATTCTCTCAGTTTGTCGTGAAAGCAACGCAGCCGATTGTTGGCCCATTGCGTCGCTTCATTCCATCAATTGGTAGCATTGATCTCGCGACCGTCCTATTTGCCTATGTACTGTGTGTACTCAAATACGTTGCGCTGATTTTGCTTCAATCCCGAGGCTCGGTCTCCTTTGACTCTTCATTTTTGATCTTAGGGGGTCTGTCTTTACTGAAAGCTGCGGGCGGTTTGCTGTTCTGGGTATTGTTGATCCGCGCAATCTTGAGCTGGGTTAGCCAAGGTCGCAGCCCAATTGAATACGTATTCCACCAGCTAACGGAGCCAATGCTTGCACCGATTCGCCGCTTTATTCCTGCGATGGGTGGCTTTGATTTCAGCGTGCTGGTTCTGTTTATTTTGCTCCAATTTGCCAACTTCCTAATGGGCGATCTCATTGGCCCACTGTGGTACCAGCTATAATGTCTTCAGCGGTATGGCAAGACGGCGAAGATGTCATTCTTCGCCTGTATATTCAGCCCAAAGCAAGCCGTGATAAAATCGTCGGCTTGCATGGCGAAGAATTAAAAATTGCCATCACTGCACCACCTGTAGACGGTAAAGCTAACGCTCATTTGAGCAAATTTTTAGCCAAACAGTTTAAAGTGGCGAAAGGGCTAATAGAGATAGAAAAAGGCGAGCTTGGACGCCATAAACAAGTTCGCGTTCACGCTCCCAGCCACATCCCCGCAGACATAAAAGCCATCTTGTGATGGCTTTTCATTTTAACGAGCACGAATGATGAAACTGAGTCGATTTGGATTTCTTGTGGCTGCCTTTTTCTGCTTTTCAGCGTCGGCAGCTCAGTTCAAGCAACTAAAGCAGGTAGAAGTGCACTACTCCGCATTTAATTCCAGCTTTTTAACACCAAACATTGCACGCAGCTATCAACTTAAGCGTAACGGCTACTCCTCCATTCTTAATATCAGCGTGTTAGATACCAGTGAACCGGGTAAGCCTGCGACAACAGTGAAACTCAGCGGGCAAGCGAAAAACCTCCTAGGGCAAACGCGCCAGTTAACCTTTCGCCAAGTGAAAGAGGGAGACGCTATCTATTACCTCAGCGAGTTCCCAATCACCAACGAAGAGACCTTGAGTTTTGATATTGATGTCGATGCTGGCATCAAAGGCAGTGGTAAACTCAAATTCACCCAAAAATTTTATGTAGAAGAGTAAGGTTTCGCCTCAGGAAACCCGCAACCAATAGGGATAGAAATGAAAAAAATAGTGCTCGCCACTGGTAATCAGGGCAAAGTTCGTGAAATGGCCGATCTACTGGCAGATTTTGGTTTTGATGTTGTCGCACAAAGCGAATTTAACGTCTCTGATGTGGCTGAAACCGGCACGACCTTTATTGAAAATGCCATCATTAAAGCACGTCATGCCGCCAAAGAGACTGGGCTACCTGCAATTGCAGATGATTCAGGTTTAGAAGTAGATTACCTTAACGGCGCACCTGGCGTATACTCCGCACGTTACTCTGGTGAAGGCGCTACCGACGAAAAAAACCTCAATAAGTTACTTGAGGCGATGAAAGACGTGCCTGAAGCGCAGCGCACTGCACGCTTTCATTGCGTGTTGGTGTTAATGCGCCATGAAAACGATCCAACACCTATCGTGTGTCATGGTCAATGGGAAGGACGCATTCTCACCAAAGCCCATGGCGAAAATGGCTTTGGTTACGATCCTGTGTTCTTCGTACTTGAGCATCAATGTGCTTCAGCAGAGCTAGAGCCTGCAATGAAAAAACAACTTTCGCACCGTGGCAAAGCGTTGAAAAAGCTGTTCGCCACACTTTCACAGCAGTCTTAATTTTACATTCATCATAAGCGAGATAGTCATGCTCACGCCTCCTGCACTTAGTTTGTATGTTCACATCCCATGGTGTGTACAAAAGTGCCCGTACTGTGATTTCAACTCTCATGAACTCAAAGAACAGATTCCTGAAGAGGGGTATATCAATGCCCTACTGGAAGATCTGGATACAGATATCGATCGGTATCAGCTAGCGAATAATCCACGCCGATTACATTCGATCTTTATCGGGGGCGGAACACCGAGTTTAATTTCGGCTCAAGGTATTGCCCAACTAATACAAGGCATTGCTAAGCGAATTGCATTTGAGGATCAGATTGAAATCACCATGGAGGCGAACCCCGGCACGATAGAAGCTGAGCGCTTTAAAGCCTATCAACAAGCCGGCATTACGCGTATTTCGATTGGCGTTCAGAGCTTTGAACAACAAAAACTGGAACGCCTAGGTCGAATTCATGGTCAGCAAGAGGCGGTGAATGCGGCGAAATTGGCGCATCAAATTGGCCTCAACAGCTTTAATTTGGATTTGATGCATGGCTTGCCTGATCAAAGCATAGAACAAGCATTGGCAGACCTCGATCAAGCCATTGCACTCGACCCGCCGCATCTGTCTTGGTATCAGCTGACGATTGAGCCTAATACTATGTTCTACTATAAACCGCCGACGTTGCCTGATGACGATGATCTGTGGGATATCTTTGAACAAGGGCACAAAAAACTGAGTGCGGCAGGCTATGTGCAATATGAAATTTCCGGCTATAGCAAGCCAGGATTTCAATGCCAACACAATCTTAACTATTGGCGCTTTGGGGACTATCTTGGTATAGGCTGCGGCGCTCACGGTAAGCTTAGTTTCTCCGATGGACGTATCATTCGAACCACAAAAATTAAGCACCCACGCGGCTACTTGGCGGCTTATCAAAATATGGTCAAACCGTATTTGGATCATGAACAGTTTGTGGCTGACCAAGACCGTCCTTTTGAATTTTTTATGAATCGCTTTCGGCTGCTTGAAGCCTGCCCTAAACAAGATTTTGTCTCTACCACAGGGTTGCCACTGCAAACGATTCAACCCACCATCGATTGGGCCTTGAACAAGGGCTATTTACAGCAAACTGAAACACATTGGCAAATTACGGAACAAGGTAAGCTGTTTCTCAACGACCTATTAGCCGCCTTCATGCCTGAAGACGAGTAGCAAAGCAAAGGGAGCATCACGCTCCCTTTTTTAAGCTTAAAATATGGATCGGCCCATCCGCTCGGAGAGTAATTCGAGAGCCTGCGTTCCGGCCAAAGAGTTACCCGAACGATCCAACTCTGGCGACCATACTGCGATCGTCATATCCCCCGGCACAATCGCAATAATGCCGCCGCCAACTCCAGATTTACCGGGCATACCGACACGATAAGCAAACTCACCCGCACCATCGTACAGACCACATGTTGCCAGCAAAGCATTCAGCTGTTTAGATTGCGTTTCGGTCACAATGCGCTTACCGCCATCAACCATACATCCTTTATTGGCGAGATAGCTGAAGGTTCTAGCCAAATCGACACAGCTTAATTTGATCGCACAGGCATGAAAGTAGTTATTGAGTACTGGAATGACTTCGTTGTCAAAATTTCCAAACGCTCGCATTAGGTAGGCGATCGCGGCGTTGCGATCACTGTGCATCATTTCTGAAGCGGCCACCACTTTGTCATAAACCACATGCGGGTTACTCGATAACTTACGCACAAATTCAAGCAAACGCTGACGCGGTGCGGATAAGCGGGATTGCAGCATATCGGCAACAATAATCGCGCCTGCGTTGATAAACGGATTACGCGGAATCCCCTGCTCCATTTCAAGCTGAATCATTGAGTTAAATGCTTGACCAGAAGGCTCTTTGCCCACTCGCTGCCAAAGCTCATTAGGCAGGTATAGCCCCATCGCTAATGTCAGGCTCAGCACTTTAGAAATCGACTGAATCGAAAATGCTTCATGCGCATCACCAGCAGTGATCATGTCGCCTTGATTGGTATACACCGCGATCCCCAATTTATGATTCGAGACTTTGGCTAACGCCGGAATATAATCTGCAACCTTTCCTTGACCGATTAACGGACGAACTTCTTCCAGTATCGCGGTTAACATTTCTGCGTTCGGTTTCATTTAGTGCTTACCTCACAAACCCTGCTGTCGCAAATGACATTTTGCTGGCTAATAAAAACAACAAAGCCAACATTAAATAATGTCGGCTTGGCTAGAATACGTGATAACGTCAGAGATTAAAACTTAGCTAACTCGCTGATATTTAATATCCCAAACCCCATGACCTAGACGCTGCCCACGAGCTTCAAACTTAGTTAACGGTCGATCGTCAGGGCGCTCAACAAATTGCCCATTTTGCGCAATGTTCTGATAACCAGGCGCTTGCTCCATCACTTCAATCATATGTTCAGAGTAGTTTTCCCAATCTGTCGCCATATGGAAAATACCTTCGCCAAGAATCAATTTTTGACGAATCATTTCTGCAAATTCAAGCTGAACAATGCGGCGTTTATGGTGGCGTTTCTTATGCCATGGGTCTGGGAAAAACAGCTGCAATGTCGTTAAGCTATTATCAGGAATCATATGCTCAAACACTTCAACCGCATCATGACACATGACGCGCAGGTTAGTGACGCCTGCGTCACGTGCAGAAGCTAAACATGCCCCCACACCCGGGCTATGAACTTCAATGCCGATAAAGTTTTTCTCTGGGGCATTTTTTGCCATTTCAACTAGAGAAGCACCCATACCAAAACCGATTTCAAGCACAACCGGGTTGTCGTTACCAAACACTTCATTCCAATTGAGCCGTTGAGGTTGGTAATCAATACCCATGGTTGGCCAGCACTCGTTCATCGCTGCCTCTTGACCTTTGGTCAGACGGCCTTCACGACGCACAAAACTGCGTACTTTACGGATCAATTTGCCGTCTTGGTTATATTCGTTGGTGGTCACTTCACTCATTGGTTTCGCCTGTTTAAAATTTGCTCTCGCCTCAAAGGGCTTGTGATTATCCAAAGAATTAGCTTTGGTGCAAGCAGAAAGATAAAACCACACCAAATGTCGGTTGTACATTTCACTCAGAATGTGGTGCAATTTTGCACCTAATTATATGTATAACTCATGTAGAGCAAGTCGTGACTCCTTTTGCTAAGGCTATTTTAAACTGGTATGACGCCTATGGGCGTAAAGAGCTTCCGTGGCAACATAACAAAACCGCCTATAGTGTTTGGTTATCGGAAATTATGTTGCAGCAAACCCAAGTAGCAACCGTTATTCCCTATTATCAGCGCTTCCTTGAACGTTTTCCTACCGTGACTGACCTTGCCGAAGCTGAGCAAGATGAAGTACTGCACCTATGGACCGGACTTGGTTATTACGCGAGAGCACGTAATCTGCATAAAGCGGCCCAAGTGGTTGCGAAGCAATACGCTGGTGAATTTCCAACCGACATCGAGCAAATGAATGCGTTGCCAGGCATAGGCCGCTCAACCGCAGCTGCGATTCTGTCATCGGTGCATAAACAGCCTCACGCTATCTTGGATGGTAATGTGAAACGCACACTTGCGCGTGCATTTGCAGTGGAAGGTTGGCCGGGACAAAAAGCCGTTGAGAATAAGCTTTGGACAATCGCCCAAACGCACACACCAGACCACGATGTCGATAAATACAATCAAGCGATGATGGATATGGGGGCAATGGTCTGCACTCGCAGCAAGCCTAAATGTACTTTGTGCCCAATTCAATCGATGTGTGTGGCCTATAAACAAGGCAATCCACTCGACTACCCAGGCAAAAAGCCGAAAAAAGACAAACCCGTCAAAGAGACTTGGTTTATCATGCTTCACCATGATAATCAGGTATGGCTTGAGCAACGTCCACAAAGCGGAATCTGGGGTGGGCTCTTTGCGTTTCCCGAGAACACAGACGCGGATATCACTCAGCAATTGGAAAACCGAGGCATTTCTTCCTCAATCATTACTCAGCATAAAACGTTAATTGCATTTCGCCATACCTTTAGTCATTACCATTTAGACATTACCCCAATACTGGTTGATGTTTCACAGCAACCGCATGTGATAATGGAAGGCAGTAAAGGTCTTTGGTATAACTTATCTCAACCGGAACAAGTAGGGCTGGCAGCCCCAGTGAAGCAGCTGCTAGAAACTCTGCCGTACGAACTTTAATCAAGGAGTCGTTATGAGCCGCACTGTATTTTGTGCTCGACTAAATAAAGAAGCCGAAGGGCTCGATTTTCAACTTTATCCAGGAGAACTGGGTAAACGTATTTTTGATAACATCTCAAAAGAAGCATGGGCTCAGTGGCAACATAAGCAAACCATGCTGATCAACGAGAAAAAACTCAACATGATGGATCCTGAACATCGTAAGCTGATCGAAACGGAAATGGTCAATTACTTGTTTGAAGGCAAAGATGTGCAAATTGATGGTTACACGCCTCCGAGTGAGCAGTAAATAGAACTAGATTCAGATTTCTCTGATTTAGTCGGACGAATATTTGCATCCCTGATAATAAATGACATCATTACTGATGCTTTGGTGTCATTTATGTTAGGTAAAAAAGTATGAGAAAGCTTTGCTACTTTTTGAGTCTGCTTGTCTTGACCGGCTGTAGCCGAGAATTCGTTGAAAGTATTTATCAAGTCGATTACGAACCCACCAATCGATTTGCCAAAAATCTCGCCCAATTACCCGGTCAATTTACCAAAGACACCAAAGCGCTGGACTCTCTGATCGGCAACTTTACCAATAGTATCGAAAAAAAGTGGGGTAGCCGGGAAATCAAATACGCCGGCAAAAGTAACTACGTTAAGTACATCGATAATTACCTCAGTCGCTCAGAAGTTAACTTTTCTAAAGGGACAATTGTTGTTGAAACTGTCTCTCCGACCGACCCGAAATCGCACCTCAAAAACGCCATTGTCACGACACTATTAACGCCAGATGATCCGGCGAATGTCGATCTTTTTTCTTCAAAATCGATTCGCCTTGAAGGCCAGCCATTTCTCTACAATCAGGTCGTTGACCAAGATAAAAAACCGATTAAATGGTCTTGGCGAGCAAATCGTTATGCCGACTTTTTGATCGCGCACTATCTCAAAGTCAAACAAGTGGATTTTAAAAAGGCGTATTACGTTGAAATCCCTATGGTCGAGAATCAGATAGAAATTCGCGGCTATAAATACGCCGATATTGTCCGCCGAGCTTCGCGCAAATATGACATTCCAGAAGACTTGATTTACGCCATCATCAAAACCGAAAGCAGCTTTAATCCTTATGCCGTCAGTTGGGCCAACGCGTATGGGTTAATGCAAGTCGTACCTAAAACCGCAGGGCGTGATGTCTTTCAAATCGTTAAGAAGCGGCGTGGTCAACCGTCACCAGAATATTTGTTTAATCCAGAAAACAATATCGACACGGGCACCGCCTATTTCTATATTCTTAAAAATCGATACTTGAAAGATGTACGTAACGCAACCTCTCTCGAGTACAGCATGATTTCCGCCTACAACGGTGGCACAGGTGGCGTGCTTAATACTTTCAGCTCCAATCGAACTCGAGCGATGCGAGACTTAAATTCTCTCAAACCAAACCAAGTTTATTGGGCACTGACCAACAAACACCCGAACTCTGAGTCACGACGATATTTACAAAAAGTCACCAATTACAAACGAGAATTTAACGGCGGCTAAGCGCAATGACTTAAATCGGCTAAATTCGCAGCAGTTAACTCGTTTTTTGTTTTTTTTTCCAAAAACAAGTTGACGCCAAGCTCGAAAATCCGTTTAATAGCGCTCCGTTGCCCGGATAGCTCAGTCGGTAGAGCAGAGGATTGAAAATCCTCGTGTCGGTGGTTCGATTCCGCCTCCGGGCACCACAATTTGATTGTTGGTGTCTTTAGATATCAATATGCACAAAGAATATTAGTGTGCCGACTTAGCTCAGTAGGTAGAGCAACTGACTTGTAATCAGTAGGTCACCAGTTCGATTCCGGTAGTCGGCACCATTCTTTTGCCTCGATAGCTCAGTCGGTAGAGCAGAGGATTGAAAATCCTCGTGTCGGTGGTTCGATTCCGCCTCGAGGCACCATTATTTGGTGCTATCGTTCCTTTAAATAGGAAACATAGACAAATAATTCCCCCTTAGTTCAGTTGGTAGAACGGCGGACTGTTAATCCGTATGTCGCAGGTTCGAGTCCCGCAGGGGGAGCCACTTTTAAAAAAACCGTGTCGCAAGACGCGGTTTTTTTTATACCTAAAGCTCCTGATTTGTACCAAATCACTGTCTCAGACCTAGCCGGCCGCGTTCAGTCCCGCAGGGGGAGCCACTTTTAAAAAGACCGTGTCGCAAGACGCGGTTTTTTTATATCTAAAGCTCCTGATTTGTACCAAATCACTGTCTCAGACCTAGCCGGCCACGTTCAGTCCCGCAGGGGGAGCCACTTTTAAAAAGCCGTGTCGCAAGACGCGGTTTTTATACCTAAAGCTCCTGATTTGTACCAAATCACTGTCTCAGACCTAGCCGGCCACGTTCAGTCCCGCAGGGGGCGCCACTTTCAAAAAAGTCTTTCAACAACCCGTCACCTTTTTAGACCTAAAGCTTGAGACTTGAATGTGAGTCTCGACTTCCCAGCTCTGATTTCAAAAATGCATCTCTCTAGAGTGATACGTCTGAAGCGCCACACTCTAATTGGCTCTTGATAGAGCGAAGTATGCACTTTGAGCACAAATGTATCGTTAGTGACTAAAAGAAAACATTAGTTGGGATTTTCTTGCTAACAATCATGATTAAAGTCATCACGAAAACAGCACAACGCCCCCTGCCCATCATCGTTTTTTGTTTATAAATGAGCAAAAACACCACATTGAGTACAGAAAAACAACAAACGATATTTTTTTTCTATTTTAATGTTGACCTCTAAGACGAAAAGTCTTTTAATACACCCCGTTGCCTCGATAGCTCAGTCGGTAGAGCAGAGGATTGAAAATCCTCGTGTCGGTGGTTCGATTCCGCCTCGAGGCACCATGTTTACGTTGTTGGTGCAAAGTACGAGCAACATAAAAAATTGGGCCGACTTAGCTCAGTAGGTAGAGCAACTGACTTGTAATCAGTAGGTCACCAGTTCGATTCCGGTAGTCGGCACCATTTCTCTCTTAGAGAGTTTTAAAACAATTTATTCCCCCTTAGTTCAGTTGGTAGAACGGCGGACTGTTAATCCGTATGTCGCAGGTTCGAGTCCCGCAGGGGGAGCCACTTTCTTCATTAAGCATTGCTTGATGGAATTCGGAGCCGACTTAGCTCAGTAGGTAGAGCAACTGACTTGTAATCAGTAGGTCACCAGTTCGATTCCGGTAGTCGGCACCATTCTCTCTTAGAGAGAAATAAAACAATTTATTCCCCCTTAGTTCAGTTGGTAGAACGGCGGACTGTTAATCCGTATGTCGCAGGTTCGAGTCCCGCAGGGGGAGCCAATTTAAAAAAGCCGTGTCGCAAGACGCGGTTTTTTTATACCTTAAAGCTCCTGATTTGTACCAAATCATTGTCTCAGACCTAGCCGGCCACGTTCAGTCCCGCAGGGGGAGCCAATTTAAAAAAGCCGTGTCGCAAGACGCGGTTTTTTTATACCTAACGCTCCTGATTTGTACCAAATCATTGTCTCAGACCTAGTCGGCCACGTTCAGTCCCGCAGGGGGAGCCAATTTAAAAAGCCGTGTCGCAAGACGCGGTTTTTTATACCTAAAGCTCCTGATTTGTACCAAATCATTGTCTCAGACCTAGCCGGCCACGTTCAGTCCCGCGGGGAGCCATTTTAGGAAGCCTCATCTTCTTCAGATTGGGCTTTTCTCTTATCTAAGCATCTCTAGGTATCTCGTGACGAAATAAATCTTTAGACAAATCACTCGCCTATTTACGTGAGAAAAGCAATACGCATTAATTTAGGCTAAGTCACGCATCAACGATAAAGTCTTGTCCTGTGCAGCCACAGGCCCCTTCAGAAGCAAGGAATAGAGCTAACCTAGCGATATTATCGCTACCCCAGAAACAAAAAACCAGTGAAGATTCACTGGTTTTTCAAGTATTCGCGTTTATTTTACGCCTTCTGCTTGATTACGCTGAGCGACTTCAGCATCAAGCTCGGCGAGCTTATCTTTCATTTGCTGATGGCAGAGGTTGGCTAATTGACGAACATTTTGCTTGCTGTAATCCTCGGTACTAACCACTGGAAGCATCTCAACAATCACGTGACCATTATTCCAACGGTTTAATTTCAGCCCGTCGGTTGAGCTACAGACAATCGGAATAATAGGGACTTCTGCCCCCACCGCGGCATGAAACGCACCGGTTTTAAATGGAAGTAAGCCTCGACCGCGAGAACGCGTGCCCTCTGGGAACATCCATACCGATACATCCGTTTTCTTAATACTATCGACAACTTGGTCAATGGTCCCTACCGCTTTAGAGCGATTAGCACGGTCAATCAGAATATTACCGGTTAACCAGTACAGCTGACCAAACAAGGGTAACCATGCCAAGCTCTTTTTACCCACTGTCACGACTTTTGGCGTGACAGCCGCAGAGACGGTGAACATATCCCAGTTACTTTGATGGTTAGCAATATAAATATGCTGACCGCGAGAGTATGCATCTTCCGGTAAACGTAGTTCTAGTTTGATGCCGAACAGGCGCGATAAGGAAGCAAAATAACGTCCAAAGCGAAACACATGTTTTGGATTACGTGGACTCAATAAGCAGTAACCACAACCAAAAACAAACATCACAATTGCCCAAATCGTGACAGCCAATACACGTAACAGTGCAATCATTCTGGGTCTCCGAAAAAATGACCAAATCAAGTTAACTATTATGCTGATAACTCGTTTTATATAAAAAAGCCGAAACAGTTGTTTCGGCTTTACGTCTCAACGGTGATGAGTTTACCCTGTCTCAGACACGCGCTCAATGTTTGCGCCTAAAGCAGAGAGCTTGTCCTCAATTTTTTCGTAACCACGATCAATATGATAGATACGATCAACAATGGTCTCGCCTTTGGCAATGCAGCCAGCGATCACTAGACTTGCTGAAGCACGAAGGTCTGTCGCCATCACTTGTGCCCCACTGAGGCGATCAACATCACCACAGATCACGGTGTTGCCTTCAATTTCTGCTTTTGCTCCCATGCGCATCAGCTCTGGCACGTGCATAAAACGATTTTCAAAAATGGTTTCGGTGATCACACCACCACCTTTCGCCATCATGTTAAGCAGCGTAAACTGCGCTTGCATATCTGTCGGGAAGCCAGGATGTGGCGCGGTTCTCACCGTTACCGCTTTAAGCTCACGTCCGGTCATATCTAGGCTGATCCAATCATCGCCTATTTCGATCTTCGCGCCAGCATCTTCAAGTTTCGCCAGCACCGCATCAAGCAAATGCGCTTTGGTGTTGCGACAGACAATCTTACCGCCAGAGACTGCAGCCGCAACAAGGAAAGTTCCGGTTTCGATACGGTCAGCGACAACCGCGTGTTGTCCGCCACCTAAACGCTCGACACCTTCGATAGTAATCGTATCAGTGCCAGCACCTGAGATTTTGGCACCTAGCGTATTAAGAAAATCAGCAGTATCGACAATTTCAGGCTCACGAGCAGCGTTATCAAGTACCGTTTTACCTTCTGCTAACGTCGCCGCGCACATGATGGTAATCGTGGCACCAACGCTAACTTTATCCATAACGATGTGCGCACCTTTGAGGCGACCATCGACACTTGCTTTGACATAACCATCTTCAAGTTCGATCTTCGCGCCCAGCTGCTCTAACCCGTGAATATGCAAATCGACAGGTCGAGCACCAATCGCGCAACCACCAGGAAGTGAGACTTGGCCTTGACCAAAACGAGCAACCAAAGGCCCCAGTGCCCAAATTGACGCACGCATGGTTTTCACCAAATCATACGGTGCACAAAACTCGTTAATCTGGCTTGGGTCAACGTGCACAGAGCCATTACGTTCAACTTTGGCGCCTAAACGTTTGAGGAGCTCCATCGTCGTGTCAATGTCTCGCAAATGAGGAACATTGCTCACTTGTACAGGCTCTTCAGCCAAAATCGAAGCAAACAAAATCGGTAATGCGGCGTTTTTGGCACCTGAAATAGTCACTTCACCACTTAGCGGTTTATCTGACCCTATAACTCGAAACTTTTCCATTAATCAACCTTACAGTGACATCAACTTCTTATCACGAGCCCACTCGTCTGGCGTGTAAGCTTTAATGGATACAGCGTGAATGTCGTTTCTTTGAATGTATTCCATCAGCGGCGCATAAATCATTTGCTGTTTCTTCACGCGGCTCATGCCATCGAAACACGCGTCAACAGCGATCACTTCATAGTGACTGCCTTCGCCTTTTACGTGAAGTTCTTCTATTTGTAATGCCGCTGCGAGTATTTGTTGTACTTGTGCGCTATCCACACTTCACCCCTAAATTGTTTTGATATGGTCCGCCAGAATAGCGTCTGCGTTACTGAGATTCACTAGCATCAGCAATTTTTCTGGCACAAAACTCAGCATTATATGACAGTTTTGTTTTTTTGCATGCTCTATTAAGTGAATCAACAATACCATGCCAGCAGAATCGACACGGTCAACCCGCTCTAAAGACAACTCCATACCACCAGATTCAGGCGTCCATTGTTTTATATACGACCAAAGAGCAGGGACTGTTAATCGGTCAAGAGCGCCAGACAAAGTCACTTGGTCATCCGCTGCGCGGTGCCACTGAGGATGTGTCATTACTGCTTACTCTCGAAACGAATCGGCTGTGCCGCCAAGGACTCAAGCTCTTTTGCTACCGACAAAATACCGTCTTGGCGCAGTTTTCCACTCCACTCCGACTGTTTACTCGACAACAAGCTAATCCCTTCTGCAATCATATCAAACGCTTCCCAATCTCCGCTTTTGTCTTTGCGTAGTTTGAACTCGAGATTAATGTTTGGTCGTGGTGTATCAATAATATCGACTTTAATGCTGGTGATACGTTCTTGATCATCAATTTTGGGCTCAGGACCAAATTTTACTGTTTGATCAGTATATTGCGTTAAAACTTGTGCATAAGAACTGACCAAGTATTGATGAAAAGCCTCAATAAATTCACCCACATCTTCGCGCTTCGCGCCTTTCAAATTGGTTCCTAACAGTTTCAACGCCGCATACTTGCTGTTGACGTACGGCATCAACTCCTCTTCAACAATCGTTTTAAGGTAGTTAGGATCTTGATGAATACGAGTTTGCTCAGCGGTTAAGCGAGCAAAAGTCTGTCCGGACACTTGCTTCATCATTTGATACGGCTGAGTTTTATCGATTTCAGCGGCTTGCCCTACTAACGAAAGCGATAGCCCCAGTGCAGCGACAAGCGCCATCATCCAATTTTTCAACATACTTAGTTCCTTACTGGTCCGAATCTGAGTTACCACTGCTGTAAAGGAATTGACCAATCAAATCCTCCAGCACCATTGCTGACTTCGTATCTTCAATGAAGTCACCCTCTTTCAGCATCTCTTCATCATCAAAAACAAATCCAGGCGTCAGCCCCAAGTATTGTTCACCAATTAATCCTGAGGTCAGTATTTGTAAACTCGAGGTATCAGGAAATTGGTCAAATTGACGATCGACAGCAATGCTGACAACCGGCACCAAACGTTCGCGGTCTAGATCGATGTTAGTCACTCGTCCAACTACCACGCCGCCAACTTTGACCGGCGACCGAACTTTTAGGCTACCGATGTTATCGAACCTTGCTTTCAGGGTGTAAGTATCACCCGATCCAAATCCCTTAACGTCAGCAACTTGAAAAATCATGACTAAAATTGCGCAAATTCCAGCCAGAACAAAGCTGCCGACCCATAATTCTGTTTTTCTTGTTGGTTGCATATTAATTTCCAAACATCAAAGCAGTTAGTACAAAGTCTAAGCCTAAAACTGCAAGTGAAGAGTGAACCACGGTTCTAGTTGTGGCTCGACTGATTCCTTCTGAAGTAGGAATCGCGTCATACCCGTTAAATAAAGCGATCCAAGTGACGGTAATCGCAAACACCGCACTCTTAATTAAGCTGTTGCCGATATCTTGGCCAAATTCGACCGAGGACTGCATCGCGGACCAAAAGCTGCCATTATCAATGCCTTTCCAGTCCACGCCGACCAATTGGCCGCCCCAAATACCGACCGCAATAAAGATCATGGTCAGTAGCGGCATTGAAATCACCCCCGCCCACAAGCGAGGCGCAATAATACGCTTTAAAGGGTCAACCGCCATCATCTCGAGGCTCGAGAGTTGCTCAGTGGCTTTCATTAACCCAATTTCAGCGGTCAACGCTGAGCCAGCACGTCCTGCAAACAGCAAAGCGGTCACAACAGGCCCCAGCTCTCGCAATAACGACAGCGCCACCATTTGGCCTAAGGCACCTTCAGCACCGAAGTCCACTAAAATCACATAGCCTTGTAAGCTAAGCACCATGCCAATAAAGAGTCCGGAAAGGACAATTATGATCAGTGATTGAACACCAACGCTATAAAGTTGTTGAATAAGTAGCGGAAAGTGCTTGATAGGCCGCGGTTTTGACCAAACCGCTCCCCATAACATTAAACTGGCGCGCCCAAAAGCCGCGCAAACCGATAAAGAGCGTCGCCCAGTCGCTGCCACCCACTCGGTAATACTGGCTATCATTCAAATAAATCCTTCGCTAGATTGTCTGCTGGGTAACGAAATGGAACGGGTCCATCGGCTTCCCCAGTCAAAAATTGTTGGACTCGCGGATCGCTATTTTGACGCAATTCCTGTGGCGTACCACTCGCAATCACTTTGCCATCGGCCAATAGATAAACCCAATCAGCAATGCTCATGACTTCAGGCACATCATGGGAAACCACAATTGAGGTCAAATCTAACGCCTGATTAAGATTACCGATGAGCTCCACCAGCACACCCATCGTGATCGGATCTTGGCCGACAAACGGCTCATCAAACATGATCATTTGCGGATCAAGAGCAATCGCACGCGCTAATGCAGCGCGCCTTGCCATACCGCCTGAGAGCTCGCTAGGCATCAACTGCGCGGCCCCGCGTAAACCAACCGCTTCCAGCTTGAGTAAAACCAATGAACGAATCAACGTTTCATCAAGATCCGTATGTTCACGCAATGGAAAAGCGACATTATCAAACACCGACAGATCGGTGAATAATGCGCCAGACTGAAACAGCATGCTCATCTTTTTACGTTCTGCATAAAGCTCAGTACGGCTTAATGTTGGTATATTGTGGCTATCGAACCAAATTTCACCCTTTTCAGGCGCGATTTGTCCGCCAATAAGACGCAATAAGGTTGTTTTACCGATACCAGAAGGGCCCATGATCGCCGTCACCTTACCTTTTGGCACGTGCAAGCTAATATCATCAAATATTTTCCTTGAACCTCTTGAAAAGGTTAAGTTTTTTATTGTGACCAAATCTTCTTGGCTCATAGTTAACTCTTTGCATGCTGCGTTTATTGATGGCAATCATAAGCAGATTGAAATCGAATTAAAAGCACTGTTCGATTATTTACCCTTGATTTACTTTTACTTTGCTTGGTGATGGATCGAGCAAAAATTCCTTAACCGATTTAAAAAAAGCAGACATTAAATGCGATGTTCAGCTTCCCTTTTCCTATCCAAACCGTCAAAATTAGCGGTTAATTTGTTGGTCTTAGAATTATTTAAGGATAGTCATGTTAACAGCTGTTGCGCTCCTCGTTGTGGGCTTAGTATTACTGGTTTGGAGTGCGGATAAATTAGTATACGGTTCGGCAGCTCTTGCACGTAACTTTGGTATCTCACCTTTGGTCATCGGCATGACGATTCTTGCAATGGGCTCTTCCGCTCCCGAGATGATGGTTTCTGCGACCGCAGCGCTTAGCGGTAAAACCGATACCGCTGTCGGCAACGTCCTTGGTTCGAACATCGCCAACATCGCGCTCATTCTTGGGATTACTGCTCTAATCAAACCCCTGTCTATTAGTTCCGGTGTACTGCGCAGAGAATTGCCTTTAATGATTGGCGTCACCCTCGTGGCAGGGGCGATCTTGTGGAACGACTTACTCGGATTTTATGAAGGGGTTCTGCTGTTTGTCCTATTCGCCGCTTTTATTCTCGCCATGATGCATATTAGCCGCAAAGATCAGAACAAAAACGACAGCATGTTGTCTGACCAAGAGTCAGAGGTTCCCCAAGGTGTCAGTAATGGAAAAGCCGCTTTTTGGGTTGTTGTCGGCTTAGTTCTGCTCCCCGTCTCTGCTGATATTCTGGTTGATAATGCAGTGATCATCGCCAAATACTTCGGAATGAGTGACTTAGTTATAGGCCTAACCATCATCGCAATTGGAACCAGCTTACCAGAATTGGCGGCTTCTCTAGCAGGCGTGCTCAAAGGCGAAGATGATATGGCAGTGGGCAACATCATCGGTTCAAATGTATTTAATATTCTCGCCGTAATGGGCATCCCCGGTATCATTAATCCTTCTGTGATTAATGAGTATGCGATGGGGCGTGATTTTTGGGTGATGCTTGGTGTATCCCTATTGCTTGTCGTGATGGCGTTGGGTAAATCTCGTAGCATCAACCGTATCGAAGGAATGATTTTATTTTTGAGCTTTGTCGCTTACCAAAGCTATTTATTTATGAACATGGCTGCCTAAGCCTTTCCGTCTTTCGGAGAACTTGAATGTTTGACTATCGCTCTGCCGCATTAGAAGTACTAAATACCGAAATTGCAGCGCTGCAACAGCTTGATCAGTACTTTGATCAGCACTTCCTTGATGCCTGTGACATGATTTTGGCCAACAAAGGCAAAGTCGTGGTGATGGGCATAGGTAAATCTGGCCATATCGGCAATAAAATAGCGGCAACCTTAGCCAGTACCGGAACGCCAGCGTTTTTTGTTCACCCTGGTGAAGCCGCGCATGGTGATCTGGGGATGATTGCCCCTGGTGATATTGTGCTCGCAATTTCAAACTCTGGTGAATCACAAGAGATTCTTGCCCTGTTTCCCGTTCTTAAACGCTTACAAATAAAAATCATCAGTATGACGGGCAATCCGCAATCGAATATGGCGAAGTTGTCTGAAGGGCATTTGTGTATTCATGTTCCCAAAGAAGCGTGTCCTTTAGGGTTAGCGCCCACCTCAAGTGCAACCGCAACCTTAGTGATGGGGGATGCATTAGCGGTCTCCTTACTTCAAGCTCGCGGCTTTACAGCCGAAGACTTTGCCCTCTCCCATCCGGGCGGTGCGTTAGGACGTAAATTGCTGCTTAAATTGTCTGACATTATGCACCTTGGCGATGATTTACCCATGGTCACACCTCAAACTCTGATCCGTGATGCCCTGCTTGAAATCAGCCAAAAAGGCTTAGGGATGACCGCGGTTATCGATGATAAACAGCACCTACTGGGTATTTTTACTGATGGCGATTTACGGCGAATTCTCGATAAACGCATTGATATTCATACCACAGCAATCCGTGACGTCATGACCGAGAATCCAACGGTTGCCCATCCGGACATGTTGGCTGCAGAGGGCCTAAATTTAATGCAATCAAAGAGCATTAATGGTTTACTGCTTTGTGACCACAATAAACTGGTTGGTGCACTCAATATGCATGATCTACTGCGTGCGGGGGTAATGTAATGACAACCATGGTAGAAACACTGTATGGTCCAGTCGAACAGTCCACTTATCTTATCGCTAAACAGATCAAACTGCTGATCTGCGATGTCGATGGCGTCTTTTCCGATGGCCTGGTGTATATGGGAAATGACGGCGAAGAGCTAAAAACGTTTCACACCCGTGACGGCTATGGCGTTAAGTCGCTGATGAACGCTGACATTGAAGTGGCGATCATTACCGGCCGTAACTCTAAGATCGTAGAAAATCGCATGCGTGCACTGGGTATTTCTTTGGTTTATCAAGGCCAAGATGACAAAGTCAAAGCGTACCTAGACATTTGCCGCCAGCTAAATATTGACCCGCAGCATACCGGCTATATTGGTGATGACTTGATCGACTGGCCGGTGATGGAAAAAGTGGCACTGCGTGTTTGCGTTGCCGATGGTCACCCCCTACTTCGCCAACGTGCCAACTACGTCACCCACATTCCTGGCGGGCGTGGTGCAGTGCGCGAAGTGTGCGACCTGATCTTGCAAGCTCGCGGTGAACTAGATGTGCATAAAGGACTGAGTATATGAGTTTGACTCGTATTGGTTACGTTCTTTTGGTGTTTGTTGTCTGCTGGTGCGGATATTATCTTATTGAACGCCAAGAAAGTTACGATCAACAGGTCGAACCAAATAGCGAATTACCAATGTTTAGCGGCCAAAACTTAACCAACACTTCGTATAATGAAGAGGGGATCCGCAGCTATGTGATCACCTCAGAACACCTCGACCACTTCGCTAAAAGTGGTGATACTGTTTTTGCACAACCGGTGCTAAAAGTGTACAAAGAAGGGGATATTCACGAGTGGGAAGTCACCGCAGACGAAGGTGTTCTTGATAAAGACCATGTTCTAACGCTAAAGGGCAATGTAAAAGCAAAAAACCTTCTTCCTGACTCAGGTTTTGATACATTAACCACCATAGAGCTGAGCATTCAGTTAGACAATAGAGATTTTTGGGCAGACAATCAGGTCACTCTGGTTGGGCCGCAGTTTGAAACAGTGGGACAAGCAATGAAAGGCAACTTTGCCGATAACACCGCTGTTCTTTACGAGCATGTACAAGGTAGATATGAAACTCTTACACCTTAGCCTCATGGCTTGCTTGATGGTTTCATCGAGCGCAATGGCGTTATCAACAGACCGGGACCAACCCGTCTATATCGATTCCGATAGCCAGCAACTGGATATGCAAAGCAACAAAGTCACCTTTACCGGTGATGTTAAGCTCAAGCAAGGCAGCATTAATATTAATGCGGATAAAATTATCGTCACTCGCGGCGCAAAAGATGGCGCAATTCAAGAAATTGAAGGCTATGGAAATCTCGCGACATTTTCTCAGCTCACCGATGATGGCAAAACCTTATACGGTGAAGCCAAAGAGTTGTACTACAAAATGGCTGATGACCAGCTAACGATGATCAACCAAGCCATGCTCTCGCAAGACGATAGCGTGATTAAAGGCTCACAAATTCGTTATAAAATCTCTTCGCAAAAGCTGATTGCCGATGGCAAACAGAGTGGCGATCGTGTCTCAACCGTATTACAGCCTCAAGCCGTTGAAGAGTAACTATGGCCTTATTGAAAGCAGAACATTTAGCAAAAAGTTATAAAAGTCGCCGAGTGGTTTCCGATGTCAGTTTGCAGGTGGAATCCGGTCAGATTGTGGGGCTACTTGGTCCAAACGGAGCAGGAAAAACCACTTCGTTCTATATGATTGTTGGTTTGGTCGCACGCGATGAAGGTAGCATCATGATTGATGATACCGACATCAGTATTCTGCCGATGCATAGCCGCTCACGCATGGGTATTGGCTATTTGCCGCAAGAAGCATCGATTTTTCGTAAACTTTCGGTACGCGACAATATCATGGCAGTGCTGGAAACTCGTGAAGAACTGACCCGCGAACAGCGCCAAGATAGACTGGAAGATTTATTGGAAGAGTTTCATATCCAGCACATTCGTGACAGTGCAGGTATGGCACTATCTGGTGGTGAGCGTCGACGCGTTGAAATAGCACGTGCGCTCGCCGCGAACCCTAAATTCATTCTTTTGGATGAACCTTTTGCAGGCGTTGACCCTATTTCAGTTATCGATATTAAGAAGATCATCGAGCATTTACGAGATAGAGGTCTTGGAGTCTTGATTACCGACCACAATGTGCGAGAGACTCTAGATGTTTGTGAAAAAGCATACATCGTTAGCCAAGGTAACTTAATTGCCGAAGGCACACCTGAGCAAGTCCTCAGTAATGAGCAAGTAAAACAGGTGTATCTAGGCGAACAGTTCCGGCTATGATAAAAATATATCAGTAAGATTCTTAAGGATTAAGGCAAGTACGACTGAATGAAACCCTCATTACAACTTAAACTGGGCCAACAGTTAGCAATGACACCGCAACTGCAGCAAGCGATCCGCCTGCTGCAGCTGTCAACTTTGGATCTTCAACAGGAGATTCAAGAAGCGTTGGATTCCAACCCACTGCTAGAAGTCGAAGAAGGCGCTGAAGAGAGCGGTCAAAATGATGAGCTCAATAGCGCCAATAGCAGTAGTGAAGCTGAAAATGAGGTTAAAGAGCCAACCGTTGATGTCGCCGATAGCGAAGCTGACCCACAAGATAGCTCAGAATTAATTGAGAAATCAGAAATTAGTTCTGAATTGGAAATCGATACGACGTGGGACGATGTCTATAGCGCCAACTCCGGTAGCACAGGCCTTTCTCTTGATGATGATGCGCCTGTTTATCAAGGTGAAACCACCGAGTCCTTACAAGATTATCTAATTTGGCAGCTTGATTTGACGCCATTTAGCGACACTGACCGCATGATCGCCATGTCATTAATCGACGCCATCGATGATTACGGTTATCTCACTCTGTCACTAGAAGACATTGTTGAAAGCCTCAATACCGAAGGCGTGGAGCAAGAAGAAGTTGAACTGGATGAAGTGGAAGCGGTGCGCAAGCGCATTCAGCAGTTTGATCCGCTAGGTGTCGCTTCGGTCAATTTGCAAGATTGTTTATTGCTTCAACTCGGTACCTATCCAGAAGATACACCGTGGCTCAATGAAGCAAAAGAGGTGTTACTCAACTATATTGATCATCTCGGCAACCGCGACTATCGCCAAATCATTAAAGACACTAAACTGAAAGAGACGGATCTGAAAGACGTTCTTCGCCTCATTCAGCAACTTGATCCACGCCCGGGAAGTCGTATAGCCTCGGACCATGCGGAATACGTGATTCCCGATGTATCCGTATTTAAGGATCACGGAAAATGGGTGGTAACCATCAACCCTGACAGCGTACCACGATTAAAAGTTAATCAGCAGTACGCCAGTTTAGGTAAAGGTAACAGCGCAGACAGTCAATACATACGAACCAATTTGCAAGAAGCGAAGTGGCTAATTAAAAGTTTGGAGAGCCGAAACGAAACCTTACTCAAAGTTGCGAAGTGTATCGTTGAACATCAACGCGATTTCTTTGAGTATGGGGAAGAAGCCATGAAACCTATGGTGCTCAATGATGTAGCCATGGCCGTAGACATGCATGAATCCACAATTTCACGGGTGACCACCCAGAAATATATGCATACGCCACGTGGTATCTTTGAGTTGAAATACTTTTTCTCAAGTCACGTCAGTACTGACAATGGCGGAGAATGTTCATCAACTGCAATCCGCGCACTGATTAAAAAATTGGTCGCATCTGAAAACACAGCCAAACCGCTGAGTGACAGTAAAATTGCAGCACTACTAGCTGACCAAGGGATTCAGGTAGCTAGGCGAACCATCGCTAAGTATCGTGAATCACTAGGTATTGCCCCTTCAAGTCAGCGTAAACGCCTACTTTAAGGCCTACAACCGAGAAGGAAAGTCTATGCAAATCAACATTAATGGCCACAACATTGATCTGACCGATTCAATGCAAGACTATGTAAACGAAAAGTTTCAAAAGCTCGAACGATTCTTTGATCACATCACCAACGTTCATGTGGTTCTGCGTGTTGAAAAAGTCACGCAAATCGCCGAAGCTACCCTTCACGTAAGTCAGGGCGAAATCCACGCCTCCGCTGAAAACGAAAACATGTATGCTGCTATCGATGCGCTGGTCGACAAACTGACGCGCCAGTTGAATAAGCACAAAGAAAAACTAATCAATCATTAATCATGCGACTAAATGAAATATTGACAGTGGACTGCACCAAAAGTGCAGTCCACTGCACGAGTAAGAAACGCGCTCTAGAAATGATCAGCGAACTCGTAGCCCAACAAACAGGTCAAAGCTCAACGGAGCTATTTGAATGTATGCTCAGCCGCGAAAAAATGGGCAGCACCGGAATTGGCAATGGTATCGCCATTCCACATGCGCGTATGCAGTCAAGTCAAAAGGCGGTTGCAGTACTTCTTCAATGTGATGAGGCAATTGAGTTTGGATCAGTCGATAACCGTCCGGTTGATCTGTTGTTTGCCTTGCTGGTGCCAGATGAACAGTGCAAAGAGCATCTTAAAACGCTATCCAGCATGGCAGAACGCTTGAGTGATAAGCAGGTATTAAAACAGTTACGTAAGGCTCAAAGTGATCAAGAGCTCTACGACATTATGGTTAATCAGTAAGAGAACTCCTTGCTATGCGTCTAATCGTCGTCAGCGGTCAATCTGGGGCTGGTAAAAGTGTCGCTCTGCGCGTCCTTGAAGATTTAGGTTACTACTGTGTTGATAATTTACCAGTCAACCTGTTGATTCCATTTATCGACTCAGTGGAAGACAGCAAACAGAATGTGGCTGTCAGCCTCGATATCCGCAACCTCCCAAAAGACCCGCAGCTGGTCGCTGACACGTTAGATCAACTCAAGCAAGACACCGAAGTGAACGTGCTGTTTCTTGATGCCAGTAAAGAAACACTGCTTAAACGCTATAGCGAAACTCGTCGCATTCATCCTTTGTCTATCGGTCAGGAAAACTCCCTCGAGCAAGCAATTGAAGAAGAAAAACGTGTTCTTCTGCCACTTCGCGATCACGCAGATCTGATCCTCGACAGCAGCAATAAATCCCTGCATGAGCTGAGTGAGGCAGTACGCATGCGAGTGGAAGGCCGCGAACAGAAAAAGCTGATCATGGTGTTTGAGTCATTTGGTTTTAAATATGGCCTGCCCAGTGACGCCGATTATGTCTTCGATGTTCGCTTCCTGCCTAATCCGCATTGGGATCCCGCTTTACGTCCGATGACTGGTCTTGATACTCCCATCAAATCCTTTTTAGAAAACTACCCAGAAGTTCTCGAGCTCAAGCAGCAGATACAATTCTTTTTTGAAAACTGGCTCGATCTTCTACAAAAAAATAACCGCAGTTATCTCACTGTTGCCATTGGCTGTACTGGCGGTAAACATCGCTCGGTGTACATCGCTCAGCAGTTGGGTGAATACTTTTCCAGCCTAGGACACCAAGTACAAATTCGTCATACTGGCCTTGAAAAAGAACCCAAGGAATAACCGACATGTCGCAGCAAGAAAGCCGTACTGTCTTAATTCAAAACCGCTTAGGGCTGCATGCTCGTGCTGCCATCAAACTCGTCGAGTTAGCTCAATCATTTGAATCGATACTGACCATAGAAAACCGTGAGGGTAAACAAGCCACCGCCGATGGGGTCATGGGTTTGTTGATGCTGGAATCGGCGCAAGGCGAAGAAGTCACGATTCATGCTCAGGGGCCTGATGCCAGTGACGCACTAGAAGCGGTTTGTCACCTTATTGAAGATAAATTCGACGAAGGTGAGTAACTCCCTCCCTAATAAAGAAAAATATTTGTTCGCCTTCCTATTAACTTGTTAAACAAGCTCTAAAATTAAGTTACTATTCAGAGCATTGTACACACAGAGAGTCAGGGGGAACCAATGGCAGAGCAAATAGAGTTTGACCAAGCTCACCAAGCCCTCCAAGAAGTCAGCGAGGCTCTGGAAAATGGCCGTTTCGTCCATGTCCGTCGTCAATTGCAAGACATGGAACCGGAGGATATCGCCCATCTATTAGAAGCTTCGCCACGAAAAAGCCGTGAAGTGTTATGGCAACTGGCTGACCCCGAAGATTATGGTGACATCCTCGATGAGTTAAACGAGGATGTGAAAGACGATTTGGTCTCCAAAATGGATCCCGAAATGTTGGTGGAAGCCACTGAAGGGATGGATACCGATGACATGGCTTACGTACTACGAAGCCTACCTGACGATCTTTCACAAGAAGTCCTGTCGCAGATGGACAGCGCTGACCGTTTACGGGTCGAAACCGCGCTCTCCTACCCAGAAGATTCCGCCGGTAGCTTGATGAACACCGACGTCATCACTATTCGTGCTGACGTGGATGTGGACGTAGTATTACGCTATTTACGGATTCTTGGTGAAATTCCCGAAGCAACCGACGCCATTTATGTCATCGATGCCGAAAATAAGCTAATTGGCTATTTGTCACTAACCACGCTTATCACCACGCAACCTGATGTAAAAGTTCACGACGTGATGGAAAGCAGTAGTGATGCGATTGAAGTCACAATGAGTGACTCCGATGTCGCCAGTTTGTTTGAGCGTCGTAACTGGGTGTCTGCTCCAGTGATTGATGAGCATCAACAACTGGTGGGCCGCATTACCATCGATGACGTCGTTGACGTTATTCGTGAAGACGTTGAGCACTCGATGATGAGTATGGCGGGTATGGATGATGACGAAGATACCTTTGCGCCGGTCGTAAAATCAGCTCGCAGACGGAGTATTTGGCTCGGCGCAAACGTGCTGGCAGCACTGGCTGCAGCTTCTGTTTCTAACATGTTTGAAAATACCTTAGAACAGATGGCGGCCATTGCCGTATTGATGACCATCGTGCCTTCAATGGGCGGGGTTGCGGGTAACCAAACCGTTGCTCTAGTGATTCGCGGCTTAGCACTCGGTCATATCGGTGACGCGAACCGCCGAGAACTGTTGTTAAAAGAGGCCGCTGTTGGTTTACTCAACGGTATTTTATGGGCCACCATCATTGGCGGTATCGTGGTCGCGTGGAAAGGTAACTGGGTGCTTGGTGGTATCATATCGGCCGCCATGCTCACCAACTTATTTGTTGCCGGCGTCGCTGGGGTCATGATTCCGGTACTGCTCAAAAAGATGAATATTGATCCGGCACTCGCCGGAGGAATGGCCTTAACCACCGTGACCGATGTCATCGGTCTTTCAGTGTTCTTAGGTTTAGCGACGATCTTGCTCACCTAGTTCATCTGTATAGTTTTGATTGGTGTGATGTCTTTACAACGAAAAAGCCCAGCAAATGCTGGGCTTTTTTTAAAGCTAGAAACTTACTCACCAGCGACTTTCATCGATTCAAGTAGGATAGAGCCCGTTTGAATTTGTGAGCGCGTCTCGATGTCTGAGCCCACCGCCACGATTTGACTGAACATATCTTTTAGGTTGCCAGCAATCGTGATCTCCGAAACTGGGTATTGAATCTCACCATTTTCGACCCAGAATCCTGCAGCGCCTCGAGAATAATCACCGGTCACAGTATTAACCCCTTGCCCCATCACTTCGGTAACAAGTAAACCAGTACCAAGTTCACGTAGCATTTGACGATAATCTTGCCCCGTTGACGAGACAAACCAGTTATGAATCCCTCCAGCATGACCCGTCGGGGTCATCTTCATTTTACGCGCAGCGTAACTGGTCAAAAGATAAGTCGCCAACACACCATCGGTAATGATGTCACGATCTTGAGTCGCCAAACCTTCATTATCAAATGGACTGGACGCGAGACCACGCAGAATATGGGGCCGCTCAGCAATGTTAAACCACTGCGGCAAAATACGCTCACCCAACTTATCCAGTAGGAAAGAAGATTTGCGATATAAGTTGCCACCACTGATCGCCATCACCAAATGGCCGATCAAGCCAGTGGCAACATCCGCTGCAAACATCACCGGATACTTTCCGGTAGCCAAACGCTTGGCATCTAAACGACTTACGGTTTTTTCAGCCGCTTGCAGACCGACTTGCTCTGGCTTAAAAAGATCGTCACGGTGGCGCGCGACACTGTAGCTGTAATCACGTTCCATTTCACCGTTGCTGCCTTGACCAATAACACAGCAGCTGATGCTATGGCGGCTCGATGGATAGCTCGCCACTAAGCCGTGACTGTTGCCATACACTTTTACACCATAGTGACTGTCATAGCTTGCTCCATCACTTTGCTTGATTTTGCTGCTGTAGCCCAGTGCATGTTGCTCAGCTTCAATCGCTTGCTGCGCAGCATAATCTGGGTCAGGCGTGTCAGGATGGAACAAATCGAGGTCTGGAATCTCCTTAACCATCAACTCCGCAGGAGCAGGACCAGCGAATGGGTCTTCAGAGGTATACTTGGCAATGTCTAACGCGGCGAGTACCGTTTCACGAATCGCTTTTTCACTTAAGTCAGAGGTGGATGCACTGCCTTTGCATTGGCCCCGATAAACGGTAATGCCCAGAGCACCATCGCTATTGAATTCAACATTTTCGACTTCACGCATGCGAGTAGAAACGCTTAATCCGGTACTTTTGGTGATCGCCACTTCAGCGGCGTCAGACTTCTCGGCGGCAATCTCTAATGCTTTAGAAACGGCGGCTTCAAGCTCAACACGTTGCTGAGCGACTTGCTGTTTTACGTCCATATCTCTTTCATTCATTTTGTGTTGAACAGATAGAATAACAAGAATTTCGCTTTCTCCCCACGATTCTTGTTAAAATAGAGAAATATTATTTCATAGAACATACAGGCAAAAAAATGGCTCGTAAGAATAAAAAAGCGCCATGGGAACCAGAAGAAGAGATTATCTGGGTCAGCAAATCAGAAATGAAGCGCGATATGGAAGAGCTACAACAACTCGGTGAAGAGTTGGTGGCGCTCAAACCTTCAGTCCTTGAAAAATTTCCTCTTGATGATGATCTGTTTGACGCCATCAAAGACGCACAACGCTTTAAAAATGAAGCCCGTCGTCGACAATTACAGTTTATCGGTAAATTGATGCGTAATATCGACCCTGAGCCGATTCAAGCCGCGCTGGATAAAGTACGCAACAAGCACTCTCAGCAAACAGCGGTACTGCATAAACTTGAGAAGCTGCGTGATGACGTCGTGGAAAAAGGCGATGAAGCCATCGCAGAAGTGATGGAGCTGTACCCACAAGCAGATCGCCAGCGACTACGTCAATTAGCTCGCCAAGCAGCAAAAGAAAAACAAGCGGGTAAACCAGCTAAAGCCTACCGTGAGATTTTTCAAATTCTCAAAGAGTTAAATGACGAGGAATACTAATCGCCTTTTCAGTATAAAAAAAGCTGGCCTAGAGCCAGCTTTTTTTATAATTGACCTAACCCCGCGCGGATAAACGCCTGCAATCTCGGATTACCATGTTGCTCCGTCAAGTTGCCCACTTTGTCACTCACCTCAACATGACCTTGGTCGATATACGCAAAATCCGTCGCTATCGCTTTTACGTCACTCAAATGATGGGTCACCATCACCAAGGTAATCTCACGTTCAATCGCTAGCTTATTCACTAAGGCAAGCATATCTTCTCTCAATATAGGATCGAGTGCTGAAAACGGCTCATCAAATAACCAGATAGGATGTGATTGTACAAAGCAGCGGGCTAAAGCAACCCGTTGACGTTGACCTCCCGACAACTGTTCAGGAAGACGTTCCATCAACTCACTCACGCCTACCTGCTTGGCTGCGTCCACCACTTGCTGACGCTGGTCGATGGACAACTTCAAACTGGGACTAAGCCCGAGAGCAATGTTGTCAAATACCGATAAATGGGCAAATAAATTGTGCTCTTGAAATAACATTGCAAAGGGGCGTTGATAAGGAGGCAGGCCGACAACATCACGTTGATTGGCGACAATCCGACCACGGCTTGGTTCAATAAACCCCGCCATCAATGCCAGTAAGGTCGATTTTCCAGCCCCACTCGGGCCAAGTAACGCCACCCGCGCCCCTGCAGTAACACGTAAATCAAAACAGAAATGCTCATTTTGATACTCATAGAGAACGTTATCTAGGGCTAGCATGTTGTTTCCTTTAAACCTGTGTTTGAAGCAATAATTGACGTTTTTCGGGGTTTAATGAGCCATTCCACCAGAGAGAAAACGCCAATACTCAGCAATAACATGACTACCGATACCACCGCGGCCGAAGCCATTTGATAACTCCCCAGCAACTGGAATAAATAGAGCGGTAACGTTTTAAACTCTTGGCTACCAAAAAGCGCGATAGCGCTTAAATCGCCAATCGCAAACATAAAGCAAATCGAAAGCGCTTGCGCGACGGGTTTATGCAAAGCCCGCCATTCCACGACTCGAAAACGCTGCCAACCTTTGAGCCCGAGCGAAGCACACAAATATTGATATTGCTGCTCCACATGCAACATCGGCTGAGCCAAGGTTTTGATAACGTAAGGCAGCCCCATTAATGCATTAACCACAACCACAATCAGCCAAGCCAGTTGAAAGACATCCGTAAATTGACGCAACAAAACAAACAACCCAGTGCTCAATACCAAACCAGGCGTAATTAAGATAATCGCCCCCAGCATCTCAATGCCGTTTGCTCGACGGTTTTTGTCTTGCACACGCCAGCGACGACTGGTGGATAAAATGGCGATGCCCGCACTTAATGCTAAGCCACTCGACATGACGGCCACTTGTAGTGATGCACCAAGTGCAGACCAAAACTCGCTATCTGCCAATACTTTGAAAAATGCCGAGTTGATGCCACTGATAAACACCATCAGCAGAGGTGAAAAAACAAATATCACCGTTATTGTGATGACTCCCATATCCCAAACTCTCACCAACATAGACTCTCGCCCTTTAAACTGGGTTTGACGATAGCTGATACCGTTGATTGGTAAAGGCTTAGCAAAACGCTGAATACTCAAGGCTAAGGTGCCACATAAAAGCATTTGCCACATCGCAAGGAGTGCGCCACTTTGTAAGTCAAAATCAAACTTAATCGCTTGATAAATGGCCAATTCAATGGTCGTAGATTTGGGGCCTCCGCCGAGCGCCATCACCGTCGCGAAACTGGTAAAGCACAGCATAAATACCAACCCACATACCGAAGGTAATTGCTGCCTTAGCCGCGGCCACTCAACCCATTTGAATTTATCCCATGCTGACATGCCCAAATGCGCGCATAACTTATGCTGTTCACCGGGTATGGTTTCCAACGATTGATATAACAGGCGCGTCGCGTAGGGCAAATTAAAAAACACGTGGGCGAGTAGAATCCCGCCGAGGCCATAAATAGAAAAAGGCAGAGTGAAATCGAAATGCTCAAGCCACTTGGCCACAAGACCACTGTTGCCGTAAATCGCTAATAGACCAAAAACGCCAACCAACACTGGCATCACCAGCGTGGTGCCAAATATTTTTATGATCCAGCTCTTCGCCGCGAAGTGACGCCGTGATAACGCCAAAGCGACAGGCAAGGCCCCGCCCACACTAAGCAGCATCGAGAGGAAAGCTTGATAGAAACTGAATTGCGTCACGTGGCGATAATAGCTGTCTTGCCATAAGAAGCTAATATCGCCGAGCGGCGCGCGCATTAACAGCGCACTAAGCGCAGCGATCACCAGCGCTGCAATGACAAAAGCAACGCCGATACCGATTTTAGGTGTTGAGTTCAAAGCGACGCCTATTGAGTGAGCGCATTACGCCATTCACGAATCCAAGCTTTACGTTTTTCTGCAACTTGCTGATCACTGAAACTCAGCGCTTTGCTCGGTATCGTTAAGCTCGAAAATCCTTCGGGTAGCGCGACATCCATCGCGGGATACATCCAGTTGGTCGTAGGAATCACACCTTGAAATTCAGGGCTGAGAATAAACGCCATAAATTGATCGGCAAGCTGTGGATGTGCACTGCTCGCCACCTTCGCTGCCACTTCAACTTGAGTGTAATGTCCTTCACTAAAATTTGCGGCAGCGTAATGATCATCTTGCTCCGCGATTAGATGATAAGCTGGTGAGGTGGTATAGGAAAGCACCATATCCGCCTCGCCCTCTAAAAACATAGAGTAAGCTTCAGACCAGCCTTTGGTTACTGTTACGGTTTTTTGAGCAAGTTGCTGCCAAGCCGCCGGGGATTGATCTCCATAAACCGATTTCATCCATAAAAGCAGCCCCTGTCCTGGTGTTGACGTTCGCGGATCTTGATAAATGATCTTGAGATCATCACGCTTTTCGACCAATTCTTTGAGGCTCGTAGGCGGATTGGAGAGCTGAGTTTTATTGTACACAAACGCGAAATAACCATAATCATAGGGAACGAACACCTCGTCATTCCAACCATTTGGAACCGTAACAGCTTGAGTATCAACTGAATGTTTGGCTAGCAACCCTGTCGATTTGGCTTCACTCATTAAATTATTATCGAGCCCCAACACAATATCCGCTTTAGTACTGCTACCTTCAAGGCGTAATCGGTTGAGAATCGATACCCCATCATCCAGCGTGACAAAGTTAACATCACACCCGCATTTAGCCTCAAATGCTTGTTCGATTTTAGGGCCAGGCCCCCAATCTGAAGCAAAGGAATCATAGGTATAAATGGTTAATGTGTTATCCGCTGCGTTCGCAGAATTAGACACGGCAGCAGTCGCCACCAAGATACTAGTAAGAAGGGTATATTTTACGTGTTTCACGGCTCGCTCTCTTGTTTGAGCGGCACAGGCTTGAGGTTGGGTTGCGTTACTTGCAGGTATCCAGACTCAATTCCTACGCCAGCATTATCTGGTTCAGGTTTACGGGTCCCAAAGCAAGCTTTGATCTCAGCGTCATTCATCTTTGAATGATGAGCCCCCCGATGAGTTGAAACGGCATTGTAAAGGTTAATGTCTGAAATGGCTATAAGTGCAGCCATTAACTGCGTTGATCATACCCCCAACGTGGTACGAGACCTTGCTCAATACCAAGATGGTCCAGCACTCGAGCCACCATAAAATCAACCAAGTCTTCGATACTGGTTGGCTGATGATAAAAACCAGGGGCGGCCGGCATAATGGTGACGCCACGCTTTGCGAGTGTCAGCATGTTTTCAAGGTGAATCGCTGAAAATGGCGTTTCGCGCACAACCAGCACCAGCTGACCTTTCTCTTTAATCACGACATCAGCGGCGCGTTCAATCAAGTTATCGGACATGCCATGGGCGATTGAGGCCACACTACCCGCCGAACATGGGCATACCACCATCCGTTTTGGCGCCGCAGAGCCGGACGCGACAGGGGAGAACCAATCCTCTTTGCCACAAACCACCAATTGCTGAGCATCACACTGAAAATGGTCGACCAACAACTTTTGCGCGGCTTCAGGGTTAGCTGGCAATTGCAACTGATGCTCGGTGGCGAGTACGACTCGCGCAGCAGATGAAATCAGCAAGTAGACGGTATAATCAGCAGCGAGTAAGCTTTCAAGCAAGCGCAGACCATAAGGCGCACCGGATGCGCCTGTCCATGCCAAAGTGATGCGTTTTGAATCTGTCATAGAACTCATCCGTGTGCGGTTGCTAATTGCGTTAACAGCTTGTCATGAATACCTTCAAACCCACCGTTACTCATTACCAATATTTGGTCCCCCGGGTGAGCATGGCGCACAATATCCGCGACAAAATCATCAATCTGGTGACCAACGAAGGCGGGCTGTAAGCAACTTTCAGCAACATCTTTCACTGACCACTCAATGTTATTAGGCTGGAATAAAAATACGCTATCCGCTTTAGCGAGCGAAGCGGCCAGCGTGTCTTTGTGAACTCCACGCTTCATCGTTGCTGAGCGAGGCTCAACCACCGCAATGATTTTTTTATCCCCCACCTTGTTACGTAAACCATCCAAAGTCAGTTCAATGGCGGTTGGGTGATGGGCGAAATCATCGTACAAGGTAACCCCATTGACTTCCCCTTTCAGCTCAAGACGACGTTTAGTATTGATAAAGCGTCCCAGTGCGTCACACGCGAGTTCTGGCGTTACACCAACATGACGCGCCGCAGCGATCGCCATCAGTGCATTATCCACGTTATGATCTCCCACCAAATGCCAATTCACCTGTCCCACTTTCTCATTACTGAGATAAACATCAAACCGCGAACCCTCTTTGGTGATCTTCTCGGCTCGCCAATCCCCTTGCTCACCACTGGTTTCGGTCTCACTCCAGCAACCACGACTTAAAACATCTTGTAACGCCACGTCTTTTTGCGGCATGAGAATGCGACCATTACCAGGAACAGTTCGAATTAAGTGGTGGAATTGCCGCTTGATCGCTTCAAGATCATCAAAAATGTCGGCATGATCGAACTCAAGGTTATTTGTCACAAGAGTGCGAGGGTGGTAGTGCACAAACTTAGACCGCTTATCGAAAAAAGCACTGTCATATTCATCCGCTTCCACGACAAAAAACATACTTTCGCCAAGACGCGCCGATACACCGAAGTTACCCAGTACCCCCCCGACTAAGAAACCGGGTTGATAACCGCAATCTTCTAAAATCCAAGCCAACATACTCGAGGTGGTGGTTTTACCATGGGTGCCTGCCACAGCCAGTACCCAGCGGTCATGGAGTAAAAATTCCTGCAGCCACTGCGGGCCAGAGGTGTAACGAATATTGGTATTGAGAACATGCTCAACACACGGATTTCCTCGACTCATCGCATTACCAATGACGACAAGGTCCGGTTGAGGGTCGAGCTGAGAAGGATCAAACCCTTCAATAATTTCAATACCTTGAGACTCTAAAAGGGTACTCATGGGTGGATAAACATTGGCATCTGACCCTGTGACTTTATGCCCAAGCTGACGTGCTAGTACCGCCGCGCCCCCCATAAAAGTGCCACAAATACCCAAGATATGAATATGCATAGATTTAACCCTGTGAAAAGTCTCAATAACCTGCCCATTATCCCCATACACATCAGAAAAGCGAGTCGCTTTGATCACTCTATTGGCATTCCATGGAGCCATTGCACATTTCGTCAACATGGTGATAACAGCGACTTTTTTATGGCTCAATTTTACTGAAACGTATTTTCAAAAAAAATCAAAAACTGAGATCTCAGTCAGTTACTTCATTACCAATAAAAAGATTCGCCGCTTAAAATCGAATAGGAGGCCGAGCATAACATCCAGTAAGAGATGAGATTACGCCCCACTACCCCCACAATTGTTAATGAAAGGAAAAAACATGTCAGGATTGCGCACCCTTGGCGAGTTCATTGTCGAAAAGCAAGCGGACTTCCCCCACGCAAGCGGTGATCTTTCGTCTCTGTTAGCCTCCATTCGTTTGGCAGCCAAAATCGTCAACCGTGAAATCAATAAAGCAGGTTTGGTTGATGATATTACTGGCGCCGTCGGTACGGAGAATGTACAAGGCGAAGCTCAGCAAAAGCTCGATGTTTATGCAAACGACAAATTTAAATCCGCTTTAGAAGCTCGAGACCAAGTTTGTGGCGTTGCCAGTGAAGAGGAAGATGAAGCTGTTACGTTTAGTAAACAGCTCAACAAAAACGCCAAATACGTGGTATTGATGGATCCACTTGATGGCTCTTCCAACATTGATGTCAACGTCTCAGTTGGTACTATTTTCTCTATCTACCGCCGAGTGTCACCCATTGGAACTCCGCCAACGGAAGAAGACTTTCTTCAGCCAGGTAACAAGCAAGTCGCCGCGGGTTATGTCATTTATGGTTCGTCCACTATGTTGGTTTACACGACAGGAAATGGCGTGAATGGCTTTACTTACGACCCTTCAATGGGGACTTTCTGTTTGTCTCATGAGAATATGATGGTGCCAGATGACGGCTACATCTATTCAATCAACGAAGGCAACTACATTCGTTTCCCTCAAGGCGTCAAAAAGTACATTAAGTATTGCCAAGAAAGCCAACCGGATGAGGGGCGTCCATACACTTCTCGCTATATCGGCTCGCTGGTTGCTGACTTCCATCGTAACCTTCTCAAAGGGGGTATCTATCTATACCCGAGCACCCAAAGCCATCCGCAAGGAAAGTTACGTCTGTTGTATGAATGTAACCCGATGGCATTTTTAATCGAGCAGGCAGGTGGTATTGCCTCAGACGGCAATATGCGCATTATGGACATCGACCCACAAGAGCTACACCAACGTGTGCCGTTTTTTGTCGGTTCGAAAAACATGGTTCGAAAAGTCGAAGAATTCTTGGTTAACTACCCAGATTCGGAATAAGTTCTGATTTTCTTAATACAATTCAAGTTGATCACTTGCAGCGCTTAGCTTCGTCTAAGCGCTTTTTACATAAAACTTGAAACAATTCTCGACATCGTTTATTTACACATCCTACTATTTACGGCTAAAGTGTGCGGTTGTAATTTCAGCCCAAAATAAATTTTCTAAAAGGAAACCTTCGATGAGCTTAAATAACGTACCTGCGGGTAAATCTCTGCCAGATGATATCTACGTTGTAATCGAAATCCCAGCAAACGCTGATCCAATCAAATATGAAGTCGATAAAGATTCTGGCGCGGTATTCGTAGACCGTTTCATGTCTGCTCCTATGTTCTACCCATGTAACTACGGTTACGTGAACCACACGTTATCACTTGATGGCGACCCAGTAGACGTATTAGTCCCTACTCCGCACCCATTGATGCCAGGCTCAGTGATCCGCTGCCGCCCTGTTGGCGTTCTTAAGATGACGGATGAATCAGGTGAAGATGCGAAAGTTGTTGCGGTTCCTCACACTAAGCTGTCTAAAGAATACGATCACATCAATGACGTTGATGATTTGCCAGAGCTACTGAAAGCGCAAATCAAGCACTTCTTCGAGCGCTACAAAGAGCTTGAATCCGGTAAGTGGGTGAAAGTTGACGGTTGGGAAAATGCAGAGTCTGCACGCCAAGAAATCCTAACTTCATACGAGCGTGCGCAAAAATAATTTGCTTCTCGCTTAACGATCAAAAAAGCCAGTCTTCAACGGACTGGCTTTTTTCATTGCGCTCAAAACGAAAACGCGACGTTCAATCGAGACTCGCACCATCATCCCACCATAAGCCTTCTTGATATTCATCGTGGAACGCGGGATCACTGGCGCAAATGCCTTGATAACGATGACCTATCAAACCAAGATGGAAAGCATCCTGCTGGCAAAACTCGCTGCGTCCGAGCTCATAACCATCGCTGTATTCACCATAGGTTGATTGATCAACATCTAACGTGGCATTGATTTGCTTCGCCATGCCATCCATCGCTTGTTGGTAACCGAAGTCATGCCAGCTTTGCTGTGCCATTGGCATAGTCGCTTGAGTGCTACAGCCAGCAAGTACGAGTGCCGCTGCAATTAGTAGTCCTTTCATTTTGTGTTCTCCCATTGATTAGACTTATACAGTATAGGTCTCGATATGTAAGAGATCACAAAATAAATGTAAATGTAACGAAAAGTAACGTAAATTAAGATAAAGCAGATTACACTTTTTGCCGCCAATCTCCTGAATCAATGAGAGATTCCAGATTACTCGCATCTTGATAAAGATAAATCCATGCCAGCCCAAACGGTGTCTCTATCTGCTCACGTCGGTATTCAACCGGAACATCTTCGAGCTTATCAAGCTCAGAAAGCGTCTGATTATCGATAAGATAAACTTCGCCACGAATGGTTTGGTGACCAGGAATCACCGCTGGATATGCCCCCAAATCATACAATGCGTATTCAGGGAGAGTTTGATGTGAACCAAGCAGTTCACTGTGCTCGAGTAAATGGTGATTGCTCTCTCCTTGACGCAATGTCCCATACACAAAAACCAAATGTTGCATAGCTATCCTTAAGAGCCGACTTGGCTTACTACTTGTTCTACACGTTAATCAAATTCAAACTGATATAGCAGGTCAACAGCACTGTCCAGCCCGGACACCGCTTCGACGTATAAATCTTGCATTAGACGATAACGTACCGTGAATTCACCGACGGAATCAAAAATGCCAACGCCATATTTGACCTGTAATCCCGGAAGAATATAACCGCTCACCGTCACTTGTGAATCGTCACCCGCGCCTTCAGTATCCAATTGTAAGTCTTGAACTCCAAAGGCTTCGCCGATTTCACCGACGACTTTACCACTTTGCGCCAAACTCAAACCAATCAATGCGGTTGTCATCGCGCTGCCGCCAGACTCGCTGTCGATATCCTGCCCCCGTAATAGATAAGATAGCGCATTCGCTTGCGGCATGGCGGGATCCGAGAAAATTGTCATCTGCGGTTCATCAGCAGGCCCAGTCACTTTGACTCCGGCAACCACATCATCTTGCGTTGTTTCAGGGTTACGCACCGCAGTGATGTCCACATAAGGCTGATCGACCGGACCATTCATCAAAATTTTCCCCTCACGAATCAGCAAATCTTGCCCAAATGAGGTGTAGGACCCATCAACAATGTTGATTTCACCATTGACCAGCGGTCCACGATCTTTTTGCGCGACCTTAAGTGACCCTTTCAAACCGCTGTTGAGCCCAAACGCAGACAATTTAAAATCATCACCAATATTAATATCAATATTCGTTTCAATATCAAACGGCAGCTTGTCACTATCATTGATTGGCTGCAGTGACTCATCCAGCAAAACTTGATCTTTCGAGACACCTATTGCACTAGGCGGCAATTCTTCAACCGTAATCCGCCCCCAAGGAAGGTTGATTTTACCGTCAATCTTGGCATGTTGTGGCGTTACAGCAATCGTCATATCCGGTTGGACTTGTACTTTAACCATCGGCGGGTAGTCGACTTTAAGGTCATCAGCAAACACGTGAACTTGCGTATCCCAGGCGTTTAAATTTTGCCAATCGGCATCACCATCGACATTCAACTGACCGTCCGGCGTATTAATTTTAGCGCTTAGCTTGGCTTGATAGCCGCTTAAGTCTAAGACGATATCACCCGATTTCACTTCGACGGGAGCGACATCCCCTTCAAACAACAGATCTTCAATTTTGATTTGGCCGAGTACTTTGGGCTGCATCATCGGGCCGCTGATATCGACGTCCGCACTGAGCACCGAGTCCAGTTGACTATATGGGCCCAATAATGGGCTGAGAAACGCAAAACTAAACCGCGATAGATTGAGTTCACCGTCTAACTGCTTGTTCTCAACTTTTAAGTCTGGAATAGTCAGTTTTCCGTTTAAATCCCCATTGTCTGTCACTTGAATGTCCCAATCCGCCATCAGTTTGTTATTTTGGATTTGGGCATTAAATGCCATGCTATCCCAACCCAAGGTCACTGGTTTATCGGCTTTTTGGGTCACCTTTCCTTGTGGCAAGGTCACTTGCGCTTTAAGCTGCGGTGGATTTTGCGGCGTCCACTTAGCCCAAAGATTGGCATCGACACTGCCTTCAATCTTCGTGGTATCAGGAATGAACATCGCTAACTGATTAAAGTTAAACTGCTCAACGCGCAGAGTGGCTTGCCCTGAACTCCCTGCGGTTAAGTCTTTATCGAGACACAGCGCAGAATCGTCTTGACGCCAGCAGTGATGGCCAACACTGACTTCAATTTTTTCGCCGTTATACGCCAGTGGCGTTGCGTGGTTTAAACGCCATTCTCCCTGTTTAGATTCGATTGTGGCACGCTCTAATTCGCCTGACCACACTAAGTTCGGATCGAGTTGCAACTTACCGTTGAGTGCCAAGCTGGTCGACACTAAATTCGAAGCAAGGTCGAATCTCACTTGGTGTTGACTCTGGCCTCCGTTGAAATCAAGAGTCGCCTCACTGACATCAATGTCTTCATACTTTGCGTTATCAATTGTTAGCGCTAACTTACCTTGTGGCGTTGGCATTGGTTTAACTTGGCCGTTAAGCGTTATTTTTTCAACACTTGCTTGATTTTGCCAAGTAACGCTTTCAACCGCTAAGTTCAGCCCGACATCGGGCTCCTGTATTGCGCCTTCAAGCTTAATATCACCGGCCACTTGACCGGTTAAATCCGGAACTGTTTTTGCGAGATCGGGGAAATCCACATTCACATCCATTTGCCACTGATGATCTAATTTCCCTTTGGCTATCAACTGGTTTGGGCCGTGAGCTAGCACTAACTTCGGAGTGTCGATCTCAATGTTACCGTTGCCTTTAAGGTCTTGAGCGTGTGCTTCTCCTTGAATCGTCAAAGGGTAATCACGAAGCACACCTTGAATATTCAGTTCAGGTAAAGACACCTGCCACCCATTGTCCGCCGTAAGATGCCCTTGGGTGCGCAGTTGACCACTGATTGAACCTTCGGCTTGAGGCCACTGTAATCCTGGCTGAATATCGGTTAACTCAAGTTGCGCTTGCCAATTGACCAACTTGGCCCAATCAGCTTTTGCGCTGCCTTTAAGATGCCCCCCTAGGCTATCCACATTCAGTTCAGAAAGCGCAATATGCTGGTCATCGCCCTGTCCATTTAATTTGGCCTTGATGGCTGGAATCGCGGCGCCATCAATCTCACTGTTAAGCGAGAGTTGGTAACCATCCAAATTGCCTTGAATCTGAGCTTGAGTCCGTTGGAGTTGATACTCGCTTTCGCCAACAAGCGGCCATTGAGCATTTACATCACGCAGCGATAACTCAAAGGGTACATTCGCTTTCAGTGCTTCAACATGCCCATTGAGTTTAGCGTGAGCCGGACCCGAAAGATCAGCATTAAGCGTTAAGTCCGCGACACTTCCTGTTGCACTCACAGCAAGCTTTTGACCTTTGGCCATCGGATCTTCAACCTTTGCATTTATCTGTAGATTGAGTGGGTAATCGCCCTTGAGGGTCGCGTTACCTTTCACTAACGCCGTCCCTTGCGGCATAGTGACATCGAGCTGTTTGAGATTGATCGATTGCTGTTTCGCGCTGACGGCTAACTTCAGCTGATTGATCTCAAGCGGCGAAGGGGCTTGCTCCAAACGGAATGACTCAATCACAAAACTGGGTACTTCAACTTGTAGCGGTAAGGTCACCTCCGGCAGTACGAGAGGTTGACGTGGCGACGTCGAAGTTGGAGGATTTACCGCAGGCGGCTCCTTGCTCTCAGCGTCACTAGGTGCCAAGCGTAATGCAATATCCCGCCACTCAGTCGGCTTTAAGCGCAGTAAGTTTCCGGAGAATTCAGCCCCTGTGACCAATTGCTTCCAACTCACCTGATTGCCCAGTAGATTAAGATTAATGTTGCCTAGGGCTAAACGTTGAACCCGCACAGGCAATGGTGCCGTAATCGAACCTAGAGGTTCATCACTTTGCGCCTGATTACTGTCTTCACCAGTCACTGGCAGCTCGGGTAAATTGACGTCAAGACCACGTAGTGAAAGATTATCCACACACAGTGACGGCTCGGTAAGACAGGACAGATTAAGCGCCAGAGATAAGCGCTCAACCTTGGCATCTAAGTTTAGATCTGGGTTGTGATATTCGACGTTATGCAGCGAAAAACTTGGCAACAGAGCGCCTTGCGCCTCACCAATCGAGAGTTCTGGTAACGCTTTATGGACGCCCCAAACCGCCAGCTTTAAGCCGGGAGAAGTAAACATCAGTATCGCGACCAACACCACCAGCACAACGCACAGTGATAATAGACAAAGCGATAGCCACTTCGACCATTTGAGAACCGCTTTGGTCATAGTTCAGGCCCTAAAGAGAAGTGAATTTGAAACTCGTCGCCTGAGTCAGCATCCAGCCCCCAGGCAAAGTCTAAAGCAATCGGCCCGACGGGTGAGCCCCAGCGAATCCCCATACCAACGCCATCTTTCAAAATCGGCTCATCATTAAATGCGTCACCCGTGTCATAAAATAGCGCCGCCCACCAGTTTCCTCCGAGACGATATTGATACTCTAAGGAGTTAGTTAGTAAGTACTTCGCCCCTGTCAACGCGCCACTTGAGTCTCTTGGTGAAATCGATTCGTAACCGTAACCTCTTAAGCTATTGTCACCACCAGCGAAAAAACGCAGCGATGGTGGCAGCTTATCAAACTCTTCAGTTAAGTTTACCCCACCACTAATACGCCATAATCCGCGATGATTTTCGTTCAAACTGCGAATCCACGAACTGCTACCAATAATACGCAATACTGATGTTTCCGATAATGCATAGCGGTCACCGTATTCAAAAGTGACACTCTGTTTATCCCCCCAATACGGCATGGCACTACCACGGGTTCTTGTGCGGCTAAAAGAGAGCCCCGGCATAACAAATTGCCCGGTATCATCTTGCAAACCTTGTTCATAGTTTTCGACCAAGTACCGAATATAAGCGGTCGTGTGCCAACCGGTCTCTTTCACCCAATGACGTTCAAACTGGAGATTCGACTCCAAACTATTGGTGTCGCGATTATCGACTTTTTTCATTCCGTATTGAATGCGATAGTACTGATGAAGCACGTCATCAAGCGGAATACGATACCCTGCGGTAATGGTCTGCTCTGGCTTGGACAGTGAAAAGCTACTATCAAAACTATGCCCACGTGAATTAACCCAAGGTTTGTTCCACTTCAGGGAACCTCTTACCCCAACATCGGTGGAATAACCAATACCCGTTTCCAGTTGATTACGGGATTGCGGTGCAAGCGAGACATTGATGGGTAATTCACGATCATCGCCGAGATCACTGAGATCAGGTTCAACCACTATCGACGAGAACCAGTCGGTGTTGGAAAGGTTTGAGTTAAATTTCCCCACTTTGGAGACCAAATAGGGTTCACCCCGTTTGTAGGGTTGTAGAGAGTGCACTCGATCCAATTCAATTTGGCTACCATCGATATGCGTTTGCCCAAAGTGATAGCGCATGCCGCTGTCAAAATGAAGGCGTAAAAAAGCTTGGTTACGCGGCGGAGAGACCTCCAAGCGACTGGCTGTATACTTGGCATTAAAATAGCCCTTTTTCAACGCCATATTACGCAGTTGTGACTTCAAAGAATCATACTGGCTGTGGTTAAGCACCTCTCCCACTTGGAGTGGACTCCGTTCTATCGCCTGCGTAAAATCTTTGTCTGTTTGGGCTTCGCCAGTCAGTTCAATGTCCAACTCAGCAATACGCGTTGGCTCGCCTAAGTCGATATTAACCGTCAGCGTTTGCTCGGCTTTAGAAAAAACAAAACTGAACGTCGCGTTGTAGTAACCCACAGCGTTGAGTGCTTCGTTAATGCTATCTTGAACTCGAGATTGAAAGCGCAAATCGGCCGAATAGTCTTTTTGCGGAATGGAGGACAGATATACGTCGACATTACGCTGTACGCTGCCATCTAACCCGTTAACAACAAGGTCAATATCTTTCGCATGAGCCATAGTCGACAGACATGAAATCGCGATAAAAACTGGCAATGACTTTGTGAACATGCTTAATTAACGGCTATCCATAGTACGTACCCAAATGATAACGTTAGTCTAATGATAAGTCTGTACGAAAACAGTCAATTAACGTTGTAGATGTAAGAATTAAGAGTAAGGACAGTCACATGCACAAAAAACAAACAATGATTTCGGCTGAAGAAGCCCTTCCTGGACGCACTACGCCTTTAGTTGTCGATGATACGCATTTTATTAACCAAAGTAGTTTAAGCGCACAGCCTCAAGGTGAACAGCAACAAATCTTACTTGGCATGGGTTGCTTTTGGGGAGCAGAGCGTCTCTTTTGGCAACTTGATGGGGTGGTTAGCACCTCGGTTGGCTACGCTGGCGGTTACACACCAAACCCGACTTATGAAGAAGTATGTACAGGTCAAACTGGTCATGCAGAGGTTGTTCGGGTTGTTTTTGATCCTAAGACCATCTCTCTAGAGCAACTGCTGCATCACTTCTGGGAGCGTCACGATCCCACTCAAGGCATGCAGCAAGGCAACGATCTCGGTACTCAATATCGCTCAATCATCTTTACTTACAGCGAAGCGCAACACGAACAAGCACTGGCTTCAAAACAGCAATATCAAACACTACTGGGCGCAGATAAACCGATTACAACAGAAATCCTTCCCGCTGGGGACTATTACTACGCTGAAACCTACCACCAACAATACCTGGCTAAGAATCCAGAAGGCTATTGTGGTTTAGGTGGCACTGGTGTGTGTTTCCCACCAAACCTATAAGCGGCGAGAAGTAACGAAAAAGGAGCGCTTTGTGTGCTCCTTTTTTGATCCTCCTAGCAATCTGCCGGATTAAGCAGCCTGACAAAAACCACTGTAATTCTTTTGTGGTTATACTTTGTGCGCTTATTCAAAAGGAAGCGACATAATGAAAATTAAAACACTACTCTCTCTTTTATTTATCTGCTCTCCCGCCCTAGCGCATAACATCGAACTTGGCCACAACGTACCGAGTGTCAATGTTGACCGCTATGGTGAAGTCATTTTGAAGGGAAAAGACACGGCTTATCAAACTTGGCAAAGCCAGCAGATGACAGGCAAAGTCCGCGTCATTCAGGCAATTGCTGGTCGCAGCAGTGCCAAAGAAATGAATGCGCCACTCATGTCCGCGATTACCGACGCGGATTTTCCTAAGCAGGACTATCAAACCACCACCATCATCAATCAAGATGACGCAATGTGGGGGACTGGTTCATTTGTAAAGTCCTCGGCTGAAGACAGTAAACAAGAGTTTTCTTGGTCATCTATTGTGTTGGATGAAGATGGTGTTGTTGCAAGTACTTGGCAACTCAAACCGGAATCATCAGCGATTGTCGTGCAGGACAAAAAGGGCCAAGTGTTATTTGTCAAAGAAGGTCCATTAAGCGATGCAGAGATTGAACACGTCATCAAACTAGTAGGGCAAAGCTTGTAATTTTATAGAAGTTTTTGCGGCAACCACTAAGCTGTTATAGTATAACAGCTTAGTGTCTAGCGTATGGCGATGGTTTGATAAAGTGAAATTAAAAACAGTAAAGCTGCTTAGCGTTTGTGCAGTACTACTTACACTGTGGCTTAATTTCGCTGCTATTGAGCATAACTTAGACCTCGTGGCTGAGCATCATCTTCACCACGATTGTCAGCTGTTTGCTAACGCGCAACATGCAACCTGTAACGGCAGTTTCATCTGGCATGATAACTCTGTTCCCGAGCGTCACTCCCATACACAAGAAACCCTCTCAGCATTTGCCACCTACTTTAACTACCAACCCCGCTCTCCTCCGTTATTTGTTTGACATCTTAACTTGCTATAACCACTTTAAAATACAAACAAATAAGGAAATGATATGTCTTCGTACACATCACTAGCACTGGCAATTGGGCTGGTAGTAAGCACCAGCGCCCTGGCCAACGAAGAATACCGCCAGCATGAAGCTCATGTACATGGTCACGTCGAATTGAACATTGCGCAAGATGGCAACGAACTTTTAGTTGAAATTACCGCGCCGGGTGCTGATGTTGTTGGGTTTGAACACCAGCCAAACACCGATGAGCAACAGCAGCAACTCGAGCAAGCCATTGCGCTGTTAAATCAACCGAACAATGTCTTGCAGCTGAGCCAGCAAGCTGACTGCCAGCTTGAACATCACGAAGTAAGGCATACACTTGCTGGTGAAGCACATCACGACGAAGACCATGATCATGATGAACACCATGACCATGATGAGCTCCATGAAGAAGAGCATGATTCTCATCATCACGATGACGCACATGAGCATGAGCATGAGCATGAGCATGAGCATGAGCATGAGCATCATGGTAGTCACGGTTCATTTAGTGTGGAATACCATTATCAATGTGGTGATTTTAATCAACTCAAACAGATTAATACTTCATGGTTTACGCACTTCACACACACAGAAAAACTGGACGTTAATCTGCTCACCGATTCGCTACAAACAGCCCTGTCTCTAACCCCAGACAATACGGTGATTAAGTTGTAATTGGATAAACACCAACCTCTTCTGAGGTTGGTGTGTTGTGAAGGACCCCACTTGTTATGAGTATTTCAACCAACGCCAAGGTGATTGGACTCGAAAACGTACGTTTTGCATGGCAAGCCAATAGTGAACCGACCCTAATCATTGATGAACTGGCTATCGAACGAGGTGAGCACGTGTTTATCAAAGGACCTAGCGGCTGCGGTAAATCGACACTACTGAGCTTGCTGACTGGCATCAACCACACACAAAGCGGAAACGTAACCGTTCTTGGTCACGATCTCACTGGTTTAAATGGCCGTCAGCGCGATCTGTTTCGTGCTGAACATATTGGCTATATCTTTCAGCAATTCAATTTGCTGCCATACCTCAACGTACTTGAAAACGTGACGCTACCTTGTCAATTTTCGGCAAAGCGCAGACAACGAGTCGATGGCGACCTCAATCACCAAGCCAGGCAGTTGCTTAAGCGCTTACATCTGCCTGAAACTTGTATTGATAAACCCGTGGTGACGCTCAGTATTGGCCAGCAGCAACGTGTGGCAGCAGCGCGTGCCTTGATTGGTCAGCCACCGCTGATTATCGCCGATGAACCCACGTCATCACTCGATTACGACAACCGCAGTGCATTTATTGAATTACTGCAAGAGCAGGTCTCGCAAGCCGACGCCACTCTACTCTTTGTTAGTCATGATCCAACGCTCGAGCCTCTCTTTGATCGCACGATTGCCCTTGCCGATATCAACCAAGCAGGGAGAGTGTCATGAAAACGACGTTAAACTTGGCATGGAAAAGCGTGGCTAACCGTAAAGCCACCGCAATGCTCACCATCTTGACCGTGGCGATCTCCGTGGTCTTACTGATGGGGGTTGAACGAATTCGTACGCAAGCGAAAAGCAGTTTTGCCAATACGATTTCAAGCACTGACTTAATTGTTGGCGGGCGTTCAGGACAAGTAAACTTGCTGCTTTACTCGGTATTTCGCATTGGTAATGCCACCAATAATATCGACTGGAAAAGCTACCAAGAGTTCGCACAAAATCCAGCCGTCAAATGGGCAATTCCAATTTCATTGGGCGACTCCCACCGTGGTTTTCGCGTCATGGGTACCAATCATAGCTATTTCGAGCATTATCGTTATGGTCAAAAACAGCCATTAGAATTCACTCAAGGTCATGAGTTTAATGGTTTATTCGATACGGTTATTGGCTCTGATGTCGCTAAATCTCTGGGCTATCATGTAGGCAGTGAAATCATCATTGCTCACGGTATTAGTGACGTCGCCTTTAGTCGTCACGATACATTACCGTTTAAAGTGGTGGGAATTCTGGCGCCAACCGGAACCCCGGTAGACAAAACTGTGCACGTCTCGCTTGAAGCCATTGAAGCCATTCATGTTGGCTGGGAATCTGGCGCGCACTTAGGCAACACGCCAGATGCCAAGACCTTGCGTGAGCGCGACTTTACACCCAATCAGATTACCGCCATGTTATTGGGACTTAAATCGAAAATTCAGACATTTTCACTGCAGCGACAAATTAATACCTATCCCAAAGAACCGCTCAGTGCGATTATTCCAGGCGTAGCTCTTCAGGAGTTATGGGGCATGATGTCAGTGGCTGAACAGGCGTTGATGGCGGTTTCCATCTTTGTGGTGGTCTCCGGTCTACTTGGCATGCTAAGTAGCCTCTTAACCAGTCTCCAAGAGCGACGTCGAGAGATGGCAATTCTGCGTGCAATGGGGGCTCGTCCAAGGCATGTCTTTACTCTATTAGTGCTGGAAGCAAGTGTACTCACCAGCATTGGTATTGTCGTCGGCATTATCCTGCTCTACGCACTTTTGGCGGTTGCACATCCGTTAATTCAGCATCAGTACGGAATTAACGTCGCGATGACCTCAATTACCTCACATGAGTGGCTACTTATCGGCTGCGTTCAACTGGCCGGTATGGTTATTGGCTTTATTCCGGCTTTTCGAGCCTATCGCCAATCACTCAGTGATGGCATGACAATTAGGATTTAATCATTATGCTCAAACCGTTTTTTACTCGGCTTATGACGATCATCAGCTTAACCATGGTCACGACATTTGCCCAAGCTGAGGTTCTAGACCTCAACTGGATCGATTTGATTCCACAAAATGAACGCAACCAATTTGACGCTAACGGAATGCCTATGCCCAACCATGACGGTGGCGCGGCGAAACAGTCTCAAATCGGTGGGACGCGCTCTGAACTCAATGGTAGCCAAATCAAAATACCGGGATTTGTGATTCCGTTAGAAGGGGATGAAAACACAGTCACTGAATTCTTGTTAGTCCCTTACTTTGGTGCCTGTATTCATGTTCCGCCACCGCCACCGAACCAAATTATCTATGTTAAGTTCCCACAGGGCGCTCCCGTTCAGCAGCTTTGGGATGTCATTTATTTGGTGGGAACATTGAAAACAGAATCCATCAGTACCGACTTGGCAACAACCGCTTATGTGGTTGAAGGCCAACGTATTGAAGCCTATGAGGATGGCGAATAAGGTATTAGTTCAAAAGTGTGCAATAAGCGCCTGTTGAGCGCCTGAGTTATTGAATATAATCTGAGAGGTAAGCTAATGCCCCAACATAGATTGAAAATACTAGGGCAATCGACAGGTGTTTTTTTATTTTACTCATAGTCGTATTTCATCGATTAATAAAATAATAATAACAATTTTAACAAGTTATTATCATTTATGGTAGCGTATTTTTCGAAACAACATCACACGCTTTCGATGGCGAGTTACTCAATGACTCGCTAGAGTAAAATTTCTCATAGCCAGCAAACTGAGTAGAGTGCATGACAGATCCCAAACAACCGGTGATCATCGATCATCAAGCCGATGAATCCCCTCGTTACGAAAAAAAATCCAATTACATCAAAGAGAGTGGAGACCGGATTGAAAGCATCGCACGTCATCACGGCTTAGACGCCCTGCTCTCGTCACAGAAACCAGAAAAAACGACGCTCGAACGGGCGCTCGTTCGCGAACGCAAACGGAAAGAACAGCAACAAAAAAACCTCGAAAAGATTCTGAAAGTCGCTTATGCCTCGTGCAAAAAAGAAACCGCTGGTGATCCCGACCAAGATTGGCTCCAGCGTTTTTTTGACATGGCCAAAGACATTCACAACACCTCAATGCAAAAGTTATGGGCGCAAGTGCTCAAACGCGAAGTGACCAATCCTGGCTCAACCTCAATGAAGGCGCTGCAGATTCTCAAAGACATGACGCCGAAAGAAGCACAAATTCTTCAACGCGTCGCCTCTCTTTCGTGTCATTTTGGCGCCGATAGCAGCTTAAAGTTTCTCATTGGTTTACGTGCGCAAGGCGGTATTTTCAGCTTTGGTAAACGCAACTTAACCAATAACCTCAATCTTGGTCATTTTCAGTTGAATTACTCCAGCCTGTTGGTGTTGTTTGAACTTGGTATCATGCATGCTACAGAACTCGAGTCAGGTGAAATTGGGCTTGAAACACCCCTCTCCCTAGGTTACCAAGGAAAAAACCTATCACTGCAAGCACAAAACCGTGGCGTTCACCTGCTGTATTATCGCTTTACACCCACGGGAAACGAGCTGTGTAAACTGCTGGGTAACAAACCCAACATGCAATACTACGATGAAATGGTGGCTCTACTGAGCCAGAAATTCTCCGTACATACCGATGTGCAATCCACGATTCACCACACCGTTTAGTCACCGCACATCGTGATTTACACCAATAAAAAAAGAGCGCTCATGGAGCGCTCTTTTCTATACAAACGTCAACTTATTGCGCTTTATACGCTTTAAATGCGTTGATAAGGCCATTGGTTGAACTATCGTGGCTCGTCACTTTCGCATCATCAGCCAGTTCAGGAAGAATTTGGTTTGCTAGCTGCTTACCAAGTTCAACACCCCATTGGTCAAAAGTGAAGATATTCCAAATCACACCTTGAACAAAGATTTTATGCTCATACATGGCAATCAAGTTACCCAGTGTGCGAGGCGTAATCTCTTTAACCAAAATTGAGTTGGTTGGACGGTTACCTTCAAATACTTTAAATGGAACCAGCTCTGCCACTTCTTCAGCCGATTTACCTGCCGCTTCCAATTCAGCTTTTACGGTTTCAGCCGATTTACCAAACGCTAATGCTTCGGTTTGAGCAAAGAAGTTAGACATCAGTTTTTGATGATGATCGCCCGTTGGGTTGTGGCTGATAGCCGGTGCGATAAAGTCACAAGGAATCAGTTTTGTACCTTGGTGAATTAACTGATAGAACGCATGTTGGCCATTGGTGCCTGGCTCACCCCAGATAATTGGGCCAGTTTGATAAGTCACTGGGTTACCATCACGGTCCATAAACTTACCATTCGATTCCATATTGCCTTGTTGGAAGTAGGCAGCAAAGCGATGCATGTATTGGTCGTAAGGAAGAATCGCTTCTGACTCAGCACCGTGGAAGTTATTGTACCAAATACCAATCAACGCCAGAATCACCGGAATGTTGCTTTCAAGCTCAGCGGTCGCGAAATGCTTATCCATCTGATGAGCGCCATCAAGTAACTCAACGAAGTTATCAAAGCCAATAGAAAGCGCAATAGAAAGACCGATTGCAGACCATAGAGAATAGCGACCACCAACCCAGTCCCAGAATTCAAACATGTTGTCAGTATCGATGCCAAATTCAGATACCGCAGTGGCGTTAGTTGAAAGCGCAGCAAAGTGCTTAGCCACGTGTGCTTGGTCACCTGCCGTGGCCAAGAACCAATCACGAGCCGTGTGGGCATTCGTCATCGTTTCTTGAGTAGTAAACGTTTTAGAGGCGATCAAAAACAGGGTTGTTTCCGGGTTTAATGGCTTCAATGTTTCAACAATATGAGTACCATCAACGTTAGACACAAAATGCATGTTCAGATGGTTGGTGTAAGGAGCAAGCGCTTCAGTCACCATATATGGACCAAGGTCAGAACCACCGATACCAATATTCACAACGTCAGTAATTGCTTTACCTGTATACCCCTTCCATTCACCGCCGATCACGCGATCGGTAAACGATTTGATTTTATCCAACACAGCGTTAACCGCTGGCATAACATCTTCACCATCAACCACGATTGGCGTGTTGCTGCGATTGCGAAGCGCCGTATGCAGCACAGCACGACCTTCCGTACGGTTGATTTTCTCACCGTTGAACATCGCTTCAATGGCTGACTTTAGCTCTGACTCTTTTGCCAAAGCAAAAAGGTGACTCAAGGTCTCTTCATTGATTAGGTTCTTAGAGTAATCAACTAGAATGTCAGAACCAAACTGAGCAGAATACTGCTCAAAACGCTGTGGGTTTTGGGCAAACAGGTCTTGTAAATCCATGTCCTGTGCCGATTCAAAGTGGGCAGTCAGCGCTTTCCAAGCTTGAGTCTGAGTTGGATTGATGTTTTTCAGCATAATATGCGTCCCGAAGTTACAGTGGTCTCATTCTAAGCCAAGCATAAATCATCGCTACACTTGGTAGAACTCCCGATTTTTAGAATAGAAAAAAGTTTGGTCTCTGCGACGTTAAGTGTCAGCAAAAACTTTGTAATTAATTTTCAATGTGCAATTATGACCCAGCTATGTTGCACCATCATTGAGATATATCACGATAACTTAGATAGGCGTTACTAAGCAATGTCACTGAGTAATATAGGCAAGTGGACTCAACATAGCGTCTAACGATTGATTTGCCAAATGAATTATCAAGGATTCAATATGTGGAAACAGAAAAGCATTCAACTTAGGGCTCGTTCTCGCGGTTTTCACCTAGTCACTGATGAAATTGAACAACAAATTCCCGAGATTTCTGACTACTCTGTCGGAATATTACACCTATTCATTCAGCACACATCCGCCAGTTTGACCATCAATGAAAACGCCGATCCCACGGTACGCTCGGATATGGAAAAACACTTCAACCATTCGGTTCCAGAACGTGCACCTTATTACCAACACACTTATGAAGGCGACGATGATATGCCGGCCCATATAAAGACGTCGACCCTTGGCTGCAGTCTCACGATTCCTATAGCCAATGGACGTCTCGCTTTAGGTACTTGGCAAGGGATCTACTTAGGTGAACATCGCGACTACGGTGGCCAGCGCCGCTTAATTGCGACGTTACAAGGGGAATAACCGTCGTCAAAAAAAGAGGCTTGAAGCCTCTTTTTATTGGATCTAACTATATTGCATCTCAACACGCGGCGTTAGCTTAGTCACTAACTCATAAGCAATCGTACCGATGTGCTGAGCCACCTCTTCAACAGGAAGAGCCTCTCCCCATAAAATCGCTTCATCACCCACCACGTCGCTGGCATTCGGGCCTAAATCGACCGTCAACATATCCATCGAAACACGCCCAGCAATCGGCACCTTACGACCATTGACCATCACTGGTGTGCCATTCGGAGCCATTCTCGGGTAACCATCACCATAACCTATCGCGATCACACCCACTTTGGTATCACGTTGACTGGTCCACGCTGCGCCGTAGCCCACGCTTTCTCCCGTTTTCACTTCTCGAACTGCGATGAGATGTGATTTCAGGGTCATGACGGGCTTATAACCCAGCTCACCAGCAGTTTTATCACCAAACGGCGATACACCATACATGATAATACCCGGCCTCACCCATTCAAGGTGACTATCCGGCCACGCTAACAAGCCTGCAGAAGCGGCTAAAGAACGTTCACCTTGCAAGCCTTGAGTTAACGATAAGAACTGGTCAATCTGCTGGGGAGTGGTCGAGCTCTCGAGTTCATCGGCGCAGCCAAAGTGGCTAATATACCGCAATGACTTTGCCACATTTTCACACGCGTCTAAACGTGCAGCAAAAGAGGAGAACTGTTCAGGACGCACGCCAAGACGATGCATACCACTATCAATTTTGAGCCAAACCACAACTGGCGCATCCAACGATGCTTGCTCTAAGGCCGCCAACTGCTCCTCGCAATGGACGACTGTTTGAATATTATTAGTCACCAGCACCGGCAGATCAGAGGCGTTATAGAACCCTTCCAACAATAAGATAGGTTTAGCCACACCGCAGGCTCTAAGCTGAAGAGCTTCTTCAATACGCGCCACACCAAAGCTATCTGCGTTAGGGACATGAGTCGCGACATGTCGTAGCCCGTGCCCATACCCGTTCGCTTTCACCACCGCCATGAGTTTGCTATTGGGCGCTTTAGCCTGAAGTAATTGAAAATTATGTTGCAATGCACTCAAGTCAACACAAGCGGTTGCAGCTTTCATATAACTCATACGGCTTACTCATCGTCATCGAACGCAGGTCCTGCGTAATTATCAAAGCGGGAATATTGTCCTTGGAAGGTTAAACGTACTGAGCCGATAGGACCGTTACGTTGTTTACCTAAGATGATCTCGGCGGTGCCTTTCATCGTGCTGTCTGGGTGATAAACTTCATCACGGTAAATGAACATGATCAAATCGGCATCTTGCTCGATAGAGCCAGATTCACGTAAGTCAGAGTTTACTGGGCGTTTGTCCGCACGTTGCTCCAACGAGCGGTTAAGCTGAGACAGGGCAACAACAGGAACGTTTAACTCTTTCGCCAAAGCTTTTAGTGAGCGAGAAATTTCCGCAATCTCTAGCGTTCGGTTGTCAGACATTGACGGCACACGCATAAGCTGCAGATAGTCGACCATGATCAAGGATAACCCACCGTGATCGCGCGCGATACGTCGAGCACGTGAACGCACTTCCGTTGGAGTCAGGCCGGAGCTATCGTCGATATACATATTCTTCTTCTCCATGAGGATACCCATGGTCGAAGAGATACGCGCCCAATCTTCGTCATCAAGCTGACCGGTACGGATTTTTGTTTGGTCAACACGTGATAAAGAGGCCAACATCCTCATCATGATCTGCTCTGCTGGCATCTCCAGCGAGAAAATTAAAACTGGCTTTTCTTGCTCCATCGCCGCGTTTTCACACAGGTTCATCGCAAAAGTGGTTTTCCCCATCGACGGACGCGCAGCAACAATCACCAAATCGGAACCTTGTAATCCCGCCGTTTTCTTATTGAGATCGGTAAATCCGGTGCTCACACCTGTCACACCGTCTTGCGGTGTTTTATACAATAACTCTATGCGTTCGAGCGTCTTCTCAAGAATATTATCAACATTCTGCGGGCCCTCATTCTCGTTGGTGCGAGATTCGGCAATGGCGAACACTTTACTCTCGGCAAGGTCAAGCAGATCTTCTGAGTCGCGCCCCTGAGGATCATACCCAGCATCGGCAATCTCATTAGCGACACCGATTAACTGACGAACCAATGCACGCTCAGCAACGATATCGGCATAAGCGTTAATGTTGGCCGCACTCGGCGTATTTTTCACTAAGTCAGCAAGGTAGGCGAAGCCGCCAACATCATCCAACTGCTCGCGCTGCTCTAAGAACTCAGAGAGAGTGATAAGGTCAAGTGGCTTACTGTCTTCAAGAATCGATTGAACCGCTTCAAAAACTAAGCGATGAGGACGGCTATAAAAATCGCTTGCACGAACACGCTCAGCAACCGTATCCCAACGTTCGTTATCCAGTAACAGGCCCCCGATCACTGACTGCTCAGCCTCCAAAGAATGTGGTGGCACTTTGATAGCTTCGACTTGCGCATCTTTATATTGGCGCTGTCGATTGTCTTTTTTAAAATCTGATCTGCTGTCTGGCATCTTGTTACTCAATCACGTCTCAATAACACACCATTATAACCAGAATATAAGATTTGTAATTATCTCTGGCGGCTTTGTTTTTTCTCATGCAGAATTAACCGTCTGTTGACGGTTCTGCGAACTGAGTTCTTTATTATTCGCCCATTCATCTTATCAATACCATGAGGATTTTCGTGTCGAAACTTTGGCTAGTTGGAACAAGTCTATTATTTGTTTCACTTGCGCACGCTCAAGAAACCGAACAAAGTAAACCCAACGACATCGAAGTCCCATCACCTTGGGAAAGTGAGGTTGAATTCGGCTACCAGTCTCACAGCGGTAACTCCGATTCCGAATCACTGAACGCGCGCTTAAACGCAGAATATGTTTCTGGTCGCCACCGAACCAGCGGTGAGTGGAAGTTTTACTTACTGTATAAAAATGGTAAGGAGAACAAACGCCAGTCGACTTATACCTTACAAAGCGACTACAAGCTCGGCGCGAAAACCTACTTCTATACTAGCTTTAAAGGCATTGACTCTCGCTACAGTGCTTATTTCAAAGATTACACGCTCTCTGGTGGTTTAGGTTATCAGGTGACGAATACTGAGAAATTCTTGTTAGAAGTTGAGGCAGGCCCAGGTTTCCGTTATCAGGAACCAAACCTTGATGAAATTGATGACGATGACATTATTTTCCCTGAAACCGTTCAGGAAGGGATTTTTCGAGGTAACATCAACGCTCGCTGGAAACCGCTCAAGGTACTGACATTAACCGGCAACCTGACGGTGGTAACAGGTAACAGCAACACACGTACAGACATCGACCTGAGTACCATCAATAACATCACTGAAGATATTGCCTTAAAGTTAACCTACTCTCGTACCTCACATGATAAGGTCCCTGATGGACTCTATGATTCAGATTCGGTGTTTTCAGCCAACTTGCTGTTCGTTTTCTAACTGCTGCTCGCGTTTCCTTAAGACATAAAAAAACACCAGCCGAAGCTGGTGTTTTTCATTTCTTCAAAGAAGAATTCGTCTGATACTGAGTATTAGTCAGCAGCAACAACCTGTAGGTTTACAGTTGCGAATACTTCAGAGTGTAGCTGAACGCTCACTTCGAACTCACCAGTAGTACGTAGAGCACCTTCTGGAAGACGAACTTCACTTTTCGCTACTTCAACGCCAGCTGCAGTAATTGCATCAGCGATGTCACGAGTACCGATAGAACCGAACAGTTTACCTTCATCACCCGCTTTAGATACGATAACAACCGCTTCTAGTGCTTCAACTTTTTCAGCACGAGCTTGAGCAGCTTGAAGCTGTTCAGCAACTTTTGCTTCAAGTTCAGCGCGACGAGCTTCGAACATTTCAACGTTAGCTTTGGTTGCCATAACCGCTTTACCCTGAGGGATAAGGAAGTTACGAGCGTAACCAGATTTAACAGTTACTGAATCGCCAAGACCACCTAGGTTACCGATTTTATCAAGTAGAATAACTTGCATTGTTTAATCCTCTTTCTTAATAAACCGAACCGATTACTGATGCTTGTCAGTGTACGGAAGTAGAGCTAGGTAGCGAGAACGTTTGATCGCGCGAGCTAGTTGACGCTGGTATTTAGCACTTGTGCCAGTGATACGGCTAGGTACGATTTTACCAGCTTCAGTGATGTAGTTTTTAAGAGTTGCTACGTCTTTGTAATCAATCTCTTGTACGCCTTCTGCAGTAAAACGGCAGAATTTACGACGACGGAAGAAACGAGCCATGGGCTATCTCCTGATTAAATATGAGTAATGTTGTCAGCATGAAGCACTAATTTTCCCACACCATTTCGGCCGGTCTGGTAAGTAACAAAGCCACTTACCTTAATGCTACTGCCTTGCACTAATTCTTGAGTTAACAATGATGACCCTTTACCACTAACCACGACTGGCATACGACAATAAACTTGTCTTAGAAGCTCTGCCTCCATCATCGTTGAGCGATGCTCAAGCCAGAATCGGCAGTGCTCTATACCACTAGGGCTTTGGCTTCGAATCGGAGGCTTAGCAACAACGCCACTCAGCTCCATTCGATTGGTCATTTAATTGATTACTCAGCTGCTTCTGAGTTAGCTTCTGGCTTAGCTTCAGAACGCTCTTCACGACGTGGCGCGCGCTCTTCTTTTTGCTTAAGCATGATAGAAGGTTCAGTGATTGCAGCTTTAGTACGCATGATCATGTTACGTAGAACTGCATCGTTGAAACGGAAAGCAGTTTCCAGTTCATCGATTACAGCTTGGTCAGCTTCAACGTTCATTAGAACGTAGTGAGCTTTGTGAAGCTTGTTGATTGGGTAAGCCAGTTGACGACGACCCCAGTCTTCTAGACGGTGTACAGTACCGCCAGCTTCAGTGATAGAACCAGTGTAACGCTCGATCATGCCAGCAACTTGCTCGCTTTGATCAGGGTGCACCATGAATACGATTTCGTAATGACGCATTGGTTGCTCCTTACGGATTATTCAGCTTCCACAGTTGGCTCGGTCGTCCAGAGGAAGCAAGGAACGATTAAAATAGACCGAGAATTAAGGAGCCCGAATAGTACAGAAAGGGAGCAGATTAAGCAAGGGGAATTATTGCGCGGGAGAGCGAAAGGGGCCAAAAAGAAAACTGGACAGTTTACCCCCTAGAAATTCGATTATTCTTCGTCGACAAACTGCGCTTGGAGATAATTTTCGATACCGGTTTTTTCAATCAAGCCCAGTTGGGTTTCCAACCAGTCAACATGGTCTTCTTCGTCTTCAAGGATCTCTTGAAACAAGTCTCGAGAAACATAGTCGCGAATATCTTCCGCATAAGCAATGGCGTCTTTTAAATCCGGAATCGCTGCCATTTCCAATTTAAGATCGCATTCGAGCATCTCTTTGGTGTCTTCGCCGATCATCAGTTTACCGAGATCTTGAAGATTTGGAGTCCCTTCAAGAAACAGGACTCGCTCGATAAGATGATCCGCGTGTTTCATCTCGTCGATAGACTCGTGATATTCTTTGTCTGCGAGGTGCTTTAGACCCCAGTCTTTATACATCCTTGCATGAAGGAAATATTGGTTTATCGCAACCAGCTCATTGCCTAAAATTTTATTCAAATGTTGAATTATTATTGGATCGCCTTTCATGACAAAACCCTCCTCATTGGTTCTCCCTTAATATGAGAGATAAATGAGAAGGTGTCAAAATTTGGCGATAAATTAATCGCTTTAATTAACTCGCTTGTTGATATTGAATTTCAATCGTTTCGTTAATAATACTCTTCGCTTGCTTGACACATTTGCCGCATTGAGAGCCTAACGCTGTACACTTCTTGATACCTCGAACATCAGTGATACCCTCGTTTAGAACGAGCTTTTTGATCTTCTTATCCGAGACACCATGGCATAAACAGACATACATAAAGGCAACCTACTCAATACAACTTTAACCAACAACTTTTACTCGAATATAAACAAGAATTATTCTTGTTACCAGTTAAGTTTGGGTAAAATTTAGAAGAATTGGTTATAAAAAAACAGCTAAAAAGCGGAAGATTTAGAAAAATTATCGCGAGGCTTTAGAAAGGTCTAACCTAACAGGTTGTTTTATTAATGAAACTTATTTTCAGCTAAAAAGATAAGGCATGCTATCTCTTATAACCAAAATCAACTCTACTTGGAATAACACCAATAAAAAAGGGAAGCCGAAGCTTCCCTTTTACATAGCTAACAAAGATTAATTCATTAAGAATTAAGCGATGATTTTAGCTACAACACCAGCGCCTACTGTACGACCACCTTCGCGGATTGCGAAACGTAGACCTTCATCCATTGCGATTGGAGCGATTAGCTCTACAGTCATTTGGATGTTGTCGCCTGGCATTACCATTT
>NZ_JBHMEP010000131.1:0-525 GCF_042428525.1 Vibrio olivae
CGGCGGCGTGTTTCCGGCGGCAAGCCGTCCAGATACCCTTTGAGACTTGCCGCCAAGCGTTTCCGTTTGTCGTGGAGTTTCCAATACATGCCCCACATTGATTTTCTGATACTTTTCATGTCCTGTTACCGTTTGATAGTCTGTAAATCCTTGTTCTCAATGATGGTGAAACCCTCGATGGTAAAACCGTTCGGGTTGTCATCCGACCGCGATGCGTTCAGCAGGCGGCAGGTGGTCACGAGGCTGCGCTCGGTGACGTTGCTCTGCCGGATGATCTTCTGCGTGGCATAGGTCACGGCACGGTAGGGATAGCTGTCGAAGTCGCACACCACGCTGTCCACCTTCAGCACCTGGTTGATGTTTCCTGCGATGATGCGGTTGTAGTACCCCTTCTCTGCAAAGTCCGAATAGTAGTGGTACACGCTCTTGTCCGCCAGCAGCAGGGCACGTTTCACGTTGTGTTCAATCGCGCTTTTTTCAGGTGATAGCGTGAAGAACATCTCGTGGAAACGGCGCACATGTTCC
>NZ_JBHMEP010000058.1:0-797 GCF_042428525.1 Vibrio olivae
TATTGATTAACCGGGCGTATGATTTGGACGGGCTAAAAGGCAAACTAAAAGAATACATTGAGGTTTACCGATTGCCGGACGACTTTATTTATTACGCCGACGATTTGAAAAAGGACGTATTGGCGTTTGCGCAATTCGTATTGGATTATGATGTACGACCGTTAGCAGTTGAAATTGCGTTGGTACACCCGTATTACAAGTACGCCGGAATGATTGATTGCCCGTGTACCATGCGTGCAAAGATTGGAAGCGACGACCGGATTAACGCAATTGTCGATTTCAAAAGCGGGCGAAAAGGTTTTTACGAGGAAAGCGAAATACAATTAGGAATGTACCGGGATATGTGGAACGTCAATTTTGAGCAATTCCCCGTTACCCGTATTTTCAATTTCAGCCCGAAAGATTGGCGCAAAAAACCGTCGTACAATCTGAAAGAGCAAACCGAAAGCCCCAATATACGGAAAATCCCCTATCTGTTGGAGATTGCCGCCATTGAGGACGAAAAGCGGGACAACACGTTTACGGCGGTTAATGGTATGGTTGTATTGGACGACGCCCCGGATTTGTCCCAAAATGTAATATCGTTGTCTTTGGCGGAATTGATTAAAACGAAAGCCCCCAAAGAGGCGACCCCGGACGAAACCACGGACGCCGCCGATACCGTCAAAGCGGATGCGGTTGCCCCGGAACAAACGCCGGAACCGGAGATTAAGAAAACAAAGATTGTGAAACGCACCGGGAAAACGGCAAAGGAGGCGGAAAAGAAGCCCGCCACGGGACGAAAGGCGGCAAAACGG
>NZ_JBHMEP010000122.1:0-545 GCF_042428525.1 Vibrio olivae
TGATTATCAGATGTATACTGTCTATCCACTGGAAGGACAATGGGGACTGCAAGAAAAGTATTTGCATGAACCAGTGATGAAAAAAGAACATTTTTCTTATCAATTGATGATCCGACAGCCTGACTTTGTTACAGAAGCGATAGCACAAGAAGCCATTCAGCGTTCTCTGAGCAAACTTCCGGAAGACTTGAGAGAACAAGTAGCATTCGGAAAGATGGAAGAAGGTCTTTGTGCCCAAATCTTACACATTGGTTCCTATCATGAAGAACCAGAATCCTTTGAGAAATTAGAAGCATTCATTGCAGAAGAAGGCTATCAAAGAACTTCTAAAGAACACAAAGAAATCTATATCAGCGATCCACGAAAATCTGCACCTGAAAAAATGAAGACGATTTTGCGTGTCAAAATAGAAAAAAGATAGCAACCTGAATAAAACCGAAAAATAAAAGTAAAAAATACCAAAATAAGAAGAAATATTACTTGTCTTTTGCTATAATCAATATTGAGAGGTGTCTAATATGAAAAAGAAACAGCGACAAGCATTG
>NZ_JBHMEP010000027.1:0-5765 GCF_042428525.1 Vibrio olivae
GATTCTTCCATTCAGAGAACCTTCTCCAATTAGAATCAGGATCATCCCCGAAATTAAAAACGCTATTGCATCCGAAATACCTCAGGTTTTTCATATTAAAAAAACCTTCTGGCCAATTACTCCATACACCAGAATGAGAAAAAGCTCCCATCTGTATACTACGAAGATTAACACTCTTGCTTATCCTGTCATATGGGATATCTCCATTTTTTAAAACGGATCTAACCACAGCAAAATAAGTTATATCAGGTAGATTAACTATAGGAAAATCATGGAGGACAATACCATCCATATTGAACTCCCCATTGATTACGTTAGAGAACCTCATCGTAACCTCTCTACGCCTGATATCGCTATACTTATGTGGAGGGACCGGTATGTATTGTGAACCATCCTCTTTCTTATACCACCATACGGTATCATCCGGATTCTTCTTATACTCAATGTCAAGAGACCTGAATACAATCCTATAACTACCATCAGATATCTTAACTAAAGGATATTGATCCTTTGTCCCGTCCCCCCAATCAACATCCACGAATCCCGGTTTAGAGGTCGAGAACCTAAGATTGCGATTAAAAGCATGCACCGATATTATCGGATCGGGTATATAATCAGCACCCTTACCATCAAAACAAGGGAATCTATCCTCATTCACTATAAACGTGACATAGGACGCTGCCGTGTCGTATCCTACTAAAAAAGCCATACCATTAATTTATTGAGGTTATATCATAAGACACCCATTCCTTATATCCATTAACCATCTCATATACTTTGTTGATGGTCTTGCATACGACGGCGAATCCGATATCCACGTTAGGGAACTTCTCGTTAAGCTCATCAATAGTAAGTTCCCTGACAATACCCTCATCCCATTTCCTCATCTCCTTTACCTCCATAAGGATCGGTTTTCCGGTTACGCCTACGCTCATCACCCATTCTCCCTTACGGTTGGAATCAGCCAGATCCGGGAAGATCGTAACGCCAAAAAGATCGGAGAGGGTGAAGGTCTCGCCGGTACGGGTGAAGGACGCCGCCGCCCCAGGCGTAAGGACCACCTCATTCACGGCCAACAGGCTCGTAAGTTTCTTGGCTCCTCCTGATACCGTAGCGTTAAACACGACAGTAACATTACCGGTAGCGCTATTAACGAACTTGATCTCATCCTTATCGCTATTTATAGCTTGTAAACGTGATCCAGATACGATATTCACGATCTCATAGTTCTTGTCATAAGTGCTTTGCAACGTAACATTACCATATCTTGTATCAATCAACGTAATCCACTTAGCCTTACCACCTACTACCTCTACAAGTTTATAAAAAACGTTATTACCATCAGCGTCAACCCATCTAACTATAGCTCCAGGAGCGAAATTAGTCACCTCTCGATCTTGGATATAACTTACAGTGCTTTCCGTAGGCTTATTAGTCAAAGTAACATAAAGGCATTGCTCTACGTCGGATTCCATCTTAACTATCCCAGCTCCATCGTAATAATAATCAGGTACGTTTTTCTCTCGTATCAACAAGATGGTACCTTCCTTAAGCTTGTCGGCATTGGTAGGATCATCTACAAAAGACTTCATCTGGATATAGGTATCAAAGATGATCGACGTACTCTTATCCTCTATCTTCTGGTTGATATCATTAACAATATTATTAATCTCATCTTTCGTATAATAAGGAGACAAATCCACCTTCGGACCTTCCTGCTCTAAAGCCTGAGTTCCATCCCACCAATAATCAGGAACATCCTGCTCCCTGATCCAGAAGCTGTCCCCCACACGGAGCTTAGCCGTGTTCTCCGGGACCGCCAGCCACTCATTCATGGCATCGACCGTATCAAAGATATACGCCGTGTTCTTACCCTCGGCTATACGTCTTACGACAGCCAACTCGCTCTCGACATCGCTAAGTCTTTCCTTTATATTATTGATCTCCCGCTCCAGCTTATCATAATTATCCTCCTGATCTATAGCATCGCCTATAGACATATAGACCTCATTGGTGAGCTTATTATAAGTAATACGGGCTACTTTCTGATAAGAAGTCTTATATGTACTTGCCCCCTTACTAGTATTGCATATAAAATCATATGTGTTTTGATACACGACAGATCCTCCGGTATTGATAAAGTTATACCCATCCTGTCTCATCGTACCGCCCTTATACCCTACAAGCTCAAAAGAACACTTACCAGTACCTTTGGATCCAAACCATGTGGAGTAGGCTATAAACTGAGTCTCTTCAGGTAATATATCATAATATTGAGCACGAAGATCCTTTACCGACATCCATACACATTCCTTGCCTGATCCGGTATTGTCTCCTCCCCATTTAAGTACGCTTCTTACATGATCGTCATTATTACCTGGACCAGCGAATCCTACGCCTAAATTATCTATGGTAGGAACATTCGAGTTAAGAGCCTCTGTCATGGTATCCAAATCCCTTCCTGAACTTTCGTCCCACAAATATCTGAACGTAACGAAATCCACGTCACCGATCTTAATACCACCGGTATTGCTAGGATATGTTTTAGTCACCAGCTCATAATACCACTTCCCGCCCCTAAACGTGACTCTTATTCTCTCCACTTGCCTTGGAGATATAGATACGTACGATCCTCCAACAGAGACGCTGGCGTCATCTTCGGCACGGGTAGCGCCTTCTTTTGGCTCCTCCGGGTCTACCGGAGTATAGATCGTGGCTTGCTTATCACCTGTATTGATGACAACGATATAATAGCTATCACCTTCCAGACCTTGCTCATGAGCCATCGTAACAAACCCCTGTTCGCTTTCCGGCCTCCATTCGACTACAACCATATGTTTGTCCATAGGTATACCAGATACGCTATTAACGTAGTTGGTTGATGACATGAAAACAGCATGGTCATCGTAAGCCTGATCCACACGCTGATGTTTGGTGGCCAGACTATCAAGACGTGATATCTCAATGGGGTCGATAACCTCAACCCCATTATAATCATACCACTTATATCCGATCATCGTATTCTCACGACGATATTTCCTTTTCCTTATGACCTCACCGCCAGCCATGGCGTCGATCATATAATAATCATTGCATGTTCTTACCATAACATCACGGATTAACAAGTTTGACATAAACAAGCCACGATAGTAGCGCCAACAGGAATGGAGGTCAGCGTCGTACCTACCGGGTAGGTCTGGGAGGATGACTCCAGCACCATCACCGACATCCGCTCAACGACCATATTGTTATCCACCAACCTGCTTCCCTCCACATAGAACCGGCCATCGGCTACCTCATAGCACTCGCGCACCGGGACCATATGCCTTTGGCTTTTATCCGCATAATCACAGATCGTGACCTTAGCCCCCTCTGGAATAGAATTAAGCTCATCACCAGCACTATAATCAGGATGGTCGGAATATACGACATACAATATGGACTTAATATCCTGTAACGCCGGATTGACCGTCCTGAATCCCTTTAAATGGATTTTATGACCACCAACCTCATAACAGTCATCTACCTCCATGATATTAAGGTCACAGCTTATTACCGTCCAGCCACTAACCGTATCTTGGGTAGGGGTGGTATCGGTAGGATGATCAGGATCGGTTGACTCCACGATCTTATAATCAAACTCCCGGACATTAAGCTTATAGTCAATAGACTCCTGACGCCTTATCTTAACCGTTCCATTCCCTGTATCATAGCAGGTATCTGTCGTATCCAAGAACCGATTCTCCATATCAGGCATCTCACACTCAACCCTACTCCATTTATCAATCATAGAGGAGTTAATATCGCCTACCTCATATTTATCATCCTCTGACTGCGTAACCTCATAGAAATGATACCACTCATATCCTAAAGAGTTATATATAACAATATTATGGATCTTAACCCGTTTATCGTTCTCCGTGACATAACACTGATCGTAGTAAGATACATGCCTGTCACGAAGGTTCTCAAGATCGCAAGGAGATTTCTTCCATCCAAAAGGGATCTCATCATATTCCTGATCTATTAAGATAGCGCCGTCCTCGCTCTCACGTACAATATACTTGGCCTTCCTATCACCTAGATCACCGTCATAAGAGACAACCTTATCCACCTCAATACGCTGTCCTTTGAAAGCATAACACTCACGATATACTTGAACGTTTCTATCCTCCATATCCGTAAAATCACATGGGACCAAAGAGAAACTCTCTGGGAGGGTAGCTAAGTCGGTCCCCGGGACGAAGCCAGCGTCATCCGACTCAAGGACTTCGAAACGGGTATATCTGGCCTTTATCTTGGAGTCATAAGAAACTAACCTACGAAGCTTGACATGGCCGTTACCTCCATCGTAGCATTCAATGTAAGATCTAATGTCACGTTCTTCCATATCGTCGAAATCGCAGACAGCCCTTATCCAAGTGTCTGGCAAGGAAATGAAGCTGGCGCCCTCAGGCTGTGACGGATCGGTAGTCTCCAGGACTTTATAACTCTTATCCCTAACCCCTATATTCCCGTCCCATGACGTGAGAACCTCCAGCTTCACCTTACCGGCCGGTGTCTTATAACATTCTACAGTTACCTCAATATCCCGATCCTCCATATCCGTGAAGTCGCAAACAACCTCAACCCAGTCATCGCTTATATTAGTGATAAATTCTCCTACAGGATTCTCATGATCGGTACTTTGCTTGATGCGATACCATTCCTTTCTGATACCCATCTCATAATCAAATATCTTATATCCCTCTATCTGTACTCTCCCGGTACCGGTATCAAAGCATTTAAGAACCGGTATTATCTCCCTTTGAGTCATATCAGGGAAATCACATACTATACGATTCCATGTATCAGGTATCTTGTCATACTCCGTACCGATAGGGTTACTATCGTCGGTCGTATTCACCACCTCGTAGTGGGATACCTCGGGGTTCAGGCGGGGATCAACCGACTCCACGCCCTCAATCTGAACCTTACCGCCTTCCGTGGCATAACATTTGCTTACAAATATCAACTCCCGATCGGTCATCTCCGCTATGCTACAATCTATAGCTACCCACTCGGCAGGAACTTTGTCCAATTCCGTACCAATAGGCGTATCAACATCTGAAGAGTTGATGATAAATATCTTCTCGGCCAGTATCTCTCCCTTATTATTCATATAGGTATGGATACGAGCCTCTACCTGACCACCCGGCGTGCGATAGCATTGGTTGACAATCGACACACGCGCGTCCTTGATGTTAATGAACTGATAGTCCTTTCTAGGGACATCGCTTACAAGTCTCTTTACTCCTTTATCATCGAAGTACACGTAACACCCGTCATTCCTCATCATGACCGGATACGTCTTTCCGTCTATCACAACCCCTGAGAAGTCATCTGGCGGAACGGAGAAACCCATGCTTCCGAATATAGAAGCCAGTCTCTTTAAATATTCATTAATAGCGGACATACTACAATATTTAAGTTCTTATGCCTCAAAGTTAATAAAAAAGGGGAAAGAATTGAATCTCTCCCCTTTAGGAATTATATGAACGCAAAAAAGGTCGTTCTTATTTAGGTTCGGTCACGATAGCCGGACCAAGACCAGCAGCAGCACCGATCATATTAATCATCTCCTGAACGCCCTCATGAGCGCCGTAACGTACACGTAAGATCAAGTTGATAGGATCATCAGCGATAACCTTTCCGAATCCCTGAGCGTATCTATGAGGATTGAGCGTAATCTGGAAGTCAACGTACTGAGCCGTTTGCTCTACACG
>NZ_JBHMEP010000070.1:0-673 GCF_042428525.1 Vibrio olivae
TATTCATGACGGAGATTTCTCCTAAAAACGGAACGAAGATCTTGCAACCGGTCATCGAACTACTTGTAGGTATTCCATCTGTCGTTTACGGATTTATCGGTCTATCTGTTATCGTTCCTTTTGTTAGAAGTATCTTTGGCGGGACAGGGTTCGGTATCTTAGCTGGTACATTTGTGTTATTCGTTATGATCTTACCGACTGTCACAACGATGACTGTGGATGCATTAAAGGCAGTGCCACGGCACTATCGGGAAGCTTCATTAGCGCTAGGTGCCACAAGATGGCAAACAATCTACAAAGTGGTGCTGCGAGCAGCAGTGCCCGGGATTTTAACAGCAGTCGTTTTTGGTATGGCTCGTGCGTTTGGCGAAGCCTTAGCTATCCAAATGGTTATTGGTAATGCGGCATTAATGCCAACAGGACTTACTACTCCTGCTTCTACATTGACGTCCATCTTAACAATGGGAATCGGAAATACAATCATGGGAACAGTTGAAAATAATGTGTTATGGTCATTAGCGCTGATCTTGCTATTGATGTCATTATTCTTTAATATCGTGATCCGTATGATTGGGAAGAAAGGAGAGCTGAAATAATGAACGCAAAACGCTCAGATAAAATTGCTACAGGTGTTTTATATATAGTTTCGGGGATCATCGTATTGATTTTAGCA
>NZ_JBHMEP010000090.1:0-596 GCF_042428525.1 Vibrio olivae
CCTCAGGCCAGACCATTCAAAACCGTCGCTGCCAATGCCGTTGCCGCCGTCATCCACGCGCAGGCGCACCTGCTGGCCGCCCTTTACCGGAATGGAAAGGGAGACGGGCTTTTGGGCCCGTTCCTCCCGTAAGACTTCTTTCCAGAGAGGCTGGATGCCCTGGATTTTTTCCACGCTTTCCGCGGGAATAATATTCAGGGTTATTTTTCCGGCTCCTTCCGCCTTGTCCACCAGTAGGCCCGCGTGCATGTCCAGGCCGCGCCTGTTTTGGTGCTGATAAGGGCCGTAAAGCACGTCCAGGCTTTGAGACGTTTTGAAGGGGTGTCCGTCAATGCCCAGGATCAGATCTCCTTCCTTGATGTATTTTTCAGCGGGGGAACCCTCAATCACCTGGGTGACCGTGTAGAGGTTCGCCACGGGTTCCCCGTTGGGATCCAGCATGGTCTTGGGGAAGAAGCCGCGGAAGTTCGTGTCCGGCCAGGAGGCGTCCAAACCGCGGGCTCGGAATCCCAGGGGGCCGAAGGTGGTGATCCAGCCTTTGGCTACTTCCTCGGAATTGCCGAACCAGCTTGTGTACAGGTTGGCGTATTGCTTTT
>NZ_JBHMEP010000091.1:0-594 GCF_042428525.1 Vibrio olivae
AACCGTTTTCCGCCAGACGAAAGTATACTTATTGGCTTTGGACTCAATCTTTGTCCCGTCAATGTATTCCACATTCAGGCTGATGAAGCCTTTGGAAGAAAGAAGAAGTACGGTTTGGGTAAACACCTCGTTGATTTCATTCTTCACCCGGTTGCGGAAACGGTTGATGGTAATGAAATCCGGTTTCTCATATCCGGCAAGCCAGATATAATGGATGTCACGGTGAAGGAGCTTTTCGATTTTCCGGCAGGAGTAGATGTTGTTCATATAGGCATACAGAATGACCTTGAGCATCATCCTGGGGTGGTAAGGGCTGCGCCCGCATTCCTTATACAACTTCCTGAAACTTTCAAGGTTCAGGCTCTCAACCAGAGCGTCAACCATCCGAACTGGATCATGCTCTGCAATATCCTCGTCAATTCTTGGAGGAAAAAGCACTGTTTGGTTGGGATTGTAAGGACGAAAATGTATCTTTGTCATAGTATAAAATGTTATGCTTAAAGATACAAAATCTTTAGGTAATAACAAAGCCCCTGCTTGTGAAAGTCGGGGCTTTGTGCATAAAAAAAGAAGGTGCGCATTTTGACACACCTT
>NZ_JBHMEP010000036.1:0-2373 GCF_042428525.1 Vibrio olivae
GTTTTCTTCTATCCATGATAATAATCTGGTTTTTAATTTACCATCCTCCTCGACTCTAGGTGCGAGATCCCTCATCCTTCTGGCCGCCAACAGCCATACGTTACCAAACTCATCCAAGAGCCGGCTAAAATCCATCGTATCTAATAGATAATCGAATCTTGTATGCTCATCAGCCGTCAAGTAGATAATGTTATCATTATCCTCGGCGACCGATTTATATTTCCGTTTAGGGTATAAGTGACAGATGTTACTTACCCCAGGACATGGTATATATGCGCCGGTAGCAGATCTCCTTGTCATACTCAATCTAGCCACATGGGCGCCAAAGAACACGGCTAGGCTCCTACCCCTGGGCTTGGCCTTCGCCCGTATCGCCGTCCTTCCCTTTGGCGGTAGCTCCTTGGCCCTGCATACTTGGCATAACCCTTTGCTTCTGACAGCTACCATCCTCCCGCATCTCTCACACGGCAACATCCTACCTCTCATGCTTTCTTTCGTTTATAATTCTTATTGAACTCCATAAGGCTTATGGCCCTATATCTTTTAAGCCTATCTATCTTACTCTCCGCCCAATCCTGTTCCTTGAAATTGATGATCGTGTCGAATATCTGAGCTAGTTCCCGGATATTAAAACTCCTGTTTTGTATCTTCTTATAGAACCCCGATCTGCTATATCCTAATTTAGAAGCTAGATAAGTTTTGTTAGACAATGTGAGGATACGATAAATCGTACCCTCCATCTTGCTTATCTCCATCAACTTCTCGGCGACGGATGATGTGGTCTCATAGCTAGCTTTATTGCTTATTATTCTCATGTTTCTCCGGATTCCTGATCTTACCATCAAACTCGTAGAAGTCCATCAGTTTCTTCTCTTCCTTGATACAAGTGACAACGAAATCTGATATGGTTCCTTTCATGCCTTCCTCGAAATTCTTTTTGGCATGATCAAGGTCATTGGCCCGAACGATGTAGTTAAACGCCTTGCGTTTCTCATTGCCCGATTTCTCGTCTATCGTAATATAATCAGCCGTGACCTTATAGAACCGGTCTCCATCCATGGCGAATAATTCCGCTATCCGGAATCGTTTGATATCAACACTAAACTCACCGGAGATAAACGGTCTCATCTCCTCTATAATTCTAGCCTCACACTCTGTATAAGAAAGGGCATCCACTAAATACTCTTCCTTTACCTTCTTCTTCATGCCGTTCTCGGCATCGGTCTCATAAGAAACCGTACATTTAAACCAATTGTGCATCTTATTAATCTATGTTGTTGTTAAACAATGGGTAATCCTTTATCCCTTCACGAATATATCTTTCCGTATCATCATCCACGTCATAAGCTTTCTTAAAAAACGTCATAGCCGTATTCGTATCATGATCCACCAACGGAAGATATTCCTTTACAAAAAGGAATCTAAGATGATTCATATGATCAATCTTATTTCTTACATCGATTACCTTCGACCAGATCTCGGCATGGATTTCACTCATTCTTTTTATATCCTTCTTGTATTTATCTACCTGATCTTTATACTCCTCCTCAATCTTATTATTCTTGTCCTTTATAGATTTGTAGGATTCCTCATCTTTCGTATCAAACATTGGAATATGTTTGATATTGATTATATCCAACTTATTATATATCTTATCATTGGATATAGTGAAATCGTATGTAGTCTTGTATAAATCAAACTTACTTAAGAACTTAGCTATTTTAATAGCATCATCCTGATTAAAAACAGCTATGCTCAATCCTTCTAAAAGGTAGAAGAAATTAGATGGAGAAATAGGTTTGTAGTCGTATGTCTTCATAACTGGAGGTTCGTCCACAAACCTAACACCCTCCTTAGCGCATCTTGTTATGATCAATCTATCTATCTGCTCGTCAGTAAGATCATATATCTCCTGATCGGTCATCTCATTAATTGTCTTCATCGTCATCCTTCTCCATCATTATAGCCTTTATCGCCTTTTGTTTATAAACCTCACTCATAAGGCAGGTAAAATTTATATCATCCATACCAGCCATAACATCGGCTTCTACTCCCAAATTCATCTCAATGTTCATTACCGAGACTTCATAGTTACTATCATCTTCTTTATAGAAAATGACTTTGTCACCATACTCGAAACCATCATCTTCGGTCTTAACCATATCGATGATCTTCTCTAACTCCTTTACAAACTCACTCTTTTTCATATATGCAATTTTTATGTGTCTACAAAAGTAGACATTTTGTTTTTGAATTAAATTAAATAATAATTATTAATAGTTAATTGACTTTTTTCATTCCATCAGCTTTTTTCTGAAGGCTTTCCGCTAAATCATAGAAAGCTATATTTACCAAGTCATAATCTTCCGTGGT
>NZ_JBHMEP010000020.1:0-16383 GCF_042428525.1 Vibrio olivae
ATGGCTTACCGAAGAGGAAAGGGGGAGGGTCAGAAATGGTATGTAAATCCGTATTTTTTTGTTATGGTAGCATTGGAATTGGACCCAGAGATATACGCCAAGGTGATAATATGGTTGCATGATGGATTCATGGAGGACAGGAATGCCGCTGGCGAGGCTTATATCAGGATGAGTTCGGCCGTCGCCAGGTTGGTTAGTGACAAGGGTCAGTTGTCTGATAAGATATCAAGGGTAGCTAAGGCTATTAATTTTATTGTCTTTAACAAGCATGAGAGTGGGATAAGGAATACGGCTACAAAGAATCAGTTAAACGACATAGTAGCTGTAGAGAATGTTATCACCGGGGTTATAGATGGTGGTTTTATAGATACTTATGATAAACTTATAGATTATCTTGGTCATGAGTGGAAAAAGAAATGGGGTAATCCTGTTATGTCTTTAAAGGATTAGTATTAAAGAGACTCATCATTGTCAAATGGTGAGTCTGTATTTTTTTTAAACTATCTTTGTATCAGAACGAAATAATTTGATATATGGGAAAGTATGTAATTAAAAGGAAGATACCTAAATATCAAGATGCTGGGGAAGTTGATCCTGTCATGCCCGGTAATATTGTTGGTCTTCAGGGTCTTGGAGTGGAACCTTTGGTTTCGTCTACCCAGATAGGATTTGATATTCAGCAGCCTGATATTAATACCATTGATACAAGTGATTTGAGCGCTATCGTTGACAGCAATAAGAAGGTTGACGAGTCTGGCAGCACGGATGTTTTTGACTTTACTACTATTCCTTATTATGGCGCTGATGATATAGGGTCTAGATTCACTCAGATGGGTCGTGGTATAGGGCGTATGAGAAGCAAGGGATACGGTGATTTATCCACCGGGGCTAAGACGGCTAATATCGTAGGCACCGTGATGTCAGGTATCGGTGGTGTCTTAGGGTTAGCTAGGAACGTGTTCTCAGGGATGGCGTCAGAGCAAGGCACTCGTACTAATATCAGGCTGGCTCAAGAGCGGGAGGCTAGGCAAAGAAGGCAATCTCAGATGCAGTACAAGGATGGTGGCGGTGTTTATCTAGGACCTAATAATAGGTTCGATAGCGGAAGCCTTACCGGTGAGTATCTGTATCCGTTACCTAAGTCGATGGAAGATCAAGCCAACGTAGAGGTCGAGAAGGGTGAGTACGTGACGCAGCCCGGAGAGGCGCCGATGGAGGCTATGGGGCAGAAGCACGCCGATGGTGGAACCCCCGTTTCCTTGGAGCAGGGAACGAAGGTTATTACCGATGATACTACCATAGAACCGGATTTCGCTAAATACATTAGAGATACGTATGGTATTAAGGCTACGCCGAAGGATACGTATGCCACATTAATGGATAGGTATAAGGCTAAGATAGGTCTTAAATCAGCTTATGATGATCAGAAGAAGGCTTTGGAGAAGCTGAAGAAGAACGATAAGATAGATGACGAGAATACGAGGCGCTTAAACGCTTCCGTATTATCCAAGGCTATAAATGATAGTAACGATACCGTTAATGGCTTAGAGGGAAGATTTACGGACTTCGCTAACGTCATATACAAGGAGCAGGAAGACCGGAAGATGAAGAAGGATGAGGATACGTATTTCGCTAAGGGAGGTGAGATAGATAACATCATATCCAGATCCATGAAAGAATATGGCCTTACAGAAGATGATGTAGCCGAGGCTAAGAAAGAGCTGCTTAAGAAAGTAGCTGGTATTCGTCAGAAGATGGAGAAAGGCGGTAGTTCTTTATTCGATTATCTCCTTACTTTCCGTCCTGTTGAGAACAAGTATAATAATAAGGATAATACGTTTGGGTATCAGCGTCAGGGTCAGGATGGCTCTTATGGCGGTATTAATACCGATGAGAGACTGGAGTATTATAAGACGTTCATGCCTTTGGCTTACGATGCTTATATGAGCGCTCCGAAGGCTACTGCTGCCAAGGCTCTTCAGGATGCTATATACAACACTACTGGTGGGTGGATGGGCTTGGCCACGGCGGAGAACCCGATCATCGCCAACGCCGAGGCGCTTCGGGATTACACGACGCTCGTTTCCTTTGGCGGTGAGGATAGTCAAGGCAATTACCCGGAAGACAAGAAGGCCGCATATCATGATAGAATGAGAGATAATAAGTTTGGTCAATATTCGTCATCTCGTCCTATGATTGGTTTGGATGTAGTTACAGAGGATCAACACAAGGCTCTTAATGACGCCGGTATCACTCATTTCAGTCAACTGTTCTCTGACAAGAATAAAGATATTGTTAATAAGATCCTTGGGGAGGATATGCTTAAGATGCAGGCGTTAAGATCCATGAAAGGCATGGAAGGTCTTGACTTCATACTTGACCCTCACAAGGTGACTCCCGGTCCTATGAATATAGGTGACGTGAAGGATCCCGATGTTAAGCTGGATATGCCTGAGCTTATTGATGCTAGTACCCTTCCTAAGACGAATACCAATACAAATACAGATAAGTCGGATAACAATAGGGGAGGAAGAAATATAGTAGGTGGTGGTCTTGATTTTCCTGAGGTGTTCAGGATGACTCCGGGATCCGTGACAACGGAAGGTCTGGAAAGGCATTACGCTCCTACCGTGGATCCGGTATTGAGATCAGCGGATCAGTATATGGTTGAAGCCAATCGTGCTTTCCAATCACAATTGGATCAGATGGGTAATGTCCCGGATTCTCAAAGAGGAGCTTTATCATCTAACCTACAGGCTATCATGAGTTCTAATATAGGTAGGTATATTAACGAGGTAGAGCAGGGCAATGTCGCTCAAAGAACTTGGGCTGATAATGTCAATTCTCAATCATGGGCGAATACTTATGACAAGAACATAGCGCAACGTCAAGCTTATCAGCAACGGATATTGCAGGGATTGGCTATAAATGACGAGAACTGGGCTAGGTATTTCGATAGCGTCAATGATGAGATTCAGCAGAAGTGGAACACGGCTACGACCATGAATACATTAAGATCTATATTTGGGGATGTTAAGATTGGTCCCAATGGCCAGTTGATCGCAGACCCTCAAGGAGATATATTAAGTTACAGGAGATTATATCCTGCCCAGGAAGTAACTAAAGGCAAAAAAGGGGATAAATAATGGCTTCACAATACAGTATATTAAGGAATTACGGTAAGTACGTATCACCCTACAACATGGATGTCATGATGCAGGGTATGGGATACATGCAGCAGAAGATAGATACCAATCGGCAGGCTATAAATGAGTATGCTGATTATATTATCAATTCTGACATTATAAAACCTCAGGATAGGGAATATCTTCAGAATAGGTTAAATGGATTGATACAGGATGTGAATAACGTGTATCGTAAATCCAATCTAGCTTCTGATGGTATAGCTAGAAGCATACAAGCCCGTCTTGGAGAGGCTTTAGATACCCGTGTATTGAACGCTATCGCCGGTACTAGGGAGTATAGGTCTTTCTCTCAGAAGATCGAAGATATGAAGCTTAATAATCCTAAGCAATATAGTGCCATAAATGAGGCTGTGGCCTTAATGCCGTTTTATGAATGGGTTAATGATGGTCAGGTTGGTACAAGGATGAATCCTATTCATTACACTCCTTATACGGATTACAATGAGGAGATGAATAAGATGATGAAGGATTTCGTCAGTCTTAATAAGGGAAAGAAGTTTTCTGTTCCTGAGGTAGTGGATGGCAAGCCTACTGGTAGGATGAGAGATATTACTGTTGATGAGATGAGTCGATCTCAGATTAGAGCGATAGCCGCTAGATCTATATCCCAGAACGCTAAGGCTCAGATGCAGATAGAGGGTCAGTATTTGGCTGCCACTAATCCCGGTATGTTTAGTGGCATGACTACTGATCAGTTCGTTAATAAATATGTTTCCGGTTTTGACGCTGAGGAGAGCGCACTCTTAGCCAAACTCAAAGGGGCCGAGGCCAGCCCTTCCGCTAAGGCGGCTATTGAGGCGTCACTACAGGAGGTCCGGGAACAGCGCCGTGCGTTAGTGGAGGAGGCTACTTCCTTTATTGGCAATAATATGAACCCGGCTAGAGCGGGGGAGTTTATTGTACGTAATGAATTTCTTGATGGTGTATCCGCTAGATGGTCGTATAACAACTCATCTGAGAACTACATCGCTGATGATTATTACTTTAAGATGAGAGATCTTGATTTCAAGGAGAGAGAGTTCTCGTGGAGGCAGAAATCAAAGGAGATAGATCAGAATCTTAAGCTTAGGGAAGTAATGTCCAAGGAAGCTGGTAATAGCTCTAATATCCCTACAGGTGTTATGATTGAGCTGGAAAAGGTTCAGTCTAATGTTACTCCTGAGAATATATTTGACAATCAATATATTCAGAATGAGAATAATATATCGACAGGTGAGAAGGATTTAATATCATCCATAAATCCTGTTGATCTACGAGGCATAGAGAACGATATACAAAACAATCCTTCTATATATCCTGGTGGTGTTAATAGCGAGAATATTATGGCATGGATCACTAATAATGGCGGTGCGTCAAGTTCTGTATTATCATCAACCCCAAATATGGTGAATAAATACGAGGCTCTTATGGCAGCGAATGATAATAGGAATAGGTATGGTAAGATCATGGATGAGGAAGTTGATTATCTTACAAATGCCTTTGATGTCGCTACGGAAAATATCCTTAATGATGCTGTAAGGGATCAGGACTATGTTACTGGAGGTATTGATACATATACTGACAATGGTATGGTTAATGCGAGGGATGTTGGTAAGAATGGAGCTATTATTGGAGGGAAAGAGTATTCACCAGAAGATGCTTTAAAGGTTTCCGCTATAGCTGGATTGATAAGCGAGAACATCAACTATGCGGATAGATCTATAGCTAATACGGAGCTGATGAGATCTTATATAAATTTGTTAAATAGATATTCAGGAGAAAATTTCACTCTGGAGGATATAAATGATATAGCTAAAACTTATAGTCGTGTAGACAATCCGGTAATGAATAGCGATAATGTCGATATGACTAGTAGGGATAAAATGATCAAGATCTTAGGTAAGAATATGTCTAGAGCTGACGGCCCTACGCTTAGAAGAGAATGGTCTTCATCTAATATAGGTCGTAATATAGCTAAGGCTATTCAGGATTCTAAAATGGTCTATGAAAGAAGATATGACGAGTTTGCTCCAAGATCATGGTCGTTCTCTAATTCTACCAATGCCTCTAAAGAAGATAGGCGTATGCATGCTAAATTAGAGAGTCTGCTTTTGTCAAGAGCTGGTTTCTTGAATAAGGATAAAGATAGCAGGCTTAATAATTACATATTGTATGCTCGTCCTACGGATAATCCCAATACATTTGATTTGGTAGCTATGGCTGGCGGGAAAAATATCGCTACGGTTCAAGTTACTAAAGAGGAATTAGATAGTATGGGGTATAGTTTGTACGAAAGGGAAAGGAATGTAAGATCTGAAGATTACGAATCTAAGATCATCCCTGTATCTTTTTCTGCCACGACCAATAGACCTTATCAGAAATGGGCGCAAGCTAATTCACTTGGCGCTTTCGCTACTATCGAGAATGCGGCTGAGGAGGCTTCTAGGATGGTTGATAAGTACAATATTCAGAACAATGAACTAGCTACATCAGAGCTTAATAAAAGAGCTATTAGGATTATTAATACGGTTTTAAGAAATTACAAATCGTATGATATTAAAGCCAAGGGCTTTCCTGGAGGTGTTGAGGTTGGCGTTTATTTTCACGGGCAGGCTAGGACCGGGACACCTCTAAAGGTGTTGGAATATAATACTGATTATGCTGATAATATCATGAAGATTATAAATATGTGTCCTCAGATGTATCTTACCCAAGCCGTGGTTGAGGCTATCAATAAAGACGTTATTGTTAAGGGTAGAGATATTAATGAGCAGCACTCTGATCTTAGCAATATTCTTTCGGTGTTGGATAAAGAGACTATGGATAAAATAGATGGAAAAAATGAGCAATAATAATAACGATATAGGGAATGTGATGAAGAGTCAGGGATACTATGTCCCTACTCCATCAATTCCATCTCCCATGCCTTCTAAGGATAATATTTCTTCTATCCCTATACCTGTTGGCATGCGCAGTTCATCGGATATGGATAATGATGTTTTGTCTAGAGAGGGAAGCAGAAGTATTCCATCATTAGTAGAGGGTATAAAAAATTCCGTAGAGACATCTTATCATGATGATGTAAAAGCAAGGAATCCGCTTTTTCAGATGATAAACGAGACGGGTATCCCTAAGGGTAATTATGATATAACTGGAAGTAGGATCAACCTTCGTGATTCAAGGTATAGGCTGTCAACAGGTGAATGGATTCCAAAATACGAGAGTTATATCAATAACGTGGATAATGATGATCGTCTGTCAAAGAACCAAAGCGGTTGGGAGAAGACTTATAGAGGATTGGGTAAATTCATCTATAAGTCCACATTGTATGGTATAGGGGGCGTAGGTCAGTCTATATACGGATTAAAGGAACTTGTTACAAAAGGGACGTTATCCGCCATATCTGATAACGGCTTTGCCGATTGGTTAGATGATATGGATAAGCGAGGTGATTATACGCTTAATCATTATTACAGCAAGGAGGAGAGAGATGCCGGGTTCCTTAAAAGCATGCTCACTACAAATTTCTGGACGAATGATCTTCTATCTGGTGCGGCATTTACGGCTGGAGCCGTTTTGTCATCTTACGCCTTCGCTGGAGCTGGTCTTATGAATGCCGCTCGTATGGGGGCTAGGATAGGTGCTACGATTGCCGGTATGGGGAAGGCTGCTTCTGCTACAAAGACCGGGTTTAATGCTATGCTAAGAGCTGCTCGTATAGGTCGTGGTATAGGCAAGGGGTTGGATAACCTGACTTTTATGAGTACTTCTACGCTTTGGGAAGCTTCCGTGGAATCAAGGAGCGGGCTGATGGAGTCTGAGGAAAACTTCAAGCAAGCTTACAGGAACGCTTACGGCAGAGAAGCCTCATATGAGGAACTCATGAAGTTCAGAGCTGATAATGCTGATGCCGCTAACGCTATATTCGCTGCCAATATCGGTATCCTTACGTTATCCAATATAGCTATGTTTGGTGATATGTTTGGCATGGATCTGGGCGTGGATAAGTTCATAAAACGCAATATATTTGGCGTAGGAGCCGAGAGAATGGACAACGGTGCACTAAGGGCTATAACACCAAAGAAATGGCAGAAAATAGCTGGTAATACGTTTAATATCATTAAGCGACCGGTATCTGAGGGTTTGTTCGAGGAAGGTCTTCAAGGTGTTTCCAGTAAGTCTGCGGAGGATTGGGTGGAATCAAGATATAATCCTATGGCCATCCGTCAGAATATAGGTTATATGGAAGCTATAAAGAACGGATTCAAGGAGACTTACGGATCTAATGAGGGCTGGAAGGAGATCGGCATCGGTATGATTATTGGATCGGTTATGGGAGTAAAAAGTCTTGGAGGTATAAAGGAATGGAGCCAAGACATGTCCCGTAACAAGGGGATGGTGGAGGCCTACAACACTAATGCCGGCGCCTTGACCTCGGCGGCCGTCCAAGCTATTCGTGGCAGCATGGCTCTGAACGCTCAATTATCAGGCTTGAAAACGGATAATAACGCTGACGATATACCTAATTCTAGAATCGTAGATAAGACTTTTAGTGACGCTGTATTCAATCGTCTTCGTTATGATCAGGAAATGGGGATGTTAGATGATACTAAGGAGAATTTCAAGACAGTCATCGAGTCTATACCTAATAGCGATATAGCCTCCGATATGAATATGACAGATGAGCAGGTAAATGAGTATAAGTCCAACCTTATCAGTGAGTTCAATAAGAAGGTTGATAATTTTACTATGGCCAGCAGATTTGCCGACTCCCTTACCGATGGTATATCCAATAGATCATTTAACACCTATATCTCCAACATGGCTTATAACGGTCTTGAGGCTAAGGATAACTTGGATGATATCGCTAATCAGTTAGGAAGGATATACAATACGGATATAGGATCTGCTTTAGATATATATTCTCGTCTTAATCCTGATTCGAGTAGGGATCTTGAGAAACTCAGGAAGCTTACAGATGATATACAGAAAATGGAGAAGAATGTTTTGAAGCTTCAGCAGAGTGTCACATCTAAGGAAGCTCTTGAGTCTGATAAGGTCAAGTTAGCCAATGAGAATGATAGACTTCTTAAATTGACGGAGGATAGGATTGCTTTGGAGAGGAGATTAGCTACGTTAGTTAACTCAGAGACAGATATATCTAAGCTGTTATTAAACAGGGATGAATCAAGGATCAGCGCCGCCGATCTTATGGCAGCTTATGAGACTATAGTCGGTTTTGAGAATGCCGTATCTATCCGTGGGGTTGATAATCATAAGGAGGCTATGGCGTTGCTTAGCGAGTATCGTCATAATCTTGTGGCTTATAAGAATATAAACGAGTCACTTCGTCGTATGCGTGACAGAAGATTCATCCGGGCGCAGGAGCGCGGGTTCATGAAGATATTATCGAACGCATGGGGGAAGACTTATGAGGAGGATGACAGCAAGTATGATTTCAGGAATACCGATGATCCTGATGCTAATTCCCTTTATGCCAATGATCAGGCCATAGATAAGGCTTATCAAGATGGTCTTATAGGAGAGGACGAAGCATTTATGTTCAAGACCTATAATCATATGATCGCCAGATCTATGGAGAATGACATCAAGGCTGATGAGGGCGGTATCGTTGAGAATGTACCTGATAATGAGGATATCATAAATCCTTCTGATGATAGAATCAATAATATAGCTATAAAGATATGGAACGGTAATGAGGATATCTTATCTCCTAGGGAGAGGCAGATATATGATAATAACAAGGAAAAAAACAACAAACAAGAAAAACACCAACAAACAAGGGGAACACCTTTCGAGCAAGGGAAACGCCTTTCAAGCAAGGGGTATCTTCCGATCAAATGTAAAAGTTTGCAAGTGGTAGGAGTTTCCCGTCAAGGCAAGGCGGTTGTGAGAGATGGTGGGTATGGTGTTATTGGTGGGTAGATATTGTTTATTAGTATGGGGTGATGCGGAGGAAACCAAGGGGAAACGGGGGCGGCGATGGCGTGGGGTAGGTCCCGCTGGTCGTCCGTCCCTGTTCTCCTTTGGCGTTAGTGTAATATTAAAAATCTGATAGTGATATGACGAAAGAAGAAGCAAGAAACGTATTTGGCGGTAGTATAGTAAATAATCTGCTGTCGCTAGGGGCTGAGCCTACCAACGTGGTAAGGCAAGACGGGTTGATAGAATGGAAAAGTGATGGATATATAGAGGTAGGAGGCGTACAGGTATGGGCCTACTATTACTTTGAGGATGGCGAGGACGTTGATAGATGTGATTGGGAGGATCATATGGAGATAGAGGTAGAGGAATGTTGGATTTAAAATCGGTTGATATGAGATTCATGCATTTAACGGAGCTTAGAGAAAAGGATATATACGTAGGCGACAAGAAGTGCAAAAGAGTAAAAATATATGTAGGCAGGCCGTTGAGGGATACGCCTAAAACCTATAAAGAATAGGCGGATTTGTAGCAAAAGAACTATCCAACGCTTATAACAGCGGTTGTGTTTCCATCTATGAAGCAAAGGATAAAACGCTCAGATATTCGGTTTATCGAGACGGTTGTTTTTATCCTTATTACGGGAAATTAGAGGTGCCAGAATAATACCAAGGGGAACGGGCGGCGGTGTCACGGCGTGGTAGGCTGCGGGTGTCGGCTGCCGTTCTTTCCTTTGGCGTGGTAATATAAAATACTAATAACATGGACGAGATTATAAAATTACAAGATGAGATACTGTCTTATCTTCGTAATAATATTACAAAGGACGAGGCGTATTATATCCTTACGACTGATAAGGATATGATAGAGGTTCTTATATCAGATAAGAAGGACGGAAGCAAACGTATCAAGATCCTTGATATGGAATATACTATCGAGAAGGATGATATGTTATTGCTATTCGATACTGATGGGGTAATAGACGAATGTCTTTTGGTTGCCAGCTATATAGGGGTAAATATGTATTTTCGCAGGCAAGATGTCAACGCTATTTTGTATAACATCAATAGAGAGAAAGTTATGAAATATCCTTACATAGCTATTCAGTTAGATAATATACAGACTATAGAAAAGCGTAGGGTTGTTTTTGAGATCACCGGGCATAGGATGGATGATAACAAAGAGAGAATAGATTTTATGTTTATTTATTTTATGGCAAGATTATGCGTATAAGAAGAACTGTAAAGGAAAGGGATATTATGAAGGTATGGGTATTCGGGTACGATCGGAAACTTATAAAATCGGCGGCGGATTCCGGGTTCAGAAACATGTCGGAGGTATTATCTTACGCTAATTGTATGGCAGGAGATAAGCCTGTAGATCATATTAGGGTCTCGAATGAGAATCGTGGCTGGTGTGGATCGTATACTATATATGGTAGGGAGATAGATTAGTTTGATCGTGAACAACAAAGGAGGTGCGTATGAATAATGTTATAACAAACGCCAATGGCGTGAAGGTAAAAGTAAGGGTGTATGATATTGGCGATGGGGAGATAGATAGATACACGATAATATGTGTAAGTGATAAGGGTAAAGATAGTAGTGGGTTGGTATATTATCCTGTGTTTGCATGCAGCGAAAATCCATTTCATCCACAAGGAATAGGAATATATGTTGGTGATTATTATCCATATAGGAGACATTCATACGATTTCGGTAAAAGAGTTAAGGATCTAGCATCCTTACCAGAAGAGGTGATTAAGTACATAAAAATAATAACGACATGAACGAAATAGTTTACAACAATTACGATTTAGTGGCTTTTGAACAAGATGGAGAAGTGGTAGTGGCCGTAACATTTTACAGATATTACAAGAAGAAAGCTAAGGGCGAGGTTAATTATAGATGGAGAACCAGATGCCCGGAGTTGGTGGATAAGATTGTAAGACACCGTACCAAGGTGTTTACCGGCCAGCTTATTCAGTTAGCGAAGGCGTATGGGGAGAAAAGGGTCATTAAATATCAAAAAACAGGAGGAAGAGGTATGTCAAAATACGACAGGGACGCTATAGAAATATATATACTAGATCATATAGATACTGATAATTACAAAAAGCAGTTTAGATATGATAGGGAGTATCTGGCTTTTATGCTTAACGTGTTTAAGAATGAGTATAAAGAACATATCAAAAGGGATGGGATTAAGAAAGCTTTCGAGGACTACATAATGAGCGTTCCGTCTATATTCAGTATTCATATAGCGAATTGCGATATCAGGTATTTATTACGTTCATGGAAAGTGGAGTTTGATGAGGATGATGATGAGATATACATCTTGTATAAAAAGATCATAAGGGAGGTCTTCTTTAAGATGTGTGATGATATGAACATTAGATTTTAGTTTGTTAATATTGTGACCATGACCTTGGCGGGGTGGAAGGATATATCATAATCGTACGTGTGCGGATATGATCCGGGGTCAGTTCCCGGCACCTTGGCATAACTTAAATGTAAGTAGTATGGAAGATAATATTTTAAAAAGAGCGGCAGCGGAATTAAAAGAAGCCGGTTGCAGGGTTTTCGCATGGCAGGATGATACTTATAATAGAGGTTGGAGTAAGGGTGATTATATAATGTTGTATTACGCCTTCCCTGATTCACCCAACATCGGGTATCTGAGTCATGGAGAATATGGAATGAGTGTAGCATATAGTAGAGCCTATATACCGAGCCGTGGAAGTGGATCGGGATGTGGTATCAAGGAGGAAGCTACGTTCGACCTTGCGACGGCACTGGACGTGCTAAACGAGCCATTACCTAGGTGGTGCAAGTCTTATGGGGTTTATCCAGAACAATATAAGGATATTGATAGATGGTACAATAGCGATAATTATAACAAAAAAATATTTAAGGAAATTTGATATGGAAGTAAAAGATTGGGAAAATTTGGTTTTGAATACAGAAGTAGGATCACATTGTTTTGTTACGCTGATTGATGATAAGGACATCAGTAGAGGTTATGCGCAAATCAGACGTGCGGAGCATTTCGGGTATAACATCTGTTTTACAAGGTTATATGGGAATAAGTTCTACTTCGAGAAGATAGAGGAAGGACGTACACAACAATATATCAATAGGAGGAAATAAGATGGTGATAGAATTTGATTTTGAGATATACAAAAACGGAGATTACGATAAGGTATATCTCCGCAACGGGAAAGAGGCAAGAGTATTATGTGATAATGGGAAGGGTAATAGTCCTATGGTCGTGATGATTGAGGATGATAAAGCGGATGATTATATTATTCTTCGTTATAACGAAACTGGCAGGAGGAATATCAATGGTCAATCGGATCTCGATCTTATGTTATCGGTAAAAGAACGGGAACCAGAATTATGGGTTGTTGTCATATCTTATATGGATAATAAGGATAAGAGACAAAAGATGGTCTTGCCTAATTTTTTCTCAAGGGATATAAGAGGATATATATATCTTCAAGGAAGCTCTAAATCGAATGTATCATATTATGTTGGCAGGTTAGAAAAAGATGGGTGTTTCGATGAGCTATGCGAGAAGATAAGGGTAAAGAGAGATCGCATTTATAACATGGAAATAATATCACTATCAGATGACGAGACGGCAGTTTAACCAGTTGATAAATGATCTGGACGGTAAAAACCCGTTTATCGTGTTGCATAGGGATGCCGTTGCGCCTAAATACGTGGGCGTGGAGGTCTCGAAAGAAGGAGTGGTATATAACTACTCGGTTATAAGCATAAATGACGAATATAAGCCTAAAAAGGCTCTTATTTCGAAGATATTGGGTATAGCTGATAATCTTAATGGCGATAGCGGCTTGAAAAAGGAATGATTGAGTGTATTTATGACCATAATAATAAAAGTTGTGTACTGATACGAATGATATTGGACGGAGGATAAATATGGCAGTATGGTAATAGACAGGTTTATGTCTTAATATCATAATATTCTGCTATTATATCCTCTTTTTGGGTAAGGAGTATAATAAATAATATAAATATCTTGGATATGGGGAGAATTAACATAGGTGATAAGATCGTGAATAATAATTTTGATATGGATAAGATATGACAAGATACTTGCTTATGATGGCTATGGTGGTACTGACACCACCAAAAGGAAACGGCGGCTTGCCCCACGCCCCAAGGCCTGCCGTGGTAGAGGCACGGGTATGGGATAAGCTGGCGGCCGCCCTGTCTTTCGTGGAGTCAAGGGATGATGATCGAGCGTATAACGCCTCATCCGGGGCTTTAGGGAGGTGGCAAATGAAAAGGATATACGTTGATGAGGTTAATAGGATATTGCGCCTTAAACGAGAGAAAAAGCGGTACAGGTATCGTGACAGGACGAATCCTGTCAAGGCTAGGGAAATGTTCGAGATATATCAATCTCATCATAATCCTAAAAAGGATATAGATCGGGCTATAAGATTGCATAGGGGATTGCATTCTCCTATGTATGTTAAAGAGGTTAAACGTAAATTAAGGGAATAATATGAATCGTGAGGTATTAATAAGTATCATTAATAGAGGTAGAATAAGGTTTATCCCAGTAAGAAAATGTTCGTTATGTGATGAATATGTAGGATATAAATTCGTTAGGATGTGTGATGGAAGTATGATACCGGTATTTTCTAGTGGATGTAGGTGTTGTGGCATAAATAATGGGACGCTATCAGAAAGGACTTGGGATGAGGTGCTTGATCTTGTCGAAACGGTACAAAATAAGCCTATGTATGAGAGAACGGAGGAAGATGAATTTATATTAAATAGTTTAATATAAGGAGGTATTGTATATGAAATGGGTGATAATAAAAGGCGTAAGGTATCCTATGTCCGTGGTGTCGGCATTCGCCGCATATTACGGGAACAATCCGTTTCTGAAGATAAGGATAAGGAACAAATATCACATAATTTCTTTTGATAATTTCGATTATTTGAATATCCAGATAAGGTATTTGATTAACAACTATCCTGACTTCGTGCAGATAGGGAATTGGTATATATCCAAGAAGCAGGTGATGTCGTGGGGGCCCAAGGGGCAGGCCGTGGACGGATCGGGCTGGGTTATATCCTTCACCCTGTCCTTTGGTTTGGAGAACAGTACTCAAATTAAGTTCGACAAGGAAGAGGAGTATCAAAGAGCTTTAGATAGTTTAAATGAGAAGTTCAATGTAATATTATGAGTTGTATCATGAAAACCATGATACTTAGAGGAGTATTGAGACTGATAGCGATCAAGGCAAATGATGTTGTTTAATTAAAAAATAAATTGTTATGGAAATAAGAGAGCATTTATCGGTTTATCTAGAGAGTGGATATCTTTTTGACGATATGTCAGGAAAATTAAAGTGGTTTGAGATTGATAAAATCTTGATCAGTTTTACATATGGAGTAGTTAGATATGTAGGAACATGGGGAGGATGTGGGGCTGAGAAGACATTAGATGGGAAATTATTTTATTCGTCCGAAGAATGTTTTAAAAAGGATAAGAGCATCCCTAAGACAAAACTATCAATATATGATGTTTTTAAGTCATTATACGGATTCGCTCCAATAGGTGATGTGTGGAAATACAAAAACGGAAGAGCTGTCAAGTGTAAGTTGGAATGTTTTGATGTTGAAATAGATAATAAAGGAAAAATTTATTGTAAGGAAACATATTACAGAACATGTGAAGATGTGTATAAATTCAATGACTTGACTGTAGTTGACAAGAATGGAGACATGAGATTAGTAAAATCTTCAAAAAGTAAATTAATGCTTACTAATGATCAATTAGAGGTTGTGGAGAGAATGAAAGGCGTCATTGATGACATGGTTAGGTTAAAGATGATTATGTATATTGATCAAGACTATAATCTTTGTTTTCTGCCGGGAGATAAAATAGAAGATTTGACAATGGATGAGACAGATGGATTTGTGGATACCACCGGTATAGTGACATCTATAAAATCTAAGAATGTAATAGAATTTTATGTAGAAAACCCATTTGTAAAGATAAAGGATGAGTAATATCTGAATCTGGATTGTGGTGGTTCGTGAGAATAGCCACAATCATATCTCTAAACGTGAACATAAGGAGGTACGTATGTCATTCGATTGACGTTAGGGATCTAGTTATATTAAAAGAGGAGGGATTATGAAAGAGATTGTATTAAAACTGTATGAGTTTATGAGCTGTCAAAAGATTCACAAGAAAGGATCATAGAGCGTGAGCGCTGGAATATAATGGATTGTTGCATGGAAGCTTATGGTGCTGATTATATAAGCACCATGAAGTCTTTTGGGGATCTGACAAATACTGAGGCTTATGGCTGGGAAGTTGGATATACGAGGTATGATTTTAGATTCAAATTCAAGTACAATGATCCTATATACTGTCATCCAACTGATTATGATAAGGATATATATCCTAATAACTTATGTGGCAAATTACTGTTCAGGTATATCAACAACAACATTATGCCACGTATTATCAAGGGCAGGTATTTCTCCACGCCATGTAAATATGTTGATGGGAAATACGAGTACAAGCACAAATATAGTAGGGTGATGTTTGACTATGGAGATAATTTCCCATTGACAGGGATGTGTTATGATTTATATCTCCTGAAACCTATAATTGATTATTACAATGCATGGTGTACTTATCCGGAGGGTTTTTCTTTAGAGGATCTGATGGGACAATGTTATGATAACTTCTTCAAGTCATGGCATGAGGAATATGAACATTGGGTTGACGATGAAGATGCGATACGTGAGGAGCTTCATCATAACCAGTATGAGGGTCAGCTTTATTATGAGAATGGGGAAGCGCATGCCGGTCCATTGAATAAAATAGAATGAAAAGGTAGTAATTGTAAATTGATAAAGTTATGAATATAGAGATAATAAGATATAGGCTTCCGATTTATTGGATTGGGGCTTTGATTAATGGTGACTACACTGGAATATCTAACGAGGAAGCGCAAGAAGTTGATGACTTTGTAAAACATGCAGATGGTTGTCCAGTTGGTGTGGATTGGGGAACAGAAGGTTTTTATTCGTATAATGACGCAAACGCTATTGGCGGAACTTGTGTCGATGTTATTTTTAGCAAGTATAATCAATAATTAACACTCAAAACTTAATAGATATGAACAACTCTATGGTCGCTCATTTGTGGGCAAACGAAAAGAAAGAATCCGCAAGAGGTAGTAATCTTTTCTTTG
>NZ_JBHMEP010000084.1:0-617 GCF_042428525.1 Vibrio olivae
AAAGCAACGGTTTTATATCTATTCCCGGAACCACATGTTTTCAAAACTAATTGTTTCTTAACGGATTTTACACGCCCGTAATTACTCACTTTATACAACCCTATATATCCGGGTACATCTTTCCAAATTTCCATTATACAACCATTTAAGTAAGCAACCAAAAAAAAGGAAACGAGGAAAAGTGGTTGCATCTTTTTTCATCCGGTAGCTACTCCGAACTATCCCCGTTTGCCGCAAATATAGTTATTTTTCGATTGTTATAACCTCAAACCCGGTAATTTTTGTATGTGGATTTTTTGAAACAATGTCAAATTCACGATTTTTTATCCGTTTTGTTTTCCATAAAAAACCTAACCAACGCTTATATTGCACAGTTTCCGTTATTAAAAGGCTATCCCGTGTTATAATTTTGCCCGAAAACGTATTATTTATAATACATCCGTCAAAGTCAACCCATTTGTCGGAATACTCAATACAACGTACAACGGTCGTAACCGTATCGCCGGGCAAATATACAATACTATCCCGGACGGTTGCCCGCAATTCGTTGATTGTTTCCATTTGGGTTGTTGTAACCCGTTCCAAATCCCGGTTCTTTGCCTGCAACGTCTTTATCA
>NZ_JBHMEP010000074.1:0-645 GCF_042428525.1 Vibrio olivae
CCCTGCGGCCGGTACGTGGAATTCCGCGGCCGGAGCCAGCCTGCTCTGGGAAGCCCGCAAAAACCTGGACTCCGACTCTCAACTGGCCCAATTCATGAATGGCGTCAGTACCATGATCAGCAACGGCAACCTGTCCGGGGCCGCTCGTTCCATGGCGGCGGCAGCGGGCTCCACGGTCAACGCCCTGGGCACTGCCCAGCGCGACGCCCTGCGCGAACAAATGGGATGGATACGCAACCGCACCAACCAAATGGGCGTCAACCCCGCCTACATCAACGAAGACCTTCCCTACTTCCACATGTGGATGGAAGGCACGGGCTCCTACGCCCAGCTGGACACCAAGGGGGATGAAAGCGGCTACAAGCTCACCACCTGGGGAGGCACCTTTGGGGTGGACGTGGACCTCAGCGACTCCTTCACGCTGGGGGCGGCCTTCACGGCCAACTACGGCGACCTGACGGCCAGCGCGGCGGACACGGCCGACGGCCATCTGGACAGCTACTACGCCAACCTCTTCGGGCGCTACCAGAGCAAGAGATGGGCCCACACGCTCATCCTGACGGGAGGCTGGAACGATGCCAAACTCAACCGTACGGTGGACTACGGAGCGGGCAGCTACAGGACGGAAGGCAACACCAACGGGTG
>NZ_JBHMEP010000150.1:0-563 GCF_042428525.1 Vibrio olivae
CCATCCCGGGGTACTGAGTATAATCAAACTCCGAATGCCATGAAGACGTACTCGGCAGTCAGACTGTGGGTGATAAGGTCCATGGTCAAAAGGGAAACAGCCCAGACCGCCAGTTAAGGTCCCAAAATGTATGCTAAGTGGAAAAGGATGTGGGGATGCACAGACAACTAGGAGGTTGGCTCAGAAGCAGCCATCCTTCAAAGAGTGCGTAACAGCTCACTAGTCGAGTGACCCTGCGCCGAAAATGTACCGGGGCTAAACATATTACCGAAGCTGTGGAGTACACCTTTAGGTGTATTGGTAGGAGAGCGTTCTAAGGGCGTTGAAGGCAGATCGTGAGGACTGCTGGAGCGCTTAGAAGTGAGAATGCCGGTATGAGTAGCGAAAGACAGGTGAGAATCCTGTCCACCGAATGACTAAGGTTTCCTGGGGAAGGCTCGTCCGCCCAGGGTTAGTCGGGACCTAAGCCGAGGCCGACAGGCGTAGGCGATGGATAACAGGTTGATATTCCTGTACCCGTTGTTTTTGTTTGAGCAATGGAGGGACGCAGGAGGCTAAGGAAT
>NZ_JBHMEP010000069.1:0-677 GCF_042428525.1 Vibrio olivae
GCCCTCCAGGCAGGGATGCACGCTGACAGCAAATTCAAGAGCAGGCAGAAAATGAATGCGGCCAAGAATATCCAGGGACTGAACAACATATCTGCCGAAAGACTGGTTTCTCCTATTTGGGCACGGTTCTCGCTATTGGAAAATAAGAAATCATTCAATAAAAAAGTACATGCATAACTGAAAAGCATTCCTACTGCTCCGGCTATGAGCGTCAATAATAAATTTTCATAAAACACTTGCCTCAACAAGACATTGGCAGTAGCACCAAATGCCTTCCTCACCCCTATTTCCGACATACGCTTCCGCATACGGGACAAAGTCATGCTACTCAAATTTATAGCCGGTACCAGCAATAAAATAACAATCACCAACAGGTAGTGCAAATAAGCTTCCTTCGCCTGTAACTCTCTTCCCCAGTGACGAAAGATAAAAGAGAAACGATCATCGGGTTGTCCACGATAAAAAATTTCGGAATCCTGCAATCCGTCATTGAATTTCTGACGCAGGCGTTCCGCCTCTTCTCTGATGGCAGGAAAATCTTTCTCCGAATGTGCCAGAATGACCACACGAAAAGTTCCCATCGCATTGTCATACCAGCACTTTCTGGCTATTTCTGTTGAATTGAAAGGTATCCAAATCTGTGCATAAGAAGAAACAGCCAGTTTGGATACATCTTT
>NZ_JBHMEP010000022.1:0-11572 GCF_042428525.1 Vibrio olivae
ATGGGGATTGAAGAAAAGATGGATATAAGGATACCGGATGATGTCTTCGGTGATAAATCTGTTGATGAACTAACTGTAGGGATTTTTGTGGATATGTTGTATGATTGGTTTAAGAGTAAGTAATGGACTTTGGATATGATGATTGGGAAGAGGGGCTAGAAACCCCTCTTGTCGATGATTGCGATGACGATTATAACGAGGAGGACGAGTATGATTTCGGCTAAAGAACTAAGGATAGGGGATCTTGTAAAAGACAAGGCTGGCAATATATGGAGAGTAGGGTGCGTTACTGGTATTCGTAATGAAAGTAAGTCATTGGTCCTTGAACGTGAGGTTGATGACGGGATAATGAAATGGTATTCCGGGGAAGATGATGTCATGCCTATTGAGATAAATGATAATATACTTGATACTATCTATTTCAAGCGTGATAAGGGGCGGGATGTATATCGAGGCTACGGAATATCTATAGAGATTTTTGATGATGGGTATTATCTTAGCCTTAGGAATCTGGAAGACGATCTAAGCGATCCTATTCAGATTAAGAATCTTCACCATCTACAAAACCTGTTAATGGATTTATACGGACATGACATAAACATAGATAAGCTTTATGGTAATACCGGAGAATAATTTGTTATGTAAGGTCATAGACGGGAAGAAGGTCCTCGCCGCCTCATACTCCCAGATAGATACGTTCGTCCAATGTCCATACAAATGGTATAAGACTTACGTGGAGGGTCATAGGTCCACGGAAAAGCACGAGGCTACGTCATATGGTACGGTTATCCACCAGACAATGGAGTATTTCTTCAAGAACGGATGCAGGCCTTCTTATGAGGATATGAGCAAGGCATTCAACTACTACGCTGATATAGAGAAGATACCTTTTGATAGCGTAAAATCCCAAATCGAGTCCATGCAACATGCGGCTAGACTAATAAGATGGATTGTAGGATTGTTTGAGAAGGATGCTGCTGGCAATTATAAGAAGGTATGGTCCGATCTTACACCAATGGAGAAGGTAATCCGGGGGTCGAGACCGGCCGGCGTGGAGGAGGATTTCGTCTTGCCCTATAAGCTGCCCAAGCCCCTTACTTTGGATGGTGTTACGTACGATAAGGTACATATCATAGGATCAGTAGACTGGAGAGGTGAGTATAAGACAAAAGACAGAACAGCTATGTATACGATAGACTGGAAGTCTGGGAGAAAATTATTCGATAAGGATAAATTGCTTCACAATCTCCAGCATCCGATATACGCCTTTTACATATACAGGAAGTATAAGGTATTACCGGATATGTGTAGCTATTTCTTTACCCGCATGCTGGACAATCAAAACGTGAAGGTAGATAAGGAAAAAGTGGAGAGATCGGTCAAGGAACTTAACGATATTCTCCTTGATATGTATGATTTCGAGACAAATAAAATAGATAGCTATCAAGCTCACGTTTGGAACGACGCCAAGCAAGGGTATAAGTACGAGACACGCTACCTCACGGGACGCCAGCCGGCCTGCCTTGAACCACGCCCCAAACCCTTGTGTTTTTGGTGTGATTTCTCGACCCACAAGCAAGGGACATGCAGATACTCATCAGATTGGGACGAGTCTAAAAGAAAGAATAAAAAAGATTAACTTCATTAAAAAGCCTAGGTAAATATCTAGGCTTTAATTATATTTGCAATACAAAAAGATCAGATCATGGAAGAGAAAGATGTATTAAATTTATTAATGTCGAGAAAAGATATCAGAAAATTGGTAAAGAAATCGAATGAATGTTATTCTAAAATGGATTTCGTGGAAGCCATGAAATACCGGAAACAGATAAAGGATATTATTGACAAGGAGTCCAGGATCATGCTAACAAGAAGCGAGTCGCTTATTGAGCTAATGAACGGCTCTGGCGATGAGTATAAGTTCAAGATGTTGGTATGGCTACATTCCATGATGTGCATGACGGATGTATTTAACGGGATATTGGAGGATTTCAAGGATGGGGTAAGGAAAGCCAATGGCAACTCTAAGTTCGTTAAGTTCGATAATCTGGATAGATTGATGACAGAATGTAAGAAAGAGATTGATTACCTGATGAAAGGCACAAGTAAATCATTCCAGATATCTTTTGCCGTAAGGAGCGATGAGATGAGGGAGATGATAGAGAATATGGTTGGGAATAATATCCGGGAAGGGTACGACATGTTCAAGGAAGAGGCTGAGATGGTGAATGAGACAGACAGGAGTAAGATAGAGGAATTTAATAAAAAACTTGACCATGATCAAATGTAATATAAAGCTAGGCGATATAGTCCATACCCAGATAGGAACAGGAGAGGTGATAGCCATAAGCAAGACCAAGGAAACTTTAATGGTGAAAATGGACGATGGTCGGGAGTGTGCGATAAGATTAGAGTACGTGAAAGACGTTTTTGATAACTACAGATCCAAGTGATTTACAAATTAAGACCATATCAAGAGGAATGCGTTAAAAGTATCTCCGATTACATAAACTCTGATAGGCATGATCCAGTGTTAGTCATCGGACCGGTAGGTTGCGGTAAATCGATCCTCATAGCAGAAGCGGCAAGATTGATGGGAGATAAGACGCTGGTTCTCCAGCCGTCTCGCGAATTACTAATACAAAACTACTGCAAGCTTACATCATATGGCATACCGGCGACCATCTACTCCGCCTCCTGTGGCAAGAAAGAGCTATCTAACATGATATACGCCACGTTAGGGTCTATCAAGAAGGTTGTTGGTCAGCTTAAGGAGATGGGAATCAGAAATGTATTGATAGATGAGGCTCATGCCGGATATAGTCCTGAAGACGGCAGTGAGTTCATGACATTCATGAATGAGCTGAAGCCGAGAAAGGTGATAGGGTTTACAGCCACGCCATGTAGACTTAAAAACATGTCGATAGGACAGACATCATATTCCCAACTTAATTTCATCACTCGTATGAGACCGGTATATTTCAAGAACCTGATTCACGTGATACAGGTAGAGGAGATGATAAGGCAAGAATTTTGGACACCTCTTAAATATGAGACATGGGATTTCAATGGAGATGCCCTTAAACTCAATTCTAACGGCTCCGAATATACGGCTGAGTCTATTAGTGAGGCGGTGAGAAAAAATGGCTTAAACAACCTTATTTTACGTCGGTTGATGGTATTAAAAGACATCTGTAGATCTATACTGGTGTTTATGGATTCTGTTGAGAGCTGCAATACGGCCGCCGAATGGATAAACGCCAAGATATGTGCTGGCATGGCGGAGGTGGTTCACGGAGGCACGCCAAAGAAGCAGCGGGAGGCTATAGTTGAGAGGTTCAAGTCAGGTGGGACGCAGGTGGTGTTCAACTATTCCGCCCTTGGGACGGGATTCGATCATCCCGGACTGGACTGTGTGGTATTCGGCAGACCTACGTTCTCGTTCTCTACATGGTACCAAGCCATTGGTAGAGCCGTGAGAATCAAGGATGGGAAGGATAGTGCGATGGTAGTTGACTGCTGCAATAATTCTTCCAGATTCGGCGATATACGAGGTCTTAGTATAGAGAACTACAAGGGATATGGATGGGGAATGTTTGTCAATGACAACCTAATCACCAATATCCCGATGGGGGATATGGTAACGAAAACGGATTTGGATATCAAAGCCGCCAAGAAAGACCGAAGGAGAGGGCTGGCGCAGGGCGTAACCGCCGCCCCTGTTCCCGGGAGACCGGATCATCCCCTTGGCTCTACGTTAATGGCATTCGGCAAGTATTGTGGATGGATGTTGCATTCAATTCCGGTATCGTACTTCAAATTCATAAACGAGACATTTGATTGGGATAACGGTCGAAACAAGGAGATAAAAGAGTACATAGATTTTTTAATTAAAAACAATAGATTATAAATATGGGTATAGATGGGATAAAAAATATTGGTGTTCTAATTACGATAAATGGCGTAGATATATTAAAAAAATTAAATCAAATCATTGCATGATGATGGTATTAGCGTCAGCCCAAATAGATAATATCTTATCTAAGAAGGAAGATGGTGATCATGATAATGACGATGATAAAAATATTATCATGGGTCGTATCAGTGTGATAGAATATGAATTGAAACAAATAAAAAAATTATTATGATTGGGTGTATATATCATGAGGCTGATCTTGACGGAGTAATGTCAGCGGCTATAGTGAAAAAGTATTTCAAAGGGGACATTGATCTTCTTCCTTACAATTACGGCAAGGAAATACCTGACGTGAATAAATATGATAAGGTATTTGTAGTTGACGTGTCATTTGGGAGCAGAACGAGATTCCTTTTCGATGAGTGGAAAGAGAAAGGTATAGATGTCGTATGGATAGACCATCATAAGACAGCCATAGACGATATGAGGGATTACGAGGTAAAGGGCAAGAGGCGTATAGGGGCGGCGGCCTGTGAGCTTACGTGGGAATATCTTTTCGATGACATCAAAACTCCTAATGTGGTAGAATTATTGAGTGCTTATGATGTATGGGATCACGACCGGTTCGAGTGGAGTGATGTCATGGCGTTCCAGTACGGGATGAGGGGATATTGCGGTCTTGATGTAAACATTGTTAAGGATGTACTAGATAAAGCCGATAGCAACTTAGTGAATGATATGATAAATAACGGGGAGGCTATAATAGAGTATATAGTAGAGAAAAACAGAGGGGAGATGAATATGTTCTCATTCGAGGCTGATGTATTTGGGTACAAGGCTATATGTATGAATACCACGGAGTTTAACTCTACTACATTTGAATCTATGTATAACCCTAAGAGACATGATCTGATGATGCCATTTTGCTGGAACGGAAGATTCTTTAGATGTTCATTCTATACCACCAAAGAGGAGGTGGATGTCTCGGCGCTGGCACATAAAGCCTATCCCGGGGGAGGAGGTCATAAGGCGGCGGCAGGCTTCCAGCTTAGCGCAGAGGATATGATGGAGTTTTTGAAAACAAGGAAAATGTTATGATTGGATTAGGATCTACCTTTATAATAATGGCGTGTTCTATCTATTTGATAGTAGAAGGAAATGAAAAGAATGATTCGACTAAATTTTATGAAGGGATAATAGCAATGATCTTATCTATCTTTTTGATGTGTTTAGTAATACAAAATATAAAAAATACAGAAAGTATGGGGGAAATATACAAATTCAAGAGACTTAACGAAATGAAGCTAGACGATTACGGCTTCGGTTTGTTCGAGTACAATGGTGCTCTTTATTTCAAGGAGGCAGATGAAGGGAAATGCTTTGATGTAAGGAGCGGGAATGAGGTTATTATCGGGAAAGATAAGATTATAATGACTTTGGAGGATTAATATGAGGAAACTTGACAACACCAACAGGACGAGAAAGAAAAACGTACGACACTCGTGGGTAAGGGCAGGGCCGGGGATCCAACGCTGCGCTATTTGCGGGATTACGAAGCAAAGCGAGTGGAGGGACGGGAAGACATCGCATTGCGTATATCTATCATCTGGTGAGCTTTATTCCATAACAGGTGAGACACCGGAATGTAGGGATCTTAGCGAATTTTATTAATCTAAAACATGAAAATATGACATGGTATGATACTTACGAGGAAATAAAGACCAAATATCCGGATACTGTTTTTGAGGAATATTGGTTAACGAAAGATGATGCTGATAAACTAAGGAATCATGAATCAGTTAAAAAGGGATGGGTTACAATTGAAAATAATCCTGATACAAGCGGTTTTATTATATCTAGTGACAAATGTGTTATCAATGGCTTTAAAGCAGAAAAGAATGATGGGGATGAGCGAAGCATATTGCTGCATATTGGAATACTGTCTCCTTTTAATGATGATCCAGTAATAATAATAAAACAAAAAGAAATTTAAAATGAAAGAGGAATTTGGTAAATACGAAAAGGTTGTTTATGACGGTGAGGTATTTGAGGTACTTGAAACCGCCGATCGTACAGGAATGATGAAATTAGGCCCATTATTTAAAGCATCATATGAATATGCTTGGGCTGACGAGGAAATGGTTGTATCATTAAACAGGGCTATTAAATTAAGGATTATTGATGAGGAAACGGTCGATAAGCTTACAGATTATAGCTCTATCGGCGAGGGTCTATGTAATACCAATGAGTGGGAAGCGACAGACGCACCGTTCGTCGGGAAGGACGGCAGCGGGAAGAACGACCGGGCCGACGGCAAACTCCGGTGGGACCTCCTTCCTTTGGCTGAGATAGAAGACATCGTGAGGGTATATACAGAAGGTGCCAAGAAGTATGCTGATAACTCATGGCAAGATATACCTGATGGGTTCAATCGTTATCTAGGTGCACTCATGAGACACTTGGTCGCTTATACGAAAGGGGAGAGATATGATAAGGAGGGATTCATGCATCTATCCGCCGTATGCTGGAACGCTATAGCATTATTATATTACGATAAACATAACAAAGGGCTTATAGAATGGAAGAGTCAGGAGAAAGAGTAGTAGATGAGAGATTAAGAGCTATCAATAAAAAAACCGGTAAATACGTTGATTTAATCAAGCGCACTATTTATGATGATACTCCATTTCCGATAGTTAAGTATCTCAATTATAGTTATGATGAATTGAATTATGATTATGTAAGGTATCTGAATTTTGATATAGACATAAATTGGGAGCAGCGCAGATATCAAATCGTGAAAGATTTATTATCTAACGATTTTGATGGAAGGAAAATAGGTATGGATGAGATAGATAATGCTATATTTACAGCGGATTTAATTATTAATAGATTAAAAACTGTTTAAAATGGTAAGAACCGATTTTTTCACGAAGAAAGACGCTGAGTACAGCGATTACATGCGATATATTATCGCCAACACGTTACAGGAGTATGAGGGTGAGGTTACGTTGAACCAGATCCCGGAGAACAAGGCTACGGAGGAGGAGATATCCAGATACGGTATTGAGGTATACCCTACTATCATCGTCAGCGGTGATAATATGGATGGTTTCGAGAAGCTTGAAGGGATGACCAGAAAGGCTGATCTTATCAACGTCATGTCTATGTACGATAAAAAATAAGCTCATGACGATTGAGGATAAATATCTTGGCTGGAAGGATCTGTTCTTCGACCGGTTTGTTCATTGTTATGACGACATAGATCAACCGCCGGGGAGTAACATCCCTCTGGCCAAAATAAACTTCGATAACAATACGGGATATGTGGAGGACGGGACTATTAATATAGCCGAGCTTCTTCAATATCTTCGGATACACAATAAGGTGTATGGGCATGACTATAATCCTCTAGAGATATTCTTTGTCTTACAGACACTGGAAAGACTAGTAGAAGGAGCTAAAGAGATATTTAAGGATCAACCAGGAGTGCAGGATATGCCTACTTACAAAGGTTTCTTCATAAGGGATGATTTCTCTAGGGGTAAAGATTATGCTCTTGATCTGGATAAGATCGTAAGCGGCATGGGAGGATGGTATGGCGAGGATGAGGATCCTTGTTATTCGATGTTCGTCAGCCAAGACCAGATATGGAACTTGAACCCGATATTGAAGGTATTAGCTGATGAGGGATCGCCATTAGCTAAGAAGCTTGGGTATGAGATAAACTCATATGTAAGTGATAATGGATATACGATATACAACCCATACCTTTCATGGATCAATCATTACTATCATTATTGCCCGACATTTAACGAGGATAAATTAAAGCCTTGGGATAGGGTAGAGGATAGGAAAAATAAGTTCAAGATGACGGATAAGGTTAAGAGAGGCGCCAATAACTGGTACTATTCAGGCGGAACTATATCTTGTGTGGATAACTTCATGGGGAAAAGATACAGAAAGAACCTGCGAACCTTTATCTATCGTGGAATAGTATTCTTCCTTGACCGGATATGGCATACGCCTTTATTTGAGAAGATGGGTGTGAAAATGAAATACAACGCTTATTACTGTTATGCCGCTACCTCCGGTATTTGGTACAATAAAGGATTCAAGAAAAGGCTAGCCAAGAGATTTAACGAGTCTTTACGTGGCGGAGGGGATCTGTTCGGGGCTAACCTAGCCTGCATGGTCTGTGACCGGCGGGATATCGATTGGGAAGCGCTTCGTCTTTGGCTTGACAAGTATGACGAGCCTACTGATAAGGGTATGGTGAATAGCCCTATCCAATTTATGTATTTATATTTATATTACGCTTTTAACAAATAACTTGAAATGAAGAAGATAAATGACTGGGTTATAAGGACATTTGGGTTGAGAGGTTCATGGAGCTGGGCTAAGAAGCAGATGTTAAATGGAGCGATCATTAAACGTAAGGCTACTATAGGGACATATAAAATAGCTATTGATAATGACAAGAATAGGTTACTTGTAGCTACATGGGATCATCTAGATCAAAGTCCTGTATGGGAAAGGTGTCCGCATAGTTTATTAGATGAAGATGCGGTTGATTATTTTGTCACAGCTCATAAGGAATTATCATATGGGGGCATAAAGATCAGGATGAAAGATGAATTTAATTGTATCGATAAAATATTGAAAGCATGAAAAAGATTACCGATAAAGACGTAGAGGCTCTTAAAGCCGGGAAGAAGGTGACAAAAGGCTTTATCCATATGCAGTTGGATGATAAGGGGAGATTGAACATGTGGGCTGATATCAATATAACTGACAAATATAGGGACTTTGAAATAGACGCTAGCAAATTGTTTGATCATGGGATTCTTACTGAAGAATATGATAAACTTAGAATTATAAACATACATTAGCAAGGTAGAAGAATATGAGAAGAAGGATGATAGGCGGTCAAACCGCTTCAAACGGTATATATATCTTACACACCAATGGCAAGTTATATACTAGTGATGAATGGAATTATTCGTGGAGAAACGACGCCGTAGGAGTGGCGTTGATAAGCGACAACAGCAGCTTCGTTATTTCAGGTATTGAGCTTAAGAATCAAAGCTGGTCTAATACGACTGGATTGATCCAAGGAGTAACTACAATAACATCAAGTAATGAAGCAAAAAAAGATTTTAATGGATTTCAAAACACACAAAGTATCGCGGAATATACGCATGCTAGTGCCGCTTATGAATGTACTGTTACTCAATTCAAGAACGGGCAAATGGGATATCTGGCATCAGTGGGAGAATGGATGGAGATCATAAATAATTTAGATGAGATTAACAGATGCATGTCTCTTATCGATGGATTATATATAGACGAAGGCGCTACAAGTTATTGGACTAGCACTCAATATAATTATGAGAAAGCATGGTTAGCGACTTATAACGGGAATGAGTTTTATCCAAATGATGAGAGAAAGAGAGTTTCCTTCTATGCTATTAGAGTAATATCACAATTAAAGTGATTATATACCTAAACGATAAATAATATGAAAGTATTATCATTATTTGACGGGATATCATGTGGGTATCTAGCGTTACGGAGGGCCGGCATACCTATAGATACTTATTACGCCTCGGAGATAGACAAGACATGCATAAAGGTAAGTCAAAAACATTTTCCGAATATCATCCAGTTAGGGGATGTCAATAACTGGAGAACATGGGATATCCCTTGGAAAGACATAGATCTGGTCATGGGAGGGTTCTGTTGCCAGAGCTTCTCTAGCTCAGGTAAGGGTAAAGGATTCATGGACGCTCGTGGAAGGCTTTTCTTTTGCTTCTCGGACATCGTAAAGCATTTAAGGAAGGAGACCAAAGGTAAGGTCCTGTTCTTGGGCGAGAACGTCCGGATGCGGGATGAGCATCGCCGAGTGATAACGGAGGAGCTGGGCGTAGAGCCGGTGGAGATCGATAGCGCCTTGGTCTCGGCACAGACCCGGCATCGTCTTTATTGGTGTAATTGGCCGGTAGAAATGCCGAAAGACAAACATATATCGTTGGATGATATTTTAGAGCATGACAAGGGCTGGAATCCGGGAGCCATAAGAGGAATATATATAGGAGTCATTGTCGGTAGAAGGATAGGAGAGGACGGACATCGAAAGGATTATGACAAGAACGTGAAAATAACGCAATGTCTGGAAGTAAGAAAAGACAAGAATACTACCTCTATTAAGAAAAGTAATTGCCTTACAACAGTCATGAAAGATAACGTGATATCATCATTACCGCCCGGAAGATATCCTAATGCCTTTGACATGAAAGATAAGTTCAGATACCTGACTCCTGTGGAGATGTGTAGGCTACAGACATTGCCGGATGATTACCTTGATGGGATAGCCCCGAATACGGCCATGTCTTTAGCGGGAAACGGATGGACAGTGGATGTGATAGCCCATTTGCCAAGAAGCATCGAACGTAAGCAAATAAATGATATTGTAAAGGAATTTCGCAAAATTACTGATAAGCTTATGTTCGGATCATCAGAAACGGGTACTAATGTGACATGTGATAAACATGAGCAAAATGAAGCCATACGGAAGAGTCAAAACAGTTAAGGGGTCTTCATGGAAAAAGGATATACATCCACCAAAAGGACACAAGAATTGGTGGGAGGATATATGTGATCCTATATCTAGAAGTATTATGAAATTAAATTTCAAAAAGGAAATAAACAATCAAATTTGGTATGAGCAAAAGCAGGGAAATGATTAAACAGGAATTAAATTTATCAGATCAAGAATATAACTTTCTTGAAAAATATCAATCTATGAAATTATCACAGAGGTTTGGTAATGTTTTCGATAGATTAAAAAATGATAAGTCTAAAGCAATTTACACTCATGATGGGTCAATGCAGTTGTTTTATATACAAGGTAAAAGAGTAGATAAAGAAGAATGGGATAAACTTCATAGATCATGATAATTACTAAAAAATGGTCAATGCCAAATAAAGAGACATTCAGCATAAGACCGATAAGGGAACTTATAGATAAATATCGAGAAGAGGGGATGGTTATAGTGGATCCATTCGCCAGAAACAGCGATATAGGGACGATCACCAACGATCTTGATCCTGAGACTAAGGCTATGTATCATAAAGACGCCACGGACTTCTTGTGTCATCTTGATGATAATATAGCTGATATGGTATTATATGATCCACCATATTCCACGAGACAGGTGTCCGAGTCATATAAAAGGCTTGGAGGTGCTGTTAATATGCAAACAACGCAATCCAGCTACTGGGCTAGGCAGAAGAAGGAGATAGCTAGGATCACCAAGAAGGGCGGGGTGGTCATTACCTGCGCGTGGAACTCCGGCGGTATAGGGGCAGGGCTTGGTTTCGAGCAGCAGGAGATTCTTCTAGTGGCTCATGGGGGATGGCATAATGATACGATAGTTACAGTAGAAAGGAAAATGAAATTATGAAGGAAAGAATATTCACCACAAAAGAACAGGGGAGGATGCTGGTCGAGGCCGGCCTCCCTATCTCCACCGCCATCGGCTTCAGAGACAAGTACCTTGACTCATTGCATTCTATGGAGGATGACGCTGGTCGTATAGGGTTGATCGAGGCTGTTACCCCGGATATATCCAATCCTGTTTGGGATGTAGGGAC
>NZ_JBHMEP010000147.1:0-501 GCF_042428525.1 Vibrio olivae
GCCGCTAATGCGCGGAGAATATCGACTTCGCCAGTGCGCCGGATTTGAACAGGGAGAAACAGAGGATAACGGTATAGGCTGCAAGGGAGAATATCGCGCTGTGCAGATTGTCCGCTATTATCATGTTGTTCACCAGTACGGCGTAAATGCCGACGCATATCATAATGAGGAAGCCTTGAAAACCGATAGCGAACAGGGATTTTAGGTAGTTGTTTCCTATCTGCCCCCATTCCCGGTTAGTCATAGTTGCAAACGGGATAGGCGATACCGAACAGTAAAGGTAAATTTCTATCATGCGCCCGTAGAGGATAACGGTTATCAGTACGGACATTATCTTCATGCACAAGCTCACAAGGCTTGTTTCCATGACAAGTAAGAGCAGTTCGGGGATTTCCATAGCGTCAAGCCCGCTATGCATGGAAGCAAGGGCGGCGGCAACATCAATATTTGTGCTGCCGCCGATTACCCCCGCCGCGCCGGAAACAACGTGTTGCGCCATAT
>NZ_JBHMEP010000046.1:0-1220 GCF_042428525.1 Vibrio olivae
CGAGAAACGGTTCTTACTTTCGATCAATCAAAACCGAATATGGTGAATTAACATTGGAAATACCTAGAGATCGTAATGGTGAGTTTAAACAACAAACTTTACCAGCCTACAAAAGAACAAACGATACATTGGAAACCACTATTATCCATTTATTCGAAAAAGGTGTTACGATGTCTGAAATTGCTGATTTGATCGAAAAAATGTACGGTCATCACTATACTCCACAAACCATGTCCAACATGACTAAAGTTCTGACTGAAGAAGTAAATGCCTTTAAATCCAGAGCCTTAAATGATAAGTATGTCGCTATTTTCATGGATGCTACTTATATTCCTTTAAAACGGCAAACCGTCTCCAAAGAAGCAATCTATATTGCCATTGGTATACGAGAAGACGGCACTAAAGAAGTACTAAGTTATGCGATTGCTCCGACTGAATCGACCTACGTTTGGAATGAGTTGTTACAGGACATTTACTCCAGAGGGGTTCATGATGTCTTACTGTTTATTACCGATGGCTTAAAAGGCATGAAAGATACGATTCACCAGATTTATCCTAAAGCTAAATACCAACATTGCTGTGTTCACGTTTCCCGTAATATTGCTCATAAAGTACGTGTCAAAGACCGAAAAGAAATCTGTGATGACTTTAAGGCTGTTTATCAAGCTAGCTCAAAGGAAGAGGCAAATACCTTTTTAGGGAGTATGATTGAGAAGTGGCAGAAAACTTATCCTAAAGTGACGCAGTCACTGATAAAAAAACAAGATTTATTGACTTTTTATGAGTTTCCGCCTGGTATCCGCCGAAGCATTTACTCAACTAATTTAATCGAATCTTTCAATAAACAAATCAAGAAATACAGCCGCAGAAAAGAGCAGTTTCAAAATGAAGAATCACTAGAGCGTTTCCTAGTATCCATCTTTGATACATACAATCAAAAATTCTTAAATAGAAGCCATAAAGGCTTCCAACAAGTGACGGATACATTAGCTTCAATGTTTACTGAGTAACCCATTATTTTGCAGAAGGACGAGTTATTTACACAAAATTATTGACGCTACCCTTGCTATAAAAAAGAGAAAAATTAAAACACAATAAAAAATGTACAAACATATCAAAAAAGGCCAGTCAACAAACCCGTTAACTAGCCTTTTTTATCTTAATTTCTAAATAAACGATACAGCCATTTTTGCGGACGTCCACGATAGATCACGTGCGTT
>NZ_JBHMEP010000127.1:0-535 GCF_042428525.1 Vibrio olivae
AGGTCTTTTGTATTTCTTGATTACGAAGTCCTTGTCTCCGAACCGCACTCTTTCGACTGTGTTCCTTCGGTTACAATAAACCTCTTCCCGTTCATATTCTTCCGATGGGATGGCTCGGATATAACTCTCGTAGGCGGCATAATGCGGATGAATATGTACCTTCATTGTTTTTATTTACATTTTACTTCTTTTGAACGGTGCAAAGATAGTGCAAACCGAAAGCAGAACAAAATGAACTTGTTCATTTTTTATGCTGAGGTGCAGCCTATCTTCGCTTTCCGGAGGCAAAGATAAAAAAGAAATCTTGTATCTGCGCTACAGATAGCAGAGATTAACACTGATTTTGCAACAATTCCCCGATTGTCTTTCCCAATACCGGATGCACCACGCCTGAAGCAATCTCCGCCAACGGCTCCATCACGAAACGGCGTTCCTGCATCAGCGGATGAGGAAGTTTCAGTTCGGGAGTATCCAGCAAAACGGGAGTACCGTCATCGGCAAAACAGAGCAACAGGTCGATGTCTATCACACGGTC
>NZ_JBHMEP010000034.1:0-2792 GCF_042428525.1 Vibrio olivae
GAGGGATATGCGGGATGTGCGGGATATGCGGGATATGAGGGATATGAGGGATGTGCGGGATATGAGGGATATGAGGGATGTGCGGGATATGCGGGACGGACCACCTCCCCGAAATCGGGCCGTGGGGTCTGCCGTTTTTTGGACCGCCCCCCCCAATCCACGAAGGGCGGGAAAAAGGAACGGCAAACGCCAGCCAACCAAAAAGGAATGCTTATTTTCCATTTAAATTGTTGATTATCAATGATATAAATCAATATTTTAATATACATTTACATTTGATTAGTTTCATTATATATAATCGTTGAATTTTTATCGTAAAATATTTGTTTGGAAATAAAACATATATTATATTTGCAATGTGAGATAACAATATTAACAAACAAGGCGTGCTAGGTGCCTATATAAGTCCCTAGGGCAAGGGCGATTTAATATGAAAGCAAAAGATTTGAATCGAGTACAAAATGCAGTGAAAAAGTCTGAGTCTGAAACTTTGACGGGTGCGATAAAATCTTGGTGCAGATTGTTTAATAGCAAAAAAGATGTTATGGATATTATCAAAGAAAACAATATTGAAGTTTCAAAAGATGTTATCCCGTCTTTAGTCGCTTTGGCTAAAGATAAAGAATTGGTTATTACTATTTGTAAAGAAATTCTTGCAAATATAGATGGCGTATTTTGCCAATATATAGAAATAGAAAAGATTTACAATGATGAAAATGAATCAGCCAACAATAAAATAATGTTAGCTGAAAAACAAGCTCAGAAAATTCTTTTGGGCACAACACATAAAGCTTTTGGCTATTGTGCCCCTATTAAATACTCTGAGGATAAAAGCGGTTATTTCGTTATTTACAATAACGAAAGATATAAATCTACTCGAATGGCTACTAAAATAACGAATTTTTCGTTTTCATTGATAGCCAAATGTATCACCTATTATCTTACTCACGATAAAAATGTAAGATAATATTAAGATGTCCTTATATCTTTATATATAGGGGCATTATGGTGGCGATATCTGTACGTTCACGCCGTGCCACTGATTTAGACTAAACAGATAAGATATTTAACATATTGATACATAGATATGCGAATCGGTAGGGTATCGAGAGTTCGTATAAATAGATTGCCGACTAATAGTGTGATCAGGTATTCTCCTAGTTCAGGGGCGTGCCGTTATTCTTGGCTATGTATCAAGGCTGGTTAATACGTCCGGTCAACCGGATAGGCCATGTAAAAACATGGGGTATATTGGTGTATATACGCATATATAGGGCGTATGTCCATGTGTAGCGAGAGCAGCACGCATGGAGTGCATTACGGGGTTATAACCGTACCAATATATCAATGCAATAACATATAGGGTTGCTTAAATACTTGTATGTTATATGTATTAATTAAAATAACAACCCTTACAAGGGTATTTTGTGCGGTTAAATTGACGGACAAAGTGCGCCTTGTCGGTACGTATCACGGGCAACGTATGTACGTATTTGGCTTCGTTCGTTCGGGGCAAAGGGACAAAACCAAAGGGAATCGGGCGGGTGTGGTGCGTCCGGCTGGCCGTTTTGATAACGGCGGCTTTGTGACTTCATAGCCATGCCGTATTCTTATTGGTGTAATTAAATTAATATATTATGTACAAAAAGAAATTCGATAATTTGAATAGGAAACTATCTATTCAAAAAGAAAAGGCTTTAGAGGCTGTAAGAAAGTCTCAAATGGAGTTTTATATTGAGCTTACCAAAGATCTATACAAGTCTAATAAATTAGATTGCAGTAGGGAATCTGATAAATGTAGGCGGAAACGTGTTAGTTACATGGCGAACAAATTGCGACAATAGATCGTTTGTTTTTATTTGATTTTAAAGTTTGTGCCCTTTCGTACTATAGTGATATAGGACGGAAGGGCTTTTTTGTGCCTAATTTTACAAAATGATAGCATAACCATATGTTTTGCTTGCACATAAAAGTGTTAAGTCGGTAAATTTTAAGCCTTAATTATAAATGTGTAAGTAAAATACTTTATTATGTATCATTTTGTATATATCTATATCCATACGGGCGGGTGAATTGTACCCTTATGCATGGATTTGCGCTTGAATCGATCCTAAAAGGTATATAATAGGCGGTACTTATTGTATATTTTTTATCTATATCTAGGCTTGTCTTTCCTTAGAGGTAGCTCTAGGGGTTGATATATATTATTTTATTGATACTCAATTAATTGTATTATTTGCGTTCAATTTTAAAATCGTGGTTACTTATTGTATATTTTTATGGGTGTATTTATATATTTCGTACTCACCTTGTTTTGTGGGTATATGGCGTTTGAGTTGGGGCGGTACGTTATAGCTACGGGCGACGCTCTGCCTATAATCATAGTTTCTTTATTGGTTTTATTATCAATACATTGTATTAGGCAAGTATATAAGGCAATCAAGAACAAAGACCTCGATATCCTAGACTGAATCAGCGTTCCACGTGGAACAAAGTAGCGGGAGGTCTTGGGTTTTCGTGGTGGTTTCGAGGGAGGTTGGGGGGTTGCGTGATGGGACACCAACAAACAAGGAAAAAAAAACACCAACAAACAAGGGAAACACCAACAAACAAGGAAAAACACCAACAAACAAGAAAAACACCAACAAACAAGAGAAAAAAACAACAACAAACAAGAAAAAAACAACAAACAAGAAAAACAACAAACAAGAAAAAAAACAACAAACAAGAAAAACAACAAACAAGAAAAAAACAACAAACAAGAAAAACAACAAACAAGAAAAAAAACAACA